>CAWGLJ010000015.1:0-13272 GCA_963823415.1 uncultured Gammaproteobacteria bacterium | reverse complement strand
AGGCGGACGAGCGTCTTGCGGGACTCCGGGTCGACGACCCAGGCATGGTCGAGCAGCGACTGCGGCTGCGGCGCAATTGTCGTGGCCGCGACCGGTGGCACGGCCTCGTGCTTGCTCGCGGCGGCCGTCCGGTTCACCGCCTTGCGGATGGCCTGGTCGAAGCAGTCCAGCCGCTGCTCGTCGACGATGAAGTCGAGGCACTCGGCGCCGGGGGTCTCGCGCCAGGCGCGACGGGCGCAGCGGCGGCGGCGGCGGCGATCAGCACCAGTCCCGTTTAATGGGAATCCTTGCTCATGGTCGCCCCACGACTGGCCACAAAGTCAGACCCAAACGGTTGCTGCAAATGCGTTCATGATAAATTACCCCGTGGAAACATGGAGGTCGCGGCCATGAAACTTCGAGTGAACAAGCCGGCCCTGGCCGCGCTCGCCATCGGCATGCTGGTGGCCATCCAGGCCTACGCACAGAGTTCGGTTACCTTTGGTCGCATCACGAACGTGCAGCAAGTTCAAGTGGAGGACCCGGGTGCGCGTGCCGCGGGCACGCTCGTGGGCGGTGCGCTGGGCGTCGCCTCTGGCGGATCCGGTCGTTCGAGCAGCAACCGCGCGTTGCGCGGCCTCGGCGGCGCAGCCGTCGGCAGCCGTGCGGCGGGTGCGATGTCGCGCAGCACGGCATTCGAATACACGGTGCTGATCGACGGGACGTACACCATCCGCATGGTCACCGACGCGGCGGGAAGGCGCGTCGGCGACTGCGTCGCGGTGGAGCGCGGTTCGTTCAACAACCTGCGCATGGCGGCCAAGAGCGTTGCGACACGCGCGGCGGCACCGTGCCTGAGTCGGCGCGGGCCGAGTCAGACGCCTGCATCACCGCCAAGCAGCAGCTCATCGACGCGGCAACCGACGAAGACTTCGACCGCGCCGAGCGCCGCATGCGGCTGCTCTGCGACCACTAAGTCGATGACGGTCAGCCGTCGCGGCGCGGGGCTGTGACGGCTGATCTCGCTGACCGGGACCGCGAACTCGCCGTCCTGCAGGGAGCGCGGAAGCGCGCCCCATGCCTGACCGAAGACGACCTCCTGGGTCGCCGGCAACACGCCCCCGGTTCGAAAGTCCTCGTAGGCTTCAGACATCACCTGCAGGCGGCCACGTCCGGTGAAGGCGCGCGGGCGACCGTGCGCCGCGTTCTGCGCGCCGGTCGACCTGAGATCGCGCATCAGCGCTTCGACGGTCGCATAGGTGAGCGTATAGCGCGACGTCGAGAACGGGTTCGGCGAGGCGCGCACGCACGAGGCCGTCGCCGAGGTCGTGCATGTCCGTGAAAGGGTGCACACGCGGCGCGGAGTCGGCACTGCGCCAGGCCGCACGCAGCTCGGCATACGTATCCGGCCCGAAAGTCGTGAACGTGAAAAGGCCCCGGGGCTTCAGGATGCGCGCCACTTCGTCGAATACCGCATCGAGATCCTCGCACCAGGGCAGCAGCAGGTTGCTGAACACCACGTCGACGCTGGCGTCAGGCAGCGGGACCGCCTCCGCATCGGCGAGCAGCCAGTCGATGCGTGCCGCGCCTTCGCGATGTCCGGCCTGTTCGAGCATGGCGGGCGAGGCGTCGAGACCGATCACGCGGGCGCGCGGCCAGCGCGCCGCGAGCGTGGCGGCGCCGTGGCCCGTGCCGCAGCCGAGGTCCAGCACGACTTCCGGCACGAAGGAAATCCATTCGAGGCGCCTCGCGAGCTCGTCGCGCAGTCGCGCTGCCAGGACCGCGGACTCGTCGTAGCGAGCGCTCGCCCGGCGCGCATAGCGCCGGATTGCGGCGCGGTCGAGAAACGGCGGCGTCGAATCGGGCGGTCGCCGGGTGCCGCTCATCTCGGCGCCAACGTGTCTGCGAGACAGTTCACGAGCCCCTCCACCTCGTGATCGCGGTGCGCCGCGGACAGTGCGACGCGCAGGCGCGAGCTGCCCGCGGGCACCGTCGGCGGCCGGATCGCAGCGACGAAGAAGCCGCGTTCGAGGAGCCGGCGGCTCGCCTCGACGGCAGCAAACGCATCGCCGAGCAACACCGGCTGGATCGGTGTCGTGGAATCCCCGAGCGCGAGGCCCGCCGCAGCGGCGAGCGACCGGAAGCGGCGGGTCAGCGCAAGGACGCGCTCGCGGCGCCAGGACTCCGCCAATGACACTTCGAGCGCCGCGAGCGTGGCTGCGGCAACCGCGACCGGCAGCGCGGTCGTATAGATGTAGGTGCGTGCGCGCTGGACGAGCGTCTCGATGAGGGCGGCATCGCCGGCGACGAACGCCCCGAAGCTGCCGAAGGCCTTGCCGAGCGTGCCGACGAGCGCCGGCACCTCGCGCGTGGAGAGCCCGAAATGCTCGAGCGAGCCGCCGCCATTCGCGCCGAGCACGCCGAGCCCATGCGCATCGTCCACGGCGAGCAGCGCGCCGTGACGCCGGCAGGCGTCGGCCAGCGCGGGCAGCGGCGCGAGGTCGCCGTCCATGCTGAACACGCCGTCGGTGAGCACCAGCGCGGGTCCCGGTGTGCCGCCTGCAAGCTTGCCCTCGAGACCGGCGACGTCGCCGTGCGGATACCAGGCGAGCTCGGCGCGCGCGATGCGCCCCGCGTCGATCAGCGAGGCATGGTTCAGGTGGTCGCCGACGACCAGGCCGCCCTTGTTCACGAGCGCGGTCGCGAGCCCGAGGTTGGCCATGTAGCCGGTGGAGAAGAGCAGCGCCCGCTCGCGGCCCGTGAATGCGGCGAGCGCCTCCTCGAGCGCATCGTGCCCGTCCTGGTGGCCGCTGATCAGGTGCGAGGCGCGCGCGCCGACGCCGTGCTCGCGCGCCGCCGCAATGAAGGCTTCCGTGACGCGCGGATGCGCGGCGAGGCCCAGGTAGTCATTGCTGCAGAAGTCGATGCAGCGCCTGCCGTCGAGCTCGATCTCGGCCGTGTCATGCGCGAGTCGCCGGACGTTGCGCCGCCTGCGGCGCAGGCCCTGCGACTCGAGGTCCGCGAGCGCGGCCTCGAAGGCGACGGGCTGGGCGGCCATCGAATCAGCCGTGCCCGGCGGGCGCGGGCTCGGGGCGCATCCCGAGGCGAGACAGCAGGGCGCGGTCGCTCTCCGTGTCGGGATTGCCGGTGGTCAGGAGCTTCTCGCCGTAGAAGATGGAGTTGGCCCCCGCGAGGAAGCACAGCGCCTGCATCTCGTCGCTCATGTCGGTGCGGCCCGCGGAGAGCCGCACGTGCGAGCGCGGCATCAGGATGCGCGCGAGTGCGACGATGCGCACGAACTCGATCGGATCGAGCGCTTTCGCGCCGGCGAGCGGCGTACCCTCGACCTGCACGAGGTTGTTGATCGGCACGCTCTCCGGGTGCGGGTCGAGCGTCGCGAGCGTGTGCAGGAAGGCGACGCGATCCTCGCCCGTCTCTCCCATGCCGAGGATGCCGCCGCAGCACACGTGGATGCCGGCCGCGCGAACAGCCGCCAGTGTGTCCAGTCGATCCTGGTAAGTGCGGGTCGTGATCACCTCGCCGTAGAAGGCCTCCGACGTGTCGAGGTTGTGGTTGTAGTAGTCGAGCCCGGCCTCTTTCAGCCGGCGCGCCTGCGGCGTCGTCAGCATGCCGAGCGTCGCGCAGGTCTCGAGCCCGAGTGCGGCCACGCCTTCGACCATCGCCGCGACCTTCTCGAGGTCGCGGTCCTTCGGGCTGCGCCAGGCCGCGCCCATGCAGAAGCGGGTGGCGCCCGCCGACTGCGCCGCGCGTGCCTGCGCGACGACATCGGCTGCGTCCATGAGCGCTTCGCGCCCGACGCCCGTGTCGTAGCGGATGCTCTGCGGGCAGTAAGCGCAGTCCTCGGGGCAGGCGCCGGTCTTGATCGAGAGCAGGGTCGAGACCTGCACGGCGTTCGGGTCGAAGTGCCGGCGATGCACGCCTTGCGCGCGGAACAGGAGGTCGCTGAAGGGCAGCGCGTGCAGTGCGCGCACTTCATCGAGCGTCCAGCTGCTTCTCACATCGCCGCTCGCGCCGTTGCCGTCCATTGCATTGCTCCCCGTTCCGGCCGGATAACCGCCGCATGCGCGCTGCGCGGGCAGCGCATGTTGACGCCGTGGCGCAGTATTCAAATGCCCTCCGGGACTGTCAACCGAACCTGCTCAGGCAGGTTTACGGCGCGTCCAGGTCTTTGATTCACAGGCTTTTTCCGGTGACCTGCCTGCTTTGCCTGGAACCCGGGCAGGCGCCAGCGCTGGATCTCTGCCCGGGCTGCGAGCAGGACCTGCCGCGCACCCTGCGCGGCTGCGCGATCTGCGCGGCGCCGGTCGCAGGCCCGACGATCGCCTGCAGCGCGTGTCTCGCGCGCCGGCCGGCCTTCGATGCCGCCTTCGCGCCGTACCGCTACGAGTTCCCGCTCGTCGAGCTGATCCATCGCCTCAAGTACGGCGGGCAGGTCGCGGTCGCGCGGATCCTCGGGACTCTCCTCGCGAGGCGCATCGCCGAACGCGGTCCGCCCGCCATCGATGCCCTGGTGCCGGTGCCGCTGCACCCCTCGCGGGAGGCACGGCGCGGCTACAACCAGGCGGGCGAGATCGCGCGCTTCGCGGGGCAGATCCTGTCCCTGCCGGTCGCCGGCGGCCTCGCGACGCGCGTGCGCGCGACCGAGGAGCAGGCGGCGCTGCCCGCGATCGTCCGTCGCGTCAATGTCAGCGGCGCATTCGCCGTGCGTGACGTGCCGATGCCGCCGGCGGTTGCGATCGTGGACGACGTGCTGACCACCGGCTCGACCGCGGATGCGCTCGCCCGCGAGCTCAAGCGTGCCGGCTGCCGGCGGGTGGAGGTCTGGGCGGTCGCGCGCGCGGCGGGCGCGGCGGGCGCGGCGGGTTACGTGCCGCGATAGAGATAGTCGAGCGCGAGCCCGATGAACACGACCATGCCGACATAGTGGTTGTTGTTGAAGGCCCGGAAGCAGGCCTCGGGTTCGCGGCGGCGGATGAGCCAGAGCTCGTGCGTGAACAGCATCGCGGCCGCGACCAGGCCGCCGCGGTACCAGGTGCCCAGTTCCGCCTCCACGCCGGCGAGGTACAGCGCGAACAGCATCATCGCCATCATGACCGCGATGATGAGCCGGTCGGCCTCGCCGAACAGGATCGCGGTCGATTTCACCCCGACGCGCAGGTCGTCCTCGCGGTCCACCATCGCGTACATCGTGTCGTAGACCGCGGCCCAGAGCACGACGGCGGTGAGCAGCAGCCAGGCGATCTTCGGCACCTCGCCCGTCAGCGCGGCGAACGCCATCGGGATCGACCAGCCGAAGGCGACGCCCAGGTAGAACTGCGGGACGTGCACGACGCGCTTGAGCCACGGGTAAGTCACCGCGAGCACGGCGCCGGCCACCGCGAAGAGCTGCGCATAGGGATCGAGCTGCAGGGCGAGCCAGACCGCGACCAGGCCGAGCGCGACGAACAGGAACAGCGCTTCCACGGGAGCGACGCGCCGCGCCGCCAGCGGGCGGTCCCGGGTCCGTGCGACTTCCGGGTCGAGGTCGCGGTCGGCGTAGTCGTTGATGACGCAGCCCGCCGAGCGCATCACCACGACGCCGGCGACGAAGATCAGCAGGACGCGCGCATCGGGACGGCCGCCGCCCGCGATCCACAGTCCCCACAGCGCCGGCCAGAGGAGCAGCCAGATGCCGATCGGCTTGTGCAGGCGCATGAGGCGCGCGTATTCGCGGATCGTCCGGCCGAGCGCACGCAGCGCGTCGCGCATCGCATGGGGCTCGTACTCCGGCTTGTAGGTCGGATCGCGCTTGCGCGCGATGTCGGGATCGTCGCTCACGCGTGCGATTCCGGCAGGAAGATTTCCTGCACCAGGAGGCGGTCGCCCTCGATCGCGAACCACGAACGGCGCGCCCAGAGCGCGGCAGGCGGGTCCTTTCGCTCGCGCAGCGCACGGCGATGCAGGCGATCGCCGGCGACGAGCCGCGTGAACTCGAGCGGCCCGCGTTCGAGGCCAGGCACGGACGCGAGGCGCTCACCCAGTGCCGCACGCCCGAGGGAGGCGAGCCAGCGCTGGCGCGCGAGCGTCGCGAGCGGGATCAACGTCTGTGCGAAGACCCAGGGCCTGCCGTTGCAGGTGAGTTCGATCTCGCGCACGAAGGCGGAGCCGCCCGGGGCGCGCAGGAGCGCGGCGTCCTCGGCCGCGAGCGGCGCCTCCGCTTCCGAAACGACGGTGAGGCCGGTCTCGCCCGCACAGCAGGCGCGCAGCCGCTCGGTCAGCAGGCCCGGCTCGCGCAGCCACGCCGCGGCTGCGGCCGGCGCGGCCGGCAGCCAGTCGTCGAGCCGGTCGATCCAGCGGAGCGCGGGTTGCGCCCCGTTCCTTGCGGCGGGCTGTCCGTTCATACCTTTCCGTAGCGCGTCGCGGCGCCGATCCAGCGGCGCTCGAGTGGCGCCATGTTATCCGCATGCGCGCGCATCATCACGTCCGCCGCGGCCTGCACCCTCGGCAGCAGGTCGGCGTCGCGCATGAGGTCGGCGACCTTGAGCTGCATGAGCCCGGTCTGGCGCGTGCCGAGGAACTCGCCCGGGCCGCGCAGCTCCAGGTCGCGCCGCGCCACCTCGAACCCGTCGTTGGTGCCGCGCAGCACCGCGAGCCGCTCCTTCGCGAGCGGGGAGAGCGGCGCATGCCAGAGCAGCACGCAACTGCTGGCCTCGCTGCCGCGGCCGACGCGGCCGCGCAGCTGGTGCAGCTGCGCGAGCCCCATGCGTTCGGCGTTCTCGATCACCATGAGGCTGGCATTGGGCACGTCCACGCCGACCTCGATCACGGTGGTCGCGACCAGCAGCCCGATCGCGCCCGCCTTGAACTTCGCCATGGTCTTCTCGCGCGCGGCGGGCGGCATGCGCCCGTGCACGATGCCGACCGCGACGTCCGGCAATGCCGCCGCGAGTGCGGCGGCGGTGTCCTCGGCGGCCTGCGCCTCGAGGACCTCGGATCCCTCGATCAGCGGGCAGACCCAGTACGCCTGCCGGCCCGCGAGGCAGGCGCCCTGGATGCGCTGGACGACCTCGTCGCGGCGCGAGTCCGGCATCGCGACCGTCGTCACCGGCGTCCGGCCCGGCGGCAGCTCGTCGATCACGGAAACGTCGAGGTCGGCGTACGCCGTCATCGCCAGCGTTCGCGGGATCGGCGTCGCGGTCATGATCAGCTGGTGCGGGTAGCGGCCCTGGACGCCCTTCTCGCGCAGCCGCATGCGCTGATGCACGCCGAAACGGTGCTGCTCGTCGACGATCACGAGCATGAGCTTCGCGAAGCGCACCTCGTCCTGGAACAGCGCATGCGTGCCGATCGCGATGCCATGGCTGCCGGCGGCGAGGGCAGCCTCCGCTTCGCGCCGCTGCTTCGCCGGAAGACGCCCCGTGACGAGCAGCGGTGCGAGGCCGAGCGGCGCGAGCCAGCGCGTGAAGTTCTGCGTGTGCTGCTCGGCGAGCAGCTCGGTCGGGGCCATGAGCGCCACCTGGCCGCCGGCCTCGACGACGTCGGCGGCGGCGAGCGCGGCGACGATGGTCTTGCCGGAGCCGACGTCGCCCTGCACGAGCCGCAGCATCGGGTGCGGCACCGCGAGGTCGCGGCGCACTTCCTCCACGACCCGGAGCTGCGCGGCCGTGAGCCTGAATCCGGTGCCCGCGAGCAGGCGCCCGGCAAGCTCGCCGCGCGCGGCGACCGGCCAGGCCGGATCTCGACGAATCTCGTTCCTGAGCTTGCGCAGGGAGAGTTGCTGCGCGAGCAGCTCCTCGAATGCGAGGCGTCGCTGGGCCGGATGCCTGCCGGCCTCGAGCTCGGGCAGGCGCGCATCCGGCGGCGGGCGGTGCAGGTACTGCAGCGATTCGATGAGGCCGGGCAGGCCGAGTTCGCGCTGGATCTCCAGCGGCAGGAAGTCGGGCAGCTCCCCGTCCGCGGCGGCCGCGAGCGCCTGCGCGGTCAGGTTGCGCAGCCGGCCCTGCTGCACGCCCTCGGTGACCGGGTAGATCGGCGTGAGCGCGCCCTTGACGGCCTGCGTGTCGGGGGCGTCGGCGTTGCGGTACTCCGGGTGGACGATCTCCGGTCCGTGCTTGCCGCGACGCACTTCGCCGAAGCACGCAAGCTGCGCCCCGCGCACCAGTTGTTCCTGCTGGGCTCCGCTGAAGTGGAAGAAGCGCAGCGTGAGGAAGCCCGTACCGTCGGCGAGCCGCACCAGCAACGAGCGCCGCCCGCGGAACACGACTTCGGCGAGTTCCACGCGGCCTTCGACGGCCGCGCGCATGCCCGGCCGCAGCGACCCGATGGGCACGACGTGGGTGCGATCCTCGTAGCGCGTCGGCAGCCAGAAGAGGAGGTCGGCGACGGTCTCGATGCCGAGCTTGCCGAGCCGCTTCGCGAGCGCGGGACCGACGCCCTTGAGCGCGGTGACCGGCCGGCGTTCGATCGTCACGGAATGCGTGCCGTCACGGCACCAGTATGCAGTCGACCTCGATCGCGGCGCCGCGCGGCAGCGCAGCCGCGGCAATCGTCACGCGCGCGGGATAAGGCTCGCGGAAGTACTCCTGCATGATCCCGTTGACGACCGCGAAGTGGCCGAAGTCCACGAGATAGATCGTGACCTTCACGGCGGCGGCGAGGCTCGCTCCCGATGCTTCCGCGACCGCGGCGAGGTTCGTGAATACGCGCCGGGCCTCGGCCTCGATGCCGCCCTTGACCAGTTCGCCGCTCGCGGGATCGAGCCCGATCTGGCCGGAAAGGTAAACCGCGCCGCCGGCGGCGATGGCCTGGGAGTAGGGGCCGATTGCCTTGGGCGCCTTCGGCGTGTGGATCGTCTTGCGTGTCATGGCAGCCATCCGCTTCGGGAAAGGCCGACATTATGGGGCTTTTCACGGGCGCGGACTTTCTCGCCGCGAGTGTCGCCTTCCTGACAGAGGGGCCGGCGTGCCCGGTCCAACATCACTCCCGGATCGAACATCAAACCGAGGAGAGAGACCATGAAGACCAACCCGTACCGCAGCCACTCCGTCGCCGCCGCCCTGGCCGCCACCATCGTCACGACCGTGCTCGTGGGAACGCTCGTGGAGTCGTTCGAGCCGGCGCAGCTGCTCCAGTTCGAGCGGAACGCGACCGGCGACCAGATCGTCGCCCTCGAACGGCGCACCCCGTCCAGCGCATCGCAGGCCTGAGCCATGCGCGCAGCCGGCGCCCGGCCGACCCAGGCCGGGCGCCGATGCGGCGGGAGATTGCCATGAGCCGGAAGATCCAGGATTGCTTCGAACGCTGCCTCGCGTTGCTCGCGCCGCTCCGCCCCGGCGAGGGCCGCTGCGTCGCAATCCTGTGGCTGCAGGCATTTTCCCTGATGCTCGCCTACTACCTGATCCGCCCGGTGCGCGAAGCGCTGATCCTGACCGAGGGCGGCGCGGAGTTCCGCAGCTACGCCGTCGCCGTCCAGGCCGCGCTGCTCATCCTGATCGTGCCCGCCTACAGCGCCTGGGTCCGGCGCACCGACCCGCGGCGCATCTATGTCTTCGTCAACGCGTTCTTCGTCAGTCACCTGCTGCTCTTCTTCCTGGCCGGCCAGGCAGGCATGAAGTTCGGCTTCGTCTTCTTCGTGTGGGGCAGCCTGTTCAGCGTCATGGCGGTGACCCAGTTCTGGGCCTTCGCCACTGACCTCTTCAACGTGAACTCGGGCGAACGCCTGTTCGGGCTCATCGCCGTCGGCATCTCGGGAGGTGCATTCGCCGGGGCGCAGGCGGCCTCCGTGCTGTTCGACGTGATCGGGACGCACGGGCTCATGCTGGCCGCCGCGGCCGCGCTCACCGTTGCGATCTTCCTGGGCGCGCGGGTGCGTGCCGCGATTCCGGCGTCGGCACAGGGCCGCGACGCCGCGGCGCGCCCGAGTGCGGGGGGCCGCGGCCGGTGGCTCGGCGGATTCGCCGTCGTTGCCCGCAGCCGTTACCTGGTCGGAATCGCGGCGCTCGTGGTGCTGCTCAACTGGATCACCTCGGCGGGCGACTTCGTGCTGACGAGCTGGCTCGCCGACATCGCGGGGCGCGAGGCGCCCGGGGCCGAGGCGGGGTACATCGGGCGCTTCATGGCCAGGTACTGCTCGGCCGTGACACTGGTCAGTTTCCTGGTCCAGCTCCTGCTCGTCTCGCGCATCATCCAGTTCGCGGGCCTCGCGCGCGCGCTGATGCTGACGCCGCTCGCGTTCGCGGCGGGATACCTGCTGGTCGGGATCGTCCCGGCGTTCCTGCTGCTGCAGTCGGTCCTCGTCGTGCAGCGCAGCTTCGACTATTCGCTGCTCAACACGACGCGGAACGCCCTCTTGCTGCCGATGGGCCGCGAGGCGAAGTACCAGGCAAAGACCGCGATCGACACCTTCTTCTTCCGCGCCGGCGACCTGCTCGCGAGCGGCTCGATCTTCGTCGGCCTGAGGCTCTTCGAGGATGTCCGTGCGCAGTTCATCTGGCTCATCGCCGGCCTGAGCCTGACGCTGCTGCTGGTCGCCTGGCTCATCGCCCGCGAGTACGCGCGGCGAGAGCGCGAGGCTGCCGGGCTAACGGCTGGCGGCAGCTTTGGCGGCGGGAACGCCGGGGTCGTGCTCGCGCAGTAGGCGGTCGCGGCGCTTGATCAGTGCGTCGATCTGCCGTTTGTGCAGCCAGGGACCGAGCTCGCGCTCGAGCGTCGCGCGGTCGAGCGCCGCCAGGCGGGCGGCCAGCGCCGCAGGCAGCGTGACCGGCTGCTGATAGAGCAGGGTCGGCGGCTGCTGGCGCAGCGCGAATGCGCGGGAGTGGTCGATCAGCACGACGTTCCAGTCGCGCGTGAGCAGGAGGTTCTCCTGCGTCCGGTCCGTGTTGTGCACCAGCACGTCGAATACGTTCATCAGGTTGTATTGCGGCTCGATGGGACACCAGCCCTCGGGCTTCATGCCGGCTTCGAGCATCTGGCGCGCATTGATCGCGCCCTCGACCCAGAACTGCAGCGTGCCCTTCTGGCCATTGACGGTGCGCGGAACGGTGACCGGCACCATGCCGAGGCCGAGCAGCCGGTCGAGTTCGTACGCCGCGATCTCGAACTCGAAGCGATCGCCCTCGTTCAGCGATTGCGTCGAGTGGGCCGCCCCGAAATCGGTCGAGAGCTTCTTGAGCACGGCGCGCATCTCGACGCCGTCGCGCCGCAGCGTGACGCGCTGCGGCTGGGTGATTCCGGCATCCAGCTCCTCGACCCCCACGATCTCGGCGCTGGCGAGCCAGGCCTCCAGTGCGTCGTCGTCGAGGGCGCCTGGTCTCGCGCCGATGGCTCGCGGCAGGGGTTCTGGAGGGAAGAACGCGCCGGGCTGGTCCGCGTAGGCAGCGTTGGGTTTTCCGCCCTCGATCACGAGCGCGGAGGGCCGGCCCTGGTAGGCGGCGGCGAACATCCCGGTGTCGAGCAGGATCACGCGGCCGTCGAAGCGGCTCGACACGCGCCGCGTCGGCGTCACGCTGTGGCCGACCACGACGCGGGCGGCGCCGAGCTTCGCCAGCGCCGATTCGAGGTTCGCGGACTCGGTGAACGGCTGGCAGAGTGCCTGGCCGCGGAACCAGGTCGGCCCGGCGGTCGTGAAGACGGAGGCATCCTGCAGCGCGCGCAGCGCCGCGGACTGTTCCACGAACCCGGCCGCCGCGAGTGCCTCGGGCCGCGGCTGGAACTCGCCGGCGTCCGCATCCGGCAGGCGCGTGCCGAGTTCCTGCCAGGCCGCCAGGTAATCGGCGAGCTCCCGGTGCAGCACGCGATTCGTCTCGTCGAGGCCGAGTTCGGCGACCCGCGGCGGCAGCCCGCCGTGCGCGAAGGCCGTGTCGTTCACCACCATCACGAATGGCCGCGAGAGCAGCCAGGCGCCGTAACGACCCTCGGGCGAGAAAGCCTGCCGGTGCGCAAACCAGCCGGCGGGGTGGCGCGCGTCGAACGCCGCCCGCTCCGCGCCAGGTTCGCGCTCGAGCCGCTGCTTCCAGGCTGTCTCGCGCAGGGCATCGTCATCGGCGCCCGCAAAGGCCGCGTACTCCCCGGCGCTCACGTAGCGCAGGTCGCCGGCAATATTCATGACCTCGTGGTTGCCGAGCAGGACGTGAACCGCGCCGCCCGCGGCGCGTGCCTCGCCCTCGAGCCGCATGAGCAGGTCGAGCACGCGCCGCGAGTCGGGCCCGCGGTCGACGAGGTCGCCAAGGCTGACGAGGTGCGTGTCCGCGCCGCTCCAGCGCAGCGCGCCGTCCACGATTCCCAGGGAACCGAGCAGCGCGACCAGTTCGTCATAGGCGCCATGGACGTCCGCGAAAGCGACCACGCGGCGCGCGCCCTCGACGCGCCATGGCGAGTCGCCGGCAGCTGCTGCAGGCGGCAAGCCAGCGGCCGCGAGCCAGAGGCTTGCAAGGATCGCGGCGAGGACGTTCCTGGCCCTGCTGGAGTGGCGGTGCATGGGGCGTATCATGCGCGCGTCAACATACGGCGGAAAAGCGGAGCCCGGCATGACGACCCTCGCTGGCAGGATGATGCTGCAGCGCAGTCCCCTGTTCCGGGGCCTCGCACCGGAAAGCTTCGAGCGCATCGCGGCGCTCGCGACCCAGCGCGGCTATCGGCGCGGGGAGCTCGTCTTCAGCCACGGCGATCCCGGGGATGCGCTGTTCGCGGTGGTGACGGGCAGGATCCGGATCAGTGCCGGTTCAGCCGCCGGGCGCGAGATCTTCCTCAACATCATGGAGCCCGGCGACACCTTCGGCGAGATCGCGCTGCTCGACGGCGGCCCGCGCACGGCGACCGCGACGGCGATCGCCGCCGCCGAGCTCGTCTCGGTCCGCCGCGGCCCGCTGTTCGAGTTGCTGGAGCGTGAGCCCAAGGTTGCGCTCGAGCTGCTGCGCCTCGCGGGAGAGCGGCTGCGCTGGACCAGCGGGCTGCTCGAGGACGCGGCGCTGCTCGACGCGCCGGCGCGCCTGGCGAAGCGCCTGCTGTCCCTGGGCGAGATGCATGGCGAGGACGGTCCCGACGGACGCAGGATCAAGATCTCGCAGGAAGAACTCGCGAGCTTCCTCGGCGTCTCGCGCCAATCGGTGAACGAGCAGCTGCAGGAATGGAAGGCGAAGAACTGGGTAGGCCTGGGCCGCGGCACCGTCACCGTGCGCGATGCCGCGGCGCTCAGGAGTGCGATCGATCGGAAGTGAGCCGGCCGCCGGTGCTGCGGGGCTCTCTCTCTCTCTCGTCGATCGCCACCAGCCGGCTGTCTTTACTGAATGGCCCCCT
>CAWGLJ010000014.1:0-390904 GCA_963823415.1 uncultured Gammaproteobacteria bacterium | reverse complement strand
CCTCAGCGATACAGCCCGTCCTGCACATTCCTGCCGTTCATGCCAATTGACCCACCGAGCCCGCGGGGTAAAGTGAGTTGCAGAGCCGCTGTGGCAGCCGCCCGATCAGCGAGGATCTCGACCTGTCCGTCTACATCATTGCCCAGATCAGCATCCACGATCGCGAGGAATACCGCGTCTACGAAGCGGGGTTTATGGACGTGTTCGCTCAGTTTCAAGGCGAACTGCTTTCGGTCTCGGAGAACCCCGTTGTCATCGAAGGACAGTGGCCCTGTACGCGGACCGTCCTGATGCGATTCCCCTCGGCCGAGGAGGCGCGCCGCTGGTATGCCTCGCCCGCGTACCAGGCGATCGCACAGCACCGCTTCCGCGCCTCGACTGGCAATGCGGTCGTCATTGAGGAGTTTCACCCCGCCTGACCCCGCGGCCACACGCGTTTCGGCACATTCCCGCGACTTTCTCGCCGAGTGAGCTTATCGACAGATAGCTTACGGAACATTCCGAGCACCAAGCTGTCGTCTCAGGTCGAGCGGGTGGTCCTGGGCATCGAGAAGGAAATGCCTGTCGGCCTCGATCAGCGCAGCGATGGCGGTAAGCTATGCGGGCCGCGGCGGGCAATCGACCCGGGCGGCAGGGGGGACTCTCCGCATGGCAGACGTCTTCGTGTCCTACTCGCCGCACCGACCGGGCCCGGGTGGCGCCGCTGGTATCGGCGCTCGAGGGGCGCGGCTGGTCCGTCTGGTGGGATCCCGCCATCGCACCGGGCCAGGAGTTCGACCTGCTGATCGCCCAGGAGCTGGCACGCGCCTCCGTCGTACTGGCCGTCTGGACCGAAGCCTCGGTCCAGTCGCGCTGGGTGCGCGGCGAGGCACGCGACGGCGCCGATCGAGGCATCCTCGTACCCGTGCGCTTCGGCAGCGTCGCGCTGCCGATCGACTTTCGCGCCATTCACACGATCGATCTCGACGAGAGCGCCGATGTGGCCCGAAGTCCCGCATTCCAGGAGGTCGTTCGCGCCGCCGACGCCCTGCTCGGCCGCTCGCGGGCCGCCGACCCCGCGATGCCTGCTGCCAGGTCCGGCGCACCGGGATCCACGACTGCAGCGACGACCGCTACGGCGCCACCCGGCTGGTCCCGTGTCGCCATCTGCGTTCTGCCGTTCAGCAACCTGGGCGGCGACCCGGAGCAGGAGTATTTCAGCGACGGAATAGCCGGCGACATCGTCACCGAGTTGTCCCGCTGGCGCATGCTCGCCGTCCGGTCGCGTTCCGCCTCGTTCCGCTACCGCACAGGTACGGTGGATCCAGCGCAGGTCGCACGCGACCTCAACGTCCGCTACGTCGTCGAGGGCAGCGTGCGGCGCATCGGTGATCGGATACGGATCGGCGTGCAGCTGATCGACGGGGAGACGGGGAGCCAGGTCTGGGGCGAGAGGTTCGATCGCGCGCAGGACGAAATCTTCGACATGCAGGACGAGGTCGTGAAGCGCATCGTGGGCACGGTCGTCGGCCGCGTGCAGATGTCCGACGCGGAGCGCGCCCGCCGCAAGCCCACGTCGAGCCTCGCAGCCTACGAGTGCGTGCAGCGCGGCAATGCCCTGCCCTGGGATGATCCCGAGGGCGCGGCCGAGGCGATGCGGCTCTTCGAACGGGCGATCGCACTGGACCCGGACTACGCGATGGCTTATGCGCTGCTCGGCACGATGCGGATCGGCGACTGGCGCGATGCGCCGGCCGGCTCGGACGCGGCGCTCGATGAGGCCTGTACCCTCACGAAGCGCGCGGTCGAGCTCGATGACGGCGACAGCACCTGCCACTCGCTGTACGCGCACGCCTGCCTCTACCGGCGGTCCTACGAGCTCGCGCTGCAGCACATGCGCCGGTCGGTCGAAGTCAACCCGAACAACCCCTGGAACCGTGCGGACATGGGTGTCGTGCTGACCTACGCCGGGGCGCCGGAGGAGGCGCTGCTCTGGCTGGAACGCGCGAGGGAGATCGACCCCTACTTCGACCCGCCCTGGCACTGGCGACAGGCGGGACAGGCCTGCATGGTGCTCGGGCGGTACGAGGAGGCGCTCGCGATGTTCGATCACATGCCGGCACGCACGCCGCGTGCGTCGGCCTACGTCGCCGCTTGCCACGCGCGGCTCGGCCACGCGGATCGCGCGCGGGAGTATGTGGCCGAGTGCCTGGCCGCGCGACCCGCGTTCTCCATCCGCCAGGTCATCTCGAAGGAGCCGTTCAGGAATCCCGAAGATGCGACACGCCTTGCCGAGTCGCTGCGGCTCGCCGGATTCCCCGAGTGAACCGTGTGGCGCCATCCCTCGAGCCCACTTGGGTCGCCGAGGTTCTGGAATTCTGGTTCTCGGAACTCACCCCGGCAGACTGGTGGAAAAAGAGCGATGAAATCGACGCCAGGATCCGTGCGCGGTTTCTGGACCTGCACGCGCAAGTACTAGCAGCCGGCGGCGGTCACCCGGACGGAGCGCGCCCGACTCTCGCCACCGTCATCGTGCTCGACCAGTTCTCGCGCCACATGTTCCGCGGTACGCCACGCGCATTTGCTGCCGACCCGCTCGCGCGCCGGATCGCTCGAAAAGCAATCAACCATGGGCTCGACGCGTCGCTCCGGGAGGAGGAGCGCCTGTTCCTGTACCTGCCGTTCGAGCACAGCGAGCACCGCGACGACCAGGCACTCTCCGTGAGGCTCTTCTCACAGCTCGGGCGCGAGGAATGGAGGCACCACGCGCTCGCGCACCATTCGATCATCGAGCGATTCGGTCGCTTCCCGCACCGCAACGCGGTGCTGGGACGCCAGTCCACGCCGGAGGAACTCGCGGCACTCGAGGACCCTGCGAACTCATTCTGATGAGTTGTGCTCTGCAGTTACCTGCTCACGCCAACGCGGGCGACACTCGCGTCGTGACGTCAATGCGCCTCGGCCCGACACCATGCCACGGCTCGCCGATCGTCCCGAAACCGGGCCAGTTCACCCCGGATCGAATATTTGCGGAGCACAGGTGGCCGTTACCAGGAATCCTGGTCGAACTGCTGGAGCAAGCCCATCACCGCGCTGGCGAACATCACGAAGGCTGCGATTTCCATGAATCTCCTCCTCAACTTTGCGCCACGTTGGCGCGGTGTGGATCCTGAGGGTGAGATGTTGCAGTCACGGGTAAGGTTGCCTGCATTCGTGTGTCGATGCGGTGAACTGTGCGTTATGCACGGTGGTGCGACGCGGTGAAGTGCTTGCGTCGCTGGAGATCGGAGACCGGATTCAGCGACATGAGCCGAGGCAGGCTGGGCGCGGGGTCGGCGAGGCCGGCAGCATCTCTGTGAACGGCTTGTCCTCGAGTTTGCCGGTGCGTCGTCCGCACGCGATGCATCACCCGCCGCCGCCTGAGCAGGGGTTTATCGAGGCGTGTTGAAGAATTCCTGGACGCGCAGCAGGGATGGCTTCATCACACTGTGCCAGTAGTTCCAGTCGTGGATGCCGCGAGTGACCTCGTAGCTGAACGGGACATCGTGCGCCGCGAGGATCTGCGTCAGGCGCTCGGCATAGGGGAAGCTGGTCTCGTCGCTCTTTCCGACGCGGATGTCGAGGGTCGCGGAGACCTTTGCGCCGCGGTCGAGTTCGCCGTCGAGTTGTTCGAGGAACGCCTGGTCGAGGTTTCCCGGACTCAGCACCATCGCGTACCCGAAGAGTTCCGGGTGTCGATAGGCAAGGTAGAAAGCGCCGAAGCCGCCCATGGACATGCCGCCAATCGCCGTGGCGTCCGGGCCCTTGCGGATGCTGTACTGGCGAGCGATGAACGGATAGACCTCGTTGACGACATAGTCCTCGGACCGCCCCGTATAGAATTCGTCGGGTGCGCCGGGCATTACGACGATCATCGGCTGGAGGATCTTGGCCGCGATGTAGCGATCGAGGTAGTGCTGCACGCCGCCGGTGAGCCACTGGGCTTCCGTCATGCCGTAGCCGTGCAGCAGGATCAGCAGTGGATATGTCTGCTTCTTCGAGTAGCCGGGCGGCGTGTAGACGTTGATTAGACGCTTTTCGCCGAGCGACTGGCTGTTCAAATTCAGCGCCTCAATCGTGCCGGCGGGTATTCCGGCGGCGGGCTGGGCGTCGCGGTCGTCGTCGAGCACGAACCAGGAGCGCTGGCCGCCCTTGCCGTCGTGTTCGATCATCGAGGCCTCGTCCAGGCGCGGCTGCCCGTCCACCACGAACACGTACTCGATGCGGCCCGGCGACAGCGGTACGTTGACGTAGAAGACGCCGGCACCGGTGCGACGCATCGGCAGCCTGTCGCATTCCCAATGGGTCGGACTGCCGCAGAAATACGCGACCTGGGCGTCGGCGGCCGGGAACTCGAAATGAACGACGCGAGTGTAGGGCGCGTCCGGGGCCGGTTGTGTCTGAGCCGGCGTACCGAGCGGGATCAGGACGAGCGTGAGCAGCGTGCGGAGTGTTCGCAGCATGTTCCACTTCCGCCGCGGCCGGCGAACGGAATCCCGGACCGGATTCTGCGCCGGGTCGATGGTCGGCCCAATACGGGAATGTGCATTGGGGCTGGGAGGTGCGGTTGCGCGGGCAGGCCGTCCTTGGCGGTCGCCTGGGGGCTGACCACTGAACTTGTCGCGGTCGAATCCGGTGCACGGTGCGCGGTCACGCTCATGCAGCCGCCTGACTCCAGACGCAGTTTGCCCGTGTTCGGAACAGTCGCAGCGTCGGACGGCTGATCAGATGCCGCTGAAAATCGAACGCGTTGTAGATCGCCGCATGAGTTGTGAGAAAGCGCTGGGCGGATGGCAGGGACTTGAACCCCAGCATCTTGTGTTCTCACCGCCCGATCGGGAGATGTGAATTTTCAGCGCGGTTGTTCTCGCGAAGTCGGCCTGGTCGATGACAATCCTGCAAGCGGAGTAACTTCAGCGGCGCACGGTCTCGTAGCTGACGCTGATCCCGCGCTGAGCCAACAACTCTTCGACGTCGCGGAAGCTCAGGGTGAAGCGGAAGTCGAGCCAGACGGCGTGGCGGATCACGTCGGGTGCAAAGCGGTGACGCTTGAAGGAAAGTCGCGCCATGGGGGTCTCCAGTCACCGAAATCCGGCTATACCAGAGACCACTGCCCATTAGACTGACAGCTCCCAGGTCTGGCGGGGTTACCGGGACCACCAGGACTTTCGGCCAAATTCAGAACGTCAAGGCTTCGGCTCCGCCTCGACCAGCCAGTGCCCGTTACCCCAGATCAGCAACCCGAGCTGCTCGATCCAGTCAGGGCGCGAAGTGGCGGTGACGACCTCGATCGACGAATGCTTCGAACTGCCGGCACCCGACGATACCCGTAACGCGGCGTAATGCGTTTCACCCCCGACACATTGAATCTCGGTTACGCCCACTTTGGCGATTCCGCTCCGTTGCACCTCGATCCGGTGGTGGCCGGGCGTCAGGCGTATCGGCATCAACGTGTCGGACATCGTCTTCGGAAGCGGCGGGCCAGGTTGCCCATCAATCAGAAGCGCGGCGTCGCTGATCGAATCGGGAGCACCGATCACAACGCGGCACTCCGTGCCGGACGGCAGACTCTGCAGGTACTGGTCCCGCCGGCTCGGCGGAACGGCCAGAAACGTCTCCTTGCCGGTCGCCCGCAACTGCAGATCCCGGGCGGTCACGGTGACGCTGGCTGGACCGCCGGATTCCCCACCAGCCCAGCTCCCGCCTGAGCGCCGTCCGTACTGAACATCCGCAGCACGGCCCTCATGGTCATACGCGACGAGGATGTACCCCTCCTCCTTATCCCACACGGGCACGGGAATCCCGCCACCGAAGACGATCACGCCGACGTTCCGCTCCGTGATCCGGAATGCATCGAACCGCCAGTGCTCGCTCCGTATCAGCGGCTCGCCGAGTCTGCTTCGGACCGTTGCTCGATCTGTTTCACCGGCGACGATCGGCGCGGTCATGCTTCGCAGGTCATTTCCGACGCTGCTGACGTGCACCGGAAAGCCGATGCACCCACCAAGCATCACGCCCGTCATCACGGCGATGAATGTGCGCGCCATGGCCGGTCCTCCGACGCCCGAGTGCTTTCAAGGACAGGATCGAAACGCGGGCGCGCAATTCGTCCCCGTAGGATCGCACCTTTCCACGCCACAGCGTGACGCGTCGGGCCTCGACTCGGTATTAGGAATTCAGCGGACCGCCGTCACCTTCCCAGTTCTTGAGCAACACCCACGCCCCGGGGCCCTCGGCCGACCCAGTTTCCGATAGTCCGCGGGTCAGCCATCGATGGCCCCGGACACAGTGTTAACCATGTGACCGGAATGCGCCGTTGGAAATCGCTGCCAAGGACGGAATCGATCCATCGACACGCGAATTTTTAGTCACTCCGCGAACGCTGTATCGCACGAAGAAACTCTTCGAAGCGCTCGCCCTGCCCTTCGGCGCTCGACCAGCGCCGCACTGCGTCGAGATCGACGTCTTGCGATGACGCAACCGCCACTGCCTGCTCGAGCGCTTGTCGATCCCTCCAGTGGTAAAAGGCGGCGAGCCGGTCCATGACGCACTGGGTCGGCGTCAGGATCTGGATTGTCAGTGGGCCGACGGCTCGCGTCCCCCATTCACGTATGACTTCACGCCCAATGGCAACAGGCCATGGCGGGAACTCGAGCGTGTACAGGCACGACGGGTGGACGAAGTGCCGTCCCTCCAGGCGCACGAATCCCAGTCTCCCAAGGACCGATCCGATCTCGCGATGTCCGGCCGCCGACACGAAGTCGAGGTCACGTGACACGTAGAGACCGCTGGTGTAGATCTGCACGGCCGCGCCACCGGAGAGAACAGCCGTGATCCCAGCTCCGGCCAATTCGGCAGACACCATCGCCGCCAGCTGCTCGATCGGGGTCGACGCATTGATTATCGTCACAGAACCTTCCCGCTGCGCCGAGGCCGCGTGCGCCGACGGAAGTATCGCTGCTGCTCTGCGGACGGCAACGCCTCGAGGGCCGCCTGTAGCAAGCCCCGCAGCGGTGGCACGAGGACGTTACGCGGGTTCCACTCATAAAGCCGTGTCCGCCCTGCCAAACGACTCACCAGCACGCCGCCGGACTCCAGCTTCCGGAGTTGCTTCTGAACCTGGCTTTGTGCCAAACCGAAAGTCGCGGCGATTCCCCGGCCGTGCGCCTGCTCGTAGTTCTGCAGGTACAGCAGGACCTTTTCGGCAGTGGCACTACCCACGATGGACTCGAGCACGGCCAACCTGCTTTATAGGCCAAGTGGCCTATATAGTAGGTCATCTGACCCGGTCGCGCAACCAGCCGGCTTGCTAACCGTGTGTCCGGCGAGAGGTGTAAACCATGTGACCGGAACGGACCCTTTTGTGTCTGCAACCAGGCTTGCTGCAGGTGAGAGGCGCGCGATCTTGCCTAGCCAGACGCGTCAGGCGATCAAACTCAAAAGTCGGGGAGCCGAGTCCGAAGGCCGCGCATCAAGGACGCAGGTTTCTCACCAGGAGCGCTCGAAGATGAGGCCGATGATGGGAAATGCTTCCCCTTCGTCTTCGACAATTACGCCCCGCCGCGGGTCGAACTCCTGCGAACCACCGCCTGGGCCGCCATAGACGTTGATCACGTCCAGGAACGCGACAAGGTCCACCGGGCCGAGAGTACGCCGGTAATCGACCCGGATATTGAGCGAGTGAGAGTCATCAAGCCGAAGCGCGTTCCGCTGCGTCAGTTCCTTCGAGTAGCGCAGCGGCTGTCCTGCTCCCAGCACGTCACTATTGATGATGAAGTCGTCCGTGGGTCGCCCGGTCGCCCATTTCCAGCGTGCACCGACCTTCCAGCGTTCGCTGATCTCCCAGCTGCCGCCGATCGGAGAAGAAGTGCTCGCGGTTGAAATCGGCGTCATACTCCCCGAAGCCGTCGTTGTCGTCGATCCGGGCATCGTTGTAGGCGTAGACGACATTCCCGAACCAGCCATCCGCAAAACTCCGTGACAGAACGACGTCCAGGCCGAGATTCGTGCCGTCTCCGTCGTTGGTGACCCGGCCGCTGGTGCGTTCCTGCTCGACGACGAGATTATCCAGCCACTGATAGTACGGCTCGACGAGCAGCGACCAGTCCGGGCCGAAGTACCGCTCGAAGCCGACACTCACGTGCGTGATCCGCTCGTTTTCGATAGCAAAGTTCTCGGGGCTCGCCGCGCGGACCAGAAAGCGCGGCGACTGATAGAACACGCCCGCGGTTGCCGACACCCGCATGCCCGGCTCGGGGCGCCAGTTCGCCGCAAGCCGCGGGGAGACGAGCGATTCGTCCGCAAAGCCATCGCGATCGTAACGAAGCCCTGCTCTCAGATCCCAGTCAGCGAACTCGAACACCTGCTCGCCGTAGGCGGCATAGCTGGTCTCCTTCGCCTCATAAACCGAGTTGACGTCATCCGGTGTCAACGTGATGTATTGCTGGCCGGGCGGACGCGGGTCGGTCGTACGAAAGACGAATCGATCCCAGTCCTCCCTGAGGAAAGTCGAATAATCGACGTCGGTCTGCCAGACGCGCAGCCCGGCCGATCCCTGGCCGAAGCGGTTGCGAGTCACATAGTCGCTGTGCCAGCCGATCTCGGTTTCCTTCTCGGTGACGGTAAGCAAGCGCTCGCGCACCGGGACATCCGGGGCCGGCGTGCCCTCCGGCACGAGGTCCGGATAAGCCTCACCCTCCGCTGAAGTCTTGTCGTTCGCGCGGAGGTAAAGTCGATTCGTCCATTCACCGGTCTCCCCGACCAGGCGGCGCCAGGTCAGCCCCGTCAGGTACAGGTCCTGATCGGTGTCGATCAGCGACACGTCCTCGAAGTTCGGGGACTCGAGGACGTTGTCGATATCCCGCGTGTATTCCTCCGGCGCGTAAACACCGAGGAACTCGATCGTGTTGCCGGAATCGAGGGAAGTCACCGTCTTGAGGACGATATCGGTCAGTTCCGGCTGGCCAATGTCCATCTCGTCGATCATGTCGAAGACGCGGCCGAAATCGAACTGGCGCGCCGTGAAAAACACGGTCGTATCGTCATGGATGCCGCTTGGCCCCTCGTAGCCGAGTTCGAGCCCTGCGATGTCCACCCGCAGGCTGGCGCTGGGCGTCGGGCTGCCGCCAGCGACGTCGAGCTTCAGCAGGGAGCCCGAGCGCCCTCCGTACGCAGCGCTCCAGCCGCCGGGCGAGAATTCCGCACTCGCGATGGAATTCGGCGCGAAGATCGAGTAGCGACCACCGCCACCGATGTCCTCCTCCTCGCCGAGTGTCTGGTCGAAGTGAACCACACGGTCAAAGGGCATATCGTCAATCAGAATCAGGTTGTCTCGGGGTCCACGGCCGCGCACGGAGAAGCTGGCGAATTCGCCGTCGGATATCAGCCCCGGCAGGCCGTCAAGCGCTCGCAGGACGTCACTGCCTGTGCCAGGGGCACTGCGCAGTTCCTCCCGGTTCAGCAAGGAGTTGCTCACCGCCCCATGCGGATCGGCAATCTGCGCGCGGGCTAGAACCACGACTTCCTCGAGCGCCTCCGTGCGGGCGAGCATCTCGAGGTTCAGCGGAGTCACCTTGCGGCCGACCACACGTACGCTGGGTTCCCTGGCTGCCACCAAGCCAGGGCCATCTGCCGTGACCGCATAGAGCCCCGTGTCAAGGTCGCTCAATTCGACAGTTCCGTTGGCCTCCGTGCGACCGGTAATGACGTTACCGTCGCGGTCGGTCACGGTCACAGTCACGCCCTCGAGAGGTCGCTGTGTCTCCATACTGACTACTGCAATGCGCATCCCACCATCTGCGCTTTGCGCCATCGCAGCAGATGATGCGCAGATGACCAGCACCCCTGCGAAAAGCCGAATGATCCGTTTCATGCCGATCTGCTCTTTGTGCTGGGCGCGGTTGCCATGAAGGCTCAGCGCGCATGAATTCTGGGCCCATTGAGGTGAAGGCCGCGTGAAAAGCGCGCGGCGGCTGCGTGAAGTCGGGTTACCTGCGCCACCTGCCAAGGTGACGGCAGACCCGTCCTTCACGCCGCCTTCACCGGGCGTTCACCGCGCAATCACGCGGCACACGCCATCCTCCGCCCGCAACCTGGAACATCACTCACGGAGGACCATCATGCTTTCTCAAAACATCCTGGGCGGCTGCGCCCTGACGCTCGTTGGCGCGCTCGGGCTAGCCGGCACTGCGTCCGCCGCTCCCTCGCTTCAGTTCGTGGGCGGCAACACCCGCGTGCAACTTTCTGACGACCTGCTCGGCGCGCTGACGTCGCTCAACGTCACGCCGGCCGCCGTTCGCCCGGGCCGCCTGGAGGCCGTCGGCAGCGGCGCCCGCGTGGTCTTTCCGATCCCGACCGGAGAGCTGGACGCCGAAGGCCCCAAGCTCGAAGTCCTGCATTCCGGCGGGCTGACCCTGTCCGCCGGCGAGGTGCGCGTCGCCCTGACCTCGTTCATCATCGAGAACCTGGACGGCGCCCCCCGCCTGACCGGAATCGTGAAGGTCAACGACACGATCCTCGGCCGCGTCCCGCTGTTCAACCTCGCGCTCACCCAGGCTCCTGCGCTGACGCCCAACGGCGCGATCACCCGGATCGAACTCGACTCCGTCGAGGTCACGCTGAGCGCCGAGGCCGCCGACGCCCTCAATGCGGCGTTCGGCCTCAGCGGGGTCTTCACGGAAGGCTTCCCGGTAGGCACTGCACGTGTCCTCGGGCGCCTGCGCGACCGCGACGGCTGATCTCCCCGCGGACGGGCGGCTGGCAGATCCGCAGGCTCCCCCCTGCTGCCGGCCGCCCGATCCGCATCTGCCCACGGCGTGCCGGGGTACACTCTGGACGCACCTCATGACCCGACAGCACGCCCAACCGGACGACGCGCGGCAGGCGAGCCTGCTGCTGATCGAGGATCACCGCGACATCGCGGAATCGATCCTGGATTTCCTCGAGCCGCGCGGCTATGCGGTGGACTATGCGGCCGACGGCATCACCGGCCTGCACCTGGCCGTCACCAACCCCTACGACGTCATCGTGCTCGACGTGATGCTGCCGGGGATCGACGGCCTGACCGTCTGCCGCAAGATCCGCGAGGAAGCGCGCCGCGAGACGCCGATCCTGATGCTCACGGCCCGCGACACGCTCGAGGACAAGATCACCGGCCTCGACGCGGGCGCTGACGACTACCTCGTGAAGCCGTTCGAGATCCGCGAGCTGGAGGCACGCCTGCGCAGCATGGTGCGCCGCCATCGCGGCGCCATCACGCGCGAAACGCACACGGTCGGCGACCTCACGATCGACCTCGCGACGCTCAAGGTGACGCGCGCCGGCCGCGCGCTCTCGCTGGCACCCATCGGGTTCAGGTTGCTTGCGGCGCTCGCACGCGCCTCGCCGCGCGTGGTGAGCCGCCAGGACCTCGAGCGCGAAGTCTGGGGTGACGTGCCGCCCGACAGCGACGCGCTGCGCAGCCACCTGTACAACCTGCGCAAGGCGATTGACCGGCCATTCGACCGCCCGTTGCTGCACACCGTCGCACCGGCGGGTTACCGGCTCGCGGACGATGCCGAAAGTTAACGGTGTCCGCGCGCGGCTCGGCCGCACGTTCCTGCTGCAGGCCGCTTTCATCAGCGCAGCGGCGATCGTCAGCGTGTTCCTGGCGAACGTGATGCTCGAGGGCGTGCTGATCCGGCAGGCGCTACGTGACGAGGCCGACTTTTACTGGGCGCGGCACGTCGAGGACCCGACGCACCCGCTGCCGGCGACCTTGAATCTCACCGGTTACATCGGCGACGCGCCGCAAGCGATCGCCTCGCTCTCGCCCGGCTTCCACGACTACGAGGATGGCCCGCGCCGGAATGTCGTCTACGTCTCGGAGCAGGCCGGCGAGCGCCTGGTCCTCGTCTTCGACCGCAGCGGCGTCGGCCGCCTCGCCGTGTTGTTCGGGCTCCTGCCGCTCGCGCTCGTGCTGCTCGTGCTCTACCTCTCGACCTGGCTCGCGTTCCGCGCCTCGCGGCGCGCCTTCTCACCGGTGATCGCCCTCGCCCGCCAGGTCCGCGAGCTCGACCCCTCGGCGCCGGAGCCCGGGCGATTCGACCGCTCGAGCCTGCCGTCCACCGACGACGAGGTCCGGGAACTGGCTGACGCGCTCGCCCGCTATTCCGAGCGCCTCGCCGAGTTCATCGCCCGCGAACGCGAGTTCACGCGCGACGCCAGCCACGAGCTGCGCAGCCCCCTGACGGTGATCCACATCTCCGCCGAGCTCCTGCTCGCCGATGAGCAACTCTCCGACGCCGGCCGTCGCGCCGCGGAGCGCATACGCCGCGCGGCGAACGACATGGACGAGCTGACCAGCGCCTTCCTGCTGCTGGCGCGCGAGTCGGAGGTCGGGCTGCCGACGAGCGCCCTGTGCGTCAACGACGTGGTCGCCGCGGAACTCGAGCGGGCGCGGGTGCTGGCCGAAGACAAGCCCGTCCAATCACGCCTGCATGCCAGCCACCTCCTGCACCTGGACGCGCCCGAGCGGGTGCTCGCGGTGCTGATCGGCAACCTGCTGCGCAATGCCTTCTCGTACACCGACCGCGGCGAGGTCGAGGTAGCGATCGACGCGCAGCGCGTCGTGATCCGCGATACCGGCGTCGGCATGGCGCCGGAACAGCTCGCCGAGATCTACCGGCCATTCGCTCGCGGCGCATCCGCGCGGCGCGGCGGATTCGGGGTCGGGCTCTCGATCGTGCGGCGCCTGTCGGATCGCTTCGGCTGGCCGGTTCGCATCGAAAGCGAGCCGGGCGTCGGCACGCGCATCGAGGTGCACTTCCCCGGCGCACGCTCCGAACCCGTCGCACAAGGCGGACAATAGTGGGCTATCTGCTCTAAGAGAAACAATGCTGAGCGATGACTTTCGGTATGCCTGCATGCAAGCTCATATTGAGCTTGCGAAGCACACCAAGAGCCATGAGTTACTCCTGCCGTGGCCGAACCGCGACCGAACTCGCGCGGTCAATCGCTGCTGTCGAAGTCAAGGTTCTGGACCCTCTACTCACCCTATCTTTGCATGAGTGACATTTAGCTGCGGCACATCGAACTGGCTCGTCTCGTTGATGACCATGTTCTTTGTTCCGCGGTGTAGGCACCGACTCCCCGCGAGCAGCGGCACAGTAGGCGACTGATACCATCGGACAATTGCGGGATCCTGTCGCCCATGTTCAGTTGCGTACATAGAGCAACTGGAACTTCAGATGACATCTCCCAAGATTCCGGCAGCCGCCGCTCGTTCTGATTGGGTGAACGTCATGTCCAGCACGCAAGGAAGTGATTCATGACATCGACATCGCGCAGCATCCCCCTGCTGACACTGACCGCCGTCGGAGCATTTGCCGTAGTTGCTTATGCAGCGGACGACCCGCTACGGAACCGCAGCGCCCTACTCCCACATGCCCGGCATTGCGCCAATTGGCGTGCGACTTCAAAGCCACCTTCCCATCCCGGAGCAGGCCAAGGGGCCGCGCGTAGATCCTGCCAAAGGCTATCGTCTGGAGAAACTGGGCGACGGTCTCTACATGATCACCGACAACGTCTACCAGTCGATGTTCCTGGTTTACGAGGATGGCGTCGTAGTCGTCGACGCACCGCCGTCATACGCCCAGCACATCGTTGACGGGATTCGCCAAGTGACCGAATTGCCCATTACGCACTTGATCTACAGTCACTCGCATGCCGATCACATTGCGGGCGCAAATGCTCTAGGCAAGGTTCCCACTATCATCGCGCACGAGGAGACGCGGAATCTCCTGGCACGTGCCAACGATCCGGCCCGCCCGCTACCGACTGTAACTTTTCGGGACCAATATTCCCTCGAGGTTGGAAGCCAGGTCCTTGAGCTCTCCTATCACGGTGACGGCCATGAGCCGGGCAACATCTTCATCCTTGCGCCCGCGCAACAGACGCTGATGGTGGTTGACATGGTGTTCCCTGGATGGATGCCATGGCGACGCTTTGCCGTGGCCCATGACGTGCCTGGTTACTTTGCGCAGATGGAAGTGATCCGCAGAACGCCCTTCAAGTCGCTGGTGGGCGGTCACGTGGCTCGCATTGGCACGCCGGCGGACGTCGACCAACAGATTGCTTTCCTGGCGGACCTCAAGGCGTCCGCGGCACGCGCTCTTGCCACCACGAAGCCAGGGGAAGGACTTGACCCGAAGACGATGAGCGAAAATCCTTGGGCCGTGTTCGACGATTACATCGATCGCGTGGCCATCCAGTGCGTCAACGACATTGACGCCAGCCTGGTCGACCCGGCTCGCCGCCTTTGACGTCTACATCTGGGACCAGTGCTACTCGATGGAGCAGAGTCTGCGCATCGATTGAGTGAGTGGCTCGCGTGGAGTTGCGCGCTGATATACGATCGCGACATCGGGTTTCTCAGTGGACCCAGTAGACCACATCGTATTCATCGTCGACGACGACAACAGGATCCGTGAGTCGCTCCTGGAACTCCTTGCGAGCCACGACATGCGGGCTGTTGCCTTCGGGTCGGCAGCGGAGTACCTGGCGTACGCGAAACCGGACCTTCCTGCCTGCCTCGTCCTGGACGTGCAGCTTCCGGACATCAACGGACTGGATCTGCAAGGCCAGATTGCGTCTGGATACCACCCGCCGATCGTATTCATCACCGGGCACGGTGACATTCCGTCATCGGTGCGGGCCATCAAGGCCGGAGCCGTGGATTTCCTGACCAAGCCATTCAAGACTGCACAACTCATGCAGGCGATCCATGCCGCCATCGCCCAGAGTCATGCTGCGCGCCTGAAGGACTCGGTCCTTTCCGACCTGCGCCAGCGTCACGCGTTGCTGACTCCGCGCGAACGGGAGGTGCTGGCACTTGTGGTCAGTGGACGTCTCAACAAGCAGGTCGCCGCCGAGCTTGGCATCAGCGAGGTCACGACCCAGATTCATCGCGGGCATGTCATGCATAAGATGAAGGCGGACTCGCTGGCTGACTTGGTCCGCATGGCCGGTATTCTTGAGTTGCCGCTCGGCAAGCCGCGCTCGCATGGGAGCGACTGACGAATCGACGGCCCTCACGCTTCGGCAGAAGATGGGTGCCGGGCGTGTAACGTGAAGCGAAACACGGCGCCACACGGCGTGTTCGGTGCGGCCCACAACCGCCCTTCGTGCGCCTCGATGATCGCGCGACAGATCGAAAGTCCCATTCCCATGCCTTCCGGCTTCGTCGTGAAGAGCGGAGTGAATATCCGGTCGCCTTCCGGCGCGCTGAGACCCGATCCGGTATCGGCCACCGAGACCAACACCCGACCCTCCTCGTGCGGCTCGCACTTGACGGTCAGGATCCTTGGTCCGTCCCCGGCCGACATCGCATCAATGGCGTTCGTGATCAGGTTTAGAAGAACCTGCTGCAACTGGACGCGGTTTCCGCGCACTTCAGGCAGCTTGTGGTTCGTCTCGGTCTGCACGACGATCCCGCGGTTTTGCAGATCGTCGCGTCCGAGGAACAGTGTTTCCTGGATGAGATTGTTGAGATCGACCGTCTTGTGGTCGCCGGCGTCGCTCCTGAAGTTTGCGCGGATGCTGCCAATGACCTCTCCCGCGCGATGGCCATCGGCGACGATTCGCTTGAAAGCCTCCTGTGCCCGGTCCAGGTTGGGTGTTGCGCGATCCAGGAAGCGCAGGCCTGCATCGGCCGTCGTGACCATCGCCGTCAGCGGCTGTCTCACCTCGTGGGCGATGGACGCCGCGACGGCTTCCCCGGTCATCAGGCGGGCCTCGCGCTCCCGACGCTGCCCCAGCACCGCGCCGAGCAGCGCGCCGTACAAGGCCGTGATCTCGTAGAGCAGGACAACCAGCACGATGCTGCTGGATATGAAACCAGTCACGCGCACGGCGTACCAACCCGTGCTGAACCTGGCGGGAACCGGGAAGTAGTGAGGCGGAATCTCGATCAAGTACGCGCACAGGACGACCATCAGGAATAGATCGAGAACGGACCTGCGCCGGATCCAGAGCACGATCAGGGCCGTAACGCACAGCAGCGCGACCGGCAGGCCGACCAAAAATGGCCACTCCGGTGAAAAACGCGACGAGTCGAGCATGATGTGTGGCACGAATCGTTCGAACCGGATGCAGTAGAAGGCTCCTGCTGCGGCCAGAAGTGCCGTCAATGCGACACTGCGGAAGATCGCCGGACGGACCTCACTTTGCGAGTATCGCCTTGCAGAATCCCTTTCCTTCGAAAGGGCATAGCCGATCACGAACAGCGGGAAGCCACAGTGCCACAGCAGGTACAGTCCGGCCGTCGTCTGCAGGCCACCGACCACACCGTTGGGTGCGAGCACACCCGGGAACGCGAGCGTGTAGGGAATGATGATCAGCGCGGTAAACAGATACCCACTCGCAATCACGAGGATCGCCCGCGATCGCAGGATAGAAAACTGCGCGAACAGCAATATCGCGGTGATTGAATCGGTCACGAACATCGCGGTCGCATACACCGCGACAAAAGAATGAACCTCGCCAAGTTGCATGCCGCCGAACGGACCAAGAACAAGATATAGCGCGGCCGCAAGTCCCAAAACGATGCCGACGGCGAGGCGCTTCTGCGCCCGACTGGGTGTCCGGTTCGAAAGGACGAAGTGTTTCTCTTCAGGGTCCACGGCGATTGAACTCGACATTCGATCCGTCAGCCCAGGTTCACGTCAGCGGATGGTACGCCTCGCGGCAGCGGCGTTGACGCTCAACCGCCCGCGCGTATCGCCTCGCTCAAGGCCTCGAGCAGTTCCGGCCCCTGAAACGGCTTGGAGAAGCATCGCAGGTTGGCTTCGGGCTGTTGCGGCAATCGCCCCAGTCTGTCGGGATAGCCAGTGATCAGGATGACGGGCAACCGGGGGCGAACAATCCTGACCTCCTTCAGCAACTCCAGGCCGTCGAGGCCAGGCATGTCGATGTCCGAGATCAGGCAGTCAATCTTCGGCAGGGCTCCGCTACCCAGCAGTGCCTGGGCCGACGTATAGGACCGTACGTCGTAATCGGCAGATTCCAGGAGATATTCCAGGGAACGCAGAATTCCCGGGTCATCGTCGACCACGGCGACAACGAAGCTGCGGGGTGTATCAGTCAATGGGCTCCTGGGTGCCGGGCTTCGTTGGCCCGGCAACCGGATTCTGACGGAGCTTCGGTGCCGTGCAACTAACAGGAAGATGTGATGGCCAGCTCACCGCGACTGTGCGATTAATTCCTGCGATCTCCACAGGACACCCATGTCAGACGTCAGGCCCACAGTGTTCGTCGTCGACGACGACGCCTCGGTTCGCGATTCCCTGAGGCTGTTCGTTGAATCCGTGGGTTGGCACGCGGTGGCGTTCTCGACTGGCCAGGAGTTCCTGTCGCATCGCCGCGCGAGGGTGCCGAGCTGCCTGATTCTGGATCTCTATCTTCCGGACTTCAATGGCCTCGATCTGCAATTACTTGTTGCCGACCGGACGGATATGCCAGTCATCCTCATCAGCGGTCGTGGAGACGTCCCGATCACGGTCCGCGCCATGAAAGCCGGCGCCGTGACATTCCTGACCAAGCCACTCGTCGCTGATGCCTTGCTCGTCGCGATCCGAAGTGCCATCGACCGCAGCAGTGCCGAACTGGAACGCGCGGCACGCATGCGCGCGCTACGGGATAGCTATTCGGCGTTGAGCCGTCGGGAACAGGAAGTCATGGCGCTGATCGTTGAAGGACGAATGAACAAGCAGGTCGGCTGTGAACTCGGCATCAGCGAGATCACGGTCAAAGCACACCGAGGTCGGATGATGCGCAAGATGATGGCCGTGTCGCTGCCTGACCTGGTGAAGAAGGCGGTCCAACTCACCGTCACACGACTCTAGGCAACGGCGATGAACCGACGAATGGCACCTGAGCTTGCCGTTTCGCTCACGGACGTGGACCACACGATCGGCCCGACCGATGCCGCCGTTACCATCGTCGAATACGGCGACTTCCAGTGCCCCACGTGCAAGCTGGCGTTCCCCGGTCGTCAAGCTGCTGCTCAGGCGATTCGGCGCCGACGTGCGCTTCGCTTACCGGCATTTCCCCCTTGAGCAACCGCATCCGCTGGCTTTGCCCGCAGCCGAAGCTGCCGAATGTGCCGCGGCACAAGGCCGCTTCTGGCAGATGCATGACTTGCTATTCGAGGGTCAGCCGCGGCTCGAACGAATCAACCTCGACGCCTATGCGCGAATGCTCGAGCTCGATATGCCCCGCTTCACGTCCGAGCTCGATACACACGCACATCTGCGCAAGGTACGCGCGGACCTGAAAAGCGGCGAGCAAAGTCATCTGCGCGGCACCCCCGGCTTTTACGTGAACGGCCGGATCGTGGACGTGTCCTTTGGGATGCAGGCGTTGCTTGGAGCCATTGAAGCGTTGCTGGGGACGGCTGAACAGTCACCAGCGGCACGAACCGACACCATCGTCTAATCGATCTGGCTTGGAATCTCTGTTGGGATGGCGATCGCGCATCAACAACGTTGGCCAGGGAGACCGTCATGAGCTCAATGTCCCCACGTGCAACTCCGGAAGGTGCCGGCTCCGTTTCGGGCGCACCGAACCTCCCGGCCGGGTTTACCGACACTTTCAAGAGCCGATACATAGACACCGGCGGTCTGCGACTTCACGCGGTGATCGGAGGCAAGGGACCGCCGCTGCTGCTGGTGCACGGCTGGCCCGAGAATTGGTACGCCTGGCGTGGCGTGATGCCGGAACTTGCCAAGAACTTCGAGGTCATTGCTGTCGACCAGCGTGGCATCGGACTCTCCGACAAACCGCAGGACGGGTACGACACCGGCACTCTCGCCGGGGACATGGCCCGGCTGATGGACGCCCTGGGCCACGAGCGATTCGCAGTCGTGGGTCATGACACGGGGTTCGCGATCAGCTACGCCCTGGCCGCAGATCACCCCGAGCGGATCGATCGCCTCGCCCTCGCCGAGATTCCCGGCCCACCGATTGCGACCGCCTCACCCCCGGTGTTCGTCCCTGCGCCCATCAACAACCGGCTGTGGCACCTGTCATTCAATCGCGTCGAGAAGTTGCCTGAGCAACTGATTGCCGGCAGGGAAGACGCCTTCTTCGGCTACGAGTTCGCGATTCAGGGCGGGAAGCTGCCGGCCGAAGTCATCCGCTACTACGTCGACCTCGTCTCGAATCCCGAGTCACTACGCGGCAGCCTGGGGTTCTACCGGTCCTTCGATGCGACACTCGAACAGAACGAGAAGCGCAAGTCACGGCGGCTCGCGATGCCCGTACTCGCGATCGGCGGGGATGCCAGCTACGGAGGACACGTCGCCGATGCCATGAAGGCACTTGCGGACGACGTGCAAGCGGTCGTCATCGCTGGTGCCGGCCACTGGGTCGCTGAGGAAGCCCCTGACCAGGTGGCCACTGCTCTGGAAAAGTTCCTGACCCCGTACCGAATTGCGGCGCAAAGCCGCACGCCCGAGATCGCTGAAGTCGACTAGGAGGCGGTCATCCGTTTTCTGCTCGTACATTCACCAAATAAGGGCGCCACGCCAATGAAGAGAATTATGTTGCTCGGTGCGGGAATTGCGGTGTCAATCGCCTTCCTCGCGAGCGCGGCCGCAATTACCAAGCAGGACAAGTACACCGTCAAAGTGCCAAACGGGCTCGCGTTCTCCGAATTCCGGGGATACGAAGCGTGGCAGGTCATCTCCATCAGTCAGAACGAAAAACAAATACTCGCTGTGATCCTCGGGAATCCCGAGATGATCGCTGCCTATGAGGCCGGCATTCCTGACAACGGCAAGCCATTCCCCGATGGCGCCAAAATGGCGAAGATCCATTGGGTTCCGACAAAACTGAAGACTTTTCCGACTGCGACCGTGCCGGGAACGCTGCATGACGTCGATTTCATGGTAAAGGACAGCAAGCGGTTTTCGGATGGCGGGGGCTGGGGTTACGCGGTTTTCCAGTACGACGCCGCGTCCGAAACGTTCATCGCCGGTACCTTGGCGGGCAAACCGCCGCAGGGGAACGATGCCAAGTGCGGAGTCGCGTGTCACACCATCGTGAAAGACCGGGACTATGTTTTCACGACGTACGCAGAGAGATGAGCTGAGCTGCGCGTACCACAATTGGTCCTGATCGTCAGGGGGTTACAGAAGGCGAAGCATTTCCCATCATCGGCCTGATATTCGAGCGCTCCTGGTGAGAAACCTGCGTGCAAGGTGGGTCGGCAGGATCTGAGACCCACTCAGAACGCGAACCGCACGCCCACGTTCCAAGTGGTGATCCCGCCGAACTCGTAGCCAGTGACCAACGCGAAGTCAGGCCGGAAGTACCAGCGGCCGTTCACGCCGATGAGAGTGTCGGAGTCGAAGGTACCGGAGCCGTCGGTAGTGACCGCGCCGACCGAGGTGTAGCGCACGTGGCCCTGCAGGTGGATCACCGGCGTCGCCGCCCAGATCATGCCGACCTCGCCGCCGATACCGTCGTCGTCGGCGTCGACGTCGAGATTGAAGCCGGTGACCTGCACGTCCTTTAACTCGGCGTTGTCAAAGCTGAGACGGCCGTAGAAGGCCATCGTGGGCGAGAACGGGTATGCATAGCCGACACCAACGCGCCAGCGCACCAAGTCGAAATCACCTTCGACGGTGTCGATGCCGTCGCTGACCTCGAGGTCCTGGCTGGCCAATGCATACTCGCCGAACAGGTGCATGTTCTTCCCGAATTGCCACGCGCCGCCGATGAAGCCGCCGCTGCCGGAATCGGTCTCGAGCTCGAGCGTGCTGCCGTTGTCCGTGATCGTCCCGGACTCCTCCACGTCGTTGACGAAGCCGGCGACGACGCCGCCCTCGAGGTAACTGAAGCCGAGATCCTGGGCCCCCGCAGCCGCCGGCGCGCCCAGCGCGACCGCCACGGCAAGTGCGAGCATCGTGTGACGAGTGGACATAGAGTCTCCCTGTTTGGGAACTGGCAAGTAATGCTGGCCATCACGGCCGGGACTGTGTGCGACGGCCTGTGAGCGCTCTCTCGCTGGAATGCCAATCGCGCGTGAACTCTAAGCCCGGCGGGGTGAAGGCGGCGTGAAAGCAGCGTGAAGAGCGCCCTCACTCGCTTGCTGCAACACCTTGAACCGCCGCGGTTCTGCTGAACCTGGAATCAGGAGAGCCGGAGTTGTCACCCAGATGTTGGGAATTCACGCCTATCGGGCGTAAGGTGATAGCGACTGGACACGCCTTGAAGCGGTCCGTGAATATTTTGGCCGTCTACGCAATGAACCCATGCGCTACCTGGAACTTCGCTTCCCACCGCCGCTTGTCGGGATAACTGTCGCTGCGGTGATGTGGGTCACCGCCTCACTTCCCCCAATCTGGCCCCCGACATCGTCTGTCCGCCTGTTGGCCGGCGTCATACTTCTGGCAATTGGCATTGCCATAGCTCTGAGCGCGGTAGTTTCTTTTCGGCGGGCTCAAACAACCGTCAATCCGCTGAAACCAGAAACCTCCACTTCGCTTGTCTCGACAGGCATCTTTTCGAGAACACGCAACCCCATGTATCTGGGTATGCTGATCGGCCTCCTGGCCTGGGCCGTGTATCTCGCGTCTGCATCAGCATTCCTTGGGCCGGTAGCGTTCGCCCTTTACATCACTCGCTTTCAGATAGTTCCCGAAGAGAGGGCAATGCATTCCTTGTTCGGCCCGGCGTTTCTCGAGTACTCGCAGAGAGTACGCCGATGGCTTTGAGGCCCGCCAAGGACCGCGGCACCGCTGCCGGAACTACAGGCAGAACTGAGCCGACTCAGGCACTGAGAGCCCGCGGCAGCGCTTCGAGGAACCGGTCGACCTCGTGCCGCCCCCCGATCGTGACGCGCGCCCAGTTATCGTAGCCATCGAAGCGGCGACCCACCTTGATGCCATCAGCCAGCATCTGGTCCTGGAACCGCTTCAAGGATCCACCGGTATCGAAGAACACGAAATTTCCCATGGCGTCCGTGCGACGCAGCCCCATCCGATCGAGCGTCGCATGTACACGCGTGCGGTCATTGACCAGCGCCTCGCGGGTCGACTTCAGGAACGCATGGTCAGTGAAGCTCGCGATCGCCGCCGAAATACCCGTCGTGTTGGGCCAGGTCAACGAGAGTTCCGCGAAGCGCTGGCCGAGGGCCGCAGGCGAGATGGAGTAACCGACGCGAAGCCCCGCGAGCCCGTGGAGCTTCGAGAATGTCCGCAGCACGATCACGTTCGGCACGTCCTTCACGAGTCCCGCAGCCGTCTCGAAGCCCGGTCGATCCACGAAGTCGATATACGCCTCGTCAACCACCACGGTGCATTCGGCGGGGACCGATCGGACGAAGCGTTCGAGCGCGTCGCGCGAGACCGCGGTCCCGGTCGGGTTGTTGGGGTTGCAGACATAGACGAGGCGCGTCGACTCGGTAATGGCACTGCGCATGGCCGGCAGATCGTGGCGATGCTCGCTGTCCGGCGCGACCCAGCGCACTTTCAGGCCGAGTCTTTCGGCGAACCGCGGCAACTCTTCGTAGGTAGGCTTGCACGCGACGAGTTCGCTGCCGGGCGCGGTCGTCATGGCATGGAGCCCCGCCACGCGCAGCAACTCGCCGGATCCCGCGCCAATCAGGACCTGTGAATCCGAGACGCCTTCGTGCGCGGCGAGCTGACGGGTCAGGGTCGTAATCGTCTCGTCCGCATATCGCGGCGCATCGCCGACACTGGCGAGAATCGCCTCGCGGGCCGCAGGTGAGGGCCCGTAGGGATTTTCGTTGCCGTCGAGCCGGATCAAGCCCCCCTTTTCAACCGGCGTGTTTGCGGGTGCGGCCAGGATGCCATCAGGGAAGGGAGCAAAAAGGGCGGCAGCTCCGATCAGCGCATTTCGGCGAGTCACGCGCATGGACGTCTCCTCGATGGATGCGGGAGACTACCACGCCGCGCAAAACCGATAGCCCACACTACATGACACCGAGTGGCGCTTGAAACGTCCCGTGATTGCAGTTAGCAGAATGGCGTGCAAAGACGAATCAAGTCCCTTGGATCAGGCACGACCGCAGCAAGCTGAATTGCACTTTGGGAAGGATGGTGGCCAGGGCCGGAATCGAACCAGCGACACGCGGATTTTCAGTCCGCTGCTCTACCAACTGAGCTACCTGGCCATGCTCGGGGCTGCGTATTAGACCGGGCCGCCCTCGCGGGCGTCAAGAATCGCCGGAATGGCGCCCGGTTTCGGGGTCGACGCCCGCGGCACGCAGGCTTTCGACGAGTGGCGCGAGTTCCGCCGCATAGGCCCCGGCGCGCGCTGACACCCGTTCCGGAGGCCGCCGCACCTGCAGGGTGCTGATGGTGCTGACCGTTCGCTCGCTGGTCCAGTACCGCCCGCAGGCCTCCTCCCATTCGAGCCCGCACCAGGCGACGAGCTCGCGAGCCGCCTCGTCGAAGCGCGCCACGAAATCCTCGTACTGGATCGTGAGGAACGCATCGCCGGCAATGCGCTCCCAGTGGGCCATCAAGCGCGCGTACTGGCCGTAGTAGTGGCCGATGTCTTCGAGCCGGTTGGTGAAGGGCAGCAGCCGCGAGAACTCGTTGCGCCAGATCGAGAACCCGGTCTCGACGGGGTCGCGCCGCACGTGGATCACGCGGGCGCGCGGAAACAGCGCCGGGATCAGGCCGATCGCGTCGAAGTTCCATGGGTTCTTGTCGGTCACGGCGAGCGCGTCGCCGGCCTCGGGCTGCAGCTGCCGGTAGCCGGCGCGCCATTCGGGCCACTTGGAGACGGGCACGCGTGCGATCCCCGCAGCGCGCGCGTAGTCGAGGAAGTCGGGCAGGATCCAGCGCATGCCGGCCAGCTCTCCGCCGGCGACGACTCTCGGATGCGCGCCGAGCACGCTCTCGACGAGCGTCGTGCCTGATCGCGGCATACCCACGATGAAAACGGGCGTCGGACCGTCGGCCGCCGCGATGGCGGGCGCGGGCAGCGAGGCGAAGAGCCGGATCAGTTCGTCGATCTGCCGGCCATGCCGGGCGCGGTCGTAGCGCAATCCTTCGGTCTTCGCCAGCTCGCAGCGCAGGTGGTTCGCGCGCTCGAATTGCGCAAAGGCTTCCTCGAAGCGCCCGGCTTTGTCGAGTCCTTCGGCAATCGTGAACAACCCCGTGATCCGGTCCGCGGGCCGCGTGGCGGTGTCCGCAACAACGGCGGCGAGCGCGTCGGCATCGGCCTCCGGCAGACGCTGGTCCGAGAGTTGCGCGAGCGCCTTGTAGGCGGTCACGTCCCCCGGATTCGCCGCGAGCGCGCGTCGGCAGTACGCGCGCGCCTCTTCGTGGTTGCCCTTCCACATCAACAGCACCGCCTTGCCGGACAGCGCGGCGGCGTTCTTCGGGTCGAGGCGCTCGGCCTCGTCGAGCGCGGCGGCAGCGGCTTCGACGTCGAGCGCCTGCAGGCTGAGCCGCCCGTAGGACGCCAACGCCTCGGCGCTGCGTCCGCCGAGCGCGAAGGACTCCTCGAAGCTTCGCATCGCCTGGCGCAAGAAGCCTGACTGCCACTGCGCCTTTGCCAGCGCGCGCCACGGGCCCGGGTCCTTGGGCGCGACGGCACGCCAGGCAACGGCGACACGCTCGAGGCCAGCCCAGTCCGAGGCCGCCTCCATCAGGCCGGCATCGAGCCTCTGGATCGCGGCGTTGCCGGGGGCGAGCGCAGCCGCAAGGGAAAGCATCCGGCGCGCCTCTACCGGGTTGCCGTCGTCGAAGCTCGCCTGCGCGATCTTGAAGATGATCGACGGGTCGTTCGGCTGCAGGTCCAGCGCCCTGCGAAAGTGCGCAGCGGCCTCGCCGAAGCGTCGCAGGCGCGCCTTCAGTTCACCCAGCCGCTCCCAGGCCCAGTGTCGGCCCGGATCGTCGGCGATGACGGACTCCACGACCTCCACGGCGGCTTCGTGCGCGCCCTGGTGTGCCAACCACTGCGCCAGGTTCATGCGAACCGACGGGTGACGTGGCGCGATCTCGACGGCCTTGCGCATCGGCGCCTCGGCCTCTGCCGCCCGTCCGGATTGCAGGAGCATCAGGCCGTAGGCGGTATTCGCCTCCGCGCTGCCGGGCTCCTGTTCGACGGCCGCACGATAGTGATCGAGCGCCTCGTCACTTCGACCTGCACGACGCGCGGCGTGGCCGAGCTGCAGCTGCTGCAGCGTGGCGTTTGCGTTCATCGAATCACTCTGCGGCCTTCGGTTGCACGAAGCCCCCCGGCGCCTTTGAACCGGTCCCGAAGAAATACTTCTCCATCTCGCCGACCAGGAACTGCCGAGCCTTCGGCTCGTAGGTCACCAAGCCGGTACTCATTGATCAGCATCGTCTGGTGGCCGAGCCACTGCTTCCAGGCTTCCTTCGACACCTGCTCGAAGATGCGCTGGCCGAGCTCACCCGGGTACGGCGGCTTCTCGAGGCCTTCCGCCTCGCGGCCGAGTTTCACGCACTGGACCATTCGCGCCATGTCGCAACTCCTCGAGCAATCTTGCCACGGGCGCCGGCAGCCCGACGTCATCCATCGTAGCCAAGCTCCTGCCACCGCGCCTCGCCTTCCGCGACCCGGCTTCCTGCGCGCCGCAGCTCGACGATCCACGGCTCGATCTCGAGGTCGAAATGCGTGAAGGCATGCAGCACCGGTCGCAAGCCGGCGGGTCGGCGCCGCGAGGCCGAAGCGCGCGGCCAGGCAGGCCTCGGCCTCCGCCGCGTCGCGCGAACTCCGGCGGCGCCCAGAGCCCGCCCCAGATTCCGCGGGACGGGCGTCGCTCGAGCAGCACGCGGCCGGCCGCAAGCAGCGAACAGCATGTGCGTGCGCCGGAAGCGCCGCGGCGCGCGGCGTCGCGGCGCCGGCAGGTCCGCGACGCGCCCCGCTGCGAGCGCCGCGCAGCCCTGCGGCGAGGGGGCAGCGGTCGCAGGCGGGATTGGCGCGCGTGCAGACCGTGGCGCCGAGATCCATGATCGCCTGCGTGTAGGCCGCGACGCGCGCCGCCGGCGTCGCGGCCTCCGAGAGCGCCCAGAGCTTCTTCAGGCCCGCCGAGGACTCGGCGGCCTCCTCGACCAGGAACACGCGCGCGAGCACGCGCTTCACGTTGCCGTCGAGGATCGGGTGACGCTGTCCGCGCGCGAGCGCGAGGATCGCGCCCGCCGTCGAGCGGCCGATGCCCGGCAGCTCCAGCAGCGCGTCGAGCGATGTCCGGCAGCTCGCCGCCGTGTCGCGCCACGATCTCACCGGCCGCGCGATGCAGGTTTCGCGCCCGCGCGTAGTAACCGAGCCCGGACCACAGGCGCATCACCTCGTCCTGCGGCGCAGCCGCGAGCGTCGCGACGTCCGGGAATCGCGCGATGAAGCGCTCGTAGTACGGCTTCACGGTCTCGACCTGCGTCTGCTGCAGCATCACTTCCGAGACCCAGACGCGGTACGGCGTGGGATCCGCCTGCCAGGGCAGGTCGTGCCGGCCGTGCGCGTCGAACCAGGGCAGCAGGCGTCCCGCGAGCGTTTGCCGGCGCGAGGCTCACGGCGCGGCCTCGCCGTCCGGCGTGACGCGGATGACGGCATCGCGCACCTTCGCGTCGCCGATGCGCGCCTCGCCGATCCGCAGTTCCGCGTCGAGGTCGAGCTTGCGCAAGTTCGGTCGACGAGCGATTCGAGCGTCGCCTTCTTGCTGCTGCCTTGCCGCGACTCCGCTCGCGGCCTTCGTCGCGGGCGGCAGGTAGCGGTTGAAGTCGATCGCATCGAGGCTCGCGCGCACGAAGCGCCGGCCCGGTAATCACGCGACCCTCGAAGTTCGTGTCGTCGAGCCGCCCGGACAGCGGGTCGAGCGCGATCTCGCCGTCCGGCATGCGGGCACGCAAGCGCGACCTGCAGCGACTCGAAGGCGGCCGGATCGGCCGTCGCCGGCAACGCCTGGCCGAGGATGATGGCCGGCGCGCGCGGCGCGAACGCCTCGGTCGCAACCGCAAAGTCGGCGACGAGCGCGGGCTCGTCGAGGTCGAGCGTGCCGTCGAAACGGCCCGGGATCTCCGCGAACTTGAACTGCCCGCCGGCGAAGCGCGCGACGCCCGTGCCGCTCTCGTAGGACGCCTGCCGCAGCGTGCCCGTGAGCTCTGCGCCGGCGAGCGGCAGCGGATCCCCGCCCAGCCAGCCGCGGAACTCGAGTGCGCTCGCTTCATAGCGCCCGGCGTCGAGGTCGATCCGGGCCTCGCCCTTCAGCGCGAAGTGGATCGTGTTCGGGCCGGCGATGCCGCCGAGCTGCAGCTCGAGCGGAAACGCGGCGCCCGGCGCGACGTCGCTCGCCTTCACCGTGATGGCCGTCAGCTGCCCGTGCGTGCCGGTCGCGGCATCGCGATAGTCGATCGTGCCGCCCTCGAGGACGAGCGCACCGATCGACCAGCGTGCCGGTTCTGCCGGCGCCGCGGCTCGTCGGCGCGGTTCCCGAAAAAGCTTCGACCAGTTGCTCGTGCCGTCGGCGGAGACCCGCAGGCGTGCCGTCGCGTTCGAGACCGTCAGGGCGTTGATGCGATCCGTCGCGCCGAAGATCCTGCGCCAGGGCAGCACGACCTCGATGACGCTCGACCTCGAGCAGCGATTCGTCGCCGAAACCCGGCGGCTGCGCGACCGCGAGCCCGCCGATGTCGAGCCGCGGCGACGGAATGAACCCGAGGCGCAGCCGGCCGACGCGGGCGGGCAGTCCGGTGACATCGGTGATGGCGTCGGCGATCAGCCCGCGCACGTACGGCGTGCGCGCCCCGGCCCAGAGAAGGGCGAAGGCCGCCACCGCGAGGAGCGCGATGGCGGCCGGTATGCGTGCGTGGCGTCGCTTGAGCGGCATGAATCCGGTGACTCCGATCGGAGCCCCGGATTCTAGCGGACCAGATTAGCGGTCGCAGACGCTGATCTCGCCCGACAGCGTCTGCAGCTCGACGCGCGCGCCGCCCTTGCCCTGGGTGAAGCTGAGCTCGCTGCCCGGCGTGAACTTGCTCGTGCCGCGCGCCTTCGGGCCGAAGCAGACCTCGATGTCGCCGCTGAACGACTCGATGTCGAAGTCGGCGTTCACGGGCGGCTTGATCGCTCAGCGTGAGCGTGCCGCTCACGGACTCCATGTCGACCCGCGCGGCGGGCGTCAGCTCGGCGTTGACCGTGATGTCGCCCGAGACGGAATTGACGTCGAGGTACTCGGCGGCCGCGACGGTCGCGTGGATCTCGCCGCTCACGACCTCGCCCTTCGAAGTTCCCGCGCACGCCGGTGACGGTCGCCGTGCCGCTCACGTTCTCGGTCTTGACCGCGGCCTTGCCGCCGGTGCCGGTGACCGTCACGTCCCCGGAAACCGCGGATGTCTGCACCGGCGCGTCGAAGGCCTGCGTCCCGACGTCGCCGCTCACCGACTCGAGGTCCTGCTCGCCGCGCACGCCGGCGACCGTGATGTCGGCGCTCACCGTGTCGATGACGAGCCGCGCGCCGCGCGGCACGCGCAGCGTCAGGTTGGCGTCCTCCTGGTCGCGTCCGTACCGGCTGTTCGGCCGGTCGACCTCGATGCGCACCATGCGCGGCGTCGCCTCGAACTCGAGCTCGTCCTTGTCGCTCTCGAGCTCGGCGACGAGCTCGACCTCGTTCTTGTCCCAGGCCGAGACCTCGACGAAGCCCTGGACGTTCGAAACCTCGATCGTCACGTCGGGCGCGACGTTCGCGCGCTTGGTGATCGTCTGCTGCGCCGCGGCGGGTGCCGCGATGGCCGCGAGGATCGCGGCGGCCAGCCATGCGTTGCGGATGCTCATCTCAGGTTCTCCTCGTGAGGCCGTCACGCGCGGTGACGACGGTCGAATACAGACTCAATTCCTGCTTGTAGGTGCCGGCCAGCATGCCCTGCAGCATGCCGCTCGCCGGGTCCTTCGCGAGCGCGGCGTCGATCTCGTCGGCCGCCGTCTGCATGACCGCGAGGTTCTTCTGGATCGCATCGCGGGTCTCGGGCCGGAGCGTCGCGAACGCCTCGCGGAACTGCCCGAGCAGCGCGTCGCGCGCGGCGAGCTCGGCCGCCGAGACGCCGGAGTTCGGCCCGTAGCGCACCGGCACGATGTCCGCGCCCGCCGGCGGCGCCTGCGCGATCACGGCCGGGTCCGCCGGCTGCGGATCCCGCAGCGAGGCTCCAGGTCAGCAGCGCCGAAACCGACGCGACCAGGAGCGCCGCCGCGAGCGCGAGCGGCCAGCGGAAGGCCGGCTTCGCAGGCGCACTGCCGGCCTCGGCGATTCGCGCGGCGATGCCGGGCCAGAGGTCGCGCGGCGGCGCGATGTCCTTGGGCAGCTCGGCAGCCTTCGCCAGCAGCGGGTCTTCCGGCGGATTGCGCGGGCCGAATGGAACGGTGTTCATGTCGCGTGCTCCGTGCCCATGCGCGCGCGCATCAGGTGCCGCGCGCGGTGCAGTTGTGCCTTGCAGGTGCCGACGGCGACGCCGAGCATCTCGGCGGCTTCCTCGTGGCTGTAGCCGTAGATGCCGTGCAGCACGACGATGTCGCGCGCGCCGGGCGGGAGCGCCGCGATCGCGCGCTCGACGTCGATCGGCGTCGCCTCGTCCATGCGGCCCTCGGCCTCGAAATCCATCTGCTCTCCTGAGTCGTCGGTCATGCTGATCTCGTTCCGGCCCTGGGGACTGCGGCGCCTGGCGAGCACCGCGTTCACCGCGATCCGGTGCAGCCAGGTGGAGAAGCTGCTGCGGCCTTCGTAGCCCGGCAGGCTCCGCCAGGCGCTTACGAAGGTGTCCTGCGCCAGGTCCTCCGCGGACTCCGGCTGCCCGGTCATCCGCAGGCACAGGCCGTACACGCGCCCGACGTGCTGGCGATACAGGTCCTCGAAGGCGCCCATGTCGCCCCGGCAGGCCCGCCTCACGAGTTCCGCGCTCGATTCCACCTGGGGGGCCGGCATCGTCACCTTTTGCACCCGATCCGTTGTCCGTTCATGTACTTGGACGCGGCGGCCGCCCGGAAGGTTGGAAGCCGTACAATCCGGCCGCTATGGCACAGTTTGCGACGATTACCGGCTGGGGCAAGTGCATGCCCCCGGCCGTCCTGTCCAACGCCGACCTCGCGACCTTCCTCGCCGACGGACGACGAGTGGATCCGCAGCCGGACCGGTATCCACGAGCGGCGGATCTCGCATGTTTCCCTGGGCGCGATGGCCGAGGTCGCGGCCCGCCGCGCCCTCGCCTGCGCGGGCCTCGAGGCGCGGGACCTCGACCTCATCGTGTTCGGCACCTGCAGCATGGACGAACAGGTGCCCAACATGGCCTCCAGCCTGCAGGCGAAGCTGGGCGCCGCCGAACGCCGGGGCGATGGACGTCAACACCGCCTGCACCAGCTTCCTGTACGGACTCACGACCGCGAGCGCGATGATCAAGTCCGGCACCGTGCGAAACGCGCTCGTGATCGGCGGCGAGCTGATCTCGCCGATGATGGACTGGACGAACCGCAACGTCGCCATCCTGTTCGGCGACGGCTGCGCCGCGGTCGTGCTGCAGGCGACGGACCGCGAGGAAGGCGTGCTGGCCGACCGGCTCGGCTGCGACGGCGAGGCGCGCGGCATCCTCCAGGTGCACGGCATGGGCCTCGCCTACGCCAACCGCGGCTGGGCGCTCGGCGACACGGAATGGGTCTTCGAGGGCCAGGAAATCTTCAAGCGCGCCGTGGTCGGCATGAGCCGCGCCTGCGAGTCGGTGCTCGACGGCGCGCGGGCTCACGGCCGACGACATCCAGCCTCGTCGTGCCGCACCAGGCGAACCTGCGCATCATCGAGGCGGTCGTGAAGCGCGCCGGGATCCCGATGGAGCGCTGCTTCGTCAACATCCAGCGCTACGGCAACATGTCGTCGGCGACCGTGCCGGTCGCGCTGGTCGAGGCGCTCGAGGCGGGCCGCGTCGCGCCCGGCAGCCACCTGCTGCTGACGGGATTCGGCGCGGGGCTCACCTGGTCCGCGCACGTCGCTGCGCTGGGGCGAGCGCGTGACGCCGCTCGGGACCAGCGACGCGGAACTGCCGCCCTGCACGAAGTCCGCGCTCGAGATGGTGCGCGGCTACATCGCCCTCAAGAAAGGCTCGCGGCTCGCCGGCTGACGAGATCCCGGTACAGGGCGAGGAAGCGGTCGGCGGCGCCCGCGACGTTCGCCTTCCAGTGCTCGGCCGCGTGCTCGTCGGCGCCGTCGCTCACGTACTTCGCGCAGGCGAACGGCGCGCCGATGACCTTGCAGGCCTTCGCGAGCGCGTAGGCCTCCATGTCCACGACGTCGCAGTCGAAGCCGCAGTGCGTCGTCGAGAACGAGTCGCCGCTGCCGCAGACGGCCTCGGGCAGGTCCGGAAATGCGGCCGGGAACTCGAGGACCGGCGGCAGCTCGTCGAAGGGCGTGACGCCGGGCGCGAAGCCGAGCGCGCCGACGTCCATGTCGCGGTCCACGAAGCGGCGGCAGGCGACGAGCGTGCGCGCCGGCAGGTGCGCGCTGCCGGCGGTGCCGAAATTCACGACCAGCGGCAGGCGGCGCCGTCGCGGGCGAACTCCGCGAGCCGGCGCGTCAGCGCGATGGCCGCGTTGACCTTGCCGACGCCGGTGTAGAGGACCTCGATGCCCGCGGCCTCGAAGCGGCCGGCGCCTTCGGCGCGGCAACGCCATCGCGACGAGTATCGCGGGCGCCTCAACCGCCATAGCGGATGACGACGCGCGGCGCGGCGCCGAGGCAGCGGAAGTCCTTCGCGATGCCGAGGTCGATCAGGAGCGCCGTGTGCAGCACGCGAAAGCCCGCGTCGGTCGCGAGCTCGGCGGATGCCGTGAGCGTCCCGCCCGTCGCGAGCACGTCGTCCACGAGGATGAGCCTGCCCTCCCCGCGCTGCATCTCGAGCACGCCCGCGCCGTACTCGAGCGCGTAGGGCCGCTCGACCACGGGCGGCGGGAGCTTGCCCTTCTTGCGGATCGGCACGAAGCCCTTGCCGTGCTTCTCCGCGAGCGCCGCGGCGAGGATGAAGCCGCGCGACTCGATGCCCGCCACCGCATCGGCCTCGGACCATTCGCGCGCGCTGAACAGCTCGTCGAGCGCGGCGACGACCTCGGCGAAGTGCGTGCGCAGGAGCGGCGTGATGTCACGGAACAGGATGCCCGGCTTCGGGAAATCGGGGACGTCGACGATCGAGGCGCGCAAGCGGATGCATGGACACGAATCGTGAGCGATTGAACGAGGAGACTCAACATGTTCCGGAAAATTGCGTGAGGGGACGTTCACCTTCCGAAGGTGAGCGTCCCCTTCTTCAATCTGGGGACATCTTTTTGTCGTTTTGAGCGTAACGCGTTACGCCGAAGACGCGCTGCGACGCCTCCCGGCTCCCAACCCGACAGGTGCTGCGCTGCCTGAAAGCATTCGGGGCGTGCCCTTCGGTTCACGCGCCGCGAGTGGCCTCGGAGGTGTGCGCGTGGATGAAGTCGGCCATCTCGGCGATCGCGCGGTCGCCGTCGACGAGGCCGCGGATGGCCGGGAACACGTGCGGCATGCCGTGCCACACGGCGGCGAGCGAGCCCGGCGCCTTGGCGGCATAGCGCAGCGTGTCGTCGAGCAGGAGCTCGGAACTGCCGACGTGAATCTGCGTGGGCGGCAGGCCATCCGCGCTCCCGAACAGCGGCGAGATGCGCGGATCCGCGAGATCGAGCCCGGCGCGTACCAGTCCTGGATGCGGCTCGCGGTCTCGGCGCGGAACATCGGGTCGACGCCGTCGTTGCGCACGAATGACGGGCCGCTGAAGGTCAGGTCGAGCACCGGCGACATCAGCACCAGCGCCGCCGGCAGCGGCAGGCCTTCGTCGCGCGCGCGCATCGCGGTGACGAGCGCGAGGTTGCCGCCCGCCGGAGTCGCCCGCGAACACGACGCGCGCCGGGTCGAAGCCCGTCGACAGCATCCAGTTCCAGGCCGCGAAGCAGTCGTCCGTCGCCGCCGGGAACGGGTGCTCGGGCGCGAGGCGGTAGTCGATCATGAGGCCGCGCGCGCCGGCGATGCGGCCGATCGCGGCGAGCAACGGATCGTGGATCGCGCCGCACTCGGCGATGAACCCGCCGCCGTGGAAGTACAGGATGATGCCGCCCTGCGGGCTGCCGGCCGGCGTGATCCACCGGCCGCGCGTCCCGCCCATCGTCGACCGGCGCCGAGGCCTCGTACGATCTCCTTGCGCGCGACGAAGGGCGCCGCCCGCGCCGTCAGCGTCGCGCACGCGTGCCGGCGTATCGGGCGCGCGCGAGGGCGGCCCGCGCCCCGTGCAGCACGTGTTCGACAGCCCAACGTTGTACGGCCTGCGCGCATCCCGGCATCCTACCCGCAATGGGACGCATCTTCGAAGTCCGCAAGCACGCGATGTTCGCCCGGTGGAACCGGATGGCGAAGCAGTTCGCGCGCATCGGCAAGGACATCACCATTGCCGTCAAGTCCGGCGGCCCGGACCCGAACAGCAACCCGGCGTTGCGCCGCGTGATCCAGAATGCCCGCGCAGATCAACATGCCGAAGGACAAGGTCGAGGCCGCGATCAAGCGCGCCTCCGGCCAGGGCGCCACGGACTTCCAGCTCGTGCTCTACGAGGGCTACGCGCCGCACGGCGTCGCCCTGCTCGTCGAGACCGCGACCGACAACCCGACGCGCACCGTCGCGAGCGTGCGCCACATCCTGTCGAAGCACGGCGGCAACCTCGCGAGCAACGGCAGCGTCAGCTTCCTGTTCCGCCGCATGGGCGTCTTTCGCCTCAATCCCGAGGGCATCGACCAGGACGAGCTCGAGCTCGACCTGATCGACCACGGCCTCGACGAGATGGGCGAGAGCACCGGCGAGAACGGCGAGCCGCAGCTCGTCGTGCGCTGCGCGTTCGAGGAGTTCGGCCAGCTCCAGAAGCGGCTCGAGGAGCGGAAGATCGTGCCGATCTCCGCCGAGCAGGAATACGTCTGCACGACGCCGACGGAACTACCCGAGGCCGCGGCGAACGAGGCGCTCGAGGTCATCGACAAGCTCGAGCAGGACGACGACGTCCAGAAGGTCTACCACACGCTCGCCTGAGCGGCGGCTAGAGCAGGACCGGCCGGTTCGGCTGCTCGTCGCGATCCCCGCCCTCGCCCGGAAAATGCGCGGCCAGCAGCCGGCCGACACCCGCGACGGCCGCTTCCGAGCCTTCCGCGAAACGGCCCGCGCGGTAGTGCGACTCCACCTCGCGGCACACCGCATCCCAGTCCGGCCTGCGGCACGCGCGCGGCGATCGCGCGATCCGCGACGATCTCGACGTCGTGGTCCGCCATCAGCACGTAGATGAGCACGCCGTTGTTCCCAGCCGTGTCCCACACGCCGAGGTGGCCGAACACGAACACGGCGCGCTCGCGCGGCGTGGTGCGATACCAGAGGTCCGGCAGGTCCAGCGCCGTCTCGACCGCGAAGCGGATCTCGCCGGCGTGCCGGCGCTCGAGCTCGGCGATCCGTGACTCGATGCGCGAGAGCACGTCCGGCGTGAAGCGCCTGCGCGTGCCCCAGCGCGTCGCGAACAGGTGACGGAGCGTGCGTCCGAGCTGCCATCGTCTACCAGCGCCCGGACGCGCCGCCGCCGCCGAAGCTGCCGCCGCCGCCCCGGAATCCACCGCCCCCGCCCGATCGCATTCCGCCACCGCCCCAGCCGCCCGGCGACCAGCCCCCGTGGCCGGGGCGGCTGGACCAGCGCCCGCCGTTGCCGAGGCCGAGCATCAGCGAGAGCACGAGCGCAGCCACGCCGACGCCGATCGACATGCCGAGCAACTGCGTGACGAACCAGGCGACGCCGCCCGCGACCCCGCCGGTCGCGAGCGCACCGAAGGCGCGGCCGAAGAGCGAGCGCAGCACGGCAGAGCCGACGATGACGATCCCGAACAGCAGCGGCAGGATGCCGGCGATGCGCTGCGGCCCTTCGCTCCAGTGCGCCTCGGGCTCGGGCAGCGGCTCGCCGTCGACCACGGCGATCATCCGGTCGACGCCCGCCGAGATGCCGCCCGCGAAGTCGCCTTCGCGGAAGCGCGGCGTGATGGTCTCGTCGATGATCCGGTTGGAAACGAGGTCGGTCAGCGCGCCTTCGAGCCCGCGACCGACTTCGATGCGCAATGCGCGGTCCTGCATCGCGACGAGCAGCAGCGCGCCATCGTCCGGCTTTTCACGCCCGAGCTTCCAGGCGTCGACCACCCGGATCGAATACTGCTCGATCGCCTCGGGTTGCGTGGTCGGGACGACCAGCACCGCGATCTGCGCGCCTTTCCTCGCCTCGAACGCCGCGAGCTTCTCCTCGAGGCTCGCCCGATCCGCGGCCGTCAGCGTGCCCGCGAGGTCCGTGACGCGCGATGCGAGCGGCGGCACCGGCTGCAGCGACTGCGCCTGCACGGGGCGCGGCGCCGCCGCCGCGAGCAGCGCTGCCGCCGCCACCGCGGCGAGTCGCAAAAGGGGACGCACCCCTTTTTCGACCAGGGAGACATCACGCGCATTGCTTGAGCGGAAAAGGGGTGCGTCCCCTTTTCAGTTCGCGGCCGCCGGCGGCTCGGCGGGCTGTGCCGGCGCGGTGTTGAAGTCGACCGTCGGCGGGCGTGCGATCGCCGCCTCGTTCTCGACCGTGAAGTTGGGCTTCACGTCGTGGCCGAAGATCATCGCCGTCAGGTTCACCGGGAAGCGCCGGACCGTGCCGTTGAAGGCCTGCACGGACTCGATGTAGCGGTTGCGCGCCACGGAGATGCGGTTCTCCGTGCCTTCGAGCTGCGCCTGCAGGTCGCGGAAGTTCTGGTCGGACTTGAGGTCCGGGTATCGCTCGACCACGACGAGCAGGCTCTTGAGCGCGCCGGTCAGCTCGCCCTGCGCCGCCTGGAACTTCGCGAGCGCCGCCGGATCGTTGAGCATCTCCGGCGTCACCTGGATCGAGGTCGCACGCGCGCGCGCCTCGGTCACGCCGATGAGCACCGCCTGCTCCTGGGCCGCGAAGCCCTTCACCGTGTTCACCAGGTTCGGGATCAGGTCCGCGCGCCGCTGGTACTGGTTCACGACCTCCGACCAGGCGGCCGTCACGGCCTCGTCCTGCGTCTGGATCGTGTTGTAGCCGCAGCCGGACAGCGCAAGGCCCAGCAGGGCGATGGAAAGGGTCTTGAAGTGGCGCATGAGTGGGGTCTCCGTCCCGGTTTCCCTATCGTACTTCGACAGGCGCTGCGCCGGCGGCCCGGTTCCTGTATAGTCCGCGCGCCTTTCCCCTCCCCCGGAACACTCAAAACACCATGAATTTCAACGATCTCGGGCTCGAGCCTGAGCTGGTTTCCGCCGTGGCCGCCCACGGTTACACGATCCCGACCCCGATCCAGGCCGGCGCCATCCCGCCGGTGCTCGCCGGACGCGACCTGCTGGCCGGCGCCCAGACCGGCACCGGCAAGACCGCCGCCTTCGTCCTGCCCCTGCTGCAGCTGCTGAAGGCAGCCGGCGGCCGCGGACCGCGCGTGCTCGTGCTCGCCCCGACCCGCGAACTGGCGGCGCAGATCTCCGAGAGCATCCGCGTGTACGGCGCGAACAAGAAGCTGCGCTCGCGCGTGATCTTCGGCGGCGTCGGCGAGCAGCCGCAGATCGACGGGCTGCGCGTCGGCTGCGACATCCTCGTCGCGACGCCCGGCCGGCTCCTCGACCTCGCGAACCGCAGGCTCGCGAACCTCTCGGAAGTGCAGCACCTCGTGCTCGACGAGGCGGACCGCATGCTCGACATGGGCTTCATCCACGACATCCGCCGCATCATCAAGCTGCTGCCCGCCAAGCGGCAGAACCTGATGTTCTCCGCGACCTACACGCCGGACATCCGCGCGCTCGCCTCGCGCATCCTGGTCAATCCGGTCCAGGTCGAGGTGACGCCGCCGAACAGCACGGTCGAGCGCGTCACGCAGCTCGCGTTCCGCGTCCGCAAGGACGACAAGCGGCACCTGCTCGTGCACCTGTTCGAAAACGGCTCCAACGGCGAGGGCCGCTGGCACCAGGCGCTGGTCTTCACGCGCACCAAGCACGGCGCGAACCGCCTCGCCCAGCAGCTCGACCGCGCGGGCATCCGCTCGGCGGCGATCCACGGCAACAAGAGCCAGGCCGCGCGCACGCGCGCGCTCGCGGACTTCAAGGCGGGCAAGCTGACGGCGCTGGTCGCGACCGAGGTCGCCTCGCGCGGCCTCGACATCCGCGAGCTGCCGCAGGTCGTCAACTTCGACCTGCCCAACGTGCCCGAGGACTACGTGCACCGGATCGGCCGCACGGCGCGTGCCGGCAATGACGGCCACGCCGTGTCGCTGGTGTCAGAGGACGAGGCGTCCCTGCTGCGCGACATCGAGCGGACCATGCGGCAGTCGGTGCCGTTCTCGCCGACGCCGGCAGTTCGCGCGCACGGAACGAGGCGCCGGTCGCCGCAGCAGGCTGCGCCTGCCGCGCCGGCTCGTCGTGCCGCACCTGCCCGCAGGCAGTACCAGCCCCGCCGTCGGTTCGGTTAGCCGATCCGTTCGATCAGCGGCTGCGACTTCGGCGGCCGCTCACCAATCGTGAAAGCCGCGGACAGCGCGGCCGACGCGGCTTCCGCGGCGCCCCTGCCTGCCGCGTGGACGCGGGCGATGGGCTCGCCCTTGCGCACCTTCGTGCCGACCGGAAGCAGGCGGTCGAACCCGACCGCGTGATCGACCGGGTCGTCCGGCGCCGTCCGGCCGCCGCCCAGTCCCACGACCGCAAAACCAACGGCACGCGTATCGATCGCGGCGATGACGCCGTCGCGCGCCGCAGGCACGTCGATCACGAGCGCCGCCCTGGCGAGGTGCGCATCCGCATTCTCGAGGATGTCCGCGGGCCCGCCGAGGCTCGCGACCATGCGCGCGAAGCGATCCGCGGCGGCTCCGTTCGCGAGCGACGCCTGGAGCGACGCGCGCGCAGTGGCCTCGTCGCGCGCGAGCTTCGCAAGGACCATCACTTCCGCACCCAGGGCCAGGGTGACCTCGAGCAGCCGCGCGTCGCAGTGGTCGCCGCGGAGCATCGCGATGGCCTCGTGCACCTCGAGCGCGTTGCCGGCCGAGCGCGCGAGCGGCTCGGACATGTCGGTGAGCAGCGCCGACAGCCGCAGGCCCGCCTCCGCCGCCGTCGAGCGCATGGCACGCGCCAGTTCGCGCCCGCGCTCCGGCTCGGGCAGCACGGCGCCGTTGCCGTACTTGATGTCGAGCACGAGCGCCTCGAGCCCCGCCGCGAGCTTCTTCGAGAGGATCGACGCGACGATGAGCGGCAGGCAGTCGACGGTCGCCGTCACGTCGCGGATTGCGTAGAGGCGCCGGTCTGCGGGCGCGATGCGGTCCCCCGCGCCGACGATCGCGACGCCTGCCTCGTGCACCGCACGGCGCACGCGCTCGGGCGGTGGCCGCGACTGGTAGCCGGGAATCGACTCGAGCTTGTCGAGCGTTCCGCCCGTGTGCGCAAGCCCGCGGCCGACGATCATCGGAACCCAGGCGCCGCAGGCCGCGAGCATGGGACCGAGCGCGAGCGAGACGAGGTCGCCGACACCGCCCGTCGAATGCTTGTCGAGCACCGGGCCCGGCGGCGAGTCGGCGCGCCAGTCGAAGACCTCGCCCGTGTCGCGCACCGCCATCGTGAAGGCGGCACATTCCGCGGGCGTCATTCCGCGCAGCGTCACGGCCATCGCGAATGCGCCGACCTGGGCATCGGCGAGGGTGCCGTCGGCGATGCCGCGCGCAAGCGCCGCGAGCTCGCCCGCATCGAGGGCGCCCCCGTCGCGCTTGGCACGGATGGTTTCCTGCGGGAGCCAGGTCACGGCGTACGCGTACCCGGCAGTTCGAAAGCGAAGGGCAGGAGATCGTCGACGCTCGCGGTACGCAGCGCCCCGCCCTGCCAGGGGAAGTGCACGGCCACCTGGCCGTCGACGGCGAATTCGCGGATGCGCTGGCGGCAACCGCCGCAGGGCGAGATGGCAATCGCGTCGCCTTCGCCGTCGATGGCCCACACGGCCGTCTCGGCGATCCGGAATGCCGCGCCTTCCGCCGCGACACCGGCCGCGATCGCGCTCGCCTCCGCACAATTGCCGATCGGGTACGCGGCGTTCTCGACGTTGGTGCCGGCATACACGGCGCCGGCGGCAGAGCGTATTGCCGCGCCCACGTGGATGCCGGAATACGGGGCATGGGCGCGCGTGCAGGTCTCCCGCGCAAGCGCGACGAGCGCGTCGCGGTCCGCCGTCACCGCGCGGCAGTCCCGCTGGTTGCGGGCGGCAGGCCGCCCGCAACGTCGATTCGCGCGATGAATGTTTCCGCCGGTGTCCCGCCCAGGACCTGGGCGGCTGCCCAGGAGTTGACCGCCTGCGCCTCGGCCGCGCCGAGACGCGACTCGGCGTCGAGCAGGTCCCGCTGCTGGCGGAGGAATTCCTCCAGGGATGCCAGGCCGACACGCTCGAGTTCCGCCTGCACGCGAACGACCTCCTCGCGTGCGCCGACCTCGTCGCGCAGCGCGGCTACATCGGCCATGGCGCTGCGATAGGCGGTCGCAAGGCTGGTCCAGGCTCGCTGCGATTCGCGCTGCGCCGCGAGCGCGCCCTGGCTTGCGGCCTTTGCCTCGGCTTTCGCGGCGGAAACGCGGCGCCATCCGGACGGGTCGATCGGCACGTTCAACCTGACCATCACTCCCCAGGCATCCGTGGAATTGCCTCCACCGTCGAACTGAGTGTAGTCCGTCACGAGCGACAGCGCCGGCCAGAGCGCCCGCTCGGTCGCGTTGGCGCGCGCCGCCGAGGTGTACTCGCGCTCGCGAGCGAGCGCCGCCGGCAGCGTGTCCGCCGCATCGGGCGAATCCCACGCCGGGATGACGATGGCATCGCTCTCCGGCACCAGCTGCCGGCCGCTGCTTTCCTCCAGCGCTGCCTGGGCGAACTCTATCGCACCGGAGAGCCGGATCTCGTCCGAGCGCAGCCGGCTCAACTCTGCCTGAGCCAGCCGCAGCTCCGCGACGGAGGATTGCTGCGTCTCGACCTGGAGCGTCACGCGTTCGACCGTCTGCGTGACCCGATCGCGCTGGACGGCCAGCACGCGCTGCTGCCGGAGCAGTGCCTGCAACTGGACATAGGCGGCCGTCGTGTCGGACAGCTTGAGCAGCGTCGTCTGGCGCTCGGCCAGCCGGGCGGCGGCCAGGTCGTGCTCGACGGCGTTGCGCGATGCGCGGATCGCGCCGGCAAGGTCCAGCGGCACGCTGAAGACCGCGCCGTACCGGTTGATGTCCTGCGCAAACGGCGGATCGGCGAACGCGGCGGGCGTGAGCACGCCCATGAAGCGCTCGTCATCGTAGGTCGAAGCGTCGGCAAACAGCGCGCCGCTCCCGAAGTACCTGCCGGTCTCCGCGGACAGATCGCGCTCCTTCGCGTCGCCTGCGAGCCGCGCGGCATTGACCGACGGGTGCTCCAGGCTGTCGCGCAGGAGATCCGCCAGTTCGCCGGCGAACGCGGCGGGCGTTGCCAGGAATCCGGCAACCACGATGCCGGCGCCGATGGCGCTACGCATCGCCGCGAACTGCCTGCTCGAGCTCACGGTGGCCCAGCAGTCCCGGCTGCTGCCAGGTCAGCACGCCGTTCCGGAACAGCGCGAAGTTGGGAATGCTCCGGACGTCGTACGCGGAAGCCAGCATCGGGTGGTCCTCGGTATTGACCTTGAGCACGACCGCTGCGCCAGCGAGGTTGGCCGCAGCCTGCTTCACCTGCGGTGCTGCCATCTGGCACGGACCGCACCAGGGCGCCCAGAAGTCCACCAGCACCGGGACCTGCGCCTCGCGCGTGATCTCGTTGAACTCGGCGGCGTCGACTTCGACCGGTTCGGACAGCGGCGGCAGCGTCTGCTTGCAGCCGCCGCAGCGCCCGGTGTCGGCCAGGTGCCGGGCTGGTACGCGGTTCTTCACGCCGCAGTGCGCGCAGGCGCGGATCACGGGACCTGCTCCATACCGTCCGCCGGCCAGCGCACGACAAACGCGCCGCGCAGGTCGCCGGCCGCGAAGCCCGTCGCCCGGTCTTCCGGATACCGGCGTGCCACGGCGGACGCCACTTCCGGCGCCAGCGCTGCGCCGTGGCAGGCGAGGCAAGCTGGCTGGGTGACGATCGCCTTCATGAAGGTCGCCGAACCGTCCGCGGCGACGTCGAAGGCAACAGGCGTTTCTGCTGCGCCGGCCGCGATCTCGCGGCGGAACTTCTCGAGCGCCTCCCGCTCTTCGGTGTCCGCCGCGTTGGCGGGATTGCGCACGGCTGCGGCCACGCGGCCGACGACGGCGCCGGATTCAGCGGACAGCCGCGCGGCGATCGCCGGCGCATCGCTGCTGCACACCTCGATGGCGTGGACCGGCCCGCCGGCTCCCATCGCCTCCTTCAGCCGCCCCGACAACTCGCCGTGGAAACGCGTAACGATCTCCTGCGACTTCGCGAAGCGCGGGTCCTCCGGCGCAGGCTCCGCATACACGACCCCTGCGGCCGCCACCAGCAACGACGCGCCGATCGGCGCGAAGTGGCGCACGCCGCTCACGGCGGGTGTTCCTTGAGCGGGAAGATGCCGAGCGCCTTCAGCACGTAGCGCTCGTAGACCGGCTCGACATTGCCGGTCTTCATCTTGCGCAGGAAGTACTTCTCGAACGCGACCTTCGCGAGGTGCACCCACTTGCCCTGCCGGGCCCAGGTCAGGTTGCGGGGCGGAATCTGCGGCAGCGCGACGAAGGCGATGCCCGTGTCGCCCATGTCGGCGAGGCAGATGGCGTTCCAGGTCGCCTTGTGCGTCGGCTCCCTGCCTTCGACGGCAGTCGGCGATGTTGTTCACGATCGCGCTCACCATCGACTCGATCATGAAGCCGGTCTTGGGTGCGCCGGTCGGCACGGGCGTGGCCTCGACGGGCGGAATCGCAACGCAAACACCCGCTGAGTAGACGTTCCTGAAGCGTGGGTTGCGCTGGTACTCGTCGATCAGCACGAAGCCGCGCGGATTGCAGAGCTCCGACAGCCGCCGCGACGGCATCCACGCCCTTGAAAGCAGGAATGAACATGGTGAAGCGACTCGGCAACTCGTGCTCGCGTACCTGCGCGCCCTTGTCGTCGTGCTCCGCCACGCGTACGGCGCCGGCTTTCGCTTCCAGCAGCTTCGCGTTGGTGATCCACTTGATGTGGCGCTGGCGCAGCTCGGACTCCAGCATCCCTTTCGAGTCCCCGACACCGCCGAGTCCCAGGTGGCCGATGTAGGGTTCGCTCGTTACCAGCGTCATCGGCACGCGGTCGCGCAGCTTCCGGCGGCGCAGGTCCGCATCCATGATCATCGCGAACTCGTAGGCCGGTCCGAAGCAGCTGGCGCCCTGCACGGCGCCGATGACGACCGGGCCGGGATTGGCGAGGAACGCCTCGTATGCGCGCGACGCCTGTTCCGCATGCGGGGTCGTGCACACGCTCTGCGTGTGGCCCTCGGGGCCGAGGCCGGGAACTTCGTCGAACGCGAGCTTCGGTCCGGTCGTGATGACGAGGTAGTCGTAGTCGAGTGTGCCGCCGCCGGCCAGGACCAGGCGGTTCGCCGCGGGCTCGACTTTCGCCACGGGCTCGGCGATGAAGCGGATGCCTTTCTTCTCGACGTTCGGCCTGATCGCCACGGTCACCTGGTCGGGCTTGCGCCAGCCGACCGCGACCCAGGGATTCGACGGCGTGAACTGGAAGTGCTCCGAGGCCCCGACCAGCGTGACCGCGTGCGAACGACCGAGCCGCTTCTTGAGTTCGTAGGCCGCCGGCATGCCGCCGATGCCTGCGCCCATCACGACGACGTGTGACATCTCGCGCCCCCTGCACCGCTTGGGTGCTTGCAACCGGACACGGCGACCATTATATTAGCAACTTCCTGAATTAGCAAGAGATCATATATGCCGACTGCCGCCCGTACCCCCCGATTGCCGCCGGCTGACGACATGGCCGAGCACGTCGAGTCCGCCGCGAGCCTGCTGCGGGCGATGGCGAACCCCCACCGGCTGCAGATCCTCTGCGTGCTCGGCGAAGGCGAGCTGTCCGTCGGCGTCGCTCAACGAGCGCATACCGCTGTCGCAGTCCGCGTTGTCCCAGCACCTCGCCGTGCTGCGGGACGACGGCCTCGTGGCGACGCGGCGCGAATCGCAGTCCATCCATTACCGAGTCCAGCCCGGTCCCGCGCTCGACGTGATCAGGGTGCTGCACGGTCATTTCTGCAACGCCGTGCGGACGCGGCGCCGTTAACCACCAACCGGAGATCAATCATGACGACACAGACACTCGCTTCGCCCCAGGGCGGATCCGCGACCGTGGACCAGTGGGTCTTCCGCCTCGCCGGGCTCTTCGTGCTGGGTTCGCTGGCCCTTTCGCAGCTCCACAGCGTCAACTGGCTGTGGTTCACTGCCTTCGTCGGCGCCAACCTGTTCCAGGCCTCCTTCACCGGCTTCTGTCCGCTCGCCATGATCCTGCAGAAGCTCGGCGTCAGGACCGGCGCCGCGTTCTGCGCGCGCGCCGATCGCGGCTGACGGGCGTGCCGGTGGTCGCGACGAGTCGCCGGGCGTCGGCCTGGCTCGCGGCGGCACTCGCCGCCGCGATCCTGTCCGCGTGTTCGGATTCATCGCCGACGGGACCGGAGGCCGGCGGCGACGGCGCGTCGGCCGGGCTCGCGACGGTCGTCGTCCAACCCGCGCGAGTCGCGCGCGAAACCGCCTTCGACGGCGCCGTCGAGGCGCAGAACCAGTCGACGGTAGCGGCGCAGACCAGCGGGCGCGTCGTGGAGCTGCCGTTCGACGTGGGCGATCACGTCGAGAAGGGCGCGGTCATCGTCCGCTTCACGGCCACCGAGCAGCGTGCGAAGCAGCGGGCGCTGGACGCTTCGGCGGCGGAAGCACAGGCCCGGCTCTCGGAGGCGCAGCTCGCGTACGACCGCACCCGGGACGTCTACGAAAGAAAGCTGATCGCCAAGGCGCAGTTCGACAAGGCCCAGGCCGACCTCGACGCGGCCCGTGCGCGGGCGGAGTCCACGCGTGCCCAGCTCGTCGAGGCGCGCGAGGGAGTCGGCTACACGACGATCCGTCGCGCCCTATGCCGGCATCGTCGTCGCCCGGCACGTCCAGCTCGGCGAGACCGTCGCGCCCGGCAAGCCGATCATGACGGGCCTGTCGCTCGAGCACCTGCGCGTGGTCGTGGACATTCCGCAGCAGCACATCGGGCCGCTGCGCAGGCACCGCAAGGCGCGCGTGCTCCTGCCTGACGGCCGCTCGGTCGATGCGAGCGCGCTGCGCATTCCGCCAGCCGCCGATCCGGCCACGCACAGCTTTCGCGTGCTGGTCGAGCTGCCGACCGACGATCACGGCGTGTTCCCCGGCACGCTGGTCAAGGTCGTCTTCGTCAGCGGCGAGGAAGAACGGCTTCTGGTACCGGAGCAGGCCGTGGTTCGCCGCGGCGAACTGACCGGCGCCTACGTCGTGGGTCCGGATGGCCGGATCAGCCTGCGTTACCTGCGCCTCGGGTCGCCGGGCGACGGATGGCGTGCCGGTGCTCGCAGGGCTCGCCGCAGGCGACAGGGTCGCCACGGACCCCGTCGCCGCCGGCATCGCCTACCGGGAGCAGCCGGCCGCCGGGGCCGGCACGTGAACGAGGCGCCGGAAGTGCGCCTGGGCATTTCCGGGCGCATCGCGCGGGCGTTCCTCACCACCGAGATCACGCCGCTCCTGGCGGTCACCGGCCTGCTGCTCGGCCTGTTCGCGGTGCTCGTCACGCCGCGCGAGGAGGAGCCGCAGATCAACGTGACCTTCGCCAATGTCTTCATCCCGTTTCCGGGCGCATCCGCGCGCGAAGTGGAGTCGCTCGTCACGACGCCCGCCGAGCAGATCGTCTCCGAGATCGAGGGCGTCGAGCACGTCTACTCCGCCTCGACGCCCGGCATGTCGATGCTGACGGTGCGCTTCGAGGTCGGCGAGCCGCGCACCGACGCCATCGTGCGTCTCTACAACGCCTTCTATTCGAACCAGGACTGGCTGCCGCCGAACGCGGGCGTGGGCATGCCGCTGATCAAGCCCAAGGGCATCGACGACGTGCCGATCGTCGCCGGGACGATCTGGAGCGAGAACCCGGACATCACCGCGGCCGACCTGCTGCGCATCGCGCACGCGATCGAGGCCGAGCTGCAACGCGTGCCCGGGCACGCGCGACATCGAGACGATCGGGGGGCCGGATCGCGTCGTGCACGTCGTCTTCGATCCGCAGCGCCTGGCCGGCTACGGGCTCGCGCTGGAGGACCTGCGCCGCGCGCTGTCCTCGGCCAACGCTTCCGCCGACGCGGGCAGCGCGGTGCGGGACAGCCATGAGATCCTGGTGCAGGCCGGCACCTTCCTGATGACGCCCGAGGAGATCGCGGATCTGGTAGTCGGCGTCCGGGACGGCGCGCCCGTGTTCCTGCGCGACGTCGCCGACGTCAGCGCAGTCCGCGGACCTGCCCGAGCGCTACGTGAGCATCGGCGCCGGGCCCGCGGGCGCGGCCAGCGGGATCGCGGCAGCGGGCCGGTTCCCGGCCGTCACGATCAGCGTGTCGAAGAAGCCCGGCGCCAACGCGGTCGACGTCGCGGCGGCGGTGATCGCGCGCTTCGAGCAGATGCGCGGCATCCACTTCCCGGACGGCGTGCATGCGACGGTCACCCGCAACTACGGTGCGACCGCGGAGGACAAGGCCCGCACGCTGATCAAGAAGCTGGTCTTCGCGACGCTGTCGGTGGTGCTGCTCGTGCTGTTCACGCTGGGGCGGCGCGAGGCGCTCGTGGTCGGTGCGGCCGTGGTCGTGACGCTCGCCATCACGCTGTTCGCGTCCTGGGCCTGGGGATTCACGCTCAACCGCGTCTCGCTGTTCGCGCTGATCTTCTCGATCGGCATCCTGGTGGACGACGCGATCGTCGTGGTCGAGAACATCCACCGTCACATGCAGATGGGCGGCAGGACGCTCTCCGAGGCGATCCCGGTCGCGGTCGACGAAGTGGGCGGCCCGACGATCCTCGCGACGTTCACGGTGATCGCCGCCCTGCTCCCGATGGCATTCGTCACGGGACTGATGGGCCCCTACATGCGGCCGATCCCGATCAACGCGTCGACCGGGATGCTGATTTCGCTGGCGGTCGCATTCATGTTCACGCCGTGGCTCTACCGCCGGCTGTTCCTCCGGTCGGAAGGCATGCACGCGCCGGCTGCGCACGGCGAGGCCGGCCTGCAGCGCCTGTCCGCGCGGTTCCTGACGCCCTTCCTGCAGCAGGAGGCAGGACACCGCAATCGCTGGAGGCTGCTCTACGCGCTGCTGGCGCTGATCGCGATTTCCATCGCCCTGGTGGGACTGCGCGTGGTCGTGCTGAAGATGCTGCCCTTCGACAACAAGAGCGAGTTCCAGGTGCTCGTCGACATGCCGGAAGGCACGCCGCTCGAGGATACCCACCGCGTCCTGCAGGCGCTCGCCGACCACGTCGAGACGGTGCCCGAAGTCACCGATTACCAGATCTATGCCGGCACGGCGGCGCCGATCAACTTCAACGGGCTCGTGCGCCAGTACTACCTGCGGCGCGAGCCTTACCAGGGCGACCTGCAGGTCAACCTGCTCGACAAGCACGATCGCGATCGCAAGTCGCACGAGATCGCCGCGTCCGTTCGCGCGCCGCTTGCGGAGATCGGCCGGCGGTTCGGCGCGACGGTCAAGATCGTCGAGGTGCCGCCGGGGCCGCCCGTGCTCGCGCCGCTGGTCGCCGAGATCTACGGCATGGACTACGCGCGGCAGATGGAAGTCGCCCGGCAGGTCCGCAAGGCGTTCGAGGCCGCACCCGACGTCGTGGACGTGGACGACAGCCTCGAGGCGCCGCAGCGCAAGCTCGTGGTCGCCGTCGACCGCGCGCGCGCCGCGCGCCTCGGCGTGAGCCAGCAGGCCGTGGCGTCCGCCGTGTCGGCGGCACTGCGCGGCGAGGACATGTCCTACCTGCACGACGAGCACGCCAAGCTGCCGGTGCCGGTGCGCGTGGAACTGTCGCCCGGCGACAAGGCGGATCCCGGCGTGCTGGGGAGCCTGCGCGTCCGCGCGCAGTCCGGCGCGCTGGTGCCACTGTCGGAGATCGCGCGGATCGAGACGACCACGCGCGATCCGACGATCCACCACAAGGACCTGCTGCCGGTCGTCTATGTCACGGGCGACGTGGCGGGCGGCACCGACAGCCCGCTGTACGGCCAGATCGTGATCGCGGATGCGCTCGGCGGAGACGCCGATCGAAGGCAGGCCCATCGCCCAGCACCTGACCCGCGCGCCCGGAGGATCCGTACCAGTGGAGCCTGAAGTGGGACGGCGAATGGCAGGTCACGTTCGAGACCTTCCGCGACATGGGCGCGGCCTACGCCGCGGGGCTCGTCCTGATCTACCTGCTCGTCGTCGCGCAGTTCAGGTCATACAAGGTGCCGCTCATCATCATGGCGCCGATCCCGCTGACGATCATCGGCATCATGCCGGGCCACGCGCTGCTCGGTCAGCAGTTCACGGCGCCGTCGATGATCGGGATGATCGCGCTGGCCGGCATCATCGTGCGGAACTCGATCCTGCTCGTGGACTTCATCCAGCAGGAAGTCCGCGCCGGCAAGCCGCTGCAGGAAGCGACGATCGCCGCTGCCGCGGTGCGCGCGCGGCCGATCGCGCTCACGGCCATCGCGGCGATGGCCGGCGGGTTCTTCATCCTCGACGACCCGATCTTCGGCGGGCTGGCCGTGTCGCTGATATTCGGGCTGCTCGTCTCGACGGCGCTGACGCTGCTCGTGATCCCGGTCGTCTACTATCACTACCACTGGCGGGCGGCATGACGCCCCCGCGTCACTTGCAGTCGGAGCTGGAAGCGTTTGCCACGGACTTCACGTGGCGTTTCTCGCCCATGTGGACCACGACGCAGTGGCCGCCATGGTTCGAATGCCAGTAGCTCCGGATCTGCCCGCCTGACTGATCGTCCCGGACGTGGCGATAGCCGCGCCGGACCATCTCGTCGTCGACTTCGCCGCCCACGTACTGGCTTCCCGGGCAGGTCACGCAGGTCCTGCGGCGTTTCGCCGGCATGCCCGCTTCCGTGCGCAGCGGACTTGTCGTGCGCGGAGCCGGCCGGAAGCTGACGATGATCTTCTTGCCTTCCCACTTGTACTCGTGGCTGCCGTCGCCGGCGACCGTGCGCACGACCTTCTTGCCGTCCTGGTCGCGGTAGTGGTCGGCCTTGTCGCCGGGCGTCAGGTCGAAGCGGTCGCCGTTGCGCAGGTCGATGTTGACGTAGCCCTGGCGCTGGGAAAACGTGCAGGGGCCGGAAGCGCCTTCCTTCTTCTCCCCGTCCTTGCGCATGCACGCAATCCGCGTCCGCGGTATCCGCTGCGCCCACGGTGGACATGAGCGCCAGCGACAGGGCGACCGCAGTCGCTGCAAGTGCGCGTATCGACATGGTGTCTACTCCCCGGATGCGAAAACTGGAGCGGGTGATGGGAATCGAACCCACGTTAGCAGCTTGGGAAGCTGCAGTTCTACCATTGAACTACACCCGCTTCGCTGCGCCGGATTTTAAGCGCTCGCGTGCTACATTGCATGCGGGAGATGGAACACGCCACACCGCTAATCGCGACGATCGCCGGGGGCCTCGGCCTCGCTTTCCTGCTCGGCGCGATCGCGAACCGCCTGCGGATGTCACCGATCGTCGGCTACCTGCTCGCCGGCGTCGCCGTAGGGCCCTTCACGCCGGGATTCGTCGCCGACCAGGCGATCGCCAACGAGCTCGCCGAGATCGGCGTGATCCTGCTGATGTTCGGCGTCGGCATGCACTTTTCCTTCCGCGAGCTGCTGGCCGTCCGTGCCATCGCGCTCCCGGGCGCGGTCGCACAGATCAGCGCCGCGACGCTGATGGGCGCCCTGCTCGGCCGCTGGATGGGCTGGAGCTGGGAGGCCGGCATCATCTTCGGCCTCGCGCTCTCGGTCGCGAGCACGGTGGTGCTGCTGCGGGCGCTCGAGGAGCGCGGGCCAGCTCACTTCCGAGCGCGGGCGCATCGCGATCGGCTGGCTGATCGTCGAGGACATCGCGATGGTGCTCGCGCTCGTCCTGCTGCCGGCGCTCGGGGACTCCATCGGCCAGGCGCGGGAGAGCGCCGAGACGCGGGACGGCGATCGACGTCCGCGCGATAGCGACAGCCATCGGCATCACGGTCGCCAAGGTCGCGGGCTTCGTCGCCATCATGTACGTCGTCGGCCGCCGCGTGATCCCGCGCGTGCTGGATGCGGTCGCGCAGGAGCGCGAGCTGTTCCGCCTCGCGGTGCTCGCGATCGCGCTCGGGGTCGCGTTCGGCGCCGCGAAGCTGTTCGGCGTGTCGTTCGCGCTCGGCGCCTTCTTCGCCGGCATGGTCCTCGGCGAATCGGAGCTCTCGCACCGCGCCGCCGAGGAGAGCGTGCCGCTGCGCGAGGCCTTTGCCGTCCTGTTCTTCGTCGCCGTCGGCATGCTCTTCAACCCGGCAATCGTCCTGGAGCGAACCGCTGGCCCTGCTCGGGACGCTGTTCATCATCCTGGTCGGAAAGTCCGTCGCCGCCTTCGCGATCGTGATGCTGTTCCGGCATACCGTCGGCGTCGGCATGACGATCGCAGCGAGCCTGTCGCAGATCGGCGAGTTCTCGTTCATCCTCGTCGGGCTCGGCGTCGCCATGGGAATCCTGCCCGAGCAGGGACGCGACCTGGTGCTCGCCGCGGCGATGATCTCCATCGTCCTGAACCCGTTCGCGTTCGCGCTCTGCAGCCGGCTCGAACCGTATCTCCAGGCCCGCGTCGGCGGCGACCGCGGCAGCGCCGAGGTCGCGGCGAGCGCGCGGCTGCCGGCGAGCGGCCACAGCATCCTCGTCGGCTACGGTCGGGTCGGCAGGATCGTCGCGGCGGCGCTCGCGAAATCGGGTGGCGCCGTTCGTCGTGATCGAGAGCGACGCCGAGCGCGTCGCCGACCTGCGCGAGCGAGGGATCCCCTTCGTCGAGGGCAATGCAGCCAGCAAGGAAATGCTCGGCCAGGCGAACCCGGGCACGGCGGCGAGGCTCGTGATCGCGATCCCGAACGCCTTCGAGGCCGGCCGCGTCGTGAAGCACGCCCGCCGCGCGAACCCGGGCCTCGTGATCGTCGCGCGGGCGCACTCCGATCCCGAGATCAAGCACCTGCGCGAGCTCGGCGCCAACACGGTGATCATGGGCGAGCGCCAGATCGCGCTCGAGATGATCGCGGAGATCGAGCGCCTCGGCCCCGCGGCTACTTCGTGACCAGGATCTTCTTGACCCAGCCGCCGCCCTTGCCCGACTCGACCTTCACGAAGCCGTTCTCCTCGGCGCCCATGTAAATGAGCTCCTCGCCCTTGTCGAGCGTGGCGAGGGCCTTGCCGCCGTCGGCCGCGCTGCCGAGGATCTTCACGCCCGCGATCTTCGGGTAGAGCACGTCGCCCTCGTTGAAGACCGCGCCGGCCTTGCGTCGTGCCGCCGGCGGCGGCTTCCTGGGCCAGCGTGCCGACGTTGCGCTGCAGGCTCGGGTCGTTGCGGACCACGCGCACGATCTTGTTGTAGTTGTCCATGAACGCGGCGGCGATGATCTTGCCCTCGTTGGTGTTGCCGTAGCCGCCGACGCCGCCGCGCCGCCCCGCCGCCGAAGAGCCCGACGCCGAGACGCAGGTCGGCCTTCTTGGTGCTGCCTTCGGCCGCCGCCACCTGCACGCCGCTGCGCGCGTCGGCGACCAGCATGCTGGTCTGCGCTTCCTTGAACTTGAGGCCGCCGGCGACGGCGCCGAGCACCGACCGCCCTGCCGCCGAGCAGCCCGCCGAGCGCGCCGCCGACGCCGCCGGCGTTGTTCTCCGAGAAGACGACCGCCGGCGTCATGATGAAGTCGGCCGCGACCATCTGGCCGCCGCCCATGTTCGAGCCTGCTGCGCAGCTCGCCGCCGCCGGCAAGCGCGCGCTCCTGCATCATGTTCTGCATGCCCTGCGCCGCGCTCGACGACGATGAAGCAGTTCGACTGCTGGATCATCATGCGGATCAGGCCGACCGGCGACTGCAGGTTGTAGCGCGCGCAGCGCGCCCATCATGTAGTCCTGCGGCTCGACGACGGCCATCGCGCCCATCGGCTTGTCGCAGTGCTCGAGATCGCCGGCCGCGCCCTGCGCGCCCTGCGTCCCCGCGGCGCCCTGGACCTCCGAACCGCCCTGGCCTTTCTTGGTGTCCAGCACGCCCTGTGCCTGGGCGCTCGCCGCGAGGGCGAGGCCGGTCAGCAAGGCGGCAATCGGGCGAAGCATCGTCGAGCTGGAATTCATGTCCCCTCCCCGAAGATCACGTTCCGCGCGGAATATACTCCGTCATGCGCACCGCTAGCCATTCCGCCGACGTCGTGATCGCCGGCGCCGGGATCGCGGGCGTCGCCGCGGCGATCGAGGCGCTGGATCGCGGTCGCCGCGTGATCCTCGTCGACCGCGACGTCGAGGAGAACCTGGGCGGCCAGGCGAAGGACGCTTTCGGCGGGCTCTGGTTCGCCGGGACGCCCCTGCAGCGCCGCCGCGGCATCGTCGACGGAGCGGAACTCGGCTACGCCGACTGGCTTTCCTTCGGCGAACTCGCGCCGGAGCACGCCTGGCCGCGCGCCTGGGCACAGGCTTATGTCGAACGCTGCGTTCCCGAGGTCCATGACTGGCTGGCCGGGATGGGCATCCGCTTCATGCCGATGCCGATGTGGGTCGAGCGGGGACTCGACGTGCCCGGCAATTCCGTGCCGAGATTCCACCTCGTCTGGGGGACAGGCCGCGCGCTTTCCGATCGACTCGTCGAGCCGGCTGCTCGCGCATCCGCGCCGCGACCTGCTCGAGCTGCGATTCGGCCACCGCGTGGAGACGCTCGTCACTCACGCGGGCCGAGTTGCCGGCATTGCCGGCACGACCGAGCCCGCCGGCGAGCACTTCGAGATCGCCGGCGAGTCCGTCGTCATCGCGGCGGGCGGCATCAACGGCGACGTCGAGCGGGTGCGGCGTCATTGGCACGCGGACTGGGGCACGCCGCCGGCGGTGATCCTCAACGGCTCGCACCGATTTGCCGACGGTCGGCTGCACGATGCCGCCGCGCGCGCGGGCGCAAACGTGACCCACCTCGACTGGCAATGGAACTACGCCGCGGGCATCCGCCACTGGCGGCCGCGCAAGCCCGGGCACGGGCTCTCGCTGATCCCGCCGAAGTCCGCGCTATGGCTCAATGCGCGAGGCGAGCGCATCGGTCCCGTCCCGCTCGTTTCCGGCTTCGACACGCACGACCTCGTCGCGCGCATCTGCCGTGAGCCCGGCGGCTACAGCTGGCAGCTGCTGAACCGCAAGATCGCGCTGCGCGAGCTCGCGGTTTCCGGTGCCGAGTTCAACCCGGCGATCCGCGACGGCAAGCGCCTCGCATTCGCACGCGACCTGCTGTTCGGCAACCGCTGGCTCTACGAGGAACTGACGCGCAACAGCGAGGACATCGTCCAGGCCGCGACGCTCGCCGAGCTCGTCGAGCGCATGAACTCGCCGTCGAACGGCGACGACATCGTGGACCTCGCCGCGGTCGAGTCCGCCGTCACCCGCTATGACGCCGGAATCCGCCGCGGCGAGCGCTTCCACAACGACGAGCAGCTGCGGCGCATCGCCTGGCTTCGTCGCTGGCCCGGCGACCGCGTCCGCACCTGCGCCTTCCAGCCGATCCTCGACCGCGGCGCGGGTCCGTTGATGGCGATCCGCGAGCACGTGATCAGCCGGAAGAGCATGGGCGGCATCCAGACCGACCTCGCCTGCCGCGTGCTCGGGCGAAGACGGGCGCGCGATCGATGGTCTCTTCGCCGCGGGCGAGGCCGCCGGCTTCGGCGGCGGCGGCATGAACGGCAAGCGCGGGCTCGAGGGCACCTTTCTCGGCGGCTGCCTGTTCTCGGGCCGCATCGCCGGCCGGGCTGCATAGGGAGCGGTCATGCGCTACGACGAGGCCGTCAACATCGAGGACCTGCGGACGATCGCGAAGCGGCGACTGCCGCGCTTCGTGTTCGACTACGTGGACGGCGGCGCCGAGGACGAGCGCACGCTAGCGCAGCAACCGCGACGACTTTGCGCGGCTGCGCTTCCTGCCGCGCACGCTCGTGGACGTCGGCCGGCGCGACGCGTCGACGCAGCTCGTGGGCGGACGCGCGTCGATGCCCGCGGTCGTCGGCCCGACCGGGCTGAACGGCCTTTCCTGGCGCGACGGCGACCTCGCGCTCGCGAAGGCGGCAGCGAAGGCGGGCCTGCCGTTCGCGATGTCGACGGTCTCCATGAGCTTCGTCGAGGACATCGCGCGCGAGGCACCGGGGCGCCTGTGGCTGCAGGCCTACGTGTTCGCGGAGCGCGCGATCACCGACGGGATCATGCAGCGCGCGCTCGCCGCGGGATTCGAGTGCGTGGTGCTGACCAGCGATTTCCCGGTGGCCGGCAAGCGCGAGCGCGACCTGCGCACCGGCCTGCTGCCGCAGCCAGGAGTTCACGCTGGCGACGAAGCTCGACATGCTGATGCACCCGCGCTGGCTCGCGACCGTCGCCACCCGCCGGCCGCGCTTCGTCAACGTCGAGCGCGAGCTCGGCCCGGGACGCGACGTCAATTCCTTCGTCGGGCACGGCATGTTCGACCCCTCGTTCAACTGGGACGACCTGAAGCGCTTTCGCGACCGCTGGCCGCGCAAGCTCCTGCTGAAGGGCGTGCTGCGCGCCGACGACGCGGAGCGCGCGCTCGCCGCCGGCGTCGACGGACTCGTGCTCTCCAACCACGGCGGGCGGCAGCTCGACGGCGCGATCAGCGGCCTCGCGGCCCTGCCCGAGGTCGCGCGCGCGGTCGACGGACGCCTGTCGCTGCTCGTGGACGGCGGCGTACGTCGCGGCTCCGACATCGCGAAGGCGGTGGCGCTCGGCGCCGAGGGCGTGCTGCTCGGCCGCGCGCCGTCTATGGCCTCGCGGCCGGTGGCGAAGCCGGCGTCGCGCACGCGCTCGCGATCCTCGCCGACGAGTTCGACCGCACGCTCGCGCTGACCGGATGCCCGGACGTCGCGGCGCTGCGTCGCGACCTGATCGCCCGCGCGTGAACGGCGAACGGCGGTCCATCCGGAGCTACGTGCTGCGCGCCGGCCGCATCACGGAGGCGCAGAAGCGCGCGCTCGCCGAGCTCCTGCCCCGCTACGGCATTCCCTATGCGCCGGGCCCGGTCGACCTGGACACTGCCTTCGGGCGCCGCGCGCCGCGGGTGCTCGAGATCGGCATCGGCAACGGCGACACGCTCGTCGAGCTCGCGGCGGCGATGCCTGCGACCGATTTCATCGGCGCGGAAGTCCACCCGCCCGGCATCGGCCACTGCCTGCTCGCCGTCGAGGCGCGCGGGACTCGCGAACGTGCGCGTCGTCGCGCACGACGCGGTCGAGTTGCTCGAGCACATGATCCCGCCCGGCCGCGCTCGACGAGGTCCTGCTCTACTTCCCGGATCCCTGGCCCAAGAAACGGCACCACAAGCGTCGCATCGTGCAGCCGGCGTTCGTGGCGCTCGTCGCCAGCCGCCTCAAGCCCGGCGGCAAGTTCCGGCTCGCCACGGACTGGGAACCCTACGCGGCCTGGATGCTCGAGATGCTCTCGGCCTCGCCCGATTTCACGAACGCGGCGCCGGACGGCGGCTGCATCGAACGGCCGGAGCGCGGCGCGACCCGCTTCGAGCGCCGCGGCCGGCGTCTCGGCCACCGCGTCTTCGACCTGGAGTTCGTGAAAAAGGGCAAAAAGGGAAGGGGCACGGTCGACCGATTCTTGAGCTCCTTCCCCTAAAGGGGTGCGTCCCCTTTTTCAGAGGAAGACGTTGGTGATGCCGGTGATGATGAACTGCACGGCGAGCGCCGCGAGCACGACGCCGGAGAGCCGGTTGACCACGTTTCCGCCGGTCACGCCCATCACGCGCATCACGAGCGGCGTCAGGCGCATCAGCAGGTAGGTGATCGCGAGCACGACGATCACGGCGCCGAACAGTCCCGCCGACAGCGCGAGATCGCCGCGCGAGGCGCCGAAGGTCAGCAGCACGATCGCGAGCGCGCCGGGCCCGGCGATGAACGGGAAGGCCAGCGGGAACACCGAGACGTCCACGCGTTTCTTGCCCTCCTCGAATTCGTCGGGCGTCGTCCGCGTCCCGGACTCGCGCGCGAAGACCATCTCGAGCGCGATCAGGAACAGCATGATGCCGCCGGCGATGCGGAAGGCGTCGATGCTGATGCCCATGACCTTCAGGAACGCCGCGCCGCCGACCGCGAACAGCAGCAGCACGAAGCCCGCGACGCAAACGGCCTTGAGCGCCATGCGGCGGCGGAACGCCTCGTCCGCGCCCTCGGTCATCGCGGCGAACAGCGGCACCAGCGTGATCGGCTCGACCACGACGAAGAACAGCACGAAGAACTTGAGGACCTCGTCGGTCATCGCGCGGATTCCTGCCCGTCACGAGTAGAGATCTTTCCATGCCAGTCGAGCAGGCCGCGCCGGCTCAGCCAGACGAGCAGCAGCAGTCCCGGGAGGCTCAGGGACGCCGTGTAGGTAAAGAACGCCGGGTAGCCGATGGCATCCACCACGAAGCCGGAAGTTCCCTCGAGCAGCTTGCCGAATATCGCATACAGGGACGAGAAGAGCGCGTACTGCGTGGCTGTATAGCGCGTCGATGTCAGCCCGGACAGGAATGCGATGAGCGCCGTGCCGTGCACTCCCTGTGCGAGCATGTCGAGCGCGTTGATCGCGCCGAGCCCGAGCAGGAGCGGCGCGTCGGTCGTCGCGAGCAGCGCGAAACCCAGGTTCGACAGCGCGATCAGGATGCTGCCGAGGAACAGCGCAATCCTGAGCCCGGCCTTCGCGATGATGAAACCGGCGGCGATGACGCCGGCCATCGAAACGGGCAATCCGATGGCCTTGACGATGGCCGCGATCTGCCCGAGGGAGTACCCGTGGTCGATGTAGAACGGGTTCGCCATGGACCCCATCGTGAACTCGGTCAGGCGGTAGGTGCTGATCAGCGCGAGCGTCACCACCGCGACCTGGAGGCCATAGCGCGCGAAGTAATCGGTGAACGGGCAGATTACGGCGCCGATGAAGGCGGCGCCGAAGTTCCGCAGCGGCTGCGGCCAGTGCGGGCGGGCGGCGAGCCACGCAACGACCCGCGCCTCCTGGTCGGTCGGCCGTCTGCTTCGCGGCGATCACCGGCTCGCGCACGAGGAAGGTCGTCACGATGCCGATGGCGGCAAGCGTCGCCATGACGGTGTAGCTCGTCGCCCAACCGTAGCCCTGCGCGATGCCGAGCGCGCCGGCGCCGCCCGTGATCAGCGCAACGCGATAGCCGAGCTGGTAGGCCGCGACCATCGCGCCCTGCTGGTCGAGTGACGCTGACTCGATGCGCCAGGCGTCGATTGCGATGTCCTGCGTCGCCGAGCAGAACGCCAGGAACAAGGCCCCGATCGCAATCTGGGTGACACCGCTCGCCGGCTCGCTCCCCGCGAGATTCAGCAGCCCGAATCCGATGCCGACCTGTGCGACGAGCATCCAGCTGCGGCGCTTGCCGAGCCAGGTGTGGAGCACGGGCAGCTTGAAGCGGTCCACGATCGGCGACCACAGGAACTTGAGCGTGTAAGCGAGGCCGACCCAGCGCGAGCATTCCGATCGTCGCGCGCTCGATGCCCTCCTGGCGCAGCCAGGCCGACAGCGTCTGGAACACGAGATAGAAGGGAAGGCCCGCCGAGAATCCGAGGAACAGCATCGACAGCACGGAACGCTGCCGGTAGACGAGCAGCGCCTCCTTCCAGCTGCGACGCTCGGCTTTCACAGCCGGTAGTCCATCGTCAGCGGCGCGTGGTCGGAGAACCAGCGGTCACGGAAGATCGAGGCCGCCCGCGCGCGCCCGGCGAGCCGCGGGCTCGCGATCTGGTAGTCGATGCGCCAGCCGACGTTCTTCGCGCGCGCCTGGCCGCGGTTCGACCACCAGGTGTACTGGTCCGGCCGCGGGTCCACTTCGCGGAACGCGTCCACCCACTTCAGCTCGCCGAACAGGCGGTCGAGCCAGGCGCGCTCCTCCGGCAGGAACCCGGAGTTCTTGCGGTTCGACTTCCAGTTCCGCAGGTCGATCTCCTTGTGGGCGATATTGATGTCGCCGCAGAGCACGTAGTCGCGGTCGCGCCGGCCGAGCTTCTTCAGGTACGGCAGGAACGCGTCGAGGAAGCGGTACTTGGACGCCTGCCGCTCCGGGCCCGACGAGCCCGAGGGCAGGTAGAGCGAGACCACCGACAGCTTCCCGAACTGGACCTCGAGGTAACGCCCCTCGTCGTCGAACTCAGTGCACGCCGAAGCCTGCGATCACCTTGTCGGGCTTGCGCTTCGAATAGACGGCGACCCCGCTGTAGCCCGGGCGCTTCGCGTCGAAGTAGCTGCAGTGGTAGCCGGCCGGGCGGAAGCAGGCGTCGCCGAGCTGGTGTTCCTGGGCCTTGGTCTCCTGCAGGCAGACCACGTCCGCGGCCTGCGCGGGCAGCCAGTCGAACAGCCCCTTGGAGGCGGCCGACCGGACACCGTTGCAGTTGAGTGTGAGGATGCGCATGCTGTGACCGCGGCTTTCCGGCCATGATACGCAAGGGCGCGCGATACCGGCATGCGTTCGCACCAGAAAGATTTCATCGAGATGATCCTCGCGAAGCAGGTGGTGCGCTTCGGCGACTTCACGCTCAAGTCCGGGCGCACGAGCCCCTACTTCTTCAATGCGGGCCTCATCAACGACGGCGGCTCGCTGGCGCGCCTCGGCGCCTGCTATGCGCAGGCGATCGTCGAGTCCGGGATCACCTTCGACATGTTCTTCGGCCCTGCGTACAAGGGGATACCGCTCGCGACCGCGACCGCGGTCGCCTTCGCGGACCGGCATCGGCGCAACGTGCCGGTCGCCTTCAACCGCAAGGAGGCCAAGGCGCATGGCGAGGGCGGCAACCTCATCGGCGCGCCGCTCGAGGGCAAGGTCCTGATCGTGGACGACGTCCTGACCGCCGGCACGGCGGTGCGCGAGTCGGTCGGTATCATCAAGGCCGCGGGCGCCCAGCCCGCCGGCGTCGTGCTGGCGCTCGACCGGCAGGAACGCGGCGTGGGGCCGCAGTCGGCGGTGCAGGAAATCCAGGCAAACTACGGCATACCCGTGGTCCGGATCATCACCCTGGATCACCTGATCGAATACCTGGAGGCCGGCGGGGACGGGGACGGCGACGAGCTGGCGTCGCTCCGGAACCACCGGCGGATGCACTGTGTCGACAGCGAAGCGTGATGCAGTTACGTTTTGCGGGATGGCCGGCTGCCGAGAATATGACCGGCCCGAGGTACCGCGGATGAATGCCTGGTCGCTGAAGGTCCTGCTGGCCGCCGTGATGTTCGCCCTCCTCGCGGGCGGCGCGGCGGCGCAGACCGACAAGCAGAAGAAGCTCTACCGCTGGGTCGACAAGAACGGCCAGGTCCACTACGGCGACAGCGTGCCCGCGGAGTACGCCGAGCAGGACCGCGACGTGCTGAACAAGCAGGGCGTCCGGGTCGGCCGCGAGGAAGGGACGATCACGCCCGAGGAAGCCGCCGCCAAGGCCGCCGAGGACAAGGCCGCCCGCGAGGAGCAGAAGCGCAAGCTGCGCGACCGCGTGCTGCTGCAGACCTACCAGTCCGTCAAGGAACTCGAGATCCTGCGCGACAACCGGCTCGAGCTCGTGGACGCGCAGCTCACGATCCAGGAGCAGTCGCTCTCGAACCTGCGCGCGCAGCGCGCCAAGATCGAGCGCATCGCCGCGCGCTACGCGCCCGCCAGCACGGAAGCCGGCGCCCAGCCGCTGCCGGACGAGATGGCCGCCGACCTCGAGCGCTCGGCGAACGACATCGCGACCCAGGAAAGCAACCTCCTGCGGCGGCGCGAGGAACGCGAGAACATCCGGCTCACCTTCGAGGCCGACATCAGGCGCTACCAGGAACTGCGCGCGGTCAAGCCGCGCTAACCGGTGCTCCCGAATCCGCCCGCGCCGCGGGCGGACGATTCGAAGTCCTCGACGACCTCGAACTCCACCTGCACGACCGGCACCACGACCATCTGCGCGATGCGCTCGCCCGGCTGGACCGTATAGGCGCGCTCGCCGCGGTTCCACATCGAGACCATCACCTGGCCCTGGTAATCCGAGTCGATGAGGCCGACCAGGTTGCCGAGCACGATGCCGTGCTTGTGGCCGAGCCCGGAGCGCGGCAGCAGCACCGCCGCGAGGCCCGGGTCGCCGAGGTGGATCGCGATGCCGGTCGGCACGAGCTGCGTCTGTCCCGGTTCGAGCACGAGCGGCGCGTCGAGGCAGGCGCGAAGGTCGAGCCCGGCCGACCCCGCCGTCGCGCGCCTCGGCAGCTCCATGTCGCGCCCGACGCGCGGGTCGAGGATCTTCACTTCGAGCTTTCTCATGCGCCGATTATCCCGGAACCGGCGCGATTTGCGACAGGCGCGGGGCCGCGCCATGGACGAGACTCGCCGCATGCACATCCGGGACTGGCCGCCGTCCGAACGGCCGCGCGAAAAACTCCTCGCCCTCGGCTCGGGCGCGCTTGTCCGAGGCGGAGCTGCTCGCCATCTGGCTGCGCCACGGCACGAGCGGCATGAACGCGCTCGACCTCGCGCGCTCGCTGCTGGGGCGCTTCGGCTCGCTGCGCGGACTGCTCAGCGCCGGACGCAACGCCGTCTGCACCCAGTCGGGCGTCGGGCCGGCGCGCTGGGCGGAGCTGCAGGCGGCGCTCGAACTGGTGCGCCGGCATCACCTCGAGCGCCTGCAGGCGGGACCGGTGCTCGCGAGCCCCCGCGCCGCCCGCGACTACCTCATCGCGCGCCTCCGGGACCTCGAGCACGAGGTGTTCTGCTGCCTGTTCCTGGACAGCCGCCACCGGCTGACCAGCTGCGAGGAGCTGTTCCGGGGCACGGTCGACGGTGCGAGCGTCCATCCGCGGGAGGTGGTCAAGCAGGCCCTGGCGCGGAACGCCACGGCCGTGATCCTGGCCCACAACCACCCCAGCGGGATTGCGGAGCCGAGCCAGGCGGACGAGATCATCACGACCCGGCTCCGGGACGCCCTCGCCCTGGTCGAGATCCGGCTCCTGGACCACCTCATCATCGGCGACGGAAGCTGCGTTTCCCTTGCGGAAAAAGGGCTTATATAAGCCCTGGCCGGCGCGCAACACGCTGATTTGACTGTGCAAAGCTTCGCTGGTCTAATACGCGCCCCCAAGAGAGCCGCCACCATGTCCAGAGTCTGCCAGGTCACCGGAAAGCGCCCCATCACGGGCAACAAGGTGTCCCACTCGAACATCAAGAAGCGCCGCCGCTTCCTGCCGAACCTGCACACGCAGCGCTTCTGGCTGGAGAGCGAGGGTCGCTGGGTGACGCTTGCGCCTCTCGACGCGCGGCCTGCGCACGGTCGAGAAGCAGGGGCTCGAGAAGGTGGTCGCGACGCTGCGCGCCGCCGGAACCCACGTCTGAGGTCATTGCCATGCGCGACAAGATAAAGCTCGTTTCCAGCGCCGGCACCGGCCACTTCTACACCACGACCAAGAACAAGCGGCTCCATCCGGAGAAGATGGAAGTCAGCAAGTACGACCCGGTCGTGCGCAAGCACGTGCCCTACAAGGAAGCCAAGATCAAGTAAGGGCGGCCTTAAAGGGGACGTCACCTTTACCGCTGCTACTGCCTGCGAACTTGGTCTGGTGACGGTAAAGGTGACTGTCCCCTTTAAGGTCAAGGTGACCGTCCCCTTTTAGCCTTTTCGGCTAAACTCCCCGCCATTCCAACCGGGGAGTTCCTCGCATGCGTAACGCCACCCTTGCTGCCGCCATCGCCATGGCGCTGCCGCTGCCTGCTGCCTGGGCCCAGCAAGCCCCCGCTCCTTCCGCGTCGCTCGGCGAAATCATCGTCACCGCCCAGCGCCGCAGCGAGAACATCCAGGACGTGCCGCTGTCGGTCGCGCCGCTCGAGGGCGAGCGCCTCGCCGCCATGTTCGAGGGCGGCGGCGACATCCAGGTGCTCGCGGCCCGCGTGCCGAGCCTCTACGTCGAGTCCTCGAACGGCCGCCTTGCCCCGCGCTTCTACATCCGCGGCCTCGGCAACTCCGACTTCGACCTCGCCGCGTCGCAGCCCGTCTCGATCATCGTGGACGAGGTCGTCCTCGAGAACGTGATCCTCAAGAGCTTCCCGATGTTCGACCTCGAGCGGGTCGAGGTCCTGCGCGGCCCGCAGGGCACGCTGTTCGGCCGCAACACGCCGGCCGGCATCGTCAAGTTCGACACCCGCAAGCCCACGCAGGAATTCGAGCGGCGACGTCGCGCTGAGCTACGGCGACCTCGGCTCGATGTCCTTCGAGGGCGCGGTCGGCGGCGGCATCTACGATGCCGTGTCCTTCCGCCTGTCGGCCCTGTACCACGAGCGCGACGACTGGATCGACAACGACTTCACCGGCGAGAACGACGCGATGGGCGGCTACGAAGAGTTCGCCTACCGCGCCCAGCTCCTCGTCGAGCCGTCCGAAGATTTCAGCGCGCTGCTCAACATCCACGGCCGCGACATCGACGGCACGGCGTCCATCTTCCGCGCCAACGTCCTCGGCCCCGGCAGCGACGGCTTCAACTCCAACTACGACCGCGACAGCGTCACCTACGACGGGGGCGACAACAACCCGCAGAGCGCCGAGGGCTTCGGCGGTTCGCTGAAGCTCGATTTCGGGCTCGGCGGCGACGTGAACGCTGACCTCGATCACCGCGTACGAGAACACCGAGAGCAGCAGCCTCGGCGACATCGACGGCGGCTTCGGCGCGGATTTCCTGAATTTCCTGCCGCCCCCGTACGTACGGGCCTTGCCCGCCGGGTAGCGCCGTCGGCGATCCCTGCATTCCGTTCCCGTCCGAGACCCAGGACGCCATCGACAACCTCGACCAGTTCACCCAGGAGTTCCGCTTCTCCTCCCAGGCGAGCGATCGCCTGTTCTGGCAGGCGGGCGCGTTCTATTTCGAATCCGAGTTCGCGGTCACGACCAACCCGTTCTTCACGCCGGTCCCCACCACGGTGGTCCACGAGAACACGGCGTGGGCCGTGTTCGGTCACGTGAGCTACGACATCAGCGACGCGTTCAACGTCACCGGTGGCCTGCGATACACGGACGACGACAAGGACCTGTACGGCTCCGGCCCGACGGGCGCCCCGATCGCTCCCGTGTCGGTTGCCGACGAACAGGTCAGCTGGGACCTGTCGGCGCTGTTCAAGGTGAGCGACGACTTCAACGTCTACGGTCGCCTGGCGAACGGCTTCCGCGCGCCCACGATCCAGGGCCGCGACGTCGCCTTCTTCGGCGCGCCATCGGTCGCCGACTCGGAGACCATCAATTCGATCGAGTTCGGCTTCAAGTCCCAGCTCGCGGACGGGCGGGTCCGGCTCAACGCCGCGGCCTTCTACTACGAGGTGGACGACCTCCAGCTGTCGGCCATCGGCGGCGGCGGCAACTTCGTGCAGCTGGTGAATGCCGACAAGGGCACGGGCATGGGCATCGACCTCGACAGCGAGTTCCTGTTCACCGACCGCTTCATGATGACGCTCGGCTTCAGCTACACCGACACCGAGATCGACGACAACACGCTGGTGGTGCCGCCCTGCGGCTCCGGCCTGTGCACCGTGCTCGACCCGCTCGACGTCAACGGCAACGCCATCATCGACGGCAACTCCTTCACGCAGGCGCCGGAGTACGTCGCGACGGTCACGGCGCGCTACGGGATACCGATGGGCAGCAACGGCGAACTCTTCTTCTTCACGGACTGGGCGTTCCAGGGCGAGACGCAGTTCTTCATCTACGAGTCCGAGGAGTTCTACAGCGACGGCAACTTCGAGGGCGGCGCGCGCATCGGCTACTCGCACGACGGCGGCAAGTGGGAAGCCGCGCTCTTCGGGCGGAACATCACCGACGAGGAAAACGTCAAGGGCGCCATCGACTTCAACAACCTGACCGGCTTCGACAACGAGCCCCGCATCATCGGCGTCTCGTTCAGGGCCCGGTTCTGAGGTCGCGCGGCATGGCATGCCGGAGCTGCCGGAGGTAGAAACGACGCGCCGGGGCATCGAGCCCTGGCTCGTCGGCCGGCGCATCGAGCGGGTCCTCGTGCGCCAGCCGCGCCTGCGCTGGCGCGTGCCGGCGAGCCTCGCCGGAAAGGTGACCGGCACCCGCGTGCGCACCGTCGAGCGGCGCGCGAAATACCTGCTGATCGGCACCGATGCAGGCACGCTGATCCTGCACCTCGGGATGTCCGGGAGCCTCAGGATCCTCGACGCGGCAACGCCACCGCTCGCGCACGACCACGTGGACCTGGTGCTCGATTCAGGCCGGTGCCTGCGCTTCAACGACCCGCGCCGCTTCGGCTGCCTGCTGTTCACCGCGGCCGATCCCGCGCGCCACCGGCTGCTCGCGGACCTTGCGGTCGAGCCGCTCTCGGACGCCTTCACCGGCGAGGCGCTGTGGCGGCGCGCGCGCGGCAAGCGGGTTTCCGTGAAGGCGTTCGTCATGGATTCGCGCACGGTGGCCGGCGTCGGCAACATCTACGCGAGCGAGGCGCTGTTCCGCGCCGGGATCCGCCCCGGCCTCGCGGCGGGGCGCGTGAGCCGCGCGCGCATGGACGCGCTCGTCGGCGCGATCCGCGACGTGCTGACCGAGGCGATCGGCGTCGGCGGCACGACGCTCCGCGACTACGTCGATGCCTCGGGCATGCCCGGCTACTTCCGCCAGCGGCTGTTCGTCTACGAGCGCAGCGGCAAGGCCTGCCGGCGCTGCGGCACCGCGATCCGCCAGTTCACGCAGGGAGCCCGCAGCACCTACTGGTGCCCGCGCTGCCAGCGCTAGGATTTCTTCCGCTTCGACAGCGCCGCGGCAACCGTGGGGTGCACGAACTGCGAGACGTCACCGCCGTAGAGCGCGATCTCGCGCACCAGCGTCGAGGAGATGAAGGTGAACTGCTCGAGCGGCGTCATGAACACGTAGTCGACGTCGCGGGCGAGGTGGCGGCTCATGTTGGCGAGCTGGAACTCGAACTCGAAGTCGGAAACGGCGCGCAGCCCGCGCACGACGACCCCGCAGCCCTGCTCGCGCGCGAAGTCCACGGTGAGGCCGGCGTAGCCGAGCACCGTGACGTTGCGGATCTCGGCGAGCACCGTCTGCGCGAGATCGACGCGCTCCTCCAGCGTGAAGAGCGGCGCCTTGCCCGCGTTCGCGGCGATGCCGACGACGACGCGGTCGAAGATCCCGGCCGCCCGCCGGACCAGGTCGTGATGGCCGTTGGTGATCGGGTCGAAGGTACCCGGATAGACCGCGCTGCGCTTTGGGTTCAAGTGCCGGGCTCCTCGTCCTGCCGCCGTGCGAGATGATACCCGACCGCTCCCGCACGCCCGGACCGGTGCGCGCTGCCAGCCGGCGGGCAATTCAGGTGCGCCGGCGGACGCGGGCATCTCGATGTAGATGAATGCGTCCGGCGCGAGAAAGCCCCGAGACTCGAGGCGCTGCATGGCCTCTGCTAGGACACCGGCCGCGAAAGGCGGGTCCAGGAAGACGATGTCGAACGCTGCTGGCGTGCCCTGCAGCCAGGCCAGGGCGTCGGCCTCGATCACCGTCACGCGGCCGGGCGCCAGCGTCGTCGCGGTTTCCCGTAGCCGGGCGGCATTCTCGCGATCCCGCTCGATGAAGGTGACGTGGGCGGCCCCTCTCGAGAGCGCCTCGAGCCCCAGGGCCCCGCTGCCGGCGAAGAGATCGAGGCAGCGGCTGCCCTGCACCCGGGTCATCAGCCAGTTGAAAAGCGTTTCCCGGACCCGGTCCGGCGTCGGCCGGATGCCCCCCTCGCCCGGAAAGCGGATGCGTCGGCCGCGCCAGTTGCCGCCGATGATGCGCAGGGTATTGGCCATCTTTTTTGCAGCGCACATACCTTAGACTTGCGCGATGATACGCGCCCGCGACCTCCACTTTGCCGGAGCTTCCGACATGAGCAACCGTTTCTCCGCCGTTCTCCTGATCGCTGGACTCGTGCTCGCGGGATGTTCGGGATCCTCGTCCGACAGCATCGGACCGACCGATCCGACCTCCGGCAACGGCAACCCGGGCACGTACGTCCGGTGTCGGCGTCTTCCACCCGAACTTCGTGCCGACCGGCGGCGTGCTGCCCTACCCGACCGACCTTTACTTCAGTGGCTCGACCGACGGAACGCTCAACGGGCCCGTGACGCCCTTCCTGCCGAACGCGGCAACCATCAATGCGCTCGATGGATTCTCGACGGTCGCGAGCTCGACCGTGCGATTCTCCGCGCCGATCAATGCCGCGACGATCTCGCCCGCACGGTGATCGTGCTCGAGGTCGACCTCGACAACGCGACGAAGGCGGCGATCGGCTTCCGGCGCCCGCTCATCTACGGCACCGACTACACGGCGCAGGTCGCGCCGACCCTGGACTCCGGCGGCAGCACGCTCGAGATCGTGCCGCTGAAGCCGCTGACGCCTTCGAGCGGTGCGACGCAACGTCGGCTACCTCGTGATCCTGACCGCGGGGCTCCAGGACACCAGCGGCAATGTCGCCACGCCTGACCGCGACTACCTGACGGTGCGCACGGCCGCGATCGCGGACCTGACGGGCGGTGTCTTCCCGCCGACATGCGCCACGGTCACGAACGCGACGCTGAACGGCGTCTGCCGGCTGACTTACACGCACCTCGCGGTGGCGAACGGCGCCGGCATTCCGCTGGATGCCATTGTCCTGACGTACTCTTTCTCGACGCAATCGACGGCCGACGTCATGGTGGCGGCCACGGCGACCGTGCCCGTTGCGCCGATCGGCGTGGTGCCGACGGGCTGCAACCTGCACAACAGATCGGCGCGGCGGGAGGCGTGACGTTGCCTGCCTCATCCGCCTTGGCGGATGTCTACGTCGGCCAGCTCGCGATCAGCTACTACCTCGATCCCGCGGCGCCGCTCACGGGCCGCTGGGAAGCGGCGCCCGGCGGGCCGGATGGGGTCGTCGACGAACCTCACGCGCTTCAACCCGGTGCCGGTCGCGAAGGCGACGAACTTACCGATCCCGCTCTTCGTGACCGTGCCGAACGACGTAGCGGCAAGCCGCCCGCTGGCTGGCCGGTCGTGATCTTCCAGCACGGACTGCAGGGCAACCGCACGCAGATCGCTGGCGATCGCCGGCACCTATGCGTCGCAGGGTTTCGTGGTCGCGGCGATCGACATCCCGCTGCACGGCATCACTGACCCGACGAGCGCGCCTGTACCAGGCGGCGCAGAGCGCACCTTCGACCTCGACCTGATCGACAACGCGACGGGCGCCGCGGGCCCCGACGGCGTGATCGACCCCTCGGGGACGCACATCATCAACCTGACGAGCCTGCTCACCAGCCGCGACAACCTGCGCCAGGCGGCGCTCGACATCGTGCAGCTCGCGGGCGCGTTGCCCACGCTTCGATCTCGACGGCGACACGCTGGCGGACATCGACGGCACGCGCATCCACTTCTCCGGCCTCTCGCTCGGCGGCATCGTCGGGACGGTTGCCAACGCGATGCCGATCCCGACCGTCTCGGCCTACCTCAGCGCGCCGGGCGGCGGCGTTGCGCACCTGCTGCGCGACTCCGACGCGCTCGGGCCGCGGATCGACGCCGGCCTCGCGGCCTCGGGTCTCAGCCCGAACACGACGCTCTACGAGCAGTTCTTCCGCGACGCGCAGACGGCCGTGGACGCGGCGACCCGATCAACTTCATCGCCGGCGCGGTAGCCGCGCGGCCCGTGCTCCTCACGCAGGTCGTGAACGACACGGTGGTGCCGAACTCCGCGACGCAGCGGCTCGTCAATGCGACGACGTTCGTGAAGACGGCCGCGCCAGGTCTGAATCCGGTGGCTGCCGGAACGGGCACCTGGGTGCACTTCCTCGAAGGGTCGCACGGCTCGCTTGCTCTCGCCGACTGCAAGCCTCGCGGCCACCACCGAGATGCAGACGCACGCGGCTTCGCTAGCCGCGTCCGGAGGCGCCGCGTTCGCGATCACCAACCCGGCCATCCTGGAACCTTGACGGGCGCCGAGGACGGATTTCTCGCGCGCCTGCGCGCGCGCGTCAACCGCGGCGCCTCCTGGGCCCTCGACCTCCTCCCGGGGCGGCGCATCGATGCCGCCCTGCTCGAGGAGCTCGAGACGCGCCTGCTCACGGCGGACGTCGGCGTGGAAGCGACGGAAACGATCCTGGCGGGACTCCGGCAGAAAGTCGCGCGGTCGGAACTCGCTGACGCGAAGGCCCTCGAGTCGGCGCTTGCCGACTCGCTGCTCGAGATCCTCGCGCCCGTCGAGCGACCGCTCGTCATCGACCGGACCCGGAAGCCCTTCGTGATCCTCGTGGTCGGGGTCAACGGCGCGGGCAAGACGACGACCATCGGCAAGCTCGCCCGGAGGCTCAAGCTCGAAGGTCTCTCCGTGATGCTCGCCGCCGGGGACACCTTTCGGGCTGCCGCCGTGGAACAGCTCATCGTCTGGGGGGAACGCAACGGCGTGCCGGTCATCTCGCAGGCGCCTGGCGCGGACCCGGCGGCCGTCGTCTTCGATGCGCTCCAGGCGGCCAGGGCGCGCGGCGCCGACGTGCTGATCGCGGACACGGCCGGGCGCCTGCACACGCAGTCGCACCTGATGGACGAGCTCGCGAAGATCGCGCGCGTCATGAAGCGGCAGGACGCCGCGGCGCCGCACGAGGTGCTGCTCGTGCTCGATGCCGGGCTCGGCCAGAATGCCGTGCGGCAGGCCGAGCAGTTCAGCGAGTCGATCGGCGTCACCGGCATCGCCGTGACGAAGCTCGACGGCACCGCGAAAGGAGGCGTCGTGATCGCCATCGCCCGTCGCTTCGGCCTCCCGATCCGCTTCGTCGGCGTTGGCGAACAGGCGGAGGATTTCGGTATCTTCAACGCCCGTGCCTATGTCGAGGGGCTGCTGCGACCCGCTGCAGCCGGCAAGCCGTGATCCGATTCGACCGTGTCTTCAAGCGCTACCCGAACGGCCGCGAGGCCCTCTCGGAGCTGAGCTTCGAGCTCGAGACCGGGGAAATGGCCTTCCTGACCGGTCACTCCGGCGCCGGCAAGAGCACGGTGCTGCGGCTCATCGCGCTGCTCGAGCGCCCGACGCGCGGGCAGGTGTTCGTGAACGGGAAGAACACCGCCGCGCTGCGGCGCGGCGCCATCCCGGCCTTCCGCCGCCAGGTCGGCATCGTGTTCCAGGACCACCGGCTGCTCGACGACCGGCCGGTGTACGACAACGTCGCGCTGCCGCTCGCGAGTCGGCGGCGTGCCGCGCCGCGAGATGGACAAGCGCGTGCGCGCGGCGCTCGACCAGGTCGGCCTCCTCGGCCGCGAGCGCTCGTTCCCGCTCGAGCTGTCGGCGGGCGAGCAGCAGCGGGTCGGCATCGCCCGCGCCGTCATCACCAAGCCCCCGGTGCTGATCGCCGACGAGCCGACGGGCAACCTCGACCCGGAACTCGCGCTCGAGGTCATGAACCTGTTCCAGCGCTTCAACGCGGTCGGCGTGACGGTGCTGGTCGCGACGCACGACGTGCACCTGCTCGACCGGTTCCGCGTCCGGCGCGTGCACATCGAGAAAGGCCGGCTGGCCGCGGTGCCGCATGTCGCTGCCTGACGCGCATCGCGATCCACTTCGAGCGCCACGCGCAGGCGCTGCTCGGCTCGCTCGGCCGGCTTGCGCGCCAGCCGTTCGCCACTTTCCTGACGGTCGTCGTGATCGGCATCGCGCTTGCGCTGCCCGCCGCGCTCTACCTCACCGTCGCGAACATGCGCGCGGTGACGGACGGGCTCGACGACACCGTGCAGCTTTCCGCCTACCTCGCGTTGTCGACGACCGCCGCGCAGGCGAAGCAGGCGGCGACCGCGATCGAGGCCCGTGAAGGCGTCGGCGACGCGGTGCTCGTGAGCCCGGACGAGGGCCTCGCGGAGTTCCGCAAGCTCTCCGGCATCGGCGATGCGCTCGAGGCGCTGCCCGAGAATCCGCTGCCCTGGCTCGTCATGGTGCGGCCTTCGCCGCCGCACGACACGGCTGCGGCGCTGGATGCGCTGGCGGCGGAGCTGCGCAAGATCGAGCGCGTCGACCTCGTCGAGGCCGACACGGCCTGGGTGCGGCGCATCCATGCGATCGAGGACACGATCGAGCGGCTCGTGCTGCTCGTCGCCGCCGTGCTTGCGGCCGGCGTGCTCGCGGTCGTCGGCAACACGATCCGCCTCGAGATCAACGGGCGCCGCGCGGAAATCGAAGTGACCAAGCTCGTCGGCGGCAGCAACGCCTTCGTGCGTCGCCCCTTCCTGTATTCGGGGCTCTGGCAGGGACTCGGAGGCGGGCTGCTCGCGTTCGCGCCTGGTCGCCGCGGGCCTGGTCGCGCTCGGGCCCTTCGTCGAGCAGCTTTCGGCGGCCTATGGCGCCTCTTTCACGCCTGCGGGGCCTCACCCGCGAGGAATGGCCGCGTGGTCGTGGGCGGCGGAGCGCTGCTCGGCCTGCTCGGCGCCTGGCTCGCGGCCACCTATCACCTGCGTCGAATCGAACCGCGCGCGTAACTCTCTTGTTCTATGAACTCCGGGTATTAGCACTCTATATGCGTGAGTGCTAATATTGCCGCACGGAGGTTCACCGAAGACAATGACAGCCCAAGCGCTCGCAGTTTCGAATCCCGCCCTGGCCCTCGCCGGCCCGCTCGGCAGCCTGGACGCATACATCGACCGCGTGTCGGCCATCCCGATGCTGAGCCGCGAGGATGAGTTCGCGCTCGCCCGCCGTTTCCACGACCAGCAGGACCTCCAGGCTGCGCACACCCTGGTGCTCTCGCACCTGCGTTTCGTGGTGCACATCGCGCGCGGCTACATGGGCTACGGCCTGCCCGTCGGCGACCTGATCCAGGAAGGCAACGTCGGCCTCATGAAGGCCGTCAAGCGCTTCGATCCCGACATGGGCGTGCGCCTCGTCAGTTTCGCCGTGCACTGGATCCGCGCCGAGATCCACGAGTACGTGATCCGCAACTGGCGGCTGGTGCGCGTCGCGACCACCAAGGCGCAGCGGAAGCTGTTCTTCAACCTGCGCCGCATGAAGAAGAACCTCGCCTGGCTGTCGGACGCGGAGACCGCGGCCGTCGCCGGCGAGCTCGGCGTCGATGCGCGCGAGGTGCGCGAGATGGAGCGCCGGCTCTCGGCGCGCGACCTCTCGTTCGACCCGGCGCCGGACACCGGCGACGAGGAAACCATCGCCTCGCCCTCGCTCTATCTGCCGGCGGCCGACGCGGACCCGGCGACGATCGTCGAGCAGGACGAGTGGGACGGCGCGATGGCGGGCGACCTCGCGACCGCGCTCGAGGGCCTCGACGAGCGCAGCCGCACGGTGATCAGGTCGCGCTGGCTCGGGGAAGAGAAGAAGACGCTGCAGGAACTCGCCGCCGACTACGGCGTCTCCGCCGAGCGCATCCGCCAGATCGAGTCCGCCGCGCTCGGGAAGCTCAGGAACGCGATGAGCGGCTGACGGCCGCCGCGACGGCCTCGTGCACCGCCCGGTCGAGCGGGTCGGGCACGAGGTCCTCTCCCCGCACGAGTTCAGATATCGCCCTGGCCGCCGCGAGCAGCATCGCGTCGGTGAAGCGAGGTGCGCGTGCCACCAGCGCGCCCTTGAACAGGCCCGGGAATGCCAGGACGTTGTTGATTCCCTTGCCGTCCGCCGCGATCGCCGCGCCATGCGCGAGCGCGACGCCCGGCTCGATCTCCGGGTCCGGGTTGGACAGGGCCATGATGATCTGGCCTTTGCGCACTGTCTCCGGCCGGATCAGGCCTCGCACGCCGGTCGTCGCGATGACGATGTCCGCCTTCTTCATGATCTCCTCGAGGGTCGAGGCCTCGCCTCCCATGTCGGCGAGGCGCTTCATCGCGCCGCCGTCGAGATCCGTGCCGAGCACGCGCCGGGCGCCCGCATGCCGGAGCAGCCGCACGATGCCGATTCCGGCGGCGCCGAGCCCGACCTGGCCGACGACGCAGTCGTCAGGCTGCCGCCCGGTCCGGCGCATGGCGTTCAGCACCGCGGCGAGCACGACGACGGCGGTGCAGTGCTGGTCGTCATGCAGCACGGGCCGCGTCAGGCGCGCCTGCAGCCCCGACTCGATCTCGAAGCAGGCCGGCGCCGCGAAATCCTCGAGCTGGATCGCGCCGAATCCCGGGGCGATCGCCGCGATGTGGTCGATGCAACGCGCGGGATCCGTCTCGTCGAGCAGGATCGGCACGGCATGGATGCCGACCAGCGTCGAGAACAGCGCCGCCTTGCCCTCCATGACGGGCAGCCCCGCGAGCGCGCCGATGTTGCCGAGCCCGAGCACGGCCGTGCCGTTGGTCACGACCGCGACCGAGTTGCCGAGGCTCGTGTACTCCCAGGCGAGCGCGGGGTCCTTGTGGATCGCCAGGCAGACGCGCGCGACGCCCGGCGTGTAGATGTCGCGCAGCACCTGCTGGGTCGTGATCGGGATCGCCGATTCGGTGCGGATCTTGCCGCCGCGGTGCCGGTCGAACACGCGGTCGGACTTGCGGACGAAGCGCGCGACCGGCAGCGCGTCGATGCGGCCATAGAGGCTGCGGTCCGCCTCCTCGTCCATCTCGAGCGTGATCTCCCAGAGCGTCCGGCCCTGCTCGCGCCGGAGCGCCTGGAGGTGATCGATCGTGAGTCCCGCGTCCGCGATCACCTGCAGCACACGGGCGAGGCTGCCCGGCTGGTGCACGGTCTCGACGATGAGGATCTCGGGGACCTTCACGCGCGGAATCCTACCTGATCGGTGGTAACCTATGCGGTCGATAGATCCCTCCCTGGAGCATCGCAATGACCACTGGATTTAAGGCTTTCCGTGCGGCCGCGCTGGCCGCCGTGTTGCTGGGCCTCGCGGCCTGCGCCAGCCAGAAGGAACCCGCCGAGGCGGCCTTGGCGGACACTCGAGACGAAGTTCAAGGCAGGCCGGCGCCGAGATCCAGAAGTACCTGCCCGAGCGCTACGCCGAAGTGGAGTCAGCGCATCGCCGCGCTTCGCGAGTCGGTCGCAAGCCAGGACTACGGCGACGTGGTCGCCGGCGCCTCCGCGGCGACGGATGACCTCAAGCGCGCGGTCGCCGATGCGCGCATTCGCCGTGCCCAGGTCCTGGTGGAAATGGAAGCCGAGTGGACCGAGCTGTCGAAGTCCATGCCGGCGATGATCGCGGCGATGGACAAGAAGATCTCGGCGCAGCGCGGCCGGGCGCCGAAGGGCATGACGGCGGATGCCTGGAAGCAGACCATCGCGGACTACGACGCCGCGCGCGATGCCTGGAGCCGTGCTGCCGCGGAAATGAGCAACAAGACCTTCGAAGCGACGGTGCTCGCGGCTCGCGATGCCAAGGCGAAGATCGTCGCCATCATGGAGTCCCTCGGCGTCAAGGCGACCTGAGGCTTCCCGTGAACAGCCGTATCCTGCTCGCCGCCCTCGCGGCCACGATCGCCCTCGCCGCCTGCTCGCAGAAGGATCCCGCCGGGGAAGCCATCGCCGCAGCCGAAAACGCACTGAACGCCGTCTACGAGGACGCGGAGAAGTACATTCCCGAGCGCTACGCCGAGGCCAAGAAGGGGCTCGAGGCGGCGCGCACCGCCTTCAACGAGGAGCGCTACGCCGACGCCATCGCCGCGGTCCGGGACGTGCCGGCCCAGGCTGAGGCGCTCGCACGGGACGCCGCGGCCGCGAAGGAACAGCGCATTGCCGAGCTGAACGCCGACTGGGCGCGCATCTCGGGCAGCCTGCCGGAACTCCTCGCGGGCATCGGCGGACGGCTCGAGGAACTCGGCAAGCTGCGCAAGCTCCCGGATGGCATGGACAAGCAGCTGCTCGACGAAACGAACGCGGCGCTCGCGAGTGCGCGCAAGGCCTGGGAAGAGGCCGGCGCCGCGCACGCGCGCGGCGACCTCGAAACCGCGGTCGATTCGGCGCGCGGCGCGGAAGGCATGGCCCAGGACCTCGTCGGCCGCCTCGGGATGCCGTCTGCTTGAACCCGCTCGACCTCTACGACGTCAGCGCATCGCTGACCGACGAGGAGCGCATGGTGCGCGATTCCGTCGCGCGCCTCGTCGACGAGCGCATCCTTCCGGTGATCCAGAAGCACTTCGAGGAACACACGTTCCCCCGTGACCTCGTGCCCGAGATCGCCTCGCTCGGGCTGCTCGGCAGCTCGATCAGCGGCTACGGCTGCGCGGGCATGAACGCCGTGGCCTACGGGCTCATCTGCCAGGAGCTGGAGCGCGGCGACTCGGGGATACGCAGCTTCGTCTCGGTGCAGTCGAGCCTGTGCATGTACCCGATCCTCGCGTTCGGCAGCGAGGCCCAGCGCGAGAAGTACCTGCCGCGCATGGCGACGGGCGAGCTGATCGGCTGCTTCGGCCTGACCGAGCCGCACGGCGGCTCCGATCCGGCGAACATGAAGACGCACGCGAAGCGCCGCGGCAAGGACTGGGTGCTGAACGGCGCCAAGATGTGGATCACCAACGCGCCGATCGCCGACCTTGCCATCGTGTGGGCGAAGACCGCCGGAAGGTATCCGCGGCTTCATCGTCGAGAAGGGCACGCGCGGGTTCGCCGCTCCCGAGATCGAGCGCAAGTTCTCGCTGCGCGCCTCCGCGACCGGCGCCCTGTTCTTCGAGGACGTCGTCGTGCCGGAAGAGAACATGCTTCCCGGCAGCACGATCGGCCTCAAGGCGCCGCTCTCCTGCCTGACGCAGGCGCGCTTCGGCATCACCTGGGGCGTGATCGGCGCCGCGCAGGCCTGCCTCGCACAGGTGATCGACTACACCAAGACGCGCGAACTCTTCGGGCGGCCGCTGGCTGCAGAACCAGGCGATCCAGATCCGTCTCGCCGAGATGGCACGCGGCATCACCGGCGCGCAGCTGATGTCGCTGCAGCTCGGGCGCCTGAAGGACGCGGGCAGCATGCATCCCACCGCAGGTGTCGCTCGCGAAGTGGAACAACTGCCGCATGGCGATCGACGTCGCGCGCGACGCCCGCGACATGCTGGGCGGCGCCGGCATCAGCGCCGAGTACGTGCCGATCCGGCATGCGCTCAACCTCGAGAGCGTGATCACCTACGAGGGCACCGAGACCATCCACCAGCTCACGATCGGGCGCGCACTGACGGGTATCAACGCGTTCTGAGGCCTGGATCACGCGGCCTCCGGCCGACCCCGCCCTAGACTGCCCCGACCCATTGCACGGGAGGGACTCCATGCATTTCAGCAAGTACCTGCGGTCCGCCGCGCTGGCAGCGCTGGCCGCAGCCCTGACGCTGCCCGCGCTCGCCGACCCGCCGTCGCACGCGCCGGCCCACGGCTGGCGCAAGAAGAACGACCCGTATTACGTCGGCTACACGGGCCGCCACTGGAACGACGACTTCGGCGTCCGCTGCCGGACGCTGCGACCGTGACCGCGTCGGCACGGCGCTCGGCGCGGTGGTCGGCGGGGCGATCGGTGCAGCCGTGAGCGACGGCGACGATCGCCTCATCGCCGTCCTTGCGGGCGCCACGATTGGCGCCGTGATCGGCCACGAGATCGGCGAGGAGATGGACGAGCGGGATCGCGCATGCTTCGGTCATTCACTCGAGCTGCTCGAGGACGGCCGTCGCGTGGTGTGGGATGGCGGGCGGAGCGGCCTGACCTACACGCTCGCGCCGGACGGCGCTTCGAGCGTGACGGACGGGTCTGCCGGTCCTTCTCGTTGCTGCGCCAGTCCGACGGCCGCCAGGTGACGAAGCGCGGCAGCGCCTGCCGGTACGGCGAGGGCGACTGGCGGATGGTCAAGTCCTGACCGGCAGTACCGCCGCCGGATAGGCTACGCTGCGTCCCTGGGGGACGCAGCATGAAGAAGACGGCGGCGCGCCTCGCGCGCGAGGCGCTCGAAGCACTCGGGGTCCGGCACACGTTCGGCATCCCGGGCGTGCACAACACCGAGCTCTACGACGAGCTCGGCGCCTCGGAGTCCATCACGCCGGTGCTCGTCGCCCACGAGGGCGGCGGCGCGTTCATGGCCGACGCGGTCAGCCGCACGGGCGCCGGTCTCGGCGTGCTCGCAATCGTGCCGGCGGCCGGCGTCACCCACGCGGCGAGCGGCATCGGCGAGGCCTTCCTCGACGGCATTCCCATGCTCGTGATCGCGGGCGGCGTGCGCCGCGACCTCGGCCGCGCTTACCAGCTGCACGACATGGACCAGCACGCGCTGCTCGCCCCGATCACGAAGGCGCGCTGGCGCATCGAGCGCCACGCCGACGTGATCCCGGTCATCCACGAGGCTTTCCGCGTCGCGATGGACGGCGAGCCGGGCCCGGTATTCGTCGAGATCCCGGTCGACCTGCAGCTGATGCCGGGCGACGCGGGCGAGCGCCCCGCGTTCGCGCCCGCGCCGCAGGCCGGCCACCGCGCCGGGGCGGACGACCTCGCGCGCGCGGCAGCGCTCCTGCGCGCTGCCGCGGCACCCGGCGATCTTCTGCGGCTGGGGCGCCGTGGACGCCACCGCGGAGCTCATCGCGATCGCGGAACTCCTCGGCGCGCCGGTTTCGACGACGCTGCAGGGTCTCTCGGCATTCCCGGGCAACCACCGGCTGCACGCCGGCTTCGCGCTCGGCCGCGCGGCGGTTCCGGCGGTCGAGAACGCCTTCCAGGACTGCGATGCGCTGCTCGCGGTGGGCACGCGCTTTGCCGAGATCCCGACCGGCAGCTACGGCTGGGAGCCTCCGGCGAACCTCGTCCACGTGGACATCAATCCGAAAGTCTTCGGCGCGAACTACCCGGCGGCCGTCGCGCTCGAGGGCGATGCGCGCGCGGTGCTCGCCGCCCTGCGCGACGCGCTCGGCAGCGACCCCGAGTCCGCGCGCGCGAACGCCGTCGCTGCGGCGATCGCGAAGGACAAGCGCGCTTACCGCGAGGAATGGCTGGCGCACGATTCTAAAGGCCGCGTGAATCCCCAGCGATTCTTCGGGGCGCTTCGCGCCCAATTGCCTGACGACGCGATTGTGGTGGCTGACGACGGCAACCACACTTTCCTTGTCGCCGAGTTGATGCCGATCCACGCGCCGCGCGCATTCTTCTCGCCCTCCGACTTCAACTCGATGGGCTACTGCATCCCGGGCGTCATCGGCGCGAAGCTCGCGCGGCCGGACCGCGCGGTCGTCGGCATCGTCGGCGACGGCGCGGCACGGATGACCGGCCTCGAGATGGCGACCGCGGTCGCGCAGAAGACGGGTGTCGCCTGGTTCGTGTTCAACGACGGCGAGCTCGCCCAGATCGCGCAGGCGCAGGAGACGCCCTACAACCGCAAGACCTGCACCGTGCTTCCCGAGCTGGATTTCGAGGGCCTCGCCCGCGCGAACCGCGTCGGCATACCTGCTCATGCGCGATGACTCCGAGGTCGACTCCAGGGTCGCCGACGCGCTGGAGATGGCCGCTCGCGGCGAGCCGGTGCTGGTGGACGTGCGCATCGACTACTCGAAGCGCACGCGATTCACCGAAGGGGTCATCAAGACCAACCTGAAGCGCTTTGGCCTCGCGGACCAGGCGCGGCTCGTCGGCCGCGCGCTGTGGCGCCGGCTGGCCGGCTGAAGCCCTGACGCATGACACCGGAGTTCGGCGAAGCGCTCGGGTCCGCACCCTACTGGGCCGTCGTTGGAGTCACGCTGGTGATCGTCGCGCTGGCGGTGGGACTGCATTACGAAGTGCTCCAGCAGCTCAACCGCCGCATGCCGCACTGGAAGCTGCCACGCCACCCGCGCATCTACGTGATGATCCTCTGCATCCTGGGAGCGCACATCCTGGCGATCTGGCTGTTCGGGCTCACGATCTTCGCCATGGTGCAATGGCCGCAGCTGGGCACCATCGCCGGTGCCGACCCCGTCCGGCTGCTCGACGCGGTCTACCTGTCCGCAATCACCTATTCGACCGTCGGCTATGGCGACCTGGTGCCGAAGGGCGCCATCCGCTTCCTGTTCGGCACCGAGGCGGTCTCCGGGTTCGTGATGATCACGTGGTCGGCGTCCTTCGCCTATCTCGAGATGGCCCGCTACTGGAAGGGCGGCGAATGACCCGGTTGCGGTGCGGGCGAAACCGGCACGCAGGAAACGCCGGCGGCGACGAGACCCGCGCAACGGGAACGCGCCGTGGTCTCGTCGAACGGGCCCGCCCGCAGTCGCCAGAGCGCATCGCCCAACTCTCCGGGCCCGGCGAGGCGTAAACCCGTGCCGGCGAACGCGGTCGCGTGAGTGCCGATGAACCGGTCGAATCCGGCGCGGGCGAGCGCCTCGTCGGACCAGGCGCCGAGCTGGATCTCGAAGTTTCCGGCAGGCACTTCCGGCCCTGGCGCCTGCTGCGACACCGGAGCGGGCAAGGGCTCGGGACGCGACGGCGGAATGAAGGCGACGAGCAGCCGCCTCGCTTCATCGGCATGGCGTCCTTCCGGCCATCCAGCGAGGTAACGCTGCCAGGCCTCGGGCGTGCCGAGCCGTTCGGCCCGCGTCCATTCCTCGGTCTCGCGGCGTGCCTCGAGCTCCGCGCGCGCCTCGGCCGCGTGCACCCCGGTTGGGTACAACTCCAGGTAGGCCTGGTACGCCGACTGCGAATTGTCTCGCCGCGCATCGCGCCAGGCGGACTCCCGGCGGTCGCAGGCCGCGAGAACGCTGGCGGCCAGGATGCACGTCACGACTATACTTCCCCGCATGCTGCCTGCCATCGTCGCACACCGGGGCGACGCGGAACATTTCCCGGAGAACAGCCTGCCGGCGCTCGCGGCGGCCTGGCGGCGGCTGCAGTTCGCCGAATTCGACGTGCAGCTCTCGGCGGACGGGGTGCCCTTCGTGATCCATGACGCGAGCCTCGAGCGCACGACCCGCGGCGCCGGGGACGTCCGGCTCATGATGTCGGGCCAGCTCGACGGCATCGACGCCGGCGAACCGGCGCGCTTCGGCCGGGTGCATGCGGGCACGGCCCTGCCGCGGCTGTCCGCGGTGGTCGAGCTGATGGCGGAGCATGCGCGACGCGCACGCTTTCGTGGAGATCAAGCGCGCGAGCCTCGTGCACCACGGCCGGGTGAACTTCGTCGAGAAGGTGCTGGCCGCCCTCGCGCCCGTGCACGACCGCTGCGTACTCATCTCCTTCGATGCCGATGCCTGCCGCCTCGCGCGCGCGGCAGGCAAGCTGCCCATCGGCTGGGTGCTGGACGGAGACCCCGTGCAGCTGCGCCCGGTGATCGAACTGATGCAGCCGGAGTACCTGTTCTGCGATCACCGGCGGCTGCCCGCCGCCCGGGCGCTGCCCTGCGGGGCGATGGACCTGGGTCGCCTACGAGGTGACCGACGCGGGACAGGCCCTCGAGCTTGCGGCGCGCGGCGTCGGGATGGTCGAGTCGATGGCGCCGCTGCGGCTCGCCGGCGAGCTCGCCGCGCGCGAGACGCTGCAAGCATGACGGACAAGGTCTACGTCGCCATCGACCAGGGCGGTCACGCGACGCGCGCCAGCGCCTACGCCGCCGACGGCGCGGTCGAGGGCGCCGCGTTCGTCTCGATCGCCACGCAGCGCAACGCCATCGGCCACGTCGAGCACGACCCGGAGGAGGTCGTCGCGAGCGTCGACACGGCGCTCGCCGAGCTCGCGCGCATCGTCCCGCCCGCGCGCTGGGCGGCCGCCGGCCTCGCCGTGCAGCGCTCGAGCATCGCCTGCTGGGACGCCGAGAGCGGCCGCGCGCTGGCGCCGGTCATCTCCTGGCAGGACACCCGGGGCGCCGCCTGGCTGCGTGGCCACGCCCGCCGCGCGGAGGATGTCCAGCGACTGACGGGCCTGCAGCTCTCCCCGCACTACGGCGCGAGCAAGCTGCGCTGGTGCCTCGACCACGTGCCGGAAGTGCGCAGCGCCGCCGCGCAGTCCCGGCTGCGTGCCGGTCCGCTCGCCAGCTTCCTGCTGCATCGCCTGCTGCTGGAGCGGCCGCTCCTCGCCGACGCGTCGACGGCCGCGCGCACGCTGCTCTGGTCGCCGTTCGAGCGCGACTGGTCGGGCGAGCTGCTCGATCTCTTCGGCATCCCGCGCGCGATCCTGCCGCGCGCGACCGGCACCTCGCACGCATTCGGCACGCTCGACTGCGACGGTCGCCGGATACCGGTCAACACCTGCAACGGCGACCAGTCGGTGGTTCCCTTCGCCGCGGGGCCGCTCGACTTCGACGCTGCCTACGTCAACCTCGGCACCGGCGCCTTCGTGCTGCGCCCGACGCCGGACGCGCTGCACGCGCCGCCCCTGCTCACCAGCGTCATCCGCGCCGACGACGAGCATTGCGACTTCGTGCTGGAAGGTTCGGTCAACGGCGCGGGCGCCGCGCTCGCCTGGCTCGAGCGGCACCTGGGCTCGGCGACGGACCGGCTGCTCGCCCTGCTCGACCGTGCGCCGCTCGCCGACGACGACGCGCCGTTCTTCCTGAACGGCGTCGCCGGGCTCGCCTCGCCGTTCTGGCGGCCCGACTTCGAGTCGCGCTTCGTCGGCGAGGGCTCGGACCTGCAGCAGTGCCGCGCGGTGCTCGAGAGCGTCGCCTTCCTGATCAAGGCGAACCTCGATGAGATGGACAGGCATCGCACGGCACCTGCGCGGCTCATCGCGAGCGGCGGACTCGCGGAAAACCGCCTGCTCTGCCGGCTGCTCGCCTGCCTTTCCGAATCGCCCGTGGACCGCGGCAGCGACCGCGAAGCCACCTCGCGCGGGCTTGCCTGCCTGGTCGCCGGGATGCCCGCGGGCTTCCGCGGCCCGCCCGTCGAGCGCTTCGAGCCGGAACACGAGCCGCGCCTGCTCGCGCGCTACCTGAAGTGGCTCGGGCTGATGCGCGAGGCCGCGGGCGACGGCTGATCAGTCGCGCTCGAGCTCGAAGGCGATGCGCCGGTCGATCCAGCTCGGGCCCCGCAGCGCATCCATGTACCCGCAGTGCCCGCCGCGCGGCGTGACGGTCAGTTCGAGCGAAGCCGGGCGCGCAAGGCGCGCGAGGTCGCGCTCGAGGATCATCGGGTCGTCCGCTGCGGTGATCAGCGCGGTCGGCGCCGCGAGCGACTCGAGCACTCCTTCCGTGATGGCGTAGCCCGACAGGTAGCTCGCGAGGTCCGGGTATTCCGTGTGCCTCAGCACCATGCGCTCCGTCATGCTGCGGAGCGAACTGTCGCCGATCATTTCGCCGAAGTCGTACACACCTGGCCAGGCCTCCTGCTTGAGGCGCAAGGACCTCCGCCACTTGAGCATGAAGTACTGGTGGTAGACCGCCGGCCCGCGTTCCAGCGCATCGATGCGTCGTCGCCGGATCCAGCACCGGGCAGACCGCGACGATGCGCGCGATCCTGAGCCCCGCCGCGCCCGCGCGGGCGCCGACGCGCAGGCAGAAGTTCCCGCCGAGCGAGAAGCCCGCGAGCGATCAGCCGGTGCTGCGGGAAGAGCGACTGCAGCCGCTGCGACTGCGCCGACCACCTCGGGCAGGCGGCAGGAATGGAACAGCTCGCGGTTCAGCGCATGCGTGCCGCCGTGGTCGCGGAGGTTGAGCCGGACGACGTCGAACCCGCGCTCGTGCAGGAGCTGGGCGAGCGAAAGCAGGTACAGCGAGTCGGCGCTGCCTTCCCAGCCGTGCAGCAGCACGGCGAGGCGCGGCGCCGCAACCGCGACGCCGGCGGGCGGCGCGGCATGCAGCCCCAGCAGACGCACGCCGTCGCCGCAGTCGAGCACGAGCGGCCGGCTCGCCGCCCGCACGGTCCGCGCGCGGCGCTCGATCGCCGGCCGCCGGAACGGCAGGCTCGGCAGGATCGACTGCAGGTGCCGGTTCGCGATCCAGGCCGGCGGGCGGAATTCGCCGGGCGCGTCAGTCAAGGCTGACCTGCGAGACGCCGGGCAGGCGCGTGACGAAGTCGCTTCCCATCAGGCGCGCGGGCGTCGTGAAGCCGGCGGGCGCGCCGCCCGCCAGCAGCCGCTCCGCGATCGCGACCGCCGCATCGCGCGTGAGCGTGTAGCCGTTCGGTACCCGGACCCGCGCGGTCGCGCGTGCGCCCGGCCGCGTTCTCGTGCCTCGCCCCAGACGTGGACCGGGGTCTGCTCGCGCGCCGCCTCGTCCGGCCCGGGTGCGCGCTTGGCGATGCGCGACTTCAGGAAGTCCTGCACGAACTTGCCGGCGCAGCAGCCAGCCGAGGTGGCCGAGCCGGCGCAGGTTCGCGAGCGCCTTCGGCGAGACCGGCACGTAGACCTCGATGTTCGGGATTCCGGTGGTGCGGAATGCCGTGCTGACGTCGCCCCAGGGAATGGCGGTCGCGAGCTTCTCGCCGGCGCCGAAGTCGATGCGCCGGCTGCGCGAGCCGAGCGGGATGCGACGGAGCTCGCCGCCCTCGCGCACGCAGCTGCCGTGGCCGAGGCCCTCGACGCTGGTCGCCGCAGTGCCGCGACTGAGGGAACTGCGGCTGTCGAAGCCGAGCGCAAGCCGCGTCGCATCCGGCAACCTGCCCGCGAGCGTGAGGGCGAGGCAGTCGGTCGGCACGACGTCGAAGCCGGTGCCGGGGCAGACGACGATGCCCGCGGCACGCGCCGCGGCATCCTGCCGGAACGCGTGCTCGAAGACCTCGATCTCGCCGGTGATGTCCGTGTAGTGGACGCGCGCCGCGATGCAGGCCGCGATCATCGGCGCCGCGGTCGCCGAGAACGGTCCGGCGCAGTGGATCACGACGCTGGAGCCCGCGAGCGCCGCCGCCAGCCGGGAAGGATCCGACAACTCGAACGCGAGGGACTCGCAGCCGAGTTCCGTCGCGAGCGCCGAAATGGATTCGCGCGAGCGGCCGGCGAGCACGGGAGCGAGCCCGCGTTCCACCGCCGCGCGCGCGATCAGGCGGCCCGTGTAGCCGTTCGCGCCGTAGATCAAGAGGCGCGGCTTCATCGCTCGACGATGCTGATCTCGATGCGGTTGTTGGCCTGCGCGGCCGCGTTCCACTGCCCTGCCGTCGCCTGCTCGATCGGCGGGTAGGCGACCGCGAGCCGGTCGCGCTGTCCCGGCACGAGTTCGAGCTCGATCGCGCCGCCCGTGCGCTGGCGCACGGACGCGGCGAGATTCGCGAATGCGATCGGCTGGCGCGCGGCGCCTGCCTGCGTGTCATCGAAGGGATTGCCGACCTGCTCGCACTGCGCGGCGGGTGCGGTCGGCGGCGCGAGCGTGTAGCCGTCCTGCCCGGCGCTCGCGAGGCAGAAGCTGCCGGCGAAGTTCTCGATCCGCACCAGGCCGCTGATTGCCGCGCGCTCGAGCTGGGCGACGAGCGTGCGCACCGACTCGAGCCGCGAGGGATTGAGCGCCTGCTCGCCGAAAGGCACGGCGAGCACGAGCGGACGGAAGCCCTCCTGCGCCGCGGCGTCGGCCGAGGCGTCGCCCGCGATGCGCCACTTCTCGATCGCCTTCGTCAGCGTGTCGTTGGAGGCGGTGAGCGCCTGGACGGCCCGCTCGGCCTGCTGGGCCTCGATGCGCGCCTGCCAGTAGAGGATGCCGACGGCGACGAGCGCGAGGGCCGCGGCGCCCGTCGCGACCATCCAGGGCCAGGGCCGCGCCGGCGGCGCGCGCGGCCGGCCTCGCCGCTTCCTCGCCCTCGACGACGACCGAGTCCCTCGGCCGCAGCTCCGCGACCACGCGCCGCACGACGGTGTCGAGCGTGGTGACGACGAACTTCCGCAGCTCGAGGTTCTGTTCCTTGAGGAGCGCCTCGACCGATGCCGCGGCCGGAATCGGGGTCTCCTGCGGCGCGGCTTCCGGCGGCCGCGGGCCCGCCGATGGCCTCGAGTCCGGTCGGCTCGCCGTCGCGACGATCCGGCAGGAGACTCGAGCTGGTAGAGGGCTTTCGTCACGTCGATCGGGCGGATCGACTTCGGCAGCACGCCGACGGCGCCCGAGGCCTTCGCCTGGCCGCTGTAGATCTCGCCCTCCTGCGAGGTGTACATCATGATCGGGATGTCGGCGAGACCGGGATTGGCCTTGATCTCGCGCACCGCCTGCAGGCCGTCCATGCCCGGCATCAGGTGATCCATGAAGATCACGTCCGGGCGACGGTCCTTGAGGTACTCGAGCGCGGCCTCCGCGGACTCGGCCGAATCGACGACGATCCCGTAACGCTCGAGCATGCGGGAAAGCACGACCCGTGCGGACCTGGAATCGTCGACGACCAGCGCTCGCTTGCCCGGGATCATGTCTCTCTCCGCATCGCGCACCGCAGTGTACCCCGGGCCTGTTCGGGCCGGAACCCGGACTTGGGTCAATTTTTGAGCCTGTACCCGGTGCGGAATATCCAGGCGATGACACGCCAGGCAGGCCAGCATGAACACCAGCGTCATGCCGAGGCTCAGGCCGACCGCGACGTCCGACCGGCCGAAGAAGCTCCAGCGGAAGCCGCTGATCAGGTACACGACCGGGTTGAACAGGGCCACCGTGCGCCAGCCGGGCGGCAGCATGTCGATCGAGTAGAAGGCGCCGCCGAGGAAGGTCAGCGGCGTCACGATCAGCATCGGCACGAGCTGCATCTGCTCCCAGTTCTTCGCCCAGATGCCGACGATGAAGCCGAACAGGCTGAAGGTGACGGCCGTCAGCAGCATGAACGCGATCATCCAGACCGGGTGCAGGATCGTGAGCGGGCACGAAGAACGCGGCCGTCGCCAGGATGATGAGGCCGAGCAGCACCGACTTCGTCGCCGCCGCGCCGACGTAGCCGAGCACGATCTCGAATGCGGCCACCGGCGCCGAGAGGATCTCGAAGATCGTGCCGGTGAACTTCGGGAAGTGGATGCCGAACGAGGCGTTCGAGATGCTCTCCGTGAACAGCGACAGCATGATCAGGCCCGGCACGATGAAGGCGCCGTAGCTCACGCCGTCCACCTCCGCCATGCGCGAGCCGATCGCCGCCCCGAACACGATGACGAACAGCGAGGTCGTGATGACGGGCGTCAGCACGCTCTGCAGCAGCGTGCGCAGGAAGCGCGCCATCTCGAACCGGTAGATGGCCCAGACGCCGTGCCGGTTGAAGGCGGGCCCGCTCATGCCCGCGCGCCCCGCCCGACGAGGCTGACGAAGATCTCCTCCAGCGAGGTCTCGCGCGTGTTGAGGTCGCGCCAGCCGATGCCGAGCTGCTCGAGCCGCCTGAGCAGCGGCCCGACGCCGGTCTGTTCCAGTGCGGCGTCGAACGTGAACTGCAGCTCGTGGCCGTCGGCGTTGAGCGCGAGCTTCCAGTCGGCGAGCTCCGCGGGCACCGCGGCGAGGGGCGCCTGCAGCGTCAGCGTGAGCTGGCGCTTGCCGAGCTTCCGCATCAGCGCCTTCTTCTCGTCCACGACCACCAGCTCGCCGTGGTTGACGACGCCGATGCGGTCCGCCAGTTCCTCGGCCTCGTCGATGTAATGTGTCGTCAGGATGATGGTGACGCCCTGGTCGCGGAGCCTGCGCACCAGGTCCCAGAGGTCGCGGCGCAGCTCGACGTCGACGCCCGCGGTCGGTTCGTCGAGGAACAGGATGCGCGGCTCGTGCGCGAGGGCCTTGGCGATCATGACGCGCCGCTTCATGCCGCCCGAGAGCGTCATCAGGATGTCGTCGCGACGGTCCCACAGCGAGAGGTCGCGCAGCACGCGCTCGACGCAGGCCGGGTCCGGCGCGCGGCCGAACAGGCCGCGGCTGAACGCCGCCGCCGCACGCACCGTCTCGAAGGCCTCGATCGCGAGTTCCTGCGGCACGAGGCCGATCCGCTCGCGCGCGGCCCGGAAGTCACGCTGGATGTCGTGGCCCTCGACCAGGACCGTGCCCGAGGTCGCCCGCACGATGCCGCAGACGATGCTGATCAGCGTCGTCTTGCCGGCGCCGTTCGGCCCGAGCAGCGCGAAGATCTCGCCGGGCCGGATCTCGAGCGACACGCCCTTGAGCGCGTGCTGTCCGGTCGCGTAGGTCTTCGTCAGGTTCGTGATCGAGATGGCGGCGGCCATCGGCCTATTCTAACTGGGCGGAAGCTCGGCAAGCCGGCGCTCGAGGAAGCGCCGCGCCGGGCCCTGGCGGGTCAGCTCGAGCGCGCGGCCGTAGGCGTCCCGCGCGTCCGCGTGCCGGCCGAGCCTGCGGCACAGGTCCGCCCGCGCGGCATGCGCCGGCTGGTAATCCGCGAGTTCGCCGCGGGCGAGGATCGCATCGACGAGCGCGAGGCCGGCCTGCGCGCCGTCCCGCATCGCGACGGCGGCGGCACGGTTCAGCTCGACCACCGGCGAGGGTTCGACGGCCAGCAGCAGGTCGTAGGTCCCGACGATGCGGTTCCAGTCGGTCTGCGGCCGGAGTCCCGGCCTCGGCATGCGCCGCGGCGATCGAGGCCTGCAGCGTGTAGGGCCCGAAGCGCCGCGAGCCGAGTGCCTGCCTCACCAGCGCGAGCCCTTCCGCGATCTGCGCGCGATTCCAGAGCGAGCGATCCTGCTCGTCGAGCAGCACGATCTCGCCGGCGGCGGACGTGCGCGCCGCGCGCCGCGAGTCCTGCAGCAGCATCAGCGCGACGAGGCCCGCGATCTCGGGTTCGGGCAGCAGCTCCAGCAGCATCCGGCCGAGCCTGATCGCCTCCGCGGAGAGGTCGGCGCGCGTGAGCGTCTCCCCGCTCGAGGCCGCGTAGCCCTCGTTGAACACCAGGTACACGACGCGCAGGACCGCGTCGAGGCGCTCGGGAAGCTCGGCGAGCGCCGGCACCTGGTAGGGGATCGCGGCGTCGCGGATCTTCGCCTTGGCGCGCACGATGCGCTGGGCGAGCGTCGCCGGCGGCACGAGGAAGGCGCTCGCGATCTCCTCGGTCGTGAGCCCGCAGACTTCGCGCAGCGTCATCGCCACCTGCGCGTCCGGGCCGAGCGCGGGGTGGCAGCAGGTGAAGACGAGCCGCAACCGGTCGTCGGGCAGCGTCTCGTCGAGCGCATCTGCCGGGTCGCTGCCTTCAGCCACGAGCCTCTCCACGAGACCTTCGAGCCCGGTGTCGAATCGCGCCCGCCGGCGGATGCCGTCGATCGCCTTGAAACGGCCCGGCGGATACCAGCCAGGCGCGCGGGTTCGCCGGCACGCCGTCGCGCGGCCATTGCTCGATGGCCGCCGCGAACGCCTCCGAGAGCGCCTCTTCCGCCAGGTCGAAGTCGCCGAGCAGGCGGATCAGCGTCGCGAGCACCCGGCGCGATTCGTCGCGGTACAGCGCGTCGAAATCGATCAGGCGGCAGGCTCCACGGGTCGCACCTCGATCGTGCCGCCGACCCGCAGCGTCGGAATCCTCGCCGCAATCGCCAGCGCCTCGTCCACGTCGCGGCACTCGACGATGTGGAAGCCCCCGAACTGCTCCTTGGTCTCGGCGAACGGGCCGTCGGTGACGACGGCCCGGCCGTTCTGGAGACGCAGCGTCCTTGCCGCGGGCGACGAGGCGAGCTTGCGGGTCGCGCGATGCCGGCCCTCGCGCTCGAGGTCCGCGACCCATTCGCCGTAGTCCCTCATGACCGCATCGCGCTCGGCCGCCGGCAGCGCCTGCCAGCGGCCCTCGTCGATGCAGCACATCAGCATGACCTGCACGTCAGAGCTCGACGATCGGCTTGAAGCCGCCCCAGAACATGCGCTTGCCGTCGAAGGGCATGTTCTTCGGATCCATGAACTTCTTCCACTTGGGGTCCGACATGAACGTGCTTCATGACCTTCTTGTTGATGCGGTCGCGCTGGCCGCGCGAGCGGTAGACGATGAACGAGAACACGACCACCTCGCCGCGCTTCAGCTTCACGCTGCGCGGGAACGAGGTCCGCTTGCCGACCGTCGACGTCGTCGGCCACGGTCTCGACGTACTGGAGCGCGCCGTTCTTCATCCAGACCTTGCCGGCGTCCTTCGCCATGCGCCGGTAAGCCGCGAGGTTCCTGCGCGGGACCGGCAGTACATATCCATCCACGTAACTCATGTCGTCTTCTCCTGTTGCTTCTTCAGTATCGGATGCTGGGCCATGAAGGCCTCGTCGGCGGGGCGCACTTCGAAAGGCCCGATGCGGATGCCCGGATGGCGGCTGATGATCGCGACCGCCTCGGCCTTGTCCTTCGCCTCGAGGATCAGGATGCCGCCCAGCATCTCCTTGGTCTCGGCGAACGGGCCGTCGACGCGCGAGGCCTTGCCGCCCGACCAGCGCACGGTGGTCGCCGTCGCCGAGTCCTGCAGGGCGTAGCCCGCCGCGAAATGGCCCTGGGCGGCGAGCTCCTGGTCGAAGTTCGTGCACTCGACGACGAGCGCGGCCTGCTCGCCTACGCTCAGGCGGCTCCACGCCTCCTTGTCGAGGCATCCGAGGCAGATGAACTTCATGGCAGCATCTCGCGGAAGCGGTCCATCGTCTCGCTGTTGCCGAAGTCCTCGAGCTCGAACATCCGCCGCACCTCGATCTCGCAGTCCGCGCCGTCCAGGGTCGGGTTGGGGAACTTCCTCGTCCACTCGACGGCCTCCGCGCGCGACTTCACGTTGATGATCGTGTAACCGGCGATGAGTTCCTTGGTTTCCGCAAACGGGCCGTCGATGACCGTGCGCCTGGCGCCGTCGTAGCGCACGCGCCAGCCCTGCGACGTGGCCGAGAGGCCGTTGCCGTCCACCAGCACGCCGGCCTTCGCAAGCGCCTCGTGGTAGGCCGCCATCTCCGCGAACAGGTGCTCGGGCGGCATCACGCCCGCCTCCGAGTCCTTCGTCGCCTTGACGATGATCATGTATCTCACGATTCGAACTCCATGACCGGCCGCACCTCGATCGAGCCGAAGCGCGCGCCGGGGATGCGCGCCGCGAGCTGGATCGCCTCGTTGAGGTCGCGCGCCTTCAGCAGGTAGTAGCCGCCGAGCTGTTCCTTGGTTTCCGCGAACGGGCCGTCGGTGGTGCCAACCTTGCCCTGGCGCACGCGCACGGTCGTCGCCGTCTGCGTCGGCTGGAGCGCATTGCCGCCGACGAGATGGCCGCTCTTGCCGATCGACTCCGTGTACGCGTGGTACTCGCCGAGGATCTTCTCCGCCTCGGCCGGGGGCATCTTCTGCCACGCCTTTTCGTCCTCGTAGATCAGGCACAGGTACTGCATCGGGTCCTCCTGGGGGACGCGGCCGCGACCCGGCCCGAGCGCCGAGATCGCTGCAGCGACCATATATGCTGGATTCATGACAACCAATAGTCGGTCGGACGGCGCCCCGATCGACACGCCGCCCGGAAAAACCGGAAGCCCCTGATTTCGTTGGAATTCGGGTTAGTCTGGCCGCATGCCTGGCGCAATGAAGACGAGCGCAGCACTGCGGTTGCAGGTCTGGCCTGTGGCTGGCTCGCCGCGATGTCCGCGAACGCCGGTTCCGTGCAGTTCGAGGCCGGCAGCCTCGAATTCGGCGGGCTCGAGATCGAGGGCCTGGACACGAGCTGGAACGCGGCCGATGGAGCTGGCGGCGCGCTGAAGCTGCGCGCGGCGCGCGTGCGCGGACTCGCGGCGACCGGGCCGCTCGCCAACTTCGCACTCGACTGCCCCACACTCCGCATCGCCGGCGACGAACTCCGCTGCGAACGCGGCCGGCTCTCCGGCGCCCTCGGCTCGCTCGGCGTGCAGGACACGCGTTTCGCGGCGAGGCGCAGCGCGGGCGGCCGGCTCACGCTCGACTTCGAGGCGTTCTCGATTGCCGATGGCCGCGGCCGCCTGCAGGTCGAGCTGGATGGCGAGCGCTGGCAGGCGACGGCTCGCCTCGCGAGCCTCGACATCGCGCGGCTCGCGGCGGTCGCAAAGCCCTGGGCCGCCCTGCCGGACGACATGACCGTGGCCGGCCGGGCCGCGGGCGAGTTTCGCGCAACCGGCGCGGGCGATGCGCTCGAGACCGCGGGTGCGGACGTCACGATCGAGTCGCTCGACTTCGCCGACGCGGCAGGCGCGCTCGCGGGCGAGAAGCTCGCCGGGTCGCTGGCGATCGAGGCTGTCGCGGCCGGCGCCGACCGGCTGCGATACGCGCGGGCGACTCGGGCTGGCGGCAGGCCAGGCGTACAGCGACCCGGTGTTCCTCGATTTCGGCGCGCTGCCCGCGGACCTCGAGTTCGACGGCGTCTTCGACGTCGAGGCGGCGCGCTTCGACGCCCGCACGTTCACGCTCGATCACCGAGACGTCCTGCAGGCGCACGGTTCCGCCGCGCTCGATTTCGCGGCCCGACCCTGCTCACCGACGCGAGCATCCGCATCGACGCCCTCGATGCTCGGCAACGCGATGCCGGCCTACGTGCAGCCCTTCCTGGTCAACAGCGCGTTCCGGGACGTCACCGGCAGCGGTGTCGTCCGCGGCGACGTCGAAATCACCGGCGGCCTGCCGACCCGCGCCGCGCTCGATCTCGAGGGCGTCGGCATCGCGAGCGAGACGGCTGCCGTGTCGCTCGTCGGCCTGCGCGGTCCGTTTCGCTGGTACGACGACGCGTCACGCAGCGCGCTCGCCGGGGACATCGACGACGCGCTCTTCGAGTCGCGGCTCGCCTGGGAATCCGGCCGCCTGTGGGGTCTCGAGATCGGCGCGGCCGACCTGCCGTTCTCCACGACCGGGCGGCACTTCCGCCTGCTTTCGCCGGCGACCATTCCGGTGTTCGACGGCGCCCTCGCGATCGACACGCTGCGCGTGCGGCATGCCGGTACCGACGAAATGTACGTGCGCTTCGACGCGGCGATCCGGCCGATCAGCGTCGCGCTGCTGTCGCGCGCCTTCGGCTGGCCGGAGTTCCAGGGCACGCTCGAGGGCAGCATCCCGGGCTGCAGCTTCGCCAGGGCGTGGTGACGCTCGACGGCGCCCTCGAGGCGCGCGTGTTCGACGGGCGCGTAGCGGTCAGCGAGCTCAGCCTGCGCGACCCGCTCGGCAAGTATCCGCGCCTGTTCGCGAACATCGGCATCGAGAACCTCGACCTCGACCTGGTCACGCGCACGTTCGAGTTCGGCGGCATGACCGGCCGGCTGTCCGGCTACATCTCGGACCTCGAGACCTTCGACTGGATGCCGGAGGCCTTCGACGCGTTCCTGTTCACGCCGCCCGACGACCGCTCGAAGCGCCGCATCAGCCAGCGCGCGATCACCAACCTGTCGAGCATCGGCGGCGGCAGCGGCGGCGGCGTCGCGGCGGTGCTGCAGGGCGGCCTCCTGCGGTTCTTCGACGACTTCGGCTACGACCGCGTGGGCCTCAGCTGCCGGCTCGCGAACGACGTCTGCATCATGGGCGGCGTGCTGCCGGCTCCGGGCGGCTACTACATCGTCAAGGGCAGGGGACTGCCGCGCATCGACGTGATCGGCAGCCAGACGCGGGTCGCCTGGACCACGCTCGTCCGCCAGCTCGGCACGATGATGGAGTCGGAAATCGTCGTCGAGTAGGCGGATTCGCTGCGCTAGAATCGGTTCAGGTCCTGTTCAGCCGCGGAGCCCAAGATGACACCCATGATGCGCTGGATCACCGCCACCCTTGCCGCCTCGAGCCTCGCGCTCGCCGCCTGCGTCACGGTCAACGTCTATTTCCCGGCGGCCGCCGCGGAGAAGGCCGCCGACCGCATCATCGAGGACATCTGGGGTCCCGGAAAGGGCGCCGAAGCCCGAGGGCAACGAGCAGAGCTCGATCGGCGAGTTCGCCGGCGACGTGCTGGTGGCCGCGCTCGATTTCGTGGTGCCCGCCGCGCATGCGCAGGCCGACATCGACATCTCGAGCCCGGCGATCCGTGCGCTCACCGCATCGATGAAGGCCCGCGCCGGCGACCTCGATCCCTTCTTCAGCTCGGGCGCCGTGGGCCTGACGGCCGATGGCCTCGTCGAGATCCGCGACGCGAACGCCGTGCCGCTCGCCGACCGCAATCGGCTGCGCAAGCTCGTCGCCGACGACAATGCGGACCGCAATTCGCTCTACCGCGAGATCGCGACCGCCAACGGCAACCCGGGCTGGGAAGCGGACATCCGCAGCACCTTCGCCGAGCGCTGGATCGCGAACGCGCGCGCGGGCTGGTACTACAAGTCGGGCGCCGGCGCCTGGACGCAGAAGTGAGCGCTCAGTCCTCCGCGGGCGATCAGTTCCGGGCCCTGGTTCTTCGGCGCGTTGACGGCCCGGCTGACCGGCCACGCCTCGAGCGCACCCGTCTCGAAGGGCCTCAGCAGCTCCGACAGCTTGCCGGTGTCCGAGAACGCCGGGTCGAGCCACCGGTCCCAGTCGGCTTCGGCGAGCACCACCGGCATGCGGTCGTGGATCTTGCTGATCGACGCGGCTGCATCCGTCGTGACGATCGCGCAGGACTCGAGCAGGGCGTTGCCGACCGGGTCCTTCCAGCGCTCCCAGAGACCGGCAAACGCGAGCGGTCGCGCGCCGCTTCGCGCGGATGAACCAGGGCTGCTTGCCGCCCGGCGCGACCTGCCATTCGTACCAGCCGTCGGCGAGCACGAGGCAGCGGCGCTTGCGGTAGGCGTCGCGGAATGAGGGCTTCTCGGCGAGGGTCTCGGCGCGCGCGTTGATCATGCGGTTGCCGATCGCGCGCTCCTTCGCCCATTTCGGCACCAGGCCCCAGTGCAGCATGGCGAAGGCACGACGCGCCCTCCTCGCCGGCCCGCACCGCGGGCACGGCCTGGGTCGGCGCGATGTTGTAGCGCGGCTCGAGCTCCGGCACCTCGTCGAGCGCGAACGTTCGCCGCACCGCCTCGGCCGGGGAGAAGAACGCGTAGCGTCCGCACATGGCCGGGCCCCGGCCTATTCCCGGATGCCCGTGCCCCGGTTCATGAGCACGACGACGATCGCATACATCGCGACAGCGAACGCACCCATGATCAGGAAGGCGAGGCCGGGGTCGACGTCGCTGGTCCCGAGGAATCCGTGCCGGAAGGCGTTGACCATGTAGAGGATCGGGTTCACGTACGAGAGCTTCTCGGCCCAGGGCGGCAGGAGCGAGACCGAGTAGAACACGCCGCCGAGGTAGATCAGCGGCGTCAGCACGAAGGTCGGGAACCAGGAGATCTGGTCGAAGTTCTTCGCGAAGATCGCGTTGAAGAAGCCCCCGAGGGAGAACACCGCGGAAGTCAGCAGCATCGAGCCTGATGATGATGAACGGGTGCGCGACCGGCACGTGCGTGAAGAACAGCGCGACCAGCAGCACGACCGCGCCGACCAGGATCCCGCGCATCAGGCCGCCCGCGACGTAGCCGAGCACGATCAGCCAGTTCGGCAGCGGCGCGACCAGCAGCTCCTCGATGTGCTTGCCGAACTTCGCGCCGAAGAAGCTCGAGACGACGTTGCCGTAGGAGTTGCTGATGACCGCCATCATGATGAGGCCCGGCGCGATGTACTGCATGTAGTCGACGCCGCCCATCTGCCCGATGCGCCGGCCGATGAGGCTGCCGAAGATCAGGAAGTAGAGCGCCGCCGTGACGGCAGGCGGCACCAGCGTCTGCCCCCAGATCCGCATGATGCGCCCGTACTCCCGGCGCACGATGGTCTGGAACCCGATGCGCCGGATGCGCGAGAGGGATTCGGCCGGCAAGTCAGCGCGCCCCCGCCGCCGCGTCGTCCTTGCGCTCGACGAGCTTCATGAACAGCTCCTCCAGCCGGTTCACCTTGTTGCGCATGCTGACGACCTCGATGCCCTGCTGCGACAGGCGCGCGAAGATGTCGTTCAGCCCGCGCTCCCGGGTCACGTCGACCTCGATCGTGTGGCCGTCGACGCAGCCGCGTCACGTAGCCCGGGAGCTGCGGCACCGCCGCCGTCGCGCAGCGGAAGTTCAGCACGAAGGTCTCCTGGCTGAGCTTGCCGATCACGCCTGCCATCGTGTCGTTCTCGATGATCCGCCCGCCGTCGATGATCGCGATGTGGCGGCAGAGGCTCTCCGCCTCCTCGAGGTAGTGCGTGGTCAGGATGATGGTCGTGCCGCGCTCGTTGATCTCGCGCAGGAAGGTCCACATGCTGCGGCGGATCTCGATGTCGACGCCCGCGGTCGGCTCGTCGAGGATCAGCAGGCGCGGCTCGTGCACCAGGGCGCGCGCGATCATCAGTCGCCGCTTCATGCCGCCCGACAGCGAGCGCGCGATGGTGTCGCGCTTCTCCCAGAGCTGGAGCTGGCGCAGGTACTTTTCCGAGCGCTCGACCGCAAGCCTGCGGGGAATGCCGTAGAAGCCCGCCTGGTTCACGATGATCGTGAACACCTTCTCGAACTGGTTGAAGTTGATCTCCTGCGGCACGAGGCCGATGCAGGACTTGGCCAGGTCGAGCTCCCGGTCGATGTCGTGGCCGAAGACCGCGACGCTGCCGCCGGACTTCCCGACCAGCGACATGACGATGCCGATCGTCGTGGTCTTGCCCGCGCCGTTCGGGCCGAGCAGCGCGAAGAAGTCGCCCTCGGCCACGTCGAGGTCGATGCCGCGGAGCGCCTGGACGCCGTTTGCGTAGGTCTTCGTCAGCCCGCGGATGGAGAGCGCCTGCATGAGGCGCGGGAGTATCTCACGCGACAACGCGCCGGTGGCGACGTTGCAGCGACTGGACGCGCGCGCTTTCGGCGCCCTGGATCTGCAGCCCGAGCCGCCGCAGCGAGTCCACCCTGCCTGCGTCCGGCTGCGCCGCGCAGCCCTCGAACTGCAGCCAGAACCGCGTGCGCGACGAGAACCGCGCGGCGAGCGCGCCTGCGACGCGACGCGCCAGCCGCTCGACGGCCGCGACCGGCATCGCCGCGACCGCCGCGATCGTCGCCGGGGACGCACCGAACACCAGTCGGGCCCCGGCCGTATGCGTCTGCGCCAGGTGCCACATCACCATGACCGCCGAGCGCGTGAACGCGACGATTCGGTCGTCCACGGCCGGCAGGCAGGCCGCGTCCTGTACGCCGCCGGCCGCGGCGATCTCCCCGGTCCAGAAATTTCCGTCGCCGAAGCGCAGGTCGAACAGCGCATAGGGCAGCTGCTCGCACAGGCGCGTGCCCGCCTCCGGGTCGATCAACGCGTCGATTGCCCGCGGCGGCAAGCCCCCGATCTGCTTGAGCCGCCCTTCCTCGGCCAGCTCGACCGCGAGGTCCAGGAAGGCCAGGTTGATCGACAGCAGGGCACGTCGCGTCGATGCGTCGAGCACGCTGCGTTCAAGCCAGTCGGAGTCGCCGGCGGGCGCCGCCAGCGCGAGCGGATGTTGGCGATGCATGGCATTTCTCCCCGTAGACGCGCCATTTCGCGGTTCGCCGGCTCTATGGCCGGCTTAGGATTGACTGGTGTGAAACTACCAGTCCCATCATACTGCGTCAAGGCAACCCACATGCGCATCACCGACGACCGCTACACACGTGACCGGCTCCGGCTCGACCTCGCCCTGCGCCTGATACGCCACGAGGCACGCACCCGCACGATCCGCAGCTGGACCGGCCTCACCGACGACCGGATCCGCAAGCTCTACCGGTCCTACGTCGCCGATGCCGGGCGTCGGGACGTGCGCCGGCACCGCGGCAAGAGTCCGCGGCAGAGCGCCTATTTCATGCGCAATGCCAGCATCCGCCGCGAGGCCGCCGGGCTCGCCACCCTGCTCTGCGTCCTGGGGCTGCTGAAGCGCGACGGCGGGACCCAGCCCGGCGCCCTCGAGCAACTGCGCTTCGGCGAGAATTTCTGCGAGGCCTACGAGACCTTCCTCAGCCTGAACGAGCGACCGCAGATTTCCTTCGAGCACGCCTGCCACCTCCTGCGCTCGCTCGAGAAGCAGAACGAGATCTGCCTGGACGACTGCGAGGGCTGCGGGAGCCTGCTCGTCATCATGCGCTACGCCGAGCGGCCGAAAGTCTGCGAGTTCTGCGCCTCGAGCCGACCGCCGGCGCGGCCCGGCCTGTCGGTAGGCGACTGCTAGAATGCCGACTCTTTCCAGCACGGAACGGAGCAGGATGCGCCCCAACGTCTTTGCCGGGCCGCACGTCGATCGACTCAAGCTCGCGAATGCGGATTCCGACGCGGTCGCGCGGGCGATCGCGGGCGGCACCGCGCGCCTGATCCCGGTCTGGAAGTCGCGCTGCCCCGTGGTGCGGCAGCCGTCCCCTTCCGCCTACCTGCTCCCCCTCGACAGCGGTCCCTTCGCGGGCATCGACCAGGACGCGCTCGTCCTGCTCGGCGACTACCGGGGACTCGCGATCTTCACGCTCGAGGTCGAGGCGGCCACCCCGCCCGCGCTCGACGATGGCGCGGAGTTCGCGGACCTGCGGCTCGCCGCCGCGCTGCTTCCGCACGAGGACGCCGGGCTGGTGGCGTATGCGCGCGCCATGATTTCCTTTCGCCATCGCCACCGCTTCTGCGGCAGTTGCGGCGCGCCAACCGTGCCGCACAGGAATGGCCGCGTGATGGTCTGCACGGGTCGCGGCTGCGAGACGGAATTCTTCCCGCGCGTGGATCCCGCGGTCATCGTGCTGGTGACGGACGGCGACCGCGCCCTGCTCGGACGGCAGCCAGGCTGGCCCGCGGGACGCTATTCGACGATCGCGGGATTCGTGGAACCGGGTGAAAGCCTCGAGGACGCGGTACGCCGCGAAGTGCTCGAGGAAACGGGCATCGAGGCCGGCGCGATGACCTACCAGTCCTCGCAGCCCTGGCCGTTTCCGCGCTCGCTGATGCTCGGCTTCCGCGCCGAGGCACGCACCACGGAAGTCCACATCGGCGATGCCGAACTCGAGGACGCACGCTGGTTTCACCGCGACGAACTGGGCAGCGGGACGATGATGCCGTTCCCGCAGTCGATCGCTTACCGGTTGATCCAGGAATGGCTGAACCCCTGAACATCCTGCTATCGGTCGCGACCGGCATCGCGCTCGCCGCTGCCGCGGGATTCCGCGCCTTCGTACCCCTGCTCGCGGCCGGCCTCGCGATCCACTTCGGCTGGGTGGAACCGGCGCGCGGCTTCGACTGGCTCGGCGAGCCGGTCGTGCTGGTCGCGCTCGGGGTCGCGACGACGGCCGAGATCGCGGCGTACTACGTGCCCGGCGTCGACCACGTGCTCGACCTGATCGGCGCGCCCGTCGCCGTCGCTGCCGGGATCATCGCCGCCGCCGGCGTGATGGTCGGCCTGCCGGACTGGCTGCGCTGGCTCACCGCCATCGGCGCCGGCGGCGCGGTCGCGACTGCGGGCCACGCCCTCAATGCCGTGGGACGCGCGAAGACCGGTGCGGCGTCCGGCGGCATTGGCAATCCCGTCTACTCGACTGCGGAACTCGCAGGCTCGGTCCTCATCTCGAGCCTCGCGTTCATGCTACCCGTCATCGTCGTCATCCTGCTGATCGCCCTCGCGGCCTGGTCGCTGCATCGCCGACGGCGGCGCCAGGCCTGACCTTCCATGCCGCTCGTTCTCCCCACCGCCTTGTGCATGGCGTTCCTCGGCGCGTCGCCGACGCCCGCCGACTCCGCGCCGCCCCGGCCATGCGGCGAGACATCTGCGGACGCCGCTTCGTCCGAGGCCGGGGTCGGGGTCGGGGTCGAGTTCAAGGGCGTCGAGGGAGCGTTGCTCGACAACGTCCGGGCGCTCTCGAGCCTGCACCGGCTGTCCACGTCGAGCGACACCGACGCGGAAATGATTGCACGGCTGGTACAGCGCGCCCCGGCGGAGGCGCGCGCGGCGCTGCGGCCGTTTGGTTTCTACGAGCCGCGGGTGGAGACGGAACTCAGGCGGGAGGAGGACGGCTGGCAGGCCATCGTGACGATCGATCCGGGCACGCCGGTCGTGCTCGTCGGGAAGGAGATCGAGGTCACCGGCCCCGGCCGCGAGGAGCGCTTCCTGCAGCGCGTGCTCGAGCGTTCGTCGCTCACGACCGGCGAGCGATTGAGCCATCCGGCTTACGAACAGCTGAAAGGCGAGCTCCTGCGCGCCGCGCTCGGCAACGGTTTTCTCGACGCCCGCTTCACGGCCAGCGAACTGGCCGTCGATCCGGCGACGCACACGGCGCGCGCCCGCCTCTCGCTCGAGACCGGCGAGCGCTACCGCTTCGGGCCGACGACGATCGAGCAGGACGTCGTCCGCGACAGCCTGGCCAGGCGTTTCCTCAGGTTCCAGGAGGGCGACTGGTACAGCGCCGAGGCGCTGCTGCGCACGCAGTTTGCGTTCGACGACTCGCAGTATTTCTCGCTTGCGGAGGTGCAGCCCGGGGAACGCGACCGCGTCGCGAAGATCGTGCCCATCCGGATCACGTCCGAGCCGAACAAACGGCACGTCTACACCATTGCTGCGGGCTACGGGACGGACACCGAAGTCCGCGGCACGCTCGGCTGGGAGAACCGCCGAGTCAACGATCGCGGTCACCGCCTGCGCGCCCAGGTGCAGGCCTCCTCCATCGAGGAATCGGTGAGCCTCACCTACGTCATCCCCTGGACCGACCCGGCGCGCGAGAAGCTGTCCTTCGAGCTGAAAAACCTCGACGTGGAGCGCGGGGACGTCGACATCATCGGCACCACGTTGACGGCCGGGCTGACCCAGGTGCGCGGCCGCTGGCAGCGCGTGCTGTCACTCATCCTCGATTCAACCGAGGACGAGATCACGACGATCTCGGACGGCTCGACCGAGGTCGACAGCAGCCCCAGCCGGCTGCTCGTGCCCGGGATTTCCTTCGCGCGGGTACCGCCGGATTTTCTGGGCTCGAACGCAGTCGCGACCGGGCTGCGCGCCGAGCTGCTCGCCTCCACGAGTGAGCTGGGTTCAGACACGAGCTTCACGCGCCTCAACGTCCGCGACGATCGCCGGTTCCGGCTGACCGACAAGTGGCAGGTCTACGTGCGCGCCGAGGTCGGCGCGAGCCTGGTCGGGGACTTCGAGGAATTGCCGGCCAGATACCGGTTCTTCGCCGGCGGCGACCAGAGCGTCCGCGGCTACGGATACGAGGAACTCTCGCCGGTCGACGAGTTCGGCAACAAGGTCGGCGGCCGCCACATGCTGACCGGCACGGTCGAGCTCCAGCGCAGCCTGCCGAAGAACCTCGTTGCGGCGGTCTTCATGGACGCTGGCAACGCCTTCAACACCTTCGGCGATCCGCTCGAGTACTCGGTCGGAATCGGAATCCGCTACCGGCTGCCGTTCCTGAGCGTCGGCTTCGACGTCGCGCAGTCCGTGTCGGAGTCGGGCCGCGACCCGCGCCTGCACATCAACTTCACGCCGGAGTTCTGAGGTGCGCTGGAAGGTCAGTCCATGGGTTCGCTGGCTGGTCGCGGGAATCGCGGCGATCCTCCTCGCCGCGATCCTGGCGGCCGCCTGGCTCGTGACCACCGAGGCGGGGCTGCGTCGGGCGGTCACGTTCGTCGAATCGATCGGGGCCGTGACGATCCGCGTGGAAGGCGCGAGCGGGCGGCTGATGGGCCCGCTGCGCATCGCTGCCATCAGCATCGAGCATCCGCGCGCGTCGATCCGCGTCACGGGCTTCGAGGCGGATTACGAACCGCTCGAGATCCTCGCCGGCCGGATCTCCGCCGAGGGCGCCCGCATCGCGCAGGCGCACATAGCGCTGCGACCGTCGACCGGCCCGCAGGGACCGCCGTCGTTCATGCCCGGCTGGCTGTCGCTCGTGCTCGACGACGCCGAGGTGGCCGAGTTCTCGCTCGTCTCGCCCGCAGGCACTGAAACGCGATTCGCGGACATCCGGGGCTCGGCGAAGCTGTCCCGGTTCCGCATCGATTTCGACGGCGTGCGCGTGCGCGGCGCGGGCTGGTCGGTCGCGGACGCGGGCGGCACCTTGTTCGCGCGCGAGCCGCTCGCGCTCGACGTGAAGACGGCCTGGTCGCTCACGGACGAGAACCGGGTCGCCGGCAGCGCACACGCGGTCGGCGACCTCGACCGGCTGCTCGTCGAAGCACTCATCGACCGACCGGGCATCGCGCGCGTCGAGGCCGAGCTCACCGATCTTTCCGACGCCCTGCGCTGGCGCGGCAACGCGGAAATCGAGCAACTCGACCTCGCCCAGTGGATGGAGAGCCCGCCGGTCGGTCCGCTCGCCGGAACGCTTGCGATCGAAGGCGACCTGGCGCGCTATGCGGCGCGGGGGATCATCCGGGGCGCGGGATTGCCCGATGCCGGCGTCGGCATCGAAACCGCGATGCGCTATGCGGACCGGCGCCTGCACATCGATTCGCTCGTGCTCGAGACCGCGCCCGGCTCGGTCGTCCGGGCCGAAGGCTGGATGGCGGTCGGCGAAGAACCCGCCTTCTCCATCGCCGCCGGCTGGACCGGTTTTCGCTGGCCCCTGACTGGCAAGGCGCTGCTGGTGTCGCCGCAGGGCAGGCTCACGGCCGAAGGCTGGACGGAATTTTCCTACCGCGTGAGCGGCGATTTCCGGCCCGCATCCGCGCCCCCGGTCGCCGGCGAGGCCGCAGGGCGTATCACGACCTCGGCCATCGTCGTCGACGAATCCTCGTGGCGCCTCCTGGGCGGACGCGCTGCACTCAAGGGCTCGCTCGGCCGCGACGCCGCACAGGCCTGGTCGGCCGCGGGCCGGGTTACGGATATCGATCCTGCGGCGCTTCGCACGGAACTGCCGGGCCGGCTCAGCTTCGAGTTCGAAGGCTCGGGCCGTGGCTTCGACCCGCAAGGCCCCTGGTCGGCGAGCATTCGTGCGCTGCGCGGGAGCCTGCGCGGCCAGCGCGTCACCGGCGGCGGCGAAATCCGGCGCGCGCCGGGAGCGACCGAGTTCCGGAAGCTCGCGATCGAACTCGGTGAAGCGCGCCTGGAGGCGGATGGCGTGCTCGGCCGCGGCGCCGACTTCCGCGCCCGATTCTCATCGGACGACCTGTCCGCGCTGCTTCCGGAGCTCGGCGGCGAGCTCGACGCATCGCTGACGCTGCGCGCGGACACGCTCGATATCGGCTTCACCGGCCACGGTCTCGCCTGGGGCGAGCACCGCGCGGTCGTGCTCTCGGCCGACGCGCGCATCGACCGCGAAGGACGCCAGCATTCCTGGCTGCGCATGCGGTCGAATGGCATCACGCTCGGCGGGATTCGCGATCTCGGACACGCGCCTTGCACTCGACGGCCTGACGGGCGACCACGCGCTCCGGTTTCGCATCGGCGCCGGACAGGACGCCGTGTCGCTGCGCGGCCGGGGCGCCTTCGCGGATGGCAGCTACACGCTGCAGCTCGAGGATCTCGAAGCAAGCGGTCCGCGCCTGGTGCCCTGGCAGCTGGAGTCGCCGGGCCGAGCTCGCCGCGGGCCGCAGTGACGCTGCGCTCGATCCTGTCTGCCTCGTCTACCAGGCGCGCCGCATCTGCCTGGAAGGGCGCTGGAAGGCCGGCGGCGAATGGGCGTTGAAGGCCGCGACGGAATCGTTTCCGCTCGAAGCGCTCGACCCGAAGCGCCTCGGCGCGCCGCGTTACCGCGGCCTGCTCGTCGTCGACGCCCAGGCGTCCGGCCGCGCCGGTGAACCCTGGATCGCCGACCTCCGCGCCGAGGTGCGGGACGCGTCGCTTTCCTACCAGTCCGCGGGCGGCGAGGATCGTCGGGTCGAGCTCGGCCTGACGCGGCTCACGCTCGCCTCCGGCCCCGAACGTCACCGGCTCGACCTGCGCGTTTCGGACGCCGACGACATCGAACTTGCCATCGCGCTCGAGGCGACGCGCACGCCCGGCGTCGATCTCGGCGACCTTCCGCTGCGCGGCAGCGTCAAGGGCCGGACGCGACAGTTGAACCTGCTGCCGCTCCTGGTCGATGCGATCGACGGCGCGTCGGGAGAAGCCGAGCTCGATTTCTCGGTCGCAGGGCGGATTGCGGCACCCGGCCTCGATGGCGTTGCGCGTTTCCGCAACGGCTCGCTCGACTTCTACCAGACGAACCTGCGCCTCCGCGAACTCAGTGGTGCAGTCCGCCTCCAGGATGCCTCGCTGTCGCTCGATGCAGCGGGCAAGGCCGGCGACGGGACGCTCGCGATCGACGGGCGCCTCGGCTGGCGCGAGCGGCGGCTCGAGGGTGAACTCACGCTGACGGGCGACCGGCTGCTGGTTGCGAACGTCCCGGAAGCGCGCATCTACGCATCGCCCGACCTGCGCTTCAGGCTCGACGACCGCCGCATCGCGGTGACGGGCGAAGTCGTCATTCCCGAGGCCTGCATCCAGCCGGCCGACACGGCGGGCGCCGTGCTCGCGTCCTCGGACGAACGCATCGTGCGGCCCGAGGCCGGACCGGGAGTCGACGAGCGATTCGAGGTGACGAGCGACATCCGGCTCTCGCTCGGAAAGTCGGTCCAGGTCCGGGCCTTCGGGCTTTCGGCGGCGATTTCCGGCGCCGTGCGCACGCACATGGCGCCCCAGGGCGGCACGACCGCCACCGGTGAGCTGGAGGTCGCCCAGGGCAGGTTCCGCGCCTACGGCCGCGAACTCGAGGTCGAGCGCGGACGCCTGCTCTTCACCGGTGGACCGGCCACGGACCCTGGCGTCGACCTGCGCGCGACACGGGAGCTGCCCGGCTACACGGTCGGCGTCATTGCCCGCGGCCCGCTGCGCCGGCCGCAGCTCACGCTGTTCTCGGAGCCGAGCCTGTCGCAGTCGCAGATCGCGTCCATGCTCATCGTCGGCCGTTCGAACATGCAGGGCGACGCCGGCTCGGGGGACGGGGACGTGAGCGACACCGAGCGCGGAGGCGCGATCATCGCCAGCCAGCTCGGCAAGTACGTGGGGCTCGACGACGTCGGCCTGACCGAGGACGAGGACACCGGCGCCGAGCTGGTGATCGGAAAATTCCTGTCGCCGCGGCTCTACGTCAGCTACGGTATCTCCCTGGTGGACGAGATCAACACGCTGAAGCTGCGCTACACGATCGGCGACCACTGGGTGATCTCCGCGGAATCGGGACAGGAGTCCGCCGCCGACGTCGAATACCGGATCGAGAAATGATGAAGACCATCATCGTCGACAAGATCGCGTCAGTGACCCAGGCATGCGGCCTCTCGCACGAGCTGCGCGTAGCGAGCGAGATTCCCTGCGAGGAAGGCATCGTGCTCGCGGTCGAGATCCTGACCAACAAGTCCCAGTACAACACCCTCGAGCTGACCAGCGGACGCATGGCCAACGTCTCGCGCGGCAACGTCGTCGTCGGGGCGCTCGGCCACCGCAAGGCGCTGTTCGGCTACTCCGGCCACCTGCCGACGAAGCTCGAGCCCGGCGACGTCATCCAGGTGCTGAACATCGGCGGCGTGCTCGGCATCTGCGACTCGGCGAACCCGTCCAAGGGCCGGCCCTTCGACTGCCGCGTGCTCGGGACCGTGCTGCACTTCCCGTACCTCGGCGAGCGCATCGGCGTCCCGGCACGGGTCGGCTTGCGCAAGCTCGACTTCGACGCCGCGCTCGATACGGGCGGCGTGCCGGTCGTCGCGCTCGCCGGCACCTGCATGGAGGCCGGCAAGACCGCCGCGGCCTGCGCGATGATCTCGCGCATGCGGCATCGCGGGCTGGTGGTGGACGGCTTCAAGGCCACCGGCGTCTCGCTCAGGCGCGACATCCTCGCGATGGAGGACTCGGGCGCGCGCCACACCGCGATCTTCACCGACTTCGGGATCGTGACGACCACGCCCGCGACCGGGCCCGCGCTCACGCGCACGATGCTGACCGAAATGGCTGCCGCCCGGCCCGACGCCATCGTCTTCGAGCTCGGCGACGGCATCCTCGGCGCCTACGGAGTCGAGGCCATCCTCGACTCGCCCGACATCCGCGGGGCGCTCACGGCCGTCGTCCTCTCGGCCAACGACCCGGTCGCCGCCTGGGGCGGCGTCAAGCTGCTGCGCGAGCGCTTCGGCATCGAGCCCGCGGCCGTCACGGGACCTGCCACGGACAACTCGGTGGGCGTCGACATCATCCGCGAGCGGCTCGGGGTTCCGGCCTTCAACGCGATGACCAATGGCGCCGCGCTCGGCGACTGCGTGATCGCCGCCGCCGGGCTCGGGCAGGTCGCCCGCTCCGGCGAGATCGAGGACGAGGCGTGAGCGCACGCGTGCCGGCAGTCATCCTCGGCGGCACCGGTTACGTCGCCGGCGAACTGCTGCGCCTCGTGCTCGGCCATCCACGGCTCGAACTCGCGGCCATCGCATCCGACAGCCAGCCCGGCGAACCCGTCGCCCGGGCATTCCCGCACCTCGCCGCGGCCTGCGGCGACCTCGCGTACGTCTCGATTGCGGATGCGACCGAGGTCGCGGCCCGCAATGCGCGGAGCGCCGTCCTCGCGGCGGCACCGCACGGCGTCTCCCACAAGCTGATCGACGGACTGCTCGCGCGTGCCGAGGCTGCCGGCGCGAGGCCTGCGGTCGTCGACATCTCCGCCGATTACCGCTTCGCCGACCTCGCGGAGTACGAGCGCGTGTACCGGCATCCGCACGGCGCCCCGGCGCGCGCGCGGGAATTCACCTGCGCGGTGCCGGAGCACCTGGACCGCGCGCCGACGCCGCACGTCGCCCACCCGGGCTGCTTCGTGACCGCCTCGCTGCTCGCGGTCGTGCCGCTCCTCAAGCTCGGCCTCGTGGACGGCCCGGTCTTCGTTTCCGCGGTCACCGGCAGCACGGGCGCCGGCCGCACCCCCGTCGCCGGCACGCACCATCCGCTTCGCCACTCCGATCTCTACGCCTACGGCGCGCTCGCCCACCGCCACGGCGCCGAGATCAATGCCCTCGCCCGCGCGGCGTCAGGCACGGACGGGGCGGTGGCCTTCGTCCCCCACTCCGGACCCTTTGCGCGCGGGATCCACGCCACCGTGCAGGCGAAGCTCAGGAAACCGCTCGACACGCCCGCCGCGATCGCGGCGCTCCGGGACTTCTACGCCGGCCGGCCCTTCGTGCGGGTGCTCCCCGAGCCGCCGAGGGTGAAAGACGTGGTCGCGAGCAACTATGCTCACCTTTCCGCCGCAACCGACGGGCGCACGATCGCCGTGATGTCGGTCGTCGACAACCTGGTGAAGGGCGCGGCGGGCGGCGCCATGCAGTGGATGAACCGTCTCCTCGGCTTCGCGGAGACGGACGGCCTGACAACTCCAGCTCCAGGGTGGACATGAACCATCGCATCGACCAGGCGGCCGTCATCGCCGCGCTTCGCGGCGCGTCGCCGTACATCCGCCTCTACAAGGGCAAGATCTTCGTCATCAAGGCGGGCGGCGCGATCTTCGGCGACCTCGCGGGAACCCGCTCGCTGATCGAGCAGATCGCGATCCTGCATCACCTCGGCATCCGCGTCGTGCTGGTGCACGGCGGCGGCCCGCAGCTCGACCAGATGCAGCGCTCGCTCGGCATCGAGCCGCGCATGGTGCGCGGCCGCCGCGTCACCGACGACCGCTCGATCGACGCGACCACGATGGTGCTGAACGGCCTGATCAACACGCGCATCCTCGCCACCTGCCGCGAAGTCGGCGTCGACGCCGTGGGCCTTTCGGGCGTCGACGCGGGACTCGTGCGCGCCAACCGCCGCCCGCCGGTGCAAGTCGACGGCGAGTCGGTGGACTACGGCTTCGTCGGCGACATCGTGTCCATCGACCCGACCGTGATCCGCAAGGAGCTCGAGGCGGGCCTGATGCCGGTCGTCAGCCCGGTGTCCGCGGACGACGCCGGCGTCGTCCTCAACATCAACGCGGACACCGTCGCCGCGGCGATCGGCGCTTCGCTCGGGGCGGAGAAACTGATCCTCTGCACCGGCATGCCCGGCATCCTCGAACGCCTCGACGATCCGCGCTCGCTCGTGTCCTATACGGACCTCGCCGGTCTCAAGCGCCTGGAGCAATCGGGCAGCCTCGCGGGCGGCATGCTGCCGAAGGCGTCGGCCATCGAGGCGGCGATCCGCGGCGGCGTGCGGCGCGTGCACGTCATTTCCTACAATGCGCGCGACAGCGTCCTGGCCGAGGTGTTCACCAACGAGGGCACGGGCACGATGGTCGTCGCCGACGTGAAGGCGCTCACCCCCGCCGAGCAGCATCCAGAAGGAGACAGCAAGACATGAACAGCAAGGTCATGACCATCGTCGCCATCGTCCTGATCGCGCTCGGCGCGTTCGGCCTCGCGCGCGGCAAGTTCAGCTACACGGAAGAGACGCACGACGCGGAGATCGCCGGCATCGAGCTGTCCGTCAAGGACAGGGAGACCGTCGCCGTGCCGCAGTGGCTGTCGATCGGCGCCATCGTCGCGGGCGCGCTGCTGCTGGTGTTCGGCCGCCGAAAGTCCTGCATGACCGGCCGGCCGCGCGCGGCCGACGTGATCCTGGCCGGCGGCCTCACCGCAGCGGATCCTCGACATCGTCAACGCGATCGCCTTCTGGCGCCTGTACAGCGGCGCGAGCGCGACCGCCATCCTGCAGTCGGTCGCCGCGGGCCTGCAGGGCAAAGCCGCCTTCGCCGGCGGCGCGGCGAGCGCCGCGCTCGGGCTGCTGCTCCATTTCCTGATCATGTTTGCCATGGCTGCCGTCTACTGGCTCGCGTGCCGGCGCTGGCCCGCCCTGCTCCGGCGCCCCGTGCCCGCCGGCGTCGCCTACGGCCTCGGGACCTGGGCCGTGATGAATTTCGTGGTGGTACCGCTGTCGCGGGCCTCGTCGCCGCCCTTCATCCCGGCCTGGTTCGCGGACGGCTTGCTCGCCCACGTGTTGCTGGTCGGCCTGCCCTTCGCGCTCATCGCCCGGTGGTCGGCGAACCGCGCAAAGTCGTATCCTTAGGCCGCCCCGATCCCGCATTCCTCCTGGAGTCGCGCCATGAACGAGAATACCGGCAAGCTCATCCTGCGCGTCACGCTCGGCGTGCTGGTCCTCCTGCACGGCATCAGCAAGCTGCGAAACGGCATCGGCTGGCTCGACGGCATGCTCGTGAACCAGGGCCTGCCCGGTCTTCTTCAAGTACGGGGTCTACGTCGGCGAGGTGCTCGCGCCGCTCGCGGTGATCGCCGGCTGGTACTCGCGCATCGGCGCCTGGCTGATCGCCGTCAACATGCTGTTCGCGCTCGGTCTCGCGCACGGCGCGGAGCTGTTCGCATTCAATGAACAAGGCGCGCTCAAGCTCGAGGTGCAGTACATGTTCTTCTTCTCCGCGATCGCCCTCGCCCTGATCGGCCCGGGTCGCCATGCCGTCAACCAGAAATGAGGGAGCGACACGGAACGCACCGGACTGGCTGGCTGCGCGCCTCGGTCCTCGGCGCGAATGACGGGATCGTCTCGACCGCCAGCCTGCTGATCGGCGTCGCAGCCGCCGGCGCCGACCGCGCCGCCGTGCTGACCGCCGGCGTTGCCGGCCTCGTCGCCGGCGCCATGTCCATGGCCGCGGGCGAGTACGTCTCCGTCAGCTCGCAGGCCGACAGCGAGCGCTCCGACCTCGCGCGCGAGCGCCGGGAGCTCGAGGAAGATCCCGAGGCGGAGCACCGCGAGCTCGCCGCGATCTACGTCGGCCGGGGCCTCGATCCAAGGCTCGCGTCCGAGGTCGCGACGGCAGCTCGCGGCGAAGGATGCGCTCGCTGCGCACGCCCGCGACGAACTCGGCTTCACCGAGATGCTTCGTGCCCGCCCGATCCAGGCGGCCCTGGCGTCCGCCGCCGCGTTCGCGGCCGGTGCGGCGTTGCCGCTCGTCACGGCGCTGCTTGCCCCGCCCGCGGTCGTCATGACCCTGGTCGCCGCGCTTTCGCTCGTGTTCCTCGCGGTCCTCGGCGCCATCGCCGCGCGGGTCGGCGGCGCGGGCGTCGCGAAGGGCGCGCTGCGGGTCACGTTCTGGGGCGCGATCGCCATGGCGATCACGGCGGCGATCGGGCGCATCTTCGGCGTCGCTGCCTGAGGCGCAGGCCGTGGCCGCGCACGTGCTCGACAATCCGGTCTGGCATTCGCTGACGACCCAGCACGCCGGGCTCGCGCTCACCGCCGACGGCGCCGCGCGCTATCCGGCGGCCATCGTGCCTTTCGCCGCCGTCGGCGAGCCGTCGGCGCGCGCCGCGAACCAGCTCACCAGCCTCGTGGACGATGCCGAATCCGTGTTCGTCGTCGGCGTCGCGCCGGAACCGCCGCCCGGCTGGCAGCTCGAGCCGAAGAAGCCGGTGCTGCAGATGGTCTGCAATACGCGTGCGGCGGAGGTCCCGGGCCCGCCCGTCACGGAGATGACGGCCGAGCAGGTGCCCGACATGGTCGCCCTGACGGACCTCGTGTTTCCCGGCTTCTTCCGCGCGCGCACGCTGGAGATGGGCCGCTACTTCGGCATCTACCACGGGTCGCGGCTCGCGGCGATGGCCGGCGAGCGCATGCGGCTCGACGGCTACCAGGAGCTGTCCGCCGTCTGCACGCACCCGGACTACACCGGCCGCGGCTACGCGCAGCGCCTGCTCGGCCTGCTCTGCAACTCGGCCTTCGACCGCGGCTTCACGCCGTTCCTGCACGTCTACGCGGACAACACCCGCGCGATCGGCGTCTACCGGCGCATGTCCTTCGTCGACCGCACCGTGCTGCCCTTCTGGGCACTGCACCAGTGACCACGCTCGAGACCGGGCGCCTGCTCCTGCGCGAGTTCACCGCGGAAGATGCGGCAGTTCGTGCTGCGGCTCGTCAACGAGCCCGCCTTCCTGCGCTACATCGGCGACCGCGGCGTGCGCACGCTCGACGACGCGCGCCGCTACATCGCCGACGGCCCGGTCGCCAGCTACGCGCGCCACGGACACGGGCTGATGCGCGTCGTGCGCAAGGACGACGGCGTGGAGGTCGGCATGTGCGGCGTGCTCAAGCGCGACACCCTGCCCGATCCGGACATCGGGTTCTCGTTCTTCCCGGAATACTGGTCGCAGGGCTACGCGCTCGAATCCGCGCGCGCCGTCATGCGTCACGCGCGGGAAACGCTCCGGCTCGGCCGCATCCTCGCCATCACGACGCGGGACAACGAGCCGTCGATGCGCCTGCTCGGCAAACTCGGCTTCCGGCCTGAAGGCATCGTCAACCTGGGCGGCGAAGACCTGCGCCTCTTCGTCTCCGAGCCATGAAGCGCTGCGGCTGGGCCCGGTCGCCCGCGATGATCGACTACCACGACCGCGAGTGGGGCGTGCCCGTGCACGACGACCGCGTGCTGTTCGAGTTCATCACGCTCGAGGGCGCGCAGGCCGGGCTCAGCTGGGAAACGATACTCAACAAGCGCGAGGCCTACCGCCGCGCCTTTGCGGGCTTCGACCCGGCGAAGGTCGCGCGATTCACGGCCGCCCGGCGTGCCCGGCTGATGCTGGACGCGGGCATCGTGCGCAACCGGCTCAAGATCGACAGCACGGTGACGAATGCCGCGGCGTTCATCGCCGTCCAGCGCGAGTTCGGCAGCTTCGACCGGTATCTCTGGGACTTCGTCGGCGGCAAGCCCGATCCGCAACCGCGTGCGCACGTCGAAGGAACTCCCGGCGCGCACGGACCTCTCGGACGCGCTCAGCAAGGACCTGAAGCGTCGCGGGTTCCGCTTCGTCGGCACGACGATCTGCTATGCGTTCATGCAGGCCGTCGGGATCGTGAACGACCACACGGTGGGCTGCTTCCGCAGGAAAGTCTCGTGAACCTCCTCGACCCGCAGGTCCTCGCCTTCGCGCTGGTGGCCGCGTTGATGACGGTCTCCCCGGGCGCGGACACCTTCCTCGTCGTGCGCAACACGCTGCGCGGCGGGCGGGACGACGGCTGGACGACCGTCGCCGGAATCTGCTGCGGCCTGTTCGTCCACGCGCTCCTGTCCGCGTTCGGCGTGTCGGCGATCCTCGCGCATTCGGCGACCGCCTTCCTGGCCCTCAAGATTGCGGGCGCCGGCTATCTCGCCTGGCTCGGCATCCAGTCGCTGCGCTCGGCCGCGCGCGATCGGGGCCGACCGGGCCCCGGCCGACGAGGTCGCGCCGTCGCGCGTGCCCGCGGCGCGCTCCTTTCGCGAGGGCCTTCTCACGAACCTGCTGAACCCGAAGGTCATCGTGTTCTACCTCGCGCTGCTGCCCCAGTTCCTGTCGCCCGGGGATGCGGTCCTGGCGAAGTCCCTGCTGCTCACCGCGATCCATTTCATCGAGGGGATCCTGTGGCTCGGCTTCGTGGCCTGGGGCGTCGACCGCTCGCGTCGCTTCTTCCTGCGCCCGACGCTGCGGCGCTGGATGGATGCATTCTGCGGCACCGTGCTGATCGCACTCGGCCTCCGGCTCGCGCTGCAGCAGCGATGAGCCGGATCACGCAGCTTGCGCTGCTGGTCCGCGACTACGACGAGGCGATCGACTTCTTCACGCGCGCGCTCGGGTTCGACCTGCTGGAGGACAGTCCGCGCGGGAACGGCAAGCGCTGGGTGCGCGTCGGGCCGGCCGGAGACGGAGGCGCGGCGCTGCTGCTGGCGCGCGCGGCGACACCGGAGCAGGAACGCGCGATCGGCAACCAGTCCGGCGGCCGCGTCTTCCTGTTCGTCGAGACCGACGATTTCAGTCGCGACTACGCGCGGATGCAGGAGGAAGGCGTGCGCTTCACGGAGCAGCCGCGTCACGAGGAATACGGCACGGTCGCCGTGTTCCTCGACCTCTACGGCAACAAGTGGGACCTGATCGAGCGGAAGGCCGCGCCATGAGAATGCCCGTGCTGTTCGTCGGCCACGGCAACCCGATGAACGCCATCGAGCGGAACGCGTTTCACCTCGGCTGGGCGGAGGTCGCGAGGCGCCTGCCGAGGCCGAAGGCGATCCTGTGCGTGTCCGCGCACTGGGAAACGCGGGGCGCGGCCGTCACGGCTGCCGCGCTGCCTGCGACGATCCACGACTTCTTCGGCTTCCCGCAGGCGCTCTTCGACGTGCGCTACCCGGCGCCCGGCGATCCCGCGCTTGCCGCTCGTGTTGCCGCGCTCATCACGAGCGAGCGCGTGCAGCTCGACCCGGGCCGGGGCCTGGACCACGGCGCCTGGAGCGTGCTGATCGCGATGTACCCCGATGCCGACGTGCCGGTCGTGCAGCTCGGCATGGACACGCGCCTGCCTGGCTCGCACCACCTCGCGCTTGCGCGGCAACTCGCGCCGCTGCGCGACGAGGGCGTGCTGGTCGTCGGCAGCGGCAACATCGTCCACAACCTGAGGCTCTTCGACTTCCGCGACCCGGCGCCGCTCGACTGGGCGCTGGCCGCGGACGCCTCGATCCGGGCGATGATCGCCGGGCGCCGCCACGACGCGCTTGCCGCCTACCCGGAACGCCCGGAGTCCCGGCTCGCCGTGCCGACCCCCGAGCATTACCTGCCGCTCCTCTACGCGGTTGCACTGCAACAACCCGGCGAAGAGGCCGAATTCTTCAACGTTTCCGTCCCGGGATCGATCTCGATGACCTCGGTGCTGATCGGCGCCCGCGCCGAAGCGTAAGATTCGCGTCACGGAGGGAGAACCCATGAACAAGAAATTCCTGGTCGCCTGGCTGGTCCTGTTCGTCCTTTACATGGCCGGAGGGATCATCATCCACGGCATCCTGCTGAACGCCGATTACCTGGCCACGGGGCTCATGCGCCCGGAGGCCGAGGCGCAGAAGATGATGCACCTGATGGCGCTCGCGCACCTGCTGATGGCGGGCGCGTTCGTGTGGATCTACGTGCGCGGCGTCGAGAACAAGCCCTGGCTCGGCCAGGGACTGCGCTATGGCCTCGCGGTCGCGGCGCTGTTCATGCCGATCTACATCATCTATTACGTCGTGCAGCCGACGCCCGGCATCCTCGCGGTCAAGCAGATCGTGCTCGACACGATCATGACGCTGGTGCTCGGCGCGGCAGTCGCCTTCCTGTACCGCGGCCAGGGACGTTGACCACCGACAAGTGGATTGACGTCGGCGCGAGCGAGGAACTCGCGAGGAAGCCGGTCCAGGAAATCCGCATCGGCGCGAAGCGCATCGCGCTGACGCACCGCGACGGCGCGTTCGGCGCCATCTCCGGCGTCTGCAACCACGTCGGCGGGCCGCTCGGCGAGGGCACGCTCGAGGGCGATTTCGTCACCTGCCCCTGGCATTACTACAAGTTCCACTGGCAGACCGGCGCAGGCGAACCGGGCTACGAGGCGGACCGCGTGCCCTCCCACGCGGTCAAGGTCGAGAACGGGCGCGTGCTCGTGTCGGAGGCGGCGGTCACGAAGCGCGGGCACCTGCCGAAGACGCCGCACCCGCTCGCGCGCACGCCGGTGCGCGAGCCGGGCCCGATCCGCATCCTCGGGCTGTCCACGACGACGATGACGAAGCGCTACCCGCGCTACAGCACGTCGGAAGACCTGCTGCTGCACGCGCTCGCGAACGCGCGGGAAAAAGGCGACGGCGAGTGCGAGACGCGCGTGATCCGCGTGCGCGACCTCGCGTTCCGCGCCTGCGAGGGCTTCTACTCGAAATCCGCCCGCGCCTGCACCTGGCCCTGCTCCATCACGGAGATGGACTCGAAGGACCAGATGGACCAGGTGTACGAGGGCGTCGTGCACTGGGCCGACGTGATCGTGGTCGCGACGCCCATCCGCTGGGGCGGCGCGAGCAGCCTCTACTACAAGATGATCGAGCGCATGAACTGCATCCAGAACCAGGAGACGACGGCAAACCGTCACCTGCTGCGCAACAAGGTCGTGTCGCTGATCGTCACCGGCGGACAGGACAACGTGCAGGCCGTCGTCGGCCAGGTGCTGACGTTCTTCGCGGAGCTCGGCTGCCAGTTCCCGCAGTTCCCGTTCATCGCGCACACGCGCGGCTGGAGCGCGGAGGACATGGAGAACAACGAGCAGCACGTGCGCGACTCGAAGTTCCTGCACGACGGCGCGGTGGCGCTCGTGCAACGCTCCGCCGACATGGCCCGCGTGATGATCGGCAGCGCGCTCGGCGAGGGCGCCCTGGTCCGCGGCGGGCGCAAGGGGCATCAACTCGATACGCAAAGGAACCCGTCATGACCGACATCCTCGCGCTCTGGCTGCCGATCCTCGTCTCGGCCGTGCTCGTGTTCGTCGCGAGCTCGGTCATCCACATGGCGCCGCTGTGGCACCGCAACGAGCTGCCGTCGCCGCCCGACGGCGACCGCCTGCAGGACGCGCTGCGCCCGTTCGGGCTCAGGCCCGGCGAGTACATGCTGCCGCGCCCGCAAGGACATGAAGGACTGCAACACGCCCGAGTTCGTCGAGAAGCTGAAGCGCGGGCCGGTCCTCATCATGACCGTGATCGCCGAGCGGCCCGATGTCCATGGCGCGGCCGCTCGTGCAGTGGTTCATCTGCATCGTCGTCGTCACCGTGCTCGTCGCCTACGTCGCGGGCGCGACCCTGGCTGCCGACGCGACCTACCTCGCGGTCTTCCGCGTCGCGGGCACGACTGCGTTCATCGCCTACGCCGCCGGGTGCTGGCCGCAATCGATCTGGTACCACCGGCCCTGGTCGACGACGCGCCAAGCTGACGCTCGACGGCCTGATCTACGGGCTGCTGACCGGCGGCGCGTTCGGCTGGCTCTGGTGATCGCCGGATGATCGGCCTGCTGTTCCGCATCCGGGTCGAGGTGCGCGTCCACGCGCAGCACGTCGAGCTGGTCTGCTCGGGCAGGTATTCCCGCGCCGAGGCATTCCGGATCGGCGAACAGGCCTTTCGCGAGGCCGCCGACGCAGACCGCAGGAGCGTCCTCGTCGACGTGCGCGGCGTCAACGGGCGCATCCCGACCATCCTCGACCGCTTCGACATTGGCGTGCACATCGCGGCGCGGCACCTCGAGCAGAAGCCGCGGGTCCGTCTCGCCATTCTGGGCCACGAGCCGATGATCCACCCGGAGCGATTCGGCGAGATCGTCGCCCGCAACCGGGGCGCGGACGCGCGGGTGTTCACGATCGAGACGGAAGCCCTCGACTGGCTGACCGCCGTCTAGGCCCGATTTTGCATTGCGACAAGCCCGCGTATTGATGCCCCCGGCCTCCGGTATGCGCTAGACTCGGGCGGCACACGGGGGACGCCGGGATGAAGTGTCTCTATTACGTCGCGCCTGAGCTCGACAGCACCGCGCGGGTCGCCGACGACCTCCACGACGTCGGCATCGACGACTTCTTCGTCCATGTCATCGCCAAGGACGAATCCGGCCTCAAGAAGCGGCACATCCACGCCGGCAACTACCTCGAGACGCTCGACTTCATCCGCGAAGGCTTCCTCGGCGCCGCGATCGGCCTGTTCGCCGGCGTCGTCGGCTGCATCCTGCTCGACCACTTCGGGCCGTTCGAGAACATCCCCTGGTTCGTCTACGTCGCGCTGTGCGGCGTGGCGACGCTGTTCGGCGCCTGGGAAGGCGGCCTGATCGGCGTCGAGAAAGAGAACAAGAAGCTCGAGCGCTTCCACGAGGACATCGAGGCCGGCAAGTACCTGATCCTGATCTACGCGCGCCGCGACCAGGAATCCGTGGTGCGGCACACGATGACCCGTCGCCATCCCGAGGCGGAATTCGCGGGCGTCGACAGCCATTTCGTAAACCCGTTCACCTCCGTCAGGCGGCGGCGTACCCCAGGCGATCGGGTACGCGCTTAGCAAGGGGACTCCCCGATGGCGATTGCAGTAGTCCTTGTCCTCCTCGTCATCGGCTCGCTGATATTCCACTTCGCGAGTCCCTGGTGGTTCACGCCGATCGCGTCGAACTGGAGCACCATCGACGACACCGTGATCCTCACGTTCTGGGTCACCGGCGTCGTGTTCGTCGCCGTCAACCTCTTCCTCGCCTGGGTCATCTGGAAGTACCGCCACCGCAAGGGCCACAAGGCGGACTACGACCCCGAGAACAAGAAGCTCGAATGGTGGCTGACGATCGTCACCTCGGTCGGCGTCGCGGCGATGCTGGCGCCGGGCCTCTTCGTCTGGGGCAAGTTCGTCGACGTGCCCGACGACGCCGCGATCGTCGAGGCCGTCGGCCAGCAATGGCACTGGAGCTTCCGCTTCCCGGGCGAGGACGGCGAGCTCGGCCACAGCGACGTCGACGCCTCATCACGCCCGACAATCCCTTCGGCGTCGACCCGGACGACCCGAAGGGCAGCGACGACATGCTCGTCGCGAGCCCCGAGCTGCACCTGCCGGTCGACCAGCCGGTCAAGGTGCTGCTGCGCTCGAAGGACGTGCTGCACAACTTCACCGTCCCGCAGTTCCGCGTGAAGATGGACCTCGTCCCCGGCATGATCACCTACCTGTGGTTCACGCCGACGGTGCCGGGCACCTACGAGATCCTCTGCGAGGAGCTCTGCGGCATCGGGCACTTCGCGATGCGCGGCCGCGTCGTCGTCGACGAGCCCGGGGAATTCGACGCCTGGCTCGCGAGCCTGCCGACGTTCGCGAGACGCAGGCGCTCGCCGCCGGCCGACCCGCACGCCGGCGCAGGCCAGTACGCGGTCTGCGCGGCCTGCCACGGCGCCGCAGGCGAGGGCAACCCGGCGCTGAATGCGCCGCGGCTCGCGGGCCAGGACGCCTGGTACCTGCGCCGGCAGCTGCACGCGTTCCGCGACGGCGTGCGCGGTGCGCACGAGGGCGACACTTACGGCGCGCAGATGCGCCCGTTCGCGTCGATGCTCGCGGACGACACGTCGATCCGCAACGTCTCGGCCTACATCGAGTCGCTGCCCGGCCAGGCGATGCAGGCGACCGTTGCCGGCGACGTCGAGCGCGGACGGCGCCTGTACGGCACCTGCGCCTCCTGCCACGGCCGCGAGGGCCAGGGCATCTGGGCGCTCAATGCGCCGCGCCTCGCCGACATGTCGGACTGGTACCTGGTCCGGCAGCTGCTGAACTTCCAGCACGGCGTCCGCGGCACGCATCGCCAGGACTTCTACGGCTGGCAGATGGCGACGTTCGCCGACTCGCTCAAGAACGAACGCTCGATCAACGACGTCGTCGCCTACATCAACACGCTTGATCCGCTGCCGGCCCGCACGGCGAGGAAAGACTGATGGCATACGTCGCAATCGCCGATCGTGACGTCCATGCCACGATCCGCAGACCTTCATCGACAAGTACATCTGGAGCCAGGACCACAAGGTCATCGCGATCCAGTACGCCAGCGTCGCGATCTTCGTCGGGCTCGTCGCGCTCGTGCTCTCGGTGCTGATGCGCCTGCAGATCGGCTTCCCCGACACAGTTCCGCTTCGTCGACCCGAACCACTATTACCAGTTCATCACCATGCACGGCATGATCATGGTGATCTACCTGCTGACCGCCCTGTTCCTCGGCGGCTTCGGCAACTACCTGATTCCGCTCATGTGCGGCGCGCGGGACATGGTGTTCCCGTACATGAACATGCTGAGCTTCTGGGTCTACTTGCTCTCCGTCATCGTGCTGCTCGCGAGCTTCTTCGTCCCGGGCGGCCCGACCGGCGCCGGCTGGACGCTCTACCCGCCGCAGGCGGTGCTGCCGGGCACGCCCGGCGCCGGCTGGGGCATCATCCTGATGCTGCTGTCGCTCGCGATCTTCATCGTCGCCTTCACGATGGGCGGCCTCAACTACGTGACGACCGTGCTGCAGGCGCGCTGCCGCGGCATGACGCTGATGCGCATGCCGCTCTCGGTGTGGGGCATCTTCATCGCGACGATCCTGGGCCTGCTCGCGTTCCCGGCGCTGCTCGTCTCCGCGATCATGATGATGCTCGACGGCACGCTCGGCACGAGCTTCTTCATGCCGGCGATCAGCTCGATGGGCGCCGACCCCGGGCACAACGGCGGCAGCCCGCTGCTGTTCCAGCACCTGTTCTGGTTCTTCGGCCACCCCGAGGTGTACATCGTCGCGCTGCCCGCCTTCGGCATCGTCTCGGACCTGCTCTCGACCCACGCGCGCAAGAACATCTTCGGCTACCGCATGATGGTCTGGGCGATCCTCGCGATCGGCGGCCTGTCGTTCGTCGTGTGGGCGCACCACATGTACGTGCAGCGGCATGAACCCCTACTTCGGGTTCTTCTTCGCGACGACGACGCTGATCATCGCGATCCCGACGGCGATCAAGGTCTACAACTGGGTGCTGACGCTGTGGCAGGGCGACATCCACCTCACCGTGCCGATGCTGTTCGCGATCGGCTTCATCTTCACGTTCGTGCACGGCGGCCTCACCGGCCTGTTCCTCGGCAACGTGACGGTCGACCTGCCGCTCTCGGACACCTACTTCGTGGTCGGGCACTTCCACATGGTGATGGGCGTGTCGCCGATCCTCGTGGTGTTCGGCGCGATCTACCACTGGTACCCGAAGATCACCGGGCGCATGTGGAACGACCGGCTCGGCAGGATCCATTTCTGGCTGACGTTCCTCGGCACCTACGCCATCTACCTGCCGATGCACTACCTCGGCATCCTCGGCGTGCCGCGCCGCTACTACGCGCTCGGCGACACCGAGTTCCTGCCCGAGTCGGTGCACACGATCAACGCGGCGATCACGATCGCGGCGATCGTCGTCGCCGGCTCCGTCATCATCTTCCTCGTACAACATGATCGAGAGCCTGTGGAAGGGCGAGAAGGCGCCGCCGAATCCCTGGGGCGCGACGACGCTCGAGTGGCAGACGCCGGACACGCCGCCGAAGCACGGCAACTGGGGGCCGCACCTGCCCGTCGTCTATCGCTGGGCCTACGACTACAGCGTGCCCGGCGCGCCGGAGGACTTCATCCCGCAGAACGTGCCGGTCGATGCGCGCCACGCGACCGGCACCGGCCACGGCGAAGGCTAGGACGCGCCTTGAGCAACACCGCCATCGTCGTCGCCCTGCTGGTCGGCGATCGCGGTCTGGTTCGCGGTCGCGAGCCGGCTGACGGCCAAGCCCTGGGACAGCCGCGCGCAGGCCGGCGACGTCGGCGTGCTGCGCTCGTCGCCGCAGCGCATCGGCCTGTGGGTGTTCATGGCGGTCGTCACCTCGCTGTTCGCGCTGTTCCTGACGGCGTACTCGATGCGCATGCACCACAGCGTCGGCTGGTGCCACCTGACCATCCCGAACATCCTGTGGTTCAACACGGCGTGCTGCTCGCGGCAAGCGTCGCAATGCAGTTCGCGGCGAATGCGGCCGGCGACGGCCGCCGCGAGTTCGCGCGCAACGCGCTCGTCGCCGCCGGCGCGCTCTCGATCGCGTTCCTGGCCGGCCAGGTGCTCGCCTGGCGCGCGGTCGGGCCGTCGCTCTACTTCGTGCAGGGCAGCCCCGCGATCGCGTTCTTCTACGTGCTGACGATCGTGCACGGCCTGCACCTGGTCGGCGGCCTGTACGTGCTCGGCCGGTCGTCGCTGCGCTTCGCCCGCGGCGCGGAACTGGTCGACCTGCGGCAGAGCCTGTCGCTCTGCGCGACCTACTGGCATTTCCTGCTGCTCGTCTGGCTCGCCGTGTTCGGCGTGCTGCTGTTCCTGTGAGAGGAAGCCCAGCCAATGGCTCATGACGCCCAAGCCGCCGCCCTGCCCCCGCTGAAGCAGGTCGTCACCGACTTCGCCGCCGACAAGCAGGCGTTCCAGGTGCCCTGGGGCAAGGCGATGATGTGGATCTTCCTGCTCTCGGACACCTTCATCTTCACCTGCTTCCTGACGGGCTACATGAACGTCAGGATGTCCACGATGGTCGACTGGCCGAACCCGAGCCAGGTCTTCGCGCTGCACCTGTTCGGTCAGGACATCCCGCTGATCCTGATCGCGATCATGACCTTCGTCCTGATCACCTCGAGCGGCACGATGGCGCTCGCGGTGAACTACGGCTACCGGCGCGACCGCAGGAGGACAGTCCTGTTCCTGTGCGCGACCGCGGCGCTCGGCGCGACCTTCGTCGGCATGCAGGTCTTCGAGTGGACCAAGCTCATCATGGAAGGCGTGCGGCCCTGGGAAAATCCCTGGGGCGCGCCGCAGTTCGGCTCGGCCTTCTTCATGATCACGGGATTCCACGGCTGCCACGTGACCGCGGGCGTCATCTACCTGCTCATCACGGCGAAGCGCGTGTCCTCCGGCTTCTACGACCGGAAAGGTTCCTACGAGACCGTCGAGGTCGCGGGCCTGTACTGGCACTTCGTCGACCTCGTCTGGGTGTTCATCTTCGCGTTCTTCTACCTGTGGTGACCGGCATGTCCCAAGCGCAAGCCCAAGCACGCGACCGAGGGCCATCAACAGCATCCGCTGACCGTCTACCTGTGGATCTGGGTGCTGCTGTTCGTGCTCTCCGCGTTCTCGTACATGGTGGATTTCTTCCACCTGCAGGGCATGCTGCGCTGGACGCTGATCCTGCTCTTCATGACCCTGAAGGCCGGCTTCATCGTCGCGATCTTCATGCACATGGCCTGGGAGCGGCTCGCCCTCAAGCTCGCGATCCTGGTGCCGCCCCTGTGCCTGCTCGTGCTGATCGGGTTCATGGCGATCGAGGGCGACTACACCTTCATCACGCGCGGGACCGCATTCCTCAGGTGATATCATGGGGCGGTGGGCCCCGTGATCCGCGAAGCGGACTTCATCCAGAGCGTCGCCGACGCGCTGCAGTTCATTTCCTACTACCACCCTGCCGATTACATCGCCCACCTCGGCCGCGCGTACGCGCGCGAGCAGTCGCCGGCCGCGAAGGACGCCATCGCGCAGATCCTGACGAACTCCCGCATGTGCGCGGAAGGCCATCGCCCGCTCTGCCAGGACACGGGCATCGTCAACGTATTCGTGAAGGCGGGCCTTGGCGTGCGCTGGGACACGACAGCGCTCGCTGCAGGAGATGGTCGACGAGGGCGTGCGGCGCGGCTACGGCCTCCTCGAGAATCGCCTGCGCGCCTCCATCGTCGCGGATCCCTTGTTCGCCCGGAAGAACACCGGCGACAACACGCCGGCCGTCGTGCACGTCGAGCTGGTGGCCGGCGACACGGTCGAGGTCACGGTCGCGGCGAAAGGCGGCGGCTCCGAGAACAAGTCCACGCTCGCGATGCTGAATCCTTCCGACTCGCTGGTCGACTGGGTGCTCGAGACCGTGCCCGAAATGGGCGCCGGCTGGTGTCCGCCCGGCATGCTCGGCATCGGCGTCGGCGGAACGGCCGACAAGGCCGTGGTGATGGCGAAGGAATCGCTGATGGACCCGATCGACATGCACGAGCTGCTCGCGCGCGGGCCGTCGTCGAAGCTCGAGGAACTGCGCGTCGAGATCTACGAGAAGGTGAATGCCCTGGGGATCGGCGCCCAGGGACTCGGCGGGCTCACGACCGTGCTCGACGTGAAGATCCGGACGTTCCCGACCCATGCGGCGTCCAAGCCCGTCGCGATGATCCCCAACTGCGCGGCGACCCGGCACGCGCACTTCGTGCTCGACGGCAGCGGGCCGGTCGCGCTCGACCCGCCGTCGCTGGACCTCTGGCCGGACGTGCACTGGAAGCCGTCCGCGGAGTCGCGGCGCGTGAACCTCGATGCGCTGACGCAGGAGGAAGTCCGCGGCTGGAAGCCCGGGCAGACGCTGCTGCTGTCCGGGCGGATGCTCACGGGACGCGATGCCGCGCACAAGCGGCTGGCGGACCTGCTCGATGCGGGCAAGGAACTGCCCGTCGACCTGCGCGGGCGGGTGATCTATTACGTCGGGCCCGTGGATCCGGTTCGAGACGAGGCCGTCGGACCGGCGGGACCGACGACGGCGACGCGCATGGACAGGTTCACGGACCTGCTGCTCGAGAAGACCGGTCTGATCGCGATGGTCGGCAAGGCCGAGCGCGGGCCGGTCGCGATCGAGGCGATCCGCAAGCACGGCTCTGCGTACCTGATCGCGGTCGGCGGCGCGGCGTACCTCGTGTCGAAGGCGATCCGCAAGGCGCGGGTCGTCGCGTTTGCCGAGCTCGGGATGGAGGCGATCTACGAGTTCGAGGTCGCGGACATGCCGGTCACCGTCGCAGTGGATGCGCGCGGGGAGTCGGTGCATGAGACGGGGCCGCGGGAATGGGGGCAGAGGATCAAGGCGCAGAACATCGGCATGCGCATCGCCTGATGGACCGCCAGATTGCTGTTGCTCGATGCCGAACAGGTTCGTGCACGGGCGCCGCTGCCGGACTCATCGATTGCCTGGAGCGGGCGTTTCTCCGCGGCGCGCCCCACGTTCCGCTCGCCGGTCACCTGACGCCGCCGGACGGCCCGGCGACCGGCACTTCCTCGTCATGCCGGCCTTCGACCGGGACGGATCCGCGGCGGTCAAGCTCGTCACCTACGTCCCTGAGAATCCGTCACGGAGGCTTGCCGACGCATCCAGGCCGTCATCGTCGTCTTCTCGAGCCGAAGGCGTACCGCTCGCGCTGCATCGACGGCACGATGGTCACCCGGCTGCGCACCGCGGCGGCGTCCGCCCTTGCCTCGAGATACCTCTCGCGCGCGGACAGCCGCCGTCTCACGCTGGTCGGGACCGGCGCGCTGGCGCCGTGGATGGCGGCCGCACATGCCTCCGTGCGGCCCATCGAGCCGCATCGACGTCTGGGGGCGACGGCCGGAGCGCGTGCAGGCGACGATCGAGGCGATCCGGGAGCTCGTCGGGCCGGAGGTCGAGGTATTCGAGGCGACTGATCGCTTCGAGGAGTCCGTCCGGCAGCCGACATCGTGACCTGCGCGACGAGCAGCGCCGACGCCGTTGATCGAGGGGCGCTGGCTCAGGCCCGGTGCCTTCGTCGACCTCGTGGGCAGCTTCACGCCCGCCGCGCGCGAGGCGGACGACGACGCCGTACGTCGCGCGCGCATCTTCGTCGACACGTTCGAGGGCGCGCTTGTCGGAGGCCGGGGACCTCATCGATCCCGATCGTCGCGCGGCGTCATTGCCCGCGGAGCACGTCGAAGGGGAGCTCGCGGACCTGGTCGGCGGGCGAGTTGCCGGCCGGCGAGGCTGCCGACGAAATAACGCTGTTCAAGTCGGTCGGGACCGCACTCGAAGATCTCGCCACGGCGCGGCTCGTCATGGCGGCGGGCGACTAACCCGGGATTTCCGCGGAAACGCCTTTCCTGCCGGGCCGGCTGCCGCATCAGCCAACCGACCGCTCCACCGGGTTCGCGCGTCTCCCCGCCCATGGATCACTCCCTGAGCCTGTGTTTCCGTACAGTCTCCTATCGAACAGGGCGTAAATCACAGTACCGGGAGGATACCACATGAGCTTGTTTGATGGCTCATATGAGCCGATAATGATCGCAGGAGGGCACGAACCCATGGCCATTCCTGCCGATCGCGTCGCCCGCATCCTGGGCCTCAGGCCCCACGTCCGCTCGGTCGCGGACATTGCCGAAGCAGTCGAGTCCGGATTGCCGAAGCACAGCCTCGAGCGCGTGGTCGAGCGCGCCGGCATCGAGGGCCCTGCCCGCCTCAAGCTCATGCACCGCGTCGTCCCCGCGGCGACGTACAAGCGCCGCCATCGCCTGAAGCTCGTCGAGGGCGAGCGCACGGAGCGCCTGGCACGCGTGATCGCGCTCGCCGAAATGCTCTGGGACGACGAAGCGGAAGCGCGCCGCTTCCTGGTCACGCCGCACCCGGAACTCGGCCGCAGGAAGCCCATCGAGGCCGCGCTCACCGAGCTCGGCGCGCGCCAGGTCGAGGACGTCGTCATGCGCGCCCTCTACGGGCTGCCCGTCTGACCGGGCGATGCGCTTCTACCGCATCGCGGACTCTCGTCACTCGCCCGAGAGCGGCGAAGGCGCCCGCCTCCACGGCGGCCGCTGGAACTCGCCCGGCCGCGCGGTGATCTACGCCTGCGAGACGCAGACCGGCGCGATGCTCGAGAAGCTCGTGCACACCAACGGCCGCATGCCGAAGCACCAGGTCTGCGTGACCTTCGAGGCGCCCGACTCGCTGAAGGTCTCGACGCTCGAGTCGAAGGACGCTCCGGAGTGGGATGCCCAGGACATGGTCGGGAGCCGCAAGGCAGGCGATGCCTGGATCGAGAAGGCGCAGACCGCCGTCCTGCGCGTGCCCAGTGTCGTCTTCGACGCCGAGCGCAACGTGCTCATCAATCCGGACCACCCGGACTTCAAGCGCATCAAGGTGGCGAGCGTGGAACCCGTCCGCTGGGACGAGCGGCTGTTCGAGGAAAAGCCCGCTAGATCGAGGTCCTGAGGCTGATCAGCTCCGGGAAGAACCCGCGCTTCAGCACGTGCTCGAGGTAGCCCACCCCGCTCGACCCGCCGGTCCCGCGCTTGAAGCCGATGATCCGCTCGACCGTCTTCAGGTGCGCGAAGCGCCACTGCTGCAGCTTGTACTCGAGGTCCACGAGCTTCTCGGCAAGTTCGTAGAGGTCCCAGTGCCCGGTCGAGTCGCGGTACACGGCGAGCCAGGCCGCCTCCACCGCCGGATTCGCCTGGTAGGGTTGTGTCCAGTCGCGTTCGGTGCATTCCGCCGGCACGTCGAAGCCGCGGCGTCCCAGCAGCCGGATCGACTCGTCGTACAGCGAGGCCGTGGCCAGCTCGCGCTTCAGCAGCGAGTGCGCGTGCTTGTCGCGCGCGTGCACCTCGATCAGGCGCGGCTCCTTGTTGCCGAGCACGAACTCGAGCAGGCGGTACTGCCAGGACTGGAAGCCCGAACTCTGCCCGAGCGAGTCGCGGAATTTCCCGTAGTCCGAGGGCGTCATCGTCGACAGCACGTCCCAGGACTGGATGAGCTGCGTCTGGATGCGCGCGACGCGCGAGAGCATCTTGAAGGCCGGCTCGAGGTCGTCGCCGCGGATCTGCGCGCGCGTCGCGGCGAGCTCGTGCAGGCAGAGTTTCATCCACAGTTCGCTCGCCTGGTGGATGACGATGAACAGCATCTCGTCGTGCTGGCCGGAGAGCGGCTTCTGGGCGTCGAGCACCTTGTCGAGCTGCAGGTACTGGCTGTAGCTGATCGACTTGTCGAGATCCCAGTGGATCCCGGCCATCGGATCGGCGGGCTTCGTGTCGCGCTTGTCGTTCATTCGGCGTCCGGTTGGGCCTCTGGGCGCGTCGTCGAAAATGCCGGCAGCGTCATCAGGTGCGCGTCGATCGCGGCGAGCGCCGGGAACGGCCGGAGTTCGAGATGATAGCGCCGGGCGTTGTACATCATGGGCACGAGGCAGAGATCCGCCATCGAGACGGCGCCGCCATGGAGATAATGCGTGCCGTCGCCGTGCCGGCGCGCGAGTTCCTCGAGTGCCGTGAAACCCTGGCCGATCCAGTGGCGCACCCACTCCGCGACCGGGCCATCGCCCTGCGCGAGCGGGTCGCGCAGGTAGCCGAGCACGCGCAGGTTCTGCAGCGGGTGGATCTCGCAGGCGACCAGGAGCGCCATCTGCCGCACGATTGCCCGGCCCGCGAAGTCCACCGGCAGCAGCGGCGGCTCCGGGTGCTTCTCCTCCAGGTATTCGATGATCGCGAGCGACTGCGAGAACACGCGGCCCTCGTCCTCGAGCGCGGGCACGCGGTCCTGGGGGTTCACCTCGTGGTAGGACTCGCTGTGCTGCTGGCCGCCGTCGCGCACCAGGTGCACCGGCACGGTGCCGTGCGGGAATCCCCTTCCACGAGAGCGCGATCCGCACGCGCCAGGCTGCGGAACTGCGCCAATAGGAAAATAATTTCATCGTGCCGCCATCGTGAGTTCGAGTTGGCCAATGCCGTCGACGCCGCCGCGAACGCGATCGCCCGGAAGTAGCGGGCCGACACCCGCGGGCGTGCCCGTGAATACGAGGTCCCCGGCCTGGATCTCGAACCAGGTCGCAAGCTCCGCGAGGATCTCGGGCACGCCCCAGATCATGTCGGCGATGTCGCCGTCCTGCCGCGACTGCCCATTCACCTCGAGCCAGATGCGGCCCCGCGACGGATGACCGACGTCGGCGACCCGTGCGATCGATGAAATCGGCGCGGAGTGCTCGAAGCCCTTCGACGTGTCCCAGGGCTTGCCCTCCTTCTTCACCTGCGCCTGCACGTCGCGCCGGGTGAGGTCGATGCCGGCGGCGTAGCCGAAAATCTCGCGGGCTCCCGCCAGCGCGACGACGAGCTCGATCTCGTGGTGCAGGTCGGTCGTCCGGCCGGGGAATGGCACGACGCTGCCGCTTGCCACCACCGCCTCGGCGGGCTTGGTGAAGAAGAACGGCGGCGCCTTGAGGTCGGTCGCGCCCATCTCGCGCGAGTGCTCGGCGTAATTGCGCCCGACGCAGAAGATGCGCCGCACGGGGAATGTGGTCGTTCCGCCCGCGATCGCGACGGTCGGGCGGGGAGCCACGGCTACGGCATGTTGAGCGGCCACGCGCCGGGTACACTAACCGAAAGCAGGGTGGGCAGTCATGAGCATCTGGTTCCGCCAGTTCACGGCCGAGGAAGTCGACAAATTCCAGCACGACACGATGGGCAGTCATCTCGGCATCGAGGTGACGGACATCGGCACCGACTACCTCGAGGCGCGCATGCCGGTGGACGGCCGCACCATGCAGCCGGACCGCATCCTGCACGGCGGCGCCTCGGTCGCCCTTGCGGAGACGCTCGGCAGCGTGGGCGGCTCGATGTGCATCGACCGCGAGCGCTTCCAGATCGTCGGCGTCGAGATCAACGCCAATCACCTGCGTCCGGCGATGACCGGGCACGTGACCGGCCGCGCGAGCCCGATCCATCTCGGCAGGCGCACCCAGGTGTGGAACATCGAGATCCGCGACGACCGCAAGCGCCTCGTCTGCGTCTCGCGGCTCACCATCGCCGTGATCGAGCGCCAGCCGCGCTAGGCTGTCCTATACTGCGCCGATGCGCATCTTCCTTGCACTCGCACTGGCATTCGCGGCAACCGGCTGCGGCCAGACGGGCCCGCTCTTCCTCCCCGACGACAGCGTCGAGACGCCGGTCGAGATCCGCGGGCCGGGCGAAGCCGCGGCGCCGGCGGAGCCCGAGGTGAAAGAAGAGAAGGAAGAAGAGAAAACCGCCCCGCCGCCGGGTCGCTGACCGTCATGGCCGGCACCGGAAAGCTCTGGCTGGTGGACGGCTCGTCCTACCTGTACCGCGCCTTCTTCGCGCTGCCGCCGCTCACCACTTCGCAGGGCGTGCCGACCGGCGCCGTGCTCGGCGTGCTCAACATGCTGAACAAGCTCCTGAAGGAGGAGAACCCGGAGCTCGTCGCCGTGGTGCTCGACGCGCCCGGCCGAACGTTCCGCGACGATCTGTTCGAGGAGTACAAGGCGCACCGCCCGCCGATGCCCGACGACCTGCGCGCGCAGATCGCGCCGCTGATCGAGGCGATCCCCGCACTCGGCCTGCCGTTGCTGCGCATCGAGGGCGTCGAGGCCGACGACGTCATCGGCACGCTCGCCGAGCGCGCCGAGCGCGCCGGCCTCGAGGTCGTCATCTCGACCGGCGACAAGGACATGGCGCAGCTCGTGAACGACCGCATCACGCTCGTCAACACGATGTTCGACACGAAACTCGACCGCGCCGGCGTCAAGGCGAAGTTCGACGTGCTGCCCGAGCAGATCGTCGACTATCTCGCGCTGGTCGGCGACAGCTCGGACAACATCCCGGGCGTGCCGAAAGTCGGCCCCAAGACCGCCGCGAAGTGGCTCGGCGAGTACGGAAGCGCCGAGGCGATCGTCGCCAACGCCGGCGCCATCGCCGGCAAGGTCGGCGAGAGCCTGCGCGACAACCTCGCGACGCTCGAACTCTCCCGCAAGCTCGCCACCATCCGCCGCGACCTCGAGCTGCCGCAGTCTCCCGCGACGCTGACTCGGAAGCCTCCCGACGTCGAAGCCCTGACTGCGCTCTACAAGCGCCTCGAACTCAACTCGCTGCTTCGCAACCTGACCGGCGCCGCTACCGCCGCTCCGGCTCCGGGCGGCCGGGACCCGGCGAGCGCGCGACTAAGTTCCGGCGGAGCAAGCGAGCCGGAGTCCCGGCCGCCGGTGCCGGAGCGGCAGTACGAGACGATCACGACGGCGGAGCAGCTGGATGCCTGGCTCGCGGCGCTGGAGAAAGCGCCGCTCTTCGCCTTCGACACCGAGACGACCAGCCTCGACTACATGCAGGCCGAAATCGTCGGCGTCTCCTTCTGCATCGAGCCCGGCAAGGCCGCGTACCTGCCCCTCGCCCACGACTACGCCGGCGCCCCCGACCAGCTCGACAGGGCGAAGACGCTCGCGAAGCTGAAGCCGCTGCTCGAGGACGTGAGACGGAAGAAAGTCGGCCATCACCTGAAGTACGACGCGCACGTCCTGCTCTGTTCAGGCATCGCGCTCGCCGGCATGCGCTACGACTCCATGCTCGAGTCCTACGTGCTGAACTCGACGGCGACGCGCCACGACATGGACTCCTGCGCGCGCCAGTACCTCGGGATCGAGACGATCAAGTACGAGGACGTCGCGGGCAAGGGCGCGAAGCAGATTCCCTTCAACCAGGTCGCCGGTCGACACGGCATCCGGATACGCGGCGGAGGACGCGGACGTGACGCTGCAGCTGCACCGCGTGCTGCACGGCGCGCTCGCGTCGGTGCCGGCGCTGCTCGCCGTGTACGAGGAGATCGAGCAGCCGCTGGTGCCGGTGCTGCTGCAGATGGAGCACCGTGGCGTGCTCGTCGACCGCGATCTCCTGAAGAAGCAGGGCGCGGAGATCGCGAAGCGACTCGCGGAGCTCGAGGTCGAGGCGCACAAGTCGGCCGGGCAGCCGTTCAACCTCGACTCGCCGAAGCAGCTCCAGGAGATCCTGTTCACCAAGCAGGGCCTGCCGGTGCGGCAGAAGACCGGCACCGGGCCAGCCCTCGACGGCCGAGAACGTGCTGGAAGAACTGGCGGAGAAATATCCGCTGCCACGACTCATCCTCGAGTACCGCGGCCTCGCGAAGCTGCGCTCGACCTACACCGAGAAACTGCCCGAACAGGTCGACGCCCGGACGGGCCGCGTGCACACGTCGTATCACCAGGCTGTCGCGGTGACCGGCCGTCTCTCTTCGAGCGACCCGAACCTGCAGAACATCCCGATCCGCACGGCCGAGGGCCGGCGCATCCGCCAGGCCTTCGTCGCGCCCGAGGGCCATGTGCTGCTGTCGGCGGACTATTCGCAGATCGAGCTGCGGATCATGGCGCATCTCTCGGGCGACGAAGGACTGAGGCGGGCCTTCGCGGAGGATGGCGACATACACCGCGCGACGGCGGCGGAGGTCTTCGAGGTGACGCCGGAGAAGGTGACGAACGACCAGCGCCGCGCGGCGAAGGCGATCAACTTCGGCCTGATCTACGGCATGTCGGCATTCGGACTCGCGCGCCAGCTCGGCATCGAGCGCCATGCGGCGCAGGACTACGTGACCCGCTACTTCGGCCGCTACCCGGGCGTGCGCGACTACATGGAGCGCACGCGCGCGAGCGCCCGCGAGCGCGGATACGTGGAAACCGTGTTCGGGCGAAGGCTTTACCTGCCTGACATCCGCTCGCGCGATCGCAACCTGCAGCAGTACGCGGAGCGCAGCGCGATCAACGCGCCGATGCAGGGCACGGCCGCGGACATCATCAAGCGCGCGATGATCCGCGTGCATGCCTGGCTGGCGGAATCGGGGCTGCCTGCCTACCTCGTCATGCAGGTGCACGACGAGCTGGTGCTCGAAGTCGCCGCAGGCTCCCTCGACAAGGTGCGGAAAAAGCTGGTCGAGATCATGTGCGGCGCCGCGGATCTCGCCGTCGCCCTCAAGGTGGATGCGGGCGCGGGCGCGAACTGGGACGACGCGCACTAGGGCTGGAACTTCCGGGGACTGGCCCCATCTAACTTAACGAGCGCCGTGAGACGCTCCCCGCTTCCCTCCCTGAGCGGGTCGCCCGGATTGCATCCCCAAGCCGGGTATCGGCCCGGCGGTCCTCAAGGATCGCCGGGCGTTTTTGATTGTTTCGCCAGCATCTCGTCGAGGGCGGCCTGTGCGGCGTCCACGCCCTCGCCATTGGTCGCCGAGAAAAGCTGCACGCCGGCGCGCCCGGCAAGCAGGGCCCTGGTCGTCGCCAGCACCTGCCGCGCCTCGTTGCGCCCGAGCTTGTCCGACTTGCTGAGCAGCACGCGCGACGGGATGCGGCGTTCGGTCGCGTAACCGAGCATCGCCTCGTCGCGCTCTCCGAAGCCGCGCCGCGCATCCACGACGATCAGGAGGCCCGAGAGCGAGCCTCGTCCCGCGAAATAGGATTCCATGAGCCGCGCCCAGGCCGCCTTGACCGCGTCCGGGACGCGCGCGTGGCCGTATCCGGGCAGGTCCGCGAGCCGCTTCCCGGGCTCCAGCTCGAACAGGTTCACCGCCTGGGTGCGGCCGGGCATCTTGCTGGTGCGCGCCAGGTCCCGCCGCCGGAGGATGGCGTTCAGCGCGCTGGATTTACCGCTGTTGGAGCGCCCCGTGATCGCGACTTCGTAGCCCGAATCGTCGCCGAATGTGGCCTCCGAGACCGCGCTCTTCAGGAACCGGGCCTTGGGATATCGGGACATATATAATTCTCGCATGAACAAGGCATGGTTCGGTTCCATCCTGGCCCTTGCGATCGCGACCGGTCCCGCCGCCGCAGGCGATGCGGCGCTCGGCGCGCAGAAGGCGGCGGTCTGCGGCGCCTGTCACGGCATGACGGGCTCGAGCGTCAATCCGGAGTGGCCGAGCCTCGCGGGCCAGCCGGCGCCGTACATCGTCAGCCAGCTCATGCAATTCAGGGAAGGCACGCGCTCCAATCCCCTGATGACGCCGATGGCCGTGGCACTCACGGACACGGACATGGCGGATCTCGCCGCGCATTTCGCGCAGCAGACCCCGGCCGGGCTCGAGGCGGACCCGTCGAACTGGAAGGCCGGCGAGCGGCTCTTCCGCGGGGGCGACGCGGCGCGGGGCATCCCGGCCTGCATCGCCTGCCACGGCCCGCAGGGCCGCGGCAACTCCCCGGCCGCGTACCCGGCACTTCGGGCCCAGCACGCGGTCTACACCTACAACCAGCTTCGGGCTTTTGCGAGCGGCGGGCGTAAGTCGGCCGGCAACGAGATCATGCAGGTCATCGCCTCGCGGCTGACCGACGATGAAATGCGCGCGCTTGCTTCCTACACACAGGGTCTGCGATGAACAGAATCAGTTACGCGATGATCGTGGCGCTGCTCGCCTGCGCCGGTTGCGGCCAGGACACGGCCCCGGCTCCCGAACAGCAGGCCGCGACGCCCGCTGCCGCGGGTGCAGCGGCCGAGGCGCCGGCTGCGGAGTCGCCGGCCGCTGTCGAAGCCGCCGGCGAGAGCGACGGCGAGACCATCGATGCGGCCGTCAGCGCCACGAGCCCGATCGCGGCCGCCGTCGCGGCGACCACGCCGGCACCTGCCTCCGGCAACCTGTCCGGCTGGAAGCAGGGTGAAAACTACACCGCCTACCCGGTCGCGCGGCCGGTCAGCACCCCGCCCGGAAAGGTCGAGGTGGTCGAGGGATTCTGGTACGGCTGCGGACACTGCTACACGCTCGAACCGCGGGTCGAGGCCTGGGAGAAATCCAAGCCGGACTGGATCGCCCTGAAGCGTCTCCCGGTCATCTGGAACGAGGTCACGCGCGAAGATGCGCGCCTCTATTACACGATCGAGTCGCTGGGACGCGTCGGCGACCTGCACGGCGAGGTTTTCCGGCAGATCCACGCGAAGGGCCAGCCGCTCACGGTCATCCGCGGCGGCCGCGTCGACAAGGCCGCCACGGAGAAGGCTGCGCGCGAATTCCTGATGGCGAAGGGCGTGTCCGCGGAAGACTTCGCCAAGCACTACCGCACGTTTTCGACGGAGAACAAGCTGCGCCAGGCGGAGAACCTCTCGCGCCAGTACATGCTGGACCACACCCCGATGGTCGTCGTGCAGGGCAAGTACCTGACGGACGCGGAGATGGCCGGCGGCATCGACAAGCTGTTCCAGCTCGTGAACGACCTGGCGGCCCGCGAGCACGAGACGAACTGAGCCAAACCGGCCGCCCGCGTGCTGAACTGTTTCGTACCAGGCAGCCAGGGACTCGACAGGCTCGATCCGCCGCCGGCGGACATTCCGGAGCAGTGCGTCTGGGTGGACCTCCTCGAGCCGACCCTCGCGGAAGAGAGGGCGGTCGAGCGGCTGCTCGCGATCGACGTGCCCTCGCGCGAGGAAATGCGGGAAATCGAGACCAGCAGCCGCCTCTACGAGGAGAACGGCTCGCTGTACATGACGGCGACCGTGGTCACCAAGATCGACACGGATCGGCCCGAGTCCGCCGCGATCACCTTCATCCTCTCGCGCAACCGGCTGATCACGAACCGTTACGTCGACCCGCTGCCGTTCCGCCGCTTCGTCGCCTATTCCGAGCGCCACCCGTCCGCGGCAACCACTGCGCCGGCGATCCTTGCCGGGCTGCTGGAGGCGGTGATCGAGCGCACCGCCGACGTGCTCGAGCGCGTGGGCATCGGCCTCGACGAGCTGTCAGCCAGCGTGTTCGCCGCGCCGAGCCCGAAAGGCGCCGTGCGCACGCGCGACCTGCGCAGCGTCATGGACCGCATCGGCCGCGACGGTGACCTGACCAGCAAGGCGCGCGAGAGCCTCGTCACGCTTGCCCGCCAGCTCACCTTCATCCAGCAGGCGAGCGCCATCCAGCTGCCGAAGGAAATGATCGCGCGCTACCGGAGCATGTCACGCGACGTGCTCGCGCTCTCGGACCACGCCTCGTTCCTCGCCAACAAGTCGAGCTTCATGCTCCAGGCGACGCTCGGCCTGATCAACATCGAGCAGAACAACATCATCAAGATCTTCTCGGTCGCGGCCACGATCTTCCTGCCGCCGACCCTCATCGCGAGCATCTACGGGATGAACTTCGATTTCATGCCCGAGCTCGACGAGCACTGGGGTTACCCGCTCGCCCTGCTGCTGATGGTGATCTCGGGGGTCGTGCCGTACGTCTTTTTCCGCCGCCGGGGCTGGCTCTAGGGCAAACGAAAAGGAACGAAAAGGGGACAGACACCTTTTTCGTCGCCGAACGACGAAACGGAAAAGCCGGCATTCGAAAAAGGTGTCTGTCCCCTTTTCGTTTCCCTTTTCATTTGCGAACTATACAGAACGTTCTGTATAGTTATGCCATGTCCCGACCACCCCTTGCCCGCGAGAAGATCCTCGCCGCCGCCCGCCAGATCGTCGAGCGCGACGGCGCCGGCGCGCTCACCTTCGACGAGCTGGTCCGGGAGAGCGGCATCACCCGTGGCGGCATCACCTACCACTTCCCCACCAAGGAAGACCTCCTGCGGGGCCTGCTCGAAGCCGATTTCCTCAAGTGGGATGCGTCGGAGGCGGCGCTCACGCCGACCGACTGCGACCCCGAGACGGCGCGCCTGCTCGGCTTCATCCGCTCGCTGACGGCCCAGGACGAATCGCACCGCCGGTTCCTGTGCGGCATGTTGTCGGCCGCCACCCTCGATCCCTCCCTGATGGACCCCTGCCGGCAGGAGCTGCGCGAGCGGCTCGGCCGCAAGCAATGGACCGACCGGGACCTGCGCCTGCACCTGGTCCACCTCGCGGCCGAAGGACTGATGTGGCAGGAACTGTTCCAGATGTACTCGATGCCGGGTCCCGCGCGCGCGCGCCTCGTCGCCCTCATGGAGGAACTCGCGCGCCAGTGGGGCACCGGGCAAGCCCCGAAGAAAATCGCGAAGGAAGCCTGAGTCATGCGCAAGTGGACCGGAATCGCGGCGATCCTGCTCGCCGCCTGCGGCGGCAACGGGCAGCACCAGATGCCGCCGACCGACGTCAGCGTCGCGCAGGTGGTGCAGCGCTCGATCACCGAATGGGACGACTACAGCGGCCAGATCGAGGCGGTCGAATCGGCCGAGATCCGCCCGCGCGTCACGGGCCACCTGCGGCGCGTGCATTTTCACGAGGGCGGCCTCGTGGAAAAAGGCGCGCTGCTGTTCACGATCGACGACCGTGAGTATGCGGCCGCTGCCGACGCCGCGCGCGCCGACGCCGCGCGCGCCGAGGCGCGCGTCGCGCTCTCGAAGCAGGACCTCCAGCGTGCCGAGCGGCTGATCGGCGAGCGCGCGATCTCGCAGGGCGAGCTCGACCAGCGTCGCATGGAAGCGCAGCAGGCGGATGCGGACGTGCTGGCCGCGCGGGCCCGCGTCGCGCAGGCCGAGCTGAACCTCGGCTTCACGCGCGTCACCGCGCCTTTTGCTGGTCGCGTCGGGGCGGCGCTCGTCAAGCCGGGCAATGTCGTCACGCCGAACGAGACGCTGCTGACCACGCTGGTTTCCGTCGATCCCGTGTACGTCTCGTTCACCGGCGACGAGCGTGCCTACCTGCGCTACCAGGAACTGGCGCGCAGCGGGCGGGCGCGAAAGTTCGCGCGACGTGCGCAATCCGGTGCGCGTCGGCCTCGCCAACGAGGAAGGATTCCCGCACGAAGGCGAGGTCGACTTCGTCGACAACGCCCTGAACCCCTCCACCGGCACGATCCGCGCCCGCGCCGTGCTGGCGAACCCGGACGGCGTCTTCACGCCCGGCCTGTTCGCGCGCGTGCGCCTGCTCGGCGCCTCGCAGTCGAATGCGTTCCTGATCCACGAGCAGGCGGTGCTGACCGACCAGGACCGGCGCTACGTCTACGTCCTCGGCAAGGACAATGCCGCGGAGCGCCGCGACGTCACGCTCGGGGCGCACATCGACGCGCTGCGCGTCGTCGAATCCGGCCTGAAGCCCGGCGACAAGGTGATCGTCAACGGCATGACCAAGATCTTCTTCCCGGGCCAGACCGTGAATCCCCGCGACGTGCCGATGGACCAGCCCAACCTGCCGGCGCCGGCGCCGGCACGGCGGCGCCGAAGTAAATGTCCAAGCACACCGATTTCTCGCGGGTCTTCATCGATCGCCCGATCCTGGCGACCGTGCTGTCGGCGCTGATCCTGATCGCCGGCGCGATCGCGATCCCGAGCCTGCCGATCAGCGAATACCCGAACGTCGTGCCGCCGTCGGTGCAGGTCACGGCGAACTACCCGGGCGCGAACCCGCGCACGATCGCCGACACCGTCGCCGGCCCCATCGAGGAGGCGGTCAACGGCGTCGAGAACATGATCTACATGAAGTCCACGGCGAGTTCCGATGGACAGATGGCGCTGACGGTCACGTTCAAGGCCGGCACGGACATCGACCTGGCGGCGATGCAGGTGCAGAACCGGGTCGCGCAGGCCGTACCGCGCCTGCCGGAAGCGGTGCGCCAGCTCGGCGTCACGACCGTCAAGGCGTCGTCGTCCATCACGATGGTCGTGCACCTGGTCTCGCCTGACGATACCTACGACGCCCTGTATCTCTCGAACTTCGCCAACCTGCGCGTCCGGGACGAGCTCGCCCGCCTGCCCGGCGTCGGCCAGGCGCTGGCCTTCGGCGCCGGCAACTACGCGATGCGCGTCTGGATCGACCCGGCGAAGGCCGCATCGCGCGGTCTGGCGGCAAGCGACATCGTCAATGCGATCCGCGAGCAGAACATCGAGGTCTCGGCCGGCAGCGTCGGCGGCCCGCCCACCCCGGACAATTCCGTCATGCAGCTGTCCGTCAACGCCCAGGGCCGGCTCAATACGCCCGAGGCGTTCGGCGAGATCATCCTGAAGGCCGACGGCAACCAGCTCACGCGCCTGCGCGATGTCGCGCGCGTCGAGCTCGGCGCCAACAGCTATGCGATCCGCTCCATGCTCAACAACAAGGACGCGGCGGCGATCGTGATCTTCGAGGCGCCGGGCGCCAACACCATCGCGCTGTCCGATGCGATCCGCGCGCGCATGCAGGAGCTGGAGACCACGTTCCCGAAGGGCGTGGAATGGACCGTGGCGTACGACCCGACCGTGTTCGTCCGCGACTCGATCCGCTCGGTGATCACCACGCTGCTGGAGGCCATCGCGCTGGTCGTGATCGTCGTGGTGCTGTTCCTGCAGACCTGGCGCGCATCGCTGATCCCGCTGGTGGCGGTGCCGGTGTCGATCATCGGCACCTTCGCGGTGCTGTGGCTGCTCGGCTTCTCGATCAACGTGCTGACGCTGTTCGGCCTCGTGCTCGCGATCGGCATCGTGGTGGACGACGCGATCGTCGTGGTCGAGAACGTCGAGCGGCACATCGGCAACGGCATGAAGCCGCGCGAGGCGGCGCACCGCGCCATGAGCGAGGTGTCCGGCCCGATCGTCGCGATCACCCTGGTGCTCTCCTCGGTGTTCGTGCCGCTCGCCTTCCTCGGCGGCGTCACCGGCGAGTTCTACCGGCAGTTCGCGGTGACGATCGCGGCCGCGGTGATCATCTCCGGCTTCAACTCGCTGACGCTCTCGCCCGCGCTCGCGGCGATGCTGCTGCAGCCGCACGGCGCGAAGAAGGACGCGGTCGGCCGCTTCATCGAGCGCGTCTTCGGGCAAGCCGTTCGCCGCGTTCAACCGGATGTTCCAGCGCTTCGGCGACCGCTATTCCGGCGGCATCGGCGGCACGATCGGCCGCGCGCCGCGCCTGCTCGTCGATCTACGCCGCGCTGATCGTCGTGACCGTGATCGGCTTTCGCGCGGTCGCCGGCGGCTACATCCCCGCCCAGGACAAGCAGTACCTGTTCGCGATCCTGAAGCTGCCGGAGGCGGCGACCATCGACCGCACCGACGCCGTGATGCGCCGCATGGGAAAGATCGCGCTCGACACGCCGGGCGTCGCGGACGTCGTGCAGTTCCCGGGCCTGAACGCCGTGCACTTCGTCTCGACCCCGAACGCCGGCGTGATGTTCATCGGCCTCGAGCCGCAGGACAAGCGCGACATCGAGGCGGCGAGACATCGCCACCCGGATCAACATGCAGTACGGCCAGATCCAGGAAGGCTTCGCCTATCGCGCTCCTGCCGCCGCCGGTGCTGGGACTCGGCAACGCCAATGGCATCGAGTTGTACGTGCAGGACCGCGGCGGCGTCGGCTACGGCGAGCTGTACCGGAACACGGCGGCCCTGATCGGCGCGCTCGGCGCGACCGAGGGCTTCGACCCGTACGGCGACGTTCACTTCGTACCAGTCGAATGTCCCGCAGCTCGACGCGACGGTCGACCGGAACAAGGTCAAGGAACTCGGCCTGTCGCTGACCGACGTGTTCCAGACGCTCCAGGTCTACCTGGGTTCCGCCTACGTCAACGACTTCAACCTGTTCGGCCGGACCTATTCGGTCTACGCGCAGGCGGACGCGCCGTTTCGCTCGACCGTCCACGACATCGAGGGCCTCAAGGTCCGCAACGCCAGGCGGCGACATGGTGCCGCTGGGCAGCATCGTGGACGTCACGCCGAGCTACGGCCCGGACCCGGTCATCCGCTACAACGGCTACCCCGCCGCCGACATGTCGGCCGGCGTCAACCCGGCCGTGCTGTCCTCCAGCGAAGCGCTGGTCAAGGTCCGCCAGGTCTCCGCGCAGGCGCTGCCGCGCGGCATGGCGGTGGAGTGGACCGGCCTCACCTACCAGCAGGTGACGCAGGGCAACGCGGCGCTGTTCGTGTTCCCGCTGTGCGTGCTGCTCGTCTACTTCGTGCTGTCCGCGCTGTACGAGAGCTGGTCGCTGCCGCTCGCGATCATCCTGATCGTGCCGCTGTGCCTGCTGTCGGCGATCGGCGGCATCTGGCTGTTCAACTTCGTCCACGGCCTGTGGCTCGCGGTCTCGCCGCCGCCGTTTCCACCGGCGTTCCTGGACAACAACATCTTCACCAAGATCGGGCTCGCGGTGCTGATCGGCCTCGCCTGCAAGAACGCGATCCTGATCGTCGAGTTCGCGCGCGACCTCGAGGCCGAGGGCCGGGGCATCGTCGAGGCCGCGATCGAGGCCTGCCGGCTGCGCCTGCGCCCGATCCTGATGACGAGCTTCGCCTTCATCGCGGGCGTGCTGCCGCTCGTGTTCGCCTCGGGCGCCGGCTCCGAAGTGCGGCATGTCATGGGCGTCACGGTCGTCGCCGGCATGCTCGGCGTGACCTTCTTCGGCCTGTTCTTCACGCCGGTGTTCTACGTCGTGCTGCGCAAGATGGTCGTGCGCCAGCAGGAACGGCGCGCGGCCCGCCTGGCCGCGGAGGGCAGCGGGCATGCGTGACCGCGCCGTTGCCCTGCTCCTCGCCTCGCTGCTCGCCGCCTGCACCGTCGGGCCGCGCTACGAGGAGCCCGAGACGCCGATGCCGGTGCGCTTCGACCAGGCGACGGCCGAGGCCGCGGCCGAACCCGCGGACACAGGGGCTCTGGGCCGGGTTCGGCAGCACGGAGCTCGACGAGCTGATCGCGCGCGCGCTCGAGGCGAACACCACGATCGCGCAGGCCAATGCCCGCCTGGCGGAGAACCGCGCCTATTCCGGCACCTCCGTCTACTACTGGTTCCCGACCGTCACCACGGTCGCGGACCGCCAGCGCTCGCAGTTCAGCAGCGACGACCCGTTCGCGCCGCCCGGCGGATTCAACAGCGACGTGTACCGCGCGGGCTTCGACGCCACCTGGGAGATCGACCTGTTCGGCTCGCTGCGCAACGAGTTCAATTCCCAGGACCGGCGCACCGATGCCGATGCAGCCGCACTCGCGGATGCGCAGCTGACGATCGTCGCGGAGACCGCGCAGGCCTGGTTCGCGATGATCGGCGCGCGCGAGCGCCTCGCGCTGCAGCGCCAGCAGCACGCGAACCTGCAGGAGAACGTCCGCATCCTCGACGCGCGGGTCGAAGCCGGGGAGCTCGAGCGCGCTCGACCTCGCCCAGTCGGAAGCCGAGATGCGCAGCGTCGCCGCCGCGGTGCCGCAGGCCGAGGCCGACCTCGTGCGCGAGGAGCAGCGCCTCGCGGTGCTGACCGCCTGGCCGATCGCGACGCTGCGCGAGCACCTCTCGCCGGCCACGAAGCTGCCCGAGCTGCCCGCCCTGGTCGCGACCGGCACGCCGGAAGACTGGCTGAAGCGCCGGCCCGACATCCGCGCCGCCGAGCGCCGGCTCGCGGCCTCGTACGCCGACATCGGCGACGAGATCGCCGAGTATTTCCCGAAGGTCACGCTGCTCGGCAGCTTCGGCTGGACCGCGGAAGTCCTCGGACGACATCGGCGAGAGCCAGACCGAGCGCTGGTACTACGGCCCCTCGATCACCTGGCGCTTCCTCGACTTCGGCCGCATTCGCCAGCAGGTGAAGGCCGCCGAGGCGCGGCGCGACGGCGCGATCGCCGCCTACCAGGAGACCGTCCTGACCGCCCTCGAGGAGACCGAGAATGCGCTCGCGGGATTCCGCGCGGCCAACCAGTCCGAACACGAGCTGCGCCTCGGCGCGGCCGCCGCCCGCGAGGCCGCCCGGCTTGCGCACATGCGCTACGAGGTCGGCGCGAGCGATTACCTCGCGGTGCTGGTCGCCGAGCGCCAGCAGATCAACCTCGAGAACCAGCACGTCCAGTCCGAGACGCGCCGCGCGACCTCGCTCGCCGCCCTCTACAAGGCCCTCGCCGGCCCGCCCTGAAACGCGCGCAGGATCCACCAGGCCGCGAGCGCGGCCGCGAGGTGCTTCAGCGCGTGGCCTGCGACCAGCCCGCCCGTCGCCGCGAAGACGGCCGTGTCGAAGTACTCCAGTCGCCTTTGCGAGCGCGTAGGCGCCGAGCGCGAACCACAGCGGTCGCGCCGCGAGGCTTCCCTCGCGCCAGAGCAGCAGGATGAGCGGAATGAGCGCCATCGGCAGGAACTGCACGAGCGCATAGGCCCGCAGGTCCCCTGCCCCGGCCGCCTCCGTGCGCACCCACCAGGCGATGCTCGCGATGCCCGCCACGACCAGCGGCCAGAGCAGCGCGCGGCCGAGCAGCCAGGAAATCCGGTCGGCGATCAGCGCCGAGAACAGCGTCATGAAGGCGACCGTCATCGGCAGGCGGTCCCACACCAGCGTGGCATTCGACGGCGCGTGGTGGTACCAGCCCGAGCCGAGCGCGACGAGCGCGATGGCGGTGCACAGCATGCGGTAGTGCGTGGCGAGCATCCGGCGACGCGATGCGGCCGGTCCACAGCCAGCCCAGCGCGCCGACGACGAGGAACGGCAGGTTGGTCGCGACGTTCCAGAAATGCGGCACGCCGAACAGCGCGCGCTGGTCCGCGAAATCGTGGAAGGCGGGATCCTGCGGGATCGGGTCGAGCAGGAACACGCCGACGACGGCCGCTGCGGCCACGAGCGCGAGCACGAGACCCTTCAAGACGCCGCTCGCGTCACTCCGCCCGCTCGATGCCCTTGATCTCGCCGTCCACGATCGTGACGATCATGTCGAAGGTCTGCGGCCCGAAATCGTAGGTCAATTTCTCGACCGTGGACGTGCCGCGCTTGACGTTGCCGGCGCCGTGCACGTTCGGACCGTAGATGTCGACGGTCTCGACCGGTCCTGCTCGTCGGCTCGCCGCAGGCCTCGAGCAACTCCTCGACGGTCATGTCCTCGGTGGCGATGCGCTGGCCGCAGCGGAAGGACTCCGCGGTGACGGGCCCGCGAGCAGGAACCACTGCAAGCGTCGCGCATGTCGCGACGACGCCTCTGGACGTCATGGCGCCACCGACGGCGGTGACGGGCCTTCCCCGGTCGCAAGCCAGTCGCGCGCATTCGGCACCGAGGTTCTTCTCGGCGAGTTCCTCGTATTCCTTCTTCTCGCCGGCCGTCAGCTGGTCAGCCCAGCGGCCGTTCCTGCCCTGGTTGATGAACACCTGCGCGCCGGCATCCCAGAAAGCGCCGGCGAGCGGCACGCTCTTCGAGGCATGCCGTTTCATCCAGTCGAAGGAGCAGTACTCCACGATCGTCGGCCACTTCTTCTCGTCGATCGGGGATTCCGAGGAACCCAGCCATCCGGCGCATCTGCCCCGCCAGGTCGCGCTTCATGTCCGCGTAGTGGACGAGCATGCACGTTCGGCAGCGCGCGGATGTTCCACCAGGTGCGGATGTTGTCCCAGTACGACCAGAACGGATAGCCGTCACCGTGCGAGCCATTCGCGCCAGTATTCCCGCACGTCGGCAGGCGGCGGGCCGATCGGCGGGCCGACGCGCCCCGGCGTGTCGTTGAGCGCCGCATACCAGGTCGCGTTCGCGTTCACATGGTGGTTGTGGAAACTCCAGACCACGTCGCGCGCGTCGCGGCCGATGTAGATGTACTTCGCCTTCGGGGAGAACACCAGCGCATCCACGGGCAGGTGCGTCTTCAGGAAGCGGCGGTGCGACTGCGCCTCGACGGCCGGCAGCTTCACCTCCTTCGGCGGGACGCGCAGGTCGAGCCAGGGCGACATTTCCGCGACCTCGAGCTCCGGGTCCGGCCCGAAGAGCAGCTGGGCGATGACCTGCTGCATCCACGTCGTCCCCGACTTCGCGTAGGTCGCGATGACGATGTCGTCGTCGCGGAACCTGAAATCGTTCCAGATCGTGGAATCGAAGTGATGGCTATGCAGTTCGCGCGTCTTCTGCGGCCAGTTGACGGCTTGGTTCATGCGCCCCCCGGAAATTGGCGCGCCCGGCGGGAGTCGAACCCACGACCTACGGCTTCGGAGACCGTCACTCTATCCAGCTGAGCTACGGGCGCGTATTGGATGGCTGATTTTAGTGGTCCTGACGCCCAGACGCTATAATTCCTGCATGGCAAAGCACGATCGTCATTTCGTCAACGTTTTCAGCGCGGTGCTCGGCATCCTCATCGCCATTGCACTGGTCCTGATCGGCATTTCACGCCTCGTGGACAGCGGCCCCAAGGGTGCCCGGGACACCGGCGACCCGTTGATGCAGGCTTCGGCGCACGAGCGCATCCGGCCCTTCGGCCAGGTTGCCGTCGCCGGCGAGGACAACGCCCTGATCGCGATCAAGCAAACCGCCGTTCCCGTTGCGGGCGCGGCTGCGCCGGCCGCGGGCGCCGCAGCGCTGACGGACGGCAAATCCGTCTACGAAGCCGCCTGCATCGCCTGCCACGGGTCGGGTCTCGCGGGCGCGCCGAAGATCGGCGACATGGCCGCCTGGGCGCCACGCATCGCGCAGGGCCAGGCGACGCTCGAGAAGCACGCCATCGCAGGCTTCCAGGGCGCGGCCGGCGTGATGCCGGCGAAGGGCGGGCGCATGGACCTCTCCGACGACGCGGTCCGCGCGGCCGTCGAGCACATGGTGGCCCAGAGCCGCTAGCCTGCCGCGGCCTGCGGCTCGCGATCGAGTCGCCGGTAACCGATCGCCTCGGACAGTTCCGGGATTCCGACACGCTCCTCTCCCGCGAGGTCCGCGATCGTGCGCGCGACGCGCAGGATGCGGTGGCAGGCGCGCGCGGACAGGCCGAGCCGGCGGGACGCGGATTCCAGCAGGCCGTGCTCGCCGGGACCGAGGCCGCAGGCCGCCGCGAGCGGTCCCGGATTCGAGCGCCGAGTTGAGGCAGCCGCGGGCGCGCTGCCGCTCCCGGGCGCGAAGCACGCGCGCCGCGGCCGCGGCGCTCGCCTCCGGGGCCGCGGCCGGCGCGAGCGCCGAGTACTCGAGTCGCGGCACGTCGACGTGCAGGTCGATGCGGTCGAGCAAAGGACCGGAGAGCCGCGCGAGATAGCGCCGCATCACGGGTTGCGTGCATCGACAGCGGCCGTTCGCATCGCCCGCGTAGCCGCAAGGGCAAGGGTTCATCGCGGCGACGAGCTGGAACCGCGCCGGGAAGATCCCCTGCCAGGCCGCCCGGGCAATGCTGACCGAACCCGACTCCAGCGGCTCGCGCAGCGCCTCCAGCACGTCGCGCCGGTACTCGGGCAGCTCGTCCAGGAACAGCACGCCCCGGTGCGCCAGCGAGATCTCGCCGGGGCGGAGCCGTCCGCCGCCGCCGACGATCGCCGCGGCCGAGGCGCCGTGGTGCGGCGCGCGGAACGGCCGGCGTCGCCACTCCGCGGTGGGCGGCAACGGCCGCACCAGGGAGTGCAGCATGGCGCACTCGAGCGCCTCGCCGTCGTCGAGTGGCGGCAGCAGGCCCGGCAGTCGCTGCGCCAGCATGCTCTTGCCGGCGCCTGGCGGTCCGATCAGCAGCAGGCTGTGCACGCCCGCGGCCGCGATCTCCAGCGCCCGTTTCGCCCCCGCCTGCCCGCGCACGTCGGCAAGGTCCGGACACTCCGCGGCCGACGGCGGAAGCGCGCCACCCGTCGTGAACGCGAGGCCTGCCCCGCCGCGCAGGCCGCTCTGCACCGACGTGAGCGTGGCCGCAGCCGCGACGCACGCACCGCGCGCGACGCGTGCTTCCGCGGCATTGACGGCCGGCACGACGAGCCGGCGCCCGTCGCGCACGGCGTGCACCGCCGCGGTGAGCGTGCCGCGCACGGCGCGCAACTCGCCCGAGAGCGAGAGCTCGCCGTAGAACTCGGTGTCGGCGAGGCTCGCCGCCGGCAGCTGCCCCGATGCCGCCAGGATGCCGAGGGCGACCGCGAGGTCGTAGCGCCCGCCTTCCTTCGGCAGGTCCGCCGGCGCGAGGTTGACCGTCACGCGCCCGGCCGGGAAATCGAAGCCGCCCTGGGCCAGGGCGGCGCGGACACGCTCGCGGCTCTCGCGCACCGAAGTCTCCGCGAGGCCGACGACCGTCAGTTGCGGCAATCCCGCGCCGCAGTGGACCTCGACGCGCACGAGCGGCGCTTCGAGCGCCAGTTGGGCACGCGTGAGGACGGTCGCGAGCGTCACGGGCCGCAGCCCGTGCAAGTTACTTCTGCGGGCCCTTTTCGAGGGCAGCGATGCGCCGCTCGAGCTCCTCGAGCCGCTCGCGGCTGCGCCGCAGGACGGCGGCCTGGATGTCGAATTCCTGGCGGGTGACCAGATCGAGCCTGGCGAGGCCGGACTGCAGTACGACGCGGAAATTCCGCTCCAGGTCGTCGCGGAAAGCCGCGAGGCCGGGCGGGACCGCGTCCGCCAGCTTGCGCGCCAGTTCTTCGAGCGATTTCGGGTCGAATGCCAGGGCCGTGCTCCGTGCTGGCAGCAGCATCCCGGCGCGGGGCGCCGGCGTCAAGCGAGGCACCGGCACGAGGCAGGCCCCCGGTGCCGGCGCACCGGCCCGGTGCATGCGGCCTTCCCGCCGCAGCAGGCCGGATCGCTAAGCGTCTGATTTGCACCATGGTCGGCGGCTGGCACGGTTGCTGCATTACCTGCATCGACAGTAGCCGTCGCAGGCCTCGCGGGTGCGCGCGCTTTGTGGCCGGAGACGGCCATTTCTGCAAACACGAGGAGGCGCGCCGTGCCGGATGCCGTTTCAGCGATCGACAGCGGCGACACCGCCTGGATGATCGTCGCGACCGCCCTCGTCCTGCTCATGACGTTGCCCGGACTCGCCCTCCTCTACGCCGGCATGGTGCGCGTCAAGAACGCGCTTTCGATCCTGATGCAATGCTTCGCGATTGCGGCGCTCGTCTCGGTCCTGTGGGTCGTCTACGGCTACAGCCTCGCCTTCGACACCCCGGGCCTCGTGATCGGCGGGCTCGACAAGGCATTCATGTCCGGCGTCACGGTCGATTCGGTGGTCGGGACGATCCCGGAATCCGTGTTCGCGACCTTCCAGATGACCTTCGCGATCATCACGCCCGCGCTGACGGTCGGCGCTTTCGCGGAACGCATGAAGTTCGGCGCGCTGCTCCTGTTCATCGCGCTCTGGTTCACCCTCGTCTACGCGCCGATGGCGCACATGGTCTGGGGCGGGCCCGGCGCGCTGATGTGGGACTGGGGCGTGCTGGACTTCGCGGGCGGCACCGTCGTGCACGTCAATGCGGGCGTTGCCGGTCTCACGGCGGCGCTCGTGATCGGCCGTCGTCACGGCTACCCGGACGCCGCGCTTCCACCGCACAACGTCCCGTTCGCGCTGGTCGGGGCCGCGCTGCTCTGGGTGGGCTGGTTCGGGTTCAACGCCGGCAGCGCACTCGCCGCAAACGGCACCGCGGGCATGGCGGTCCTCGTCACGCAGGTCGCGACGGCTGCGGCGGCCTGTCGCCTGGATGTCCCTGGAATGGGCCGTCCACGGCAAGCCGAGCGCCCTCGGCGTTGCGACCGGCGCCATCGCCGGCCTGGTCGCGATCACGCCGGCTTCCGGCACGGCGGGACCCGCCGGTGCGCTCCTGATCGGCGTCATCGCGGGCGGTTGCTGCTTTTTCGCGGCGACGCGCCTGAAGCGGCTGTTCGGCTACGACGACTCGCTCGACGTGTTCGGCGTGCATGCCGTCGGCGGCATCGTCGGGGCGCTGATGACCGGCGTGACGGCAGGCTCCCTCGGCGGCATCGGCCTTCCGGAAGGCGTGACGATCGGCGCCCAGGTCTGGATCCAGGCCCAGAGCGTCCTCCTCACCGCCGCCTGGAGCGTGGCCGGGACCTACGCCATCCTGAAGCTGCTGGATGCGACCCTGGGCATCCGGGTCTCCCGGGAACAGGAGCTCGAGGGGCTCGACCTCTCCCTGCACGACGAGCGAGCCTATAACCACTGACTTTGGCTACACTCCGGCGGGTCCGGGGTTCCAGTGTGACGGGCGTCAAAGGTTTTCAGGCGCCGGGACGCCACACTGTGCTGCGTAGCCGGGGGTGGAACATGGTGCGGTTTTCACGGGTCGTGTGTGCAGTGCTGTTGGCGGGCGTCGCGGCCGTGGCCGGGGCGGAAACCGTCTACAAGTGGGTCGATACGGCCGGCCAGGTTCATTACACGGACCTGCCGCCGCGGCAGGCCGGCGCCAGGATCCTGGGTGTCTACCAGCAGGAAGCCGGCACGATCGACGAAGGCGAGTCCGGTAATAGCGACGACTACTCCGACGAGGACGAAACAGGCGCGCCCCCGGACACGGGTTCGGAGTCACCGAGCACGCCGGAGCCGCCGGTCTCCCAGGAAGCCATGGCAGCCGTCCAGGCCGACGTCGAGAAGGCCAAGGTCGAGCAATGCAAGGCGGCGCAGGACCGCTACCAGCGCTACGTCGATTCCCGACGCCTGTTCCGCGAGACGCCGGACGGCAAGCGCGTCTACCTGACGGACCAGGAACTGACCGAGGCCCGTGCCCGCGCCAAGCAGGCCGTCGACGACTACTGCGGCTGATCCGCGCAAGCGGGCACAATGGGGCCCGCCATGAAAGTCGGATTCATAGGACTCGGGGCGATGGGCCAGCACATGGCCCGCAACCTGCACCGCGCCGGCTTGCTCGCCGGCGCCTGGAACCGCACTTCGGGCAAGTCCGCGACCCTGGCCGCCGAGACCGGCTGCCGTGCGTTTGACTCGCCGTCGGCGCTCGCCGCGGCCTGCGACGCCGTCGTCACCTGTGTTTCCGCCGACGACGACCTGCTCGAGGTCATCGACGCGCTTTGCACTGCCCTGCCGAAACGATCGCTCGTCATCGACTGCTCGACGGTCGCCGCCGACACCGCGCGCGTGGCGGCTACGCGAGTCGCGGCCGTGGGCTCGCACTTCCTCGACTGCCCGGTCAGCGGCGGCGTCGAAGGCGCGAGGAACGCGACCCTCGCCATCATGTGCGGCGGCGACGAGGAAGCCTTCGGGCGCGCGCGACCCGTGCTCGAGGCGCTCGGCAGGACGATCGTCCGGATGGGGCCCTCGGGCAGCGGGCAGGCGACCAAGGCGACCAACCAGATCCTCTGTGCCGGCGCGATCCAGGTCGCCGCCGAGGCGATGGCTTTCGCGCGCGCCGAAGGCCTGCCGCTGGATCGCGTGATCGAGATCCTCGGCAAGGGCGCCGGTTCCTCCTGGTATTTCGTGAATCGCGCGCCATTCATGGCGCGCGGCGAGTACCCGGCGGGCTTTCGCGTGCGGCTGCACGAGAAGGACCTCCGCATCTGCCGCGCAATGGCGGACCGCCATGGCGCGGTCCTGCCGCTCGTCGAGTCGACGCTCGCGGACTACGCACGGCTCATCGCCTCGGGCCATGGTGAGGAGGACATCTCGACGATCTTCCGCCTCAAGACGCCGCTCTTCTCCGACTCGAACGATGACTGAGCGTCCGGGTTTCTACCTGCCCGATTTCTGCCGCGCGCAGAGCGTGCTCGCCGTCATCCTGATCGCGGCACTGGTTGCGCTGCTGTTCACGCTCGCCCGCCACGGAATCTCGGCCAGCTTCTGGACCGACCTCGCGCGAATCGCGCTTTTCCTGCTCTGGGTCGCGCTTGGAACGGCGGCAGTCTGGTGTGCCGCGCGCGGCCTGCTGTCCCGCCAGGACGTGCTCTCCGGTTCCACGGTCGCGCTGGCACTCGCGCTCGCTGTCACGGCGCTCGTGACCGAGGCCGCATGGTGGTTCGAGGAGTACACGCGCCGATCTCTCGGCGCAGGCCCGCCCCTGCCGGCAGCCCTGCACCTGCAGGTGATGCTGCGCAATCTCGCCGTCTGCGCCATTGCGGCGGGGATTGCGCTGCGCTACTTCTACGTCGCCCACCAGTGGCAGGCCAACGTCGAGGCCGAGGCGCAGAGCCGCGTGCGGGCGCTGCAGGCGCGCATCCGTCCGCACTTCCTGTTCAACAGCATGAACACCATCGCCTCGCTCACGCGCAGCGATCCGAGGCTCGCGGAGCAGGCGATCGCGGACCTCTCGGACCTGTTTCGCGCGTCGCTGCGCGAGCACCGCGAGCGCATCCCGCTGGCGAACGAGATCGAGATCGCCCGCGCCTACGAGCGCGTCGAGCGCCTGCGCCTCGGCGCGCGGCTAACCGTCGACTGGCAGGTCGACGACGTGCCGATGGATGCGCCGGTGCCGGCGCTGATCCTGCAGCCGCTGCTCGAGAACGCCGTCTACCACGGCATCGAGCCGCTCGCGTCGGGCGGCACGATCCGCGTCGCCGGCAGGCGCGACGGCCGCCAGGTAGTGCTGACCATCGACAACCCGGTGGCGCCGCGCGTCGTCGCACGCCGCACCGGACACCGGATCGGGCTCGACAACGTGCGGCAGCGCCTGGAGCTCATGTTCCACGGCGAAGCCGAGGTCGAGGTGATCGAGGCGCCGGAGCGCTTCGTGGTGACGTTGCGCTTCCCGGCGGGCGAGGCGACGGCATGAACCTGCGCGTACTCGTGGTCGACGACGAGCCGCTCGCGCGGGAACGACTCTCGCACCTGGTCGAGGAGCTGCCGGAGGTCCAGCTTGCCGGCGTCGCCTCGAGCGGCGAGGAAGCCCTGCTCCTCGCGGGCCGGCTCAAACCCGAGGTCGTCCTGCTCGACATCCGCATGCCCGGCATGGATGGGCTGGAAGTGGCGCATCACCTCGCACGCATGCCGGAGCCGCCGGCGGTGATCTTCACCACTGCTTTCGAACAGCATGCCCTTGCAGCCTTCGACGCGCAGGCCGCGGGCTACCTGCTGAAGCCGGTGAGGCCGGAGAGGCTGCGCGAAGCGCTCGAACGGGCGCGCCGTCCGACGCGCGCGCAGCTCACCCGGATCGCCGAGGGCGCAGCGGGCCCGCGCACACGGATCGCCGTCCGCGCGCGCGACGAACTCAAGCTCATCCCGGTGGAGACCATCCTCTGCTTCATCGCCGAGCAGAAATACACGACGCTGCGGCACTCGGGCGGCGATGAGCTGATCGAGGAGTCGCTGAAATCGCTGGAGGAGGAATTCACCGGACGCTTCGTTCGCGTGCACCGCAACTCACTCGCGGCAATTGCGCACGTCGAGGGCGTGGAACGCGACGCCGATGGCCACCAGGTCGTCCGGCTGCGCGGTGGCGGCACGCTCCCCGTGAGCCGGAGACTTGCGGTGGACGTCGCGCGGACGCTTTCGGCCAGGACGCCGCCGGATCGTTCCTGAGGCCCGCGTGGCAGAATGCGCGGATGCCCTCCCTGCTCCGCATCGCCACGCGCAAGAGCCGGCTCGCCCTGTGGCAGGCCGGGCACGTTGCCACACGGCTGGCGGCGCTGCACCCGGGCCTGGAGGTGAGCCTCGTGCCCGTGGTGACCGAGGGTGACCGCATCCTGGATCGCAGCCTCGCCGCCGTGGGCGGCAAGGGGCTGTTCATCAAGGAGCTCGAGCATGCGATGCAGGAAGGCGTCGCGGACCTCGCGGTTCACTCGATGAAAGACCTGCCGGGCCACCTGCCGCCCGGATTCACGATCGCGGCCGCACTCGAGCGCGGCGACCCGCGCGATGCCTTCGTGTCGGCGCGGCACCCGTCGCTCGCCGACCTGCCCCGCGGGGCGCGCGTCGGCACCTCCAGCCCGCGGCGCGAGTGCCAGCTGCGCCGCCGGCGGCCGGATCTCGAGGTCGTCGTGATGCGCGGCAATGTCGATACGCGCCTCGGCAAGCTCGACAAGGGCGATTGCGACGCGACGGTGCTGGCGGCGGCCGGCCTCGAACGGCTGGGGCTCGAGGCGCGCATACGCATGCGCCTCTCGCCGCAGGAGATGCTGCCGGCCGTGGGTCAGGGCATCGTCGGGATCGAGTGCAGGTCGGATCGACTGGACCTCCTCGAACTCCTGCGACCGCTCGAGCACGCCGAGTCTCGCCTCGCGCTCGATGCCGAGCGCGCCTTCTCGGCGGGACTCGGCGCGAGTTGCCGCTCACCGATCGCCGCACACGCGACGCTCGAGGGCGGGTCCCTGCGCCTCGCCGGGCTCGTCGGTTCCACGGATGGCGCCACGATCTTCGCCGACGAGATATCGGGTCAGGCGGCCGAGGCGTCGCGCCTTGGCAGCGACCTCGCCCGGCGCCTCGTCGCAGCGGGCGCAGGCAGGCTGCTGTGAATCGCCTGAAGGGCATCGGCGTGCTCGTTACGCGCCCTGATCACCAGGCCGGTCACCTGTGCCAGCTGATCGAGGCCGAAGGCGGTGCAGCCGTGCGCTATCCTGCGCTCGCGATCCGGCCGCGGCCGGATCGCGCGGCGGTACGCGCCGCGGTGGGACCGACCGACCGCTACGACCTCGTCGTCTTTGTGAGCGCCAATGCCGTCCGCTTTGGCGCGGATATCCTGACCCAGCGGCCTGAAGTGCCGGTCGCCGCGATCGGCCAGGCGACGGCGGCTGCCCTGAATGCCGCCGGATACCGTGTCTCGCTGATGCCCGCGGAAGGCGCCGACAGCGAGTCCCTGCTCGCGCTGCCGCAACTCGCGCGCATGGCCGGCCAGCGTGTGCTGATCGTGCGCGGTTCCAGTGGACTCGACCTGCTCCAAAAGGCAATGACGGAGCGCGGCGCCCAGGTCCACTATGCGGACGTGTATACGCGCGAGCCCGCCCACCCGTCCGCGGGTCTCCAGGCGGAAATCGAACAGCTTTGGCGGCAAGGCGGCATCTCCGTCTACACGGCCACCAGCGTGGAACTGCTCGAGGCGCTGGTCGGCATCGTGACGCCGCGCTGCCGCGGCCTGATGGACTCGACGGCGCTCGTCACCGGCTCGGAGCGCGTTGCCACCGCCGCCGCCCGTCTCGGACTCGGATCGCCCATCTTGCTTGCAGATTCACCGGAAGACGCCGCGCTCATCGCGGCACTCATTCGCTGGCGTGTACAGGTGCCCACATGAATTCGAAGAAGTTCCTTCTTTCCATGCTCGGATTCCTGCTTCCGGCGATGCTCGCCGCCGCGACGCCTGCGGCCGCGCCGATGGAGGCGACCGGCGAGCGCCCTCGCATCGGGCTCGTGCTCGCCGGCGGCGGCGCAAAAGGCGGCGCGCACGTCGGCGTGCTCAAGGTGCTGGAAGAGATGCGCGTGCCCGTCGACTGCATCGCCGGCACCAGCATGGGCGCGCTGATCGGCGCTGGTTACGCCGCCGGGCAGCCTGCAGCTGACCTCGAATCCTTCATCAACGGCATCGACTGGTCGCGGGTCGTCGGCGGCAAGGGGCGGCGCGCGCTGAAGCCGGTCGAAGCCAATCGCCTTGCCACCGATACGCAGTCGGAACTCAAGGTCGGACTGAAGGAAGGCCGCATCGTCGCGCCCGCCGGCCTCGTCGACACCAGCAGCATCGACGACCTGCTGCGGACCTATGTCGCGCAGGCGCGGATGGTCAGCGTCTTCGACGAACTGCCCATCCCCTTCCGGGCGGTGGCGACCGACATGGTGACGGGCGATATGGTCGTGCTGGACCAGGGAGACCTGGCGACGGCCATGCGCGCCAGCATGGCCATCCCCGGCGCGTTCTCGCCGGTCCTCTTGAACGGCATGGTGCTCGCGGACGGCGGCATGGTGCGCAACATCCCCGTCGACGTCGCGCGGTCGATGTGTGCCGACGTCGTCATCGTCGTCAATCTCGTCGAACCGCCAGCCACTGCCGATAAGCTGGTGCAGGCGACGCAGCTGCTCTCGCGCAGCATGGACGTGATGTTCGAAGTCAACGAAAAGATCCAGCTGCAGTCACTCACCGAGCGCGACATCCGAATCGACGTGCCGATGGGCGACATCACGACTGTCGGATTTCGAGCGCGTGCCGGAAACAATCCCCCTCGGTGAAGCGGCTGCACGCACCGCCGTCGACCGGCTCGCTGTATACGCATTGCCTGCGGCAGAGTACGCGGCCTGGCGTCGACACGCGACTGTCGGCAAGGGCGAGGAGCGCCGCATCGCCAACGTCCGGGTGGAGGGGCTGAACTGGGTGAACGTGGACTACCTCGAGTCCCTGTCGACCGTCCGAACCGGCGACATCGTCGACATCGATGCCATCTCCAGGGACGCCAGGCGAATGGCGGCGCTCGACGAGCTGGAGAGCGTCGCCTACCGCCTCGAAGGCGACGCCGACCAGACGACGCTCGTCTGGCTGCCGACCGAGGCCACCATCGGCAAGGACTATCTCAGCCCGAGCCTCGGCGTTTATGCCGATGGTGGTGGCGACCTGAAGTTCCAGGTGAGCCTGCAGCACGTGCGTCGCTGGCTGAACGAACGCGGCGCGCAATGGCGCAATACCGATCGAGATCGGCTACGAGACGTCGATCGCCACGAGCTTCTACCAGCCTTTCGATGTCAGCCAGCAGTTCTTCGTGGAACCGAAGTTGTTCGCCGGCCAGACCCTCGAGAACCTGTTCCTGGACGGCGATCACGTCGCCACGGTGGAGTTCAGGGACATGGGTGGGCGCGTCGACCTCGGCTGGAACCTGCTGAAGGCCGCGCAACTGCGCCTCGGTTACTGGGCAAGCGACCGGCGCGCCAGCGTCCAGACGGGTCCGCCCGACGTGGCGGCGGCCGATGAAATCGATGCCGGCATTGCATTCGCCGCGCGCTACGACTCGCGGGATACCGCGAGTTTCGCGACGAGCGGCATGTCGGCGGCGGTCGAGTATGTCCAGTCGGACGAAAGCCTCGGCGCCGATCGCGATTGGGAACGCATCGAGGCCGGAGTGCGCAAGGCGGTTCCGCTGCGCAGGAACCTCATGTGGGTCAGCCTGGCGGGCGGGACTGGCTTCGGCGACGACCTTCCCGGAGATCGCGGATTCTCGCTGGGCGGCCCGCGAACGCTTGCGGGATACCAGTTCGACGAGATCCGGGTCGATAGCTACTGGCTGGCCCAGGGCAGTTTCCTGTGGCGCATCAAGGACCTCTCGACGCTCAAGAACCAGGCGCTCTATGCCGGATTCGGCGTCTATGCGGCAGGCCTCTACGATCGATTCGATGGCGTCCCGGACGACGAAATCTACGGGGCTTCCGCCTATCTCGCCGGCTCGACGCCGATCGGCTCGATCAACCTGGGTGTCGGCTATGCCGAGAACAACTCCGCCATCTGGATCTCGATCGGCAAGCCGGTCGGCCGCGGCTCGATCCTCGACGACGGGCTGTTCCGCTAGGCGCGGCTCAGGCCGGCGCCCAGTCGAAGGAGTCGAAGAAGATTCGCGCGGGGTCCGCGCCCTGGCGCGGCAGTTCGTGGCGCACTGCATCGATCATCGCCGGCGGGCCGGCCGCGTAGATGTCGAATCCAGTGAGGTTCGTCACTTCGCGGAGCACCGCCTCGTGCACCAGTCCCGAGGTCACGCCCGCGTAGCGGAATTGCGGGTGCCGCGCGGCGAGCGCGTGCAGCCAGCTGTCTTCGTACAGGTCCTCGGCCGTGCGCGCGCCCCAGTAGAGCGAAATCCCGCGGCGCGATCCGGACTCGAGCACCTGGCGCAGGATCGCCTTGAGCGGCGCGTAACCCGTTCCGCCGCCGATCGCCAGCAACGGGCGGTCGCCGTCCTTGTAGACGAACTGGCCGAGCGGTCCTTCGATCCGGAGCAGGCTCCCCTCCTTCATCCCGTTGAAGACCTGCTCGCTGAACGCGCCGCCCGGCGCGCGCCGCACGTGCAGCTCGAGCATGGACGCGTCATGCGGCGGATTCGCGAGCGAGAAGCTGCGGCGCCGCTCGCCGGGAAGCATGACGTCCACGTACTGCCCGGCCTGCCAGGTGAACGGCTCGATCGCCGGCAGGCGCAGCCACAGCCCCATCACTTCCGGGGCGAGACGCTCCATGCGCGCGACACGCGCCGGCAAGCTCGCGGATCTCCACGTCGGTGACGTGGCGGATCTCGCGCGTCTCGATGACGAGGTCCTCGAGTGCGCGCGCCTGGCAGATCAGCGCGTAGCCCGCCGCCTCTTCCCCGGCGTCGATCCCCGCGGGACGGCCGTGCGGATAGGCGATGCGGCCGGACAGCAGGCGCACGCGGCAGCTGCCGCAGGAGCCGCCCTTGCAGCTGTGCGGCAGGTTGAGGTGCTGGCGAAGCGCGGCGGTGAGCACCGGTTCGTGGGCCTCGGCCTCGAACTGGCGTTGCGACGGGAGGAGTCTGACCTTCACCCGCCCATTATCGCGGCAAACGAAAATGGGCCCCGCATCTTTCGATGCGGGGCCCTGCAATGTCAGAAGGGATCAGTTCTTCTTAGAGAGGCAACAGGTAGTGGTCGTAGACGTACTCGGCTACGGCGCGACCCTGCGCGCGCGCCGCGAGATCCGCGAACCGGAAGTGAATGCCGAGATAGACGCGTGCGTTGACGACCTGCTGGGAAGCGGCGGTGAAGCTCGCGTAGGTCCGCTCCTTCTTGATTGCCGCCGGCGCGTTGCTCGTGATCTTGAACGCGATGTTGTCGCGGCCGAAGAAGAGCTCCAGCGTCTTCGTCGCCGCGCCCGTCACGTTGTTGGCGCCCGAGGTGTAATCAGGATACGGCGGGTTGTTGACGAGCGGCTGCCACGTGGGATCGCCGATGGTGTTCGCGTTGCCGTCGAACTCACCCTCACGGATGGCGTTCAGCGGGCGCCAGAAATTGTAGTAGAGCTTGCTGTCCCAGGCCGTGATGACCGCGTCGGCAATGGCCATGTTCACGAGCGCGAGCAGCCGCGCACGGTTGCCCATGTTCGGGACGCGCGCCTCGATGATTCCCCGGATCGCGCGGTTCCACTGGACGCCGAAGTTGTCGGTCCAGAAGTAACCGATGTCGGTCTGTTCCGCCGTGCGCGTGCTGCCCGTCAGCGCACCCTTTTCCTTGACCTCTTTGTAGTCCTCAGCGTACTTGGCGCTGTCGAGGGCGGGCGGCGGCGGCGCGCGGAAACGCGCGGGACCCGTCAGGGCGAACGGATGGAAGCTGCCCATGAACGGCGCGTGCATGGGCGCGGGCGGCGGCGGGCGGTGCGCCCAGGAAATTCTCCGTCGAGCGCCACTGCCCGATCGCATTGATCCCCGTGTACGGCGGCGGCAGCGGGTTCGGGTCGAGGCGCCGCAGGGTCTTGGCCCGGTCGGCAACAGCTACGCCTACGTCGATCCCCAGGTCGCCGGTCAGGCCGTTGTTGGCCAGCCAGGTCGTGTAGGTCGCATCCAGCGTCGCGGCCTGCGACGGATAGAAGGCGACGAGCACGCCGTGTGCCGCGGCAGCGACCGCGGCCGACTTCGACCCCTTGGCGCCGACTGACCTGGGTGTAATAGGGCTCAAAGCGCTTCTCATAGGACTGCACGGCGTCGTGCACGGCGAGCTGCGACGACCGCGAGGTCCGTGGGCGCCGATCGGTCCCGGGCCGGCCGGCCGCAACGGCGTTGTTGGCGATGTCGTTCCAGTCCGTGACCGCGTCAGCGGCCGCGCAGGCCCGACCAGGCGAGGGTCGCGAGGACGGTCGCGCCCGCCAGTTGTCGAAACCTATTCATTGTCCGATCCCCTCTTTATGTCGACGTAACGACAGACGCGGCCCGGGCCGTTTGACAGAATCGGCTCAAGTCGCTGTTTTTGAAGCTTGCGTAGTGGGAACCGGAGGGCATGAATCGTCCTGATCAAACCCTGATATCGTTCTGACATTCCCATGAGCACGCTCGCGCAAGGCTTCGCGCTCGAGGCGCTGCGAGTCGAGCCGACTGCCGGGCTGGTGTCCGGCGCCGGCGGACGGGAAAGACTGGATCCCAAGGTCATGGACGTGCTCGTGCAGATGGCCGAGCACGCCGGGCAGGTCGTGCTGCGCGAGGACCTGCTCGCGCGCCTCTGGCCGCAACGTCGTCGTCACGGACGACGCCCTGACACGCTGCTTCTACGAGCTGCGCCGCGCCCTGGCCCACGCCTCGGGCGACGAGCGCTATCGGGCTCTCCTGGAAACGATGCCCAAGCGCGGCTACCGCCTGAACGCCTCCGTCAAGCCGCTCGAAGTGCAGGCGGCCGTGCCGGCACCGGCAAGGCCGGCCGGGCGCACGCGGCACCCTGCGTGGCGGCCGGCGCCTCGGCCATGGCCCTGGCCGCAGTCGCGTGTGGGTGTCTTCCTCTGGCGGACGCCGGACAAGGATCGACAGCGACCGCCGGCGCGCCGCCGCATTCGATCGCCGTGCTGCCCTTCCTCGACATGAGCGAAGCGCAAGGACCAGGGATACCTGTCGGACGGCGTGACCGAGGAAATCCTCAACCACCTGTCGCAGTCGGACAGCCTGCGCGTCATCTCGCGGACGTCGTCGTTCGCACTGCGGGACGAACAGCTGGACGTCCCGCAGATCGCCGAGCGGCTTGACGTCGCCTACGTGCTCGAAGGCAGCGTGCGCAAGTCCGGCGACCGGGTCCGGATCACGGCGCAGCTGATCGACGCGGCCACGAATTCCCATCTCTGGTCGCGGACCTTCGACCGCTCGATCGACGATCTCTTCGCCGTGCAGGACGAGATTGCCGTCGCGGTCGCGACGGCACTGGAGTCCGAGCTCGGCGGCAGTCCGCACGGTCCGGAAGGACCCGGCGAGCGTCGCCGCCTACGAGAAATTCCTCCAGGGACAGTTCTTCTATAACCGGCGCTCTCCGGGCGACATCGAACGCGCCATCGCCGACTACAAGGAAGCTGTCGCTCTGGATCCGCAGTACGCCCGGGCCTGGGCGGCGCTTGCCGGCGCCTACTCGCTGCAGATCGGGCAGATGGACGCGGCGTCCAGCGCCCCGTTGCGGGCACTGCAGGGCGAGGCGGCCCGCACGGCCGTCAGGATCGACCCGAACCTCGCGATGGCCCAGGCGCGGCTTGCGCAGTACCTGTTCCACGTGGCCCGTCACCAGGAAGGCAACGAGCACCTGCGCATCGCGACCTCCCTCGACCCTGAAGATCCGCTCGTCCTCGGGTTCGCCGCTGACGACGCCATCTGGAATGGTGACTACGCGTTGGCCGCTGGATCTCTGGCGCCGCGCTGCCGCCCAGGATCCGCTGTCGCCGACGAGCCGGGGCAATCTCGGTTACATGTTGATGTTGAACGGCCAACTGGATGAGGCGCTCGCCGAGACCCGGCGCGCACGGGAGCTCAATCCCGATTTCGGGACCACGCAAGTGGTCGACATCGCACGCATCCTGATCATGCTCGGTCGCTACGACGAAGCGGTCGAGGAGATCGGGAATCTGCAGGCAGGCAACGAGCGGGACTACCTGCACGCCCTCCTGCACCGCGCGCCGGGCAAGAGTCAGGAGGCGGATGCGGCGCTCAAACGCCTCGTCGCCGCGCCCATGGACGTGCCTGCCACCATCCGACTCGCCGAGGTCTACGCGGACCGCGGCCAGAATGACGCGGCGTTCGACACTGCTCGCCAGCGGAGTACCGCAGGATCGAGCGCGATCGCGCCACGAGGCCGCGGGCGCTCTGGTATTTCCAGGACGAGATGCGGCTTTCGCCCTACCTCATGGCCTTGCACCGCGACCCGCGCTGGGCGCAGGTCGCCACGATTCCGGACTGAACGGCGCTGCCGTCAGGGAATGAGCAGCAGGCTGCCGGTCGTCCGCCGCGCCTCCAGGTCGCGGTGCGCGTCGGCCGCATTCGCAAGCGGATACTCCCGGCCGATCCGCACCTTCACCTTGCCGCTTGCCGACGACGTCGAACAGTTCGCGCGCGCCGCGCGCGAGCTCGGACGCCTTCGCCGTGTAGTGGAACAGCGTCGGGCGCGTGAGGAACAGCGAGCCGCGGCGCGTCAGCTCGAGCGGCGCCACCGGCGGCACGGCGCCCGAGGCGTTGCCGTAGCTCACCATCAGCCCGAGCGGCGCGAGCGAATCGAGCGAGGCGAAGAAGGTGTCCTTGCCGACGCCGTCGTAGACGACCGGCACGCCGCGCCCGCGCGTGATGGCGCGCACGCGCTCGGCGATGTTCTCGCGGCTGCTCACGATCACCTCCGCCGCCCCGTGCTCGCGCACGAGCGCCGCCTTCTCGTCGCTGCCGACGACGGCGATGACCCGCGCGCCGAGGGCCGCCGCCCACTGCAGCGCGATCAGGCCGACGCCGCCCGCGGCGGCGTGCAGCAGGATCCACTCGCCGCGCCTGACGCGATGGCAGCGGCGCAGCAGGAACCAGGCCGTCAGGCCCTTCAGCATCAGCGCCGCGGCCTCGCGGTCGGAAACGCCGTCCGGCAGCTTCACGACGCGCGCTGCGTCCATGACCCGCTCGTCGCAGTACGCGCCGGGCGTGTTGCCGGCGTAGGCGACGCGATCGCCCGCGCGCAGCTTCGTGACGCCCTTTCCGGCCTCCAGCACGACGCCCGCGGCCTCGCGCCCGATGCCGCTCGGCAATGAGACGGGATAAAGCCCGCTGCGGTCATAGGTGTCGATGAAGTTGACGCCGATCGCGGTCTGGCGGATGCGGACCTGGCCGCGGCCGACCGGCGCGGGACTCGACGGCCTCGAGGCGCAGGACCTCGGGGCCGCCGTGCTCGTGAATGCGGATGGCTTGCGGCATGTTGCTACTATTCACGAATCTCCCCGGGGGCTCAAATGACACGCATTGCAGCTCTGGTCGCCGCTACGCTGGCCGCCTTCGCCGCCGGCGCGGACGACGATCCGCTTCTACCCGGGCCGCGAGCCCGCCGAACCGCTGACACGACGTCGAGCGCGCCGCCGCGCAGGTCGCGATCGACACCCTCGCGGCGGAGCTCGGGATCCCGAAGGACCAGGTCGCTGGTCGACACCGTGCGCGAAGTCGAATGGCGCGACAGCAGCCTCGGCTGCCCGAAGCCGGGCGTGGCCTACCTCTCCGTCATCACGCCGGGCCACCGGGTGACGCTGCGCGTGGACCGCCAGGTGCACGTCGTGCACGAGGCCGACAATAAGGCCTTCGTCTGCGGCCAGACCAAGGCGATGGGCGGCATCACGCCGCAACGCGACCTCAGCTTCGGCCCGCAGATGGTGGCGGCGCGGAAGGACCTCGCCAGCCGCCTGGGCGTCACGGAGCGCGAGATCCTGTTCCTGTCCGGCGAAGGCAAGACCTGGGACGACGGCTCGCTCGGCTGCCCGGAGCCGGGCGTGATGTACACGCAGGCCCAGGTGCACGGCTGGGTGCTGACGTTCGGGCACGCGGCAGCAGGTATTCACCTACCACACCGACCTGAACCGCACGATTCCCTGCCCGCCCATCACGGCGGAATAAGCGCCGGCAAAGAAAAGGGCCGCCCGGCGAACCGGGCGGCCCTGACACGTCGCTATCGCTCGTCGGTGCCTTACGGGCAGGCCACGAGGTCGCAGAAGCCGCCGCCCTCGTCGTTGTCGATCTCGATGAAGGTCAGCGTCCTGGATCGCCGACGCCGTCGCTGTGCGATGCCGCACCGCGATACTTGTCGGCCGCGCCGGACAGCAGGCCGGACCACTGGAGGTCGATCGTCCCTTCCTGCGCGATCTCCGCCGTGGTCGGGCCGGTCACGGTCAGGTTCCCCACCGGGCCCTCGACCGTCCAGTCGAAGAAGATCGAGGTCGCCGGCGCGCCGCCCGCGGTGTTGTAGCCGTGCACGAACACCGCGTACGGGTCGTCGATAGTCGGATCGTTGACCGGGAACGGGATCCGCACCGACTCGTTCGACGTGCGCGTTGAAGCTCTGCGCCGACCTGCGTACAGAAGAAGTCCGGGCAGTAGAAGACGTACAGGTCGAGGTCATGGCCCGGATTGTCGTTGTACGCATCGAAGATCGAGAACTCGAGCGCAGCCGCTCCGGGCGGCGCCTCGAACAGGTACACGAGCGGCTCGTCCGGGCCGAAGTCGAAGTCGAACGAGTTGACCGGGTCGTCCTCGACCGGGACCAGCCGTCAGGAACGGCTCGACGAGGCCATGCGCGCCGGCCGCGTACGTGCCGTTGTAGCCGAAGGTCACGTCGAAGGACGCGGAGCCTGACTCGCCGGTGCCCTGGATCACATCCGGGGCCACGACGGCCTGGCCGCGCACCGCGATCGGGCTGCGCACCTCGTGCTTCTTGTTGTCCGTCCACTTCAGCCAGCCGAAGCGCCACTCGCCCGGGAGGCGCGTCCCGGTTGGTGAACGTGACCTTGTAGGACCTGGTCTGCGCCCGGCGCCAGCCAGCATCGACGCTCGGGCTCACCTCGGTGTTGTAGCCGGGGGGCGACTTCGACGCTACGTCGTAGCGGCTGCCCTTGTCGCTGACGTTCGTGACGTAGCGCGTCACGGTCTGCTTGCCGGGCAGGTCCGCAATGCCGATCGACGGCAGGTTGAGGTCGGAGGCGTCGGTCGAGAAGCCGGCGCTCTCGAGGCTGGCGCAGGTCGCCGCAGGATCGGCGAACAGGCCGGCCGCCTCGCTCGTGCCGCAGGTGCCCGCCAGGTAGTCGAGGAACCCGGCGTCGTAGACCAGGCCCGGATCGAGCGCCTGGTTCGGCGTTCACGTGACCGGAGCCGAAGTCGAACGGATCGGCCTTCGTCACGCCGTCTTCCTTGACGACGTTCTGCCGCGCCGTGGTCATCATCGCCGACTTGATCATCGCCGGCGTCCAGTCCGGATGCGCCTCGCGCAGCAGCGCCGCGATGCCCGCGATGTGCGGTGTCGACATCGAGGTGCCGCCGCAGGTACTGGAAGAAGTCGCCGAACGAGCCGTCGTTCGGCTCAGGCGTCGCGCCCGCCAGGACGTTCACGCCCGGCGCCGTGATGTCCGGCTTGATCCAGTCGCGCACGGTCGGGAACGGCCCGCGCGAGGAGAAATCGGCCATGACGTTGCCGGTCATCCGCTCGCGGATGAAGTTGTCGGCCGAGAGCGTCACGTTGACGGTTTCGCCGCCGGTGAGCTGCGGCCAGGATCGCGAGGCCCGGCGCGTTGTCGATCATGACCGCCGGGATGCTGAGCGACTCCGGCGTCGCCGTGCCGCCCATGACGGTCTTCGGGTTCGCGTTCGAGTACATCAGCACGGCGATCGCGCCGGCATTGGCGGCGTTGGTCAGCTTGACCGAGAAGTCGCAGGTGCCGCGGGCGATCGAGGCCGATGCCGCCCGCCAGGGAATTCGTCAGCGGGAGCGCAGGCGTCGATCGGACTGGCCGCGATGAGGTCGTCCGTGATCGGGCCGGTCTCCTGCAGCGACTTCGAGATGCGCGCTCTCGAGCGAGGCGTAGGTGCCTGCGACCGAGGCCGGCGAATTGACTTTCGTGGCGTTCGCAAAGAGCGGGCCGCTGTGCGTCGAGGCGGCAACCGACGTGACCCAGGGCTCGCCGGCCGCGGTGGACTCCGGTCCCGGGCCTTCGTTGCCGGCCGAACGCGAGACGAAGATGCCCGCGTCGGTCGCGAACAGGAATGCGATGTCCTGCGGGTCGATGAACGAGAACGCGGTGCCGACCGAGAACGTGAGGATGTCGACGCCGTCAGCGACGGCCTGGTCGGTCGCCGCCGCGGAATCCGAGAAGAAGCAGCTCGAGGACGGGGCGCCCGGCGCCTGCCAGCAGACCTTGTAGGCCGCCACGCGTGCGCGCGGCGCGATGCCGCTGATCGTGGCGACCGGCTTGCCGGCCAGCACGGCCTGGACGTTCTCGTTGCCCGCCGGCCGTCGTCGCCGTGTGCGTGCCGTGACCGTCGGAGTCGCGCGGCGACAGGAACTCGCCGGGCACCGACGTTGGCGGCGCCGAACCCATCGACGAAGAAGCGCGCGCCGATCAGCTTGTTGTTGCAGTCCGAGGCGGCGAAGCCGTCGCCCGCCTCGCAGGCGCCTGCCCAGCCGGCCGGCGCCGGCCCGAATCCCGTGGGATCCAGTGACGGATGTTCCTGGACGATGCCGGAGTCCAGCACGCCGATGATGACGTCCTCGCCGCGCAGGCCATGCTTGCCGCGCAGGCCGTTCTTCTCGTCCAGGATGCCGAGGAAGCGCGGGGAGTTGTTGGTGTCCAGCGGCATCGCCTGGTCTTCCCAGACCTGCAGGACGTTCTTGTCCTTGCGGAGCTTGGCGGCCTGCTGCGCCGTCATCCGGGCCGCAAAACCGTTGAAGACGTGGCGGAAGCTGTAGATCTTCCCGCCCGAGGCGCCGACCCGCGCGAGCACGGCGTCCTGCTGCTGGCCGAGCCGCTCGGCGTACATCTGCGCCTGGCTGGAGCGCGCGTCGTAGCGCTCGCCCTTCGCCGGCGCCGACTTCGCAAAGCCCGAAACGCCGCCCTGGTAGCGGATCGCCGGATCGCCGGCCATCTGCACGATGAAGACCTTGCTGATGCCGCGGTCCGCGACGGCGTCGGAACTCAGGCGCAGCATTGCGCCCTTCTGGGCCAATGGCTTATCGCGAAACTTCGGTTCTGCTGCGGCTGCGGGGGCCCCGGCAATGACGGTGGCGGCGATGGCAGCAAGGACGACGAACGCTGAACGCATGTCAGGAACTCCCCGGAGTTTTTTTATCCCTGCATGCTGTTTACAAGAGAACCCGGCCGTTTACAACAATCGAAAAGCCAGATTAAGTTCAATCGGCAAAATCTCAAACCAGCGGGTGCGCTGCAAAAACAAGCTCGGCCACCGGACGGCCGCCGAGCAGGTGCTCCTGGATGATGCGCTCGATGTTCTCCGGCGTGGCATTCCGGTACCAGGTGCCTTCCGGGTACACGACCATGATCGGGCCTTCGCGGCAGATGCGCAGGCAATCGACGCGCGAGCGTAGGACACCGCCCTCCGCGTCCGACAGGCCGACTTCGCGCAGGCGCTTCTTCAGGTATTTCCAGGAGGCGTCGCTGACTTCGCGCGGGGCGCAGTCGCCGTGCATGCAGAACAGGACATGACGCGTGCTGCCGGCGAGGCCGATCTTCGCGAGCGCAGCGTCGAGCGTCGGGGACTTCGGGTTCTCGCCCGATTGGCTCAAAGCGCCGCCTCGTCCATCTCGCTGGTGCGGATGCGCACCACGCGCTCGATCGTCGTGACGAAGATCTTGCCGTCGCCGACCTTGCCGGTCTTCGCGGCGTTGATGATCGCCTCCAGCACCTGGTCCACGAGGTCGTCGCGCACCGCGACCTCGATGCGCGTCTTCGGCACGAAGTCGACGACGTACTCGGCGCCGCGGTAGAGCTCGGTGTGGCCGCGCTGGCGGCCGAAGCCCTTCACTTCCGTGACGGTCATGCCGGAGATGCCGATCTCCGAGAGCGCCGCGCGGACGTCGTCGAGCTTGAAGGGCTTGATGATGGCGGTGACGAGTTTCATCGCGGCTCCTGAATCATTCCCCGGATCGGGATCCAGCTCCTGATTCTACGGATTTGCCCTCGATATGGGGCGGGTCCCGTCGCGCGCGGGGCGCTAGCGTCTCGGGAGCCGGCGGGATGCCGGCCCAACCGGAGACTGGCAATGGACCTGCCTTCCGCATCGCACCGTCTTGGGGCGCTGCTCGGGATCGGCGCACTGCTCATGAGCCTCAACGCGGAATCCGCCGTCGGCCGGACGCGGGGCTTTGCTGCCGTCTCGCCGCTGGGAGAGGCGCAGTACTCGATACCGCTCGCCGTTCCTCCGGGTACGAACGGCATGACTCCCGCACTCTCGCTCGAGTACCGCCATCGAACGCGTGGCGGACTGCTGGGCGTCGGCTGGTCCATCGGCGGCCTTTCGCAGATCACGCGCTGCCCGCGGACGGTCGCGCAGGACGGCGTCAGCGCGGCACCGCTGCGGTCGACCGTGGATCGCTTCTGCCTCGACGGACAGCGCCTGGTCGTCGTGGGTCCGTCCGGCTACTCGGCGCCGAACGCGGAATACCGCACGGAAATCGAGTCCTTCGCGCGGATCCGCGCGGTGCAGGGCACCTCGACCAACGGCCCGGCCTGGTTCACGGTCGAGTCCGCCGATGGCCGCATCCTCGAGTACGGCGCGACGCACGACTCGCGCATCGATGGCGTGCAGGGCTCCTCCACGGGCGGCGCACGCACCTGGGCACTCAACCGCATCCGCGACCGCGCGGGCAATGTCATCGACTATCGCTATACGGAGGAGTCCGTCAGCGCGGCGTTTCGCATCGCAAGTATCCGTTACAACGCCCATCCGGCGAACGGCACGGTCGCATCGCACGAGATCGCGTTCACTTACGAGAACCGGCCGAACCAGGAAGTCGATGCCGGCTTCGTTGCGGGCCTGCCCCTCCGGCAGGTCGTGCGCCTGATTCGAATCGACGTGCTCTACGACGGCGCCGTACTGCGCCGCTATGACTTCACTTACGAACCGGCACTTTCGTCCGGCGGCCGCAGCCGTCTGGCATCCCTGCGGGAATGCGGCGTCGGCGGCAGCGATTGCCTTGCGCCGACAGTCTTTCAGTGGCAGAACGCCGCAGTCGGCCTCGCCGAAGTCCCGGGCGTCGCGGCACCCATCCCCGCGGGTTACGTCGTGCCAGGACGGACGGGCTGGATGTTCAACGACTTCAATGGCGACGGGCGCGCCGACCTGCTGTGGGCGGGTGGCGGAAACGTCGATTCCTCCACGCTGTACCTCCGGCTCGGCCTGGGCGATGGCTCGTTCGGAGCCGCCGTCAACTCGGGGATCTCGGCCCGCCTGGGACTCGGCGTTGCATTCGATGCCAACGGTGACGGCCGCAAGGATCTCCTGATGCGCGCCGCGACCGGAAACTTCGCCGTCCTGCACGGCGGACCTGCCGGCCTGCAGGCCGCCATCGACACTGGCATCGCGATTCCACCAGGAATACGCGATCTGCGCGGTGCCGACCTGAATGGCGACGGGCTCGGCGATCTCGTCTGGTCAGAGGTACCTGCACCCCACTACGACGAACTCAAGGTGTATGTCCGCTATGCGCTCCCTGCGGGCGGATTCGGCGCCCCGGCGATCCTCTACTCGCAACGGGAGGCGATGGCCTACAACGGAACCGAGGGCGGGGAGTTCATCGGTGCGCGCGTCGATCTCGATGGCGACGGCGCGGAAGACATCCTGATGAACGAGAACTACTCGATCGCCCGCATTTCCGCATCAGGCTACGCCAACGACCGCTTCGACTCCCTGTTCACCGGGCTCGTCGCCCTCGAGTTCAATGACGACGACTGCGCGGACTATGCCTACAAGCACCTTTCAGGTTACCTGCGCGTCCGCCTCGGCTCCTGCACGACGTTCGGCTCGTCCGCGGAGCTTCAGGGGCCCGCGTGGAGCGGGTCCGCCTACTTCCAGGTCCACGACTGGAACAACGATGGCCGCGACGATCTGCTCCTGCGCGGAACGACGAACTGGCAGGTCGCGTTGTCGCGCGGCGACAGCGTCGCGCCGGTCATCGACATCCGGCGTGCCCCACGAGGGCCTGCCGACGTTGTCGGGGCGCGACATCGACGGCGACGGGCTCCAGGACTTCGTCATGCAGGCCGCAAGTACGATGCGCGTGCGGCTACGCGATGGGCCGCTGCCAGACGTGCTCCAGTCTGCGACCGACGGGTTTGGTCTCAGGGCGATCTTCACTTACAAACCGCTGACTGACGCCTCGGTACACGTGGCAGGCAGCGGCGCCAAGTGGCCCGAACAGGACGTGCAGACGAATGACAACGTCGTCACCCTGCTCAAGACCACCGACGGCACCGGGCGCGGCTACCTGTCGTCCACGGCATTTCGCTACGAGGGACTGCGCCGCGACGCGCGCGGTCGCGGGATCCTCGGTTTCCGCAAGCTGGTCAGCACCGATCTCTCGGCGCCCGAGCCGCTCTCGATCGAAACCCTGCAACGCCAGGATTATCCGTATGCGGGACTGCCGGAACTAGTCGTCACGCGCCGGTCCTCCGGGAAAACTGCCGCGAGCACGGAGTACCGCTGGTCGAAGCTCGGGTGGGGAAGCGGATACCTCGCACGCCACTACCCGTATCCGTCGACGACAACGACACGGAATTACGAGGCGGGAGGCGCACTCGACGGCACCGAAATCATGCGCTCCGTGCGGGGCGTCGCCGCGATCGATACGGTCTCCGGGTTCGTAACCGACGAGACGATCACGACCACGGAGATCGGGGGCGGCGTCAACGCCGGTTCCTCTGCCTCCGTCCGCGTGCTGCACACCGGCGTGTTCAACGACAGCGCGAACTGGTGCGTCGGCCGATCACAAGCCGTGCAACTGACCGCCAGCCATACGCTAGCGGGCGGGGCGCCCGTCGTGCGCACGGCGGACCAGGAATGGGACGGCCCCATGTGCCGCCCCACGCGCATCCGATTGCAGCCGGGTGACACCGCGTGGCAGGTGACCAACGAACTTTCGTATGACGCATACGGGAACGTCGCCGGCGAGAAAGTCACTGGCGCCGGCATGACTGCGCGCACGGTCGCAATCGAGTGGGACGGGCGCGGTCAGCTGCCGGCGCGCGTCACTGATCCGCTCGGGCGATCATCGCGCTATTCCTGGGACGCGGGCAGCGGACTGCTGCTGTCGTTCACGGATCCCAACAATGCCGCCACGCAATGGGCCTACGACGCGTTCGGCAGGCCGACGCGCGAAACGCTGCCGGACCGGACGGCGACGCAGTGGCGCCGCGAAAGCTGCAAGGGCGCCTGCGACGACCGAATCCGGTTCTCGCTGCGCCAGGAAGACCTCGACAGTACTGGCGTGCCGCGCGTGACGTCCGTGCTGCTCGTAGACCAGCACGACCGCGGCTACCTGATGCGGTCCGAACAACCCGTTGGCGGGAATGCCGTCACCGGGGTCGACTACGACCGGCTTGGACTCGTGACCCGAAGCCTTCTGCCGCACTGGGAAGGCGATTCGACGCCGGCGCGATGGAAATATTCCTACGACGAACTCGGAAGACCCACTGGCGCAGAGCTCCAGTCGTTCGGCGGGGCCGTCGCGCGATTCGAGGCAATTCAGCATGCAGGGCTCGCACTGACGCACATCGACCCGCTCGGCCGCCGCACCACGCTGACACGCAACGCCTGGGGACCCGTCGCGCAGGTCGTCGACCCGCTAGGCGCTGTCACGCGATACGAGTCCGGTGCGTTTGGCGCGCTGTCGGGCGTGCGCGACGCACTCGGCAACAGTGTCGCGACCATCGGCTACAACGAGCGAGGCATGAAGCTGTCGGTCTCCGACATGGACCGCGGCACCTGGGACTGGACCCGCAATGCGTTGGGCGAGACGACGGCGCTGCGGGATGCCAAAGGCAGCATCACGCGCTTCGAACATGACAAGCTCGGCCGAATCACGAAACGCGTCGCGCCGGACGGCACGTCGACGTGGACCTGGGGGAGCGCCGCCGCGAAAGGCAACATCGGTCGTCTCGCCGCCGTCGCCGGTCCCGGTTACTCGGAAGACTTCACCTACGACAGCATCGGGCGGCCGGCCACCCACGCGGTCAACTCCGACGCCAGTTACCTGTTCAGCTTCAGGTACAACGCGCTCGGCCTGCTCGAGGAGCTGACCTACCCGGCGGCCGGATCCGGCACTGCGCTCAAAGTCCGGCACGACTACCGCGCAGGGCGCGTGACGAATCTCGGCAATGCCGCTTCGCCGGGCGAGTCCTGGTGGAACCTCAACGCGCAGGATGCGGCGGGCAATGCCATCGACGAGACTTTCGGCTCGAACCTGCGCGTCGTGAGCGGGTTCTCGCCGCTCACGGGCGAGCTCGAGTATCGCCAGTCCGGCATCAACGGCGGCACGGCCGTCCAGAACCTCGACTGGGACTGGGACGCGGCCGGAAATCTCGTTCGTCGCCGCGACCTCGCCCAGGGACTCGCCGAGGAGTTCCGTTACGACAGCCTGGATCGCCTCGTCGATTCGCGCAGGAACGGGATCGTCAACCTCGAACTCGCCTACGACGCAATCGGAAACATCACGCGCAAGTCCGACGTCTGTCCGGGTTCGACGCCCTGCTACACCTACCACGCGAAGCGCCGGCATGCCGTCGTCTCCGCCGGCGGCAGGCAGTTCGTTTACGACGCGAACGGCAACATGACCAAGCGCGGCGGCGCAGCAATCGCGTGGACCAGCGATGGCCTGCCGAAGTCGATCGCACACTCGAACGGCAACAGCAGCCAGTTCTCCTATGGCCCCGCCGGCAATCGCTGGCGACAGGTGGCCAAGAGCGGTTCAGCGGCGGAAACGACCCACTACGCGGGCGGGTGGTTCGACAAATCGGCCAAGGGCGGAGTGACGACCTGGCGCCACTACGTCCCGGCGCCCGGCGGCATCGCGGTCCAGTTGCGCCGCAGCGACGGCTCCGCGCCAGTGATGCACTACGTGACGCTGGACCATCTCGGGAGCACTGACAGGATCACGAATGCCGCGGGCAACCTCGTGGTCGCCGAGAGCTTCGGGGCATTCGGCGCACGCCGCAAGGCGAACTGGACCGGCATCCCGACGGCCAGCGAGCTCGCGCAAATGGCAGCTGTCACGCGCGACGGCTTCACCGGACACGAGCACCTCGACAACGTCGAGCTGCTCCACATGAACGGGCGCGTCTACGACCCGTTGCTGGGGCGATTCATCAGTGCGGATCCGTTCGTCACCCGGCCGCATGACAGCCAGGGCCTGAACCGTTACGGCTACGTGCTGAACAATCCGCTCGCGTTCACGGACCCGAGCGGCTTCGATCCCGTCCCCTGTCTCGCCACGGCGTCGGGCAACTGCGTGCAGATCACCGTCATCGCGGCGACCTGGGCGCAGTACATGCGGGCGGCGGGCGGAGCGCATGCCTCCGAAGTCGCAAGCGCGCTCGAACGCGATCCCTGCGGGCAGAACGGCAGCGCGCTCGCCTGCTCCATGGCGTCCGGTACGCTCGTCTCGCCGTCCAGCATCGTACTGACCGTCGGCCGTAACGCAGACCCGTCGCTTCCGGTCAATGGACCCTTCGACGCCGTCCAGGGGTTCGCGGCGCGCGTCGCCAACCTCACGATCTCCTCGTCGCCCCTCGCGCTGCTGTTCGGGGCCGACCCGGACTTCCAGTATTTCCGCGAGCCGGTGGGAGACGCTGGGCGCGCCGGCGCGACGGCGGGGAACGTCGGCTACTTGCTGGGTGGATGCCGCGGGGGTCGTCCGCAAGGGCGGGCAGCGATCTGGTGACGCGCGCGCCGAGCGCGTTCGCGCGATCGTTCCAAGGCACGCCAAAGTATCCAGGCATTGACCGTTTCAAGGACATCACGGTCAAGAAGGGCACGTTCATGTACGGTGGATTATCCGGGTCAAACAGCCTTCTATACGACAGCAGCGCGATACGGCGCGTCGGTGACAGCGCCAGCACGCTTTCAATCGGGGCCTTCAGATCGCGAACACACCGGGCCAAGCCGGACATCGCTCAGCGTTACGCAGCATACGAAGTCATCTCACGACACTCCTGCCGCATTTGGCGCTCGCAATCGCCAACTCGACTCACGGACTTGGTTGGCTGCCTCAGGTCGTAGTACCTTCCTATCGAGTCCTGACTTGAGATCTCGTGCGAGTTCCCGCTGGCACCCTGAAGATGCGAATTCACGCCTCCGACGGAGTCGTCAGTTTTCGAGCGGTATCGTTGACGCAGCGCGACCGACAAGTCATCAGTTCCTCGCGATCTTCGCTTGGCCGACGGAGCTATGATCGTCGTAGAGAAGCGGACGCACTAGTGACCTTACGAGTTCGATCCGGAACCCGGCGTTGGGGCGACGCTTCTTCGATGGCGAGCGACTCGAGTCGAGTTTTTCTGTGAGCCTTCATATGCCGAGTGAGACGAGGGACGACTGGACCGAGGAACTAGAGCTGAACGCGAAAGCAAATCCACGACGAGTGGCTTCGCACAAGAACTCGGTAATGCCGCCGTACCAGTTCAAGTGGGGCGAAGTTGCTTCCGAGTACGATGCGAAAGGCGTGTCGAGTGAGATAATAGTCGTGTATGACCGCTGACCCGAAGCGCACCGTCACCCACGACGGCGACATCGTCCGCATCGACGGCAAGCCGCTGCGCATGGAGTTCATGGTCCGCGACGCCTTCTGGGCGGGCGGCCACGCCGTCGTGCTGCTCGACCCGGACGCCTTCCTCGACGAGCCCGGCGGCGCGCCGCAAGGCGCCGCGTGATCCGGTCCAGAACCTGCGCGCCTATGCCCCGTCGGGCGAGCTGCAGTGGGAAGCCGAGCAGCCCGAGGTGCAGGACCACTACTACATCATCGAGAGCCGCGAGCCGCTCGTCGCCCTCTCCTTCTCCGCCTACCGCTGCGACCTCGACCTCGCGAGCGGCCGGATCCTGGCGAAGACGAAGCTGAAGTAGCCGCTCAGGCGATCAGCGGGATCACGATCATCGAGACCGCGGTCACGATGACGATCGCGGCGAGGTTCACGCGCCAGCCGGAGCGGATCATTTCCTGCATCGTGAGCCGGCCCGGTGCCGAACACGATCGCGTTCGGCGGCGTGCCCACCGGCAGCATGAAGCCGCAGGACGCGGCGATGGCCGCCGGCGCCACGAGCTGCAGCACCGGGTAGTCGGAGGCGGCCGCGATCGCGGCGAGGATCGGCATGAAGGTCGCCGCCGTCGCGACGTTCGAGTTGAACTCGGTCCAGAACACCAGCAGCGCCACCATGGTCGCGATCAGCGCGACCAGCGGCAAGGTGCCGATCCCGGCGAGCAGGATGCCGAGGTACTCCGACAGCCCGCTGCCCTGGATCGCCTCGGCGAGCGCGAGGCCGCCGCCGAACAGCATCAGCACGTCCCAGGGCACGCGGCGCAGGTCGGCGCCGATCAGCAGGCCGCCGCCCTCCCGCGTGCCGTTCTGCACGACGCACAGCACGAGCCCGGCCAGCAGCGCCGTGGTCGTGTCGTTCCAGGCGCCGAACCCCGGCAGTTTCTGGATCAGCGGTCCCCCGATCCAGAGCGCTGCCGTCACGACCAGGATCGATCGACACGCGCCGCTCCGCGGCGGTCATCGGCCCGAGCGCGACGTCGCGCCTCTACCAGCCGGTCGCGTGCCGTCGCCTGTTCGCCGAGCCGGAACGGAAACGCGATCCGCACCAGCACGAACCAGGCCACGGGCAGGAGCAGCACGACGGTCGGGATCCCGAACGCGAGCCACTGCGTGAAGCTGATGGTCTCGCCGTAGCTCTGCTGCATGAAGCCGACGACGAGCGCGTTGGTCGCCGTGCCGACCAGCGTGCCGAGACCGCCGATCGTCGCGGCATAGGCGACGCAGAGCACGATCGCCTTCGCGAAGTGCGTCGCATCGCGCCCCGCCGCGCCGCCTTCCGGCGCGACGATGCGTCGCGACCGACAGCGCGACCGGGATCATCATCAGCGTGGTCGAGGTGTTCTGCACCCACATGCTCACGAACGCCGTCGCGCACATCATCCCGAACACCAGGCCCTGCGCGTGGCCGCCCGCGCGCGCGACGATCGCGTAGGCGATGCGCCGGTGCAGGTCGCAGCGCTCCATCGCGAGCCCGAGCAGCAGCCCGCCCAGGATCAGGAACAGCGTCGTGTTGCCGTAGCCCTGGGCGAGGTCCGCGGCCGAGGTGGCGCCGAGCGGCGGCAGGATCGCGAGCGGAACCAGCGCGGTAGCCGCCAGCGGGAGTGCCTCGGTCGCCCACCAGCAGGCCATCAGGACCATGGTGCCGGCGACGATCCAGGCGGCAGGCGACATGCCGGCCGGCGGTTCGAGCGAAGACGACGGCTGCGAGCGCGGCAAGGCCCGCCACGAGGCCCGCGTTCTGCGCAAATGTCCTGCCGCCGGCCTCCGCCATCGCCGCCCCCTGCCGCACAGCGGCGCGCCAGTATAATCGGCCGCTTCCAGGGGAGTTCCGGCGCATGCAGGACACCATCGTCGTCGTCGGGGGCGGCCACGCCGCGGCGCAGGTCGTCGACAGCCTGCGTCGCGACGGCTACGCGGGCCGCCTCGTCATGGCCTGCGGCGAGCCGGTGATCCCCTACCAGCGCCCGCCCCTGTCGAAGAAGTTCCTCGCCGGCGAGCTGGAACTGGAGCGCCTGCCGATCCGGCCCGCGAGCTTCTACGAGAACATCCGCTGCGAGCTGATGCTCGGCAATCCCGTGGTCGCGATCGACGCGGGCGCACGCAAGGTGACGCTCTCCGACGGCGGCAGCCTCGGCTACGACAAGCTCGTGCTCGCGATCGGCGGCCACGCGCGCCCGATTCCGGTGCCCGGCGCGGAGCTGCCCGGCGTGCACGTGTTGCGCACGGTCGCCGACGTCGAGGCGATCCGCGCCAGGCTGAAGCCCGGCGTGCGCGTCGCGATCGTCGGCGCGGGGTACATCGGCCTCGAGTGCGCGGCGACCTTCCGCAAGCTCGGCCACGACGTGACGGTCATCGAGATGATGGACCGCGTGATGAATCGCGTCGTGGCGCCCGAGATGAGCCGCTTCTACCAGGCCGAGCACGCGGGCCACGGCGTCAACCTGCTGACCGAGCGGCGCGTGCGCGGCCTGCTCGGCGACGACAGCGTGCACGCCGTCGAATGCGCGGACGGCACGCAGGTGCCCGCGGACCTCGTGATCGTCGGCATCGGCCTGGTCCCGAACTGCGCGCTCGCCCAGGCCGCGGGACTCGCCTGCGACGACGGCATCGCGGTGGACGACCACTGCCGCACCAGCGATCCCGACATCTACGCGATCGGCGACTGCTGCAGCCACCCGAGCCCGCGCTACGGCCGGCGCATCCGCCTCGAATCCGTGGACAACGCCTTCGAGCAGGCGAAGTCGGCGGCGGCGAACATCTGCGGGAAGCCGACGCCGCACGACAAGACGCCGTGGTTCTGGTCCGACCAGTACGAACTGAAGCTGCAGATCGTCGGGCTCAGCCAGCATTATGACAGCGTGATCCTGCGCGGCGATCCCGCGACGCGGTCATTCAGCTGCTGCTACCTGCGCGATGGCGAGCTGATCGCGCTCGATGCCGTGAACCACGCCAAGGATTTCATGGCGGCGCGCAAGCTGATTGCCGAGCGTGCGCGCCCGAACCTCGCAAAGCTCGCCGACGACACGGTTGCGCTGCGCGACTCCTTATAATGTAGGCAATGGACAAGATCGACGTCGTCGAGCGCGAGTTCCGCGCCATGCTCGCGAAGATGACCGGCGGGATCGCGCCCCAGGACTATGGCGCGGCCTTCTGGGACTGGTGGCTCAATCTCGCGAAGTCGCCCGAGAAGCAGGCCGAGCTGCAGCAGACCGCCGTGCGCCAGGCGATGGATCTCTGGCGCTTCAACGTCGAGGCCGCGTCCGGCAAGGCCATGGCGCCGGAAGAGAACGGCGACCGCCGCTTCTCGAATCCCGCCTGGCAGCAGTATCCGTTCAACGTCTGGGCGCAGGCATTCCGGAACAACATGGCGCTGATCGAGAAATCGGCGCGCGAGGTTCCCGGCGTCGAGCCGAGGAACGCCGCGCTCGTCGAGTTCGCCGCGCGCCAGGTCGCCGAGCCGCTCTCCCCCGCCAACAATCCGATGACCAACCCCGAGGTGATCGCGCAGACGATCGCCGAGGGCGGCCAGAACCTCGCGCGCGGCTACAAGCATTACCTCGACGACATCGAGCGCACGCTCAGCGGCGGCGACACGCCCGGCACCGAGGACTTCCGGGTCGGCGAGAAAGTCGCCGTCACGGAAGGCCAGGTCATCTTCCGCAACGAGCTGATCGAGCTGATCCAGTACGCGCCGACGACGCCGGACGTGCACCCCGAACCGGTGCTGATCGTCCCGGCCTGGATCATGAAGTACTACATCCTCGACCTGTCGCCGAAGAACTCGATGGTGGCCTGGCTCGTGGACCAGGGCTTCACGGTGTTCATGATCTCCTGGAAGAACCCGACCGCGGCCGACCGCAACCTCGGCATGGACGATTACCTGCGCAAGGGCGTCTACGCGGCGCTCGATGCCGTCACCGCCGTCGTCCCCGACCGCGACGTGCACGCGGTCGGCTACTGCATCGGCGGCACGCTGCTCACGATCGCCGCCGCGGCGCTCTCCGAGTGGGGCGACACGCGCATCAAGGACGTCACGCTGCTCGCCGCGCAGACGGACTTCAGCGAGCCCGGCGAGCTGTCGCTGTACATCAGCCCGGCCCAGGTCGAGATGCTCGAGGCGCTGATGTACAAGGAGGGCGTGCTCGACTCCAAGCAGATGGGCGGCGCGTTCACGATGCTGCGCGCGCACGACCTGCTCTGGCAGCCGGCCGTGAAGTCCTACCTCAAGGGCGAGCGCGACGGGATGATCGACCTGATGGCCTGGAATGCCGACGGCACGCGCATGCCCTGGAAGATGCACACCGAGTATCTCGTCGGCCTGTACCTCAACAACGACCTGGCGGGGGGCCGCTTCAAGGTCGAGGGCGAGACGGTCAAGCTCGAGGACATCCGCGTGCCGATGTTCGTGGTCGGCACCGAGACCGACCACGTGGCGCCCTGGAAATCGGTCTACAAGGCGAGCGGGCTCATCGACCTCGCCGGAGTTCACCTTCCTGCTCACGAGCGGCGGCCACAATGCCGGCATCGTCAGCGGTCCCGTCCACCCGAAGCGCCGGCACCGCGTGCGCACGCTGCGCGGCGGCGAGGCGCCGCTGCCCGCGGACGAATGGTTCGCGACCACCGAGGCGAAACCGGGCTCGTGGTGGCCGACCTGGGCCGAGTGGCTCAAGGCCCACTCCTCGCCCGAGCGCGTCGCGCCGCCGGAGATGGGCGCGCCCGCCGAGGGCTACAAGCCGCTCGGCGATGCGCCGGGCGATTACGTACGCCAGCGCTGACACGAACCCATGGATAGCCGGCCGCAAACGAAGGCCGAAACCCCACCCGCAGCGGGATTCCGGATCGGTGCGCTCCAGGTAGATCCGCAGGAGGGCGAAGTGACCGGCCCCGGCGGAGCTCCAGCGGCTCGATCCGAAGGTCATGGGCGTTCTCGTGATGCTGGCAGAACGGGCCGGCCACGTCATCCCGCGCGAGGAGCTGCTGAGCAGACTGTGGCCGAACGTCGTCGTGTCCGACGACGCGCTCACGCGCTGTCTCTACGAGCTGCGACGCCAGCTTGCTCAGGCCGGCGGCAGTGACGATTACCGCGCGATGGTCGAGACGCTGCCCAAGCGCGGATATCGGCTGAATGGCACGGCAGTGTCTCTCCCCGCCGGCACCCGTTACGGAATCCAGCCGCAAGCGGCTTCCGGTCCTGGGTGGCGGATCGTCGTCGCTGCGCTGGCCGTCGTCGGCATGGGCGTTGCTTTGGCGGCGTACACTGGCTCGCGCCAACGCGCAGACCTCGATCGCGGTCATTCCGTTCACGACATGAGCCCGAAGCCCGGGACCAGAGCTACTTCGCGGACGGCGTCGCCGAGGAAATCCTCGAATCGTCTCTGGCAGTCGAAGGAACCTGCGCGTGATCGGTCGCACGTCGTCATTCTCGATGCGCGGCGAGGACCTCGACGTGCGGAGATCGCGCGCCGGCTCGGCGTCACGCACGTGCTGGAAGGCAGCGTGCGCAAGTCCGGCGATGAGACTGCGGGTGACGGCCCAGCTCATCTCCGGCCAGGACGGCTCCCACGTCTGGTCGAACACGTTCGAGAGCGAGTATCGGCGACCTGTTCAGCGATCCAGGATGAGATCGCCGCGGGCGTCGCCACGGCGCTCGATGTCGCGCTGGTGCCGCGCTCGGCCGGTGCCTCGTCACCGCCCGCGCCGGAAGCCCACGACAGCTTCTTGCGCGGCGAATTCTTCTACCATCGCCGCGCTCCCGGAGACATCGACCGCGCGATCCTGGCCTACGAGACCGCGGTAACGAGCGAACCCACCTACGCGCGTGCCTGGGCGGCGCTGGCTGGCGCCTACTCCTACAAGGCCTGGCAGTCCGATCCGCCGCAACCCGGGCTTCTGGAGAAGCAGCGGGTGGCCGCAGAGCGCGCCGTCGAACTCGACCCGAAGCTCGCGGTCGCGCACCTGCGGCTTGCCCAGTATTACGGGGAGAGCGGACAAGTCGGCAAAGGGCAACACCACGCCATCGCCGAACAGCTCGACCCGGGGCACCCGCTGGTATTGTCCTGGGCGGCCAACGAACGCCCTGCGAACAGGGTGACTTCAAGAGCGCGATCGCCAAACTGGAGCAAGCGGTCGCGCGCGAGCCCCTGTTGCCGGTCTACCGCAACAACCTCGGCGTCTTGCTGGCGGCGGACGGGCAGCTCGACCGGGCGCTGTCCGAGTTCAGGCAGGTAGTCGACCTCAGCCCCCACAGTCGTGTAGGCGCTCAGACCGACATCGTCCGCATCCTGATTCTTCAGCGAAAATATGCCGCTGCGAAAGGAGGCGATGGCGGCGATTCCGGCAGGCAAGCTCCGCGACCATGCGCAGGCGCTGCTGTTCAACGCCCCCGGTGAGCGAGTCGAAGCAGACGCTGCGTTCCAGCGGCTGCTTGGCGCTTCCGGCGAGGGTGCCGCAGAGCAGGAGGTCAACGATACCCTCCAGCTTGCCGAGGTCTACATGGTGCGTGGCGATATCGACGGTGCGTTCGCAACTCTGACATCCCGTCTTGCCCAATACGCGGGTGATCACGAATCGAAGTCGAGTCCTGGCTGGCACCTTCGGCGCGAGGCACAAGTCTCTCCATTCCTCAAGCCGCTGCACGCCGATCCGCGTTGGGCGGCGTTCACGAAGGAGGCGGCCTAAGTCAGTACTTGAATGGTCCGCGACAAACTAGGCAGGATGGCTGAAGTCACACTCCGCGACGGATCGTGTTTCGCTGCCAAGCGAGCCCGTCGAGCCACCGCCGTCGTTGGCGCCGGAATTTTCGGGCGGCAGTGAGGGCGGCGGCGGTGACACAGGTTGCGGCGCCGTCAGCGACATCAGGCGGGACGAAACGCCGCCCGTGATGAGGTACGACACGGTTGTCGTGTCGTCGGTAGCTGCCGCCGTGTGCCTCAAGCAAATTGTGAAGAACTTGAGCAGCGTCTTGAGTCGGTTACCCGGATACAGGCTTCGATTGGTTCGGATGCCGGACGCGAGTCGATTCGAAGTCCGACCTCCGCCTGCGTAGATACCGAGTACAGGGCCGTGCTGGAGACCCAGGAATTGGGCAAGGCGCGCCAGCCGTCCTGACGAAAACTTGATATAGGGTTCATATCCCCGTACGCCTCACCCGGCGCATCGCCAAGCCCCCAGCTGAAGCGGTCGAATGAGGGCTCGATGCCGAGCCGCCGAGTCCGTCGGTCAATCAATCAGCAGCAACCCTGCTAGCGGCATTCTTTTGGGTGTCGCGGGACACGGAGATAACCGTGATTTCTGCCGGCACTGTCTATGAACGATCCGACGATGTGGCCCTTGTTGTTGATGTCCCTGCCCACCGTAAACGTCGCGCGCGGAAAATCGAAGGTCACGAACCTGCCCTTCGTCAGCAGGTAGGCATGTCCCGAGTCCAAATCGGCGCCCCAGGTGCCGACGATCTCGCCGGAATCAGTTGATCCGGTTGGCCGTCGTGTAGCTCGCGCCCGGGTGGGCGATCGGCCTGAAGCGACCCTTGCTCAGGAGGTAGCCGCGTGCAACGCCATTGACCTCCGTACACCCACGATGCCCGGGGCCATTGATTCCGACGGCGGTCGTGAAAGTCGACTTCGGGGACTCGATGACCCGAAACTTGCTTCCAACGAGAACGAACCCTCTCCACGTGTCAGTGTCGTCGATGAAGATGCCGACGATGCGCCCGCGCTCGTCGAGACCCTGAGCCGACGTATGGACCGCGCCCGGGAAGTCGATGGTCGTCAGGTTGCCGTCGACGTAGAGAAAACCGTGGTAGATGAAGTCATCGCCGTAATAATCCCCCACGACTGCGCCGCGGTTGTTGATGTCCCATGCTGTCGTCGCCACGGCGCCGGGCGCGTCGATCATCGTGCAGTTGCCGCGATGGAGCGCAAAACCGCTGATTTTTCCGTCCATCAATTCGCAGTCGCCGACGATTGCGCCGAAGTCGTTGATGCCGAATGCGTGCGCATAAGTCGTAGCCCGGGCAGTCGATGGCGGTGTAAGTCTGGGCAAGTGCCGGCGCTGCGAACAGCGAGACTGAGCAAGGCACGCAGTCAATTGGCGCTTCATGGCACAGGCGGTCTCCTGGATTAGGTACGGGTTCAGCCGAGAGATACCGGCCAGCGTCGCCGAAAACCTGATGCGGGCTTGATATCGGTCTAATATGTTTCTCGTTCGACGTCATCCGTCCCGCGGGTCCCAGATGCACGAACCGTCCGCTGCCTCGGCAAATGATCCTGTCGAGGGCGGTTTCCGCCTCAGCGGACTCATCTGTCGAGCCCAGGGCTGGCGAAGTTGCCGGATCCGGGAGGCACCGAGAAGCTCGACCCGAAGGTCATGGGCGTTCTCGTCATGCTGGCGGAGCAGGCGGGCCAGGTCGTCCTGCGCGCGGACCTGCTCGACGCGGCTGTGGCCGAACGTCGTCGTCACCGACGAGTCCCTGTCGCGCTGCATCTACGAACTGCGCCGGCAGCTCAGCCTCAGGCCGGGGGCGATGAATCGTTCAAGGAACTGATCGAGACGCTCCCCAAACGCGGCTACCGACTGAAGGGAGATGTCGCACCGCTGGTGCCGGAGCCGGCAATCCGCCCGCGACCAGACCGCTCCTCGTGGATTCTCGTTGCCGTCGTCGCAGTGGCGGCTCGCCGTCGCCGCCGCGCTCTGGCTTCGGGAGCCACGCGATACGCCCATGCCAGTCGCGAAACCCTCGATCGCCGTGCTGCCTTTCGTCGACATGAGCGAGAGCCGCGACCAGGGTTACCTCGCGGACGGTATTTCCGAGGAGATCCTCAATCGCCTGGCCCAGTCATCGGAAACCTGCGCGTTATCGCGCGCACATCGTCGTTTTCGCTTCCGCGACCGTCCGCTCGACGTCCCGGAGATCGCCGAGGCGGCTCGACGTCACGCACGTGCTCGAAGGCAGCGTCCGCAAGTCCGGCGATCGCGTCCGCGTGACGGCCCAGCTCATCGTGGCATCCGACAGCGCGCACGTCTGGTCGGAAACCTACGAGCGCACGCTGGGCGACCTGTTTGCGATCCAGGACGAGATTGCCGAGCGCCGTCGCTTCCGGCGCTCAAAGCAACCCTTCGGCGCGAGCCCGCCGGGCCAGGAGTCGCCCGCGAGCCTCGACGCCTACGAACACGTGCTGCAAGGGCGAGTACTTCTACTACCGCCGCGGACCGGGCGACGTCGAGCGTTCGGTCGCTAGTTCGAGCGAGCCTTGGAGTTCGATCCCGACGTACGCGCGTGCCTGGGCAGACCTCTCGGCGGCGTATGCGCTGCTGGCCTGGAAGACAGACCCCCCGTCGAAAGATATCCAGGCCCGGCAGCGGGACGCCGCCCTTCGGGCAGTCGATCTCGACCCGACGTCTCGCAATCGCACATCGGCGCCTGGCGGACTACTACGCCGAGATTGGCAGACGCCGAAGCCAGCCGCAGGCATTACGAACTCGCGCTGAAGCTGGCACCGGACGATCCGATGATCCTCAATCACAAGGCTCGCGGCATCTGGTGAAGTCGGGCGAGTATGACGCTGCGATTGCCATTCAGAGAGTACTGGTCACGCGCGATCCGCTGAACGGCGTATTCCGGCAGCTTCTCAACGTAACGCTGATGGCCGACGGCCGGCTCGACGAGGCGCTTGGCGAGTTCCGAAACGATGCTTGAGTTCAACCCGAATACAAGCCCGGATTGGACCATCGAGATCCCGCGAATCCTTGCCTTGCTGGGTCGCTACGACGAAGCGATCCCGGCCACGCAGCGCCTGCCTCCCGGCAAGTTCCGCGACCAGGCGATGTCGCTCATGTCCGGCGCTCCCGGCTATCGCGATGAAGCGGCCGCGGCCTCGCACGACTCGAAACTTACGTACCCGCCCCGCCACTCGAAGGACCGCAGGACCGATCATGGATGCTGTCCGCCTGGCCGAAACCTATGCCTTCCGCGGTCGAATCGACCAGGCATTCGCGACGCTCACCGATAAGATCGGCGCTCTGGCGCGTCGACACGGACACCGGGCCTCTACATCTGGTACCTGCGCCACGAATCGCGACTCTCGCCGTTCCTGAAGCCGCTGCACGCCGATCCGCGTTGGGCGGCGTTCATGAAGGAGACCGGCTGAATCAGTCCCGTACCGGCGTCCACCGCGCCGAGCGGCGCGTGTTGCGATCGCCTTTCGACTCGCCCTCGTAGGACATCGGCTGCGCCGCGGGCAATCCGTCCGGCTGCGGATCGAAGGCGCGCAGGTTCATGACCATCAGCGCCTGTCCGCCCTCCTCCGTCAACGCCCCGAGGTAGCCGCCGCAACGGCCGCAGAACACGAAGTCCGCGGTTTTCTGGCCGAAGCGGTAGCGCGACACGGCGGTCGGGTCCCCGTGCACGAAGCGCACGCTGCCCGCCGGGTCGGACGTATAGGTCGCGCCGTGCTTCAGGCAGAAGCTGCACTGGCAGGCGCGCACCGGCCACTCGCCGACGGGCTTCGCGGTGCTGTACTCGAAACCGATCGCGCCGCAATGGCAGCGCCCGCGCCAGGTACTCACTTGCGGATGCTCGAGGGCAGCGTCTCGAACTCCGCGGCCTGCGGCATGGCGCGCAGCGCCTCCAGCACGTCCGCCGGACGGCGCGATCAGCTTGCGTGCCGTCGAGGTCCATCCAGCCGCCCTCGCTGCGGATGCGGGCCGCGAGCCGGCCGTCGCCCTTCAGGATCTCGTTGATGAACCGGAAGCGCGAACCGTCCGGCGCGAGGCCCGCGAGCGCGAGCGTGACCGTGATCGGCTCGTGCAACCCGATCTCGCGGTGGTACTCGAGCTCGTCGCGCCGCACGACCGGCCCGATGTGCCGCTTGGCGAACTCGGCCACCGGCAGGCCGTGCTGCTTGAAGAAGCCCATCCGCGCGTCCACGCACTTGTTCAGGTACGCGAAGTTCGCCCATGTGGGCATTCGCGTCCATGTCGGCCCAGCCGGCCAACGTGGAGATCCTGAACGGCTCGCCGGTCATGTCCAGCAGTGGAAGTTCAGCTTGTTGCCGTCGAGGTCGCGGAAGTAGGCGCCGTAGTAGTTGTCCCCACGGTCGCCGGGCGGCCCTTCGTCGGTCGCACCGAGCGACATCGCCTTCTTGTAGAGCGCGTCCACCTGTTCAGGCTTGTCGACCTGGAAGGCGACCATCGAGCCGTTGCCGACCGTCGCGGGCTTCTTGTTGTGCGGCTGGGCCAGCGCAAAGCCGGGCTTGCCCGTTCCCTGGGTCCAGGCGACGAAGGTGCCGAAGTCCATGACGCGCTTCGCGCCGAGCTCGCCCATCAGCGCGTCGTAGAACGCGAGCGCGCGGTTCCAGTCGTTGGTCCCGACCGATACGTATCCGATCATGAGGTTCTCCTTGGTGGTAGCGCCATTCTATTTCCAGACGTTCGCGTCCTGCTCGAATCCCTTGTTCTGCGGCCGCACGACGCAGAAACGCTGGCCGGTCGGCGCTTCCATGACGATCCATGTATGCACTTTCTTCAGGCGCCTGGCACCCAGCGCCTCGAGTCGCTTCGCCTCGGCCTCGATGTCGTCGGACTCGATGTCCAGGTGCACGCGGCTGTCGTGGTCGACCGCCTGCACCTCGATGTGCAGGCGCTCGTCCGGCACCTTGAGTTTCACGTAGCTGTCGCCTTCCTGGCCCGGCAGGATCTCGGTCGCCATGCCGAGAGCGCCGGACCAGAACCGCGCCGCGCCGTGAAGGTCGTCCGTCCGGCAATCGATGATGAATCCCGCGAGCCTGCTCTTGTGCATGCGTTCAGCCCCTTTCCGGTTCGATCCTGAGTTCCATGTAGACATCGCCGCGCGCGTACTCCGACTGGATGCGGCGAGGACGCGTGGCGGAATCCGAGGCGCTCGTAGAGGCGAATGGCGCCGTCGAGCTTGCTGTTCGTTTCGAGGAACACGGTGTGGATGCCATTTCCCGCGGCCCAGGCCTTGCACACACCGCCCAGCAACTCGCCGATGCCGCGGCGCTGGTGCGTCGATGCGACCGCCATCTTCGCCAGCTCGCCACGACCCCCATCGCCGCGCAGCATCGCGACCGTGCCGACGACCGCCTTGCCCTCGAGCGCGAAGAAGATCATCCCGCCCGTCGCGATGATCGCGGCTTCCGGATCGTCCAGCACCTCGAGGTCCGGCGCCTCCACCTTGAACAGGCGCTCGATCCAGTCGAGGTTGAGCCGGCGGAAGTCTGCGGCGAATTCGCGCCGGAACGGGACGACGACGATGCCGCTCACGCGCGCCTGCCTTGCCACTCCCGCGCAAGCAGGCCGAGCAGCGCGGAATCCTGGATCTCGCCGCCCACGTTCCACCGTTCGCGGAGCAGGCCCTCGCGCTGGAATCCCATCCGGTCGAGGATACGCAGCGAACCCGCGTTCTTCGGATCGACGTCGGCCTCGAGTCGCCTCAGCTTCAGGACCCCGAACGCGTGGTCGATGAGCGCCGACAGCGCCTCTCCCATGTAACCCTGGCCCCAGTGCGCGCTGCGCAGGCAATAGCCGATCTCCGCGCGCATGTTGGCCACGTGGATGCTGAACAGCGTGCAGGTCCCGAGCAGCTCGCCGTCCTCCTTGCGCTCGACGCCCCACTGGAAGCCGGACTTGTCCGCGAACTGCCGGTGGATCCGGACGAGCAGGTCTTCCGCCTCGGAGCGTTCCTTCATCGCGGTGCTGGACCAGTAACGCATCATCTGCTCGTCGGAGAAGATCGCGAACAGCGCATCCACGTCGTTCGCCTTCAGCCAGCGCAGGCGCACGCGCGGCGCATCGAGCGTCGGCAGGGAATCGCCGCTGATCATGCGCGCAAGACCTCCTCGTACACCGCGAGGTCCGCCGCCGAGAAGCAGCAGAAGATCACTTCGCGCAGGCGCTTCGCGGACTCGACGAACTCGCGCGCCGTCGCGACGGCCACCCGGGCCGCCGGCTTCACCGGGTAGCCATAGGCGCCGGTGCTGATCGAGGGAAACGCGATGGTCTCGAGGCGAGGCAAGCTCGGCGACCTCCAGCGAGCGCCGGTAGGCGGAGGCCAGCAGCTCCGGCTCGTTGCGGTCGCCGCCGCGCCAGACGGGCCCGACCGCGTGGATCACGTGCCGCGCCGGCAGCCGGTAGGCCGAAGTGATCTTCGCATCGCCGGTCGCGCAGCCGCCGAGCCGCCGGCACTCGGCGAGCAGTTCCGGCCCCGCCGCGCGATGGATGGCGCCGTCCACGCCCCCGCCGCCGAGCAGCGTCTCGTTGGCGGCGTTCACGATCGCATCGACCTCGAGAGTCGTGATGTCGGCACGGATCGCGCGCAGCAACGTGGGCACGAGGATCACTTCGCGAGCCTCGCCTCGAGGTCGTACTCGGAGGCCGCGGTGACCGTGACCTCCGCGAACTCGCCGACCGGCAGCCTGGCGGCGCCGCGCCCGCGGATCCGCACGACGCCGTCGATCTCCGGTGCGTCGGCCTCGCTGCGCGCGATCGCGACGCCGTCGTCGTGCGCATCGACGAGCACGCGCATCTTCCGGCCCACGCGCGCCGCGAGCCGGCGCGCGCTGATCTTCTGCTGCGCCTGCATGAACCGGTGCCAGCGTTCTTCCTTGACCTCGTCCGGAACCGGGTCCGGCAGGGCGTTGGCAGTCGCACCCTCGACCGGCGAATAGCGGAAGCAGCCGACGCGGTCGAGCTCGGCCTCCTCCAGCCAGTCGAGCATCACGCGGAAGTCATCCTCGGTCTCGCCCGGGAAGCCGACGATGAACGTGCTGCGGATGGTCATGTGCGGCAGTTCCGCGCGCCAGCGCCGGATGCGCTCGAGCGTGTTGACGGCGTGGGCCGGGCGCCGCATCAGTTTCAGGATGCGGGGGCTGCCGTGCTGGAACGGCACGTCGAGGTAGGGCAACACCTTGCCTTCGGCCATGAGCGGGATCACGGCGTCCACATGCGGGTACGGATACACGTAGTGCAGCCGCACCCACGGACCGATCTCGCCCAGTTCGCGCGCGAGGTCGATGAAGCGGGTCGGAATCTCGCGACTCCCCCACTTCTCGGGCCGGTACTTGAGGTCCGCGCCGTACGCGCTCGTGTCCTGCGAGATCACGAGCAGTTCGCGCACGCCGGCGTTGCGCAGGCGGATGGCCTCGTTCAGCACCTGGTCGATCGGGCGGCTCGCGAGGTCGCCGCGCATCGAGGGAATGATGCAGAAGCGGCAGCGGTGGTTGCAGCCCTCGGAAATCTTGAGGTAGGCGTAGTGCCGCGGCGTCAGCCGGACGCCCTGCGGCGGCACCAGGTCCATGAACGGGTCGTGCTTCGGCGGCAGGTGCTCGTGGACCGCGCCCACGACTTCCTCGTACGCGTGCGGGCCGGTGACCTTGAGCACGGCCGGATGTCGCTCGAGGATCTTCTCGGGTTTCGCGCCGAGGCAGCCCGTGACGATGACCTTGCCGTTCTGCGCGAGCGCCTCGCCGATCGCGTCGAGCGACTCGTGCACGGCCTCGTCGATGAAGCCGCAGGTATTGACGACGACGAGGTCCGCCGCGTCGTAGGTAGGCGCGACGTCATACCCTTCCGCACGCAGTTGCGTGAGGATGCGTTCGGAGTCCACCAGCGCCTTGGGGCAGCCGAGGCTCACGAAACCGACACGGGGATTCCTGCTGGCCACGCGCGTATTTTACCGGTAGAATCAGCGGCATGCGCTTTACGAAGATGCATGGGCTCGGCAACGACTTCATCATCTTCGATGCCCCGCCGGGCGGCGCTCCGGACGCCGCCGTCATCCGCCGGCTCGCGGACCGCTTTACCGGCATCGGCTTCGACCAGGCCCTCATGCTCGAACCGCCCCGTCGCCCGGGAACCGCCGTGTACTACCGGATCTTCAACGCCGACGGCCGCGAGGTCGAGCAGTGCGGCAACGGGGCACGCTGCATCGCGCGCTTCATGCGCGAGCGTGCGGGCGCGGCCGCGGGCGAGATCGTGCTCGACAGCCCGGGCGGCCTGGTGCAGACCCGGATGCAGGGCGAACGGGTGTCGGTTGCCATGGGGGTGCCCAACTTCGACCCCGCGACGCTGCCCTTCGAGGCGAGCGGCGAGGCCTATGTCTACCCGCTCGCGGTCGGCGCGAGCGAGGTCGAGATCGGCGCCGTCTCGATCGGCAACCCGCACGCGGTGATCCGCGTCCCGGCCGTCGCCGACGCGCCGGTCGCGCGCCTCGGGCCCGCGATCGAGCACCACCCGCGCTTCCCGAAGCGGACCAACGTCGGATTCATGGAAGTCGTCGATCGCGGCCACATCCGGCTCAGGGTCCACGAGCGCGGCACGGGCGAGACCCGTGCCTGCGGCACCGGCGCCTGCGCGGCAGTCGCCGTCGGCCGCCGGCACGGCCTGCTCGACGAAAACGTGCAAGTGGACCTGCCGGGCGGCCGGCTCGACATACAATGGAAGGGACCCGGCGAGCCGATCTGGATGACGGGGCCCGCGGAACGTGCATTCGAGGGAGAAGTGAAGACATGACGACAAGACCCGTACGCGGCGTCGAGATCGCCGAGATCGACGAGACAGCCGTCGCTTCCTACCTGGCCGTCACGCCCGATTTCTTCGATCGCCACGTGCAGCTGCTCGAGAAGATCCGCCTGCCCGATGCGCGCGGCGGCGCCTCCACGGTCTCCCTGCTCGAGCGACAGGTCGAGGTCCTGCGCGAGCGCAATCGCCAGCTCGAACGCAAGGTCAAGGACTTCGTCGACGTCGCGCGCGAGAACGACGCCCTGGGCTCGCGGGTCCTGGCGATGGCGCGCCGGTTGATCGCCGCGAAGGACCAGCCCGCCGTCGTTGCGGCGATCGAATCGGCGCTGCGCGAGGACTTCGGCGCCGGCCAGTCGATCCTGGTGCTGACCGCCGGCCGCGCGCCGGCCGGCCTCGTCGAGAGCAGGTTCCTGCGGGTCGTCCCGGCCGAGCTGCCGGCGCTGCGCTCCTTCGAGACGCTGTTCGCCGCCTGCAAGCCGCGCTGCGGCCAGCTCCGGGATTCGCAGCGCGAGTTCCTGTTCGGCGCCGATGCCGCCGAAGTCGGCTCGGTCGCGCTCGTGCCGCTCGGCGACAAGGGCAGCCTCGGACTCCTCGCCTGCGGCTCGCATGACGCCCAGCGCTTCAACCCGACGATGAGCACGGATTTCCTCGCGCATATCGGGGAGCTGATCGCCGCGGCCCTCGCCGGGACTGATGCAGGCGAAGAAACAAAGGGGACGGTCACCTTTAACGAGCCACCATGGGTGCGAAAAGCGTGAGGGACGTTAAAGGTGACCGTCCCCTTTGTTTCTGGATCGGGCGCTACCTGGCCCACCTCAGGACCGAACGCCGGCTCTCGCCCCACACGGAATCCGCCTACCGGCGCGACCTCGACTGCGCTCGTCGCGTTCTGCGCGGCGGAGAACATCACGGGCTGGAAGCAGCTCGACAACTTCCACATCCGCACCTTCGCCGCGCGCGAGCACCGTGACGGCCTCGGGCCGCGCAGCGTCCAGCGACGGCTCTCGGCGTTGCGCGGCTTCTTCAACTACCTGATCCGCGAGCAGGTGGTCGACTCGAACCCGGCGGCCGACATCCGCGCGCCGAAGGCCGCGAAGCGGCTGCCGAAGACGCTCGACGTCGACCAGGTGGCGAGCCTGCTGTCGCGCAAGCCGGACGACGCCCTCGGACGCCGCGACCTCGCCATGCTGGAACTCCTGTACTCCTCGGGCCTGCGCCTCGCCGAGCTCGCCGGGCTCGACGTCGCCGACCTCGACCTCGCCGACCGCACCGTGCGCGTGCTCGGCAAGGGCGCCAAGACCCGCGTGCTGCCTGTCGGCAGCAAGGCCGTGAAGGCGCTGCGCACCTGGCTCGGCGATCGCCGGTCGCTCGCGAAGGACGCGACCGGGGCCCTGTTCGTCGGGCAAGGCGGTCGGCGGCTGGGCGCGCGCGCGATCCAGAAGCGGATCGGGCGCTGGTCGCTCACCTCCGACCTCAACGTCCCGGTGCACCCGCACCTGCTGCGCCACTCCTTCGCGACCCACCTGCTCGAGTCGAGCCGGGACCTGCGCGGCGTGCAGGAGCTCCTCGGGCACGCGGACATCAGCACGACGCAGGTCTACACGCACCTTGATTTCGCGCACCTGGCCCGCATCTACGACGAATCTCATCCGCGGGCAAAAAGGCGCAAATGACTGATCCCACGAGCAATTCTCCGTTTCGATCCGCACGGCACGACGATCCTCTCGGTGCGCCGCGGCGGCGCCGTCGCCATGGGCGGCGACGGCCAGGTGACCGTCGGCAGCACCATCATGAAAGGCAATGCCCGCAAGGTGCGCCGGCTCTACGGCGACAAGGTGCTCGCCGGCTTCGCCGGCGGCACGGCGGACGCCTTCACGCTCTTCGAGCGCTTCGAGGGCAAGCTGGAGAAGTACGGCAACCTCACGCGCGCGGCGATCGAACTGGCCAAGGATTGGCGCACCGACAGGGCACTGCGGCGACTCGAGGCGCTGCTGCTGGTCGCCGACCGGCAGACATCCTTCATCATCTCCGGCAACGGCGACGTGATCGAGCCGGAGGACGCCGTGATGGCCGTCGGCTCCGGCGGGCCGTTCGCGCTCGCCGCTGCGCGCGCGCTGGTCGCCAACACCGAGCTCCCCGCCCGCGAAGTGGTCGAGCGTTCGCTCGGCATCGCGGCCGACATCTGCATCTACACCAACCGCAATTTCGTCATCGACGAACTGGCGACGGGCTGATCATGGAGACCATGACGCCCCGGGAAATCGTCCAGGAGCTGGACAAGCACATCGTCGGCCAGTCCGCGGCCAAGCGCTCGGTCGCCATTGCGCTGCGCAACCGCTGGCGGCGCATGCAGGTCGCCGAGCCGCTGCGCCAGGAAATCACGCCCAAGAACATCCTCATGATCGGGCCGACGGGCGTCGGCAAGACCGAGATCGCGCGCCGGCTCGCGAAGCTCGCACGCGCACCCTTCATCAAGGTCGAGGCGACCAAGTTCACCGAGGTCGGCTACGTCGGCCGCGAGGTGGACTCGATCGTCAAGGAGCTGGTGGACGTCTCGGTCAAGCTGACGCGCGAGGAAGAGATGGCGAAGGTCCGTCCGCGCGCGATCGATGCGGCCGAGGAGCGGATCCTCGACGTGCTGCTGCCGAAGCTCCAGAACGGCGACGAGACCCGCCAGAAGTTCCGCAAGATGCTGCGCGAGGGCAAGCTCGACGACCGCGAGGTCGAGATCGAGCTGCGCGCCATGCCGGTCGGCCTCGAGATCATGGGCCCGCCCGGCATGGAGGAAATGACCCAGCAGCTCCAGCAGGTGTTCCAGGGCATGGGCGGCGGCCGCACGAAGACCCGCAAGCTCCGCATACGCGAGGCGCTCAAGGCCCTCACGGACGAGGAAGCCTCGAAGATGGTGAACGAGGAGGAACTCAAGGCCCGCGCGCTTGCGAACGCCGAGCAGAACGGCATCGTCTTCATCGACGAGATCGACAAGATCTGCCGCCGCACCGAGACCATGGGCGCGGACGTCTCGCGCGAAGGCGTGCAGCGGGACCTGCTGCCGCTGGTCGAGGGCTGCACGGTCAGCACCAAGCACGGCATGGTGAAGACCGACCACGTGCTGTTCATCGCCTCGGGCGCCTTCCACATGGCGAAGCCCTCGGACCTGATCCCGGAGCTGCAGGGCCGCCTGCCGATCCGCGTCGAGCTCGACCCGCTTTCGATCGACGACTTCGAGCGCATCCTGTCCGAGCCCGATGCGTCGCTGTGCGAGCAGTACACGGCCCTGCTGGGCACCGAGGGTGTCATCGTGAAGTTCGCGAAGGACGGCATTCGCCGCATCGCCGAGATCGCCTGGTCGGTCAACGAGAAGACCGAGAACATCGGCGCACGCCGGCTGCACACGGTCATGGAGCGCCTGCTCGAGCAGGCGTCCTTCGAGGCCGCGGATCGCGCCGGCACGACGATCGAGGTGGACGCGGCCTTCGTCGACCGCCACCTCGGCGCGCTCGCGAAGGACGAAGACCTCTCGCGCTACATACTCTGATGCCGACGCCGACGGCCATCACCGTCAAGCCGAAGGCCCGGGTCGTCGAGTTGACCTGGCCGGACGGTTCGCAGCACGCCCTGCCCTTCGAGTACCTGCGCGTCCACTCGCCGTCGGCCGAGGTGCGCGGTCACGGCGGCGGCGAGGGCAAGCTCGAACTCGCGAAGGAGAACGTCAAGGTCGTGCAGGTCGAACCGGTCGGCGTCTATGCCGTGCGGCTGCACTTCGACGACGGCCACAACACCGGTCTCTACACCTGGGCGTACCTGCGCGAGCTCGGCGAACAGCAGGGCACGAAGTGGGCGCGCTACCTGGAGCGCTGCGAACAGCTCGGCTACGAACGCAAGCCGCCCGCCTGAGATGGCCTCCAGCCTGCTCCTGCTGCTCGACGACATCGCCACGATCCTCGACGACGTGTCGGTGATGACCAAGGTCGCGGCGAAGAAGACCGCCGGCGTGCTCGGAGACGACCTGGCGCTGAACGCGGAACAGGTCAGCGGCGTGCGCGCCGACCGCGAACTGCCGGTGGTCTGGGCGGTGGCGAAAGGCTCGGTCCGCAACAAGCTGATCCTCGTGCCGGCGGCGCTCGCGATCAGCGCCTTCCTGCCGTGGGCGGTCACGCCGCTGCTGATGGCGGGTGGCCTGTTCCTCTGCTACGAGGGCTTCGAGAAGGTCGCCCACAAGCTGCTGCACGATCCGCAGAAGGACGACGCGCACCACGCCGCGCTCCGGGCGGCGCTGGTACAGTCCGGCGAGGCGCTGCTCGCCGTGGAGAAAGACAAGATCAAGCGGCGCGATCCGCACGGACTTCATCCTGTCCGCCGAGATCATCGTCATCGCGCTCGGAACGGTCGCCGACCGCGCGCTCGCAAGTGCAGGTCGGCGTGCTCGTGGGCATCGCAGCCCTGATGACCGTGGGTGTCTACGGCCTCGTCGCCGGCATCGTCAAGCTCGACGACGCGGGCCTGCGGCTGAGTCGCATGGCGAGCGGGCACAGCGGCAGCCCTCGGACGCGGCATCCTGCGCGCCGCCCCGTGGCTGATGAAGTTCCTGTCGGTTGCGGGCACGGCCGCGATGTTCCTGGTCGGCGGCGGCATCCTGACCCACGGGTTCCACGCCGTCAGCGAGTGGATCCGCGACGCGGCCGTCGACGCGGCCGCACTGCCCGGCGCGGGCACGGTGCTCGGCGCGCTGCTTCCGACGCTGGCCAATGCCGTCGTCGGCATCGTCGCGGGCGGGCTCGCCGTGCTCGCGATGAAGCTCTTCCAGCGCGTGCGAGTTGCCTGACCGCCCTTCCGCAAGCTGAGCCACTTTCCCCGCGTTCTGCGCGTGAGTTCGTGAGACACGAGCCCAGGCCGCAGTCTTCAACCACGAGGGGATACGCCGATGAACAACCCGAGACGATGCGCGACGGCCCTGATTCTCGGCTTGTTGCCGCTCACCGCGACGGCAACGGAAACCTGTAATCCGGTCGGAACCTGGGTAGTAAACATCACTTCTCCGCCGGAATCGTTCATTCCGCCGATCAGCGAGTTGGTCAGCTTCCTGCCAGGCGGTGTCGTGTTTGAGACCAGCTCGGATCTGGCGAAGGTCACCGGCCACGGCGCATGGAAGCGTCGGCCGAACTGCTGGATCGAGTTCAAGGTGCTGAAGCAGATCTTCGACCAGTCGAACATTGAACTTCTCGGATACCTGCGCATTACGGTCAGCGCAAGGATCGTTGGTAACGCCTATTCGAGCGAGCCCGGCGCCATGAAGTCCGAGCTCGTCTTCGGCATGGACCCGGATGCCCCTCCGGCCGTGTCGGTCGCGGTGTCCGCCAGCACGGGGAAGCGCGTGACGGCCCGATGATCGCCATTCTCCGGCGGCGCGTACAATGGCTCCGGTCAGGGAGCCACGATGGAACGCGACGTTCCTGCCGGCGAGGTCACGCAACTGCTGCTGCGCTGGCGCGCGGGCGACGAGGCCGCGTTCTCCGCCCTCGTGCCGCTCGTCTACGAGGAACTGCGCGCCATGGCGCGGCGGCACCTCAACCGTGAGCGCGGCGCGCACACCCTGCAGCGCACGGCCCTGGTCCACGAGGCCTTCCTGCGCATGGTCGACCAGACGCAGGTCGACTGGCAGGGCCGCTCGCAGTTCTTCGGCATCGCCTCGCAGATGATGCGCCGCGTCCTGGTCGACCACGCGCGCCGGCGCGGCGCGGCGAAGCGTGGCGCGAACCCGGCACGCGTCGACCTCGAGGCGGTCCTCGCCGCCGAAGATGCCGGCGTGGATCCCGCCCAGGCCGAGGTCGACTTCGAAGCCGTGCACCAGGCGCTCGAGCGCCTCGAAGCACTGGATCCGGACCAGGGCCGGCTTGTCGAACTTAGATTCTTCGGCGGGCTCAGCATCCAGGAAGCCGCCGAGATCATGGAAATTTCCCCGGCAACCGCCAAGCGCGAATGGGCCGTCGCGCGCGCATTTCTCCAGCGCGAACTGACCACCGGTCCGCTGCCGTGACGCCCGAGGGCTGGCGGCGCGTCAAGGAGCTGTTCACCGCCGCAAGCGACCTGGATGCCGCGGCCAGGGGCGCATACCTCGACGCCGCCTGCGCTGGCAACTCGGAGCTGCGCGCCGAGGTCGAGTCGCTGCTCGGCGCGCACACAGCCGAAGAGGCAATCATCGACCGGCCCGCCGCTGAGCGGCTGCCCCCCGAGTTCGCGCTCGGCGAAAATCGCTGGCTCGGCCGGCGCATCGGTCCCTACGAGATCACTGCGCTCATCGGCCACGGCGGCATGGGCGAGGTCTACCGCGCGCGGCGCGTCGACGCCGAGTACGAGAAGGAAGTCGCGATCAAGCTCGTGCCCGGCGGGTTCCACGCGAACTACGTGCTCCAGCGCTTCCGGGCGGAACGTCAGATCCTCGCGAGCCTCGACCACCCCAACATCGCGCGCCTGATCGACGGCGGCGTGACGGAAGACGGTGCGCCCTATCTCGTCATGGAGCTGGTCGCCGGGGAGCCGCTCGATCGCCATGCGGCGGCGCGCGGGTTGCGCGTGCGGGACCGCCTGGCGCTCTTTCTCAAGGTGTGCGCAGCCGTGAGTTACGCGCACCAGCGTCTCGTCGTCCACCGCGACCTCAAGCCCGGCAACATCCTGGTGTCTACCGACGGCGACGTGAAGCTGCTCGACTTTGGAATTGCAAAGCTTCTCCAGCCGCCCGGCGCGGAGGCAACAGCCGCACCGACCATGACCCTGATGCGGACGCTCACGCCCGGCTTCTCGAGTCCCGAACAGGTCCTCGGCAAGTCGATCACGACTGCGAGCGACGTGTACTCGCTCGGCGTCGTGCTCTACGTGCTGCTGACCGGCCGCAGCCCCTATCGCCGCGCGCTCGAAACAGCGGAAGACGCAATCCAGGAAGTCTGCAACACCGAACCGTTGCGGCCGAGCTCGGTTGCGGCGGAGGCCGGGGCTCCCGATCACGAGGCGCTCGGGCGTGACCTCGACGCCATCATCCTGCAGGCACTGCGCAAGGAGCCCGATCGTCGCTACGCTTCAGTCGACCAGCTCGCCGACGACATCCGCCGCTACCTCGACGGCAGGCCTGTCATCGCGCGCGGAGACGACTTCAGCTACCAGGCCGGCAAGTTCGTCAGGCGTCATCGCCTGGAAGTCGCGGCGGCCGCGCTGCTCGTCGTCACGCTCGTCGCCGCGACGGTCTTCTCGCTACGCGAGGCGCGGATCGCGGATGAGCAGCGCGCCAGGGCGGAGCGACACTTCGCGAGCGTGCGCGGTCTCGCAAACACGCTCCTGTTCGACGTCAATGACGCCATCCAGCAACTGCCCGGGGCGACGCGCGCGAGGAGATCCTCGTCAGCAACGCGCTCAAGTACCTGGACACCCTGTCCAACGAGGCCGGCGGGGACACCGGGCTTCGGCTCGAACTGGCAACGGCTTACGAGAAAGTTGCGAGCATGCAGGGCCAGGCGTATGCCGCCAGCAAGGGCGACGCACCGGCCGCGCTCGCGAGCTATGGCAAGGCGATCGCGCTGCTCGAGCCGATCGTCACTGCCGAGCCCGACAATGTGCAGGCCGTGCGCGCGCTCGCGAACCTCAGCCTGCTGCAGAGCCGCCTGCTACTGCTCCAGGGCAACGCGAAGGCGGCGGTCGCCGGGTCGCAACGGGCGATCAGCCTGCTCGAGCCGCTCGTGCAGACGCAGCCCGGTCCCGAAACGCAGTCCGAACTCGCCGGTGCGCTGCAGGTGCACGTCGTCAACATCTTCTACGGCGGATCGTCGCCGGAAGAACGGCAGGGCTATGCGCGGCGGGCGATCGCGATCCTGGAGGCACTTGCGAGTGCCGATCCGGACAACCTCGACATCGCGCAGAACCTGGGTGCTGCTTACAGCACGCTTGCGTCGGCGCTCGCCGGGCCCGAGCCGAATCCAGCCGCGGTGGAGGAATCGCTCGCGCTGCTGCGCAAGGCATTGGTCATCGACGAGCGCCTGGTGGCGGAATCCGGCGGCCAGAACGTGGATTTCCTGCGCAGTCTCTATGCCGACCGGCAGAACATTGCCGTGCACCTGTACGAGACGGGTGACGTGCGCGGCGCACTCGATATGGTGCGCGACGCGCAGAGCCTTCTCGGCCAGCGGGCGGCGGATCCTGACGATGCGCAGGTCCAACTGGACGCCGTCCTGGCCGCCTGGCAGGAAGGCCGTTACCTGCGCGAACTGGGCCAAGACGCGGACGCGGAAAAGGTCCTGACGGACAACATCGCGATGATCCGCAGGCTCGGCCTCGAGAACGACAACCTGCAGGTCGTCTTCGTGCGGGCGGCCTGCGAAACCCAACTCGGCCTGCTCGAGACCGCGCGCGCGAACCGGCCCAACCTCGGCCGCGAGGCCCGGCTGCAACACTGGAACCGCGCACGCGACCTGTTCGCAGCGGCCGTCCCGGACTTCGGGCGCATCACCGCGATCGCGAAACTCGACTACATGGACATGCGCTCCGTCAATGCGGCTCGGGACGGTCTCGCCCGCAGCCAGGCGGAGATTGCGCAGCTGACGTCCGGCGTCCCCGCCGGCTGAGCCGGTTTTCCCGCTTCCTGCGCGCTAGGTGGAGTGGAGCCGCTTTTCGCGGCGACCGTGGCATGCCCGGATGATCAATGTTCGAGCACCGATTCTGCTCCTCGCGCTCGTCGCGGCGTTGGCGCTTGCCGACACCACGAACGAGCACGGCTACGAGGTCACGCGCAGCCAGTCCGTGGTGCCCGCCCCGCCTAGCAAGCTTGGCCGCAAGACGATCGATCGCGAGACGCGAACCGGCAACACGGCGGAGACCGACGGCAATTCCTCCAGCATTACCATGACGCTCGGCGGGTTCACGAACCGCTGCCCGATGCCCGAAGGCGACGCGCCGGTCAGGTTCGTCGTGCCGGGCGACTTCGAGTACTCGATCGTCGCCGACACGGTCGACACCGATGTCGTCCCGACCGCGCGAAAGCACTACGAAAAGCGCTTCACGGCGCGGATCAAGGCCTTCGTGAAAGACGACCTCACTGTGTCGGAAGCCGAGATAGACGGCGAGTTCAGCTCCGACATTGATGGCGTGCGCACTGGGCCGATCCGGATCCAACGTCGCTTCCCGATCCGTGAAGGCGGAATGCCGGACTTCGAAGCGCTCATGGATGCCGTGAGGGTGACCGGCGACATGGCCGCCGCCGCGCTCATGTGGAATGCGAGCATGGTCATCTACGGTGCGCAGCGCGACTGGCGCGAACCCAACGCCTGCGCGGAGCTGCAGTTCGACCCGCCGAGCGAGACCCGCGCGGTGACGGCGGGCGAGACGGTGGAAGTTCGCGTCAAGTACCGGACTCGCGACGCGCAGCAGCCAATTCCGCGCGGCGGGTGGCACGCAGAGGTCGTCCAGGGCGGCACGGTGGCGGCAGCCGAGGGACAGGTCGGCAACGACGGCACGTTCGTCGTCCGTTATGTCGCCCGCAACAGCAGCGATCCGAAGGAAGGCGATGGCATGCTCGTGCATGCGTGGTCGGCGGCCGGCATTGCGAAGGACCACTGGAAAATCCGTACCGGGCTGAAGCTCGCGATCGAGCATCGCATCGGAAGCCGCCGCGACACGCCGTCCGCCAAACTCGGCATGGCGCTCTTCGACGGCACGGTCCGGTTCGAACTCCGGCTCGAACCATTCCCGACGATTCCGGGCAGATTCGACGGCGAGACGACCGTCACCCGCGAGATGGTGGTCGGTCATATCACGCCGAAATGCGCGGGCCGCGCGACTCAGGTCGAGCTCTGGAGCATCTCCGCGGAATTGGACTCGACGGCCGGCAACCTGCGCCTGCACGTGACGCCGATCAACGAGCACGGCGAGGGATTCTGGGTGTGCACCATGGTCGGCCGGGACGAGCTCAGCGTCCACGTCGGCAGTGAATTTGACTACCAGGACGTCCTGACGATGCCGTCGAGAAGCGGCTCCCGGCAGCAATTCTCGCGCCGTGGTGCCGAGTTCGAGGAAACCCTGACGGTAACCATTCCCTGAGCCGGGGCTTTGAGCCACTTTGGCCGCGGTTTGCGCGCTGGTGATGAGGGACCCCTTTCACAGGAGCGCAGACCATGGCACGGCAGCAGGCACTTCTTTCGTTCGTTGGGCTGGCGGTCCTGACCGGCGCGCCGGTCCTGGCCCAGGACACCCCGTCCGACCCGGCGGCGCCGGTGCGCATCGGCATCGTCCTGCCCGAGGCCCAGCTCGGCCAGGGCAATTCCGGCCAGGACGTGAGCGAGCCGGTCCGCCAACTCATCATCAGCTACATGTCGGGCCCGCGGCTCGAGCTCGTCCCGCTGCAGGCGAAGATCTCCGCCCAGGTGAATGCTGAAGCCCAGCAGCAGAACTGCACGCACGTGCTCTATACGAGCGTCGAGCAGAAGAAGGCCGGCAAGGGCATGGGCAGCATGCTCGGCATGCTCGGCCCCGCCGCGGCCATGCTTCCTGGCCTTGGCGCGATGGGCGGCGCGAGCAGCGCCATGATCGGGGCCGTCGCCACGCAGGCGATCTCTGCGGCGGCCATGCAGTCCGCGCAGGAAGACGCGATCGCGAGCCTGACGCAGGCGCAGGCCGGCAGCGTGAAGGCGCGCGATGAAATTTCCCTGACCTACCAGTTCGTCACCGTCGCCGGCGGCACGCCGGTGCTCGAGGAGACGCTGAAGGCCAAGGCCAAGGAAAACGGCGAGGATCTCCTGCGGCCACTGGTCGAGCAGGTCGCCGAGAAGACCGTCACCGTCGCGCTCACACCCCAGGGCTGAACGCGTGACCCGCGCCGTCGCCATCATCGCTGCCGCCGCGCTCTCCGCGGCGGCAGCGCACGCGCAGACCTACCTCGGCCTCGCGCCTACGCAGAACGCGGGCGCGTTCCGCGCGCAGGCGGGCCAGGCGCTCAGCTTCGTCTGCCCGGCAAGCGACGGCAGCAAGGCGAACCTGTACGGCACGGACACCTACACGGACGACTCCCCGATCTGCGCGGCCGCAATTCATGCCGGCGTACTGGAAGCGGGCCGTGCCGGCATCGTCACGATCCTGATCGGCGACGGCGCGAAATCCTTCAAGGGATCGGAACGCAACCGCATCGTGAGCCATGACTACGGGGCGTTGGGTCACTCGTACAGTTTCGTGCAGGACGGCGAGCCCGGCAGCATCTCCTGGAAGACCGTCTGGAACGGGATACCCGACGATTTCACGGACCCGATCGTCGTGAGCTGCCCGCCCGAGGGCGACGCGAGCAGGGCGATCTGGGGCACGGACGTCTATACCCGCGACTCGACGATCTGCGTCGCGGCCGCGCACACGGGTTCGATCACGCCCGAGAAGGGCGGGCTCGTCACGGTGCGTCGCGCGCCGGCGCCCAAGGAATACCCGGGGACGGAGCGCTATCGCGTCACGTCGCAGCGCTGGGGATCGTCCGCCGACGCGTTCACCGTCGCGGCCGCGAGGGCGACGGCGCCGCCGCCACCTGCCCCGCTGCCGCCACCGCCCAGCGCGCTCTCGCGCGCGATTGCGCTTGCCGGCTTCGCAGGCATCGGCTCGGCCAGCCAGGCAGGCCCGATTGCCTCGCGCACGATCGCGCTCGCCGGCTTCACGGGAGTCGGTTCCGCGCCGTCGCAGGTGCCCATCGCTTCACGCACGATCCAGCTGCCGGGATGGACCGGCGTCGGCTCGGCACCCTGAGGAGAAAGAGATGAATTTTCGAGTGCTTCGCGCCGCCTGGATTGGAATCGCTGCAATCGTTCCCGCCGCGCCGTCGGCCGCCCAGCAAGCGCCGGTCGAGGTCGCGTTCGAGGTACCGCTGAACCTGACGCGGCTGGCGAGCAACATCCCCAAGATCCGGGTGCAGTGTGAGCTCAGAAGCAACGCGATCATCGAGAGTATCAGCGTGCCTGGCTCCCAGGCCCTAAGGCGGGTGGTCGAAGTCGAGATCCCGGTGACGCAAGGCGAAGTCGTGCAGACCGCTCCGGCTCGTCATCACGTTGCAGCCCCAGGAACTCAACAATCCCTCCGGCAAATCGGCGACCTACGAATGCCTGCTACGCGCGTTCGACTCCACGCACCAGGTCTGGACATACTTCGGAGGCTACGGATCGGGCACTGCCAGCTCCACAGTGCTTCTCACGCCCGTCCCGGCGGCGATCACGGGCAGTTTTGTCTGGTGATGCTCTCGCGCTGACAACCTGACGCCGAACGGCGGCTCCCGTAGAATCGGGAGGCCGTGAAAACCGTCGATTTCGGCTACCAGAAAGTCACGCCCGAAGAGAAGACCGCGCGCGTGCGCGGCGTCTTCGATTCGGTCGCGGGCAACTACGACCTGATGAACGACCTGATGTCCGGCGGCCTGCACCGGCTGTGGAAGCGCTTCGCCCTCGCCCAGACCGGCCTCAGGCCCGGGCAGCGCGCGCTCGACGTCGCCTCGGGCACCGGCGACCTCGGTGCCGGTCTCGCTCGCCAGGTCGGCAAGGACGGCCTCGCGGTCCTGACCGACATCAATCGCGAGATGCTCTCGCGCGGCCGCGACCGGCTGATCGACCGCGGCCTCGCGACGCAGGTGCGGTTCGTGATCGCGAACGCCGAGTGCCTGCCCTTCCCGGACCGCAGCTTCGACTGCGTGACCATCGGCTTCGGGCTGCGCAACGTCACGGACAAGCCCGCGGCGCTCGCAGCGATGCGGCGCGTGCTGAAACCCGGCGGCCGCCTGCTCGTGCTCGAGTTCTCGAAGCCGACGCTCGAGGCGCTCCGCCCCGCCTACGACGTCTACTCCTTCAACATCCTGCCGCGACTCGGCAGCATCGTTGCCGGCGACGCGGCGAGCTACCGCTACCTCGCGGAATCGATCCGCATGCATCCCGACCAGGAGACGCTGGCCGCCATGATGCGCGAGGCGGGCTTCGACGACGCGCGCTGGCACAACCTCGCCGGCGGCATCGTCGCGTTGCATGTCGGCGTCGTGCACTAGGCCGGCATGACGCCCGATCTCCTGCGTCCGTTCGAGCGGATCCTGAACCGGCAGATCGCGGGCTCCAGCCGCGCGCGGGCGCTGCTCGCGGAGCTTGCAGGGGCGCTCGATGGAATTGCGCTTCGCGGCGACCCCGCTGCGTGTCAGGCTCGCCGCCGAGTCGGAGGCACTCTCGCGTACGCCCGGCCGGCGACGAGCCGGCCGACGCGGTCATCGAAGGCACGCCGCTCTCGTTCCTTCGGCTCGCTTCGGCTGATGCGGCGAAATCCATCCGGGCCGGCGGCATGGAAGTGAAGGGCGATGCGGAGGTCGCGGAAGGCTTCCGCCGGCTGCTCGAAGCATCGCGGCCCGACCTCGAGGAAGAGCTGTCCCGGTTCACCGGCGATGCGCCCGCACACTACGCGGCGCGCTTCGCGCGCGAGGCACTCGATTTCGGCCAGCGGGCCGGCGACATCCTGGCCCGCAACGTCGCCGAGTACCTGACCGAGGAGAGCCGCGACCTGCCGGTGCGGATCGAGGTCGGAGGAATTCGTCGAGGGCGTCGACCGGCTGCGCGAGTCCGTCGATCGCCTCGAGGCGCGCGTCGCCGCGGCCGAGCGCGCGCGGGGCGGACGATGATCTCGACGCGCGTCGCCGGCCGCCTGCTGACCATCCATCGCGTGCTGGTGCGCTACGGGCTCGACGACTACGTGCGCGCGACCCACCTCTACCGCCCGCTGCGCTTCGTCTTCTGGCTCTCGCCCTGGACCTGGTTCTCGCGCCGCCGCGGCACGCGCGGCGAGCGCCTGCGGCGCGCGCTCGAGGATCTCGGTCCGATTTTCGTCAAGTTCGGCCAGGTCGTCTCGACGCGGCGCGACCTGCTGCCGGCGGACATCGCCGACGAGCTGGCGAAACTCCAGGACCGCGTGCCGCCGTTCGACGGCGCGCTCGCGGTGGCCCGCATCGAAACCTCGCTCGGCCGGCCGGTCGGGGAGATCTTCGCGAGCTTCGATGCCACGCCGCTCGCGGCGGCCTCGATCGCCCAGGTGCACGCCGCGACGCTCCAGGACGGCCGCGAGGTCGTCGTCAAGGTGCTGCGGCCCGGCATGCGCGAGGCCATCGACCTCGACCTCGAGGTGCTGCGCGCCCTCGCCGGCCTCGCCGAGGAGTACTGGCCGGAGTCGCGGCGCCTGCGCCCGCGCGAGGTCGTCGTCGAGTACGAGAAGACGATCCTGAACGAGCTCGACCTGATGCGCGAGGCCGGCAATGCCTCCCAGCTCAAGCGCAACTTCGCCGGCAGCGCGCTGCTGCACGTGCCCGAGGTGCACTGGGACCTGTGCCGCCAGGACGTCATGGTGATGGAGCGCATCCACGGCATCCAGATCTCCGAGGTCGCCCGCCTGCGCGAGCTCGGCACGGACATCCGCGAAGCTCGCCGAGAACGGCGTCGACGATCTTCTTCACGCAGGTGTTCCGCCACAATTTCTTCCACGCCGACATGCACCCCGGCAACATCTTCGTGGACGTCACCGACCCGAAGAACCCGCGCTATGCGGCCGTCGACTTCGGCATCGTCGGCACGCTCGATCCGCGCGACCAGCTCTACCTCGCCGGCAACTTCCTCGCCTTCTTCGAGCGCGACTACCGCCGGGTCGCGGTGCTGCACCTCGAGAGCGGCTGGGTGCCGGCCGGCACGCGCGTGGACGAGCTCGAATCCGCCGTGCGCACGGTCTGCGAGCCGATCTTCGACAAGCCGCTCAAGGACATCTCCTTCGGCGTCGTGCTGCTGCACCTGTTCGAGATCGCGCGCCGCTACGAGATGCAGGTCCAGCCGCAGCTCATCCTGCTGCAGAAGACGCTGCTCAACATCGAGGGGCTCGGCCGGCAGCTCTATCCGGAACTCGACCTCTGGAAGACGGCGCTGCCGATCCTGCGCGACTGGATGCGCGAGCGCGCGAGCCCGCGCACGGTACTCGGCAGCCTGCGCGAGCACTGGCCCGACGTCGCCGAGGCCATCAAGGTCCTGCCGGTGATCGCGCGGCGCGCGATCCGCCGCGCCTACGACGACGAACTCGTCGTGCGCACGGAGTCGGAATCGCTCGAGAAGCTGCGCGTCGAGCTCTCCCGCCAGCGCCGGCGCAGCGACGCCGTGCTCGCCGCCGGCGTCGTGTTCCTCGGCGGCATCGTCTGGATCTCGTTCGGCACCGCAGCCCGGCTGGATCGGGTGGGTGCTCGCGGCGGGCGGCGCGCTTGGATGGCCTCACGCCTGCGGCGTTAGGCGGTCGCGAAGGCTGCGGACTTCGACACGCAGGGCGCCGATCTCCTCGGCGAGCTGCCGCTGGACTTCCTGGGCCGACGGCGAGTCCTCCATCGCCTTGACGATCATGCCGATGAACAGGTTCAGCACGGTGAACGTCGCCAGCAGGATGAACAGCACGAAGAAGACCCAGGCGCCGGGACTCAGCGACATCACCTCGCGTGCGATGTCGACCCAGCCCTCCAGCGTCATGACCTGGAACAGCGAGAACAGCGAAGTGCCGAGGCTGCCGAACCAGTGCGGGAACGCGGCCCCGTAAAGCTTGGTCGCCATGACGGCGAACACGTAGAAGAAGAGCCCGAGCAGCAACGCGATCGATCCGATCCCGGGTACCGAGCGCACCAGCGCCTCGACCATGAAGCGCAGCTTCGGGACGGCCGACACGACGCGCAGGATCCGCAGCACGCGCAGCGTGCGCAGCACGGAGAGCGAGCCGCTGCGTCGGCACCAGCGCGATGCCGACGACCGCCAGGTCGAACACGTTCCAGCCGCTGCGGAAGAAGCGCCCGCCGAACGCGAACATCTTGAGGGCGAGCTCGGCGACGAACACCGCCAGCAGGCTCCGGTCCGCGAACACGAGCAGCTCCCCGTACCGCTGCATGGCGGCCGGCACCGTCTCGAGGCCCGAGCGTCACGGCGTTCAGGACCACCAGCGCGATGATGGCGCGCTGCATCGGCGGCGAGTCGATCCACGTCCCGAGGCGCCTGCGCCCCGCCGCGAGGCGGTCAGCGCGCATGCCCGACCTGCGCGGGGCCTCCTGCGCGTCCGGTACAGCGAGTACAGCACGCCGCCGGCCAGCAGGCCGACGGTGACGCCCAGCGAGATCCAGGCCGGCATCTTGCCGACCAGGTTGACCAGCAAGATCTTGCCGCCGATGAAGATCAGCACCAGCGCCAGCGCGTACTTCAGGTAGCGTGAAGCGCTGGATCATCGCCGCCAGCGCGAAGTACAGCGCGCGCAGCCCGAGGATCGCGAAGATGTTCGACGTGTAGACGATGAACGGGTCCTGCGTGATGGCGAAGATCGCCGGCACCGAGTCGACCGCGAAGATCAGGTCGACGAACTCGATCAGCACCAGCGCCAGGAACAGCGGCGTGGCCCACCAGACCAGCGGCGCGCCCGGCGCGTCGACGGCGGACCGCCGCTTCGCGTCCGGCGCGGGCAGCCTGCACCCAGAAGCGGTTGCCGTGCGGCGCGTCGGTGACGCGCAGGTGCGCGCGCAGCCAGCGCAGCAGCGGATTGCTGGCGATGTCGAAGTCGTGCTGTGGCGAACATCAGCATCTTCACGCCGGTGGCGAGCAGGAAGGCGCCGAACAGGTAGAGCACCCAGGAGAACTGCGCTGACGAGCGCCGCGCCGAGCCCGATCATGATCGCGCGCAGCACGATCACGCCGAGCATGCCCCAGAACAGCACGCGGTGCTGGTACTGCGAGCGGCACGGCGAAGAACGCGAAGATCATCGCGATGACGAACACGTTGTCCATCGCCAGCGTCTTCTCGATCAGGAAGCCGGTGAGGTACTCCATGCCGCTCTGCGCGCCGAGGTACCACCAGACCCAGGCGCCGAAGGCGAGCCCGGCGCCGATGTAGCCGGCGGACAGCCAGCAGGCTCTCGCGCGCCTCGATCACGTGATCGTCGCGGTGCAGCACGCCGAGGTCGAAGGCCAGCAGCGCGACGACCACGGCCGATGAAGCCGAGCCACAGCCAGGCCGGCTTGCCGAGGAAGTCCGCCGCGAGCAGACACCATCAAGCTGTCCATGCGCGCCAGCCTAGGGCCGCGCTTTACCCTCAGTAAAATCAGTTAGTTTGGGACAGATGATCAGGATAAACTCTGACGATGTCGCCAGCGCGCCCTCAATTTCCAGCACTTGCGGTACTTCGCGGAGGTCGCGCGACGCGGCTCCGTCGTGCGCGCCGCGCGCGCGCTGCACGTCGCGCCGCAGACCGTCAGCTCCCAGGTCCAGGAACTGGAGGAGTCCGTCGGCCAGCCGCTGTTCGAGCGCGCCGGCCGGCGCCTGGTGCTGACGCCCGCGGGACACATCGCGCTCGAATACGCCGACTCCATCTTCTGCGCTCGGCGACGAACTGCGCCGCGTCCTCGGCGGGCGCCCGCGGCACGCGCGCCGCTCGGCCTCCGCGTCGGCGTGACCGACAGTGTCCCGAAACTCCTGACGGTCGCGATCCTCGAGCCGCTGATCGCGCGGCATCGCCGGCGAGCTGGAGCTGCTGTGCCACGAGGGCGCGACGGGCGAGCTGCTCGGCACGGCTGGCAGCGGGCGAGTTCGACGTCGTGCTCGCCGATGCGCCCGTGCCGGCCAACCTGACGCGCTCCCTGCAGGCGCAGGTCCTCGGCGAATCCGGCATGAGCCTGCTCGCCGCGCCGGCGCTCGCGGCGCGACTGGCATCCGGACTTTCCCGCAAGCCTCGACGACGCCCCGTACCTGTCGGGTGCGTCCCCCTCCTCCCTGCTCGGGCCAGGCCATCGAAGCCTGGTTCGCGCGCCAGAACGTGCGCCCGCACGTCGTCGGCCGCATCGACGACAGCGGGCTGCTCAAGGGGTTTGCCCAGGCGGGCCTCGGCAGTCGCGGCCGTGCCGACGTCGATCGAGAAGGCCGTCGCGCGCCAGTACCGGCTCGCGCTCGTCGGGAGGCATCGAGGACGTGCGTCAGTCCGTGTTCCTGATCCGCGCCCGCACGCGGCGCCCGCATCCGCTGGTCGCCGAGATCGAGAAACTCACTCGACGCTGAACGCGACCCGCTTCGGGCCTTTTCCGACCGGGATGCGCGCCACCTCGCGCACGGCAGCGATGTCGATCACCGAGACCGAGTCGTCCTTCGGGTTGGACACGTACGCGAACTTGCCCTCGGGATCGCAGGTCACCCAGTTCGGGCTGCCGCCGACCGGGACGATGCCTTTCAGCGTGAAATCCGGCAGCGCGTAGATCGCCGCGTAGTTCGCGACCGTCGCGACCGCCACGAGATGCCGGCCGTCGCGGGTCATCGCCAGACCGTGGTTGTAGGTGTACGGCCAGGCTTCTGCGCCCTCGAGGTTGGCCAGCCGCGCCGCGAGATCGCCGTCCGCGGGGCCGACCGGCTTGTCCAGCGCCGGCAGTTCGATGCGCCGTACGAACGAGCCGTCGTCGATGCGCCGCACCTCGAAGCCGTGCAGGCGCGACAGCTGGTAGTAGATGAGGCCCCTGGGTTCGTCGAGCACGATCGGGCGCACCGACTCGCCCGCGTCGATCGCCATGACCACCTTGCCGGTCGCCGTGTCGTACACGTAGATCGCGTCCGTCACCATGTTGCCGACATAGAGGCGCGTGCCGTCCGCGGAAATCTCGGTCGCGTGGTTGCCGATGGTCGCGGGCCACCACTGCTCGATGCTGCCGTCCTCGGCGTTCAGCACGACCAGCCACTGCCGCGTGTAGAGCGGCACGTAGATGCGCTTGCCGTCCGGCGAGCGGGACATGTGGTTCGGCGAACCGTCGAGCGCGACCGACCAGAGCGGCTCGAACGTGCGGCTGTCGAAGGCCATCACCTTGCCGCTCTCGTTGTTCTGGTAGCCGAAGGGGCTGCGCATGTCGTCCTGCGCGCCGACGTAGAACACGCGGCCGTCGGGCGAGCCCATCACGTCGTCCGTGTGCTCGCCGATGGGGATGTTGCGCACGACCTGGCGCGTCTTCACGTCGATCACCTGCACGTCCTGCGAATGCGGGCTCTCGACCAGCAGCCAGTTCGCCGCTTCCTCCGCTGCGGCGGCGAGCGCCGAGCGGCGAAGCAGGACTCAGGCAGGCGACTCCCGATGCAGGCGCTTACGTCGCCATGTTCAGACCCCAGGCGCTTGACCAGGCCGACCAGGTGGTCGACGTCGCCCTCGTCATTCTCGTAGTGCAGGAAGCAGGCGCGCAGCGACATCCTGCCGCGCACGCGCGAGGTCGGCAGGTGCGCTTCCCCGCTCGCGCTCACCGCCTCCGAGATCCTCGCGTTGAGGTCGTCGAGCGCGGCGTCGTCGAGGCCGCCGGCCTGCCGGGCGATAGCGGAAGTTCACGACCGAGAGCGAGGCCGGCGCCAGCAGCTCGAGGTCCGGCTCGGCGCGCACGCGCGCATCCAGCAGGCCTGCCAGCCGGTTGCAGCGCGTCACGAGTTCCGCGAGCCCGCTGCGGCCGAGCCGCGCGAGTGCCGCCCAGGTCTTCAGCGCGCGGTTGCCGTAGGTGAGCTGGAACATGTGCTCGCAGGGCCAGGGCACCTCGCTGTGCCCGGCCACCAGGTAGTCCGGCGTCAGCGAAAACGCGGCGCGATGGACCTCCGGATGCCGCGTCAGCAGCGCGCCGCAATCGACCGGCACCTGCAGCCACTTGTGCGGATTGAGCGTGACCGAATCGGCGCGCGCGACGCCCCGGAAGCGATCCGCGTAGGCGGGATCGAGCGCGGCCCAGGCGCCGAACGCGCCGTCCACGTGCAGCCAGATGCCGAACTCGCGGGCGATGTCGGCGATCGCGTCCAGCGGGTCGATGGCGCCGGTGTTGGTCGCCCCGCCGCAGGCGACGATGGCGAACGGCAGGTGGCCGGCTGCGAGGTCGGCTTCGATCGCCCGTCGCAGCGCGTCCGGGCGCATGCGAAACGCGTCGTCCACCTCGATCTCGCGCAGGTTGTCGGTGCCGATGCCGAGCTGCTCGACGCACTTCTGGATCGAGGAATGGCTTTCCGCGCTCGTGTAGACGACGAGCCGCGCGCGCCCGCCCTGCAGCCCTTCCGCTGCGCAGGTTCCAGCCCGCGCGCTCGGCGGCGCGGTGGCGCGCGGCGGTGAGCGCGTTCAGCGTCGCCGCCGAGCCGCCGGTCAGCAGCAGGCAGAGGCTGCCCTCGGAGGGAAACCCGACGAGTTCCATGATCCATCGCCCGAGGCTCGACATCAGGAACAACGCCGAGTGGTCGTAGCCATCGAGCCCGCAATTCATCGTCGTCGAGACCGCATCGGCGAGGATCGCGATCGGCGCCGGCGGCGAGTTGACCCAGCCGTAGGACCGCTTGTGCCCGATCGGGACCGGCCAGGGCATGATCTCGCGGCGCAGGAACTCCAGGATCTCCTCGGGCGGAAGGCCCGCCTCCGGCAGCGGCAGCGACATCAGCCGGCGCCGGACTTCGTCGGGCACGACGCGGTCGACCGGCTGCGCCGGCAGGGCGCGCAGGTACTCGCCGAGCATCTCGACGGTGCGCGCGCCGAGCCGGTCGAAATCCTCGCGGTCCTTGGCGAAAGGATGCATGACAGGCGCCATACTAACCGCTGGACGGCGACCGAACGACCCCCGCATGCGCACACGGAACACGCGGCAGCCTGCTTGCATTGGGCCTCGCGATCGCCATGCCGGCCGCCGCCGGCGACGCGCCGAGCCGCCCCGCCATCGACGCGCCGGAACTCGCGCAGCTCGGCGAGCTACGCGGTCGGCGTCGCGACGATCGAGCTCGTGGACGCGGCCCGCAGCGATCGCCGGCTGGCCGTCGACCTCTGGTATCCCGCGGACGTCTCGGCCGGCGCCGCGCCGGAGACCTACTCGGGCAGCCTGACCGCCGAGCCGCCGGCGCCGCCCACGCGGTTCACGCGACCCGGCATCGCGGTGCGCGATGCGAAACGCGCGGGCGGGCGCTTCCCGCTCGTCGTCGTCTCGCACGGGTACGACAACGAGTCGGTGCTGCTCAGCTGGCTCACGGAGAACCTCGCGTCGAAGGGCTACGTCGTCGCGGCCATCCGCCACCGCGACCCGCCGATCACGGATCGCGCCCGGTTCCCCGAGGCCGTGCTGAACCGGCCGCTCGACGTCGCCTTCGTCGCGAAGGAACTGCAGCGCTCGCTCGGCGCGGAAGGACTCGTCGATCCCGCACGCACGGCCCTCGTCGGCTACTCCATGGGCGGGCTATGGCGTGCTGGCGGTGCGCCTCGATGCCGGAGCCCGCTAGCGATCGCCCTGACGGCGCTCGCACGCGGCGACGCCGGCGCATCTCGCTCGGCACTCGTCACCCTGGCGCCCGCCGGCGAAGCTTTGCCGCGCTGGGGCAGCGACGGGCTGCAGTCCATCACGGCGCCGATGCTGCTGATCGCCGGCGATCGCGACTTCACGGTGGACTACCGGACCGGCGCACGCGCCTTCTTCGACCAGGCGACGAACAGCAACCGCTACCTGCTGACCTACCTGGGCGGCGGCCACCGCATCGGCCTCGGGCCCGCGCCCGAGGAAATGCGCGCGCGCCTGTGGGACCAGGACTGGTTCGAGGATCCGGTCTGGCGCGCGGACCGCATCGTCGGCATCAACCTGCACTTCATCACGGCATTCCTCGACCGGTACTTGAAGGACGATGCGAGCCGCGCGTCGTACCTCGACGGCCTCGCGCCCCGGTCGGCGGACGGTGCCTGGTCAGCGCCGGGCGGCCTTCCCTACGACGCCCGCAGTCCCGGCGGCGACGGCGTCACGCTCTGGAAGGGATTCCAGCGCCAGCACGCCGAGGGGCTGGAGCTGCTGCACGCAACCGCGACTAGGCGGCCTGCCTCGGCTCCACCCAGGTCGCGAGCGCGCGGCCGCACAGCTCGCCGAAGTTGTCGAAGATCGCGGTGCCGACGACATGCTTGCGGCCCTCGTGCCTGAGCGCCCAGCCGATGACGACGCAGGGCGCGTCGAGGTGCACGCAGCGGTCGATGCGCGCGGCATAGGTGCCGAGCAAGGGTCCGCGAATCGCGGCGCCGGTCGCGAAGAACCCGGGGCAATCGAGCGCGGCCCACATGAACTCGGGCAGCACCTTGCCGTCCGCGCCGACCATCGAGCGGTCCGGGATCCAGGCCGCGGCGACGAGGTCCATCCCGGCGATGGGCGCGGCGAAGACGCGCATGCCGTCGCCGCGGTCGCGCGCCGGCCCGCACACGAAGCAGTCCGAGTACGCGTGCTCCTGGAAGCCCTCGTAGTCGCTCACGGCCGCGAGCGCCTGACCGTAAGTCGGCGGCTTCGGCACTTCGAGTTCGAAGGTCTTCGGCGTCGCGGTCGCGACCGTATCGGCGCCGTCCACGAGCCTCAGCCCGCCGGTCGATGCGTCGTCCACGATCTCGAGCCGCCGGTCGAGCGGCGGCGGCTTGATGAGGCGAACCTCGACCGGCTTCGAAGCCGCGGCCGCCAGCATGCCGCAGGTGTAGCCGCCATTGCCCGAGGTCGGCGGGCCGCGGAACCGGCGTGCGATCACGATCAGGCGGTGCGCCGTCATGACGTCGAATCCTACCCTCTTCGGGGTGGATGCTGGCGGCCATGGCCGTTAAGCTTCGCCCTATGAAAAAAATCGCACTCTGCCTCGGTCTTTCCCTGCTCGCACCCGCGCTCCACGCCGCCGACGCGGGAGGCGGCATGCGCGAGTTCCTCGCCAGCCGGGCCGCGCGCGACCAGCAGGTCGCCAGGCAGATCTGGGACTGGGCGGAAGTCGGCTACCAGGAGACGAAGAGCTCGGCGCTCCTGCAGGAAGAGCTGACCAAGGCCGGGTTCAAGGTCGAGGCCGGCGTCGCCGGCATCCCGACGGCCTTCGTCGCGACGGCAGGCAGCGGCCAGCCGGTCATCGCCATCCTCGCCGAGTTCGACGCGCTGCCGGGCATCAACCAGGACGCCGTTCCCGACCGCAGCCCGATCGCGGGCAAGAACGCGGGCCACGCCTGCGGTCACCACCTGTTCGGCACCGCCTCGGTTTCCGCCGGCATCGCGATCGCGGACTGGCTGAAGCGCAGCGGCACGCAGGGGACCATCCGCGTGTTCGGGACGCCGGCCGAGGAAGGCGGCTCGGGCAAGGTATACATGGTGCGCGCGGGCCTGTTCAACGACGTGGACGCCGTGATGCACTGGCACGCCTCGGACGTGAACTTCGCCGGCGTCGACAAGGCGCTCGCCAACAAGTCCGCCAAGTTCCGCTTCCGCGGCATCTCCGCGCACGCCTCCGGCGCGCCGGAGAAGGGCCGTTCGGCGCTCGACGGCGTCGAGGCGATGAACGTCATGGCCAACATGATGCGCGAGCACATCCCCTCGGATGCGCGCATGCACTACGTGATCACGAGCGGCGGCTCCGCGCCGAACGTGGTGCCCGACTTCGCCGAGGTCTATTACTACGTACGCCACGCCGATGCGAAGACGGTCGAATCCATCTTCGACCGGCTGGTCAAGGTCTCCGAGGGCGCCGCGCTCGGCACCGGCACGACCGTCGATCACGAGATCATCGGCGGCACGCACAACCTGCTCGCCAACGAGGCGCTCGCACGCGTGATGAACGAGAAGCTCAACCAGGTCGGCGGCTTCGCCTATTCGCCGGAGGAGCAGGCATTCGCGGAAAAAATCTATGCGACGCTGATGTCGCCCAATGTCGAGCTGGCATCGCACGAGAAGGTGCAGGCCTGGGATTTCACGCGACCGGGCCTCGGCTCGACCGATGTCGGCGACGTGAGCTGGACCGTGCCGACCGTGGGCCTGCGCACCGCGACCTGGGTGCCGGGCACCTCGGCCCATAGCTGGCAGGCGACCGCGGCCGGCGGGATGAGCATCGGATACAAGGGCATGAACGTCGCTTCGCAAACGCTCGCCCTCGCCGGCAAAGAACTCTTCCTGCGACCCGACCTGATCGCCGCGGCCAAGGCAGAATTCGCGGAGCGCCGCGGCACCGACTTCAAGTATCGCGCGCTGCTGGGTGACCGCCCGCCGGCGCTCGATTACCGTAAAGGCGTCCCCGGCGGAAACTAGACTCCAGGAGAATACGATGCACCGCTTCGCCTGCCTTATCGCCGCCTTCGTGCTCGCTGCGCCGTTGCAGGCCCAGCCGGTGCCGGACTTCATCGCGGCGGCCGTCGCCTCCCCGGAGCGCAGCGCCAAGGACCGCGAGCGCGACGCGCGCGACAAGCCGGCGGAGCTTCTCGCTTTCGCCGGCCTCAAGCCCGGCATGAAGGTCGCTGACGTCCTCGGCGGTGGCGGCTACTGGAGCGAAATCCTGGCGCGCGCGGTCGGCCCGTCGGGCAGCGTCACGCTGGTCAACAATCCCGGCTACTTCAATTTCGGCAAGGACGACCTGAAGACGCGTTTCGGAGACGGCCGGCTCAAGGAGGTCAAGCGCCGCGTTTTCGAGTTGTCGAACATGGACCTCGGCCGCGGGCAATTCGACTTGATCACGATCTACCTCTCCTACCACGACATTTACTGGGTCGACGAGGAAGGCTACGGCTGGCCGAAGATCGACGCTGACCGTTTCCTCACGCAGCTGCACGACGCGCTGAAGCCGGGCGGCAAGCTCCTGATCGTGGACCACGCGGCGGTTGCGGGCACCGGCAAGTCCGCCGCCCAGGACCTGCACCGCATCGACGAAGCCTTCACCAAGAAAGACATCGCGGGCCACGGCTTCCTGCTCGAGAAATCCTGGCCCAACCTGCGCAATTCCGCAGACGACCACACCAAGGGCGTGTTCGACGAGGCGATCCGCGGCAAGACCGACCGCTTCACGCACCTCTACCGCCGCGGCTGACTTCGCGCGCTACGCGGCGCGGCCCGCATCCACGCCCGCGCCGCCCTGCGGCACGGACACCGAGGCGATGAACAGGTTGAACAGTTCCGCCTGGGAGGAAACGCCCAGCTTGCCGTAGATGTTCTCGCGGTGAACCTTGACGGTGCCCGGCGATATTCCAAGCGCGTGCGAGATGGACTTGGTGGAGTAGCCGCGCAGCATGAGCGTGACGACATCGCGTTCACGCGGCGTCAGCGACTTGCGGCCGAAGTTCGCTGCCGCCTCCTGCACCAGCCGGCCGAGTTCCAGCGCTGCCTGCGGCGCCGCCTTCTGCCGGACCAGGCCCCAGTGCTTGCCGGCGAGTGCGTACAGCAGGGGCTGCATCGTCTCCATGCTCCTGACGTCCGCATCGCCGTAGGGCTGGCCATGCTCCGATCGTTCGAGGCTGACGGCGAGCGTCACGCCGGGTTCGAGCGGCCACAGGTAGTTGACCTCGTCGCCGATCCGCCCGGCGGCGTAATGGGCGCGGTGATATTCGCTTTCCAGAAACCCGTCGGGCGCGATGTCGCGCAGCCGGCACACCTCGGGACTAGCGAGCGAGCGGCTCATGACATAGAACGGGTCGAGCAGGTAGTAGCCGGCGACATAGGTCGTGAGACCGCGCGCGCGCCAGCTGCCGGTGAAGTTGTCGAAGAGCATTTCCGGGTTGGCCTGCTCCCGGTAGAGCATCACCATCCACCAGTCGAATTCCAGCACCTGCTTTAGCGCCTCGACGAGGCATTGCGGAAACTGCGGCGTTCCTGCGCTGGCCGCAAGGCGCGGCAATGCGTCCTGGAGCAACGCCGGCCAGGACGGGCCGGCGCCGAGGGGATCGTTGGGGACTATGCCTTCCGCCATATTGTCCACGCGCGTGGTTCGCGAATACTAGCACCCGCTCCAGTCCCGGAGTGGCTCGAGGGCCGGCCTTGCGCTTGTCATGACCAGCTTTGCGATCGCGGCGATGCAGCTAGAGATTTCGCGCGGCGACAACCTGGCATCCCTGCGCTCCGAGATCGAGTCCGCCGTCGCGCGCTTTCCGTGGTTGCGAATGGCCGTCCTCGGCGAGCTGTCCGCCCACGGGACCGGTACCGACCGCGCGGAGCCGATTGCCGGCCCGACCGAGAAGGATTTCTGCCGCATTGCGAAGATGCTCGGCATATGGCTCGTGCCGGGGTCCTTCTACGTCCACGAAAACGACGTCATCTACAACCTGACGCCCGTCATCAACCCGGCCGGCGAGGTCGTCGCGCGGCACCGCAAACTCTTCCCGTTCCAGCCGTACGAGACCGGCGTCGCTTCGGGCACCGAGTTCACCGTCTTCGACGTGCCAAAGGTGGGCCGGTTCGGCGTCAGCATCTGCTACGACATGTGGTTCCCGGAGACCACGCGGGCGCTCGCCGCGATGGGCGCCGAGGTGATCCTGCATCCCTCGATGACCAACACCATCGACCGCGACGTCGAGCTCGCGATCGCGCGCGCGAACGCCGCCGTCAACCAGTGCTATTTCCTGGACATCAACGTGGCCGGTCGACTCGGATTCGGCCAGTCCATCGTCTGCGGTCCCGGCGGGGAGGTCATTCACGTCGCTGGCCGCGGCCGGGAAGTCTTTCCGGTCGAGGTCGACCTCGATCACGTGCGCCACGTGCGCCGCCGCGGATGGAATGGCACGACCCAGGTCCTGAAGAGCTTCCGTGACCGCGCCGTCGAGTTCCCCGTTTACGGGGACCGGCGCCTGAAATCCGAAGCGCTCGAGTCGCTTGGCCCGCTGTGCATGCCCGAGCGCGAGTAACCCGTGCAGCTGAACATGACTGGAGAATCGCCGTGAACAAGCCACTCGCCCTCCGCCGGAATTCGGCTATCGCACTTGCCGTATCGAGCATCCTTGCAGGAGGAACACAGGCGGCGCGCGCCCAGGATGCGCCGACCGCTGCACTTGGCGAGATCGTCGTCACGGCGACGCGCCGCGAGCAGTCGATTCAGGACGTCCCGTTCAATATCTCCGCGGTCGGCGGCGAGGCGCTCGAGAAGGCCAGCATCTCCGAAGCGGTGGAAGCGCTGCGCACGATGCCCGGGATCTCGGTCCAGGACCGGGGACATCGCAATGCGGGCGTGACGAGCAGCATCGTCATCCGGGGCATCAACGTCGATTCCGCCACGAATGGCGACGTGCCCCTGGCGGCGCCGGCGACGGTCGCAACCTACGTCGACGACACGCCGCTTTACGCAAACTTCATCCTCAAGGACATCGAGCGCATCGAAGTGCTGCGCGGTCCGCAGGGAACCCTCTACGGCTCAGGATCGCTCGCCGGCAACGTGCGCTACCTCATGCGCAAGCCGGATCTATCGGGTTTCAGCGGCGAGGCCGCGATCGGCTTCGGGCAGACGGACGGGTCCGACGGCTACAACCTGAATCCGGACATCATGCTCAACATGCCGGTGGGCGAGACATTCGCGATCCGCCTGAACGCCGGAATGATCGACAACGACGGCATCGTCGACTACCCGAACGTCTACGAACTGGACGGAAACGGCGATCCGGTGGTCAACGGCGACGTGCTGACGGCGCTTCCCGTCTACAGGAGCGTCGAGGACGTCGACGACGTCGACATCAAGTACGGTCGTGTTTCGGCGTTGTGGGCGCCGAACGACGCCTTCACCGCGCAGTTGTCCTACCAGCGACAGGACGACGAAGTCGGCGGCCGGCGGCAGGTCACCAGCGGCGACAATCTCGTGAACGGCGGCCAGTACGGCGAATACGAGTTCGGCGGAATCCAGCTCGAGCCCGCGGAGCGCGACGTCGAGCTGACCGCCCTCGAGCTCGAGGTCGACCTCGGCTTCGCGACGCTGACCTCGAGCACCTCGTACTACGAACACACCGGCTCCGGCATCAGCGACAACTCGGGCGTGTACGCGCGGAACGGCTGGTTCTACTTCTACGGCAGTTCACCGCGGCCGATCGCCCAGGCCGAGCGGTTCTATGACGACTCCGCCGTCGTCCAGGAACTCCGCCTCGTCTCGAACGGCGACGGGAGGGTCGACTGGACCGCGGGGTTCTTCTACATGGACCAGGACTATGACCTCGGCCAGAACAGCTACCTGGTCGGGTACATTCCCTTCCTCGATGCGCTCAACTGGTACGGCCTCGCGCCCTACGAGACAAACCAGGACTTCCTGTTCCGCCGCAGCCAGACCTACGAGGAGATGGCACTGTTCGGCGAGGTGACGTTCGACGTCACGGACAGCCTGCATCTCACCGTCGGCGGCCGCTACTTCGACAACGAGGTGGACGTGGATGCCCTCGTGGACGTGCCGATCTACGCGGTGTTCGCGCCACCCGGAACGGCGAGCGAAACGATTTCCGACGACGATTTCCTCGCCAAGGCCAACCTGGCCTGGGACGTGGGCGAGAACTCGATGATCTACCTGACCTACTCGCAGGGTTACCGGCATGCCGGCGCGAACGCGGTGCCGACCACCGGCAAGTACGCGGAGAACCCGGACTTCTTCACGTTCGACGCCGATTCCCTGGACAACTACGAACTCGGCTACAAGGGCTCGAATGAGCGGCTGACCTGGGCTGTCTCGCTGTACTACGACGACTGGAAGGACCCGCAGCTCAACACCGCCACCTCCAACTGGGGATTCTTCGCGGCGATCAATGGCGAGTCGGCCGAATCCAAGGGCATCGAGATCGAGCTATCCGGGCTGCTGGGAGAGCACTTCGGCTACAGCTTCGGGTACACCTATGCGGACAGCCAGCTGACTGCGGACGTCTACCAGCCTGCGGGCAACTTCTACGGCGGGCCGCTCTACCTGGACCGCGTCGGCGCCGACGGCGACCGCCTGCCGGGGTCCGCCGAGCATGTCGTTACGGCATCGTTGCGGCACGACACGACGTTCGACAACGGCATCGAGCTGACGACCGTGCTTTCCGGCTACTACCAGTCGGAAATCAGCAACAGCCTCGGCGACGACGTGTGCCTCACGGAGTTCAACGCGATCGGCAACTGTCGCGACAGCCCCAACCCGGCGTCCGCCTTTTACGCTCCGTTGTCGGTGTTCAGCCGGAGTTATGCGGAAGTCGACGGGTTCGACCTCTGGAACCTCAGCATGACCGCGAGCAAGGACGCGTGGACCGGCTCCCTGTACGTCAAGAACCTCTTCAACGAGGAGGGAACCACGGGCGTCTTCCCGTTCCTGGTCGGCGGCTCGCAGACCGACCCGACGCAGAACTACTTCGGCAACAACTCGCGCGCCCTGATCGCGTTGCCGCGGACGATCGGAGTGACGCTGGGCTACCGGTTCTGAGGGCGGTGAAGGCGACGGGCAGCCCTGGCCAGGCCCCGTCGCCGCGCCCTGCTAGGATGCGGGGATCGCCGCACATGCCAGGCCCAGAATCCACCGGCAAGGAGCAGGTCGCCGACGCGATCGTGCGCTGCATCGACGCCAATGACCTGGCGCGCGGCGTGGCGCTCGGGCGCGAACTGAACGCGCACCATCCCGAATACGCCTACGGCTGGTATCTCGCAAGTATCCTGGCCCGGAAAGGGCGCCGTTACGCGGAAGCGGTCGAGGCGATCGAGCGCGCCCTGCGGCTTGCGCCGTCCGGCCGCTACTCGCTTCACCGCGCCAGGTGCCTGTTCGAGATGGGCGACATCGACGCCGCGCGAACGGCCGCCGCGGAGATGGGCGCCAGGGACTTCGGCGATCCGCTGCTGCACGGGGAACTCGGCACGCTGCTGCACCAGTTGGGCGACCACGCCGCCGCCCTCGACCAGTACGATCGCTCGCTGCGGCTCGATTCCCGGAATGCCGGCAATCACTTCAACCGGGCGGCGGTGCTCCGCTACCTGGGCGACAGTGCCGGTGCGGAAGCGGGATTCGATGCCGCGATCGCAATCAACCCGGACGAGTACGAGGCCTACAACGGCCGTGCGCACGTCCGCACCCAGACCCGCGAGCGGAACCACGTGGAGGAGCTTCGCCTGGCGATCGCGCGCACGCGCGGATCCGCCGGGCTGGTCCAGCTCCACTACGCGCTCGCCAAGGAGCTCGAGGACCTGGGCGAATTTGACGACGCATTTGACAGCCTGGCCGCCGGCGCCGGGCTCAAGCGCAGGCAGATGCGGTACAGCGTCGAAACGGACCTGCAGATCCTCTCCAGGATCCGGGAAACCTACGGGCCCGGATCGTTCGATGGCCGCGTTTCGGGCTTCGAGAGTCCCGATCCCATCTTCATCATCGGCTTGCCGCGCACCGGCACGACCCTCGTCGAGCGCGTACTCGCCAGTCACCCGGCGGTCTTCTCTGCGGGCGAGCTGAATCACTTCTCGCTCGCCCTGATCCCGCTCGTGCGGAAGGCGGCGGGACCCAGGCGCCTGTCGCGGCTCGAATTCGTCGAGGCTTCCGCACGCGTGGACTTCCATGCGCTCGGCCAGGCCTACATGGCTGCGACGCGGCCGCTGCGGGATACGCGCCCGCATTTCATCGACAAGCTGCCGTTCAATTTCCTGTACGCGGGCCTCATCCACCTGGCGCTGCCGCAGGCGAGGATCATCAACGTCCAGCGACATCCCATGGACACCTGCTTCGCCGTCTTCAAGCAGTTGTTCCGCGACGCCTACCCCTTCTCCTACGACCTCGATGAGCTGGGCCGCTACTACATCGCCTACCAGGGCCTCATGCGGCACTGGAACGCCGTGATGCCGGGCGCGATCCACACGATCCGGTACGAGGCGCTCGTTGCCGGCTTCGAGGACGAGGCGCGGCGCCTGCTCGAGTACTGCGGGCTGCCCTGGGATGACCGGTGCCTGCGCTTTCACGAGAACCAGCAGGCCTCGACGACGGCAAGCGCCTTGCAGGTGCGCCAGCCCGTGTATGCGAGTTCGGTCGGCAAGTGGCGTCACTTCGAGCGCCAGCTCGCGCCGTTGCGTCGCCGGCTCGAAGAGGCCGGGATAGACACCCGATGACCGGCGTGCGTGCGCGCATCCTTCCTCACGCCGCGCCGGACGGGCTCATGGCGTGCGTGCTACTCGCCTTCCTGGCGACAGCCGGGCTCTTCTACGTGAACATCATGCCGGCACTCGTCGCCGGGCTGATCGACGGCCTGGGCTTCAGCAACCGCGAAGCCGGCTTCGTCGGGTCGGCGAACGTCTACGGAGCCGCCTGCGGAGCGCTCCTCGCCGTGTTCCTGGTCCGCCGGCTGCCGTGGAGGCCGATGCAGGTCGTCCTGCTCGTACTCCTGCTCTCGCTCGACCTCGTCTCGACGCAGGTGAAAACCGCGGAGCCGCTCATTGCGCTGCGATTCCTCCACGGCGTGGTGGGCGGGACCTCCGTGGGTACTGGCCTCGCCGTCATGGCGCGCACTTCGATCCCGGATCGCGCCTTCGGCATGCTGCTGGCCGTGCAGTACGGCGCCGGCGGACTGGGCATCATGTTCCTGCCGGCGCTCGCCAGGACCCACGGGCCCGAAGTGCTCTTCCTGGCGCTGGCTGCATTCACGGCCGTGACACTCGTCATGCTGCCTTTCCTCGCCGAGTATCCGCCGCGCAGCGCCGCGGCGGCGCGGGTGCAGGCCGCAGGCCAGGCCGGGCGACTGCCGCTGGTTCGCACGCTCATCGCCATTTTCCTGTTCCAGGCCGCGAACATGGCGCTGAGCGCATTCATCATCCCGCTCGGCAGGCACTACGGACTCGACGACGGCTTCATCAGCAGCACGATCGGCGTCGCGAACTGGATCGGGGTCATCGGCGCAATCGCCGTGATCTGGATGTCGGGGCGCTTCAACAGGACTGCACCGGTCGCCTGGGTACTCGCATTGTCGTTCGTGGGGGTCATGGCGTTCCTGCAGAGCGGGGTGGCGGCCGTGTTCATCGCTGCCAACGTGATTACGGCGATCGCCTGGTCGTTCGTGATCCCCTACCTGTTTGGCATGTGCGCGGATTTCGACGCCGCCGGCCAGTCTGCAACCCTGGCGGGCTTCTTCTCGAAGATGGGCCTCGCGACCGGTCCGGCCGCGGCGGCGCTGATCCTCGGGCAGGACAACTACGCGCTCTTGATCGGGGTCTCTGCCGCGGGCCTTGTGGCCTGCTCGATCGCGGCGCTCGGTCCCGCGCGCCTGCTCGACGCTGGCCGGGTCCGGACAGTCGACTGAGCGCACCACTGCCGGAAGAACCGACCCGCTCACTCCACGGGCGTCGTGAGCATGTAAATCCAGGCCGGCCGATACGGCATGCGGCCATCGTTGCCGCGCGGCAGCATGAAGTCGAAGACGAGCCCGAGATGCGCCAGGGCGGAATTGATTTCCGTGCCCGGCTGATTCGTCGTCAGCACGTGCGCGTTGTCGTAGGGCGGGGAGATCGCGTCGATATCGGCGACGGACGTCAGGCCCGAGGCACGCAGGTTCTCGAGCTGCTGTTCGTAGCTGCAGGCCTGCGTATCCTGCCGATGCACCAGCGCAAACATGCGGCTCGACGGCGTTGCGCCCCTCCCGTACCAGCGCGCGGGCCTGCCATGCCGCCGGTTGTAGTCCTTTGGAGATCCGAGGACCACGACTCGCGCGATGGCATGGTCCATCGCCATGAGTTGCGCATGACCGCCGCCTTGGGAATGACCCGTCAGCACGACCTGGGCCCACGCGATGTCGTTGCCGTCCAGGAACTGTCCCCATCCTTCGGCGCCGCGGTTCGCGGCGAGCCAGGTGACCAAATGCCGCAATCGGCTCTCGATGCCCCCGGCGCGATCGACGGCGATGCGCGGATCGAGGTCATTGCCCGCGATGATCTCGCGCCGGAATTTCTCGAAGGTCGTCTCGTCCTCGTCGTCCTGGCAGGACGCCGCGGCGACATCATTGGGGTACATGACATAGACGACGTGATAGCCGAGTCCGGCGGCCGTGCGCCCGAATTCATCCTGGTCTGAGGTCGTCGCACCGGTACCCGGAAGAAAGACCAGCAGCTGCCGCCGCGAAGGCGCCGCCTCGTCCAGGAACACGCGATGCGGCTGCAGGAATGTCCTGATCGCGGGATCTGTGACCTGCGGCGGCACGTCATAGCTGCGGGGTTCCGCAATTGCAGCTGCGGGGATGGCAATGACGGCGGTCGAGCACAGGACGGCGAGGAGTCTCACCGGTACGAGCCTGATCTGCGGCGGCGCGGCCGGCAAGGCTGCTGCGACCAGTGCCCCGAAATGCGGGTCGGCGCGTGCAGGTCCTAGGCGAAAATCAGCTTGAGTCCGGCAATGACCAGCACGACGGCGAGCAGTCGCTTGATCACCATCGGTTGCCAGCCGGCGGCTGCCGAAATGAGAGCCGATCAGCCCGCCGATGGCCGCGGCGACCAGCAGGGACACGCCGAACTTCGGGAACGACTGGGTCGCGCTGAAGTTGCCCAGCAAGCCCGCGATCGAGTTCAGCAGGATGAACAGCGCCGAGATCGCGGCCGCGGTCTTCGTCCTCGCCCAGCGCAGGAAGATGAGCAGCGGCGTCAGGAAGATGCCGCCGCCCGTGCCCGTCAGGCCCGACAGCAGTCCGAGTCCCGCGCCCGACGCCAACCGCCAGCGGCCTCGCCGGGCGGATGAGGCTCGCCTTCCGCGGGCGGTCGCGCGAGAAACTGCGCCGCCGAAATCAGCAGGACGATGCCGACGATGACCTTGAAGACCTGCGTCGGCAGGTTGAGGTAGCCGCCGAGGAAGGCGAACGGCACGGCGAGGATCGCGAACGGCCAGAACAGGCTCCAGGAGAAGTGACCCGCCCGCCAGAACTGCCAGCTCCCGATCGAGGCGACGAGGATGTTGAGCGCGAGCGCGATCGGCTTGATCTCGGCCGGCGCGAGGCTCAACAGCGACATCACGGCGATGTAGCCCGAAGCGCCGGCATGCCCGACCGACGAATAGAGCAACGCGATGACGAAGACACCGGCAGTCAACAGCAGCAGTGTCTCAATGGCCATCGTGCAAGCCGCTCCGATAGGGATCGTGCCGATAGTACTTGGGCTGCGAATCGAGCCGCACGTGGAGCCAGGCCACGCCGTGGCCCGCAGTGCTCAACCAGACCGGATCGGTGCCGACGCGCGCGCTCATGGCCTCGCCGACGGACTGCCAGAACGCGTCTTGCTGCTCCGGCGCGGCGGTGCGCACGAACTGCGCGAGGTGGCTGAAATCACGGCCGCCGCCCGCGGGACATGGCGCCACCAGCACGGCGTCGCCGCCGAGATTGCCTGAATGTCACGACGTTGCGGTCCGGACGGAAATGCTCCGCAAACACCTCGGGCTCCGGCCGCATGCCTGCAAGCGACGGGCTCTCCAGGAAGACGCACTCGAAGGACCGCGACAGGTTCGCCGCCGTGACCGCCGGGCATTCCCAGACGCAGGCGTCGAACGGCAGGGCGCGCAACCAATCGAGCCAATGCCGGCGAAAGTGCTCGCTCGCGGCCCAGTCGCGCAGTACCTCGCCGAAGGAGAGCGCAACGCCCGATCCTGAGGTCAGCTTCCATTGGTGCATTCCGGCACGGGTCCTGATCTCGCTCAGCCGCCACATGGTTCAGCCGCGCAGGAAGTTGCCGAGCAGCCTCGGCCCGTCGGGCGTCAGGATGCTCTCCGGGTGGAACTGCACGCCCTCGATCGGGAGGCTGCGGTGCCGCACGCCCATGACTTCGCCCTCCTCCGTCCAGGCGGTGACTTCGAGCGTACCCGGCAGCGCGTCCGCGTTTCGCGATCAGCGAATGATAGCGGCCGGCCTCGAACGGGTTCGGCAGGCCGGCGAAGACGCCGCGTCCGTCGTGAATGACATGCGACGTCTTGCCGTGCATGAGGCGCTCGGCGCGCACGATCGTGCCGCCGTACACCTCGACCAGCGCCTGGTGGCCGAGGCAGACGCCGAGCACCGGGATCCGCCCGGCGAATGCGCGGATCATGTCCTTCGACACGCCCGCCTCCGCCGGCGTGCCGGGACCGGGCGAGATGCACAGGTGCGTCGGCTCGAGCGCGCGCGCAGCCTCGACCGTGATCTCGTCGTTCCGGTGCACGCGCACGTCGGCGCCGAGCACCAGGAAGGCCTGCACCAGGTTGTAGGTGAAGGAATCGTAGTTGTCGATCAGCAGGAGCCGCGGCGGCGCGCGCCCGGCCGGATGCTCATGAATCCGGGCCCGTGAACGGCAGCTTCAGGTAGCTGCGCCCGTTCGACTCCGCGGGCGGCGGCCGGCCGCCGCGGATGTTGAACTGCACGGCGGGATAGATCAGCGCCGGCATCTCGAGCGTCGCGTCGCGCTTGCGGCGCATCGCGGTGAACTCCGCCTCGCTGGTGCCATCCCTCACGTGGATGTTGCCCGCGCGCTGGTCGGCGATCGTCGTCTCGCAGCGCACCTCGCGCCCGCCCGGGCCGTAGTCGTGGCAGACGAAGACGCGCGTCTCGCCGGGCAGCTCGTAGAGGCGGCGGATCGAGGCGTACAGCACGCCCGCGTCGCCGCCCGGGAAAGTCGCAGCGCGCGGTGCCGCCGTCCGGCATGAAGATCGAGTCGCCGACGAATACCGCGTCCCCGACCAGGTAGCTCAGGCTGTCGCTGGTATGGCCCGGGGTCGCGATCACGCGTGCCGTGCAGCGAGCCGAGCGCGAACTCCTCGCCGTCCGCGAGCAGCCGGTCGAACTGCCGGCCGTCCACCGGAAAGGCCGGCTCGAGATTCAGGATCTCACGGAAGGCGCGTCTGCACCGCGCGGATGCCCTCGCCGATCGCGATCTTCCCGCCGAGCGCCGCCTGCAGCCAGGGCGCGGCGCTGAGGTGATCCGCATGGGCGTGGGTCTCGAGGATCCACTGGTAGGTGAGCCCCGAGTCGCGCACGAACGAGGCGATTGCGTCGGCGCTCGCGGTGCTGGCCCGGCCGGACTTCGGGTCGAAATCGAGCACGGGATCCACGACGGCGCACTTTCGCGCCGCGGGATCCGCGACGACGTAGCTCCAGGTTCCCGGTGGACTCGTGACGGAACGGCTGGACGTCGGGGCGCACGATCTCAGCCCTTCTGCGCCGTCCACCCAGCGCTGCACTTCGGACTCCAGCACGGTCAGCGGCACGCTGCCCGTGCGCAGCACGAGGTCGTGGAACTCGCGCTTGTCGAACTTCGGGCCGAGCGCCGCCGCCGCGCGCTCACGCAGCTCGACGATCTTCAGCATCCCGATCATGTAGGCGGTTGCCTGGCCGGGATTGAGGATGTAGCGCTCGGTCGCCCGGATCGCCGCGTCCTCGCCCGTCGGGCTGTTCTCGACGTGGTAGCGGATCGTCTGCTCCCGGGTCCAGCGCTTCGCATGCAGGCCCGGTGTCCACCACGAGACGAACGGCGCGGTGCAGTTCCAGCGCGAGGCGCCCGAACTCGGACCAGGGATCGTCGTAGAAGCCGAGTTCCTTGCCGAGCCGCTCGCTGTAGAGGCCCCAGCCCTTCGCCATAGGCCGTGAAGTACGCCGCTGCGCCGGAAACGCGGCAGCGAGCTCTCCTCGAGCGCGATCGCGTTCTGCATGTGATGGCCCGGGATCGCCTCGTGGTAGGTGAGCGCCTCGAGTTCGTACTTCGGCATTTCCTTCATCTGGTACAGGTTGCCGTAGAAGACGCCCGGCCGGCTGCCGTCCTGCGAGGGCCGCTGGTAGAAGGCCTTGCCCGCCGACTTCTCGCGGAACGGCTCTACGGCCTTCACGACCACCTCCGCCTTCGGCAGCGTGACGAACAGCTCGGGCAGTTTTGCGCGCATGGCGACGATGTGCCGGTTCGCGTCGGCGAGCCAGGCCTCGCGCCCCTCGGCGGTGTCCGGGTAGTAGAACTGCGCGTCGGTGCGCATGAAGTCGAAGAAGTCCGACAGGTCGCCCTCGAAACCGACCCGCTTCATGACGACGCGCATCTCGTCGTGGATGCGCGCGACTTCGCGCAGGCCGATCTCGTGGATCTGTGCCGCCGTCAGGTCCGTCGTCGTGAAGTTCTTGAGGAGGTAGTCGTAGTAGGCGGCGCCGTCCGGCAGCCGCCAGACGCCGTCGTCGGTGCTCGCCGACTTTTCCGTCTCGCGCGACCAGGCGATGACAGCCTCATACGCGGGCTTCACGGAACCGAGCAGCGCCTTTACCGCCTCGCCGACCAGCGCCTGTCGCCGCGCGTCGTCGATCTCGAGCTTGCCGACCTTGGCGCGGAAATCCGCGAGCAGCACGCTGTCCGCCGGCCCGACATCGAACGGCAGGCCCTTGATGACGTTGCCTGCGTCCTCGATGACGTAGGGGTAGACGAACTTCGGCGGCGCGATGCCCTGCTTCGCGGCCGCACGTGCCCGCTCGAGCTGCTGCGCGAACAGCGGCTGGACGCCCTCCAGGCGTCGGATGTACGTGACGGCGTCCGCCTCCGACTCAATGCGATGGGTGTTGATGAGGAAGGCGGGCACCGAGGCGTGCGCGCCGTCCTTGTCGAAGAAGTAGCCATGGTTGCGCCAGGGATAGCGCGCCATGCGGCGCTCCTCGCCGGCTTCAAACACCTGCCACGACAGCCGCGTCGCGTCATCGAGCCTGGCAGGGTCCATGGCGCGCAGTTCCTCGACCTGGCGCTTGCTGAGCGCGAACCGCTCGGCCTCGCCGGCCTCCGAGGAATCCTGCCAACGGTCGGCGCCCGTCTTGAGCCCGAGCGACGTCGCCGTGGTCGGCTCGAGCACGAGCCGTTCCTCGAAGGCGCGCTCGAAGAAGGCGTTGGCCGCGGCATCGGGGCTGGCCCCTGGCGTATCGCCGGATCCCGGGACCGCGGCCAGCAGGGCGGCCGCGGCAAACAGCGTGCGAATGGCGGCTGCAGATGTATTCATGGCCGGGAAACGTAACACGGAACTGCGCTCCGTATAATCGGCCCGTGGCGGACTTCGAAAAACTCGGCGCGTTCTACCTCGGGCGCGGCTACGACGCGGCAAAGGACGCGCTCGACGCCGAGCCGCTGATGTACGACTCGCGCGACCTGACGACCCACGCCGTCTGCGTCGGCATGACCGGCAGCGGCAAGACCGGCCTGTGCATCTCGCTGCTCGAGGAAGCGGCGCTCGACGGCATCCCGGCGCTGGTCATCGACCCGAAGGGCGACATCGCGAACCTGCTGCTCACCTTCCCCGGCCTCGCGGCCGCGGAGTTCCAGCCCTGGATCGACCCGGCCGAGGCGGCGCGCAAGGGCACGACGCCGGACGCGCTCGCCGCGAAGACCGCGGAGACCTGGAAGAACGGGCTCGCCGAATGGGGCGAGGACGGCGAGCGCATCCGCCGCTTCCGCGAGTCCGCGGACATCGCGATCTACACGCCGGGCAGCGACGCGGGCCTGCCGCTGTCGATCCTGCGCTCTTTCGCGCCGCCGCCGGCCGGCAGCGATGCGGGCGCGACGCGCGAGCGAATCTCCGCCGCGGTCTCCGGCCTGCTGGGCCTCGTCGGCATCGCCGCCGATCCGCTCAAGAGCCGCGAGCACATCCTGCTCTCGGCGATCGTCGACGACGCCTGGGGCGAGGGCCACGCCCTCGATCTCGCGGGGCTGATCGGCGCGATCCAGAAGCCGCCGTTCGACAAGGTCGGCGTGTTCGACGTCGAGACCTTCTATCCGGCGAAGGACCGGCTCGAGCTCGCGATGGCGATCAACAACCTGCTCGCCTCGCCCGGCTTCGGCGTCTGGCTCGAGGGCGAGGCGCTCGACGTGCAGCGCCTGCTGTTCACGCCCGAGGGCAAGCCGCGCATCTCGATCATCTCGATCGCGCACCTGACCGACGCCGAGCGCATGTTCGTCGTGACGCTGGTCGCCAACGAACTGGTCGCCTGGATGCGCCGCCAGCCCGGCACGTCGGCGCTGCGCGCGATCTTCTACATGGACGAGATCTTCGGCTACTTCCCGCCGACCGCCATGCCGCCGTCGAAGCTGCCGATGCTGACGCTCATGAAGCAGGCGCGCGCCTTCGGCCTCGGGGTCGTGCTCGCCACCCAGAATCCCGTGGACCTCGACTACAAGGGCCTCGGCAACGCCGGCACCTGGTTCATCGGCCGGCTGCAGACCGAGCGCGACCGCGAGCGCGTCATCGACGGGCTGCTCTCCGCGCAGGCGGGCGCCGGATTCGACCGCGGCGAGCTCGTGAAGCTCATGGCGGGCATCGCGCCGCGCGTGTTCCTGATGCGCAACGTCAACGACGACGCGCCCGCGCTCTTCCGCACCCGGTGGGCGCTCTCCTGGCTGCGCGGCCCGCTGACGCTGCCCGAGATCACGCGGCTCATGGCCGGCCGCAAGGCCGCCGCGGCCGGCACAGCCCGCGCGTCGCCGACGGCGCCGGCGCCGAAACCGGCGGCGCGGCCGTCCCTGCCGGCCGGTGTCGAGGAAGTCTTCCTCGCCGCGAAGCCCGGCGACGGCGACGCTCGTCTACCGCCCGCGCATCGTCGCGACCGCGGAACTGCACTACGTCGACAAGCCGGCCGGCATCGACAGCTGGACCCGCGGCGCCTGGCTCGCGCCGCTCGCCGACGGCGACGGCGCGCCCGACTGGGCCGAGGCGGCCGCGGTTGCCGAGCCTCGATGCGGTGACGGCGCAGGGCCCGGTGGACGGCGCCGCCTTCGGCGAGCTGCCGGCCGCCGGCGCTCGCCGCGAAGAACTACGGCGACCTGGGGCAAGGCCCTCGCCGCCTCGCTCTACCAGAACGGCGCGGTGGAGCTGCTGTCCGCGAAGGCGCTGAAGCTCACCTCGAACCCCGGCGAGAGCGAGGGCGATTTCCGCGCCCGGCTCGCCCAGTCGCCTGCGCGAGCACCGCGACGGCGAGGTCGCGAAGCTGCGCGAGAAGCACGCGGCGAAGCTCAAGTCGCTCGATGAGCGCCTGCGGCGCGCCGCCGACCGCGTCGAGCGCGAGAAGTCGCAGTACTGCGCAGCGCAAGCTCGACACCGCGATCTCGATCGGCACGTCGGTGCTCGGCGCGATCTTCGGCGGCCGCAGCGCGGCGACCACCCGCGCCGGATCGGCCGCGCGCTCGGCGGGACGCGTGTTCAGCGAGCGGGGCGACGTCGCGCGCGCGGGCGAGAGCCTCGAGTCGCTCACGCGCCGAGCGCGACGCAGCTGCTCGCAGCGCATCGAGCAGGAGGCGGCCGCGCTGACGGCGAGCCTCGACCCGGCGAGCGTCGCGCTCGAGAAGATCCGCATCGCGCCGCGCAAGTCCGACATCGCCATCGGCCGCGTCGCCTCGCCTGGGAGCCGTGGCGCGCGGGTGCCGACGGCTTCCCGCGGCCGGCCTCGACGCTGTGAGGCCGCGGTCGCGACGCGCTGGCGCCTGCGGCGCGGACTCGCGATGCTCGCGCTCGCCGCCGTCCTCCTCGCCTGCGCCCGCGCGAACGGCCGCCGCTCGGCATCTATCGCGCCGTCGTCCGGTCGACGGCGGCGACCTGCCCTTCGGGCTCGAACTCGCGCACGAGGACGGCGACGCCTGGTCGCCTACCTCGTCAACGGACCCGAGCGCGTGCGCGCGACGGACGTGCGCCTCGATGGCGACACGCTCGCGATCCAGATGCCGGGCTACCAGCAGCGCATCGACGCGACCTGGCGCGACGGGCGCTTCGAGGGGACGCTCAGCTGCTGCGCCCGCGCGCCGTGTACCGCGACCTGCGCTTCGTCGCGATGCCCGGGCAGGACTGGCGCTTCTTCCCGAAGCCCGATGCGGCGCCGATGGATTTCTCCGGGCGCTGGGCGCTCACCTACCGCGAGCGAGGACGGCACGAAGTCCGAGGCGCATCGCGGAGCTCACGCAGTCAGGGCCACGTGGTCACCGGCACCGTGCTGCGCCCGAGCGGCGACGACCGCTACATCGCGGGCGAGGCGCGCGGCGACACGCTGTTCCTCTCGCGCTTCGATGGCGGCACCGCGTACCTCTACCTCGCGAGGCTCGCGCAGCGACGGCGTGCTGACCGGCGACCAGTGCACCGGCGGCGGCTCGCACGACACCTTCAGCGGCCGTCGCGACCCGGCGGCGACGCTCGACGACCCGGCCAGCCGCTCGGCGCTCAAGGACGGCGTCGACTGCGGCTCGAGTTCAGTTTCCCGGACGTCGACGGCAACCTCGTTGCGCTTCCCCGGCGAGCGCCACGAAGGCAAGGTCGTGCTGATCACCGTCGGCGGCAGCTGGTGCCCGAACTGCCACGACGAAGCCGTGTTCCTGAAGGAGCTGCTGGCGAGCCGCCGCGAACGCGGGCTCGAGGTCATCCAGCTCATGTTCGAGCGCACCCCGGACTTCGCGAGCCAGGCCAAGGCCGCGCGCGACTTCGCGGCGAAGTTCGGCATCGACTACCCGGTGCTGATCGCGGGCACCACCTCCGACGACGACGTGCTGAAGAAGCTCCCGCAGATCTCGGCGTTCAAGGCCTACCCGACGCTGTTCGTCATCGACCGCAAGGGCGATGGTGCGCACGGTCCACACCGGCTACGCTGGGACCGGCGACGGGCAGCCACCACGAGCAGCAGAACCGTGAGCTCACCGCGCTCGTCGATGCGCTCGCTGGACGAGGCGGCCTGACATGCCTTCCTTCGACGTCGTCTCCGAGATCGATTCGCACGAGCTCGCGAACGCCGTGGACCAGGCGAATCGCGAGGTGTCCCAGCGATTCGACTTCCGGGACACCGGCGCCAATTTCGAGCTCGCCGACCACCTGATCACCCTGCACGCCCAGGTCGATTTCCAGCTCAAGCAGATGCTCGACATCCTGAAGCTGAAGCTCGCGAAGCGCGGCATCGACGTCGTCTGTCTCGAGCCCGGCGAGCCGGAGATCGCCCTGAATGCAGCGAAGCAGAAGCTCGTGCTGCGCCACGGCATCGATGCCGAGAGCGGCCGCAAGCTCCAGCGGCTCATCAAGGACTCGAAGCTGAAGGTCCAGGCATCCATCCAGGGCGATCAACTGCGCGTGACCGGCAAGCAGCGCGATGACCTGCAAGGCGCCATGGCCCTGATCCGGAAGGCCGGCCTCGACAGGCCGCTCCAGTTCAAGAATTTCCGCGACTGAACGCTCGATGCGCGCGGTTTTCCTGGATTTCGGCACGGTCAGCAACGGCGACCTCGACCCGGGCGCCGCTCGAACGCGCACTTCCGGGCATCGTGCTGCACGACCGGACGCCGCAGGCCGACGTGCCGGCGAGGATCGCGGGACTCCGAGGTCGTGCTCGCCAACAAGTCGGTCATCGACGGCGCGACGATTCGCCGCGAACCCGACAGCTGCGGCTCGTCGCGCTCACCGCGACGGGCGTCGACAACGTCGACGTCGCCGGCCGCGCGCGCGGCCGGCGTCGCGGTCTGCAACCTGCGCGACTACTGCACGGACTCGGTCGCGCAGCACGTCTTCGCGCTGCTGCTGGCACTCACGCACCGGATCGCCGACTACGACGCGCTGGTTGCGGGCGGACGCTGGCAGGCGGCCGGGCCAGTTCTCGGTGTTCCCCTACCCGATCCGCGAGCTGCGCGGGCGCGTGCTCGGCATCGTCGGCCACGGCGCGCTCGGCGGCGCCGTCGCGAAGCATCGCGCGCGCGTTCGGCATGCGGGTCGAGATCGCGAACCGGCCGGGCGGCACGCCGCAGCCGGACCGTCGCGACCTCGACGAAATGCTGCCCGGCCTCGACGTGCTGTCGCTGCACTGCCCGCTCACCGAAGCGACGCGAGGGCTCATCAGCCGCGAGCGGCTCGCGCGCATGAAGCCGGACGCCGTGCTCATCAACACCGCGCGCGGCGCGCTGGTCGACACGCGCGCGCTCGCGGAGGCGCTCAAGGCAGGTCGTCTCGGCGGAGCCGGCATCGACGTGCTCGAGCGCGAACCGCCGCCGCCCGACCACCCGCTGCTCGATCCGTCGATTCCCAACCTGATCCTCACGCCGCACGTCGCCTGGGCCGCACGCGAGGCGCGGCAGCGGTGCCTCGACGAGCTCGCGCTGAACGTTCAGTCGTTCCTCTCAGGCGGTCGTCGCAACCGAGTCGACTGAACGTGTTACTCGTCGCTGCTCGTGCCGCGCGCACCTGGCCGGGCGGGGTTCCCGCGCTCGCTCCGCCGGAACTTCAGTCGCTCGCTCGCGCGACCCGCCCGGCCGGCGCGCGCGTGCAACCGCCGCGGCGCATCGCGCGCGCGCTGCGAGCCGTGGCGGGATCCCCGAGCGAGCGCATGCGGTCCCGGCCCTGAGCGAGCGAGGGGAGTCCCGCCGGCGAAGCCCGCGCGCGACCGCCAGAGTTGTACATATGTACAGTGATTGACACTGTGTCAATGACCGGGTAGGGTGCCCGGATGAGCTACGTCGCCGTCCGCCGCGAAGAAGAGAAAGAGCGCCGCCGCGCCGAGATGGTCGACGCGGCCGAAGAGCTCTACGCGAAGGTCGGCTGGGACGCCGTCACCATGGACCGCGTGGCCAGGAGCGCCCGGCTCTCGCGCGCCCTCCTCTACGTTTACTTCCGCGACAAGAACGACCTCCTGCACGCGATCACCGAGCGCTCGCTGGTCGAGCTTCGCAAGCGTTTTGTCGCCGCAGCGGGCGAGCACGCGACGGGCATCGACCAGGTGCAGGCCATCGGCCGCGCCTACGTGCTGTTCCAGCAGGAGAAAGCCCTACCGGTTCGATGCCTGCACGCGCTTCCACGCGCACCAGGCCGAGGGCTACCCGGCCGAGGAGGCCTGTGCCGCGGCCGGGGATGCCGTCATCCGCGTGATCGTCGAGGCGCTCATGCAGGGGCAGGCCGACGGCACGATCCGCAAGGACATCGGCAGCCCGGTGCAGGTCTGCATCATGCTCTGGGCGTTCACGCACGGGCTCATCCAGATCGCCTCCAACAAGACCGTGGAGATCGCGCGCCAGGGTGTCGACATCCCGAACCTGATGGACGGCTCGTTCGCGATGCTCGCGCTACATGCTGGCCGCGAAGCCCGGCGCATGATTTTTTGGCCCGTGAATTGACACATGTCTAACGCCTCGACACTTGCTCAGTTCCAGCGCGCTGGCCTCGCCCTGCTCGCGGTCGCGGCCCTGTCCGCCGGCGCGCAGGCGCCAGGAAGCGCCCGCCGTGCTGCGCGTGACCGACGCGCTCGTCGCCGAGGCGCTGGCCGCGAACCTCGGCCTCGACGAGCGCACCGCCAACGTGGACCAGCAGCTCGCGAAGCTCGACCAGGTGCGCGCCGAGTACCTGCCGCAGATCGACCTGAACCTTCGCTACTCGGAAGCGAGCGGCGGTCGCACGATCGAGGTGCCCGAGCTCGGTCTCGACTTCAGGTTCCTGCGCGAGCGCGAGCAGGATTCGTACCTGCGGCTGACGCAGCCCATCTACGACGCGCGCCTCGCGGCGGAAAAGCGCGGCGCCAGCCACCTCTACGACGCCTCGCGCCACGGGCTCGACGCGTACCGGCTGCGCCTCGCCCGCGACGTGCGCCAGGCCTACTACCGCTGGCTCACCGCGCGCGCGTCCATCGGCGTGCTCGAGGCGACCGCAGCGCTCGCAGCCGAGAACGAGCGCGTCAACGAGAGCCTCTACCGCAACGGCAAGGTGACGCGCGACTTCAAGCTCAGCGCCGAGGCCGAGCACCTGGAGATCGCGCAGCAGATCCTGCGCGCGCGCGCGGCCATGGACCTCGGGCGTCGCTACCTGAACCTGCTGCGCAACGCCCCGCTCGATCGCGAGCCGGAGGCGGTCACGGTGAGCGACGCGGACCTGCCCGGCCTTGCGATGCGCATGCCGGTGACGCGCAGCGCGGCGCTCGAGGAGCTCGCCGTGGGCCGTCGCGCGGAGTTGCGCGAGCTCGATTCCGGGATCGCCGCCGCGGGCGAGGCGGAGCGCGCGGCGCGCGCGGCCTTCAAGCCGCAGCTCGCCTTCGCCGTGGATGCGGGCACCCAGGGCGAGGAATGGGACTACAGCGTCGAGGATTCCTACGTCCTCGCCTCCTTCATCGTCCGCTTCAACCTCTTCAACGGCGGCGGCGACCGCGCCGCGATCCGGCAGGCCCGGGCGCAGGGCTCGGAACTCGCCGCCGGGCGTGCGCTCGCGGAGCAGCAGATCCGCATCGAGGTCCAGGAGGCGATCACCGACCTCGAAGTCGCCGAAGCCTCGCTCGAGACCGCACGCCGCCGCGTCGAGGCGGCCGAGGCGGCGCACGCCATCGTCGCGAAGAAGCGCGACCTCGGCCAGGTGTCGTCGGCGGAATACCTCGATGCGCAGCGCGCGCTGACGCAGGCGCGCCTGAACGGCAATGTCACCCGCTTCCAGGCGCTCGAGGCGCTGGCGCAGGTCGAGTACGCGATCGGAGGCAAGGAGCAGCCATGAAGCACGGGAAACTTTCGATCGCCGCCCTCCTGGCGCTCGCCCTCGCCGGTTGCGGCAACGGCGCCGACGCCGGCGCCCGCCAGGGCCGCGGCGCCGGTTCGCGTCGCGACCGTCGAGCAGGCCCCCGCCGCGGAGTCGCTGCGCGCGATCGGCGTGCTGGCCCCGGCCGACGAAGTGCGCCTCGCGTTCAAGACCGGCGGCGTGATCCAGTCGATCGCCGTCGAACAGGGCGCCCGTGATCCGCAAGGGACAGCTCCTCGCGACGCTGGCGCAGGACGAAGTCGCCGCCGCGGTCGCACAGGCGCGCGCGGTCGCCGAGCAGTCGACGCGCGACCTCGAGCGCGGCAAGGCGCTGCTCGCCGACGAGGTCGCGACGCGCGAACAGGTCGAGACGCTCGCGACCGCGAACGCAGGTCGCCGAGGCGCAGCTGCGCTCGGCGCTGTTCAACGCCCGCCACGCGCGCATCGAGGCGCCGGCGGACGGCGTCGTGCTGCGCAAGCTCGCGGAACCCGACGAACAGGTGGCTGCCGGCCAGCCGGTACTGGTCGTCGGCAACACCTCCGGCGGCTGGATCGTGCGCGCCTCGCTCGCCGACCGCGACGTCGTGCGCGTCCAGGGCGGCGATGCCGCCGAAGTCACGCTCGACGCCTACCCCGGCCGGCGCTTCGCCGCCAGGGTCGTCGAGATCGCGGCCGCGGCCGACCCGCAGACCGGCACCTACGAGATGAAGGTCTCGGTCGATCCTGCCGACGCCCGCTTCGTGCAGGGCCTGGTGGCGAAGGTCACCGTCGCGGATCCCGAGGCCGGGAGCGTGGCCGTCGTGCCCGTCACCTCGCTGCTCGAGGCCGACGGCGGGCTCGCGACCGTCTTCGTCATCGCCAAGGGCAACGTCGCCCGCAAGGTCTCGGTGCGCACCGGCCGGCTGCTCGGCGAGCGCATCGAGGTCCTCGCCGGACTCGACCTCGGCGACCAGGTCGTGACCGAGGGCGCTGCCTGGCTCGACGACAACGACCCGGTCCGCGTCCTCGACGGCGCCTGAGAGCCGCGATGAGCCTCTGGTCCTTCGCGGTCAGGCGCTGGCAGTTCACGCTGGTCGTGTTCGCGCTGCTGATCGCGACCGGGCTCTGGGCGCTGTCCGCGATCCCGCGCGCCGAGGACCCGTCGCTCAGGTTCCCGGGCTCGCTGATCATCGTCCAGTACCCCGGCGCGGACCCGGAAGACGTCGAACGCCTCGTCGTCGACCCGATCGAGGACGCCCTGTCCGAGCTCGAGGACATCAAGCGGCTCAACAGCACCGCGCTCGACGGCCTCGCGCTGATCGAGATCGAGTTCATCCTACGGCACCGACCCGGACCGCAAGTACGACGAGGTCGTGCGCGAGATCAACGTCGTGCGGCCCACGCTGCCCGCACGACGTGTTCTCCGTCGAGATCCGCCAGTTCACGCCCGGGCACGGTCAACATCGTCCAGCTCGCGCTGGTGAGCGACACGGCCGGCTGGCGCGAGCTCGCCAAGCACGCGGAAAACCTCGAGGAACTGATCGAGACCGCGCCCGGCGTGCGCCGCGCCGAGACCTGGGCCTACCCCGAGCCCGAGGTGCGGGTCGCGATCGACCTCGAGCGTCTCGCGAGCGCCGCGCGTCACGCTCGGCCAGGTGATCGCCGCGGTCCAGGGCGAGAACGAGAGCATCCCGGGCGGCGCCGTGGACGTCGGCCTGCGCCGCTACAACCTCAAGACCTCGGGCAGCTACGAGTCGCTCGAGGAGATCGGCAACACCGTGGTCGCCGCGCGCGGCGAGAGCGTGGTGCGGCTGCGCGACCTCGCCGAGGTCGGCTGGAGCGCCGCGGAGGAACGCTACATCGGCCGCTTCAACGGCAAGCGCGCCGTGTTCGTCACGGCGAGCATGAAGGACAACCTCAACGTCTTCGACGTGCGCGACGCCATCTACGCGCGCCTGCCGCAGTTCGAGGCGGGCTTGCCCGACCACATCCGCCTCGAGCACGGATTCGACCAGTCGCAGAACGTCGATCGCCGCCTCTCGCGGCTGCAGTTCGACTTCACGATCGCGATCGCCCTCGTCGCGCTGACGCTGCTGCCGCTCGGCCTGCGCGCCGCCGGCATCGTCATGATCTCGATCCCGCTCTCGCTCGCGATCGGCCTCGCCGCGCTCTACCTGTTCGGCTTCTCGCTGAACCAGCTCTCGATCGCGGGCTTCGTCGTGGCGCTCGGCCTGCTGGTCGACGACTCGATCGTGGTGGTCGAGAACATCGCGCGGCACGTCCGCCAGGGCATGTCGCGGCGCGAGGCGGCCATCGCCGCCACCGACCAGATCTGGCTGGCCGTGCTCGGCTGCACGGTCACGCTGCTGCTCGCCTTCGTGCCGCTGCTGTTCCTGCCCGAGGGCGCCGGCGACTTCGTCCGCTCGCTGCCGGCCGCCGTGCTGTTCACGATCACTGGCGTCCTTCCTCGTGTCGCTCTCGATCATCCCCTTCCTCGCGAGCCGCCTGCTGCGCGGCGGCGAGCCGCGCACGCCCCGGCAGCCCTGGCTCGCCGCCGTCTACGCCCGGGTTCGCGCGATCGTGGACCGCTCCGACGCGATCTCGGACCGGATGCTCGCCGCGCTGATGGGCGGCATCCACCGCATCTACGGCCCGGCCCTGCGCTGGGGGCTCGCGCGGCCGCGCGCGACGCTGGCGGCGGCGCTCGGCGTGTTCGCGCTCTCGCTGCTGCTCGTGCCGGCGATCGGCTTCAGCCTGTTCCCGACCGCGGACATCCCGCAGTTCCGCGTGCGCATCGAGGCGCCTGACGGCGCGAGCCTCGCGGAGACGGACAAGGCGCTGCGCTTCGTCGAGGAGCGGCTCGCCGACGACCGGGGAGCTGCGCTGGTGGTTCTCGAACCTCGGCCAGGAGAACCCGCGCATCTACTACAACGTGCTGTCGCGCAATGCGTCGGCCAACATCGCCGAGGTCTTCGCCGAGGTCGAGGACTTCGACCCGGCCCGGACCAACCGGATGCTCGACGGACTGCGCAAGGAGTTCGCGGGCTACCCCGGCGCGCGCATCAGCGTGCACCAGTTCGAGAACGGCCCGCCGGTCGCCGCGCCGATCGAGATCCGCGTCATCGGCCCCGACATCGAGACGCTGCGCCTGCTCGCGGGCGAAGTCGAGAAGCTGATCGGCATCGCTCCACGGCACGCGCGACGTCATGAACGCGGTGCGCCTGCAGCGCACGGACCTCGACCTCAACATCGACACCGAGAAGGCCGCGCTGTTCGGCGTGCAGGCGGTCGAGGCCGACCGCACCGTGCGACTCGCCGTCGCGGGCCTGTCCGCCGGCAAGTTTCCGCGAGCCCGACGGCGACGAATACGACATCACGCTGCGCCTGCCGATCGAGGGTCGCCCGACGCTCGACCTGCTGCGGTCGATCCAGGTCTCCTCGGCGACCGGCGAGCAGGTTCCGCTCGCGCAGATCACGAACCCTGCGTTCACGACCGCCGCGCCGCTCATCAAGCGCTACAACCGCGAGCGCGCCGTCACCGTCACCGCCTGGCCCGCGACCGGCCACGCGACCGACGAGCTGACGCGCAAGGTGATCGCGGGCCTCGACGGCATCGCCTGGCCGCCCGGCTACCGCTAGGTCGCGGCCGGCGAAGTCGAGGCGCGCAGCGAGAGCTTCTCGGGACTCGGCGTCGCGATGCTGGTCGCGGTGTTCGGCATCCTCGCGGTGCTGGTGCTCGAGTTCGGCAGCTTCCGCTCGATGCTGATCGTGTTCGGCGTCGTGCCGCTCGGCATCACCGGCGCGCTCGCGGCACTGTTCCTGACCGGCTACACGCTGTCGTTCACCTCGCTGATCGGCATGATCGCCCTGGTCGGCATCGAGATCAAGAACTCGATCCTGCTGGTCGATTTCACCAACCAGTTGCGCGCCAAGGGCATGCCGCTCGACGATGCCATCGCCGAGGCGGGCGAAGTGCGCTTCCTGCCGATACTGCTGACCTCGCTGACGGCGATCGGCGGCCTGCTGCCGCTCGCCGTCCAGGGCTCCGGGCTCTACTCCCCGCTCGCGATCGTGATCATCGGCGGGCTCATCAGCTCGACGCTGCTCGCCCGGCTGGTGACGCCGGTGATGTACAAGCTGCTGCCACCAGCGATCGAAATGCCTATTGCGCCTGCGGCGGGCGGCGGGTGGCCAGCCAGGACCGCGCCAGCAGTACGGTCATGACCGCGTGCAGCACGACCACCGGCCACAGAAGCACTCCCGTGGCGCTTCCTGCCAGCCCGACGTATGCAAGGAACGCGGTGATCGCGGCGGAATAGACCAGCATCGCGAACATCGGTGTCCCGGGCCAGCAGGCGATTCCCAGCGCGACGAGCGCAATGCCGGTCACGCGCGCCACGATGACGGCCAGGCCGCTCAACTCCGCGCCGAGCAAGAGGTGACCGACCAGCACGGGTGCAAGAAGCAAGGCCGCGCCGGTTGCCATCTCAGCGACCGCCGCGACGAGCAGCACCGTTTTATTCATCGTATTGATCTCCCGTTCCTTGATCATGCGTGCAGCCGTGCGATCAGCCGGTACACGGCGATCAGCGTGCCTGCCGAGAGCAGGCCCAGGAACGCCGCCAGCACTTTGAGGGCCGTGCCGCGCAGGCGCGCCGCATCGCCGAGCAACACCGGCGTGTCGCGAACCACTTTCGCGCCCGGCGCGGGAAAGCGGCCCGCCCGGCCGACGCGTCCACCGTACAGCCACAACCAGCCGGACAAAAAGGCGACCGGCAGCATGGCGGCCCAGCTTCCCCAGGCATGAGCGCTCGTTCGAGCGCCTCGCGCATGTGCTCCGGATCCGTGCCCGGCAGCCGCGCGAGCCACTCCTGCAGGGCGAAGAACGCGGCCCAACCGGCGACGGCGATTGCCCCGGCCGCGATGAGCGCGCGCCTGCGTGTGGCGGGATCTGCCGGCTGGATCTCAGGCATGGCTGTCGCCGCGCGTCGGCACGGGCTCCAGCTTCGTGAAGCGGTCCACGACGATCGTCGTCACGACGTCCGAGCCGACGTTGACCATGGTGCGCGTCATGTCGAGCAGCCGCTCGACGCCGAGGATGATGCCGATGCCCTCCGGCGGGATGCCGAAGGCCGCGAGCAGTCCCGCGACCAGCGGCAGCGCGCCGCCCGGGATCGCGGACACCGCGACCGCCGAGAGCACGGCGAGCAGGACCAGCGTCACCTGCTGCGCGAAGCCGAGCTCGATGCCGAAGACCTGGGCGACGAACAGCACGACGCAGCCCTCGAACAGGGCCGTGCCCGACATGTTCATGGTCGTGCCGAGCGGCAGCACGAAACCGGCGACCGGGCGCGCGCACGCCGAGGTCCTCGCGCGCCACCGCGAGCGCCGTCGGCAGCGACGCCGCGCTCGAGCTGGTCGAGAACGCGGTCACGAGCACCGGCCGCATGAGCTTGAAGGTCTCGAGCGGGTTGCGCCGCGCGAGCAGGCGCAGCCACACCGACATGGTGCCGAACAGGTGCAGCAGCATCACCGTGATGCAGCCGGCGACGAACACGCCGAGCGCGATGACGATGTCCCAGCCGATCTTGACCACGACGCTGTAGATCATCGCCGGCACGGCATAGGGCGCGAGCCGCAGTGCGAAGTGCACGATGCCGGTCATCAGCTCGTTGACCAGGCTGAGCCCGGAGCGCAGCTGGTCGCGCCGCTCGCCGGGCAGCTTCAGCGCGGCGGCGCCGACCAGGATCGCGAACAGGATCAGCGGCAGCACGTCGCCGAGGGCGTTGCGGTTGTTGCCGACGAAGGCGCCGAACAGGTTCCGCGGCATGAACATCTCGACGATCGCTCATCGGCGTGACGTCCGGCGCGTCGGCGCGCTTGGCGACGTGCGCGGCGGCGTCGCCGCCGTATTCCTCGAGCAGCCGCGCCCGCGACTCCGGCTCCATCGCGGCGCCGGGCTCGAGCAGGTTCATCATGACGAGGCCGAGCGTCACCGCGATCGCCATGTTCAGGAAGAACAGGATGAAGGTGCGCACCGCCATCGGCCCGAGCTGGGACAGCCGGTCGAGCTGGGCGACGCCGGTCGCGAGCGAGGCGAAGACGAGCGGGATCACCACGAAGAACAGCATCCGCAGGAAGACCTGCCCGATCGGGTCCAGCACCAGCGTCGCGAACTGCGCGCCGCGTCGAGGACGCCCGGGAAGGCCTTGCCGGCGAGCAGCGTGAGCGCCGCCGGCGGCAGCGCCGACGAGCAGTCCCCACAGGATGCGGTTGGCGAGACGGGTGCCGACATCTGCGGTCATGAATCGCACTCCCCGGCACCGGCCGGCGCCCGCAATGTTAACCTCCGCAGCCGTCATGAAGCTCGCAGTCCTGTTCCCGGCGCTCCTGCTTTCCGGCTGCACGGCCATGGGGCCGGCGGCCGAGCAGTTCTATCCGGCGCATTCGGCGACGCTCGAGCGCGTGCCCGTCATCCTGATACCGGGCCTGCTCGGCTCGCGCCTCGTGCGCGAGAAGGACGGCGTCGAGCTCTGGCCCGGCGGCACGCGCAAGCTACTGACCAGCGACTACCTGGACCTGGCGCTCCGGATCGATCCCGAGACGCTCGAGCCGGTGGACGACGGCCTGGTCCCGGGCTCGCTGTTCGACGGCGCGGTCGGCAAGGACTTCTACCGGCGCATCGTCCGCGAGTTGCGCGTCGCCGGCGGCTATCGCCTCGCGAGGCCGGGGCAGCCGCTGGTGCAGCAGAAGGCGCGGCTGTACGTCTTCACCTACGACTGGCGCCAGGACAACGTGAAGACCGTGCAGAAGCTCGACGCGCTGATCGAGCAGATCCGCCTCGACTATGGCGACCCGACGCTTCGCGTCGATATCGTCGCGCACAGCATGGGCGGCCTCATCGCCCGTTACTACGAGCGCTATGGCACGGTGGACGTGCTCAACGGCAACTCGTTCCAGGTGACCGGGCTTGGCGGCGCGAAGCTGCGCCGGATGGTGCTGCTCGGCACGCCGAACCAGGGCACGGTGGGCGCCCTGCACAAGTTCCTGAACGGCTACCGCGTCGGCATCTCGGCGCTGCCGATCGAGGGCGTCGCGACCATGCCCTCCACTTTCCAGCTCTTCCCGCACCCCCTGCTCGACTGGGTCGTGAACGTGAACGGCAAGCGGCTCGAGTTCGACGTCTTCGACGTCGAGTTGTGGCGTCGCTACGAATGGTCCATCTTCGACCACCGCATCCAGCGCCGCATGGACCGGCATCGCGACGTGTGGCCGCAGCAGGACGTGTTCGAGCGCTGGTTCGAGAAGCGCCTCGATCGCGGGCGCGGTTTCGTCTGGTCGCTGATGGTGCCGGCGGACCCGGTCCCGCTGGTCAAGCCGCTGTTGCTCGGCGGGGACTGCGTGCCCACGCCGCGGCGGCTGGTGTTCGAGAACATCGGCGGCGAGTCGGTCGCCCGGCTGCGCCCGGAGCAGATCCTGCGGCCGACGCCGGGCGTCGACTACGAGTCACTGATGTTCGAGCCGGGGGACGGCAGCGTGACGCGATCTTCGCTCGTCTCGCACCAGGACCTGTCCCGCGAAGTGCCGCAGTTCGAGCAGGAGGGACTCGAACCGCAACGCGAGGTGCTGGTCTGCGCGCGGCACGATGCGCTCACGAGCGACGACGTGCTGCTCGACGCGCTGATCGAGTACCTGCTGGCGCCCGAACCGGCGAGCGCGGCTCAAACGGCCGCGGAGGCGCCCGCGACGTAGGCGCAGTACTCGCAGCCCTCGACGGGTGGCGGCGGGTTGACCTGATCGATCGTGACGATCGCGCGGCGGAAGGCGTCGAGCACCCAGGCGTCGTCGCCGTCGTAGGGCACGAGCGCCGACCTGAAGCCGAGCTTCTCGCCGAACTGCGCGGCCCGCGCGTCGCCGTTCACGTACACGAACCAGCCGCGATTGCTGACCGTGAGTCCCTGGCGCCGCACGAGGAACTGGTAGACGTCCATCTGCCGCCGGTAGGACGGATACAGGGTCCGGGTCGTCGGGCATCTCGTTGCGCGAGGTCGCCTTGTAGTCGGCGACCATCATCTCCCCCGACGGCGCCTGCCAGAGGTCGTCCACGGCGCCGAACATCGTCCAGCCCGTCTCGTCGTCCTTCCAGCGCACGCCGGTGAAGTTGTGCCGCCAGCGGTCCAGGTCCGGGTGCCGGAACGGGACGGCATCGAGGCCGACCGTCGCGAACAGCGGGTGCGGCTGGCCATCCGCCCGATAGCGGTCGAATTCCGCCTTCATCAGCGCGTCCACGGCGTTGTTGAGCGTGAACGGGGGGCCGCTCGGACGGGGGATGCCGCGTGCCACGTCGAGGTACAGGCAGCGCGGGCACTCGATGAACAGCTCGATTTTCGACCGGCTGAGTTGTTTGCGCTGCAAAGAACGGCTGGGCATCGGGGCGGGCTCCGGATCAATCGGGGCGACGAACCGAGCTTACCGCGGGATGGAACGCCCGGCGCCCACGCCTGTCCGAGCCTAAGATCAGCGGAGGGAGAATTGGCCATGAAGCGTTTTGCCGCCCTGTTGTCTTCATTCCTGGCGCTGCCGTTTGCGGAAGCGACCGAAACGGGCCCGATCGGCTTTGATTCGGCCGTCCAGCAGCTGCGTTCCGCGGTCGGACTGTGGGACGTCACGACCACGCAGTACGGCGACGACGGCGCCGTTGCGCGCGTCGCCTGCGGCACCTACCGGTTCGACTGGGTCGTCCCCGACCGCGTGCTGGCGGGCCGCTCCGACATTCCGGACTGGAAGCAGGCTTCCGGCCTCCTCTTCTACGTCAACGAGCGGCGCTCGACGATCGAGATGGCCTCGGTCGGCGCGGACGGCACCCTGTGGGTGATGACCGGACCGGCAGGCGGGGAAACCCGCACGACGCCACCCGTGGCGACCAGCGACGGCGCATCCATGCAGCTGCGGTTCACGCGCTTCAATGTCGCGCGTGACCGCTTCGAGTCGCGCATGGAAGTGAGCACGGACGGCGGCTCGAGCTGGAAAACCGGCAATCACCAGGTGTTCAGCCGCGCCATGCCGGCCGGCGGCAGTTCAGCCGGCGGGCTCCGGTTCAAGCGGCGTCCGCAGCCCTACGTTCCGCTCACGTAGCAGCGCCGACATAGGCGCGCGTGAAGCGCGTCGCCGACGTCGCGCGACAGGTGCGACCACTCCGGCACCTCGAGGCCGCGCATTTCGGGGTAGTCCTCGAAGTGAATGCCGAAGCTGGCCGTCTCGCGCAACAACCGGTCCCAGGTGCTCGCGCGCGGGGCGTTGCGGTTCTCGCGCTCGAGGAACAGGCCGGCCGACGGCGGGCGGACGAATACGACTTCGCCGCCGCGTGCACGGATCCTGGCGATCGAGTCGGCGACGTCGGCGATCGACGCCGCGATCATCTCCTCGGTGAGCGGCGGGCGCTCGTTGCCGAAAGGCCCCAGGACGCGCGCGCATGGTCCTGCAGGAAGCCCGGCTGCTCGACGCGTCGCCAGAGGAAATACTGGCGGTGCGGATAGGACACCGACAGCTTCCAGACGTCGTAGTACGGACCGTCCGGCCCCATGCGGTCGTTCGCAACCCGGATCCGCTCGATCAGCCGGAACAGCGAGTACTCCGATTCCATGAAGGCGAACACGCGCTCCAGGCGCACGCCGACCTGGTGACCGAAGTGTTCGGACGGCGAGCGGTCCCGCCAGGACTTCTCCATGCCGACGAACTGCGGCAACGCGCCGACGAAGGGACTGAAGAACATCTCCGGCGTCACGTCGCAGATGACGAGCCCGCTGAAATCCGTGTCGTTCGCGACCGATCGCAGGTAGGGCCGCGGGCTCGTGCCGGGCAGCGCGAGCTGCACCGGCCGGCGGCCGGTCATCTCCTTCCAGACGTCGAGGTCGGTGTCGAAGAGGATGCGCGACGAACCGACGATCACGACGCCGTCGTGCTCGCCGGTATCGAGGCGCTTGCGCTCGATGGCCCAGGCCACCGGGCTGTCGTCGAGGTCGCCGGCCATGAGGCCGAGCTGCGCGCATCCGCAGTTCCCAGGCGTCATCGCCGCGAGAACCAGCGCGAGCACCAGCCAGCCGATCGGCGCGTAGCGCAGCCTCGGGATCTCCCGCACCGTGACGTCGTCCTGCTCGTGGTAATGCGTCATGGCATGCTCTAGAACTGGAAGTAGATGAACGCCTCGCCCGCTGCCCTGCGTGATCGATGACCGCGAACAGCATCGCCGCGGCCACGAAGCCCGTGAGCCACCAGGGCGGCGCGGGCCACGACCTCCTCGAGGCTGCGGTTGCGCATGAGCCATTGCGTCGACGACGATCGCCGTGACGATCACGACCACCTTGATCGATGTAGATCGTCGGCAGCACCGGCGCGGCGCCCGTCGCGAGGCCGGACATGCCGGCGAGCACGCGCGCCGCACCCGCGAAGTCCTCGGCGCGGAAGAACACCCAGGTGACGTTGACGAGCGCATAGGTCAGGAGCGCGAGCGCGAGCCGGCTCCACGCGGACGCCGGGTCGCCCGCGACGCCGGTCTTCGCCCGCAGCCAGCGCTCGACCGCCAGATAGAGCCCGTGCAGGCCGCCCCAGACCACGAAGGTCCAGCTCGCGCCGTGCCACAGGCCGCCGAGCAGCATCGTCAGCATCAGGTTGACGTAGGTGCGCGCTTCCGTGCCGCGATTGCCGCCGAGCGGGATGTAGAGGTAGTCGCGCAGCCAGGTCGACAGCGAGATGTGCCAGCGCCGCCAGAAGTCCGAGAAGCCGATCGCGGCGTACGGCATGCGGAAGTTGTCCGGCAGCGCGAAGCCGAGGCAGAGCGCGGTGCCGATGGCGATCGTCGAGTAGCCGGCGAAGTCGCAGAAGATCTGGCCGGAGAACGCGAGCGTGCCGAGCCAGGCGTCGACGAAGCCGACCGGCCCCTTGCGCGGCGAACACCGTGTCGGCGGCGTTCGCGAGCCCGCCGTCGGCGAGCACGACCTTCTCGAACAGGCCGAGCACGATGAGGCCGAGGCCCCAGAGCATCTGGTCGCGCGTCGCCTGCTTCGGCGTCGTAGAACTGCGGCACGAGCTGGGTCGGCCGCACGATCGGGCCCGCGACCAGCTGCGGGAAGAACGTCACGAACAGCGCGTAGTCGAGCAGCGACTCGATCGGCTTCGAGCGCCCGAGGTAGACGTCGAGCGTGTAGGACAGCGTCTGGAACGTGTAGAACGAGATGCCGACCGGCAGCACGATGTCCCACTCCGGCGCCACCCAGGTGACGCCGAACGTCTGCCATCAGCGCCTGCCAGTTCTGCAGCAGGAACTCGCCGTACTTGAAGAAGCCGATGAAACCGATGTTGACGGCGACCGAGATCACGAGCCACGAGCGCCGCACCGCGCGGCTCTTGTCGCGCGCTCGCGTAGATGCCGCGCGCGATGAACCAGTCGACGATGGTCGAGGCCCACAGCAGCAGGACGAACGGCGGGTTCCAGGCCGCGTAGAAGACGTAGCTCGCGATGAGCAGGTTCACCTTCTTCGCGCGTCCAGGACAGGAACGGCAGGTGGTGCAGCGACCAGCAGCACCGCGAAGAACACGAGGAAAGTCAGCGAATTGAAGACCACCCGGGAGCCTTTAGTTCGTTGTGCTTATCCGGCTTCGGGGCGCGAGTATACTACCGGCGCTCATATAACGCCTTGGGGAGGCCCCATGAACACACGTGAAATCGCGCTCGCCGCACTCGTGGCGAGCTATCATCGCTTCGGGTTGCGCAAAGAAGGAAGAGGCCCGCCTCCGCCGGCCGAGCCCGCCACACCGGCGATCGACCTCGCCGCCGAAGAAGCAGGCCATCCGCAACCGCTCGGGCGAATGGATGAACTTCGCCAACGCGAAGGACATCGCATCGATCGTCACGGTCTTCGCGCCCGACGCGATCACGGCCTACGACGGCAGCCGTCAGCGGGGCACGGCCGAGATCCAGGCCGGCCCGAGAGAGGACCTGAAGGAAAACCCGAACTCGGTGATCCCTGGACGACGACCGCGGTGCGCGGTCGCGGCCTCCGGCGACCTCGCCGTCGAGACCGGCAACATCACCGTCGATCCTGACGGCGACGCGGGCAAGAAGCCGGCGACGACGGGCGTCGTTCGTCGACGGCCTGGGAGAAGGTCGACGGCGCGTGGCGCGTGGTGGCCGACGCCGGCACCGAGAACGCACGGAAGCGAGGCCGCAACGCCCGCGAATTGAGCGCGGCCGACGGGCAACGTCGGATCGCCCGGGGCTGCATCGCGGCCTCGGGCGATTCGACGTCGTCGCGCTCTGCGTCAACTCGATCGTCGGCGCCGGCGGTATTCGCGCTGCCTGCGGGACTCGCGATCAACGCGGGCCGCTACAGCCTTGCCGTCATCTTCGTTGCATTCGTCGTCGTCGGCCTGCTGGCGCTCTCGCTGGCCGAGGTTGCGAGCCGCTACGACGTCACGGGCGGGCCCGCAGTACTACGCACAGGTACTTTCGGGCCGCTGGCCGGCTTCACCGTGGGCTGGCTGTTCACGCTCTCGAGCATCGCATCTACTGCCTTGATTGCGCAGGTCATGCTCGACTACGCGGCAGCACTCTGGCCCGCGCTCGCGGCGCCCTGGCCGCGCGCCGTCGTCATCACCGCGTTCATCATCCTGCTGGCCGGGATCAACATCCGGGGCGTCACCCGCGGTGCCGGGGTCGGCAACCTGCTGACCATCGCCAAGATGCTGCCGCTCGGGCTCATCGCCCTCGCCGGCCTCTGGTTCGCGGGCTGGAATGACATCCCAGCCACGGAGCCGCGACAGCCCGATGGCCTGGCGAACGCGCTGCAGATCGCGATCTTCGCCTGCGTCGGCTTCGACGTCGCCGCGGTCGTCGCCGGCGAGATGCGCGATCCGCGCCGCGACCTGTCCATCAGCATCCTGGGCGGCCTCGCGATTGCCTGCCTGCTCTACCTGCTGCTGATGCTGGCCTGCTTCGGCGTGCTGCCGGACACGGCCGCATCGAAGCTGCCGCTGGTCGACGTCGCGAAATCCTTCGTCGGTCCGGCCGGGGCCACGCTGATGGCGACCGCGGCGGTCGTGTCCTGCGCGGGCGGCTTGTCCGTGCAGATGCTCGTCGGGCCACGATACGTCTTCGCGCTCGGCGAGGCCCGCGATCTGCCGCACCGCATCATCGACGTGCACGACAGGTTTCACACGCCGCATGTCGCGATCATCGCCTACGCGGCTACTCTCATGGCTGCTGACGATCACCGGCACGTTCAAGTACCTGCTGGCCATCTTCGTGATCGCCCGCATGCTTGCCCACGGCTCGACTGCAGCGGCGCTCATCGTGCTGCGGCGCCGCGAGGGCCGCGCTCCCGTGCACATTCCAGGGCGGAAGCGTCATCTCCGTGCTCGCCCTCGTCGCCTGCGCCGCCCTCGTGGCGTCGGCCTCGTTGCAAGGCCGTGCGCGACGTCGTCATCGTGCTGGTCGGTCGGGCTTCGCGATCCGCGGCTGCTCGTACGCTGGCGCACCAGGAGCATTCCATGAAACGGCGTGAATTCCTTGCGGCAGGTGCTTCGCTCGCGGCCTTCGCGCCGCTGCCCGGCTGGACGGCCGTGCTCAAGGGCGTGGGCGACCTCGCCGCGAAGTCGCTCGACGGCGCGGAGCATCGCCCTGCGCGGGTCGTCGGTCGAGGACCTCGCCGCGCGGCCTGCGCGGCGACGTGCTGCTCGCCGGCCACCCGGACTACGACCGGACGCGCCGTATCTGGAACGGGATGTTCGACAAGCATCCCGCGCTGATCGCGCGCTGCACCGGTGCGAGCGACGTCCGCCATGCCGTCAATTTCGCGCGCGAGCATCAGCTGCTGACCGCGGTCCGCGCCGGCGGCCACAGCGTCTCGGGCAAGTCCACCTGCGACGGCGGGCTGGTCATCGACCTGCAGCAGATGCAGGGCGTGCGCGTCGATCCCGAAACGCGGCGGGCCTACCTCGAATCAGGCTCGCTGCTCGGCCAGCTCGACCACGAGAGCACCGCCCTCGGGCTCGCGACCACCGCGGGCACGTTCTCGATCACCGGCGCCGCCGGCCTCACGCTCTCCGGCGGCTTCGGGCGGCTCGGCCGCCGCTTCGGGCTCGCCTGCGACAACGTCGCGTCCTTCGACGTCGTCACCGCCGACGGGCGCTTCCTGCGCGCGAGCGACGACGAGAACCCGGACCTCTTCTGGGGCCTGCGCGGCGGCGGCGGCAATTTCGGCGTCGTGACCGCCATCGAGTACCGGCTGCACCCGATGAACCCGGTCGTGCTCGGCGGGTTCGTCGCCTGGCCGGTCGACCAGGCGCGCGACGCGGCGCGCTTCTACCGCGACGTCGCGATGGATGCGCCGGAGGACGTGAACCTCATTCCCGCCTGGTATCTGGGAGGAAGGCGCACGCCGTACTTCGGCGTCGAGCGTCTGCTGGTCCGGCGACCACGCCGAGGGCGAGGCGTGGCTGAAGCCGCTGCGCGCCTTCGGCAAGCCCGTCGCGGACACCATCAAGCCGACGCCCTACGTCCGCGATCCAGTCGCCGGCGATGCCTCCGCGCCCGACGGCATCCACTGCTACGCCAAGAACGGCTTCGTCGGCGCGCTCACGGACGACGGCATCGACCGCATGTTCGACGTGTTCCGGCGCACGCCCGGGCTGTACGACATGTTCATGGACCACTGCGGCGGCGCCTACGCGCGCGTCCCGCGCGAGGCGACGGCCTTCCCGCGGCGCGACATGGCGTTCATCCTCGCCATCTGGAGCGGATGGCCGACCGGCGACGGCGCCGACGAGAAAGTCGCGAAGATGCGCGCGGCCTGGCGCGAGCTCGAGCCGCTCACCCAGGGCTTCTACACGAACTACGCCGGCACGGATCCCGTGGCCGCGCGCGACCGCGAGAACTTCGGCGCCAACTTCGAGCGGCTGGTCGCCGCTCAAGTCGAAGTACGACCCGACCAACCTGTTCCGCCTGAACGCGAACGTGCCGCCGAAGGTCTGACCGGGCTCAGTCCGGCCAGTCACGGTCCTCGAACTGACAGCGGGCGACGGCCTTCGCCGTCGCCTCGATCCTCGCGCGGCTGTCGGCGACGGAGGATTCGAGCGCCGTCCCTTCCGCGAGCGCGGATGCGCGCTCGACCTGGCGTCGCGATTCCTCCAGGCAACCGGCGTCCAGCAGCAGTTCCGCGAGGTTGTTGCGTGCCGCGGCATTGTCCGGCGCCAGCCGGATGGCGCGCAGGTAGGCATCGGCCGCCGCCGCCCGATCGCCTTCCGCCAGCGCGAGGTTGCCGCGGCCGAGCCAGGGAAGCGGCTCGTCGGGCCAGCGCGCGATCGCGGCGTCGTAGGCCGCGGCCGCGGCCCGCGCGCTGCCCTGCCGCTTCCAGTCCCGCGGCCGCCTCGATGAAGCGAGCCGGCTCCGCATGTGCCGGAATCACGCCGGGCGGCAGCGTCGTGAACGCGAAACGCCCGCCGCGGTGCCAGGTGCCCGCGAAGCGCTGCCACTTCATCTCGAGCCGCTGCTCGCCGCCGGAACGCAGCAGGGCGACGTTGCGCTCGGCGTCGTAGCCGATCAGCACCGCGTAATGCCACACGGGCAGCGGCCCGGCGCCGAGGTTCTGGAGCACCAGCACCGGCCGGCCGGCCTCCAGCTCCGCGACCATCTCGTCCGCGGTCGTCGCGAGGACGTACGGCAGGCGGCCGTGGCGCCGCGCGGCGCCGATGAGCTCGAGCGAGAGGCTGCCCTCGCGACCGGGAATGAAGACTTCCGGCGCGAGCGCCTCGGGCGTCACCTCGACGCCGCTCGCGACCAGCAGCGTCGCGAGCGCGGCCGGGCCGCACTGGAAGTCCTCCTGGGGAAAGAACGGCGTCGCGTCGAGCTCGATCGCCCGCGGCGCCGATGCCGGCAGGCCGTCCTTGAGCGGCGGCGAGGCGGCGCAGCCGGCGAGCAGCGACGCGAGCGCCGCGCCCGCCAGCCGGAGCCGGGTCACGTCTTCTTGAAGATGTCGATGACGCCGACGAGCTCGAGGATGATCAGCACCACGAACACGATGCCGATCACGGCGAGCGCATCGCCGCCCGCGGGCGCGCTTTCGATCTGCTCGGCAAGCGTCGCGATTTCCTGGTCGGAAAGCGCGGCGAGCCGGCCCTCGATGGCGGTGGCATCGACGCCCAGCTCCGCGAGCTTGTCCTGCACGTCGGCACGGGCGAGCGTGGCGTCCACCAGCGCGCGCGGGCTTTCGCCCCGGGCGGCTCGACGCGGCCTCCGCGGTGCTGACGACGCCCGCGACGGCCGGCGCCTGCATGCCGAGCGACACGAGGCTCAGGCTGACGAGTGCGACGCAGGTGCGCCGGAATGATTCGAGTCGCATGGATGCCTCCGGTCGGTTCCTTGAACCGGCCGAAAGCTACCATGCCCGGCCGCCTAAAAGCGGTAGGCGACGTCCAGCTTTGTGGTCAAGCCCACATTCTGGGTCAATACGTCGACCCCGCCCTGCTCGATGACCGTGTCCTCGTCCAGCAGGTTCTGCAGCCGGAGCTTCAGGCTCAGCTTCTCGGTCGGGTAGAAGCGTGTAGGTCAGGTCCAGCGAGTTGAAGGCCTGTTCCACGGCGTCGTCCGCGCCGCCGCGACCGGCAAAGTAGATGCGGTCGCTGTACATGTTGTACGCGAGCGAAGCGCTGTGCCGGGCGTCGGCGAGTCGTAGCCGAGCTGGAAGTTCACCACCAGGTCCGAGTGCTGCGTCATGTCGCGCTTGTTGTTCGTCAGGTTCGGGGCGGCATCGCCGATCGTGATCTCGGAGTCGCTGACCGTCACGTTGCCCGCCACGAAGAACGACTCGGTCCAGCCGCCGTCGCTCAGGAAGCCGAGTCCCTTCAGCCCCTCGAACTCGATGCCGTAGACCTCCGCGGACTCCGCATTGATGAAGGTCAAGCGCGATGTTGTCGTCCGAGCCCGGCGCTTCCACCGTCTCGATCGGCGACGTGATGTCCTTGTAGAACAGCGATGCCGTCAGGTTGTCGCCGCCCGCGAAGAACCATTCCGCACGCACGTCGAAGTTCGACAGGTCGGAATTGTCGAGCAGCGGGTTGCCCTGCACGCGCGCCTCGGTCAGCGGATCGATGTAGGTCGCATCCGAGATCTCGCGCAGGTCCGGGCGCGCGACGGTCTCGCTCCAGCCGAAGCGGAGCTGGAAGTCCTCCGCCCAGAAGCCGGGCTTCATCCAGGTGAACGACAGCGCCGGGTAGTAGTCGTCGTCGGTGACCGCGAAGGTGTCGAGGTCCTCGTCGGGAATCGTGATGATGCCGCGAATCGAGGTCGAACGCCAGCGGGTTGATCGGCACCGCGAGGCGCGAGTAGTCCTCCCAGCGCAGGCCCGCGGTCACGCGGAACTGCTCGTTGAAGTTGACGTCGACACTGCCCCACGCCGCGTCCACGGTCTCGCCCGCGAGGTAGCTCTCGGTGCCGATGCCGCCGACCGAGAGCGCGAACTGGTTGAACGGATCGAGGATGTTCTCGTCGGTGAAGACCTCGCCCGGCGTGCCGACCAGGATCGGCAGCGCGTCCGCGGCCGTGCGTGCCGAAGTTGCAGCTGCGTCTGGAGGTAACCGCGCCCCTTCTCGTAGTAGTCGTAGCCGCCGCTGACCTCGATCGCGTTCGAGCCGGCCTGGAAGGGCATCTTGAGCTGCCAGCCGTAGCTGGTGACCGTGTCTTCGAGCTCGGTGAAGCGGTACTCCGCGGCGGACAGGGACGACCGCAGCGAGGTGCTGATCAGTTCGCCGGAAACCGGGTCGATCCGGTCGCGGGCCGAGAAGGTGATCTCGCTCGGTATGTCGGTCGTCGCCTCGGCGTCCGAGTAGTACCAGTCGACGCCCAGCCCCTTGGCGAAGTCGAGGCGCGACCAGTCGAGCATGTCGAGCGTCGTGTCGCCGAGCGTGTGCGAGCCGCGCACCTGGAGCAGCTGCAGCTCGCGCTCCTCGTAGCGGATGCGGTAGTTGCGCAGGCGGTCGCCGTTGTCGCGGCGGAAGTTGAAGTTCTGCCCGAGCGTCAGCGAGGCCTCGTCCTCGGTGTTGCGCAGGAAGATGCCGGTCGCCTCGATCCGGTGCTCGTCGGCGTAGTCGATGCCGGCGCCGACGGACCCGGTCAGCACCACCTGGTTGGTGGTGCGCAACTGCTCGTCGAAGTCCAGTTCCGGTTCGGTGACCGAGCGCACGGTGCGCTCGCGGTTGCGCCAGCTGTCGGAGTAGTCGGCGAGCCCGAGCAGGCCGACCCGCCACTGTTCCGCATCGCCGAGGTACCAGCTGTTGCCCGCGGACATCTCGATCGACTTGTCCGGGTCGATCGACGTGTCGCGGAAGTCCACGTCGCGGTTCAGGCTCGTCGCCAGCTCGCGGTTGATCTGCTGCGCTTCCTCGAACGTATGGGCCTGCCCGTCCAGCAGCAGGGTGTTGAAGATGTTCGTCTGGCTGAGGTTGCCGCGATAGGTCTGGATCGCGTCGCTGATCTCCGACGGCAGCGCGCGCGTGCCGTCGTCCGTGCCGAGGCGGTCGTCGCTGCCGCCGGGGTAGGTCAGCCCGTCGTCCGAGCTCTCCGAGTTGGTGCCGATGCCGACCGAGACGTTGAACAGGAAATCCTCGGGCAGCGCGCGCGTGCGGATGTCGACGTTGCCGCCGCCGAAGGCGGCCGGCTGGTCCGCGCTGAAGGCCTTCTGGATCGAGATCGACTCGACGATCTCCGCCGGGAACAGGTCCATCGGGATGACGTTGCGCGTCAGGTCCGGCGACGGCACGAAGGCCCCGTTCACCGTGGTGCTCGAATAGCGCTCGCCGAGGCCGCGGATGTAGATGAACTGGTCCCCGACCAGGGTGACGCCCGGCAGGCGCCGCAGCGCCATCGACACCGTGCTGTCGCCCACCCGCGTGATCTGCTCGATGCTGACCAGGTCCTGGACGACCGCCGACGTCGATGCGCTCCTGCAGGATGTCGTCGGCCGCCGAGCGTTGGCGGCCGACCACCTCGATGTCCTCGAGCACGGTCGGCTCGGCCTGGCCCTCGGGCGCCGTTTCCTGCCCGAGGGCCGGCAGCGGCAGCCAGGGTGCGAGACGCCGAGCAGCGCACACCGCACCGCGGCCCGCAGCGGGATACTTGTTCATCGCCAGACCTCCCCGTCAGCTCAGGGTGCGAACCACAGCGGAACGTCGGCGTTCGCGGACCGCAGGCCGAAGGCCCAGGGCGCCGTCCAGTCGTCGCCGTCCTGCACCGCGCCGAGGCCCGAGGCGTCGGCGACGATCGTCGCCGCCGCCTCGTCCACGATCGCGGGCGCCGTGAAGTAGGTGCCGGCCACCAGCACCTGCGTGTTCGCGTTGGCCGGGTCGATGATCGTGAAGTTGCCGGTGTTGAACGAGTAGTTGGCCGCGTTGGTGCTCGGGTTCGCGCCGAGGAACCACTCGGTCAGCGCGTCGCCGTTCGCCAGCGTGCCCTTGACCGCTTCCTGGCAGGCGAGGACGTTGCCGGTCTGGGTGAACGCGTCGTTGGCCGCGGCGAAGGCGAGCGACACGTCGCTCTCGACCTCGAAGCACTCGTTCGACGCGAGGGCGTTGATGGACGTGCCGTAACCCGCGTAGACGATGCTGTTCTCGAGCACGAGCTGGCCGCCCTGGCGCACCAGCACGCCCTCGGAGTCGCCGTGCGTGTTGACGTCGGAGTTCGACGGGATGCAGGTCAGGTTGCGGATCGTCACCTGCGTGAGCGGCGCCGTGTCGAGCGGCGCGCCCGCGGTGCTGCGCGACTCGCCGACGTTGTCGTGCTCGACGCAGCGGTTGCCGTCGGTCGGGAAGTGGATGGCGAGCGCGTTCGTCGATGGTGCCGACGTAGCCGTCCGAGAAGTCGAACGAGTCGTCACGGACGTACAGGGCGACCAGGTTCGTGGGGCTGACCGCGCCGCCGAAGAACTCGAAGCCGTCGTCGTAGGTGCTGTAGACCTGCACGTTGTTGACCACGGTCCCGGAGCCGACCGCGTTGAACGTGACGCCGTTCAGCTCGTCGCCGGGCGCGACCTCGAAGCCCGTGTGCTTCACGACGACGTACTGCAGGCTGCCCGAGCTCTCGGCGTTGTTGTTGCCGCCGTAGTTCGAGGGCTGGCCCTCGGACACGACGTGGCAGAGGTTGCCCGCGCGCTCGGCGTCCGAGCAGTTGTTGGTGATGCCGTTGCCGTTGATGACGATGCCGCCCCACTGCTGCACGTCGTTCGCGGTGGCGGTGCCGGTGATCGCGTCCGTGAAGGACGTGAACGTGATCGGCGCCGTCGGCGAGCCGTTGGCGATGATCTGCGAGCCGCGGTTGACCAGCAGGTAGTCGAAGGCGTCCTGGAACACCAGCGTGTTGCCGGCCGCGATCGTCAGCGTCGGGCCCTCGCCCTCCTGGGGCGCGGCGCCGGTGTTCACGTTCTGGCCGACGAACAGGCTGTCCTGGAAGATGTGCTTGCCGGTGATGAACGGGATCGTCAGGTCGACCAGCAGCGGGTTGGTCGGCGCCGACGAAGTCGGAGCCGTAGACGCAGTTCGTGCCGTCGAAAGCTCCCTCGCACCGCCGTCGCTGCGATCCGTCCGGGCGTATAGCTGGCGCAGGGATTGGTGTCGCTGCCGCCGCCGTCGCCGCCACCGCTGTTGTCCACTCGAGTTGTCGGTGTTGGCACGTTGAGGTCGACGCCGCCGCCTTCGCAGGCCGCGAGGCCGATCAGCATCGAGGCGGTGAGCGCCAGTCGCATCGTCTTCATCTTGGGAAACTCCCCGGTTGTAGTTCGTCGAGAGTCCGGGAAGATAGGGAGCCGTCGTGTCAGGCTGGTGACGGCTGTGTGACGGTACGATGACAGTGCGCGGTCGGCGGGGCGTCCTGGTTCAGGATCGAGTCCGGTCGGCCAGTGCCCGGACCAGCAGCAGGCCGGCAAGGCCGCCCGCAACCTGCGCCAGGACGAACGCCGGCACGTCCGCCGGGCGGATGCCGGCGAACGTATCGCTCATGGAACGGGCGATCGTGATCGCCGGATTCGCAAAGGATGTCGACGCGGTGAACCAGTACGCAGCGCCGATCCAGGCCGCCACGCGCCAGGCCGCCTCGCGCACCGACGGCGACGTGAGGACCACCAGAACGAGGCCCGCAGTTGCCACGAACTCCGACAGCCACTGCGCCGGGCCTGCGCGGGCGGTCGTCGATGCCTCGATCGCGGGCAGTTCGAACATCGACGTTTGCGAGCACGGCGCCGGCGCAGCAACCGAGCACCTGGACTGTCGCGTAAGCCGACCCTTCGCATGGACTCAGGTCGCGCCTGCAGGACGGCGACCAGCGAGACGACCGGATTGAAATGGGCGCCGCTGACCGGTCCCAGGGTGCCGATCAGCACGGCGAGCGCGAGGACGGTTGCGCCCGTGTTCGCGAGCAGCGCGATTGCCTGGTTTCCGCCTGCCAGCCGCTCGGCCATGATCCCGGAGCCGATGACGGCGGCGGCCAGCAGCAGCGCGCCGAGCCCCTCGGCCAGCAGCCGGCGGTTCATGCCGCTGGCGCTGCCGACTTCGACCGATGGCGTCGCAGCCGCTCCTGGAGCTTGATCCGGTCCAGGCGAGCCGATCGGCAGGCTGATGAAGACCTGCGATGCGACTGGTCGAGTTCGCCGAAGGCCTTGCGGAAAGCGGCGCGCTGTTCGGTCACGGTGCCCTCCACCGCCGCCGGGTCGGCAATGCCCCAGTGAGCGGTCATCGGATGTCCGGGCCAGATCGGGCAGATCTCGCCCGCAGCGTTGTCGCAAACCGTGAACACGAAGTCCAGCCGCGGGCGCACCTGGCGCGGCAAACTCATCCCAGCTCTTGCTGCGCACGCCGGCCGTCGGCAGCTTCATGTCTCCCAGCAGTTCGAGTGCAAGCGGGTGAACCTTGCCCTTGGGCTGGCTTCCCGCGCTGTAAGCCGACGAAGCGACCGCCACCCCGACCGTTGAGCAGGCTCTCCGCCATGATGCTGCGCGCCGAGTTGCCGGTGCACAGGAACAGGACGTTGAACGGCCCGTCGGCCACTTCACGCCGCCTTGTTCGGCGCGCAGCACGGCTTGGCGCGGGCGCCCTCCACGGCCTCGCCGCCGTAGACCGTGCTCTCCCCCGTGGTCAGGAAGGTCTCCCACTGCACGCCCTGCGGGTCTTCCACCCAGCTCTTCTCGCTCTTCGCGTAGCAGCAGGTCGTGGCGCCCTCGCGCAGCACCGGGCGCTCGGCGTGGTCGAGCCGCGCGAAGATCTCCGCCAGCTCGGATTCATCCTCCGCCTGGATGCCGAGGTGACGGATGCCCGTCACCTTCTCGCGCTTGCTGATCGCGAAGTTGACGCGCGGGTCCTCGAGCATCCATTTCGCGTAATCGCCCTTGCGCACGGTCGGCGGCGCGGCGAACAGGGTCGAGTAGAAACGCACCGACTCGTCGAGGTCGGTCACGCTGACGTGGACGTGAAGTCTTTTCATGGTTGGGTTACGCCGCCTTGTTGGAACGCGCCCTGGCGCCAGCCTTTACGGGTGTACAGTCCGCGGCGCAGCCCGAGGCGGCGACGCAGCATTCGTCGGTCAGGTAGGAAACGAGATCGCTCATGGCCGTGAAATCGGCGCTGTAGATGAGCTGCCGGCCCTCGCGCACCTGCCTGACGAGGCCCGCGCGATGCAGTGCCTGGAGGTGGAACGTGAGCGACGACGGGCCGAGTCCCAGCTTGCCGCCGATGACGCCTGCGGGCAGTCCCTCGGGACCGCGCTTGACCAGCAGCCGGTAGACCGCGAGCCGGTGTTCGTGGGCCAGCGCACCCAGGGAGGCGATGACTTCGGCGCTTCTCATGCGTCTTACGATATTACGTGTATTATCGTAATGTCAAGCACGCATCGCGCGCACGCCCCTCATTCGCCGCCCTCCGGGCCGTAGAAGAACACCCAGGTCGCGAAGTCCGCGCTGAAATCCTCGAAGCGGTGCGGGATGCCGGCACGCACGAACAACGTGTCGCCCGCCTGGAACGGCGTGCGCTCCCCGGCATGCACGAACGTGCCGGTGCCGGCGATCACGACGTAGAGCTCGTCCTTCCCGTGCGGCTGCTGGCGGTCGACGCCGACCGGCCGGTAGATCTCGATCTCGAGCGTGCCCTGGCTGAAGAGCGTCACGAAGTCGGCGCCCGATTTCGCGAGCGCGGCGCTCGCCTCGGCGATCGTCCAGGTCCTGCTGTCCACCTTGCTCATGACTTCACCCTCTCCCTTGCCTGCCGGATGCCGCCGCGCACGGCGGCCGCGGTCTTGCTGTCCCCGTAGCGGCCCTTCTGCACGTGGCGAATGCGATGCACACCCGGCACGTCGAGCCCGACGCCGTCGGTCCCGAGCAGCCAGCGATACGCCGTGTCCTCGTAGGTCTTCGCCCAGCGCGGCGCGGGGCGCTGGTACAGCGGGATCTGCTCGCAATAGCCGCATTGCCGCGCCACGTCGCCGTGCACGACCTGGTAGGCGCCCTTCGCCTTGGGCGGGTTGGCGGCCAGCTCGAACTGGCTGGTATCGATGTCCGCGACCCGCGGCCGGTCGCGTTCGGCGGCGAGCACCGGGTCCGTCTCCTCCAGCATGGGCGTGATGCGTTCATGCGTCGGGATAGGCGAGCAGGTCCTGCCGCCCCTGCAGCGCGTCCGCGAGCGTGTCCAGGCAGTCGCGATGGAAGACGATGTCGCAGTCGGTGAACCAGACCCAGTCCGCGCGTGTCGCGCGCGCGACGCGATTGCGGCCGATCGAGCGCCGGAACAGTTCGGGCGGGGACAAGGCCTGCCAGTTCCAGGTGACGCCCGGCGCGGCGATGCCGCCGAAGAAGTCGAGCATCGCGCGGGTGCGCGTGTCCTCGGCGGCATGGAAGACCGTCATGCGGATACGGGCCTTCGCCGGCGGGAAGTTCACGAGCGAAGAGAGCTGGTAGCAGAGCAGGTGCGCGTACTGCCAGCAGTGGCTCACGATCTCGATCTCGAGGACGCCGGACCGCGCCGGCAGCGAGGACCGCTCCGGTGGCGTGAGGTACCAGCGGGCCGGCACGACGCCAGTGGTCGCGATCCTGAGCCAGGTCTGCTCGATGTCGTCACGCAGGCTCAATCGGGCGGCCTCCGCTCACCGGTCCACGGATAGCGCTCGACGATCGCGCGGCAGTCGCGCCAGTAGACGTAATCGGGAGCGGGCTTGCGCCACTCGCCGTAGATGCGGGCCAGGATGTCCTCCGCGCCGTCCGGTATCTGCCAGCGCCGGCCGTACAGCTCGAACGTCGCCAGCCCGTGCGCGGGAACCTCGTTGACCAGTTCGAGCGGCGGCTTGCGCTGGTGGAAGTACCAGCGGAAGTTCTCGCCGTTCCTGTCGAAGAGGAAGAAGTCGTACTTCACCGCCTCGTACTTGAGCGTCCACATGGTCGTGCGCCCGTCATTGCCCACCTGCGGCGGGCGCAGGTTATAGCCTTCGTCGCGCAGCATCTGCATGGCCGCGAGGAAGTGCGGCAGGTCGTGATCCATGAAGCCGAAATCCGAGTCCCGGTCCCAGGGAATCGGCGCGCCGTCCCGCATGCAGCCGAGCAGCAGGCCCATGATCATCCAGTACTTGTCCGCGAAGTCCGTCTTCGCGAGGAGGTCGTGCAGGCGGACGAGGCCGCGGCGGCGGCGCTCCTCGAGCCTGCCCCAGCGTAGGCGGTAGAAGAACTCGTTGAGCCTGCGCACGCGGCGCAGTATAGCCGCGCGCCGCGGCTGCCGATCAGTTGCCGCCGCAGGCTGCCTGGCTGCCGCAGACGCGGCGCATCTGGTCGACCTTCTCGCGGTCCTCGCGCTGCGCCGCCAGCATCGCGCGGATCCCCTCCTCGTCGTAGCAGACTTCCTTGGGGAGGCGCGTGCCCTGCACCGACTGCTTGCGGCAGTAGACGGTGTACTGGCCGCGCTTCTTCTCGCGCCACCCGGGCGGCGGCGTGAAAGGCTTGTCGTCGGCCTTTGCCTTCGGCGCCGGCGCAGCGGCGTCCGTCGCCGCGGCCGGCTTGACCTCGTCTTCCGCGTGCGCAGGCGCGACGGTCGCCAGCGACACGATCAGCAGCAGGCTCAGGAGCAGATTGCGCATGTCAGGCCTCGGCGAATCGGACCCCACCCGCCTGATGTGACCATCGGCTTGCGGCCCGGGTTCCAATATAGCAGACTTGGTTGAATGATCAATCAAGTCCCCGTCGACACCCGCTGGCGCATCCTGGAGGCGGCCATGCACCTCTTCTGGGAGAAGGGCTACGGCTCCACGTCGATCGCCGACATCCTGGCGCGGGCGGGCATCAACAGCGGCAGCCTCTATCACTTCTTCCCCGGCAAGCAGGATGTGCTGATCGCGGTGCTCGACGCCTACATCGGCGGCATCCGCGAGATGCTGCTGGAGCCGAACTGGCGCGGCGTCGCCGACCCGATCGAGAAGATCTGGAAGCTGATGGACGGCTACCGCGCGGCGCTGGTCCAGACCGACTGCACCTACGGCTGCCCCATCGGCAGCCTCGCGCTCGAGCTGCACGAGCCCGACCCGGCGGTGCGCGAGCGCCTGGCGAAGAACTTCTCGAACTGGACCGACGCGATCGAGGAATGCCTCGACGCCGCGGGCGAGCGCGTGCCGCGCGGGACGAACAAGCGCGCGCTCGCGGAATTCGTGCTGACGACGATGGAAGGCGGCGTGATGCTGGCGCGGAGCTACCGCGACATCGGCTACTTCGACCGCGCCATCGACCAGCTCAAGGAGCATTTCAACCGCCTGCTGAAGCCGGCGAAGCCGCCGGCCCGAAGCGGGCCACAACGCAACAGAAAGGGGAAGTCACATGCCTGAAGTGAACTGGCTCGCGGTGCTCGCCGCGGCGTTTTCCGCGTTCCTGCTCGGCGGGCTCTGGTACTCGCCGGCGATGTTCCTGAAAGCCTGGCAGCGCGGCGCGGGACTGACCGATGAGCAGCTGAAGGGCGGCAATGCCGCGAAGATCTACGGCGGCGCCTTCGTGCTCTCGCTGGTCGCCGCGGCGACCTTCGCGATGTTCCTCGGCAAGCTCCCGGTCGGCGAAGCCACCGCCTACGGCTTGTGCGCGGGGCTGACCTGGGTCGCGGCGAGCTTCGGCATCAACTACCTGTTCGAGCGCAGGCCGCTCTCGCTGTTCCTGGTGAACGGCGGCTATCACACGCTGCAATTCACGCTCTACGGGCTGATCCTCGGCCTCTGGCACTGACCTTGAACGCCAGAACGGTCATCCGCTGCCGGTCTGCAATCGTTCCGAGGAGATCCTTGCCAGCAGGCCCATGCGCGAGCAATCGTGTACTGTCCACCGTACGCGCTGCGGTCCGTCAAGCCGCGGGACTGACACCCAGAATGCCGTTGCGGCGCGTCTAGTTCGGTAGCTGCCGGGCCGCGGGTCGGAGGGTGATCACGCCGAGGCGCATCGGCGGTGCCCGTGACCCCTTCAGTGCGCGCGGCGTAGAGCGGCGGCAGCGGGCAGTGCAGGGACGCGCAGATCGCGCGCGAGAAGTTCCGACTCCGGGACCGTCATGCGGCCATCGTGCGAGATCGCGGTGACGAGCGCCTCCACGAGCCGCTCCTTCGCGGCCGGCTGCAGCCGGTCGAGGCGCGACAGCGCCGCATCGAGCTTCGGCGGCCAGTGCGCGAGGCGCAGCATCGGCGGGCGGATACCCGGCAGCAGGCCCTCCATTCCCGCCTCGTAGGCCTTGCGCGCCGACTGCTCGTCGGTGCTTCCCTGGATCGCGAGCACGGAGAACAGCAGCTGCAGCTCGTCGCGCGCGCCCTGCGCGCTGAGGTAACCCGCCGCGCGCCGCCGCGGGTCGAGGTTGTCCTGCAGCTGCACCTGGGCCAGCTTGCGCAGCGCGTAGCTGAACACGGAGACGCGGCTCTCGCGCACCAGCAGGCCGTTCAGGCACTTGAGCAGCTTGACCCGCTCGGGTCGCCCGAGCTGGCTGAGCGCGGCGAACACCTGCAGCAGCGCCGGCATGCGCTGGACGGACGCGAGCGCGTCCACCTCGGCCAGCATGGCCTGCACCTGGTCGTGGAAGTCGCCGCCGAGCTGCTGGCTGACGAACGCGAGCTGGTGCTCGCGCGACTCCGGCGCGGTATCGATCGCGAGCGCGATGAACAATGCCGTCGCGTGCACCGGCTGGCGCGCCGCCTGCTGGAAGGACGGCGGCAGCGACTGGAGCACCGCCTGCGCCTTGAGCACGTGCTCGGTGCCGGGATTGGCGACCAGTTCCAGGACCGCCGCCGGCGCCAGCACGACCGCCCCCTCGAGCAGCCCGCCGCGCCGGGCGGCGGCAGGAGCGTCGCGTGCCGCCTCCTCCTCCGCCATGGCCCGCGCCTCGCCCAGGCGGCGGCGGACTTCGTCGAACTCGGACGGCTGGAACCGCGGGTCGATCTCGCGGATGCGCTCGATGAGCGGCGGATGCGTCGCGAAGGCGCGCTGGATGCCCGGCGCGAACAGCATGTGCGCCACCTCCTCGGCATCCGCGTCGGCGAAGCGCGAGCCTGCGCCCAGCGCGCCGATCTTCACCAGCGCGTCGCGCAAGCCCTGCGGGTCGCGCGTGAACTGCACGGCCGAGGCGTCGGCGAGCGACTCGCGGTTGCGCGACACCGCGGCCTGGATCAGCCGGCCGAAGAACAGCCCGATCCAGCCGAGCGCGAGCACGATCAGCGCCGCGACGATGATCACCGCGAGACCGCCGCCGCCCTTGCGGCCGCTGTCGCCGCCGCGCGGCAGATGCGCAGGATCGTGCGCGCGATCATGGCGATGACGGTCAGCCCGAACAGCAGGCCGATCATGCGCGTGCTGAGCCGCATGTCGCCGTTCAGCACGTGGCTGAACTCGTGCGCGATCACGCCCTGCAGCTCGTCGCGATTGAGGTTCACGAGCGTCCCGCGCGTGACCGCGATCGCGGCATTCGCGGGGCTGTAGCCGGCCGCGAAGGCATTGATGCCCGCCTCGCGCTCGAGCACGTAGACCTGCGGCACCGGCACGCCCGAGGCGATCGCCATCTCCTCGACGACGTTGCGCAGCCGCTGCTTGAGCGGGTCGGTGGTGTCGGCGCCGACGCGCGTGCCGCCGAGCTGCTCGGCGACCTTGCCGCCGCCGGCCGCGAGCGACACCGTGCGCGCGAGGCTCGAGATGCCGATCGTCCCCAGCACGACGATCGTCGTGAACAGGATGACCAGCGGGAAGCGCGTCAGCGAGAGGTCCTGGCTCGCCAGCAGGCCGCCGTCGTCCTGGACCGTCATGATCGCGACGGTGGTGACGACCACGAGGTCGATCGCGATCACGATCGCGAGCACCGCGATCACGAACAGGAAGACCATCCAGCGCGACTGGCGTCGCGAGGCGGCCTGCCGCGCGAAGAAGTCCACGGGTCAGGACTCCGGGCGGGGCCCGCGGGTCAGGTGAAGCTCACCTTCGGCACTTCGCGCTTGGCCGGCGGACTCGATCTCGAGCAGCTGCGCCGGCGTGGAACGCGAACATGTTGGCGACCACGCTGCTGGGGAACACCTCGCGCCGGTTGTTGTAGCCCATCACCGAGTCGTTGTAGGCCTGGCGCGCGAACGCGACCTTGTTCTCGGTCGTCGTCAGCTCCTCGGTGAGCTGCATCATGTTCTGGTTCGCCTTGAGGTCCGGGTAGGCCTCGGCGAGCGCGAACAGGCGGCCGAGCGCGCCGGAGAGCGCGTTCTCCGCGCCGGCGAGCTGCTGCACCGCGGCCGGGTCGCCGGGGTTGGCCGCCGCGGCCTTCAGGCCGCTCACGGCCGTGTTGCGGGCGTTGATCACGGCCTCGAGCGTCTGCCGCTCGTGCGCCAGGTAGCCTTTTACCGTCTCGACCAGGTTCGGGACCAGGTCGTGACGCCGCGTGAGCTGCACGTCGATCTGGGCGAACGCGTTCTTGTAGGCGTTGCGCGCCGTGACCAGGCCGTTGTAGATGCTGATCGCGAAGAACGCGAGCAGCACGATGACCGCGAGGATGATCCAGCCCATTGAAGTCCCTCCCTGGAAGGACGCCCGAATGATACACCGTCAGGGCGGCGGTCCCGCGGCCGTGCGCGCGCGCAGCCAGGCGGCGATGTCCTGGATCTCCGGCAGGCAGACCTGGTGCTGCATCGGGTATTCCTTCCACTCGACGCGGTAGCCGGCCGCGCGCAGCCAGTTGCAGGCCATGAGGCCGAGCGCAAGCGGGAGCACCGGATCCAGGGCGCCGTGGCACATCAGGATCGGCGTCTGCTTGTTGGCCTCGGCGAGCTCAGCCGCGAGCGTCGCCTGCAGCGGCAGGTAACACGACAGCGCAAGCACGCCGGCGAGCGGCTCGGGATGCCGCAACGCGGCGTGCAGCGCGACGCGCGCCGCCCTGCGAGAAACCCGCGATGACGATCCGCTCCGGGGCGATGCCGAGCGCGCGCTCCGCCGCGATCAGCCCGCCCACCCGCGCGACCGACTCGCGCATGCCCTCCTCGTCCGCGCGGCCTTCGGCCGTCAGCGTCTTGATGTCGTACCAGGCGCGCATGCGCATGCCCATGTTCAGCGTCACCGGACGGACCCGCGCATGCGGGAACACGAAGCGCACGCCCGGCGACGGCGGGCAGCTTCAGCTCCGGCACGATCGGCACGAAGTCGTTCCCGTCGGCGCCGAGGCCGTGCAGCCAGATCACGCTCGCGGAGGCTTGCGTCGCGGGCGCCAGGACGACGGCGTCCGCGGATTCCTGCATGCGGTAAGTCATTCGCTCAGCAGTCCTGGTATTTCCAGTAGCGCGTCCTGCCCGCGGCGAGCAGCGCGAGGGTCTCGGCGAGGCGGCGCTCGCGCGTCTCCTCGCGCTTCGCGTCCACCAGCCAGTCGACGTACTCGCGCTGCTGGCCCGGCGTGAGCCGCGCCCAGGTTGCGCGCGCCTTCGCGTTCTTCCTGAGCGCCGCGGCGAGGTACGGCGGCGCCTTCGGCGGCGGCTTGCGCCGGCGCACGCGCGCGGGCTTCTTGCCCGGACGCGTTCAGCGCCACGGCGAGCTTGACCGCGCGCACGATGGTCGCGTCCGGCGGCAGCTCGGCGCGGCTGAGGTACCGGCGGCCGCCCATGCCGAGCTTCGCGTCCTTCGGGAACACGCGCTCCGCGTCCTTCCCCAGCAGGTCCCGGATCAGCTTCTCGCTCCAGAAGCCGAACGCGACGTGCCGCTTGAAGGCCGCCATCATCGCGACGATGCCGGCGTGCTCGAAGGCCGGCACGCCCCACTTGATCGTCTCCTCGATCCGGGGATAACCCTGGTGCATGAGCTTGCGCACGTGGCGCAGGATGGGCTGCGCGAAGTCCGCGGACTTCGCGATGTAGGCATCGACGGCGGGATTCTTCATCCCGCGATTCTAGCGCGGCAGGTAGCCTCGCAGGATCGGCCAGAGGCCGAGCGCGAGCGTCGCCATCGCGAGGCCCATCAGCGCGCCCGGGTGCCGAGGCGAGCCTCGAGCGCTGCCGCGGTCCCGCGCGCGACCGCCGGCCCGTGCCGCCAGACGAGGGCGATCGCCGCGGCGCCGGCGCCTGCCACGGTGGCCGCGTTCATCCAGGCCTCGCGACGCAGGCGCCTCGCTGCGCGCAACCGCCTGCGATCGGCCCGCTCGCGCAGGACTTCCGCCGGCTCGACCTGCAGCCGGCGACGCGCGCGGCAACGCGGGCCTCGAAACCGGGGCCCGTATCGACGCCCGCGAACGCGCGACGCATCCGCGCATCGAGGTCGCCGTTCGGCGTCTGGTGCCCGCTCACGCCGCGCCTTCCGCGTGCTGCCGAGCGCCGCGGCGAGGCCCGCGCGGGCGCGGTGCAGGTGCGTCTTCACCGTGTTGGCCGGCAGGCCCATCATCTCGGCAACCTCCTCGACCGGACGTTCGTCCAGATAATAAAGCGTGACCGCCTGGCGCTGCTTCTCGGGCAGTGCCTCGATCACGCGACGCAGCTCCGGGTCCCCGGTCGCGGGCGCCGGCACCGCCGCGATGCCCTCCACTTCCTCGCACACCGCGTGATCGGACATGCGACAGCACGCGGCGCCGCGCGCGCAGCGCCGACACGGACGCGTTGCGCGTGATCGCGTAGATCCAGGTCGAGAGCTTCGCGCGGCCGTCGTAGCGCGGCAGCGCCTGCCAGAGCTTCACGAACACCTCCTGGGCCAGGTCCTCGGCGGCGGCGCGGTCGCGCAGGATGCTGAACGCGAGCCCGAACACGCGGCGCCGGTACGCGGGAACCAGACGCTCGAAGGCCTCCTGCTCCCGGCCGGCCTGGACCAACTGGATAATCGCCTCGTCGGCCGGCATTCGGGTCAGACCTTCTCCGTCGTTGATACGCGGCGGCGGTGCCGCCGGTTTCAAGGTATTTTAGGCCGGCCGGCGAAACCACCGGCCGCGGGTCCGCGTATCAACTGGCATGAAGCGGCCAGACAGCGGATCGGCGATCGACACACGGGCGCTCGAATGCGCGCTCGCGGCAGCCGCCGCGCTGCTCGCGGCCGACGGGATCCGTGCGGCGCTCGCACCGCTGCATTGGGTGCTCGACCTGCTGCTCGGAACCTGACCGAGGGAGTACGGCGATGGATGTTGAACAGATGGCACTGATGATCCCGATCCTCGGGATCGTCCTCGGCGTCGCATCGCGATCATCGCGATCGTCTCGTCACACCGCGAGAAGCTGAAGCGTGCGGAACTGCGGCACCGCGAGCGGCTCGCCGCGATCGAGAAAGGCATCGAGCTGCCGCTCGATCCGGAGCCGGATGCCGATGCCGGCAAGAGGACGAGCTCGCTGAAGAGCGGCCTGTCCGGCATCGTTGCATCGGCGTCGTGCTTTACTTCGCGCTTGCGCGAAGTCGCCGACGACGACATCGCGCTGTTCGGACTGATCCCGGCCGCGCTCGGCGTCGCGAGCCTGATCAGCTATTTCGTCGAGGGACGGAAGAACGGCAGCGCAACCGCGCGGCCCGACTGAGCGCCGATCAGCCGCCGATGACGATCCGCGCGAGCGTGCCGCGGGGCGCGCGCGGCTCGAGGCGAGCTGCCCGGCCGGGCCGAAGCAGAGCCGCAGGCGCTCCGCGACGTTGGCGAGGCCGTGACCCCGCGGCCGCCCGCGCCGCGGTCCGGCGCGATGCCGCGGCCGTCGTCCTCGACCTCGATCACGAGCTCCTCCCCGCGCTGGTACACGCGCACGTCCACGTGCAGCGGGCGCCCGAGCCGTCCATCCCGTGCTTGATCGAGTTCTCGATCAGCGGCTGCACGATCAGCGCGGGTACGCGCCGCGCGCCGAGGCACTCCGGCATCGACACGCAGTAGCGGAACTGCGACTCGAAGCGCAGCTTGCAGAGCTTCAGGTAGCTGTGCAGGAAGTTGATCTCCTCCGCGAGCGAGACGTTGAGGTCCCGGCCGCCGCGGAGCGCCATCCGCAGCAGCTCGCCGACCCGCCCGATCGCATCGAAGGCGCGGTCGCGCTCGCCGATCTGCACCAGGCTCGCGATCGCGTTCAGGCTGTTCAGCAGGAAGTGCGGGTTGATCTGCGCCTGCAGCGCCTGCAGGCGCGCCTCGGCGAGCTGCACCTCCAGCCGCGCGTGGCGAAGCTCCGTCTGCGCCGCGTCCCAGAGCGCCTGCAGCCGCAGGCGGTGGCTGCGCAGCGCGGCGAAGCCCGCGAGCGCGATGGCGAGGATGCTGAAGTTCATCGCCCAGTACGCGGGCCGCGTCGGCGGCAGGAAGTACACGTCGAACAGCTGCGCGAACGTCGGCTGCAGGTCGTGGCGGACGATGTAGCTGAAGTAGGACATCGCCGTCGAGCCCGTCAGCGCGATGCCGCTCCAGGCGACGAGCATCGAGGCCCACAGCACGCGGCCCGGGCCGGAGATCGTCCGGTGCAGCGCGCGATAGAGCGGCGGGCTGACCAGCACCCAGAAGCAGTAGTGCGGGATCATCGCCATCAGGATGTCGAGCGAAGGTGACTTCGAGTCCCTGGGCCTCGTAGTTGACGTAGAGGCCGAAGGCGACCGAGAGCGCCATCGCGATCCAGCTGCCCGCGAGCACCCACCAGCGCGACGGGCGCGCGCCGATCAGCCGCTCGGCGTCGCGGTCGCCGGTGGAGTCCACGACACCCGCCAGCGGCTGCTCCGGCACGACGCGCCCGGCATCGACCGCTGCGACGAGCGCGGGCTGCGTCCGGACCGCCATCAGTTCTGCCTGCCGCCGATGCCGGACAGGAGCCTCTCGAGGATCTCGCGGCGCGCGCGGCCCATCGGCAGCGCCTGGCCGCCGTGCAGGTAGATGTTGTAGCGGCCGTCGCCGCTCGAGCGCACCTCGCGCACGTGCGCCGCATTCACGATCGCGGAACGGTGGATGCGGAAGAACTTGCCCGGGTCGAGCTCGCACTCCAGCGAGGCGAGCGTGCGCGAGAGCAGGTACTCGCCGCTCTTGGTGTGCACCCGGCTGTACTGGCTCGCGCCCTGGATCCAGGAGATGTCGTTGACCTCGAGCGAGAACATCCGGCGCCGCACGCGGATCGTCATCTGGTCCGCGTACTTCTGCGCGGCGCGGCGCGCCTCGCCGCGCGCGGCGGAAGCGCCGTTGCCGCCGACGGCGCCGGCGATCTGGCGCGCGAGCCCGGCGACGCGACGCTCGGCGATGCGCTGCTTGGCGCGCATCACGCTGCCGACGAAGCGCTGGCGCTGCACCGGCTTCACGAGGTAGTCGGCGGCGTGCACCTCGAACGCCGGCAACGCGAACTCCGGGTGCGCGGTGACGAAGATGACGTAGGGAAGCGGCTCGCCGATCTGCTGCAGCAGCTCGAGGCCGCTGCCGCCCGGCATCTCGATGTCCATGAACACGAGGTCGGGCTGCTGCTCGGCGATCTGGCGCCGCGCCTCGACGGCGGACGCGGCCTCGCCGACGACCTGGACGTCGTCGTCGGCCGACAGCAAGGACCGGAGCATGCGCCGTCCCGAGCTCCTCGTCATCGACGATGAGCGCGCGCACCCTGTTCGCGCCGTTTTCCGCCATTCGAGCTCGCTCGCTCAGGCCGTTGGCATTCTGCAACATGAGATGCACCCACCCCGCAGTTCGTTCCGCAAAACTTGCGAACGGCCGGGAAGATTTGCCAAGTGCCGGTTTTTCTGATGCCTGCCGCCGTAAGGTCTCCCCACGCAACGGACCTCCGTTTTGCCCGGTTGTTGCCAACAAGCAACGCGAAATCCGGCGAAGCGAAGGGCCGTTTGTCTCGTGCAACCAACCGGGCCGCAAGCGCCGCCCGCGGGAGGAATACAGCAATGGAACGTAAATACCAGGTCGCGTCGGCCGTACGTCGCGCACTCGTCATGGGTGCGCTGACGGCAGCCGGTGCGGCACCTGCGCTCGCGCAGGAAAGCCTGGGCGAGATCGTCGTCACCGGTTCGCGCATTCGCTCGGCGAACCTCGAGTCGACCACACCCGTCACGCAGGTCACCGCCGCGGATGTCGTGACGCAAGGCGTCACCCGCATCGAAGACCTCGTCAACCAGCTGCCGCAGGCTTTTGCGGCGCAAAACGTCACCCTCGCGAACGCCGCGACCGGCACGGCGACCCTGAACCTGCGTGGTCTCGGCTCTCCCCGCACCCTGGTGCTGATCGACGGCCGGCGCATGCCGTACGGCGGCGTCACCTCGGCCTCCGCGGCGCCGGACATCAACCAGATCCCGACCGCGATGGTCGAGCGGGTCGACGTGCTGACCGGCGGCGCATCCGCGGTCTACGGCTCGGATGCCGTGGCCGGCGTCGTCAACTTCATCATGAAGAAGGACTTCGAGGGCGTGCAGGTCACCTCCCAGTACAGCACGTACTGGCACGAGAACGACTTCGGCGGCCCGGGCGAGGTCAAGCTGCGCGACACGATCGCGGGCCTGAACGAGATCAACCCGACCGAGTTCGCGCTGCCCGACAACACCGTGACCGACGGCGAGGGCAAGGAACTGTCGCTGATGATCGGCGTCAACAGCGGCGACGGCCGCGGCAACATCACCGCCTACGCGACGGTGTACGACGGCGACGAGATCCTGCAGCGCGACCGCGACTACTCGGCCTGCTCGCTGAACCCGAACCCGGTCGGCTCGTTCACCTGCGGCGGCTCGTCGACGAATGCCGGTGGCCGCTTCACGGACTTCTCCACCTACGACTTCACGACCGACACGGCCACGGCGTTCCGCGACATCGACCTGACGGCCGACCTGTACAACTACGGCCCGCTGAACCACTACCAGCGTCCCGAGCGCCGTTACAGCCTCGGCGCGATGGGTCACTACGAGTTCAACGAACACGCCGACGTGTACACGCAGCTGATGTTCAACGACTACGAGTCGGTCGCCCAGATCGCCCCGTCCGGCAACTTCTTCGACACGAACTCGATCAACTGCAACAACCCGTTCCTGCCGGTCGACAACCTGGCCGACATCGGCTGCACGCCCGCGGCGATTGCGGCCGGCACCCCGGTGACGATGTACATCGGCCGGCGCAACGTCGAAGGCGGCGGTCGCCAGCAGTCGTTCGCGAACAACTCGTTCCGCGCGGTCGCGGGCGTGCGTGGCGCGATCAACGACGCCTGGGGCTACGACGTCTCGGCGCAGTACTCGAGCAACTCGGTCAATACCAGCACGCTCAACTACTTCGTCATCAACCGCCTCCAGCGCGCGCTCAACGTCGTCGATGTCGCCGGCGTGCCGACCTGCCAGTCGGTCATCGACGGCACCGACCCGAACTGCGTCCCCTGGAATCCGTTCCAGCCGGGCGCAGGTCACGGCGGCGCAGCTGAACTACCTCCAGGCCACCGGCCTGCAGATCGGCCGCATCAGCCAGGAGATCTACAACGGCGTGGTCACCGGCGACCTCGGGGTCTACGGCATCAAGTCGCCGATGGCCTCCGACGGCATCCAGGTCGTGGTCGGCACCGAGTACCGGCGCGACGAGCTCGCGAACACGGTCGACGCGCTGCAGACCGCGGGCCAGCTGGCCGGCTCCGGCGGTGCGACCATCGGCATCAGCGGCGCCACCGTGGTCAACGAGCTGTTCATGGAAGCGCGGGTTCCGATCGCCCAGGACCAGGCCTGGGCCGAGAGCCTCTCGTTCGACACCGCCTACCGCTACTCCGACTACGGCAGCGGCGTGCAGACCGACACCTACAAGTTCGGCCTCGAGTGGGCGCCGATCCAGGACGTCCGGGTGCGCGGCAGCTACCAGCGTGCGGTCCGTGCGGCCAACATCGTCGAGCTGTTCACCGCGCAGGGCTTCAACCTGTTCGACGCGGCCGGCGATCCCTGCGGCGCGGCGGCGCGCGATCCGGAAGCGAGCGACGCGGAGTGCATCGCGACCGGCGTGCCGGCGGGACTCGTGGGTTCCGGCTCGCTCGACAGCCCGGCAGGGCAGTACCAGTTCCTGCAGGGCGGCAACCAGAACCTGACCCCCGAGGAGTCGGACACGTACTCCTACGGCGTCGTGTTCACGCCGCGCTTCGCCCCGGGCCTGGCGATCACGGTGGACTACTTCGACATCACGATCGAGGACACGATCACGACGTTCGGCGCGCCGAACACGTGGACGGCCTGCTATACGGCCAACGACCCGGCGGCCTGCGCCCGCATCAACCGCAACCCGAACGGCCAGTTGTGGGTCGGCAACGGAAACGTCACGGACCTGAACATCAACATCGGTTCGCTCTCGACGACGGGCTACGACGTCAACATCGGCTACACCGGCCTGGAGATGGGCCGCTTCGGCAGCCTGGGGTTCAACCTGACCGGCACCTACCTGCTCGAGCTGCAGACGCAGCCGACACCGGGCCTCGACCTCGATCCGGATCCGAATCGTACGCGCGACTGGTACGACTGCGCGGGCTTCTACTCGTCGGTCTGCCTGACGCCCAGCCCGACGTGGAGGCATCGCTTCCGCACCAGCTGGCAGACTCCGTGGGACGTCGACGTGTCGTTCACCTGGCGGTACTACCACGAGGTTGACGGCATCACGGGCGCGAACAACCTGATGCCGGCCAACCAGCTCGACGCCACGCTCCCGGCCGAGAACTACTTCGACCTCGCCGCGAACTGGGCGATCACGGAGAAGGCGGCGGTGTCGCTCGGCATCAACAACGTGCTGGACGACAACCCGACGATCAGCGGCGCGGTCGGCACGACCGGCAACGGCAACACCTACCCGCAGACCTACGACGCCCTCGGTCGCTATGTGTTCGTGCGGGCGACGGTGGACTTCTAAGCTCCCTGTACTGGAAGATTCGCTTCAAGTACTCGCGGCGGCCTTCGGGCCGCCGCTTTTTTTTGTCAATCCCTCCGAGAAGCCGATGCAGCGTGTCCCGCCGGCCGCGACCGAGCGGCAGCGCCTCCCCGCCGTGCAGGTACACGTTGTAGCGTCCGTCGCCGCGCGACATGACCTCGCGCACGTGGGCGGCGTTCACGATCGCCGAGCGGTGGATGCGGAAGAAGCGCGTCGGGTCCAGCTCGCACTCGAGCGAAGCCAGCGAGCGCGACAGCAGGAACTCGCCGCTCTTCGCGTGTACGCGGCTGTACTGGCTGGCGCCCTCGATCCAGCTGATGTCGGCGACCGGCAGCGCGAACATGCGCCTGCGGACGCGGATCGTCATCTGGTCCGGGTAGCGGTCGGCAGGACCGGCGGGCAGCGCCGTCGCATCGCCGCGGATTCCGGCGGCGGCGCCGGCGATCTCGAGCGCAAGCTCCGCGATCCGCCGCTCGGCGAGCCTGCGACGCACGCGGCGCAGCGCCTCCGCGAGCCGCTCGCGCTGCACCGGCTTCACGAGGCAGTCCAGGGCCTCCAGGTCGAAGGCCGGCAGGGCGCGTTCGGGGCGCGCGGCCATCACGACGAGGCAGGGCCAGTTGCCGCGGCGCAGCGGCGCGATCGAGGCCGCTGCCGGCAGCTCGATGTCGAGCAGCACCAGGTGCGGCCGGAATGCGTCGATCCGTTGTCCTGCCTGCGGCGCGGTGTGCGCCTCCTCGATCGCCTCGAGCGGCTCCAGCGATTCGAGCAGTGCGCGGAGCCTCTGCCGCGCGCCTCCGTCGCTATCCACCACCAGCACCCGCAGTCGGTCCCTGTCGCTTGCAGCCATGATTCGTGCGCTCCCCGGGATTGCCGCCATTCTGCAATGTGAGAGGGTCCGCGGCGTTGCGTCGTTCCGACCCGGTGCGTTCATCCGTTGCGAATTTTCGTTGTGCGTGGACGACGCCGGCGGGCTCGCGCCATGACTCCGTCGCTTGCGAAGTTCCGGATTCCCGATGCGAGCGGCGGCCGCTGGAATAAACCGAGTCGCAGCAACGATTTGCGCGCGCGGCGAAAGATGCGCGCCTTGCGTGACCGCTTTGCCGGCGCGCACTCGGATTGCCCGGGTCGTTGTTAGCGTCCGCTCATGAACCGAACGGGTTGTCCGTTCGCGGGAGAACTCAGTCATGGCACACAAACAACAGCTGGCTTCGGCCGTGCGCCGCGCGCTCGTGATGGGCGCGTTGACGGCCGCCGGTGCGACGCCTGCACTCGCGCAGGAGAGCCTGGGCGAGATCGTCGTCACCGGTTCGCGCATCCGCTCGGCGAACCTCGAGTCGACGACGCCGGTCACGCAGGTCACTGCGGCCGACGTCGTGACGCAGGGCGTCACGCGCATCGAGGACCTCGTGAACCAGCTGCCGCAGGCCTTCGCTGCGCAGAACGTCACGGTGTCCAACGGCGCGACCGGCAGCGCGACGCTCGACCTGCGCGGCCTCGGGTCCCCGCGCACCCTGGTGCTGATCGACGGCCGGCGCATGCCGTACGGCGGCGTGCACGCTCGGCGTCCGCGGCGCCGGACATCAACCAGATCCCGACCACCATGGTCGAGCGCGTCGACGTCCTCACCGGCGGCGCCTCCGCCGTGTACGGATCGGACGCGATCGCCGGCGTCGTCAACTTCATCATGAAGAAGGACTTCGAGGGCGTGCAGGTCACCTCGCAGTACAGCACGTACTGGCACGAGAATGACTTCGGCGGCCCGGGTGCGATCAAGCTGCGCGACACGATCGCGGGCCTGAACGAGATGAACCCGTCGCGAGTTCGCGCTCCCGGACGACACCGTGACCGACGGCGAGGGCAAGGAGCTGTCGCTGATGATCGGCGTCAACAGCGGCGACGGCCGCGGCAACATCACCGCCTACGCGACGGTGTTCGACGGCGACCAGGTGCTGCAGCGCGACCGCGACTACTCGGCCTGCTCGCTGAACCCGAACCCGGTCGGCTCGTTCGCCTGCGGCGGTTCCTCGACCAACGCCGGCGGCCGCTTCACGGACTTCGCGACCTATGACTTCACGGTGGATACCGCGGACTCCTTCCGCGCCTACAACCCGAACACGGACCTGTACAACTTCGGCCCGCTGAACCACTACCAGCGTCCCGAGCGCCGTTACAGCCTCGGCGCGATGGGTCACTACGAGTTCAACGAGCACGCCGACGTGTACACGCAGCTGATGTTCAACGACTACGAGTCGACCGCCCAGATCGCGCCGTCCGGAAACTTCTTCTCGACGGGCCTGATCAAGTGCAACAACCCGTTCCTGCCCGTCAACAACCTCGACGACATCGGCTGCACGCCCGCCGCGATTGCGGCCGGCACCCCGGTGTCGATGTACATCGGGCGGCGCAACGTCGAAGGCGGCGGACGCCAGCAGACCTTCGCGAACAACTCGTTCCGCACCGTCGCGGGCGTGCGTGGCGCGATCAACGACGCCTGGGGCTACGACGTCTCGGCGCAGTACTCGAGCAACTCCGTCAACACCGGGACGCGGAACTACTTCGTGGTGAACCGGCTGCAGCGCGCGCTCGACGTCGTCGACGTGGCCGGCGTGCCGACCTGCCAGTCGGTCCTGGACGGCAGCGATCCGCTGTGCGTTCCCTGGAACCCGTTCCAGCCGGACCAGGTCACGGCCGGCGCAGCTCAACTACCTGCAGGCGGACGGCCTGCAGATCGGCCGCATCAGCCAGGAGATCTACAACGGCGTCGATCACCGGCGACCTCGGGGTCTACGGCGTCAAGTCGCCGATGGCCTCGGACGGGCTGCAGGTCGTGTTCGGCGCCGAGTATCGCCGCGACGCGCTCGAGAACTCGGTCGACGCCCTGCAGGTGGGCAACCAGCTCGCCGGGGGCAGCGGCGCGGTGATCCCGCTGTCCGGCTCGACCATCGCCGAGGACCTGTTCATGGAAGCGCGGTTTCCGATCGCCCAGGACCAGGCCTGGGCCGAGAGCCTCTCGTTCGACACCGCGTACCGGTACTCGGACTACGGCAGCGGCGTGCAGACCGACACCTACAAGTTCGGCCTCGAGTGGGCGCCGATCCAGGACGTCCGGGTCCGCGGCAGCTACCAGCGTGCGGTCCGTGCGGCCAACATCGTCGAGCTGTTCACCGGCATCGGCACGAACCTGTTCGACGCCCCGGGTGATCCCTGCGGCGCGTCGGCCCGCGACCCGAATGCATCCGATGCGGAATGCATCGCGACCGGCGTGCCGGCCGGACTCGTCGGTGCGGCCTCGCTCGACAGCCCGGCGGCGCAGTACACGTTCCTGCAGGGCGGCAACCCGAACCTGACCCCCGAGGAGTCGGACACGTACTCCTACGGCGTCGTGTTCACGCCGCGCTTCGCGCCCGGCCTCGCGATCACGGTGGACTACTTCGACATCTCCATCGAGAACGTGATCTCGACCTTCGGCGGCAACAACACCTGGACGGCCTGCTACACGAACAACGATCCGGCGGCCTGTGCGCGAATCATGCGCAATCCGGGCACCGGCCAGTTGTGGGTGGGCAGCGGCCAGGTCGTGGACCTCAACACCAACATCGGCGAGTTGTCGACGCCAGGGCTATGACGCCAACATCGGGTACACCGGGCTCGAAGTCGGCCGCTTCGGCAGCCTCTCGTTCAACCTGACCGGCACGTACCTGCTGAACCTGATCACGCAGCCGGCGCCGGGCGTCGACCTCGATCCTTCGCCGGATCGGACGCGCGACTGGTATGACTGCGTCGGCTTCTACTCGACGGTCTGCGGCACGCCGAAGCCGCAGTGGCGGCACCGGTTCCGCACCAGCTGGCAGACACCGTGGGACCTCGACCTGTCGGCGACCTGGCGCTACTACAGCGGCGTCACGGGACTCACCAACGCCAATGACGTGATGCCGGAGAACCAGCTCGACCGCGAGCTGCCGGCCGAGAGTTACTTCGACCTCGCCGCGAACTGGGCGATCACGGAGAAGGCCTCGGTCACGCTCGGCATCAACAACGTGCTGGACGACAACCCGACGCTCAGCGGCGCGGTCGGCACGACCGGCAACGGCAACACCTACCCGCAGACCTACGACGCCCTCGGTCGATTCGTCTTCGTGCGGGCAAGCGTGGACTTCTGAAGAGTCGGCGGCGGCCCATGAGGGCCGCCGCCTTTTTTCCCCGCTAGTCCAGGCCCCACCGTCGCAGCTGCCGCGCCAGCGTGGCGCGCGAATTGAACCCGACCTGCGTTGCGACTGCGGTGACGGTAATACCGCCCTCCTCCATCAGCCGCGCCGCTGCAAGCGCGCGCTTGCGCTGCAGGTAGGCGTGCGGAGTCAGGCCGTACAGCTCGGTGAACAGCCGCAGGAAGTGGAACTTCGACAGGCAGGCGGCCCGCGCCATGTCCGCGAGGCCGATGTCGTCCTCGTAGCTGTCGTGCACGAGGTCCACGGCCAGCGCGAGGCGGCGTCCAACCTCGCGCCGCGTCGCGGACTTGAGCGCAGGCAGGAGTTCGAGCTGCTGCGTCACGCGATGCTGGTGCGCCAGCATGCGCGCGAGCAGGAACTGGAACTGCTCCTCGTACCAGTTGCCGTCATCGACGCCGGAACGGACGCCGTACTGGATGTAGCGAAGCACCGGCGAGACGGTCGAGTCGTGCGGTTGGAGGGACTCGGTGAATTCCACCGGGCGCAGCATTGCCGCGTTGCCGTCGTCGAGCGCGCGCTCGACGGATGTCTGGACGGCCCCGAGGATCTCCTCCGCCATGCCGGGCCGGAAGAAGATCGCGAAGGACTCCAGCTCGGAGTTCGAGTCGAAGCGGCTGCCGTACACGCGGTTGTCGTTGAGGATCAGGAAACTGTCGTCGTCCACCGCGATGGAGCGGCCGTCGATGAAGTAGCGCTCGCGTCCGCCGCGCGCGAGCTTGATCGAAAGCCGCTGGCGCCAGGGCGTGTACTCGGCGGCGCGGCCCGTCCCGCAGACGATGCAGTTCTCGACGCCCCAGCGGCGGTAGAAGGCCTCGCGGTACGCGGCATTATCCGGGTGCGGCTTCAGCCGCTCGAAGTCGGGCATCTCCCGCCAGAGAAAAATGCTGCCCATGGGATTCCAGTGTACCGGCCGATTTCCTGGGCGAACGCCGCCCGCAAACCTGAGTGGCGAAGGGGACGCGCACCTTCAGAAGTGACGTCCCCCACCGTCCCCTTCATGGACCGCTCAGAAGTGGCCGCGTTCCCAGGGGCCCCAGATGGCGAAGGTGACGCCCGGGACCTGGATGTTGACGAACAGCACCTCGCCGCCCGGGTCGAAGCAGGCGCCTGCCCACTCGGCGCCGCGGTAGTAGTCGGGCTCGATGCGCTTGCCGGCGCCGACGGTGTCCTCGAGCGCCAGGTCGATGTTGTTCTTGGCGAACGTGAACGAATCGCCGTCGGCCGTGATCCCCAGGAGCCGGCTGCCGAATCCGTACTCGTCGGTGATGCCATCGCCGTTCTCGCAGAGCAGGATGCCGCCGCGCGGACTCACGGTGATGTTGTCGATGTTGTCGCCGACCTGCTGGCTGCCGGCGACGAAGATCGCCCGCAGCGCCTGCGCCTTGGGGTCGTACTCCCAGATCGCGCCGTCGCCCTGCCCGACCGTGCCGTCCGCACCGCGACCCGCCTCGGTGTCGACCATGTAGATCCGCCCGGCGTGGTGGCAGATGCCCTCGCCGCGGCTCAGCACCAGCGCGCCCTGTGACCAGCCCTGAAGGAACGGCCCGCTCGCGCGTCCCGGGAGCGTCGTGATCTCCGCCGGCGGCTTGCCCGGATCGGCGTCCGGCTGCTCGATGTCCACCCACTCGATGCGATGCACGTCGCCGACCGCGGGCGCGCGCAGGTCCGCGTGCGCCCGACCCGCGACACGCGCCGCCTGCAGGCGGCCGCCGGCTTCGTAACTGCCCGCGCGCCCGCTCGCGTCCTTCGGGACGTAGCGATAGAAACCCGAGTTGTAAGCCTCGTCCTCCGTCAGGTACGCGATGTTGGTCGCCGGGTCGATCGCGACCGCCTCGTGCAGCATGCGGCCCATGTCCACGATCGGCCGGCCGGTCGTCGCGGCGGGATCCGCGCGCACCTCGAAGACGTAGCCATGCTTGCGGCCGCCGCGGGGCGTCAGGTCGATGACCGTTTCCTCGCAGCTGAGCCAGGTGCCCCAGGGCGTCGCTCCGCCCGCGCAGTTGTAGATCGTCCCGCCGAGCGAAGGGAGCGCGCTCACCCAGCGCCGGCCGCGGAATGCGAGCGTCGTCGTGCCGCCCGCGGGTGCGAAGGCCTGGCCGGCCGGCGTCATCGCGTCGTAGCGCGCGGGCGCCAGGATCGGGCTCGCCAGCGCGCGCTCGTGGTTGCGCACCAGCGTGACTTCCAGCTCGCCATCGACGCGCCGCGAGGCGACGACGCCCATGCCGTCGTGCGCGCTCGGCGTCGGCGAGCCGTCCGACATCGGGTCGCCGGTCCACGAGTAGCTTCGGTACTCGAATCCTTCCGGCAGGAAGATCAGCGGCAGCCCGGTCTCGAGGTCCGCGACCGGCCTGAGCGGGCCGTAAGGTCCCGGCACGAAGCGCGACTCGCGCGCGGTGGCCGAGGCGCGTCGCGCCTGCACGGCCCCGAGCACCGCGACGAGCGAAGCCGAGCCCGCGAGAAACCCGCGGCGATTGATGCGCGACGGCATGCCGCCATTCTAGCCGACCCGCATGACGGCTCGTGAAGCGGGCACGTTCAGGTGAAGGGGACAGACCCCTTCAAAGGTGAAGGGGTCGCGTCCCCTTCCGTCAGCCGCGGTCGACGCGGCAGGCGAAGCAGCCGCGCCGCGCGAAGTGGATGTGCAGGTACGCGACGTCCGCGCGCGCGAGGTAACGCTCGATCAGCGGCGCGGCTTCGCGGCCATCCACGACCTCGGCGTCCACCATTTCGTCCGCGGCGTCGTACGCGCGCACCGACAAGGGTCGCAGTGTCAGGTAAGTCGGCAGCTCATTCTCGACCCGCGCCGCCCCGGGCCGCCCGCGGCGCACGAAGATCGGGCCGGAGGCGCGATAAGGCGTCGCACCGCCCTGGTGCGTGAAGGGCAGGAGCAGCAGCTCCTCGCCGACGGGCGCGTCCTCGAGACTGATGCGACAGGGAAAGCCGACCGGCGCGTCGGACCGCACGCGGCGCATGCCGCGTTCCGCCAGGGCCGCATCGTCGAGTTCGAACAGCTTCTCGAACAGGGCGGGTTCGAGTCCGCGGAGTATGTAGTTCATCGGGCACAGGATTGGCCGATGCCCTCCTTGTTGCAACCCGGTTCTTGCGGTGGCGGCGGGCGCTTGATCGCATTGAAAAGATCGTCCCGCGCCTTCTTCTCCCCCCCGAACTGCGCCAGCACGCAGGTCCGCACGCCCTTGCGGGCATCGTGGATCTCCTTCTGCGTCAGGCTGCGCGAAGAGATCGAGACGTAGCAGTAGTCCGAGACCCAGATGATGGTCTCCCCCTCGGTCGTCGTGACGGTCGTCCCCACGCGGGGCAGGTCCTCGTCGAAGATGGAGGGCGGATACACCTCCTTGGGTCGTTCCTGCGGACCCTTGGGCGTCTCGCCGAAGCGCTGGTAGGTCGGCTGCCGTCGTCATCCCCTTGGCCACCTCGCGCGCCGTCGAACTCCAGTCCGGCCGCGCCGACGGAGCGACCTCGGGGAGCGGCATCGGCAGCGGGGGCGCCGAGATCGGCGCGACGCGGACCGGCAGGAACTCGGCCTCCAGCGGCGGCGGCGGGTCCGGCGCAACCTCGGGCAAGGGCAACCAGACCAGACGCTCTGCAATCACCGTCTCGACCCTCTGCACGGTCCACGCCTGGAGCAGCCAGAACCCGACGACCAGGTGCAACAGGAGCGTCGCGAGGACGGCCGCCGCGCGGGAGCGATTCCAGGACGAGCCCAGCCCATACCATCCCCCGCGGCCCGTCCGATCCGACCCGGTCCGGCCGTCATCGGTTCGGAGGAAAACTATAACCCATATAATTCAATAACTTAGGAGTATCCTCCGCGACCCCGCTTTTGCCGCCGGCCTGCGGTCCTAGGTAGGATCGGCCGAGCGGTACCCGGCTAACAGGGCCGCGTCCATAACAAGTCAGGGGGGATGAAAGTGAATCCATTCAAGATCGTGGGTTGGGTAGGCGATTGCGATCGCGGTGCTCGGCGCCTTCGTCGAGATCCCGTACGCAGGCACGCTGCTGGTGTTGCTGGGCCTGGTCGCCGGCTACGCCATCGCCGCCGAGGACCATGTCCGGGTGCTGGTCACGGCGCTCGTACTGACCTCGCTGTCCGGTGTGCTGATGAACATCCCGGAGATCGGTTCGTACCTGACGAGCATCTTCAGCGCAGCGGGCACGTTCGTGGCCGGTGCGGCGCTGATGATCATCACGCGCAACATCTGGAGGCGCTTCAAGCCCTGAGATGAGGTCCGCAGGACGCGGCCCGTGAGGAGGCCCGCCGCGAGGCGGGCCTTTTCTTTGGCGGCGCGAACTCAGCGCGCCGCGATGTTGAAGTGCAGCTGCGGGTCCTGGTAACGGTCGTCGCGCTTCGCGGCGCCGGTCGCGACCAGCACGTAGAGGATGTTGAGCGCCTGCAGCGCGTCCCGCACGCCCGCGCCGCGCGAGCGCGTCGCGAGCGCCTTCGCCGTGACATCCTGCTTGCCGGCGTAACGCTTGCGGATCCGCGCCGACGGCGTCGCGGCTCACGAGGTTGAAGTAGCCGCTCGCGCGCTTGGTGCGCGAGGCCGACATGACGACGAATCCGGCGGCGCTTTCGAAGACGAAATACGTCTGCCGCTTGCCCGTCGCTTCGCCGCAGTACTTGAGTCCCTTGGCCAGGCTCCGGATGTTCATAGACATCCCCTCATTGCGAATCCCGATGTTTGATCTTACGCCTAAAGGGGACAGACACTTTGAAGAGGTGTCTGTCCCCTTCAATTGACGAAGAGGTGGGCGCCGGCCCATTCCTCGAACCAGCGACCGAGGCGCCGGGCGACGCGATCGGCGCTGCCGGAACGCCCGCCGATGCTCGCGCGCACGGCCGCCGCCAGCGGCTTGCCCGCCGCCAGCGCCCGCAGCAGCCGGAACTGCTCCGGCTCCTGGTCGCGGCGCAGCACCTGGAAGCCGCGGCGGAAGACGATGACGAAAGTCGCCCGCGGCCGCGGGATGCGCGGCCGCTCGCCGCGTCGCAGCGCGTTCATATAAGTGTTGGCGGGATAGCGCAGCTCGAGCAGCGCGAGCGCCGGGTTCAGCCGCAGCCGCGTCGCCTCGCCGACCGCCGCGAACTCCGCCGCGGTCATCGGCACGGCGGCAGGCGCATCGAACACGTCCTCCATCGCCCGCTCGATGCGCGCGATGTCCACGGCGAGGCCATTCCGGTTCGTGCGCGGCAACGTCCGCGCCAGGTAATCGGGAAAGCCTGCGCTCAGTCCATTCAACAGCCGCGAGCGCGACGGATGCTTCGCCACGTAGCGCCGGCAGGCGGCCGCGAACGCATGCGGTCCCAGGAGCTGCCGTACCGACGGATACTCCGCCTCCATCACCTCGACCAGGCGCGCGAAGTACATGTGCGCGTAGATCTCGAGCCGCTCGACGGCGCTCAACTGCTTCGACGGCAGGACCACGCCCGAAGGATCGCGCGCGGCCGCCGGCACGAGCCGGCGCGCCGGCTGTGAACGCAGCCCGGCTTCCGCGCCTTCCGGGTGCATGACCACCGCCTGCATCCAGCGCTCCAGCGTCTCGAGCCGGCCCGCAGCCTTCACGCGGCCGCCTCCCGGAGCCCGCTCCGGAACCTGGATGCCTTCCTAACCTCTTGTTGCAGAACGGAAAATTTCGGGATGTTGGCATCCCATTCGAGCAGCGTCGCGCGCGTGCCGGCGCGCGCGATCACCCGCCCGTAGAGGTCCCAGACGGCATCGATCACCCGCCCGTCGTGCGTGTCGATGCAATGCGTGCCGTTGTCCGTGTGGCCCGCGAGGTGGATCTGCACCACGTGCTCGAGCGGGATCGCGTCCAGGTAGGCGACCGGGTCGAGGTCGTGGTTGCGGCAGGTCACGTAGACGTTGTTGACGTCGAGCAGCAGCGCGCAGTCGGCCTCGACGGCGAGCCGCGCGATGAATTCTTCCTCCGGCATCGAGGACGCCGCGAAGGTGAGGTAGGTCGACGGGTTCTCGAGCACCAGCGGCCGTTCCAGGTAGTCCTGGATGATCCGCACGCGCGAGATCATGTGGCGCAGCCCCTCCTCCGTGTACGGCACGGGATAGAGGTCGTGGCCGTTCAGGCCGTTCACGCCCGTCCAGCAGACGTGATCGCCGAGCCAGCGCGCCTTCGTGCGCTCGGCGAGCGCCTTCAGCTTGTCGAGGAAACCGAAATCGATCGGGTCCGTGCTGCCGACCGAGAGCGACACCCCGTGCATGACGATCGGATAGCGCTCCGCGATCTGGTCGAGGAAGTGCATCGGCCGGCCGCCCGTGTCGATGAAGTTCTCCGACACGATCTCGAACCAGTCCATGGCCGGCCATTTCGACGTGATGTGCCGGAAATGCTGCGTGCGCAGGCCCACGCCGAGGCCGAGGTCCGGCAAGCCCCATCGATTCCCGGCCCGTGCCGGTGCAGATGCTCGAATGTTGGCAGTCATGCGAAGCGGGAGTCACCCGGGCCCTGCGGCCCGGGCAATCCCTTCACTCGCTCAGCCGCCCATGTGCGACGGGTCGACCGGCACGCTGCAGCCACCCTTGCCCTTGCAGGAGTTCTTGCCGGCGCAGCCGTTGTCGCCGCCCTTGCAGCCGCCCTGGCCCTTGCAGGCGTTCTTGCCCGCGCACTCGTGCTTGGCCTTCGTGGCGCAACCGCCCTTGCCCTTGCAGGAGTTCTTGCCGGCGCAACCGCCGTCGCCGCCCTTGCAGCCACCCTTGCCCTTGCAGGCGTTGTGGCCTTTACACACGTGTGCGTCGCCGCCGGCTTCCTCGCCGGCATACGCGACCTTGGCGATCTCGGCGCCGGCCAGCAGGCCGCCCGTCACGCCCAGCATCACCTTGCCGAAATCTCGACGATTCATAGCCATGTCATTCCCCTCACTAGTGATGAGTCAAGCCGCCGGTCATCCCCGACGGTCAGTCATAAGACCGAGCCATCCACCGAAATACTACGCCGCTGCCAAAAAATGATGCCACTTTTGCGCCGCAAACCGAGGGGTCGCACCCCTTCATATTCGTGAAGGGGCGCACCCCTTCACGAATATGAAGGGGTGCGACCCCTCCGTGTCACCATGGTGACATGCACTTCACCCAGGCACTGCTCCGGCTTCCCGGCGACAACTTTGCGCAAGGGCTCACCCAGTCCGGGGAAGGCGCGCCGGACCCGGCGCTCGCGCTTGCCCAGCACCAGCGCTACCGCCAGGCGCTCGAGGCCGCGGGACTGGCGCTCACCGTGCTGCCGGCGGATCCGCACCACCCGGACGGCTGCTTCGTCGAGGACACGGCCCTCCTGACCGCGCGCGGCGCGATCCTCACCCGCCCCGGCGCACCCTCGCGGCGCGGCGAAGTGGACGCCATCGAGTCTGCGCTCAGGCAGGCCTGGCCCGAGCTCGCGCGCATCGAGGCGCCGGGCACCGTGGACGCCGGCGATGTCTGCGAAGCCGACGGGCACTTCCTGATCGGCCAGTCGGCGCGCACCAACGAAGCAGGCGCCGTACAGCTCGCCGGACTGCTCGGCGACCTCGGCTACCGCGCGGACATCCTGGACATCCGCGGCATCCGCGCGCTGCTGCACCTCAAGTCCGGCATCGCCTATCTCGGCGGGGGCCGCCTGCTCACGACCACGGATTTCCCGCGCCACCCGGCGCTGGCCGCCTACGAGCGGATCGACGTGCCCGCGTCCGAACGCTACGCGGCCAACGCGCTCTGCATCAACGACCGCGTGCTGGTCGCGGCCGGCTACCCCGCGACTCGCGCCGCCATCGAGTCGCTCGGCTTCGAGGCGGTCGCCCTCGAGATGTCGGAGTTCCGCAAGCTCGACGGCGGGCTCTCCTGCCTGTCGCTGCGCTGGCAATAATGCGCGTCGATAGGCGCCTTCCTACACGGCGCCCCGGAATCCTCCGATGTCTGCGGCCGGCGACGGTGGATACCGTCCATCCATGCTCAGATACGCACTCATCTTCTTCATCATCGCCCTGATCGCGGCGCTCTTCGGCTTCACCGGCATCGCGGCAGGCGCCGCATCGATCGCGAAGATCCTGTTCTTCGTGTTCCTGGTGGTGGCCGGAATCGCGCTCATCATGGGCCTGCTGCGCAAGGGCGCCTGACAGCCCGCGCGGGTGTCGTCCGACCCTGCACGGGGTCGCTCTCCGACTTTGCCCGCTTCGTGCGCGACGCACACTCGCCGCGCAGCACACTCATCACAGGAGAATCACATGAAGCACGGCATCACCGCCGTACTCGCCCTCGCGGCCCTGGCGGCTGCGACCAGCGCGCAGGCGCAGGACAACGAGTCGGGTTTCTACGCCGGCGGCGGCGTCGGCAGCTTCGACGTCCAGATCGACGACGTCGATGACATCGACGACCGACGATCGAGCGCTACGACAGCGACGACACGGCCTGGAAGGCATTCGCCGGCTGGCGCATGAATCCCTACCTCGCATTCGAGCTCGCCTACGTGAACCTCGGCAGCCCGGACGACGAGATCGCCCCCGACACGACGCTCACGCTCGAAACCGACGGATTCGCGCCGTACGTGGTCGGCACCCTGCCGATCGGCGACTGGTTCGAGGTGTTCGGCAAGGCCGGCTACTACTGGTATCAGGTCGATGCCCGGCTGGCGACCCCGCTCGGCAACGTCAGCGACTCGGAAAGCAACGAAACCTTCACCTGGAGCGCGGGTGTCGGCGTCAACGTCTTCGAGCGGGTGAACATCCGCCTCGAGTACGAGCAGTTCGACTTCGATGAGGCCGATGACTCGACGGCGCTCTGGCTGACGGGCGCGTACCGCTTCTGATCGCCTGACGCGGCGGCCGGAATGTCGGTGTCAGACGACGTAGGTCTCCATCCGACAGCCGGCCGCGCAGGCCACCGACATCCACGGCCAGCGCGACGCAACAGACTGTTCACCGTACGAATGACACGAGATCCAGGAGATCGAACATGAACCGTGTACTGACGATGTTGATTGCCGGCACTTTCGCGGCGTCGCTCGGCGCCTGCAACAAGGCCGAGGAACCGGCGGAGACGCAGGCCGACGTGGCCGAGGCGCAGGCTGACGCGACCGAGAACGTTGCCGAAGCGCAGGCCGACATGAACCAGAACGTGATGGAAGGCCAGGAAGAGACTGCCCTTGCGCGCGCCGAGGGCGAGCACAAGGTCGCGAAGGAACGCTGCGATGCTCTGCCGAGCGACCAGCAGGAAGCCTGCAATGCCGAGGCTGATGCGACGTTCGAGGCAGCGAAAGCGGCCGCCGACCTGCCCGGTCCGTCCTGAAGCTGAACCAGACAGGAGCCTAGACACATGAACAAGAAGACGATTTCAGTCCTGATCGCGAGCACGGCGCTGGTCACCCTGGCGGCCTGCTCGGCGACCCGGACCCAGAGAGCGGCGGGGGAGCAGATCGACGACGGCGCGCTGCTCACGAGCGTCAAGTCCGCACTGGTCTCGAATCCCGTGACCGAGGCGGGCGAGATCAACGTGGACGTCAACCGCGGCGACGGTGAAGCTGTCGGGCTTCGTCCACTCGCAGAAGGAGAAGTCGGCTGCCGCAGACGTCGCCCGCTCGGTGGACGGCGTGAAGAGCGTGCAGAACGACATCGCCATCAACAGCCAGGAGTCGACCGCCGGTGAGTACATCGACGACTCGGTCCTGACCGCGAAGGTGAAGACCGCGCTGATCGGCAGCCCGGATACCAAGGCCCACCAGATCAACGTGGAAACCAAGGAAGGTATCGTCCAGCTGTCCGGCTTCGTCGACAACGCAGCGGCGAAGTCCGCGGCAACCAATGTCGCCAAGTCCGTCACTGGTGTGAAGGACGTCAAGAACGAGCTGACCGTCAAGTCGTACTGACCCCCCCTCGTACACTCGAACAGTTCGCTGACGACTTTTGCACCACGGGCCCGCGTCGCAAGACGCGGGCCTTTTCTTGATGGGGACTGTCACCTTTGGCGCCGCAGCGCTTCCGTGGCAGAACCCGTACGCCAAAGGGGACTGTCCCCTCCTGCGCTGAGGTGACCACCCCTCCTAGTGGCTCTGCGCCGCCCCCAGCTCCTGGATCAGCTGCGGCAGCCGCTCGTAGTCGACTGACTTGTTGAGGAAGTACTCCACGCCCATGGCGTTCGCGCGGCGCTGGTACTCCGGCAGCATGTAGTTGGTGAACACGATGATCTTCGGCCGCGCCTTGCCGAGCCGCTGCACGACGCCGAAGCCCGTGCCCTCCTTCAGCTGCAAGTCGAGGACGATGACGTCCACACTCTGCTCGCGCACCGCGTCAACTGCGGAGGACTCGTCCGCAACCACGCCGACCACCTCGATGTTCTCGAGGCCATCGAGCGACTCCCGCAGCCGCTCGGCGAGCAACGGGGAGTCTTCCACCAGCAGTACGCGCAAGGTCACGACACGGGACTACTGGATCAGCCCGTTGCGCAGCGCGTAGGAAGTGATGTCCGCATTGGTCTTGAAGTGCATTTTCTCGAGCACCCGGCTCCGGTAGGTGCTGACCGTCTTCACGGACAGGCACAGTTCCTTGGCGATCTCCGACACTGAATTGCCGCTCGCGAGCTTGCAGAAGATCTGGAACTCGCGCTTCGAGAGCTGCTGGTGGATCGGGCGGTCGCTGCCGCCGTTGTCGATCTCGGAGATCAGCAGCTCCGACATCGTCGGGCTCAGGTAGCGCCGGCCCGCCAGGATCACGTGCACGGCCTTCAGCAGGTCGTCCGGGGCGCTCTCCTTGCCGAGGAAGCCGTGGGCGCCGGCCCGGAGCATGTTGATGGCGTACTGGCGCTCCGGGAAAGCCGGACAGGATCAGGACCCGGGTTTCGGGGTATCCCGAACGCACGTGGCGGAGGATGTCCATGCCGCTGCGGTCCGGCATGCCGATGTCGAGGATCAGCAGCTCCCAGGGCCGCTCGCGCAGGCGATCGAGCGTCTGCTGGCCGGTCGCCGCCTCGCCGATCTCCCCCACGGCCGTGTCCTCGGCCAGCATCTGGCGCAGGCCGGCCCTGACCACCGCATGATCGTCTGCAATCAGGACCCTGGCGCTCATCATGGGTAACTCATCCTACTGAAAGTTAACCCTTTCTTCTCACGCCCGGTACCGCCTTGGCGAGCCGGAGATGCCTACGACCGGTGTCAGACCTTTCCTACAGCCGGCCCAGTTTTCAATGCACGTAGGACGGACTTGGCTTTAGATTGTGCGACATGCCCACGACGCCCGCCGTCCGCCTGCACTATGCGCCGATCCTGCTCGGCGTCGCCTTCATCGCGACCCTCTTCATGGTCGCGGAATCGGGCTACCAGCGCATCCACGACGCAGCGCAGGTGATCTCGGCCGCCGAGGAGCGCCAGATGCTGCTCTCGCGCTACCTGAGGCTCGTGCTCGACGCCGAGTCGGCGCAGCGCGGCTTCCTGCTCACCGAAGACACGCGCTACCTGCGCGGCTTCGACCCCGCGGTCCGCGCGCTCGATCCCCTGCTGAACAACCTCGTCGCGAACCTGCGCGCCTCGGGTCTCCACGAGGATGCCGCTCAAGGCCGATGCCCTCCGCCAGACGGCCGGCAAGAAGATCGGCGAGATGCAGGCGTCCTTGCGCCTGTACGGCGAGGTCGACCGGGACGCCGCGATCCAGTTGCTCAACACCGACATCGGCCAGCGCGCGATGACCGACCTGCGGCTCCAGCTCCGCGAGCTGTGGGACCAGGAAGCCGCCCGGCTCGCCGCGGCGCGCGCGAGCTTCGGACAGGAACCTGCGCACCTCGCGCGTGCTGCTCGGCGCCGCCAGCTTCCTCTCGCTGGTGCTCGTCGTCCTGATCGGCGCCCTGCTCGGCCGCGACATGCGCCGCCGCGCGCAGGAGGCGCAGGACCTCGGCCAGCGCAACCGCGAGCTCGACCGCACCGTGCAGCAGCGCACGGCGATGCTGTTCCACCTCTCCAGCAGCCTGCAGAAGGTCGCCGAGCGCGAGAAGGCCGCCCTCGCGCGCGAGCTGCACGACGAGCTCGGCGGCCTGCTGGTCGCGACCAAGATCGACGTTTCCTGGCTGCGCAAGCGCGTCGACGACGGCTCGGAGGCCAGCAAGCTGCGCTGGGAGCGGGTGCTGCGCTGCATGGACGAGGGCCTCTCGCTCAAGCGGCGCGTCATCGAGAGCCTGCGCCCGACGCTGCTCGACAACGTCGGCCTGGTCGCCGCGCTGCGGCTGGCTGGTGGACGAGAGCCTGCGCCGCGCCGGCATCGCCTGCGAGGAAAGCTACCCGGAAAACGTGCCGGAACTCTCGCCGGACGCCCGCATCGCCGTGTTCCGCGTGGTCCAGGAATGCTTCATGAACATCATGAAGCACGCGAAGGCCAAGTCGGTCCTGCTGCTGGTCACCGCCGAGGATGACCGCCTGTCCGTCGTCGTGCGCGACGACGGCGTCGGAATCGATGAAGGGCGAATCGAGACATCGCAGTCTCACGGCCTGCTCGGCATGCGCCATAGAATCGAGTCGCTCGAGGGCACCTTCACGATCCGCTCGCTCGGGCCCGGCGTCGGCACGGAGTGCCGCTTCACGCTGCCGCTCGAGCGGATCCGCAACACGGGGACACAAGGATGAATGCCAGGAACGGATGCCTGCATTGCCCTGCTCACGCTGCTCTCGGCCTGCGCGCGCGACGGAAGCGCGGATGCGGCGGCTCGCGACCAATGCCGGTGACCCTGCCGCCGACGATCGCACCGCCGATCATCGCGCCGGACGACAACCGCGGACTCGGCCCAGCCGCCGAGCTACGAGGTGTCGATCGCCTCCACCGCCGCGGACCACAACCAGGCGCTCGACGCGCTGCGCGAGGCAGCCCGAGGCCGTGCGCACGCAGTGCGAACAAGAGGCCAACGCCGCATTCGCCGAAGTCGAGGCGAGCCTCGAACCCCTACGCGGCAATCAGGAGTAGTCCTACAGAGCCGCCTGCCCCCGATACCCCATTCTCTTTCCAGGCGCCGCGGATAGGCCGCGGCAGCGCAGTCTCAAGGAGAGAGCCTGATGAACTGGGATCGCATCGAAGGGAACTGGAAGCAGCTGACCGGCAAGGTACGCCAGCAGTGGGGCAAGCTCACGGACGACGACCTCGACGTGATCGACGGTCGCCGCGAGCAACTCGCCGGCCGCATCCAGGAGGTCTACGGAATTTCCAAGGACGAGGCCGAGAAGCAGATCGAGCGCTTCAGCGGCTCGCTCGACGGCGGTACCCTCAACGCCGGAACGCACGACATGGGCGAAGGCGAGAATCTGACGGGCCGCACCCGTCGCACCGATCGCTCGCGCAACTGAATCAAAGGGGACAGTCACCTTTAAAAGTGTCTGTCCCCTTTTAATGGTGCCATCCATGAATACGACGCCGAAATTCAAGCTGCCGCCGCTCGGCTACGCGTACGACGCGCTGGAGCCGGCGTATTCCGCAGAGCTCCTCGAGCTGCACTACGCGAGCCATCACCAGGCTTACGTGGACGGCTTGAACCGTGCCCTCGGCGGGCTCGCCGAAATGCGCGGGAAAGGCGACTTCGCCCGCATCAACCAGTTGCAGCAGGACCTCGCGTTCCACTATTCGGGGCACCTGTTGCACACGCTCTTCTGGCGCAACCTCGAGCCGAACGAGGGGGCGCCTCCGTCAGGCCAGCTCGAGTCCCGCATCAAGGCTGCCTTCGGCAGCACGGATGCGTTTCGGCGACAGTTCGGCGCCGCCGGCACGGCGCTGCAGGGCTCGGGCTGGGTTGCGCTGACGTTCGACCCGATCCAGGAAACCCTCCTGATCGAGCAGATCCACGACCACGAGAACCGCAGCGCCATGGGCACCGTCCCGCTGCTGGTGATGGACATGTGGGAGCACGCGTACTACCTGCAGTACCGGAACAAGAAGGAAAAGTGGATCGTGGCGTTCTGGGAGCTGGTCAACTGGGCGGACGTCGCGCGCCGCCTGGACAACGCCACCTGCGTGGATCTCGCCCTTGAAGGCGGCGCGGACCAGTCTTCCGCCGCCGCGCGCCTTCGCCTCATCCGGAAGTAAACCGCCCCCGGAACCAAGCCGCCTTGCGCGCGGAGCCGCCGGCGGCGACGCCAGACTCAGCCGTTGAGCAGGCTCCGCACGAGGCCCGGGTTGCCATTGCCGTTCGCCGCGATCTCCGTCTTGCGCGCCGCCATCCGCTGGCCCATGTCCTCGAGGTCCATGTCGGACTTGCGCGCCTCGGCGAACATGCCGCCCGGCTGCTCCTCTTCCTTGACATGGTGCTTGATCATCTCCGAGAGCACCTTGACCTTCGCATCGTAATACTCGTCTTCCGGCCGCATCGCCTCGATCTCGTCGATCAGTCGCTTGGCAGCCGCATGCTCCACCTCGGCTTCGTGATGCAGGTCCATGTCCTGCGTCGCCACCAGGAATGCCGGGTAGAAGATCTCTTCCTCGATCCGCATGTGCACCTTGAGCGCGTCGCAGATCTGGGTCGCAAGCTTCTGCTTGCGCTCGGTCTTCTTCGCCTTCTTGAACTGCTTGAACCAGTCCTCGACCTGGCGGTGATCCGCCTTCAGGAGCGCGATCGCGTCGCGGGTGGATCCTGAGCCGGTCCGGCGGCTCGTCTTCGCCGACTGCTGCGTCGTCCTTGCCATCGCGTGGTCCTCCTTGGGGTGTCCCGAAGTGTAGGCGGCGGACCTGCAGGTGCTCCTGTCGTCGAGCCTCCGCTTCCCCTGTAGGACGGACACGGAGTCCGTTTCCCGGAGGACGCTGCTAGGCTGGCGTCTTGCGTCAACAACCTGCGAAAAAGATGCTCATCGCGGCACTCATCGGCGCGCTGGCGGCAGTCTTCGTGACCGTCATCGTCCTCAATTTCACGGGCGGCGAGCAGCGTGTCGAGCGCAAGCTCGTGCACCGGTACGGCGTCGGCGATGCGCAGTTCCAGCGCGAACTCGGCACCTTGCTCGGGCCGCCAATCGTGAACGGCAACCGGGTCGCGAACCTCGAGAACGGCGTCGAGATCTTCCCGGCCATGCTCGAAGCCATCCGCGGCGCGCAGCGCTCGATCTCCTTCGAGACCTACATCTACTGGTCGGGCGAGATCGGCCGCGAGTTCGTCGATGCCCTCAGCGAGCGGGCACGGGCCGGCGTACCGGTCCACGTGCTCATCGACTGGGTCGGCAGCCAGAAGATGGACGAACGCCTGATCCAGCAGCTGGTGTCGGCCGGTGTCGAAGTCGAGCGCTACCACCCCCTGCATTGGTACCACCTCGCGCGCATGAACAACCGTACGCACCGGAAGATCCTCGTCGTCGACGGCTCGGTCGGGTTCACGGGTGGCGTCGGCATCGCCGACAACTGGAGTGGGCAACGCCGAGTCCCCCGAGCACTGGCGCGATTCCCACTACCGCCTCGAGGGCCCCGCGGTCGCGCAGATGCAGGCGGCATTCATGGACAACTGGATCAAGACCACCGGCAGGGTCCTGCAGGGGGCGCGTTACTTTCCCGATCTCGCTGCGACGGGGGAGGCGCCGGCGCAGGTGTTCAAGTCGTCGCCGAGCGGCGGCGGCGACAGCATGATGCTCATGTACCTGCTCGCCATCACGGCCGCCGAGCGGAGCATCGACTTGTCCGCGGCCTATTTCGTGCCGGACGAGCTGACCCGGACCACGCTGCGCGACGCCCTCCGGCGCGGCGTGCGCGTGCGCATCATCGTGCCCGGCAAGCACATCGATACCGAGGTCGTGCGCAAGGCCTCGCGCGCGAGCTGGGGCGAACTGCTGTCCGCCGGGGCCGAAATCCACGAATACCAGCCGACCATGTTCCATTGCAAGACGCTTATCGTGGACGGCCTCCTGGTATCCGTCGGCTCGACGAACTTCGACAACCGCTCATTCCGCCTCAACGACGAGGCGAACCTGAACGTCTACGACCCGGCATTCGCCGAGGCCGCCACACGGGTCTTTGAAGCAGACCTGAAGCGGTCCCAGCGCATCACCCTTGAGGACTGGCAGCAGCGCCCCTTTCGGGAAAAGCTGCTGGAAAAGGCTGCCGCGCTCCTGTCGCGGCAACTCTGATACGCTCGCACCGACGCAACGCGATAGGTGAGGCGCGGGGGGCAGCATGCGGATCCTGGTACTTTTCACAGCGATGGCGCTCTGCCTGTCTGCCTGCGGCGGCGACTCGGAACGTGACGTCACCAAGAGGCGGCGCGACGGGTCCGCCCAGGCCGCGGGAGGCGTCGCGGGCGCCCCGGCCGTGCGCACGCATCGGCTCGACTTCGCCGCCTGCCTCGCCGAGGACATGACCGACGACGCCGCGCAGAGCTCGCGCTGCCCCTCCTTCGCGCTGCTTTCGCTCGATTACATGGCCAGCCAGTGCGCGGCGCACGGCGGCAACGCTCAAGGCGCGCCAGCCCTCGGAGGCCTGGTCGCTCGACGTCGATGGCGACGCGAGCGCCGAGGTGCTCGTGGACCTGGTCGGCAACTTCGACTGCGAGGGCGCACCCGGCGCCTTTGCCTGCGGCAGCACCGGCTGCCCCTTCCTGCTCTACAAGAAGCGCGACGACACCTGGGCCGAGATCGGCGCCATCAACGCCGACGACGGTCCCGGCATCGAGGTCCTGCCGGCGGCGGAAGGCACGTTCGCGACGCTGCGCGGCGGCTGCCTCGGCCAGCAGCCCTGCAGCGAGCTCACGCATTACGAATGGAAGGGACAGGCCTACGAGCGCACCTGGATCGACTTCAAGGGCTTCCCGGTCGACGTCGCGCCGGGCGGCCTCATGTCGCTCACGCAGGACACCGCGGTGCGCGATGAGCCGGACGCAAAGCATGGCCAGGTCCTGGACGAGTATCCGGTCGGCACGACCGTGATCGTCATCGGCACGGCGCGGGACGCGCCCTGGACCTTCGTCTCGCCCTGCAATGCCTGCCGGCGCGGCTTCGTCGAGACGGCGCTGCTGCAGAAATGAAAGTGACGGCGGCCGGTCCATGGCGCGCCCGATTGCCCTGATCCTCGGCGGTTACGGTGTCTTCGGGCGCCGCATTGCCACGAATCTTGCGCAGCGAGGCGACATTGACGTCGTCATCGCCGGCCGGGACGCCGGCGCGGGGGCAGCATTGGCGCGCGTGCTGGGCGCCGTCAAGGCCTCGTCGTTCGCAGTCGACCTGCAAAGGCCGGATGCCATCTCGAGGCTCCTGGCCCTCAAGCCGACCGTCATCGTGGATACCGTGGGGCCGTTCCAGGCGCGGAACCTCGCCCTCCCGCGGCGCTGTGCCGAGCACGGCATCCACTACGTGGACATCGCCGATGCGCGCGCGCGCATCACCGACATCCTGTCCCTGGACGCGGCGGCGCGCGTGAGCCACGCAGCTATCGTCAGCGGCGCGTCCACGGTGCCGGCATTGACCACCGCGATCGTGGACGAGCTGGCACCGAACCCGCGCGAAGTCGTCTCGATCGACGTAGGCATTGCGCCCGGTCATCGTGCGCCGATCGGCCTCGCGACGGCAAGCTCGATACTCAGCTACTGCGGCAGGCCCATTCCTTCGCGTAATGACGACAACCCCGCATACGGATGGGGCAACCTGGATCGTCACGTCTATCCGGCGCCGGTCGGCGAACGCTGGCTCTCGGACATCGACACGCCCGAACGCGCACTCTGGCCCACCCGCTACCCAGCGCTCGAGGAAATCAAGATCCGCGCGGGGCTCGAGATCAGCGTCTTGCACCTCGGGCTCTCGCTGTTGTCGCGAGGCGTCCGGTTGGGCGTCCCGCCGTCACTCGCGCACTGCGCGAAGCCGTTCCTTCGCATCGGGGGGTGGTTCGACTGGCTCGGCACCGGTGCCGGCGCGATGCACGTGCGCGTAGTGACTCGCGACTCGAACAGTCGCACGGCGTCGCGCGAGGCGGTGTTGATCGCCGAAGAGGGCGATGGGCCCCAGGTAGCGGCGGCCCCCGCCGCACTCGTCGTCAGGAAACTGCTGCGCCTGCCCGGCTACGCGCCGCTCGAGAGGCGCGGAGCCTATCCCTGCATCGGTGTCCTGACGCGCGAGGAAATCATGGGTGAGCTGCGCGACTTCGCGATCCGCTACATCGCGCCGCGCTGAACGTGTTCAGGGTCGCCGCGCGATCTGCCGACATCGAGGTGCAGTAATTCCGTAATCGGGCAGCAACATCCGGGCCCTATCGTCTCGGACATCGCCGGAACGGCGCGATGTCGGCACGAGAAGGACCTCCCGAAGATGAAAAGCACGATGTTGGCGGCACCGCTGGCCGTTCTGGCGAGCTTCATTCACGTCGCGCACGCGGCCATGCCGGCCAAGCAGCCGAAGCTGCGCGTGCTCGGCACTTACGAATCCGGACTCTTCAATATCGGCGGCGCCGAGATCCCGGCCTTTGACCCGATCACCCGCCGCTCTTTCGTGGTCAATGCCGGGTCGGCGACGGTCGACGTGCTGGATCTCCGCAATCCGAAAAAGCCGACGAAGGTCGGCAGCCTCGATATCGTCGCCGACCTGGCACCCCGCTCCGTGGGCGCCGCCAACAGCGTGGACGTCCGACGCGGCATGCTCGCCGTGGCCGTCGAAGCCGAGCCCAAGCAGGACGACGGCTGGGTGGCTTTCTACTCGACCCGGACGCTCGAACTGCTGGCGGTCGCGCCTGCCGGCGCCCTGCCCGACATGGTCACCTTCGCCGAAGGCGGCCGCTACGCGCTGGCCGCCAACGAGGGCGAGCCCGACGACACCTACACGAACGACCCGGAGGGCACGGTGACCATCATCGACCTGACGCGGATCGGCCACTCCAACGCCACGAAGACCGTCCGCTTCGACGACTTCAACGTCGGCGGCCCGCGCCACGACGAGCTGCCGGCCGACGTGCGCATCTACGGTCCCGGCGCCACCGTCGCCCAGGACCTCGAGCCCGAGTACATCACCACCGACGGCGAGACCGCCTGGGTCACGCTCCAGGAAGCCAATGCGATCGCCGTGATCGACATCCCGCACGGCGCGCGTCAAGCGGATCTTCGCGCTCGGCTTCAAGGATCACTCGAAGGCCCGCAACAAGCTGGACGCGAGCGACGACGACGGCGCGATCCGCATCCGCCGCTGGCCGGTGTTCGGCATGTACCAGCCGGACTCGATCGCGCATTTCGAGGTCGGCGACCAGCACTACCTGATCACCGCGAACGAGGGCGACACGCGCGACTACGACGGGTACGGCGAGGAGGAGCGCGTCGCGGACCTCACGCTCGACCCGACCGCCTTCCCGAATGCCGCCGACCTCCAGGAGGACGCGAACCTCGGCCGGCTCACGGTGACGACGGCCCAGGGCGACACCGACGGCGACGGCGATTTCGACCGCGCTGTACGTACCCGGCGGCCGCTCGTTCTCGATCTGGAACGCGCGCACTGGCGCGCTGGTCTTCGACAGCGGCGCCGAACTCGAGCAGCTGCTCGCCAACCTGCTGCCGGGCGAGTTCAACGCGAATCACGAGGAGAACGATTCCCTCGACAACCGCAGCGACAACAAGGGCCCGGAGCCGGAAGGGCTGACGCTCGGCGTGGTGAAGGGCAGGCTGTATGCCTTCGTCGGCCTCGAGCGGATCGGCGGCATCGTGACGCTGGATCTCTCCGACCCGCGCAATCCCGAGTACGTCGACTACGTGAACAACCGGGCGTTCCGCGACGCGGCCGGCGAGCCGGTCCCGACCTGCGCCGAGTTCGACCCGCCGGACTCGGACGAGATCGACGATTGCGTGGGCCGAACTCCGCGGCCGGCGACCTCGGCCCCGAGGGCCTCGAGTTCGTGCCAGCCCACGAGTCGCCGCGCGGCAAGCCGCTCCTGATCGTCGGCAACGAGGTCAGCGGGACGACGACCGTTTACGAGCTTCGCTGAAGGGCGGCGGCGGCCGTATCCCCCCGAACGGCCGCCGCCAGGGGCTGAAGTATGAAGAGGTTACACAAAGGGGACAGTCACCTTTAAAGGTGACTGTCCCTTTTAAATAGCCCCTTCATTTTCGCGTTCTGCCCTTACATCGCCGCCTTGCCGCCGCTCACCATCCAGTTCGTGCCGAACCGGTCGGCGAGCATGCCGAAGCGCTCGACCCAGAACGTCTTGCCGAGCGGCATGAAGACCCTGCCGCCGTCGGCGAGCGCCTCGAACTTGCGCGTCGCCTCCTCGACCGTCTCGTAGTTCAGCGCAAGCGAGACGCCGCGGATTCCCGGATAAGGATCCGGCGACATCCAGTCCGAGGCCATGAGCCGACGGCCGTCGATCACGACGCAGCCGTGCATGATCGCATCCGGGTTGCCGCCCGGGCAGCCTTCCTGGGCCGGCGCTTCGGACGCCTTCATCATCATCTCCAGCTTGCCGCCGAGCGTCTTCTCGTAGAAGCGCAGGGCCTCGGCGCAGGTGCCGTTGAAAAAGAGGTAGGGATCGAGCTGTGTCATGTGTGTTTCTCCGGTGAGTTACACCCATTGTCGAACGGGCGACGCCCGCTTCGACAGGCCGCTGGCAAAGGAAGCCGGCCCCTGTAAAGGGGACGCACCCCTTTTCCAGAAAAGGGGTGCGTCCCCTTTTACAAAAGGAAGAAGGTCGCCAGGCCGAGGAAGATCAGGAACCCCATGCTGTCGGTGATGCCGGTCAGCAGGATGCTGCTGCCCATCACCGGGTCGCGCCCCATCCGCTCGAGGATCAGCGGGCACAGCACGCCCGCCGTCGCCGCGACGACCATGTTGAGCAGCATGGCGGCCGCCATGACGCCGGCGAGATCCAGCGACCCGTACAGCAGCCAGGTCACGCCGCCCATCAGCAGGCCCCAGAGGACGCCGTTCAGCAGCGCTGATCGACAGCTCCTTGCGCAGCAGGTAACGCCGGTTGCTCTCGTTGAGCTGCGACAGCGCGAGGCCGCGGACCACCAGCGCCACCGTCTGGTTGCCCGTGTTGCCGCCGATGCTCGCGACGATCGGCATCAGCGCGGCGAGCGCCGCGAGCTTCTCGATCGAGCCCTCGAACACGCCGATCACGCGCGAGGCGACGAACGCCGTCAGCAGGTTGAGCCCGAGCCAGATCCAGCGCCGGCGCCCGCTCTGCCAGACCGGCCCGAACAGGTCCGAGTTCTCGTCGAGGCCCACCTGGCCGAGGGACTGCTTGAACGAGTCCTCGCTCAGCCGGTCGACGCACCTTGTCCACCGTGATCCAGCCCACCACGTGCCGGTGCAGGTTCACGACCGGCGCCGCGATCAGGTCGTAGCGCTCGAACGCCTGGGCGGCCTCGTCCGCCTTGTCCGAGGTCGTGAAGTGCACCGGGTCCGCGTCCATGACCGCGGCCACCTTCACGCCCGGCTCGCCGAGCAGCAGCCGCGCGAGCGGCAGCACGCCCTGCAGCACGTTCTCGCGGTCGACGACGAAGATCGACGTGAGCTGCTCCGGCAGCCCGCGCCGGCCGCGCAGCGAGGCGGTCGCCTCCTCGAGCGTCAGGTCGTCGCGCACCGTGACCGCGTCCGGCTCCATGAGCGCGCCGACGCTGTCCTCCGGGAAGGACAGCGCGGTCTGCACCTGCTGCCGCTCGCCCGCCCCGAGGCGCGCCAGCACGACCGCTGCGCGCTCCTCCGGCAGGTTCTCGACCAGGTCCGCGAAGTCCGTGGACGGCAGCTGCTTGCCGAGCCCGATCAGCTCATCGTCCGACAGCAGCTCGATGAGGTCCGACTGAACGGCCTCGGCGAGCTCGAGCAGGATGGCGCCGTGCTGCTCGCGGTGGATCAGCTGCCAGGCCGCGTCGCGCTGCTCGGCGGGCAGGCTCTCGAGGACGAACGCGGCATCCGCCGGGTGCAGCCGGTTGAGCTTCGTTTCGAGCTCGACCGCGTGCTGGCGCGCGACCAGGGACTGGACCAGCTCCTGCTTGCCGGCCTGCTCGCGGGCGACGAGCTGGCTCACGATCTCCTGGCGCTCCATCAGTGCCTGGATCTCGCTCAGCGTTGCCTCGAGCGACGTGTGCCGTTCAGTTGCGTTCTGCACGGGGCGCGAGCTTAACGCAAAAGGGGACAGACACTTTTAAAGGGGACAGTCACCTTTAAAGGTGACTGTCCCCTTTTAGGGCACTGACGTCAGTTCAGGGGTCACCCGCGACAGATAGTCCGCGACCCCTGCGCGTTCCGCATCGGTGAGCGCGCTGATGCGCTTCACGTGGTCCGCGTCCATGCCGGGCCGGGTGAGCGAGGCCGTGTCGTAGAGCTGCTTGAGCAGGTAAAGATAATGCTGTCCCGCAAGCCGCGGGCGCAGGGTCCGAAGCTCGCCCTCGCCGAGCCGGCCATGGCAGGCCGCGCATTCGCGGTAGTAGACCACCTGGCCCTCGTGCAGGGCCTTGCCGTCGCCCATCCCGCCCTCGCGCGGCGCCGGGCGCCGCAGGCCCGCCGCATAGGACGCGACATCCAGGATGTCCTGCGCGCCCCCCAGGTCGTGCTGCTTCGCGGCCTCCCGCATCCGCGCATGCCAGCGGCGGTCGTGCCGGAAGTCCACGAGCTGCTTGACCAGCACCGAGACGTGCTGCCCGGCGATCAGGGGAATCGTGCCGTCCTCGCTGCCGCTGCCGTCCGCCTGATGGCAGGACGCGCAGGCCCTGAACAGCTCGGCGCCGTGCTTGAGGTCGGGCTCGAGCTGCACCGCCTCCCGGAACTCCTCGACCGCCGCTTCCGTGCGGCCCTGGAACGAGTTCGGGTCCACTTCGATCGTGCCGGCGGCCCGGACGGCGAGGAGCGCCACGGTCCCCGTCGTCGCCACGACCAGCAATCTCAGGTTATTCATGTGCCCAGTCTACGCCCGCTCAGCGCCGGAACCCACGGTCCCGCGCAAACACGATCGCCTGCGCGCGGGACCAGACGCCCAGCTTGTCGAAGATGTTGGACGCGTGGTTGCGCACGGTCTTGTCGCTGATCGACATGCGCGCCGCGATGTCCGCGTTGCTGAGCCCGTCGCTCATGAGCGCCAGGACCTCCCGCTCGCGTTCCGACAGCGACCCGAACACGCCTGCACTGCGCCGGCTGCCCCGGTTGCATCCAGTCGAGCACTGCCTCCTGGAACCGCCGCCAGGCCGGCTCCTCCTCCAGCAGGATATGGTTCCTCGAATCCAGCTCGATGAACTCCGCGCCCGGGATGCCGCTCGCGAGCAGGCGGCCTTCATCGACCGGCACCACCCCGTCGTCGCGCGCATGCAGCACCAGCGTCGGCACCCGCACCTGGGCGAGCTGCGATTCGATGTCGATCGTGGCGCGCGCGCGTCGAGCAGCCGCGCCGCGACCTCGCCGGGCGTCGTCTTGAGGCACAGGTCGTTGAACCAGGCGAGCTGCTCGGGCGTTCCGCCCGGGATGAACCGCGAGGTGAACACCTGCCGGAAGCTCGGGTTGTCGCTGGCCCAGGCCACGCGCGCGAGTTCGATCACGGCGCGAAAGGTCGCCTCCGCCTCCGGGTTGCCGCGCAGGAACGGCCCGCGGGCGTAGCCGCCATAGAGGATGAGTCGCGAGACGCGCTCCGGGTGGCGGAGCGCATAACCGATGCTGGCGACCGCGCCCTGCGAGATGCCGAGCAGCGTCACGGGCTCCTTCGGGTCCGCCGCGTCGATCACCGCCTCGAGATCGTCCGTCCAGATCCGGGTGGAGAGCTCGCCATCGCGCCACTCGCTCATGCCGCAGCCGCGTTCGTCGTAGCGCACGAAACGGAAGTTGCCCGCGAAGAAGTGGAGCCAGTGCTTCCAGAGCGGGCTTTCCCACTCGTACTCGAGGTGCGAGAGCCAGTTGGCCGCCTTGACGACGACCGGCCCCTCGCCCGCCTGCGCCCACGCGAGGCGCGTGCCGTCCGCGGCCTTCACGTAACGGATCTGCTGGCGGAGCGGCTTTCTGGCGGCCATCGGCATTACCGGGACATTTGTCGGGGGTCTGCCCGCCCGATCTTAGCCCAACCGGGACAAAGGACCCATGGCCCGGCCGCGCCGCTCCCGGCACAGTGCGCGCGCCATCAAGGAGGGCCCATCATGTTGAAGAGAATCCTGCATTTCGCGTACGGCCTTGCGGCCTACGCACTGTTCCTGGGGACGTTCCTGTACGCGCTCGCGTTCGTCGGCGGCTGCCCCCTCATCGCCAATCGGCTCGACGGCCCGCTGATCGGGAGCCTCGGCTTCCGCGATCGCGGTCAACTGCGCCCTGCTCGCGCGTCTTCGCGGTCCAGCACAGCGTGATGGCGCGGCCCTGGTTCAAGGAACGCTGGACGCAGTTCGTGCCGTGGTCCATCGAGCGCTCGACCTACGTGCTGCTCTCGAGCCTCGCGCTGATCCTGCTGTTCTGGCAGTGGCGGCCGATCGGCATCGAGATCTGGTCGGTCGAGAACCCGATCGGGCAGGTCGCGCTGTGGGCGGCTGTTCGCCCTCGGCTGGGGCACGGTGCTGGTCAGCACCTTCCTCATCAACCACTTCGACCTGTTCGGGCTGCGCCAGGTGACGCTGCCGCTGCTGGGCAGGCCCTACACGCCGGTGTCGTTCCGCACGCCCTGGCTCTACCGCCAGGTCCGGCACCCGCTCTACGTCGGCTGGCTGCTGGCGTTCTGGGCGACGCCGACCATGACGCTCGCGCACCTGCTTGTTCGCCATCGCGACGACGGCGTACATCCTGCTCGCGATCCAGTTCGAGGAGCGCGACCTCATCACCGAGCACGGCAAGTCCTACGAGGACTATCGCCGGAAAGTGCCGATGCTGATCCCCGGCCTCAAGCCGCGCCGCAAGGAAACGAAAGCGCCAAAGGGGACAGTCACCTTTGGCTAAAGCGAGCTAAAGGGGACAGTCACCTTTATCGAAGGAGACGCGCCCCTTCAACGGGAACGCCCCCTGGCTGGGGGCGTTCCCTTTCCTGACTACCGGGATTCCTTGACGAGGTCGCCCGAGAGGATGATCTCGACCCTGCGATTCCGCGCGCGGCCCTCGCGCGTGTCATTGCTCGCGACCGGCACGTCCGGACCGCGGCCGGTGACCTGGAGGTTGGCGCCGGTCACGCCCTGGGTCGCCAGGTAATCCCGCACCGCGAGTGCCCGCTCATAGGACAGCGTGCGATTGAAGTCCAGGCTGCCGGTGCTGTCGGTGTGCCCTTCCACGAGGATGCGCAGCGACGGATAGACGCCGACGATGCCGGCGAAGCGCGCCAGCGACTCGCGCGCGCTGGCGCTCAGCGTCGCGGCCCCGGTCGCGAACTCGACGCCGGCGAGCTCGGCGACGATCCCGCGCGGTGTCTCGCGCGTCGGCAGCGCACGGTTCAGGCGCGCGACGAGATCCGCGCGCGCGGCGCTGCTGGTCGCGGCACGACGGCTCGCCGGGCTTCCTCGGCCGCGAGTGCCGCTTCCGTTGCCGCCTTCTGCTCGGCCGACTCGCGCGCGGCGCGGGTCGCCGCTTCGCTCTGCTCCTTCGCCAGCGCGGTCACCGCCTTGCGACGCGCGTCCTCCGCAATCTGCACCGCTTCGCGCGCGATCAGGGGCGCCTGATTGCGCACGGACGACTTCTTGTCCCCATGCGCTGCCTCGGCCCGCGCCAGGAGATCGGCCGCCTGCCCGTACTCGCGGGCCGCGAGGCGATCTGCGTCGGCACCCTCCGCGATCGCGAGCGCGTAACGGGCCTGGCTCAGGTCTGACGAGGAACTTCGTCGATTCATCGCGGCGTTGCGTCGCCAGGGCGGAATAGTCGATGCGCTGCTTGAGCCCGGGAATGTTGAACTGCTGGCCCTGCACGCGCTTGCCGAGATTCTGCAGCACGATGGCGCGGCTCGGCACGGTCACCGCGAAGTGCGGCTCCGCGCTGATGATCAGGCCGAACTGCGATAGCGGCGTCGTCGCCTCGAGGGAGCCGTCGCCGTTCCGGACCTCGATCGACCCGAGGTTGCTCGCGTTGCCGTCGGCCGTCACCGCCCAGAGCACGTAGGTCGCGAACGGGCCGAAGGACGCGGGATTCGGCAGGTCCTCGACGTCCACGTCGACCCGGGCACGGCCTTCCTGGAACTCCACTTCGGCGTCGCCCTCGGCGCCCAGCGCAATGGCCGTACCGCGGAACTCGAGCTCGGACTCAGGCCCCTCTTTGTAGCTGAAGCCGTCCAGCCGCCCGGCGATGTCCTCGCTGAGCACCGGCACGTCCTGCTCGACCTGCTGTGCCGCGGCGGCGAAAGAAAAGCCCATCGCCACGGCAGCGATGGAACGGATCCAGAGTGTGGGTATTTTCATCCCTCACTTATCACCCCTTTCGCCGCGCTTGCCTGTAGGTCGCGGCAGGGTGTCGCTGTCAGGCGCCTTGTAGTCCGCGGCTCACCTCGAGCGAACCACCACCGTCCCCGCCAGCTTGTCGTGCCAGCCCTGCTTCTTCGCGTCGAAGCCGACCCAGATGAACCCGAGCAGCAGCACGATCGACGAGATGTAGTACGAAAAATACCGCCCGATGAACTGCCCGGTCGACGGCTTGCCGCCGGTCTTCGCGTCCACGATCTTCGCGCCGATCGCCATCTTGCCGGGCGTCGCCTGGCGCCAGACCCAGAACAGGATCACCGCGACTGCGGGCAGCAGGCCGTTGATCATGATGTTCGCCGGGCTGTCGAGCGTCGCCATGTCGTTGTAGTCCATGCCGCCATAGAACAGGCGGTAGAACGGCACCAGCACGATCGCCATCAGGATCGAATCGATGATGCGCGGCGCCCACGCGCGCCCAGAACCCGACGTACTCCGGCAATGGCTCGTTCATGTTCGTGACTCCCCCTCAAATAGCGACAATTCACGTGATCGCCGCGCCGCATTATGGGCGCGCGGCATCCGGCCGCATACTACCCACGCATGATGCAGCTCCTCGCCGCGGCCCTCCAGTGGACCCTCCGGAAGCTCGGACTCCTCCTTTTAATAGTGGCCGCGCTGCTGGCCGTCTCCTGGCTGAGGACCGCCTGGGACGAGCACGCCGCCCTGGCGCGCGAGATCGACCGGCAGGCGGACGTCCTCGCGGGGCTGCAGTCGGAGCTGCGCGAGCTCGATGACGAGATTGCGCTCGAGGGTGTCGCATGGCAGCGCCGCATGGAAGCCGCGACCGAGCCGCTCAAGTCGTCGCTCGCGGCGATCGATGCCCAGCTCGACGCGGCCGCGGACGGCTTGCGCAGCGCGCAGGCGACATTCGCCGACCATCGCCGCGTCGCGGGCACGGCGCGTGCCGCCGCCCGCGAAGCCAAGGCCGAGTTCGACCGGCTGGATCGCGCAACGTGGTGGTGGGACAGCTACCTCGCGCCGTCCAAGCTCGTCGCGCGCGAGAAGGCGCGGGCCCGCTACGTCGCGCTCGACCAGGCGGCGCGCGCCGCGGAAGCGACCAGCCGCCAGGCCGCCGCCCAGCTCGCGCTCGTGCGCCGGCACGTCGGCGGGCTGCAACAGCAGCGCGAGGCGACTGCACGCGACATCCACACGACCCTGACCTCCGAGTCGCCGCGGCAGGCGGAGCTGCGCGCCGCGCAGGCCGGAAAAGCGCGGGAAGCGTCGGCCCTCGAGGGCCAGCTCGCGGCCCGCCGCACGCACGTCGCGACCAATCCACGCGAGCAGCTCATCAGCAACATCCGCGCGAAGCTGCCGGTCGCGCTCGGCATCCTGGTGGGCATCCTGCTGCTGCCGGCGCTCATCAAGACATTCCTGTACTTCGCGATCGCGCCGCTCGCCGGTCGCCTGCGGCCCGTCCGGATACTGCCGGGCGACGGCCGGCCCGCCATCCCCGAGCCCGCGCGCTCCGCGGTCTCCGCCGCGATCGACGTCGAGCCCGGCTTCGAGCTGCTGGTGCAGCCGGACTTCCTGCAGAGCAGCAGCCACCCGGCGCGCAAGTCGACGCGCTGGTTCCTCAACCCGCGCCTGCCGTTCGCGAGCATCGCGTCGGGCCTGTTCGCGATCACGGCGATCCGCCCGGAGGGCGAGGCGCCGACGCGCGTCGTGGTCTCCGCCCTGAAGGATCCGTTCGGCGAAGTCGGCGTCATCGAGATTCCGGCCGGCGCCGCGATGGTCGTGCAGCCGCGCGCGCTCGCCGGCGTGGTGAAGCCCGACGGCCGGCCCATGCACATCACGCGGCACTGGCGGCTCGGCAGCCTGCACGCCTGGCTGACGCTGCAACTGCGCTATCTCGTTTTTCACGGCCCGTGCCGGCTGATCCTGAAAGGCTGCCGCGGCGTGCGCGCCGAGGAGCCGCGCGCCGGCCAGCCGCGCATGATCAACCAGGCGGCGACGATCGGCTTCAGCGCCAACCTCGACTACCGCACGACGCGCTGCGAGACCTTCGTGCCCTACCTGCGCGGAAAGGCGGAACTGTTCGACGACCAGTTCGCCGGAGGGCCAGGGCGATTCGTCTACGAGGAAGTGCCCGGCGGCAATCGCCGCGCCGGCCTGACCGGCCGCGGCCTCGAAGGCCTGATGGACGGCCTGCTGAAAGCCTTCGGTATCTAAAGGGGACAGTCACCTTTAAAGGTGACTGTCCCCTTTGTTTCATTTACCGCGACCTGACGACCACCGTCCCCGCGAGCTTGTCGTGGAAGCCCTGCTTCTTCGCGTCGATGCCGACCCAGATGATGCCGAGGAACAGCGGGATGATCGACACGTAATACGCGAGGTATCGGCCGATGAGCTGGCCGGTGGACGCATTGCCGCCGGTCTTCGCATCGACGATCTTCGCGCCGATCGCCATCTTGCCGGGCGTCGCCTGGCGGTAGATCCAGAACAGGATCACCGCGACCGCCGGCAACAACCAGTTGATGAGGAAGTCGGCCGGGCCGGCGATGAAGCCGCCTGCGCCGATCCAGTAGTCGGGCCCGTAGATCCAGGTCACGAGCGGCGCACACACGATCATCATCAGGATCGTGTCGATGACGGCGGCGCCGACGCGCGCCCAGAAGCCGACGTACTGCGGTTGCGGTTCGTTCATGAGTTCCCCCTCTGGCCGCCGAGAATACTCCCTGGTGCCTCGATTTGGCTGCCTCACCCGCTTATGTCGGGCAAGACCGGCGGCCCCGGGTGCTCGCTGGTAGCATAAGCGCAGACACAACAAGCTGGATCGGCCGTGACTTGCAGGAGGGTCAGGGCGTGAAGCTGGCGAATCTGCGATTCGGGGCCTTCTTGCTGCTGACGTCACTGCTACCCGCCTGCGGCGGAGGCGGTGGTGACGGCGGCGGTGGTGGCGGCAACAACAACAATACCGAGCCGCGCCTTTCCACCGGCCCCACCAGCATTTCGGTGTCTGGCACGCCGGGCGACGTGGCGCCCCAGGGTTCGTTCACGCTCACGATCACCAACGTGCCCACCGGCGGCCTGACGCTGCGGGGCAGGAACTCGAGTTCCGGCATCCAAAGCGTCGGTTTCATGCAGGTGAGCGCGACCGGCGGGCAATTGTCGATTCAGTTTCGCAGCCCGGGCGCCCTTGCCAACGGCACGTACGAGGACGACATCGAGATCCAGGTCTGCCCGGATGAAAACTGCGCGTCGCAGATCGACGGCAGCCCCGCCCTCTTCTCGACCACCTACGAAGTCAGCGGCGACGGCCCGACGACGGTGGCATTCGATCGCGACGCCATCCAGTTGACGATCGAGGCGCTCGAGCCGATGAACCGATCGGAGCAGTTCCGCGCGACGCTCAACGTGGTGCCCGACGCGGGCACGTTCTGGTCCTTCGAAAACTCGAACCAGGCCGTACAGCACGTCGAACTGTCCCGCCCATCGACCTCCGAAGCGGTCTTCACGGTCGCGTTCCATCCGAGCGAGCTGCTGGGTCCGGGCACCTACGACGACACGGTCGACGTCCGCGTCTGCTACGACCTCTCCTGCGTGCGACACGTCCGGGGCAGCCCGTTCACGTTGACGAGCAACGTGATCGTCGGCATCGGCGCCGAGCCCGGATACGATCCGCTGGTCGTGGATAGCCGCACGGCGCTCTCGCACGACATCATCGACGCGGCCTTCAGCCAGTCGCTGCGCCAGGTCGTGATGATCAGCGCCGACCCCGTGAATGCCCTGTACACCTACGACATGGCGACCGGCGTCGAACGCCAGCAGCTCCTCCCCGCACTGCCGGCGGCCGTCTCGCTCGCGCCGGACGGCTTGACGGCGGCCGTGGCGCACGTCGGCCAGATCTCCATCGTCGATCTCTCGGCGCTCGCGCAGCCCGCGCCACCCGCCCCGATCCTGCTCGACGTGAGCATCGACGTCGTCGACCTGGTGCTGGATGGCGAGGGTCGCGTGCACGCGCTGGAGCGATTCAACACCTGGGGATCCATTCACTCCGTCGACATCGCGACCAATACCGAGCAGACCAGCGTCGGTCCGCTGATCGAGTCGGACTCGCGCGCGCGATTGCACCCGTCGGGCGACTTCCTGTACGCCGTCCCGGGGCCTGCTGGCAACGGTTCCACGTTCAGCCGATGGAGCATTTCGACCGGACAAGCCGAGTGGCTGCGTGATTCGCCATTCGTCGCCGAGCATGGCTTGTGCGGCGACCTGTGGTTCCACGAGGGCGGCACCCGCATCTACTCGGTCTGCGGGCATACCTTCCAGTCCAGCGACGCAGCCGTCGACGACATGGTCTACGCAGGATCGTTCGCGCTCTCGGAGCACGAAGGCGCGGATTTCGAGATCAGTTCACTGAGTCATTCCGGGGCACAGGCCGAGGTCGCATTGATCGAGTACGACCCGAAGCACTGCGGAGCCTTCAACTCCCTGGCCCCGTGCTACTCGCACCTGGGCTTGTACGACCCGGACCTGCTCAGCCGCACGGCCGTCTTCTCCATTCCGCCGGTGACCGTGGATGACGTCGCCTACCGGCAGCAGGGACTGTTCGTCTTCCACGATGAAACCAGCGGAAAGAAGGTCATGCTCAGCCGCTTCCGCGACATGGAGGATCCGAACCTGGAGTATTACCTCAGCGTCGTCCCGTGACGCAGCCGCACTAGACTCCAGACTTCCCGATATCCCCCGGCTTCCTCAGCATCTTGTCCACCTCGCCGAGATGCTGCTCCTCCTGCATGATCATCTCGCGCGCGTATTCCTCGATCTGCACCGACTGGTCCTTCACCTGCTCGAGCAGCTTGTAATAGAGCGCGAGCGCGTCGCGTTCGTGCTGCATGGACTCGCGCAGGATGTCGCCCATGTCGTGCTTGTGCGTCTCGAGCAGCGGGCCGATCGCAAGCGAAGGGTGCTCGCCCAGCTGCGTGATCAACTCCCCGGCCGCCGTCGCGTGCGCGAGCGACTCGGTCGCCTGGCCGCGCAGCCAGCTCACGATCGGGATGCGGCCGTAACCGTAGGTCATCAGCGAGTAGTGCGTGTAGCGCACCGTGCCCGCCAGCTCGTATTCCATGATCTTGTTGAGGGTGGCGGCAACGGCCTTGACGTCGATCTTCATCATCACTCTCCCATGAACTCGCCGATCGGCTTCAGGTCCTCGACGTGGTCGCAGACCGCCTTGATCACCATCATGATCGGCAGGCCGAGTATCAGGCCCCAGCCGCCCCAGAGCCAGCCCCAGAACAGGATGCCCGCGAACACGACGACCGCGTTCATGTGACTCGCGCGGCCCGAGAGCCAGGGCGTCAGCCAGGTGCCCTCGAGGGTGTTGATCACGAACGAGATGCTGGCGACCGCCAGCGCCATGCCGACCGTGCCGAACTGGAAGAACGCGACCAGCGCCGTGCCGGCGGTCGTCACGATCGCGCCGAGGTACGGGACCAGGTTGAGCACGCCCGCCGCGACGCCCCACACCGCGGCGTTCTCGAGCCCGATCGCCCAGAACGCGAGACCGCTCGCCACGCCGACGATGACGCTCGTCAGCACCTGCACGCCGAGGTAGCGCTGGACCTGGCGAGCGGATCTCGTCCATCACCTGGATCGTGATCCTTCGCCGGGCGAGCGTCGGACCCGAGAGCTTGACCCACTTGCGCCGGAACGCGTCGCCGGAGGCGAGCAGGAAGAAGGACAGGAACAGCACGATCAGGCCTGAGCCGATCAATGCGACACCGCCCGCCAGGGTCGTCACGAGGTACTCGCGGATGTTGAGTTTCGGCTTCTCGATCTGCACGCGCGTGACGCCGGGTGTCGGCCTGGCAGTCGCGTCCTCCGCCGTCGCGCGCTCGAGTTCCTCGGCCGCCTTCTGCACTTTCTCGATCGCCGTGCGCGGGCCCGCGAACTCCTTGCGCGCGGCCGCCTGCATCTTGGACACCGCCTCGGGCAGCGTGTCGATGAGGCTCACCGCCTCGTCCCGCAGCGACCAGGCGGCCGCACCGACGCCGACGACGATGGCGAGCAGCAGCACGCCGGCCGACAGCGCCCGCGGGATGGCGAGCCGCTCGAGGCGGTCGACGAGCGGGCCGAGCGCGTAGCTGATGATCAGGGCGAGCACCAGCGGGATGACGACCGGCTGCGCCCAGTCGAGGACGAAGATCGTGGCGAAGACGGCCAGGAGCAGCAGCGGCGACGCTCCGCTGACCGCCGAAACCGCCCAGGCCCGGCACTTCCGCGGTCGTTGCCGCGTCCCTCGGGCTCGAGTCGTTGTCTGCCATGGCCCTCCCCAAGGCATAATCTACATCCCGCCCGAGGGACCCGCCATGCTCAAGAAGTTCTGGATCTTCGTCGCGATCGTGATCGCCCTGATCGCGCTCTGGACGGCTGTTCACCCTCACCTGGTCCTACTCGGCCGGCGAGCGCGCGGGCTACGTGCAGAAGTTCTCCGAAGAAGGGCTGGATCTGCAAGACCTGGGAAGGCGAGATGGCGATGGTGACGATGCCCGGCACCGTCGCGGAGAAGTTCTTCTTCACCGTGCGGGACGACGACGTCGTGGAGCAGATCAACGCGACCGTCGGTTCACGCGTCGTGCTCACCTACGACGAGCACAAGTTCATCCCGATCTCCTGCTTCGGCGACACCGGCCACTTCGTGACCGGCGTCAAGTCGGCGGCCGTCGACCCGATCCAGCGCGGCTATTGAGGCCTGCGGCGCCCGATGCCGGGGCCGGTGATCCCTTTTTGGGCGAATCACCGTAACGCGTTACGGCTAACGGCGCTGTAAAGCGCCTCCGGTCCCGCCGCCGCTACAGCCGATCCGTCTCCCGGATAAACCCGACCACGTTCTCCCGGAACTTCCGTCCCGACGGCTCGTGCAGGTACATCATGTGCCCCGCGTCGTACATGTTGACGCGGATCCGCGCGCGCGCCTCCGGCGTCAGGCGCAGCTGGTCGAGGTTGTACTTGAGCGCGTGCGTCGGCGTCGCGAGGTCGTAGTAGCCCTGGTCGATCAGCAGGTGCAGCCCCGGGTTCATCGTCATCGCGTTCGCGAGCGCCGGGATCAGGTTCGTCACCGGCACCTGGCCGTTCTCGTCGCCGCTCGGTGCCCGGCTGCTTGTGGCGCCAGTCCCACTTGTTGTAGAGCCCGCCGGAGATGACGTACTCGTCCGGCACGTCGAACCTCAGCTCCGAGTGCAGGTACTCGCGGAACGCCGCCGTGTACGCCGGCCCGACCGCCGGGAAGAACGGGTCGTAGTCCATCTCGTCGTTGAGCGGATTGAGCGACGGGCCCGGAGAAGCGCGCGTCGATCCGGCCGGCGATCAGGCCGCGGTCGCGCAGCAGCTCCTGCAGGAACTGCTCGTGCGAGACGCGCAGGTCCGCGCGCAGCCAGTACTGCGTGCTCGTGCCCGTGTAGCGGGCGAGCTTCTCGGCCATCGCCTGCTTCTCCTCGGGCGAGATCGCGTGGCCCTTCAGCAGCGCCGGCGCGTACTCCTCGATCGCGAAGCGCTCGACCTCGAGCGCGTAGTCGCCGACCGAGGCCGGCTTGTTCGGGATCGCGTCGTAGTACCAGGCGGTCGCCGCGAGCGTCGAGAGGTACAGCACGTGCGGCAGGTCGATCGCCATGCCGTCGTTGCCGGCGACCTGGCCGAAGTACGGCGACACCAGGATCAGGCCGTTGAGGTTCATGCCGAGCTTCGACTGCAGGTGGTTCGCGAGCCCCGCGCCGCGCACGCCGCCGTAGCTCTCGCCCAGCACGTACTTCGGCGAGCCCCAGCGGCCGTTCTCGGTGACGTAGCGGCGGATGAAGTCGCCGACCGACTCGATGTCCTGGTCCACGCCCCAGAACTGCTCGCCCTTCGCCTCGCCGACCGGCTTGCTGAAGCCGGTGCCGACCGGGTCGATCATCACGAGGTCGGTCGCGTCGAGGATCGAGTAGTCGTTGTCCACGAGCTGCACCGGCGGCGGCGGCGCGAAGCCGCCGTCGTTGACGACCACGCGCCGCGGGCCGAGCGCGCCCATGTGCAGCCAGATCGAGGCCGAGCCCGGGCCGCCGTTGAAGGCGAAGGTGATGGGCCGGCGCTTCGCGTCGGCGACGCCGTCCAGCGTGTAGGCGATGTAGCCGAAGCGCGCGATCGGCTCGTCGGTCTTCTTGTCGTTGAGGATCAGCCAGCCGACGGTGGCGGTGTACTTCAGGACCTGGCCGTTGAGGCGCAGTTCGTGCTGGGTGCGCTCGGCGCGGGGTTCGGGCGGTGCGGCTTCGGCCTCGGCCTTCTCGGCGGCCGGCGCCTTGGCTTCCTCGGCGGCGAAGGCCGGGCTGCCGGCGAGCGTCAGCGACAGGAGTGCGATCAGGATGGAATGCTGCATGGGGCCCCGCCTCGTGGAAGATGGCGGAGGGTATTCAACTACGGGTCGGCGGCTGCAAGCGTGGTGCCGCCGGATCGCCCTTTTGAGCCTTTTCGGCGTAACGCGTTACGCGCAAAACAGTCCCGCGACCAGCAACTCTCCCGTTGAATATGTGAATCCGGCGATTCAGCCACCATTCATTCCGGCAGGCTTATGATCGAGCCGTCATGAACCCGCGCCCTGCCCTGCTGCTGCTCGCACTCGCCGCCTCGAGCCTCGCCTGGGGCGCAGGCGTCCGACGAGCCTGAGCGCATCGCGCGGCTCTCCTACGCCGAAGGCCCGGTGACGTTCCAGGGCGACGCGGAATCCCCCACTTCCACCCTGCCCGACCGGCCGCTCCGGCCGGGCGACCGCCTCGCGACCGGGCGCGGCGGCCGCGCGGAGCTGGCGCTCGGCACCGCAACGATCCGGCTCGACGAGGGCACCGAGCTCTCCGTCATCGACCTCGAGGCGGCGGCCTTCCGAGTCGAATTCAGCGCCGGCACCGCGGTCGTGCACCTGCGCGAGCTCGTCGAGGACGAGTCGTTCGAGGTCGTCAGCCCCAACGCCACGATCGCGCTGCAAACTGCGGGCGAGTATCGCGTCGATGTCATGAGCGACGACGTCACGGCACTCACGGTCCGTCATGGCGTCGCGGAGGTTGCGACGGCCGGTGGCCCCGTGCGCGTCGCCGCCGGCCAGCGCGTGCGGCTGCAGGGGCGCGACGTGGTCGTGCAACTCACGACACCGCTGCCGGCCGATGCGTTCGAGGACTGGGTGCTGGAGCGCGAGGTGCAGCTTGCAGAGGCCGAGCCGCCCGCGCGCGACGAGGCGCTCGACGACTACGGCGAGTGGCACGAAGAGCCGGACTACGGGCGCGTGTGGATGCCGTCCTATGCCTATGGCGGTTACGACCCGTTCCGCTACGGCCACTGGCAGCAGGTCGGCTTCGGCTGGAGCTGGTACGGCTCGATGCCGTGGAGCGCGTACACCTATCACCGCGGCCGCTGGGCGTACCTGGACCACCTGAATCGCTGGTGCTGGGTGCCGTCGCGGCGCGATCACCGGCACGACGTCGCGCACGACACGCGGCCGTACCGGCAGCCGACCAACGAACGGCCGCGCGATGCGAATCCCCGCCACGACAACGATGAGCGCCCCGGCAGCCACCTCCGCCGCGCTGCCGCTGCGCCTCGGTGCCGACCGGCCGACCGTGTTCGGGCGCGCCACGCAGCCTGCCAAGCCGGCGCGCGAGCCAGGCGCCGGCGCCCACGCCCTATGCGCCTAGCGCCAGCACCGCGCGCGAACAGTAATCCGAGCCCGCCGCCGCAGAGCGCGCCGGCTGCGTCCAGCGGCACGACGACCATGCGGCCGGCGCAGGCGGCGAAGGCGGCGAGAAGCGCGGCTCCGTCCGCGCCGGTGAACTCGAACAGGTCGCGGGAGTTCGGGACGATTCAGCCGCCCTGAGGGATGCGCGGCGTCCTGGGGCGCCGGACCTCTTTTCCTGTCTTTTGCGCGTAACGCGTTACGGGATTGCCCGCTGCACGATGCGGTTCGTCTGCCGCCTGCGTCCTCACTTAATGACGGCGGCGGACGATCGGCTGCGGCTGGAGCAGTGCGTGCTGGTCGAGGGCGGGGTGACCGAGGAGCACCTCAGAGTGCAGCTCCGCAACTGGCGCGGGCTCGTGGCGACAGTGACGGCGGTCGCCCGCAGGCTGGAGGCGGACGCGGAGGATTGAGCCCTGCTGGCTATAATCCGGGCAGGAGGCGCGAGTGACGTGTCGTCGAACGAGCCGGGAGACCGGCTGGATTCATGGAAGGCGATTGCTGGCTACCTGCGGCGCACCGAGCGGACGGCGCGGCGCTGGGAACAGCAGGATGGCCTGCCCGTTCACCGGCTGCCGCACCAGGACCGCAGCTCGGTCTACGCTTTCAAGAGCGAGCTAGACGCCTGGCGCGCAGCCCGGAGCGGCGACCGAGCCGCCGACGACGACACTGACGCCTCGCCCGCATACAACCGCCGCGCTCGCTTCACCCTCCTCGCGCTGCTCGTCGCGCTCCTGGCCGGCCTTGGGAGCTTCGCCTTCTGGCGAGCGGCCGGTCCACCGGCGCGCTTCGCGATCGACCTGCCCCCGCAGAGCGGGCTCGTCGAGTTCACGGCGGCACCGATGGCGCTCACGCCCGACGGTCAAAGCCTCGTCGTGGCGCTCGCAGACAACGAGGGCGGATCGAGACTCTGGCTTCGTCGATTCGATTCCGAGGCCCTGGTGCCGATCAGCGGCACGGACGGCGCGACGAGTGCATTCGTGTCCCCCGACGGGCAGACCGTCGCATTCGCGGCGCAGGGACAGGCTGCGTCGAGTGAACCTGGCGGGAGGGCGCGCGCAGGACATCGCCGACGCGCAGCAGTTCTTCGGCGGCTGCTGGGTGGACAACGAAACGATCGTCTATGCACCTCGATTTGCGGGCGGGCTGTGGCAGGTTGCGGCCACCGGCGGACGGCCCCGGCAGCTGACGACTCCTCTCGGAGCCGAAGACAGCGCGCATATCTGGCCGGCCTGCGTGCCGGGCGGTCGAGTCGTCCTGTTCAGCGCGTGGGGAGGCGGCAAGACAGTGGACCGGTCGGATGTCGGGTACGTCCGCCTCGATGACCGGTCGCGCGGGACCCTCGTCCGGGGCGGCTTCCATCCGCGCTACCTCGAGCGTGACACGCTGTTGTTCGTTCGAGGCGGCGCGCTCATGTCGGTGGCCTTCGATCCCGAGACCCTCCAGCTATCGGGCACGCCGGTACAGCGCGTGAGCGGCGTGTTGACCAATATCAATTCCCAGGTCGCGTTCTACGAGACTTCGAGCGGACCGGACCTGGTCTATGTCCAGGGAACCTACGAGCAGCCGCATCGCCGGCTGGTCTGGGTCGATCGCAATGGGCGCGTCGAGCCTGCGAGCACGCTGCGCAGGCCATTCTCGTTGCCTCGTATCTCTCCCGACGGCACGCGTGTCGCGACCTGGCTGCAGGACGACGAAGTGGCCGTGTGGCTGCTCGAGCTCAAGAGTGACCGGCTGACACGCCTGAGCCGCGGGATGGACGACCACTCGCCGGTCTGGTCACCCGACGGCGAGCGCATCGCGTTCGATTCGAGCCGCACCGGCAACTACGAAATCTACCTGTCGTCCGGCGACAGCCTGGGCGCCGAAACCGCGCTGACGCAGCGCCGGCGCGATCATTTCGTGAACGCGTGGCTGCCGGACGGCCGGCTGGTGTTCACGGAACACAGCATCGCCGAGGGATTCGATCTTTGGACGATCGAGGCACGCAAAGGCGCGGTGGCCAAACCGCTGCTGCGCACGCCCTTCAATGAGAGCGAGCCGGCGTTTTCCGCCGATGGCCGGTGGATCGCCTATGTGGCCGACGAGACGCGTCGCAATGAAGTGTTCGTGCGGCCGTTCCCGCTCGACGGAATGCGTCTTCAGGCATCGCACGATGGGGGCGAGGAACCGGTCTGGTCGCGCACTGGCCACGAGCTCTTCTTCCGCAACGGGCCGGAAGTCCTCTCGGTCCGACTCGAGGACAGCGAGGGGCAGCCGCGCCTGACCAAGCCTGAAGTGTTGTTCGCCGGAAACTATCACTACAACCTGTATCCGACGAACACCTACGATGTGGCGCCGGACGGGCGCTTCCTGATGGTCGAGGAACCTCCCGCGGTGGGACGCAAGATTCAGGTTGAACGGTCTTTCGGGTCGCGGAGGTAGATGGAAATGCTGGGGGACTAACGAGTTTTCTGCGTTTTGACCGTAACGCGTTACGGCCATTTCGCTTAACCGCGCGATCAGACCTCCCGCTCCATGGCATCCAGAGGATAGATCTCCAGAGCTCAGGACAATCCGCGGCGCGGGCCTCGCTGCCGGTTCGAGCTTCGTGCCAGCGCCACGCGAATACGCCCTGATGTTCGGGCAGAACGCCTTGGACCGACCGTGATCTGCACGTCGCGACCGAGGGACGTCAGGAAAATCATCAGACGCTCCACGGAAAAGCCTTCCAGACGACCGTTGACCAGTGCAGACACCTTCGGCTGACTGACTCCCAGGATCCTGGCCGCGCCTGCCTGAGTCAGGCGGCGCTCCTCCAGAATCTGCTGCAACTGGATGGCCAGCAAGACCTTGGTCTTTCGCTCCTCGGCATCCGGAAAGCCGAGGTCCGCAAAGACGTTGCCGGAGCCCTCCTCGACTTCGACCCCAAGGGATTTACGCTTGGCCATTGCGTTCCTCGCCGCATGGATTATCCTCGTTCTGGGATAAATGATCCAGAGCGGCCTCGTGAAAATCACCGGGGCAAATCTGCAAGCAGATCGCGGATCGCCTGCTCCTGCTGCCGCGTCGTATCGGCTGCGGCGGCCGCACATTCAAGGGCAGCTCGCAATCGGGGGCCAGCCAGCCGAGCGACCATTTTCATTGCACCTTTGCCAATCAGTACCCGAACATCGTCGGCATCCGCGTCGGGACAGGATCTCAAATCGACCCAGGTGTCCCTGACGAGCGGGCCGTCGACTCGACCCAGAAAGTAGCCCGGATAGGGGTCGCCGTGATCGCACGGTGGTTCTCTGCGTCGGCCATTCTCACGGCTGGTGAGAAGCCGGAATACCCAATCGCCGCTGCGCGTCGGCGCCATAGACAGTAAATACTTCGGAGCAACTCGCCGGATTCCGGATCGGCGTAGAAGTGTTCGCGGCGGTAGATGTCCCCGGCTTCCATCTGACGTCTCGCCGGCGGCCGTCAGTGACGCGAGGAATCCGCCTTCGTCATCGATTCGTACTGAGAGGAAGCCTCAAGAATCGCTTCCCGATTGGGATCATCGTCGGGGACCGACAACGTATAGGGAATTCGCTGGTTGTCGCCGCGGCCGCTGTCCCAGATCTTGTCCCACGGTCCGCGCTCCTCGTGGGTCAGACCAACCAGCGGCTTCGTCAACTCGTCGCGATGGCGCTCGGCCAGGTCGCGCATCAGCTGCAGTCGCGCTTCGTGAAATGGCGATCGTCGAGCTCTGCTCTGGGTTCTATACGAAGTCTCTCGTAGTCAAAGACGGGTTCGACAACGACGTCGACCGCTGCCGCCAGTCTGGCTTGAAGGCATCCCACTCCTGCACGAGCGGGAATGGCACGGGGCCCAGTTCCCAGGCGCGATAGTCGAGCCCGGTCACGCTGCGCCCCGTCGCGCGAAAATGCTGGAAATCCAGCAAATACAAAAGCTTGAACAATTTCGTCTTGCCGCAGAAGCGCGTATTGCGACCGAAGTAAACGATCACATTGATGAGCTTCTCGCGGTCGCGGGATATGAGCATGTGGGGTCACCGTAGCCCCCGGATTCGCGGGAGGCAAATGGTATTTATGCGGCCTACACCGAGAAATTGCGCCCGCCGCAGGCTCACCCCCTGACCCACCGCCCCGCCCATGCTGGTCGCGCGCTTTCGCCCGGGTCGCCTCATCGACACGTTGTGGCGGAGGTCACGGCCGTTGACCGGCGGATGGGGGACGATGCCGATGATGGCAATGGATCTATCCGACCGCCATGCGAATGGCCTCGCCCGTCACGACCTGCGCGTCCTGCGCGAGCGCTGCAGCCGCGCGAGCGACGGTGCGTTTCGCAACTTCAATGAGTCGGAAGGCATCTCGACGGCCAAGGGCGCCCGGCGCCTGATCGCAAAGATCAGCCGCAGCCTCAACGGCACGGTCTGGGCACATCGCGCACATTCAGACCGCCGCGGCACGTACGCGGGATGGCTCATCCCTGTCGTGCATGAGGAGGAGATCGCCGTGTGCTGCGTCAGCCTGCGTGTGCCGGCCGACAGCGCCGCGCGACTGCGGCAATGGCCCTGGCTCGTCGTGCCGAAACATGCCATTGCGCGCGGGCATCAACGACTCAGGGATGCGGACTGGCGGGCCGTGCAGTCGGAGCTGCGCGAGGCGGCGCTGCAGGCCGCCATGGTGCAGATACTTTCCATGGCACTCGGCCTGAAGCAGTTTGCGATCCCGGCGCTGCGGGGCCTCGTCATCGGCGATGTCGGCGCGAGCTACCTGCACGGCAAGACCTTCATCGTGCCGCCCTACTCGCGTCGCTGGGGCGAAGTATTCGACGCCTGGCTGCGGTTCCAGCAGCACCTGACACCGGAGGGCTCCGCGGCGATCGAGGCGATTGCGCTCGATCACGAGACGCCGGCGCTACAGCCGACGGTGGAGGCGCTCGGCGAGGAGTTCGAGCAGTTCGGATTCCTGTCGGAAGCCTATGTGCGAGGGGACGATTACGTCGGCGACCTGTGGGAGGCGGCCCGGGGTCAGATGGCATAGCGGGGTCCGTCTTGCAGCAGGCGGCGCCATGTTCGGTGAATGCGAGCGGCATGAATCTCGGGCCCCGGTGCTTTCTTGAACCGGTCGCAAATTGCGACCGGTTCACCTGCAACTCATTGATTGTCAATTGAAACATGAAGTCGTCCGGGAACCTGTTGCGGTTTCTGCAAACCTGCTCGTTCAGCCGACGGGTCGGCACGCCATAGAGTTTTGCCAGGTCCGCAAATGACGTCGCAGATCTGTTGTATTTTCGCAGCTTTTTCAATCACCCGCCCACGCCGCTGACTCTTGATGTTGCAGATTGCAACATCAAGTTTGTCAAGGCCGTGCCAACTTGAGGTCGCAGAATGCGACCTCAAGATTCAATAACAGGCTCACCCCCTGACCCACCGCCCCCCGTCTAAGGTCGCAATTTGCGACCTTAAAGATCGCCGTCGAAATAGCGTTGAAGCTGCATCAATCCCTACTTCGCCAGTCCCAGCAGATACTCCGCCTGCTGTATGCAGGCCAGGACGGACTCCTCGTCGATATCCTCACCCGTGTAGTCCACGAGATTTCGCTTACGCCGCAAGGTATCGAGCACCACGAGTCGCTTCGAGTCGATCTCGAGGGTCAAAGCCAGCGACTGAATGATCGTCATGTGATGGCCAGGCCGGCCCGTGTCCGGCCGATAGCCTCTCGCCGCCAGCGCCGCAAGGCCGATCTGCATGATTGCCCGGTAAGCCGCGTCGAACCGCGTTTCGGTGCTGATCAGCGTGACCCGCGCGTCGGCGATGCTTCGCTCCGCGGCGCCCAGTAGTCGTTCGATCTCCGCCGCTTCCGCCTCATGCCTCGCAAGCAGCCCGATCCTGAGCAAGTTCTCCAAGCTCACGGGCGTCCCCGGCGAGGAAGATCTTCGGCTCGCGCATCACCCGTGACGCGAACCGGTCGCCACGCCTCAGCTTCGAGCGAAACGCATCCGGTGTCATCGCGATCGGGTTCACCTCCCGCCGCAGCCTTTCGCCGGCGGGCGCCAGTGCCTCCACCACGCGCACGAACGGCACCCGGCCGATCACCATCACATCCACGTCGCTCGTAGCCGCTCCTTGCCCTGCGCCACGGAACCGAACACGAACGCGATTCGCACGGCCTGCCCGAGCGGCTCCAACGAATCGCGGAGCACGTCGGCAAGCCCCGCGGTCTTCCGGAAGATGCCCGCCAGTTCCTCGAACACCGGACAGCTCCGGTCGGCCTGGTAGCGCACCTGGTTTCCCGAGGCGCCGCGCGTCAGGAGGCCCGCTTCGGCGAGCGCCCCGAGCTCCCGGTGCAGCGAGCCGGCCGGTACGCGGGCCAACCGGCCGATCTCCCGCACGTAGAAGCTTTGGTCCGGGTGCAGCAGAAGCAGCGACAGGACCTGCCGGCGATAGGTGCCGAACAGCAGTTCGACGAGGCGTGGCTGCACGCGAGCCTTTGTCGTTCTCATAGTGAGAACTATTGTAGCTGGAATGAGAACAGATGGTCAGACTGGGTGAAACACGTGGGACAAGAGCCATGACTGGCGATTGTCGACGCCCTGACTCACGCCCGCCGTGCGCAAATCTCCCTCGAACCCGGGGTTATGAATCCCGGGGACGTACAAGCCCTGCACGGAGGTGGTCAGCAGACTGTGACCACCTCACAGGCCCGCGTGCGCCGAGCAGGCTCACCCCCTGACCCACCGCCCCGCCCATGCTGGTCCCGTACCTGTCATGGGAGGACACATGATCACTTTCGCCCGGGTCGCGATGCGCGCGTCGATGATGGGGGTGACGCTCCTCATCGCGGTGGCCGCATTCCTGGCCGCGCAGACGCCGTTCCAGCACGTGACGGTCGCGCTCTTCATCTTCCTGTACTGCGCCCTCCGCACCGTCGGCCTCTCCGTCATCGAACGGTCGGAGCTCGTGATGCAGGGCGCGCAGCACGCCCCGGCCACGCTCGTGCGGCTGCGCGAGGAGCGGCTGCGGTCCCGCCGCCAGGCGACGGTCGAGTGCGGGTTGCTGGCGGTGCTGGGGGTCTATGCGGCGTTGAGGGTGGTGGCGCCGGGGCTGATGGTGGGGTGGCCGTGACGGCTAACTTTTGCCGATATCCATTACACCTAGTCGCGCCCGGAGTACCTTGTGGGACCCGTAGATCATCCCTGAGTCTCTCCGGTACCGGTTCACGGAGCTGCCACGTCACCGTAATTGGATTGTCTCGCTCCCATGCAACGAAATCCAACTGGCCGCAGTATGTAAATGGAGAGGCGGTCCCATTACGCAACTTAGAGCGTTGTCGAACGAACAAGTACACGTCGATGCCCAGCTTCGCGTGATCACGAATTGACTCGCCATCTCTACTGTCTCGTTTGGTCCGATTCTGGCTCTGCCATTGGAAGCTATCTGGACCCAGGAAATGATCCTCGTAGCGCTGGGATTCGATGGCCGCACTTTTGTCCAGACGAAAACCAGCAGGAATGTCCGGTTATCACGCCGTACGAATCCTTGCTGCCAAATGGAACGATTGAAATCGAATCCAAGAGCGGCGGGGATCTGTTCCCGCGCATAGGATTTCCACAGAACTGGGGTCAGGACGCCGGCCCCAATTGGCTCAATGAGCCACTTGCCCGATTCATGGTCTCGTAGCCGAACCTGATGCCTCGTCCCGGGCGCACCGGCATCAGACCCAAACCAGCCTCTTAGTAAGCTAGCGATGATGTTGTCTTCAGATCCCGGTCGCCGAATAACGTTGACTGCCTGCTCAACGAAATTCGCAACATACGACTGGCCCCCGGCAACAACGTCGGTCCAACCGCGCGGCAGACTAGTGTTCTTCCCGCGTTCCAACGGGAAGAGTATCGGCCGGCCGCTAGCCTGATTCACCTTGATCACATGGCCCTCTTCGGTAGTTACCGACGGTCTATCGAGATACTCGGCGAGGCGCCACTCGGCAATCTCGCGGACTAGAGTCGCAAACCGAGGGCGATGATGCTCCACAACAACGACGCGACTGCTGAACACGTGGTCGGAATAGTCAAAGTAGCGATCGCCGCCGGTGCCTGCCCCGCCAGTCCAAGCATTGATCGGATTGCTCTCAAGATGAGATCGAAGCTTCATGTCCGTCTCGAGAGCTTCGCCGAAATCAGTGCGGATATTCGGGTGAACCTCCGCAAACCTTCGCACGGCAGCCACAAGCGCATCGAACGGGTATGGAACCTGGGAAACTATTCTCGTTCAACATCGCAAGCAGCACGACCATCTTGAAGCTTTTCGACATTGGGGTGGTTTCGAGCACCTCCAAAAACGCGTCGCCCGCGCTCCGCGCTGCCGCTTCCGCCGGATCTAGGGACTTGATGGATTCCAGGAAACTAAACCACGAGCCGAAGTTGACACGCGCCGCTCTCGGGTTGTACTGGTCGCGGTAGGTTTCGAGGGCGGTCGGCCTGACGCGCCGTGCATTTCGCGAAAGTCCTCGACGTAGACGCGAAGCGCTTCCGCGGGGCTTCGATCTGTACGGAGCAAGTTGCGTAGGATCTCTATCGCCTCAAGGTCGTAAGTTACTTCACACCCTGGTGGCAACTCCGCCGTACCGGCCTGCAACTGCTCGAGCAAGTTCTGAATTGCCGAATCACGCGCCGGCAAATCAAACAACGTACGTGGCTTCAGCAGGAATATCCGATGGTTACCAATATAGTCGATCACCGTGAGTCGCTTGCTCTCAGCTGCTCCTTGCAATCCCCGTCCAAACTGCTGCAACCACAGAATCTTGGACTCAGTGGGTCGGAGCATCATGACCGTATCAAGCTCTGGAAGGTCCACACCTTCATTAAACATGTCTACGGCACATACGACATCGAGCTCTCCGGCTTCTGCTCGCGAGTTGCCGAAGCGACTCTGTGCGAGGAGCACTGTCGGCCCCAAGAATGCAGACGGCCACCGCGCGCTTGCCGTTGTCCTGCAAGAACCCGGCCATGAAGTTCGCATGGCGCCGTGAGACGCAAAGGGCGACCGCCCGCTTGCCACCACGCGTCTCTAGCTGCTCCAACGCATTCTGTGCACGAGACCGCGTTGCGACCGCGTTGGTAAGCTCCTCCTCGTCAAACTTCGTGCTACGCCACGGGATGTTCGTGTAGTCCACATCGTCCGGGACGCCGTAGTAATTGAATGGACAGAGCAGCCCTCGTCGAATGCCCTCAGCGAGATCGCAGCGGTAGATCAGGTTACCGTCGCAAAGGTCCAGCAAATCGCTCCCGTCACTCCTCTCCGGAGTCGCGGTGAGGCCCAATAGGAACTTGGGCCGGAAATAGTGAATCAGCCGCCGATAAGTCATGGCAGCCGCGTGATGAAACTCGTCTACAACAATGTAAGCCAAAGTCATTCGGCGAAAATCGCTCCAAATGACTCCTACGACTTAGCGTTTGTACAGACGCGAAGACGATCTTGGCCCTCTGATGCCGCTCGGTGCCGTGATAGGTCCCTAGGTATTCACCTGGGCGAATCTTGCGAAATGTTTCCAAGGCCTGATTCAGAATCTCCTCGCGATGTGCTACGAACAACACACGATCAAAGTTGACTGAATCGAAGGCGCTCAGCCAGGTCTTACCCAAACCGGTGGCGAGAACCACCAGGCCCTTGGTCGCGCCGCTTGCCCTGGCTTGTTCGAGCTTTGCCAGCGCCTCCATCTGTACATCATGGGGCTTCGGTACCTCTGGCGGCAGTTCTTCCGGCAACTCCGGGAGTATCTCGCCAGCGATGGTGATCGTACGCTCTTGCATTGACCGACGAGACCGGTACTGCTCGATCCAATCGGGTGTCAACTGCGCCGTCGCGGATCGGTGAAGAGCCTCTGGTAGGCGGCTCGGATAGCGCGGAATCCAGCCGCGTCGCGCGACTCTATAACCTGGTAATTCCACTCAACACCGTCAGCGAGGGCTGAGCGGCTAAGATTAGAACTGCCGACAAGCTGCTCCGGACCCGTTAAGGTGAGCAAAGATGTATGCCTTTGGGCGAAACGCTCGAGGCAGTTGTGAATTGGTCGACGTCGTATTGAAAACTCGGAGGTCAACCTACGAACTGGCGTCCTTAGGTCGAGTAGCTTGACCAGTGCATCCGGGTCCGTGATCCCCAAATAGTCACCTGTCAATACCCGCAAATTGGCACGGCGCTCAAGTGCCTCGATTATGTCGGTCCAAAGCTCCTGAAGGCCTGACGGCTTGATGAAAGCCGCGACAATATCGACCTTCTCAGCACGAGCCAGATGATGTGCAAGATGTGGGCGGAGCGGATCGTCGCCGCCTGTCACCAGTAGATTTTCCAACTTCTCGCGATACGACACCCCGGCATCGGCAACTCTGCTGGCTAGGTAGTTGCCTTTGTCCGGGATCACATTATGAGCTACCACGTGGGTCCGGCACATCACCGTGGTAACGCGGGATCAGGTGAACATGCAGGTGATCTATCGTTTGCCCCGCGGCTGCCCCTGCGTTTATGCCAATGTTGTAGCCAGCAGGTGAGTGCTGCTTGTCAATCGTCGCTTTAGCGTGGTCGATAGACTCAATCAGCGCGGACTTCTCTAGAGACGATGCGTCAAACCACGTGGCTACGTGTCGACGTGGAAGCAATAGCGCATGACCTGGAGTCACTGGGAATTGATCCCACACGCTAAAGACAAGCTTGTCCTCATAGAAGATCCGCGTGGCCGGTGGCAAGCAGAACGGGCACGCGCCCTGAGCAGACACTCGACGAGTCGCATGACCCTCGAAATCTCTAGGGCACCGGGCAATCCGGCAGTCACGCATAGGGCACATCGCCATTGACTGACCGAGCGCCTGGCACGCCGAGTCATATAGGGAACCGGGCAGCGGTGTTCGTATTCAAGTCGGGACGTCGTTGAGTGGCGCGCCAGACCCTTATCTTGAGGTTCTCTCTTTCTCGTTTTCTCTTTTGAATAGCACGCGCGTGTGGTTGGCAGCCGAGCGGTAGGTACGAATCCCGCCGACTCCACCAACTTACGCCACTCACTGCCGTGCGGCTGAGCCTGCTTGCCGTAGAGATGGTGAACAGCCACATGGCAAGCCGCGACAGAGCACTTCCTTGTGTCGACCACGACGGCGAAAGAACTGTGGCCCGAGCTCGATGAAACCACTATCGCGGTGATAGCGAGCAACACTCCGTGTTAGCCGAGAAACGACGTAATCCGATCTTCAACACAGTGCTAGACAGCCCCCAATGCCTCGACAGCTTCCGAGACAAGACTCTGAGTTCTGGTCCTCAGCACTTTCGAGGAGCCGAGCATGAGCTCTGCTTCCAGATGGGGACAGTCGCACAATTGAAGAGTCTATATGCGAAACGGCCCACCTGGCTGCATTGCCGGGTAACGCACCGATGACCGCCCCCCCCTGGACCTGCCTATCGGCCAACGCCGACGCTAGGTTGCGCGACGTTTCTCCTCATGGCTATTCGTGAGCCGCCCGCTTTAAGTACTGACCCCGTTGCCGCGTCCGTGCAGTACACATAGGCACCCTTCGATGCCTCGCGTCAAAAGCGTCCGATATGTGTTCTTGATCAAGTAGATCAGCCTTCCGAATTGCGGCCGGGCTCGTCCACGCGCAGCAACTTCTTGAACCCCTTAAGTGACTGATCCTGTCGCGAACGCTTTCTCCGGCGCGTGACTACCTCGCCGTCACGCACCACCAGATCCGGGCCGATGATCACCCCGACGTAATCGACCTCCAGACCTTGGCAGGTGTGGATGCACCCGATCTGCTCGACCGACTCCGGCGCAATAATCCACAGACCCCCATCCGCAGTGAGATTCCACTGCATGCCGAAGCCATGCTCCGGAATCACGACATCCGCGCGTTTGGATCCTTCTTGGTCTTCCAGCCCCAACAGTAGCCCGCAACGATTCTTGCTCTGTTATTAGCCTGATTCCGCCGAACAATCTCCCTTCGAAGTTCCTCCGGAGAGTCAAAGACACGAAAATCAAACTCCTGAACATCAAAGAGCGGATTCGCCGTCTCGCGAATGCCAAGCACGTCGTCGAGCCACGCGAGATAACCCTCCGAGCCACCGCAGCGAAACTGCGATGTCAGTTTGAGGGTCGTGACCTTGGCTTTAGCGGTTTTCGCGCGCGTCAGTATCTCCTGTTTGGATCCGATGTCCTTCCTCTTAAGCGACGCGCTGATCCTCGTCGATGAAGAATATCGAACACTTGGCGGCGGCTATGATTTCCGAAATCTGGTGATCACCGAGGTTTCCGTACAAGCCAGATTTCTCATTAAGACGGTGCGCCTCGTCCACGACGAGCGTGTCGTAGCAGATTACGCTCGGACTCGATGAACTCGCCGGAACCCCCAACAAGGCAGAGATCTCTCCACGACGCTTGGTACCTGTCAGCTGGCTCTCGAACGACCTTTCTCGGGCGGCGTTCTTCGTCACGTACCTTCCCAACGTGACCCTCGCTAGTCAACGCCACCAGCAAGTTGATAGCGACGACAGACTTCCCCGTTCCTGGGCCACCCTCGATGATCACCACCCGTTTCCCGTACTCGTGGCCTGGCGCGCCTCCAGAAGCGCGGTTTCGTACACCAGCTTCTGGTCATCGATCAGCGTGAACTCCGGTCGTCCGGCAAGCTCCCGGTAAGAGCATCCACCAGCCCTTTGGCGGGGCGCAGCCCACCGTTTTCAATGCGATGCAGAAGCTCGGAGCCGTCGCTTGCGGCACACGTCGCCGGATGTGCTCGCGTAACTCTCCGTCGCTCAGCCTCTCCCTTGTAGAAGAGCGGGGCTCTCTCCAAGTAGAAATTGTAGAAGCCGTCTTCCAGATCGCCCGCGTCGCCGCAATTGTGCAGATACGCGCATGGAAGCAGATCGATCACGGCCTCATCCACGGCCTCGTTGAAGTTCTTGAGAAGGCTGGCAGGACCAGGCCGGTATGAGGGGGTGACTGGTCTCCGGCCTCACCTCCCGCAAACCGAGCCCGCACGATGCCATCCTTGACTGTCCGCCTTGCCTCTTGCCACTGCTTGAGCTCGATGATGATCAAGCTGCTGTCGCCGATGGCATCAAGCCCAGTCAACAGGAAGTCGATCCGTCTTTGAAGTCTGCGGGATCACGTACTCGATGGCGACACCGCATCCATCCGGAATGTCGGAATGATTGACTACCTTCGCAATAGCGGTAAGCGATTCTCGCCACGACCGGATCTCGCCCTTCGGTGCACGGTGACCCGTCTTGATTCGTAGTGATTCTGGATGATCTCTTCGACATCGCAGGATGCGTGTCGTTGAGAAATCCCGTCTAGCTCGTTCTCGTAGATGATGGCATTCCTGCGTAACTAGAGTCGCGTGTACTTCTTGCGCTGCCGAAGCTCTTCTCCACGGGATACTTAATCTCATTAATGTCTAGCTTTCCCGCGCCGCATCGACCAGATCGATGTCGAGCCGGTCCGAAGTCGGATCAGTAAAGTAGAACGTCAGCCGCTTCCTGGCGTACAAGTGCCCGTTCCTGGGTGCAGATTCTTGGATTCACTCTCGGACTTCCACTGGAATCGCTCGAGCAACTCTCCCACCTCGACGCTCAGGGCCATCGCAAGGTTCTTGGGGGAATGAAACTGCTCCCAGTCGCGATCGGCAGCGAACTTGCAGCGGATCCCGTAGCTCTTGAAGCGAATCATGGTGTGCCATGTTTCGTCCCCCACTGCCAATGCGCCGATCCTGACTGTGCCGCATGCAGTTGCCGCAACGATTGCGGTCGACGACTTATCCGATAGGCAAATGCGAAGACTTGTCTCTACTAGAAGTTATACGTCACCGCCGCCTCCGTCCCCGCGATCAACCCCGCCTCCAGCAGGTGCTCGACCGCCTTCTTGATCTCCTCCCCCGTCAGCTTCTTGTTGAAGTGCGTGGCGAGATAGTTGTGCAGCGTGGCCCGCTTTCTCGGCCGCTTGTTCTTCTCGGAGCGCTTGAGCAGGTCCACCACCGCCTGCGCGTGCGCCGGGAGCGGCGCGCGGGGCGCAGGCGTTGCACGCGCCTGGCCATCGCGCCGGCACTTGAACCCGCGCGCCACGAGGTGCCGCACGAGGGGATCGAAGCCCTTGTCGTTCGACAGGATGACGAACTCGGCCTTCGGGTACTTGCAGATCCCCTCGCCCAGGTGACAGGCGATGTGGAAGTCGAGGGCGTTCGGGCCGTTGCCGTCGATGGTCACCCATTGCAGGCGCGAGCCCAGCGCCTGCGCCTGCTGGACGAGCGCCGTCGGCAGCTTCGACTGCATCTGGCCGACGAAGATCTTGATGCGCGCGTTGGGCGGCGCCTTGCCGAGGTCGAAGCGGTGGATGTTCTCCAGGTCCACCAGCAGGAGCTGCTCGTTCATTCTTATTGCCCTTTGGCCGGAATGCGCCAGCGCCCCACATCCTAACGCTCGGGGGCTGCCCATACGACCTGATCTCGGCCAGATGTGCCCGGGACTGCCCCGACTTGATTATTGCAATATTTGCAATATAATGCTCCCCATGGTCGGACAGGAACTGAAGGACGGCAGGCGCAAGGCGGGGCTGACCCAGGTGGAAGCGGCCGCCCGCCTGGGCGTGTCGCAGCCCTACCTCTCGCAGCTCGAGCGCGGCCGGCGGCCCGTCACGGCCCAGCTCGCCCGGGCGGCGACGGCTCTTTATCGCCTCCCCGCCACGTCGTTGCCGATGCCCGATGCCGTCAAGCCGGGGGTCGCCGCGGATCCGGCGCGGCTGGCCCGGCAGCTCGCAGGCTTGGGATACCCGGCCTTCGAGCACCTGCGTTCGGGTTCGAAGGCCAATCCGGCGGCGGTGATCCTCGAAGCATTGCTGCAGCCGGATCTCGAAGTCCGCCTGTCCGAGGCCCTGCCGTGGGTACTGCTCAACTATCCGGAACTCGACTGGCAGTGGCTCGTTGACCACGCCAAGCGTCACGACGTGCAGAACCGGCTCGGCTTCGTGGTGGCAGTCGCCCGCGCCGTGGCTGCCCGGCATGCGGACATTCTCCGACGCCGAAGCGGCGCTCGCCGCGGCCGAGCAGCGGCTCGAGCGTTCGCGTCTGGCGCGCGAAGACACGCTTGCCCGCGAATCGATGCCTGCTGCCGAGCGCCGCTGGCTGGCGGAGAACCGCTCCCCCGCCGCCCGGCACTGGAACCTGCTGACGTCCCTGAGCGGCGAGCAGCTGTCGTATGCCGCGTGAGGAAGGCCGCCCCGACAAAAGCGACTCGCCACCCGAGCCGTGGAAATCATTCCTTCGGGAACTCGATGAGCGGCTGACCCAGGCCGTCGAGCTGCACTGCATCGGCGGCTTCGTGGTCTCGCTGCATTACGGCATCGGACGCCAGACGTCGGATATCGACTTCCTGAACGTCGTTCCGCACCTGCCGGCCGACGACCTCGAGGCCATCGCCGGGCGTGGGTCGGAGCTTCATCGCAAACATCGCCTTTATATACAGCGGGTCACGATTGCGACCGCCCCGGCGGACTATGTGAGCCGCCTCGAACCCATGTTCGCCTCGGCAGGGTGGAAGCGACTCTCTCTATATGCCATGGAGGCGCACGACCTGGCCCTGTCCAAACTCGAGCGAAACGCGGAGCGAGACCGAGACGACGTGATTCGCCTCGCACGGGCGGGTCTGTTGGACGCAGCGACGCTTAAGACTCGATACGAGGAAGAACTGCGGCCGTACCTGATCGGCAACGTCGAGTGGCACGACAAGACCGCGCAACTATGGCTCGAGATGTGCTGGCCAACTGAGACCGCGGATCCCGCGCTCGGCCGTTATTAAAAGTTAGGCCGTAACTCTTAATAGCGTCTGTGGTTATTAAGGCCAGCTGGACCACTCCATGGTGATCGCAGCGTTTACTATGCGCGAACCTCATCCGTGCGGCGATCGATCTGCATTTGGAAGGGATGCGACAGGATGGTCAGGCTGTCCCGCTACCGTCCAGCCAGGTCCATTGCGTTGAGGTCGCTGCTTGAGCTGTTCGCAGGAAATCGGAAGGTAACCTTCGCAATTTCCGCAACCCACACCCCCTCGGGCGAGCGCCGCCGGCTGAGCGCCGTCAACCCCGCACCAACCCGCCCGTTACTTGTCCCATACTGTCCACGGTGCGGAATCAATATGAAATTATGTGAACTCCGGGCCGGGCTCGTAGCCGCGGCCCTCCTCGCCCTCTCCGCCTGCGGCGACGGCGGCGGCGCCATCATCACCCCGCCCGACGACGACGATGATCCGCCGGCCAGCGACTGCACGGCGACCACCTGCGGCGAGGTCCGCATCGCCCTGGCCGACGCGGACGGCGACTTCCTCTCCTATACCGTGGACGTCGTCTCGATCCGCCTCGAGAAGGCGAACGGCGACACGGTCGAGACCCTGCCCACGCGCCAGCGCGTGGACTTCGCGGACCTGGTGGACGTGACCGAGTTCGTCACGGCCGCGAGCATCCCGAACGGCAACTACGTCGCCGCGACGCTGCGCCTGGACTACCGGGAAGCGGCGGTGAGCGTCGAGGTGGACGGCCTCCCGGCCGCGGCCGAGGTCGTGGACGCGAACGCCGACCCGCTCGAGGTCGTGGACGTCGAGCTGACGCTCGACGAGGCGACCCCCGTGGTCATCGCCCCGGGCACGCCCGCCCTGCTCCAGCTCGACTTCGACCTCGAGGCCGCGCACGAGGTGAACATCGGCACGACGCCGGTGACCGTCACCGCCGCGCCCTTCCTGGTCGCCTCGCTCGAGCCCGTGGACTCGCGCGAGTTCCGCGTGCGCGGCCCGCTGGTCTCGGTGAACGAGGCGGCCGGCAGCTACGTGGTGGACCTGCGCCCCTTCTACCACCGCACGGCGCGGAACGGCGAGTTCACCGTGCTGACGGATGCCGACACGACCTGCGAGGTGGACGGCGACGAGCTCGATCGCACGGCCTGCGTCGCCGCGCTCGCGGACCTCGCCGACGACACCCTGACCGCCGCGCACGGCGTCTATGACGTCGCCGACGCGCACGTTCACCGCGGACCGCGTGCTCGCGGGCTCCAGCGTGCCGGGCGCGGACGTCGACACCGCGATCGGCGTCGTGGCCGCGCGGAACCTGGACGTCGTCACGCTGCAGGGCGCGACGATCGTGCGCACGGACGGCGAGGTCGTCTACGCGCGCGGCAACGTCGACGTGACGCTCGGGCCGGGCACGGACGTGACCCGCGACGGCGGCAGCCCGACGCCGCTCAACATCGACGACATCTCCGTCGGCCAGCGCGTGCAGGCCTTCGGCACGGCGTCGAGCTTCCGACTGTCAACCCGACGCTGGATGCGACGCTCGCGTGCGCCTGCACCGCACGCAGCTGACCGGCCTGGTCGTGAACGCGGTCACCGGGGAGCTGACGCTCGACCTGTTCTCGATCGCGGGCCGCGACCCGCAGTTCTTCGACTTCGACCGCACCGGGACGTCGCTGATCACCGAGGCGGATCCGCGCAACTACCAGGTCGACACCGGCACGCTGCCGGTCGGCGACTTCGACATCGGCGACGGCGCGGCGGCCTTCGGCTTCGTCGCGCCGTTCGGGTTCGCGCCGCCGGATTTCGAGGCGACGCACGATCGTGGACTTCGAGGAGCTGCGCGCGCTGCTCGGCGTCGGCTGGGGGTTCAACGGCACCGAGGCGCCGTTCATGTCCATGGGCCAGAACGGCTTCGTCGTGGACGTGACCAACGTGGACCTCGGCGAGCGGCAGTTCCTGCAGATCGGCCCGCGGCGTGTTCGACATCACCTCCGACCTGCCGTCGCCGATCACGGTCGAGCCGGTGGCGGAAGGCCGGGCGATCTACTCCGTCACGCGCGGGCTGCGGGTCGAGCTGTACGGCGACTTCGGCGACTTCGCCTCGCGCGTGAACAGCCTGCTGAACGGCGGGTGGCGGATGCGCGCGCTCACCGCGCGCGGCGCGTACGACGTGCCGACCACGACGCTCGAGGCGAACTACGTGGCGGTGGCGTTCCGCGCGCCCTGAAGGGGCGCTCCGAGGGGACGCTCACCTTCGATTAAAGGGGACAGACACTTTTAAAAGTGACTGTCCCCTTTTCATTCGCGACAGTTGGCGCAACGTCATCGACGCTTGCAGCGTATTGCTGTTGTCAATACACTTCTGCTCGCCATGAAGAAGTCATCCGCATCGTCTCCGCCCGCCGCGCGAGCTAAGAAGAACGCCGGCTTTATGAGCAATACTGAGCGGGTCATCCGGAGACTTCGCCGCGATCGTCCGATGACTTCGGTCACGTTGCGCATGCCCGAAGACGTGGTCGAGGACTTGAAGCGAGTTGCACCGGTGACCGGTCATTCCGGCTACCAGCCCTTGATCCGCCAATACATTGGCCGCGGGCTCCGCGAGGACCTCGCGCGGCTCGAGGGGTCTGAACTCGACGTCCTGATTGCCAGCCTGCGCCGCAAGGGCGTCGACGAAGCGGTGCTCACCAAGGCGTTGGCGGAAACGCGTCGGCGATAGGCTCTACCAGAGGGGAGCACCCCCCTTTTTCTCGTTTTAGGCGTAACGCGTTACGCTCAAAACGCGCCGCAACACCTCCCGCCCCTGCTCCGGCCAGGCCGCCGCTTGCACGCTGACCATGCGCATGCGCGAGCAGCGGCGCGCCGGAGCAGGCGGTGCCGATCACCGAGCCGCCCGGGGCTGCGCGGCTCAGCCGATCGCGCTGGGTCGCGCGTTTGCCGCGTGCAGGCCCTTCAGCCGCGCGTCGTTCACGCCGACCACCGCGTCGTCGAGCGTGCGGTCGTAGCACTCCTTGCGGGCCACGCGCCGGTACAGGTCGCTCGGCGTGGAATCGTGCGCGCAGAGCTGCCGGGCGGCCAACTTGAGTCGACCGTAGAGCGTCTGTGCGCCGGCCGGATGGGCGAGGTTGAGATCCGCGTAACTCACATCGACGCTGCTGCGCTCGTCTGGGGCGGCGGACGTGTCCGCGGACTGGGCGGTGAGCGGCAGGGTGGTCAGCGCGCCGAGCAAAAGCACGGAGGCGATCGCTTTCATGGGCATCTCCAGGAAGTGTTGGTTGGGCGTTTCACCGGTCATGCAGGAAATTGGATGCCGGTCAGGCGCGCTTCGATCCACGCTTCATCGCGGTGCAGGTTCCCCCCGTCGCAGGCCGGGCGCCTCCGCTCTCCTTTTGTGTCCGGCATACTGCGTCCCTGGCGAGCGGTGCTAGCCTCGCCAGTATCCGTCCCCGGACAATGGCCGTCCGGGAGCCGAGCCGGACGTACCGAAGGAAGTAACCCATGACCCGCGACTGGATCTTCGTCCCCGTCATCATCCAGGTGCTGCTGACGCTCTCGATCTACGTGCGCCTGATCAAGGTGAAGATGCGCGAGCTGCGCGCCGGGCTCGTGAACCGCGACCGCCTGCCGCTGCACGAGGACGCCTGGCCGGAGAGCGTCCTGCAGATCAACAACAACATCCGCAACCAGTTCGAGTTGCCGGTGCTGTTCTACGTGATGTGCGTGGTGCTCTGGCTGCTGGACGCCGTGAACCCGCTCGCGCTCGCGGCAGCGACCGCCTTCGCGATCAGCCGCGTCGTGCACGCGATGATCCACCTCGGCTCGAACTACGTGCCGAGCCGCCGGCGGGCGTTCACCGTCGGCTGGTGGGTGCTGGCGCTGATGGCCGTGCTGGTGCTCTGGCAGCTCGCGCGGCGCGTGGCCGGACTCTGATCCCTAAAGGGGACAGTCACCTTTAAAGGTGACTGTCCCCTTTATGCGTCCCCTTTATGCAGCGGGCTCCGCAACGGTCCGCGCGAGGGCGCGCATCACGGCGAGCACTGCCTGATCGCCGCCGAAGCTGTCGGCGGCATTCGCCGCCGCCAGGACGCCGTTGCCGGTGGCGGTGAACAGGCACACGAGGGCGTACCAGTTTCCGTCGGACCCGGCGTGCGTCAGCGCAGGCCCGCGCAGCTTCATCGGGTTCGCCGCCGCGCCCCAACCAAGCGCTGAGGTCGTCTCACCCTGCCCCGCGTGCAGGAACCGGTAGGTCTCCGGCTTCAGCAGCCGCCCCCGGCCCCGATCGCCCTGCAGGTGATCGACGCAGAAACGGGACCAGTCGCCCAGGGTCATGCGCATGCCGCCGGCCGGCGCAAACATGCGCGGATTCGCATCGCGCGGGCGGTTGGCGATCCGGCCGTCCACATGGCCCTGCGGCTCTTCGACGCCGCCGAACTGCCCGAAGCTCACCGACGACATGCCGAGCGGCTCGAACACCTGCGCGACGATCAGCGACTCGAAGTCCTGGCCCGTCGCACGCTCCGCCGCGGCGCCGGCGAGCAGGTAGCCGGTGTTGGAATAGGACATGGCGCCGCGCGCGGGACCGACGGGGGCTTCCTGCAGGGCCGCGCGCAGGTAGCGCAGGCGCTGCGCGGCCGGGCCCGCGGTGTCGTCGTAGAACGTGTCGAACAAGGCGAGATCACCGATGTTCTCGGGCAGGCCGGCGCGGTGCGAGAGGAGATCCGGCAAGGTCACGTCACGGTAGGCCGGCTGCATCGTGGCAGCGAGGTCGGGCAGCAGCTTCTCGAGCGGTGTCTCCCAGCGCAGCGCGCCGGATTCGACGAGTCGTGCGATCAGCGTCGCGGTGATGGCCTTGCCATTGGAGCCGATGTGCCAGCGGTCGCCGGGTACGGCCGCGTCGCCGCCGAGCGCACGCAGTCCCGCGACGCGCTCGGGTTCGGCTTCGCCGTTGCGGATGACCAGGGCCGCAATGCCCGGGCGTCCGGCTGGCGGCGAGGGCTTCGGCCAGCGGATCGGCCGGTGCCTCCTGCGCAGGCGCAGTTGCCGCGGAAGCAGACACAGCCAGGGCATCCAGCGTCGGTGCAGCAACGCCGAGCGCGAGCAACCGAGCAAGATCGCGGCGCGTCAGTGCGGGCATTGTCATTCCTGGCCAGAAGGGGACGACATCTTTGCAAAGGGGACAGTCACCTTTAAAGGTGACTGTCCCCTTTAGGCTCCCTTTAGGCTAGCGCAGGCACCAGTAGCGGGCGTCCTCGGCGTCGAGGAAGGCCTCGGCGCCCTCCCCCTGCAGCATCGCGAGCGTGGAGTAGCTGCCGGCCTGCGAGCAGGTCGGCGCCGCGACGGTGATGGAGCGCGGCGCGTTCGCGACCGGCCAGCCGGTGCGCGCGTCGAAGATGTGGCCGTAGCGCTTGCCGTCGATCTCGATGAGCCGCCGCGCGTCGCCGCTGGTCGCGAGCGCGCCGGATTTCAGCTCGATGCGCTTGCGTCGCCTTGCCGAAATTCTCGATCGACTCGATGCCGACCTGCCAGGCGCCGCTCGCCGGCGGCGCGCCGACGCAGCGCAGGTCGCCGCCGAAGTTGATCGAGCACCGGGCACTTGCGTCTGCGACGCCGCCCAGTCCGCGACGCGGTCGACCGCGTATTCCTTGCCGATGCCGCCGAAGTCGATCTCCATGCCTTCCGGCAGGATGATGTCCGGCGGCTGCCAGCCGACGCGCTCCCAGCCGATCCGCTTGAGCAGCTCCGGGATGCGCGAGGTATCTGCGCGCACCTGGCCCTGGTCGAAGCTCCAGGCGTGACGCAGCACGCCGGAGGTCAGGTCGAAGGCCCTGTCGCTCAGCCGCCAGAGCGCGGCGCCGAAATCGAGCAGCCGCGCGGTCTCGTCGTCGACGCGATAGCGCTTGCCGTGGCTCGCGTGGATCGCGTTGACCACGCTGCCCGGCTGGTAGCGGCTGTACTTGAGGTCGACGCGGCGCGCCTCGCCGCGCGCGAAATTCCCCGAGGCGCTTCGCCAGTCTCGGGTCGTCCGTCTCGCAGAGCACCTCGCAGGGGCTGCCCATGGACGTGAAAACGGTGCGCCACAGGCCGCGCTGTTTCGAGTCCTCAAAGGCGGAATTTGTATCCAAACTGGACGATAAGGCCGTGAGTGGGGGCAGGAGTTCGAACCCGGCGAGATCCCCGACCGCCGAGCCCGGCGACGGGATCGCCCTCCTGTCGATAGTACTCCACCCGCAGCGAGAACTCGCCGTACTCGGTCCGCCGGCCGTACTTGGCGCCGACCGTGTAGGCGTCGAAGTCGGCGAGCCGCTGGTCGGCCGAGGCGTACTCGGGCAGCGCGTCGCCGTCGAACAGCACCGTGCGGTAGAAATCGGCGGCGCTCTGCGTGTACCAGCGCAGGTGCGGCTCGAGGTAGCGAGCGGTCGTTGATGTTCCAGCGGTAGCGCGTCTCGACCGTCTGCGAGTCGACGCCCCAGTCGTCGGTCATGTAGCGCGCAGCTGAGCGCCAGCGAGTCGCGGTCGAAGGCGTGGCGCCACTCGACGAAGCCGCTCTGCTTGGTGCGCGAGTCCGGCCGGTGCTCGCAGAGGTAGAGGTACGGCGTGCCGCCCACCGGGCCCGGCGACGGGCACGCCGGTGACGGGATCGACGACCGAGAGGATCTTGTACGGGTCGGTCAGGTAGCCGTCGCTCTGGCCGTAGGAGTAGCTGACCTCGATCAGGTCGCGCCGGCCGAGCACCTGCGTGACGCCGATCAGCGCGTCGATGACGTCCTTCGACTGGTCGCCGCTGCCGCCGGCGTCAGTCGTCGTCGTCCTCGTCCTCGTCTTCGCGCTCGGCCAGCATCGGCGAGAGGCCGATCGGCGCGCCGCCGACCGGCTCGATGTCGTCCTGGGCATAGGCGAGGCCGACGAAGGCGGTCGTGTTGTTGCAGGTTGAAGTCGCGCTCGAAGCGCGTGTTCACGCCGAGGTGCAGGTAGTCGTACTCGTTCGAGCCGCAGAAGCCGACGTTCCAGCGCGAGGACTCGCCGATCGGCTGCTGCCAGCTCGCCGGAGAGCGCGACGCGCGTGTCGAGGAAGGTCGGGTCGAGCGGCTGCTCGCCCGGCTGGATCGTGTACGACTTGTTGCCCGAGGCGCCGGTGAAGGTCTGCAGCGTGTTCGCCGGGCACGGCGCCGTTCGGCGTCGCGCCGGTCAGCGAGTCGACCGTCAGGTTGAAGTTGAGGGCGCGGTCCTCGTCGAGCGCGCGGCGGACGCGACGTCCAGGCTGACGTCGGTGACGCGGCCGTCGCTCTCGCCGTAATAAAGGAGCGAGGTGTCGATGTCCCAGTCGCCCGCTTCCTGCGCGACGACGGGCGCGGACGGCAGCGCGCCGAGCAGGCTGCAGGTCGCGGCCGCGAGTTTGCCGCCGATCGGTCTTCTTCAGTTGCATCCGCAACCTCCGCCGGCGAAGCCGCGGCCGCCGCTCGAGGCTTCCTTGCTGAAGTAGATGTGGTCGTCGATCGCGGCGTCGTGCGCGTTCGGCTGCATGTCGGCGCGCGCGTGCAGGTCGCGCTCCCAGGGCTCGACGTTCGTGCAGGCGCCGGTCGCGGCGGCGAGCGCGGCGAGGGATGCGAGCGTCGCGAGGCGGAGGATCGTCGCAGACGGTTCCGGGGCGTTCCTTCAGCAATTGCTCGATTTCCTGCTCGCGGCCTTCGCGCTGCTTGTCGCGGAAGCCCGCGTGGCGCGCGCGGACGGTGCCGTCGCGGCCGATCAGGAAGCTGGTGGGCATGGCTTCGACGCCGAACTGGGTGGCGAGCGCGCCCTTGGCGTCGTACTCGACGCGGAACTGCGCCGGGGACTTTCTTCATGAAGGCGTCGGCGAGCGCGCGGTCCTGGTCGACGTTGACGGCGACGATGACCAGGCCGTCGTCCGCGTGCTTCGCGTGCAGGCCGTTCATCCAGGGGAAGGACTTCAGGCAGGGCCCGCACCAGGAGGCCCAGAAGTCGACCAGCACGACCTTGCCGTGGAGGCTCGTCAAGCAACGGCCAGCGCGGCGCGGCCTGCGGGAGGGGAGTTGCAGGCCGCGCCGACGCTGGCAGTTGACATGGCAACCAGCAAGGCAAAAACGGAATCCGGTAACGCGCAAACGCACCCTCCCGCCGCAACGGTTTCGCGTTGGACGGTGGGCGGCAGGCAAATCAATCGGCTTACCGAAGGGGACGCACACCTTTCTAAAGGGGTACTGTCCCCTTTCGATGAAGGGGTGCGTCCCCTTCGACTAACTACTTGATTCGCTTGATCTCGGCGAGCAGCGCGTCGGGCGAGAGCGGCCTTCCCAGCAACTCGTCCATGAGCTGCTTCGGCCGTCTTCTCCGAGCCGTAGCGCAGCAGCTTGTCGGCCGGTCCAGTCGTGCCACTTCGGGTTGCCGGCATCGAACGAACCGATCGCGTCGGTCGTCGCCTTGCGCATCTCGGCGGTCAGCACCGAGCCGAGGCCGTAATTGCACCATGTACCCCGGCCGGCTCACGAGCTGCACGCGCACCGCCCACCAGGCGACCTCCGGGTGCGGCTTGATGTGCAGGTAATCGCGCGTGATGTCGGTCCACAGCGCGTTCGGGTCCTGCGCCGGGTCGCGCAGCATCCGCAGTTCGTACAGCGACCAGGCGACGTCGAGCATCGCGCTGCCGTACAGGCCGCGCAGCGACACGCCGACCGGCAGCTCGGTGCCGAGGTACTTCCGCTGCCACGCCGGCTCGTACACGCTCCACGACGGCACGTCGGCGAACGCCTCCGTGAACAGCGTGTCGGTCCAGTCGGTGTACGCCGGGCGATTGCGGATCGCGCTGATGTGCGTCGCGTGGCCGTTCTCGTGCACCAGCTCGTTGAGCGAGCCGAGGCCGCCCTCCTCGTAGCGGCCGACGACGCGCGCGATGGTCTTCGTGCCAGCCGCCGTCGTCGGCGTGAACCGCCCGCGCTTCAGGAAATCGCAGTACGCGAGCGGCGACTTGTCCGGGCGATTCTTGATGTCGTAGACGACGCCGAGCGCGGCGAGGTCGACGCCGAGGTCGCGGTAGAAGCGGTCGTTGACGCTGATGATGTCGCCGCCCGGGAAGGCCGGCGCGAGGCGGCGGTTCGCCCTCGCCCACCGAGTAGCGGTAATCCCAGGGCTCGATCAGCTCCGGCGGGTTGGCGTCGCGCCAGGCCTCGAGGATCTGCACCAGCCACTTCTCGACGTCGTCGACCGACACGCCGATCGCGCGCGCGGCGGCGGCGACGCCGGAGCCGCTGGTCGATTCTTCCGCCGCGGCGAGCTTGATCAGCCGCCGGTACGGGCTGTCGGGCTCGTTGTTGCCGTTGAGCGCGGCCCACAGCGGGAGGAAGGCGTCGTGCAGCGCCTTGCGCCGCGCGGGATCCTCGAGGTCGGACCAGAGGCCGAGCGCGCCGCCGCGATCGATGGTGCCGCCCTCGAAACTGAGCTTGTTGCCGATCTCGCGGTAACAGGCGGAGAGCGCGGCGGAGAGTCCTTCGTAATCGAGCGACTTGTCGTGGCGGTCCGCGCAGGTGGGCCCGCCCGGCGCGTTCGCGACTGCGGGGCTCGGGTCGCCGAAGTCGGCCAAGCGTGATGTTGATCGCGGCGAGCGCGGCAGCGTCCGCGGGCGGAAGCTCCGCGGGCTTCAGCGTCTTGATGTTCGCGAGCAGCGCCTGGTGCCGGCTGAGCTGGCGCGCGGTCCAGTCGTCGATCTTCGCGCCTTCCCATTCGTCGACGTGGCCGGAGTTGATGTAGGCGACCGCATCGCGCGCGTCGAGGAACTCGAGGAACAGCGCCTCGGTCGGCGCGAGCGGGCTGGAGGGCGCCGCATGGGCCGCGCCGAACGCCAGCAGGAACGACAACAGGACCGGCACTGTCCGCATGGGGAAGACTCCGACTTCGCTGATTCAGCGCCGCAATGATACCAAGTCGGTGTCCGGGTCTCCCACGCCCGTGATGAGTCCCCGCAGCATCTGCGCCGCCATCATCGAGAACGTGATGCCGTTGCCGCCATAACCCATCGCGACGTAGCAGTTGGGCAACCCGGGGATCGCGCCGATCGTCGGCATGCCGGTCTTCGACGAACCGAACGATCCGCACCACGCGAACTCGGCCCGGGTGTCGAGCCGGGGAAACATCGCCTTCAGCTTGCGCTCGAGCGACGCCTTCTTGCGCTCCAGGAGCGCGTCGCGCGTCTCCTCGTCGCTGAACTCCTCGTCCTCCCCGCCGCAGATGACGCGATGGTCCGGCGACACGCGCATATAAAGGTAGGGATCGGCCGCCTCCCAGATGAAGCAGCGCGTGGGCCAGAGCGCACGCGGCTGGGGCCGCGTGGCGATCGCCCAGGTCGAGAAGATCTGGTGCTTCCTGGTGCGAACCGCCTTCGGCATCTCGTAGCCGGTGGCATAGACCAGGGCCTGGCACCGGACCACGGGACCGTCCTTCGTGCCCGCCTCGACTCCGCGGCGCGTGGCACGGATCTCGTCACTTCCACCGGCGCATACACGCGCGTGCCGCGCGCGATCGCCGCGCCGCAGGAACCCCGCGCGCCAGGCGACGCGGATCCGCCGCGAAGTTGTCGTAGCTCAGGAGCGCGCTGCGGCCGCGGATGCCGAATCCGCGCCTGCACTTCGCGCTTCTCGAGGAATGTCGTGTTGAACCCTACCCGCCGGCGCGCATCGGCCTCGCGCAGCAGCGCGGCACGATCGAGCACGTTCCCGGACAGGTAGAGCGAGTCCCGATTGACCTGGTCCGCCTGGATCCCGAGCTGGCGCGAACGCTCCCGCAGCGCATCGACCGCGAGGCGCGAGCGTCGCCACATGCGCTCGGCACGCTCGCGACTCTCCATGCGAGCGAGTTTCGTGAGCGGCGTGTCCAGCTCGTACTGGATCAGCGCGGTGGAAGCGACCGTCGAGCCGCGCACCGCTCCGCGTCGGTCGAGGACTACGACGCGCATCCCCGCATCCGACAACGATTCGGCAATCAGCGCACCGGATATTCCCGCTCCAACGACCAATGCGTCGCACACAATATCCCGGCTCAGCTTCGATTCCGCGACCCGCGCGCAGGGACGCGACTGCCAGATCGATCGACCGGTGCGGAGATTGAGCTTGCGGGTGATGGCCACGGACCACCCTAGGACCGAACGCGCGTCTCCCGCAATCGAGCCATCGTGAAACGTATGTTCATCGCCCCGAAGGAGAATGTCACGCGTGACAGACAGGAAGCCGAAATCCCCCGCCCACGACAACTCGCTTGCGCGAGATTCGCGCAGGGTTCCGGCAAGCCGAAGCTGCGTGTACGCACCGGCGCCGGCGGTGAAACCCACCAGACCGCGTTTGGGGACGACGCGACGCGCGGCGACGCCGGCACGCTGACGACGAATCAGGGCCATGCCATCGCCGACAACCAGAATTCCCTGCGCGCCGGCGAACGCGGCCCGACGCTGCTGGAAGACTTCATCCTGCGCGAGAAGATCTTCCACTTCGATCACGAGCGGATTCCCGAGCGGATCGTGCACGCGCGTGGCTCCGGCGCGCATGGCGTGTTCAAGGTGACGAAGGCGATCCCCGAGCTGACCCAGCGCCTCGATCTTCCAGAAGAAGGGCAACAGCTGCCCGGTGTTCGTGCGCTTCTCGACCGTGGCCGGCGGCGCCGGATCGGTCGACACGCCGCGCGACGTGCGCGGCTTCGCGGTCAAGTTCTACACCGACACGGGCAACTGGGACCTCGTCGGCAACAACATCCCGGTGTTCTTCATCCAGGACGCCATCAAGTTCCCGGACCTGGTGCACAGCGTGAAGATGGAAGCCGACCGCGGCTATCCGCAGGCGGCCTCGGCGCACGACACGTTCTGGGATTTCGTCAGCCTGATGCCCGAGTCGCATGCACATGGTGCATGTGGGCGATGTCCGACCGCACCATTCCGCGCAGCCTGCGGATGATGCAGGGCTTCGGCGTCCACAGCTTCCGCTTCGTCAACGCCAGGGGGCAAGGCAAGTTCGTCAAGTTCCACTGGAAGCCGGCGCTCGGCCTGCAGTCCACCTGCTGGGACGAGGCGGTCAAGATCGCGGGCGCGGACCCGGACTTCCACCGCCGCGACCTGTACGAGTCGATCGACGCCGGCAACTTCCCCGAGTGGGACCTCGGCGTGCAGATCTTCGACGAGGAGTTCGCCGCCAAGCAGCCGTACGACGTGCTCGATGCGACCAAGCTGATTCCCGAGGAGGTCCTTCCCGTCGAGCTGATCGGGCGCCTGACGCTCAACCGGAACGTCGACAACTTCTTTGCCGAGACGGAGCAGGTGGCGTTCATGCCGTCGAACGTCATCCCCGGCATCGACTTCAGCAACGATCCGCTGCTGCAGGGCCGCCTGTTCTCGTATCTCGACACGCAGAAGTCGCGCCTCGGCACGGCCAACTTCCACCAGATCCCGATCAACGCGCCGCGCTGCCCGTTCCACAACATGCAGCGCGACGGCATGATGCAGACGCTGATCCCCACCGGCCGCGCGAACTACGAGCCCAACAGCCTGCCGGAGGCGGACGAGGACGGCGGCCCGCGCGAGGCGCCGGAAGCCGGGTTCACCAGCTTCGCCGAGAACGGCGAGCGGAACGATCCGGCGGAGAAGCTGCGCATACGCGCCGAGCTGTTCGCCGACCACTACAGCCAGCCCCGCCTCTTCTACCGCTCCCAGACCGAGATCGAGCAGGCGCACATCGCGTCGGCCTTCGTGTTCGAGCTGTCCAAGGTCGGCCTGCCGCACGTGCGCAAGCGCGTGCTGTCGCGGTTGCGGATCGTCGACGAGAACGCTCGCGACGCGCGTGGCCGACGGGCTCGCGATGCCGCTGCCGCCGAAGGCGACCGGCGGGCGTGATCCCGTCAAGATGGAGCCGTCGCCTGCGCTGTCGATCGTCAGGAACGCGAAGGACACGCTTGAGGGCCGCAAGGTCGGCATCCTGTTCGCCGAGGGATCCGACCGCGCGGAGATCGCCCGGGTCAAGAAGGCGGCGACCGACGCGGGCGCCACCGTCATGCTGATCGCGCCCAAGGTGGGCGGCATTGCGGTGAAGGGCGGCACGCTCGAGGCGGATGGTCAGCTGGCGGGCACGCCCTCGGTGCTGCTCGATGCGGTCGCGCTCGTCCTGTCGAAGAAGGCGGCAACGCGGCTCGCGAGCGACGGCGCCGCGGTGCAGTTCGTCATGGATGCGTTCGGGCACCTGAAGGCCATCGGCCACGATGCCGGTGCGCAGCCCTTGCTGGACCGCGCCGGCGTGAAGCCGGATGACGGGGTGACCGATCTCTCCGCAGCGTTCATCAAGGCCGCGGCCAAGCGCTTCTACGATCGCGAGCCGAAGGTGCGCGACCTGGCGTGACCCTAAAGGGGACAGACACCTTTAAAAGTGTCTGTCCCCTTTGATGCCTTTAATGAAGGTGAGCGTCCCCTTCAGCGGACTGCGGGAGGTGCGGTCGCCGGCCACCGGTCGTTCTCGATCGCAGGCAGGGCGCGCCACTGAGCGTCGTTCAGGTCGCAGATGACTTCGTCTTTGTCGAACCGTAGATGCTGTGGCGGCACGGCCCGCAGCGTTTCGCCGGCGCCTTTCAAGCCCCCTTCGCTGGTCACGACGTAAGCCAGGCTTTTGTCGTCGCATTTCAGCATCGCGTCGACCACGGTCCCGCGAGTGTCCTTTCCTCCGTCACGAACCTTCGCGCCGATGATCGCATCGGCGGAGAACAGCGTGGGCACGGGCGCCCTGCGGCTGTGCTCGTGAGCGCGCATCCTGCCATCCTCGTAATGCTTCTGCCGGCCCAGCCAGCGCCAGACGCCGAACAGGTTCACGAGCAGCAGGATGCTGTGCGTGGCGATGATGCTCGAATCCGGTTGGCTGCTCGTAGCCTGCAAGGTAATCCACAGCGCCGATGCCAGGGACACGCCGATGAACCCGGTGCCCGTGACCCGCGCGCCGAGATTGGCTGCAATCAGGAGCGAGGCGATCATCGTCAGCACTGCGGGAATCCAGTTGAGCGTCATGCGCGTGTCTCCTTCGCGACCGAAGGAGTGTAGCCACGCGCGAACGCGTTGCTTGTCAGCGGGCGACGTCAAAAAGCGGGAACGGACGACCCTTTTATCGGGCGAGTGCGAAGAACGGGTGGTCGTCGGCGAAGGTCATGCCGGCGTAGAAGTCGTCGAGCTCGGGAAGCACGGCCGGGAGTTCCATCTCCGGCGCGACTTCTTTCATGATCAGGAAGGTGTGGTCGCCGCGGCTGAACACGACCAGGCCGCGGTACGAATCCTCGCGCACCAGCTGGCCGGTCTCCGAGTCGATCCTCGTGCGCGCGGAACCTTGCGGCAAGCGGATCACTGCGAACCAGGCGGCGCGGCCCTCGAGGCGGCCGGCCTCCTCGCTCACGATCTCGGCGCCGGGGAGCTGGCCCTTGAAGAACAGCGGGAACGTCGCGTCATGCAGCCAGTTGCGCAGGATCGCGGCGTCGGTTTCATAGTCGTTGTCGGCGCCGGCGAGCACGTCGAGGTTCGGCGTGCACACGACGCCGTACAGGTCGCCGTTGTCGGCGAGGAAAGTGACGGCGCCCGTCGAGCGGTCGAAACTGTCGAAGAACTGCGCGCCCGGCCCGAGCGGCGATTTCGCGGTGAATAGAGCGCCCGGCGCGACGTAGACGCCTTCCGAGAAGTGCCCCTGGTTCGAGGCAATCGCAGGCGTCGCGGCGAGCAGCAGCACGAGGCCGGCGGCCGTGGCGGAGAATCCGTTGCGCAGTAGTTCGCGCATACGGCCTCGAGTCTCCGCCCATGCGGCGCCTGCCCTCCCGGTACGGGGTCACATAATTCGGGACAGCAGGAACGCCCTGGCGCACGCGCCGTAGCAGGGCCCAGCAACGTGACCCGCGTCGCGAATCGCCGCGGAGCCTCCGCTACTCGCAGCGATAGCTCGCCGCGGCGTTCGGGTCCCCGCTGCCGTCCCAGGCGGCCTGCTTCGGCCAGGGGCACAGCGGCATCTGCCGCGCGATGCCTTTCGCCGGGTTGTCGTCCACGTACTTGGTGGCGATCACGCGCTCCGGGGCGATGCCCTCCTCCACCCAGCGCTGCAGCGCGAACATCACGTCATGGTCGGCATCCGCGGGCGCCGGTGCGCCCAGCGCGCCGAAGGCGTTCGGCCCCGGCCCGAAGCCGCAATGCAGCACGCCCGGCGCCATGAACAGGCGATAGAAGTCGTCGACATCGCCGGCGCGCGTGTAGAAGTCGACCGAAGCCCGCGGCGGGATCGAGCCGTCGAACCAGCCGTGGTACTGGAGCAGTTTCCCGCCGCGCTTTGCGAATGAGCCGAGCGCCTCTGGGTCCATCGCATCGAGGTAGCCGACTTTCTCCCGCGCCAGCGCGAGGTCGCGCTGCAGGTCAAACGTGCGGAAGTCCCAGGCCGGATCTTCATGCACGAATCCACCGAAGAATCCGGTCGCGAACAGCACGCCGAGGCTCTGTCCGGCCGCTTCACCGAACTGGTAGCTGCGAACGCCGCCGCCGATCGGCGACAGCTCCGCCTCCCCGCCCGGCGAGTAACCCGGCAGGAGCATTGCATCGCCCGCGGGCATGCGTACGCCCGCGTACAAGCCGGCGAGCGACGCAACCTGCGGCGCCGTCAGGCACTCGGCAGAATCGGCGCCCTCACGGCACGCGAGCATCGCGGGATCGAAACCGCAGTCGAGCGGCCGGCCGACGAGGCCGTCCTTCACGCCGTCGCCCGCGTCGCAGGCCGCGATCGCCGCCTGCTGCACGAGCGCGAGCTTGGCCGGCGGCACGAACGTCTCCGCCTGGCCGTGGATCGCCCTCGCGTTCGACGCGAACGAGTCGCCAGCAACGCGGTCCAGTCGTTCGCCGGCGCGCCCGCGACGATGCCGTCGAAGTCCTCCGGGTAGCGCTGCGCGGCGACCTGCGCCTCGCGCCCGCCCTCCGAGCAGCCGTAGAAGTAATGCCGCTTCGCCGGCTCGCCGAAGAACCGCGCGACGATGCCGCCGGCGATGTGGCGCGTCTCGTGCACCGCGCGGTCGGCGAAGTCGCGCACCTTGTCCGGCTGGCCGATGGCCCAGCGGCCGTCCACCGGGCTCGCCTGGTGGCCGTTGTCGGTCGCGGCGGTCGCGTAGCCGCGGCGCAGCAGGTCCGCGAGTTCGAGGTGGAAGATCACGCCGCCGAGCCCGCCGTTGCCACCCTGCACGTAGCGACCGTTCCAGTTCTCGAGCGGCAGCCACACCTCGAAGCCGATGCGCGAGGCGGGCCGCGGCGTCGAGAAGCCCGTGACACGACAGAACGGCGGCAATGCCGGGTACACCGCGCCTGCCGCGTCCTTGAACGAGCCGCCGGTCACCGCCTCGGCGACTTCGATCGTGACGTCAGGCAGTTCGAGTCCGGCGAGCGCCGTGCAGCGCGTGGCGGGCGTCGTCATTGCCTCGGCCTCGAGCGACTGCGCGCGCACCAGCGCGGCGAATCCCGCCGCCAGCGACAGCGACACGACGAAGCTGGGAGCGAGATTCGGGGTCATGCACTTCTTCTCCGCGCGGCTGCGCGTGGCCGCGAGCACGATGAGGGCCGCTGCCGCCATGGCGACTGCGAGGGCCCAGAGCGCCGGCGCAAATGAGCCGGTCGATTCCTTGATATAGCCGATCAACGCCGGACCGACGAATCCGCCGACGTTGCCGATCGAGTTGACGAGCGCGATGCCTGCGGCGGCGGCCGGGCCCGCGAGCATCGCGGCCGGCAGCGTCCAGAACGCGGGCAACGCGCAGAACGTGCCGACGCCGGCGACGATCAGCGCGAGGAACGCCGCGAACGGCGAGCCCTGCAGGACCGCGCTGGCGGCGAGCGCGGCCGCGGCGAGGAATGCAGGCAGTGCGACGTGCCAGCGCCGTTCGCGGCTGCGATCCGAGTGCAGGCCCCAGGCCACCATCGCGATGCCGGCAATCGTTGACGGGATCATCAGGATCAACCCGATCTCGATGTTCGACAGGTTGCCCAGTCCCTTGACCATCTGCGGCAGCCAGAAGTTGAAGGCGTAGAGGCTGACGATGATCCCGAAGTAGGCGAAGCCGAACAGCCACACCGAGGGATTCGCGAGCACCCGGCCGATCCCGGCGTGGTGCGCCACGGCCTTGCCCTCGCGCGCGAGTTCCGCGGTGAGCCAGTCGCGCTCGCGCGGCTCGAGCCACTCGGCGTCGGCCGGCCGGTCGCGCAGCCAGCGCAGCACCGCGAGCCCGAGCAGCGCCGCGGGCAGGCCCTCGAGGATGAACATCCACTGCCAGCCCGCGAGGCCGAAGCCTTCGAACCCGAGCAGCCGCGTCGAGAGCGGCGCGCCGAGCACGCCGGAAAGCGGGATCGCGACCAGGAAGGCGCCGAGGATCCGCGCGCGGTACGCGGACGGGAACCAGCAGGTCAGGAAATAGATGATGCCGGGGAAGAATCCGGCTTCCGCGACGCCGAGCAGGAAGCGCAGCACGTAGAAGCTCGTCGGCCCCTCGACCAGCGCCATGGACGCCGACAGCAGGCCCCAGCTGATCATGATGCGCGCGATCCAGATGCGCGCGCCGACCCGCGCCAGGATCACGTTGCTCGGGATCTCGAAGATCACGTAGCCGATGAAGAAGATGCCGGCGCCGAAGCCGTAGGCGGCCGCCGACAGGCCGATGTCCTCGTTCATGGTCAGCGACGCGAAGCCGACGTTGACCCGGTCGAGGAACGCGAAGAAGTACAGCAGCCCGAGGAACGGGACCAGCCGCCAGCCGACCTTGCGCAGCACGGCGTCGCCGAAACCGGTTCCGCCGTGCTGCGTGTTCATGACGTGCGCGTGCGCGCGTTCAGAAGTCGTAGCGGACGCGCAGTCCGTAGTTCATCGGCGCGCCGAGGATGCCGAGGCTCTGGTCGACGCCCAGCAGCGTGCCGAGCAGCGAACCGTCGATGTACGACTCCCAGTAGTCCTCGTCGGTCAGGTTGGTCGCGAACGCGCTGATCTCCAGGTTCCCGACGTTATACGCCAGCGTCGTGTTCACGAGGTAGTACTCCTCGAGGATCGACGGCGTCACCGGGTCGAAGCTCGAGCCCGGGCGGCTGCCCTTGCCGGTGAAGTTCAGGTTCCAGGTCGAGCGAGCCCTGCCCGACCGCAATCGTGTAGTCCGAGTCGACATTGAAGTTCCAGTCCGGCTGGAACAGCAGGCGGTCGGTCGCGAGCGGCGCGCCCGTGACGTCGATCCAGCCGCTCTGGTCGGTGATGCGCGCGTGCATCAGCGTCACGGAGCCGCCGAGGCGCCAGGCTTCCGTCACCCGGTGCGTGGCCTCGAGTTCGAGGCCGTAGGACTCGACGTCGCCGAGGTTGAGGTCGATGGACACCAGGCCGCCGCCCGGCCCGAGCGTCGAGCGCGTTCTGGCCGATGAAGTCCGTGTAGTCGTTGTAGTACACGGACGCGCCGAGGTAGGTCGCGCCGTCGTTGTACACGCCCTTCGTGCCGATCTCGTAGGTCCAGACCGTGTCGCCGCCGTAGGTCGAGAACTCCGGCGGCACGGCCGCGGAGTTGAAGCCGCCGCCGCGGTAGCCCTTCGCGACCGAACCGTAGATCGTCAGGTCGTCGCGCAGGAACTTGGTCAGCGAGACGCGCGGCGACCACTCCGAGGCATCGAGGCTCCTGCGGCGGGTCGGGGAGCTCGACGCCCGGCAGGATCGAGAGCGTCTGGAAGCTCGAGCGATCGCGTTTCTCCTCGTCGTAGCGCAGGCCCGCGGAGAACTCGAGGTCGTCCTGCAGTTTCCAGATCGCCGTGCCGAACACCGACCAGGTGTCGCCCTCGGCGCTCGCATGGGAGGTCGCGACCAGCCCGTTCGACACGACGCGTCTGCGCGGTCTGCGCCTCCGACTCCTCGCGGCTGGCGAACAGGCCGATGAGCGTCGAGAAGCGGTCGCTGTACTCGGTGTCGAAGCGCAGCTCCGCCATCGTGGTCTCGTCCTCGCCGGTGCCGGCGCTGCGCACCACGTCGAACGGCAGGAAGTCGCCGTCGCTGACCGCGTCCTGGTCGCGCGTGTCGAAGGCGGCGATGGCCGTCATCGTCGTGTTGACCGAGGGCATGACGACGTCGACCTTGGCGTTGATGCCGGTGTACTCGAAGTCCGACCGGTTGAGGACGTTGAGCTGCACGTTGCTGCGGTAGTCGCGCTCGTCGTCCACGGCGCTGTACGAACCGCCGCCTTCCAGCTCCTGCCAGTAGCCGTTGAGCGAAATGGTCACGTTGTCCGTCGCGTCGATCGCGAGGCCCGCGTTCGCGTGCGTCGAATCCGTCGGCGTCACGTCGCCGCCGATCAGGGCGTTCTGGTAGAAGCCGTCCGCGTCGCGCTTGGCCACCGCGAACCGGCCGCGCACGCGCTCGCCGATCGGGCCGCTGATGCGCGCGCCCGCCTCCAGGCCGTCGTCCTCGAAGGAGCCCGTGGCGTAGACGCTGCCCTCCAGCGTCGTCGGTCGGCTCGCGCGTGATCACGTTGATCGCGCCGCCGAGCGTGTTCTTGCCGTACAGCGTGCCCTGCGGGCCGCGCAGCACCTCGATGCGCGCGACGTCGAGCGTCGGGTTGTTCACGAACGAGGTGTACGGCTGGTAGATGCCGTCCTGGAACAGGCCGACGCCCGGCTGCACGCCCGCCTGCAGCGCCGTGCCGATGCCGCGGATCGAGACGAAGGCGCGGTTGATGCCGTCGGAGTTGATGTTGAGGCCCGGCACGGCCGCGGCGATGTCGCCGACCGTGCGCTTGTTGGCGAGCTGCATCGCGTCGCCGGTCACGGAGGTCACCGAGATCGGCACGCTGATCAGCGATTCCTCACGCTTGCGCGCGGTGACCACCAGCTCCTCGAGGGCGGCGGGCTCGGCGGCGGCATCCTGGGCGAGCGCGCTGCCGGCAGGCCCGGCGAGGGCGAGCGCCACGGCGGCCGCGATCAGGGGATTGGTTCGGATGTCCATCGAGGTGCCCTTTGCGCCTTGGCGCAGTCAGAGAAACATTTTTCCGGGGTTCATGATTCCGCGCGGGTCCCAGGCGTTCTTCACCGCCCGCATCAGCTCGACCGTCTCCGCGCCGAATTCCGCGACCAGCTTCTCGCGCTTGCCCATGCCGATGCCGTGCTCGCCGGTGCAGGTGCCGCCGGCAGCGTGGGCGCGATCCACCATCGCGTCGTACACGTCGTCCATCTTCTGGCGCTCGGCCGCGTCGGCCGGGTCGAGCAGGAAGATCACGTGGAAGTTGCCGTCGCCGACGTGGCCGACGATCGGCGCGAGCAGGCCCGCGGCGTCGATGTCCGCGCGCACCGCGGCGACGTTGGCGGCGAGCTTCGAGATCGGCACGCAGACGTCCGCCACGACGGAGACGCAACCCGCCCGCAGCGCGAGCGCGGCGTAGTAGGCGGAGTGCCGCGCCTTCCAGAGCTGGGTGCGGTCTTCCTGGCGCGTGGCCCAGGCGAAGGTGTGGCCGCCGTGGCCGGCCGCGATCTCCTGCGCGCGCTCCGCCTGCTCCGCGACGCTCGCCGTCGTGCCATGGAACTCCAGGAACAGCGTCGGCGCCTCCGGCAGGCCGAGGCCCGACTGCTTGTTGCAGGCGCGCATCTGGACTTCGTCGAGGAACTCCATGCGCGCCATCGGCGCGCCCATCTGCGCGAGGTCGGTGACGGTCGCGACCGCCCCTTCGATGGTCGCGAAGGAGCAGGTCGCCGCGCCGATCTCCTCCGGGTGCGGCCGCAGGCGCAGCGTGATCTCGCTGATGATGCCGAGCGTCCCCTCCGCGCCCGTGAACAGGCGCACGAGGTCGTAGCCGGCCGAGGACTTCCGCGCGCGCGTGCCGCAGCGCATCACGTGGCCGTTCGGCAGCACCACCTCGAGCGCCATGACGTTCTGCGGCATGGCGCCGTACATGACGGTGGTCGTACCGGAGGCGCGGGTCGAGACCATGCCGCCGATGGTCGCGTTGGCGCCCGGGTCGACCGGGAAGTAGAAGCCCGTGTCGCGCAGGTAGGTGTTGAGCGCCTCGCGCGTGACGCCCGGCTGCACGACGCAGTCCGCGTCCTCGGCGTTGACCGCCAGCACCTTGTCCATGCGCGAGAGGTCGACGCAGATGCCGCCGTGCGGCGCGCTCACGTGGCCCTCGAGCGAAGTGCCGGCGCCGAAGGCGATCACCGGCACGCCGGCGGCGGCGCAGACCGTGACGATGTCGCTGATCTCGGCCGTCGTCTCGGGCCAGACCACGGCGTCCGGCGCCAGCACCGGGGCCATCGCCTCGCCGCGGCCGTGCTGGTCGCGCACCGACTGGCCGGTCGAGAGACGTGCGCCGAAGCGCGCGGAGAGCTCCGAGATCACGCCGGCGACCAGCACGGGATCGGCAGACTTTGCGTTGCGCGTGCTCACGTCGGCTCAGCTGATGAACTGCGTGGAAGTGGTCCGCCCCGCTTCGTCGCGGGACGGGAGGTTGACCGACAGGTCGAAGTGGTAGGCCATGGCGTTGCCGGCGCCGACGGCATCGCCGGCGCAGACGCGATCGACGATCGCCTCGTGCGCGTCGACGATGCGGATCAGCTCGGCCTCGCTGCGCCCTCCCCCGAGGTCCAGTCGCATCGATTCCTCGAGCGGTGCGCGCAGCGCCCCGAGGATCAGCACGTTCAGCGGGTTCTGGCTCGCCTCGGCGAGCGTCGTGTGCATCGCCATGTCGGCGGCCATGCGGCGCGCGTGGTCGCCCATCGCGGCGCGCATCTGCTGGATCAGCTCGCGCAGGCAGCGGCGCTGCGCCTCGTTCGCGTGGCGGGCCGCGAGCTGCGCGGTCTGCAGCTCGATCGCGCGGCGCGTCTCCATGACCTGGCGCAGCGTGACCTGCGCGGTGGTGAGCGCGTAGCCGAAGATCTGCGCGAGCACCTGCGGGTTCATCGCCTTCAGGCGCGGGCGACGGCCGGTCTCGATCTCCAGCACGCCGAGCGCAGCGAGCGTGCGGTACGCCTCGCGCACGCTGCCGCGGCTGACTTCCAGCTTGCGGCAGATCGCGACTTCCGAGGGCACCGCGTCGCCGGGCCGCAGGCGCTCGCGCGTGATCATGTCGAGCAGGTGCTGGGCCACGCGCGAGGAGAGCGTCGGCTTGTCGAGCGTCGAAACGGTGGCGAGCTTGTCCATGAAGGTCCCCGGAGGCCTGGGCGCGAACTCTAGTGCCCTGGGGACAACCTGTCAAACAGGTTTGGCAGTCGTGGAGGCCTCAGTGACCTCGTGGCGTGCTAAATCAAGGAGTTGACGGTTTATCCTGTAGGACAGGACTGGGCCGGCCTGGGCTCGCGGACTGCCCCCGAAACTGCGAAAGTCGCTCCAGAATGACGATGCGCACTGCCCTCTTCGCTGGGCTGGTCGGGCTGCCGCTTGCGGCAGCCGCCGCACCCGCCCCCATCACCGTCATCAACGGCGCGACGATCATCCATCCCTCGCGCACGGGCGCGGCCGCCGTCGAGGAAGGCGCGACGATCGTGATCTCCGGCGACCGGATCCAGCTCGCGGGCGCCGGCATCACGCTCGAGCTGCCGCAGGGCGCGAAGATCATCGACGCGCGCGGCAAGTGGGTGATCCCCGGGCTCATCGATTCGCACGTGCACTTCTTCCAGTCCGGCAACCTCTACACGCGCCCGGACGCGGCGGACTTCAACGCCGTCGTGCCCTACGCCGACGAGGTCGCGCGCAACAAGGCGCGGCTCGACGCCACCTTCAAGGTCTGGCTCGCGAGCGGCGTCACCGGCGTCGCCGACGTCGGCGGGCCGTTCTGGAACTTCGACGTGCGCGACCGGGCCGCGGGCTCCCCCGCCGCGCCGCGCATGGTGGTCGCAGGGCCGCTGATCTCGATGATCGACCGGCCGCAGCTCGACCTCGGCGACCCGCCGATCGTGAAGATCGCCTCGCCCGACGCCGCGCGGGAGTTCGTCGCGCGCCAGCTGCCGCGCAACCCCGACTACGTCAAGGTCTGGTTCATCCACCAGGAAGGCGACGACCTCGCGGCCCAGGAAGCGATCGTCAAGGCGGCCGGCGACGCGGCCCACGCGGCGGGCAAGCGGCTCGCGGTGCACGCGACCGAGCTCGTGGTCGCGAAGGCGGCGCTGCGCGCCGGCGCGGACCTGCCTCGTGCACGCCGTGTTCGACGCGCCGGTGGACGAGGAATTCATCACGCCTCGCGCAGCAGAACCGCGCGCTGTACTGCCCGACGCTGTACGTGATGGACGGCTATGGCGAGGCGCTCAGCAATACCTGGAAGGCGACCGCCATCGAGGCCGCGCGCGCGGACCCGGAGATCCTGGCGGCGATGGACGACCTGAACGAGATCCCGGCCGAAAAGCTGCCGCCCCCGGTCGCAGGGCTGATGAAGAAGCCGCAGCGCACCGGCAATCCGGCCATCGCGATGAAGGACCTGCGGCGGATCCAGGACGCCGGCATCGACATCGTGATGGGCACGGACGCCGGCAACATCGGCACGCTGCACGGGCCGTCGATCCACCGCGAGATGAAGTTGATGGTGGAGGCGGGCCTCACGCCGCTCGAGGTGCTGCGCAGCGCGACCGTCAACGGCGCGCGCACGCTCGGGCTCGCGGGCCAGGCGGGCGAGGTGCAGGCCGGGATGCTGGCGGACCTCGTGATCCTCGACGCCGACCCGCTCGCGGACATCGGCAACCTCGCGAAGGTGCACCGCACGATCAAGGGCGGCGTGGTGTTCGACCCGGAGGAGTTGATGGAGTCGCTCCGTTAGGACCACCGTGAACAACGTGCGCGCCGCGCTCCCCGGCCTCGCCTTCGTCGTCGCCCTCGCGGTCGCGGCGAAGGGCGTCTCGCTCGCGAGCGGCGGCGCGCTGAGCTCGATCCTCTGCGCGATCCTGCTCGGGGTGCTGTGGCGGAACGTCGCCGGGATCGGCGGCTGGGCGGACGCGGGCGTCGAGGTCGCGGGCAATCTCCTGCTGCGCGCGGGCATCGCGCTGATCGGCCTTCGGCTCACGCTCGCGGTGCTGACGGGCATCAGCCTCGCCGCGCTGCCCGGTCGTCGTCGCCTGCATCGCGGTCGCCCTGCTCGCGGCGATGGCCTTCGGGCGTCTCTTCGGCGTCGGCGACCGGCCTGCAGCGCCTGCTCGCCGCGGGCACCGCGATCTGCGGCTGCACGGCGATCGTCGCGCTCGCGCCGATCCTGCGCTCGCGGCAGCAGGACGTCGGCATCGCGATCGCCTGCGTCGTGCTGTTCGGCTCGCTGGCGATGGTCGCCTACCCGTGGATCGCGCACTTCTACTTCGGCGAGGACGTCGGCGCGGCCGGCGATGTTCTTCGGCGCCTCGATCCAGGACACCTCGCAGGTGGTCGGCGCGGCGCTGATCTACGCGCAGCAGTTCGGGGCGCCGGACGCGGTCGCGATCGCGGGGCTCACGAAGTTCATGCGCACCTTCGGCCTGCTGATCCTCGTGCCGGTGACGGCGATGTGGATGGCGCGCAGCCAGTCACGCACGGACCCGGAGACGCCGGCGAGCCTGCGCGCGAGCGCCATGCCGTGGTTCGTGATCGTCTTCATCGCCTTCGTCGGCGCTGCGGACCGCGGGCGACGTGTGGATCGACGGGCCGGCCTGGCGGGCGCTGCTGCAGGCGGCGAACCAGGCCTCGGAGATGCTGCTGCTGTGCGGCATGGCGGCGGTCGGGCTCGGCATCACCTTCACGCACCTGCGCGAGGCCGGCTGGCGGCCGCTCGCCGTCGCCTTCCTCGCCGCCGCGGCGACCGGCGCGACCGCCCTCGCCTTCCTGCACGTCTGAGAGGGGACGCTCACCTTTTCCGCTACCGCAACGCGGTAGCGGGCGTGGCCGTGCCGGGCGGGGCGGTCGTGCTGCGAAAACGGGAAGGTTCCCTTCCAATCCGGTGACCGGCGAAGCGAAGGTTCCCTTCCTATTTTCCGGAAGGTGACGCCCCCGCCCGGCGCGTGGGAAGTCTTGATCCGACGCCGGACACGAGGAGCGTGTGCGTCGTTGCGGCCATTCTACCCGTGGGCGAAATGCCCGTGCGACTATCGGCGGAACGTGCGCAGGTCGCCAGAGCGCGCCTCCTCGATTCACTGCTGCCAGGTCGCCTTGCGCTTCATGTCGCCCCAGCCGATCTGGGCGCCGCTGAGGAACTGGTACAGCGCGTGCAGCCGCCAGACGGACATCACCTGCCGGTAGCCGAGGTTCTCGAGGATCGAGACGACGAACAGCACGAGCAGGTGCCGCGCCTTCGGATAGGTGTGGAACGACAGCTCCTCCAGCAGCAGCGACGTCGTCGAGAGCATGAGCCCGAGCGCGAACGCCGCGAGCATGAACGCCAGGAAGTTCGCGCCGGTCATCATCCCCATCGCGAAGGCGACGGCCATGACGACCAGGCCCGCCGACTTCCACCAGCGGGCTCAGCAGCTCGAACACCACGAAGAACGGGAACGCCAGCCACCCCGCCGCGCCGCTGCCGCGCTTGAAGCACAGCTCGCGATTCATCCACAGGCACTGGGCGAGCCCGCGCTGCCAGCGCATGCGCTGCTTCTTCAGCGTCGCCGATGTCCTCGGGCGCGTCGGTCCAGCACACCGGGTCCGGGATGAAGGCGACGCGGTAGCGCTGGCCGCGCTTCACCAGCATGCGGTGCAGCCGCACGATCAGCTCCATGTCCTCGCCGATCGCGTCGTGCTTGTAGCCGCCGGCCTCCACCACGGTGTCGCGGTGGAACACGCCGAACGCGCCGGAGACGATCAGCATGCCGTTGATCGCGCTCCAGCCGAGCCGCCCGCCCAGGAAGGCGCGCAGGTACTCGACCACCTGCACCAGCGCGAGCGGGTTGCGCGGCAGCCCGACCTTCTCGAGCACGCCGCCGCGCACGCTGCAGCCGTTGATGATGCGCACCGAGCCGCCGCAGGCGACCGTGCGCGGGTCCTCGAGGAACGGCCGCACCACGTGCTCGAGCGCGCCGGGATCGAGGATCGAGTCGGCGTCGCCGCAATAGAACAGCGGGTAGCGCGCCGCGTTGATGCCGGCGTTGCTCGCGTCCGCCTTGCTGCCGCCGTTCTCCTTGTCGATCACGCGCAGGTTCGGGTACTTGAGCGAGCGGTACACGCCGCGCACGGGCTTGGTCTTGATCTGCACGCGGTAGGCTTCCGGGAACGGCGTCAGCTCGAACTCGCGGATCATGGTCGCGAGCGTGTCGTCCTTCGAGCCGTCGTTGACGACGATCACCTCGAAGTGCTGGTAGCGCAGCTGCAGCAGCGCGCGGATCGAGGTCGCGATCGTCGCCGCCTCGTTGTAGGCCGGCACCACGAGCGAGATCGGCATCTGCAGGTGCGAGTACACGCGCTCGGCCGCGCTCATGCCGCCCATGTAGCGCGCGCAGCCGGAAGACCGCGATGAACGCGAGCCCGAGGTAGATCACGTTCAGCAGGATGAAATAGCCGAGGAAGCCCCACTGCACGGCCGTCGAGGACGTGGCGGAAGACGCTCATGACGAGCGTCGCCTCCGCGCGCACGTGCTCGAGCATGTCGCGCGCGTAGGGGTCCGTCAGGTGGTCGCGCACCGCCGCGAGCCGGTCGTCGGTCATGCCCTTGAGCGTCAGGAGCGCCTGGCCCGCGCGGTAGCGCACCCACCAGACCTTGTCGCACATCAGGCGCGTGACGGTCTCGGCGTCCGCGAGCCCGCCGAGCCGGCCGTAGGCGACGGCGAGGCTCTGGCGCACGTCGGCGTCCTCGGACGTCCGCGAACCGCGCGAGTTCCGGCAGCGCGCCCGGGTCGAGGACGACCATCAGCGCCGCGGCCACGATCTCGGCGTTGTCCGGGTGGCGGCGCAGCAGTTCGACCGCGACCTCGCTGCCGAGCACCGCGTCCACGTGCGCGAGCCAGGGCAGCAGCGGCGGGAGCTTGGCCGGCGCGAGCGCGAACATCAGCGCGCGGATCGGCTCGCGCGCGATGTCGGCGCCGACGTCCGTCAGCAGCCGCGCCATCGCCTCGGCCGGCCAGCTCTCGCGCTCGGCGAGCTGGTTCATGATGCCGGGCATCGCGCGCTGCGCGTCGATGCGCACCAGCGCCGCGGCCGCATAGAAGGAAACGAGTGCGTTCTGCGAGCCGAGCTGCTCCTGCAGCGGCTTCCAGGAGGACGGGTCCTTGAGGTGGCCGAGCGTGCGGATCGCGAGGATCTGCCGGCCGACGCGGCGCGAATGGATGAGCCGGCGCGCCGCGACGTCGAGGCCGAGCTTCAGCGCGACGGCGTTCAGGCGCGCGGAGGGATCGCCGCGCACCGCTTCGTGGAGCGCGTTCCACTCCTCCATCACGTAGGGCAGGTGCCGGTGCGGCAGCGGCGGGAGCGGCGGCATCTCGTCCGGCTCCATCGCGATGCGCGCGAGCGGCGGGCGCCAGGCGGCGGTCAGGCGCGACTGCAGCCGCGCGACGTGGTTCAGGTAGCGGCGCACGGCCAGCGCCATGAGGAGCAGCATCGCGGAACCGAGCCCTGCGACGACCGCGCTCCGCCAGGCGAGCGTGACGATCAGTTCAGAACCGGTGCTCGAGTCCAATGCGCACCCGGTACCGGTCGTAGAAATCCCCCTGCTCGTACCAGCCGGTATCCCAGCGGATCGCCCAGGCGGGGCTCATCCAGTGCAGGCCGCGCAGCGCGACGCTCTTCGTGTCGGTCACCAGCACGACGCCGGGCGCGACGGTCTCGGCCTCCTCGCCGAAGCCGACGACGAGCGCGATGCTGTTGGCGTCGCCGTACTCGCGCGCGACGTGCAGCAGGTGACCGAAGCTCGGGCTGCTGATGTCGGAGGTCTTCGCGATGTTGAGCGTGTAGCCGATGCTGAAGGCCTCGAGGTACTTCTCGACCGAGGTCGCGAGCGTGTCGACGTCGACCGTCTGCGTAGCTCGCGTGACGCAGGCGCAGGCCGAGGCTCCAGTCCTGCGGCAGCGCGCGGCCGGCCTCGGCCGTCACGCTCCACTCGGGGAGGATCTCCGCGTCGGGCGAGAAGTCGGCGGAGAGGCCGTAGGACCAGTCGTCGTCCAGCCGGTCGGACCAGGCGGCGAGGAACTGCTCGTCGCGCGTGTCGAAGCGCTCTTCCAGGTGCAGGCCCGCGAAGACGCGGCGTGCCTCGCCGAGCGGTCGCATGTAGCCGAAGGAGGCGCTCTTCCAGGCCGGGCGGTCGCCGGAGAGTTCCTCGTAGCTGAGGTCGGCGAAGACTCGCGAGCCCCGCTCCAGCAGGCGGCGCTCGGCGAGCGCGGCGCGGCGCTCGCGCGGCCAGGTCGCGAGCGGGAACTGGACGGCGGCGTCGGCGAGCAGGGTGTCCGCGGCGTCGAACTCGTCGAGCTGGTCGAGCGCGTTCACGTTCGCGCGCCAGACGTCCTCGTAGTCCGGCGCGCGGCGGCGCGCGGTCTCGAGGAGCGGGAGCGCCTCGCGCGGGCGTTGCAGCGCGAGCAGGGCCTGCGACTTGCCGAGCAGCCAGTCGACGTTGGTGCCGTCGAGCGCGAGCAGGCGGTCGTAGTGCGCGAGCGCCTCGGCGTGCTCGCCGGCGCGGGCACAGGAGCGCGCCAGCGCGTCGCGGGCGTCGCTGTCATCCGGCTTCGCGGCGACCTGCGCCTCCAGCGCGGGCTCGCAGGCCAGCGCCGGTGGTGCCATGAGAATCAACGCGATAACGAAGGGGACGCACACCTTTCAAAGGTGACTGTCCCCTTTAAAGGTGACTGTCCCCTTTTCACGGCGACTTCCCCGGTCCGATGCGGCGGCGGATGCGGGCGACGAGCTCGGCGGGGCTGAAGGGCTTGGTGAGGTAGTCGTCGGCGCCGAGGCTGAGCGCCCGCACGGCGTCGTGTTCGCGGGTGCGCGAGGTGAGGATGATGACCGGCACGTTCTTCCAGGCCTCGTGCGCGCGCAGCTTCTCGAGCAGCTCGAAGCCGTCGGTGTACGGCAGCATCACGTCGAGCAGCACGAGGTCCACGGCGTCGCCGCGGTCGATGCGCTCCACCGCCTTGCGCCCGTCGGCGATCTGCTCGACGGCAAAGCGCTCCTTCTCGGCCAGGTAGCCGAGCAGGTACGCCATGTGCACGTCGTCCTCGACGATGAGGAGCCGCTGCTTGCCGATATTGTCCAAGGCCTTGACCCGCAACCGGTTTTAGCAATAGTAGGGCCCCGGGACGCCGGATTATGTGAACCGCATCCCGGAAGGGCAGGCCGTGAACGATTCCCGTGACGGGCGCATCGCAGAACTTGAGCGGCAGCTCGCGGAACTCGGCGAAGCGCTGGCCGAGGCGCGCGCCCAGGCCGAGGCCGCGAGCCGTGCCCGCAGCGAGTTCCTCTCGAACGTGAGCCACGAGGTCCGCACGCCGATGAACGGCGTGATCGGCATGACGACGCTGCTGCTCGACACCGACCTCGACCGCCGCCAGCGCGAGTACGCGGGCGTCATCCGCGCGAGCGCGGACGCCCTGCTCGTCGTCATCAACGACCTGCTCGACTTCTCCAAGATCGAGGCCGGCAAGCTCGAGCTCGAGCGCATCGAGATGGACCTGCGCGCGCACGTCGAGGAAGTCGCGACCACGCAGGCGGTCGCCGCGGCGGCGAAGCGGCTCGAGCTGGTCGTCGAAGTGGCGAACGACCTGCCGCGAGCGCGTGCTCGGCGACCCGGGGCGCCTGCGCCAGGCGCTCGCCAACCTGGTCTCGAACGCCATCAAGTTCACCGCCGCGGGCGAGGTCTCGATCCACGTCACGCGCGAGGGCGGGCCGGTGCGCGACCTCATCCGCTTCTCGGTGCGCGACACCGGCATCGGCCTCTCGCCCGCGCAGCAGGCGAAGCTGTTCCGGCCCTTCGCGCAGGCGGATGCCTCGACCGCGCGCCAGTACGGCGGCACCGGGCTCGGGCTCTCGATCGTCAAGCGGCTCGCCGAGCTCATGAGCGGCGAAGTCGGCCTGGAGAGCGTCGCCGGGCGCCGGCTCCACCTTCTGGTTCACGGCGCGGCTGCCGCCCTGCGCGCGCGCCGCCGCGGCGGACATCCCGCTCGAGGACGCCGGGACACCGTCACCCGCCGAAGGCCGGCGCGTGCTGGTCGTGGACGACAACGACACCAACCGGCGCGTGATCGGCGAGCTGCTGAGCGGCGCCGACTACGACGTCGAGACGGCCGCATCGGCGATCGAGGCGCTCTCCGTGCTGCAGCGCGCGGCCGAGACGGGCACGCCGTTCCAGGCCGTGCTGACGGATCACCGCATGCCGGGCATCGACGGCCTCGAGCTGGCGCGACGGATCCGCGCGACGGCCGCGATCGAGGCGACGCGGCTCGTGCTGTACAGCTCGATCGACGACAAGTCGAACCGGCAGGAGCTGCGCGACCTGGGCTTCGCCGGTCACCTGTCCAAGCCGATGCGGCGCGCGGAGCTGCTCGCGACGCTCGAGCGCGTGCTCTCGGCCGCGGCGCTCGAGTTCACCCAGCGCCTGCGTGCGATCGTCACGCGCGACGTGATCGTCGAGGACCACCAGCGTCGCGGCCGCTCGGTGCTGCTGGTCGAGGACAATGCGACCAACCGGCGCGTGGCGGAGTTGTTCCTCGAGCGGGCCGGTTGCGAAGTCGTTCTCGCCGCCGACGGCGGCGAAGCGCTCGCGGCGCTGAAGGACCGGCGCGTCGACCTGGTGCTGATGGACGTGCAGATGCCGGTGATGGACGGGCTCGAGGCCACGCGCCGCATCCGGCAGGAGATCCCGGGCGGCGCACGCATCCCGATCGTCGGCCTCACGGCCAACGCGCTTCGGGAACAGGTCGCGGCCTGCCGCGCCGCCGGCATGGACGACGTGATCGCGAAGCCGATCGAGCGCGAGCGCCTCGAGGCGGTGCTCGAGCGCTACGCGCCGGCGGTGGGCACCCGCACCGGACGCCATGTCATCCGCCCGCGCGCGGGGCGCGCAGCCGCCGAGCGCGCGACGCCGAACGACAGCGAGATCTCGGTCGAGCGCTTCCGCGAAGTGACCATGGGCGACGCGATGCTCGCGCGCGGCCTGGTCGAGAGCTTCGAGCACAGCACGCGGCAGGCTTGCGAGGACCTCGAGTCCGGGCTCGAGCGCGGCGACCTGGCGCTCGCGAAGCGCGCCGCGCATACGCTGGTCGGGTCCAGCGCCAACATGGGCGCCGTGCGGCTCGAAGCGGTCGCGACGGCGATGGAACAGGCGGCCGGCCAGGGCGACGCGGCCGCCCTGCGACCCCTCGTCGCCGCCGCGCGCCTGCGCTGCGACGCCGCCCTCGCCGAGCTGAGGTCCCTTCTCTGAAGGGACGCTCACCTCACCCCGGTCCCGCCCTCACGCGAATGCATAGATCGCGAAGAACTCCACGGTTGCCACGACGACGAACAGCGCGACGACCGGCGCTCCACGATATATACGACGCTTCAACATGTGAATCCTTTACGGGAACGCGCGAGCGCGGCATCGGACGAGCGATGCCGCGCGTTGCATGTCGTGGTTGTGCGGAACTGGGGGTGGCTGCAGGCGCCCAGTCGGGCCTGCTGCAAGCCGCGGCCGCGAGTCTACCTTACGCGCGGATCTTCCGCATCACACAAACGCGCGGACGGCGAAGAACTGCACGAAGGCCGACAGCGCCAGCAACAGTGCGGTCGGAAGTCCGCGGTACAGGATCCTGGTGAACATTTTCATCTCCTTTTTGTTTGACATTACATTCGGGATTTCACCGCCCCGGCGAGGGGGCGGCATTCTCTATGCGGCGCTGCGGCGAAACTGTGCGCGGCGCCTCAGTTCTGCGTGTTCGCTCGCCTTGCGGGCCTCGAAGGCGGCGCCCTGCGCCTCGAGCGCGCGGGCCGTGAGCCGCCAGTTGTGCGGGCTCGCCGGATTCTGCTCCGGTGCGCTCGGCGGCGAGCGCGCGCGCGACGCGGCCGTTGCCGGCTGCGAGCGCTGCGCCGATCACCGTCAGCTGCACCAGGTCGCGCTGCGCGTGGCTGCCGCCGATGCGGTAGGCGCGGCTGCGGACGGGCATGAGCTGCGCGAGCGCGTCCGCGGGCCGCCCGGCCGCCATCGCGACGATCGCGAGCGCGATCGGCAGGCCGACGGCGCGCAGGTTCTCCGCATTCGTCCCGCCGCCGGCCGCGGCGCGCTCGATCGCCGACAGCAACCGGCGCGTGTCCTGTTCGCGGCCCGCGAAGGCGTAGGCGAGCAGCGCGTGCAGGTCGTTGAAGACGTAGAAGCCGCCCTCCGCGGTCCGCGACCAGCAGTCGGCGAGCTCGGCCCAGCGCGATCCGACCGAGCCGCCGCGCAGCGCGATGCGCGCAAGCAGCTGTGACGCGTCAATCAGCTCGAGCGCAACCGTGGTCTCCTTCGGGTGCACCAGCCGGTCGTAGATGCCGAGCGCGGCCGGGATGTCGCCGAGCTCGAGCTGGTGCAACGCCAGGTGCCACCAGTTGTGGAACGCGAGCGCCGTGTCCGACCAGTTCGGCGACGTGGCATTCAGCCACTCGACGCCGTCGTGGATGCGGCCCTGCATCTCGAAGACGTGCTGCACCGCATGCACCGCCCAGGGATCGCGCGGGTTGAGGCTGAGCGCGTGGCGGCCGACGTCCTCGGCGCGCGCGAAGTTCGCGGTTTCCTCGAGCCCGAAGGCGTACATGCCGAGCAGGTAGCCGTAGCCCGGCACCTCGTCGTTCCAGTAGCGGCAGCGCCTGGGCGACGTGGTCGCGCAGCAGGATCGAGTCGCCGAGGTTGAAGTCGACGACGTGCGCGGACTGGATCGCGATCAGGTCGCGCGGATGCTCGACGGCGATCGCGCCGTAGAGCTGCGCGGCGCGATCGAAGCGGCCCTGCGCCCAGGCATCGGCGGCGCCGATGTGCGCCCGCTCGCGGGCAGTGGCTCGGTCGCCGAGGCGCTCGATGGCTGCGACGCTCTCCTGGATCAGCGGCAGCGCGCCCTGCTCCGAGGACATGACCGCGAGGTCGGCGCGCAGTGCATGCGCGGCGGCGAAGTCCGCGTCCTCGGCGAGCGCCTCCTCCAGCGTCGCGAGCGGATTGCCGAAGTAGCCGAGCGTCTGGCCGACGGCCAGCTCGTATTTCTCCAGGGCTGCGTGGCTCGATGTCGAGACCGGCAGGCCGCGCGAATCCATCAGTTTCATGGCGATTCCTCGTGTCAGGGGCGTGTTCACGGTTGCCTTTTTACGGGACAGGCGTGAAGGCCCCGTCGCCCGGACCGTGAAAGTCCCGTGAAAATTTTACCCACGTAACAACTTGAATTAAAATGTTACACTTAAAAGGGGACAGACACTTTTAAAGGTGACGTCCCCTTTTGATTCGGGGTAGGCTTGCCGCCCATGCTGCGGCTGCGACTGCTCGGAAGTTTCGAACTCCGGGGCCCGGGCGACAGGCCGCTGCGGATCACGGCCCGCAAGACCCGCGCCCTGCTCGCCTTCCTCGCGCTGCAGAACGGCGCGCCGCAGGGTCGCGATCGCCTCGCCGCGCTGCTCTGGGAGGACGCGGACGCCGAACTCGCGCGCTCGAGCCTGCGCCAGGCGCTGACGGCGCTGCGCCGTGCGTTGCCGGTGAAGATGCAGGCGCTCATCGAAGCGGACGCGCAGCAGGTCGCGCTCAACCTCGCGCTCGTGCAGGTCGACGTGCACCGGCTGCGCGCACTGCTCGCGGAGGCGACCATCGACTCGCTGAAGGAGGCGCAGAGGCTCGCCGCCGAGCCGCTGCTCGAGGGCTTCGACGCCCGATCGGGCGCCTTCGAGGAATGGGCAGCCACCGAGCGCCGCACGCTGCGACGCGAACTTGCGGCCGCAGCCACGAAGCTTGCCGCGCTCTGCCGCGATGCCGGGGATGGCGACGGCGAGATCGATGCGCAGGCCTGGCTGCTGGCGCTCGAGCCGCTCGCCGAAAACGTGCATCGCGAACTCATGGCCTGCTATGCGCGCGCCGGCCGCTACACCGAGGCGCTGCGCCAGTACCAGATCCTGCGCACCCTGCTGCGGCGCGAGCTCGACCTGGCGCCGGATCCCGCGACCGAGGCGCTCTATCGCGAGCTGATGAAGAAGCGTCGCGCCGGGGCCGGCGGGCCGCTGTACGCGATGCCGGGTGCGGAACCCGAAGACGAGGTCACCTCGGCGCTCGCCGCCGAAGCGCCCTCGTCCGCGGCACCGGACGACCGCGTGCTGCAGACGGGCGTCGTGCTGGCGATGCGCCTGCCTGGCCTCGCCGCGCAGCGCCGCACGCTCGACCCGGAAGAAGCACGCGAGCTGGCGCAGCGGCTGCAGGGACTCTTCGACGAGACGGTCACGCATCACGGCGGCGTCGCGGACCGGCTCTCGGGAGACCGGCTGGTCGCGGTGTTCGGGCTCGAGAACCTCACGGGCAACGAACCGCAGCGGGCGCTGCGCGCGGCGCAGGCGATCGTCCACGCGATCGGCGCGAGCGACCTCACGCCCGGCGCGCCGGCGGCCGGCATCGCGCAGGGCGCGCTGCTGCCGACCCGCATCGACGGGCCTTTCCCGCTCTCGGGCGACGCCATGGGCGATGCCGAGTCGCTCGCGGGCCAGGCAAACCCGGGCGAAGTGCTGCTCTCGGGCGGGCTGCGCCGCGCGCTCGGCGTGCACAACCTGCCGTTCGCGGGCCGCCACGCCGAGCTGTCGCTGATGAACTCCCTGCTCGACCGCTGCGTGACGACGCGGCGCGGGCGGACGATCGTCACCCGCGGCGAGGCAGGCATCGGCAAGACGCGGCTGCTCGAAGCGTTCATGGATGCCGCGCGCGCGCGCGGCGTCGCCTGCCACCGCGTGCAGGTGCTCGACTTCGGCCAGGTCAAGGCGCGGCGGCCGCTCGCGGCGCTGTTCGCGAGCCTGCTCGGCGTCGCCACCGATGCGGGACCCGCCGAGCGGCGGCGCGCGGTCGTCGAGGCGATCGAGTCCGGCCGCCTGCCGCCGGACAGCGTCCTGCACGCGAGCGGCCTGGTCGGCGCGCCGCTGTCCGCCGACCAGGCATCGATCGAGCGCAACGTCGATCCCGCAGGCGCTCGAGCACGGCCGCATGGGGATCGTGCAGCGGCTCATCGAATCGGCCTGCGCGCACGCGCCGCTGCTGCTCGTGATCGAGGACCTGCACTACGCCGGCAGCGAGGAAGCGGCGCGGCTCGGCGAGCTCGCGGCGTCGGTGTCCGCACAGCCGGCGCTGCTCGTCCTCTCCACGCGGCCCGACGAGGATCCCATCGATGCCGCCTGGCGCGCGCGGGCGCGCGGCTGCCCGCTGACGACGCTCGACCTCGCGCCGCTCTCCGACGAGGAGTCACGCGAGATCGCGGCGGGCTACGGGCAACTGCCCGGCAGCACGATCGACGGCTGCATCCGCCGCGCGCAGGGACATCCGCTGTTCCTCGACCAGCTGCTGCGCGCAGCCGAGGCAGGCGAGACCGCGATGCCGGCCTCGGTGCAGGCGCTCGTCCTCTCGCGCGTGGAGAAGCTCGAACACCAGGACCGGCAGACGCTGCTCGCGGCCTCCGTGCTGGGACTTCGTTTCCCGCGTGAGGCGCTCGCGGCCATGCAGCAGGCGCCCGGCAGCACGCCGGACCGCCTGGTCGAAGCGGGCCTGCTGACGCTCGAGGGCGACGAGATCGCCTTCGCGCACGCGCTCGTGCGCGAGGCCGTGTACGGCTCGCTGCTGAAGTCGCGCCGTCGTGAGCTGCATGCCGCGGCGGGCGCCTGGTACGCCGGGCGCGACGCGGGCCTGCGGGCCGGTCACCTTGCGGAAGCCGGCGAGCCCGATGCGGCGGGCGCGTTCATCGAGGCGGCGGAAGCGGAGGCGGAGTCGCTGCGGCTCGACCGCGCGCTCGACTTTGCCGGGCGGGCCTGCCTGCTCGCGCGCGAACCCGCGGACCTGCGGCTCGCGCGCTGCCTGCTCGGCGAGCTGCAGACACGCACCGGCCACACGCACGATGCGATCGCGACGCTGCGCGAGGTGATGGACCTGCGTCCCGAGCCCCTGCTCGAGGCGCGCGCGCGGATCGCGCTCGCGAACGCGCTCAGGATCCTCGATCGCTACGACGAGGCGCTCGCGGCGCTTGCGCGCGCGGAATCCGTGCTCGCGGGGCTCGATCGCCCGGAACTGCTGGCGAGGATCTGGGGACTGCGCGGCAACATCCACTTCCCGCGCGGCGACCTGGAAGCCTGCCTCATGGCCCACGAGCGGGCGCTCGCGTTCGCGCGCCGCGCCGGTTCGCCGGTGGACGAGGCGCGCGCCTTCGGCGGCGTCGGCGATGCGCTCTACCAGCGCGGCCGCATGCAGAGCGCGCGCGACCACTTCAGGCAGTGCGTGGCCGAGGCGCGCGCGCACGGCGCCGTGGGGCTCGCGCTCTCGAACGCACCGATGCTCGCGCTGACGCGCGCCGTCTGCGGCGAGGTGGGCGAGGCCCTCGCGGACTGCACGGCGATCGCGGACGAGGCGGCGCGCTTCGGCGACCTGCGCTCGGAGCTCATCACGCGCGACGTCGAGGCGATGGTCTCGCTGTACCGCGCCGACTACGAGCGCATGCGGCACGCCTGCGACCGCGGGCTCGCGCTGGCGCGCCAGCTCGGCGCGCGGCGCTTCGAGGCGGAACTGATGACGCTGCAGGGCCATGCCATCGGCGAGCTGGGCGGCTCCGCGGACGCGCAGGTGCTGCTGCAGCGCGCGTCGATGCTCGCGCTCGAGGTCGCGCGCACGTACTGCGGGCCGTGGTGCCTCGGGGTCCAGGCGCTGCACACGCCGAACGCCGAGCGGGCGCGCGAGCTGCTCGCACAGGGCGAGGCGATGCTCGCGGAAGGCTGCGTGAGCCACAACCACCTGGAGTTCCGTCGCGTGGCGATGGAGCACTCGCTGCGTCGCGGCGACGTCCGCGAGACGCGCCGTCACGCCGCGGCGCTGGCCGATTACACGCGGGACGAGCCGCTCGCGTGGAGCCGGCTCGTCATCGCGCGCGCGCAGTACCTCGCCGATCGCATGGAAGACCCGGCCCGCGGCGACCTGCCCGCACGCCGCGAGGCGCTGGTCCACGGCATCGAGGCTGCCGAGTTCCTCTGGCTCCTCCGCGGCCTCCAGGACTCCAAAGGGGACAGTCACCTTTAAAGGGGACAGACACCTTTTCCACTATCTGCCTGTTCAGGCCGCGAATCATCGCCACCGGCTTCGAAGTTTCGACGCACAGTTCATGCATGCCGAGGCGCGCGCGTTTCGTCCTTCCCGGAATCCCCCACCACGTAACCCAGCGCGGCAATCATCGCGCGGCTGTCTTCTTCTGCCCGCAGGATTACCTGGGGTACCTGCAACTGCTTCGGCAGCATGCCGTGCGCCATACGGTAGAGATCGTGGCGTACTGCCTCATGCCGAATCACATCCATCTAGTCGCAGTGCCCGCCGATCTGGGTGGCCTGCACCGGCTGCTGCGTGCGGTTCATGGCCAGTATGCCCAGCGCATGAATCGGGCAAGGAACCGCACCGGGCACCTTTGGCAGGCGCGCTATTTTTCATCGCCCCTGGACGCCGCCTACTTCCTGAATGCGGTGCGCTATGTCGAGTTGAACCCGGTCAGGGCCCGCCTGGCTTCGATCGCCGGGCGATACCTCTGGTCCAGCGCCGGCGCACATTGCGGGCTTCGTTCTGACCTGATCGTCGATGCCATACCACGATCGACGTTGCTGTCTGGCATCGCCAACTGGTCACGATGGCTGGCCGCAGGCATCGACGACGAGGCAATCGACACTTTGCGCAGGAACGGGTCGCAGAACTTGCCGTGCGGCTCAACTGAGTTCGTGCGCCGACTCGAGCAGGTGGCGGGAAGAGACCTGGAGTTCAAGCCGCGCGGCCGGTCGCCCGAACCAAAAAAGGGGACAGACACATTTAAAAGTGACTGTCCCCTTTAAAGGTGACTGTCCCCTTTCGGGGAGCGTCCGCCCTTACATCGTGACGGTGACCGGCGAGTCGAGCGTCAGGCCGACCACGGTGCCGGCGGGAAGCACGACTTCCTTGCCGGTCTTCTTCGCCGCGGCGGTGCCGGCCGCGGCGCCGATCAGCGCGCCGATGACCTTGCCCTTGTCGCCGTCGATCTGGTGACCGACGACGCCGCCCGCAACCGCGCCGCCCGCGATCTTGGCCGTGTCGCCCGCCTTGTCGCTCTTGTCCGCGACCTGCGTGATGCGCGCGCTGATCGGGCGGTCGCCGCCGTTGGACGTGATGCTGTCGAAGCTGAGGCCGAGCGTCGGCTTGCCGCCGATCGTCTTGCTGCCCGAGATCACTTCCGTGATCGAGCCCTGCACCGGCGCGCCCGCCTTCGCGACCACCTTTCCGTCCACGACGATGTCATTGGTCAGGTTGCCGGTGAGGCGCTGCCCGACCTTCGCGGTCTTGGTCGAGATCTCCGCCGGCAGCTGCACCGAGATCGAAGTGCCCGCCGGGATCGTGTAATCCCTCGGGCCGCTCGCGACCGGCGTCGGCGCGGGCTTGGGCTTGGAGGGCGATGCGGCAGGTGCCGCCGGCCTCGGCGCCGGCTTCGGCTGGCTCGCCTTCGCGAGTGCGGCCTCGCGGTCGGCGAGTTCCTTTTCCTTCTCCTTCAGCGCGAGCTCGGCCTCGCGGCGCGCGAGCTCCTCTTCGCGAGCCTGCATCGCCGCAGCTTCCTCGGCGGCCGCCAGGGCTGCCGGGTCGTCTGCCGCGAGCGGCTCCTCCGCCGGCTTCTTGCCGCAGGCGGCGAGCGCGAATGCGGCAAGCGCGATCGGAATCAGTACGTGGGACTTTCTCAAGCATGTCATGGTCTCCGGTCTCTCCCTGTTACGGCTTCAGGAACTCGATGCGCTGGTAGAGCGCTTCGAGCTCCGGCACGAACTGGTTCCAGTTCGCGGCATCCGAGTCGTATTTCCAGTCCGGAGCGGCGAGCTTCTCCACCCGCAGTTCCGTCTGCAGCAGATAGTAATACTTGCCGCGTGCGACCACAGCCATACCGCGCCACGAGTCGTTGCGCTTGACGTCGTAGCTGTCCTTGGCGGACAGGCCGAGCGGCGAGCCGTTCGGCACGTGGGCGACGGCGATCCAGGCCGGTTGTCCGGCGATCGTGCCCGCCTGCTCGCGCAGGACCTTCGCGTCGGGCACGCCGGACTGGAAGAAGCGCGGGAAGCCCAGGTCGCGGAACCAGTCCGCCAGGTGGCGCGTCGGGTCGGCCGCGTTCGCGCCGATCGTGCCGTCCTTGTCCTGCATGTAGAGCACGCCGTTCAGCCGGCCGGTCATGTCGATGAAGGAGACGGCGCCGGCGTTGTTGTTCTCCGGCTGGCGGCCGTCTGACACGATCGGCTCATCCGGAAACGGCGAGCTCATCTTGAAGAGCTTGCCCGGGGCGAGGTAGACGCCATCCTTGTACCGGCCATACAGGTGGCCCGCAGCCGTCGTGGCGGCAAGCAGAAAGGGGGCCGCCAGCACGGCGACCGCAACCGCTAACTTGTTCATATGACTCCCAGTTTAGCCCTTGGACATCCCGAACCTGGTCTCCCAGCCTTTGTGGGACAAGCGGAAGCGGTTGGGAGTTTCACCCCAGACTGAAAGGGGCCAAAGGAACAAAAGGGGACAGACACCTTTAAAGGTGACTGTCCCCTCTAAAGGTGTCTGTCCCCTTTGTCGGTCCCAGGCCTCGATATCGGGGAGCCGGGAGAGCAGGTAGCCGAGTTCGTCGACGCCGTTCAGCAGGCAATGGCGCGCAAAGGGGTCGATCTGGAACGGCGCGGCGCGACCGCCGGGGAGCCGCAGCTCGCCGGCTGCGACGTCGACCTCGACCTCGGCGCCCGGATTCGCCAGCAGCCAGGCGTGCGCGCCGGCATCGACCCGCACCGGCACCAGGCCGTTCTTCAGCGCATTGCTGAAGAAGATGTCCGCGATCGAGGTGCTGACCACGGCGCGAAAGCCGTAATCCCGCAGCGCCCAGGGCGCGTGCTCGCGCGAGGAGCCGCAGCCGAAATTCGCCCCCGTCACCAGCACCGAGCAGCCGGCCGCCTCCGGCCGGTTCAGCGCGAACTCCAGGCCTGCGGCCGGCCCGCCGCGTCGAATCGCCAGTCCGCGAACAGCATCTCGGCGAAGCCGCCGCCGCTCGTCGTCGTCAGGAAGCGCGCCGGGAAGATCTGGTCCGTGTCGATGTCCGACTCCGGCAGGACCACGGTGCGCGAGCGGATGAGGCGCACGGGTTCCATCAGGCGAGGAACTCCCGCGGATCCGTCACGCGCCCGGTCACTGCGGCGGCGGCCGCCGTCACCGGGCTCGCGAGCAGGGTGCGCACGCCCCGCCCCTGCCGGCCCTCGAAATTCCGGTTGCTGGTGCTGACGACGTACTCGCCGGGCCGCGCCGTGTCGCCGTTGATCCCGACGCACATCGAGCAGCCGGACTCGCGCCACTCGGCCCCGGCTTCCAGGAACACGCGATCGAGCCCCTCCGCCTCCGCGGCCCGTTTCACCGCCTGCGAGCCCGGCACGACCAGCACGCGCATCCCCTTCGCAACCCGCCGGCCGCGCAGCACGGCCGCCGCGGCGCGCAGGTCCGGGAGCCGCGCGTTCGTGCAGCTGCCGATGAACACGACCTGCACCGCGCGCCCGAGCAGCTTTTCCCCCGCCTCCAGCCCCATGTAGCGCAGCGCCTGGGCATCGCCGGCAGGGATCGTGCCGTCGATCGCCATCACCATGCCGGGATTCGTGCCGTAACTGATCATCGGCGCAACCGCCGTCGCATCCACGGCGACTTCGCGGTCGAAGGCGGCGCCTGCATCGCTCGCGAGCCCGCGCCAGCGCTCCACCGCGCGCTCGAAATCCTCGCCCGCCGGCGCCCGCGGCCTCCCGCGCACGTACGCAAACGTCGTTTCGTCCGGCGCGACCATCCCCGCGCGCGCGCCCGCCTCGATCGACATGTTGCAGACCGTCATGCGCTCTTCCATCGACAGCGCACGGATGGTGGCGCCCCGGTACTCGATCGCCTGGCGCGCGCCGCCCGCGACGCCGATCCTGCCGATGATCGCGAGCACGAGGTCCTTGGCGCCGACGCCCGGGCCGAGCGAACCCTCGACGGTGATCGCCAGCGTCTGCGGCTTGCGCTGCAGCAGGCACTGCGTCGCGAGCACGTGCGCGACCTCGGTCGTGCCGATGCCGAAGGCGAGCGTGCCGAAGGCGCCGTGCGTGCTGGTGTGGCTGTCGCCGCAGACGATCGTCATCCCGGGCTGCGTGAGCCCGAGCTCGGGACCGATCACGTGCACGATGCCGCGCCGCGGGTCGCCGAGGCCCAGCAGCTCGAAGCCGTGCTCGCGGGCGTTGCGCTCGAGCTCGCGGATCTGCGTCCCGCCGAACACCTGGGCGCTGTCGGTCGGCACGGCGTGGTCGAGCGTCGCGACCGTCTTGTCCGGCCGCCGCACCCGCAGGCCCCGCGACTTCAGCAGCGCAAAGGCCTGCGGCGTGGTGACCTCGTGCGTGAGGTGCAGGTCGATGGCGATGACCGCCGGGGTGTCGGCGGTCTCGGGCAGGACCTCGTGGGCCTGCCAGATCTTCTCGAACAGGGTCTGCGCGCTCACCCGGTCCTGCCGCTCCCCATGTATACCGTACCCTGGGCCAATGCCGATATTGCCGCCTTGTTCGGCCTGAGAGTATGATCGCTGCGCCCGATTTGTATACAACGACGGGGGTTTCCATGCCGCTGCTCACTCGCCAGACGACGGTCCTCGGGCTCGCGATCACGGCGGTACTGGCCGCAAGCCAAGCCGGGGCACAGTCGGCCCCCGGGGAACTCCCGGAGGTCGTGGTCACGGCGCGCCAGCGCGCCGAACGCATCGAGGACGTCCCCGCGACGGTCCGGGCCTTCACGGATGCGGACATCCAGTCGGCCGGCATCGAGCGCCCGACCGACTTCATCGAGCTGACGCCGAACGTCTCGCAGGTGCAGACCGCCGAAGCCGGCGACATGCAGGTCGTGATCCGCGGCATCAACACCGGCCGCGACGCGGAGACGAACTTCGCGCTGGTCGTGGACGGCGTGCTGCAGACCAACCCGAACGCGCTCAACCAGGAGCTCAACGGCATCACGCAGATCGAGGTGCTGAAGGGACCCCAGGGCGCCATCTACGGCCGCAACGCGCTCGCCGGCGCGATCATCCTGACGACGCGCAAGCCCTCGGACGAGCCGGAGTTCGAGGTCGGCGCCGGCATCGGCAGCGACAACAGCTACAAGGGCAACCTGTACTTCAGCGGCCCGCTCGGCGACAACGCCCAGGGCAGCCTCTCCCTCTACACGCGCAGCACCGACGGCCAGTGGGACAACACGCTGCTCGGCTGCGACGACTGCGTGGACTACTTCGAGGAGTCCGGCGCGGTCGGGCGACTGACGTTCGAGGCCGCCGGCGGCGAATTCGACGTCAAGGCGAAGGTCTCGACGGTCGAGTCGGGCGCCATCAACTTCAATGCGGCCGTCTCGTTCTTCGAGGCGGCGACGATCTTCGGCGCCCCGCCCTTCGACGAGGACCCGAACGACCACAACTTCTTCTACACCAACAACATCATTCCCGAGAACGAGCAGGACAACCTGAACTTCTCGATCAAGGGCGACTGGGACGTGGGCGACAACACGCTGACCGGCGTGTTCGCCTACAACGACCAGACCAACTACTTCCTGACCGACGGCGCGAGCGACGCGTTCTTCCTGTACGCGCTGACGCCCTCGTGCGGGGAATCGTTCGCGGCGCGCCTCGCGGATACGCCGCTGCCGCCGCCCTTCAACTACGGCAACCCGCCGGGGACGATCATCAGCTTCACGCCCTACGCGTCGTCGTTCCAGCCGCCCTACGGCCCGACGACCTGCGGCGGCTACCAGTACCAGCAGCGCGACCAGGAGGACATGAGCCTCGAGCTTCGCCTGACGTCCCCGGACGACCAGCGGCTGCGCTGGCTGGCCGGCGTCTACTTCGCCGACATCGAGCGCCGCGTGGTGGTCTCGCAGGGCTCGGACAACACGGGCGCCTCGCTCACGCAGGACTTCGAGGCGCGCGGATTCGTGCCGACGAGCGGCCCGAATCCCACCGACCTGCTCTACGACGACACCTTCGACAGCAAGGTCTACGCGGGCTTCGGCCAGATCGCCTACGACATCGCCGACAACTTCGAGATCGCGCTCGCGCTGCGCTACGACTCCGAGCGGCGCGAGGTCGACAACAACGTGCCGACCGGCGCGACCGATTCCCTCGCGCAGACGCCGCTGTTCGCCGCGATCTACGGGCCGACGCCGTACATCAACCCGGCGTACACGGTGAACCCGGCATTCGCGACGGACGGGATCCCGAGCCGCTCGCGGACCTTCGACCAGTTCCAGCCGAAGCTCTCGGTGAACTGGAACGTGTCGGATGACGTGGCGTTCTACGCGTCCTACGGTTACGGCTTCCGCAGCGGCGGGTTCAATTCCTCCGGCAGCCAGGCGACGGTCGACGTGTTCTACGGCGGCCTGTGCCTCGGGCCGAGCTCGGACTTCGACACCGGCCTCGGCTTCGACGTGCCGCTCGGCCTGCCGGCCTGCACGCCCGACTCGGTGCGGAACCTCACGGGCGTCAGCGACGACTACGACAAGGAAGTCTCGAAGGCCGCGGAAATCGGCTTCAAGTCGACGCTGCTCGACCGCACGCTCGCGATCAACGGCGCGATCTTCCACACCGACGTCGAGGACATGCAGTTCTTCAACTTCATGGCGGGACCGTTCGGCCTGCTGCGCGTGGTGACCAACCTCGACGAAGTCACGATCCAGGGCTTCGAGCTCGACTTCAACTGGCGCGCCAGCGATTACATCTCGCTGTTCGGCGGCTACGGGTACACGGACGGCGAGATCGACCGCTACGACGATCGACCGTACACCGCCGGCAACAACCTGCCCTACTCGCCGGAGTACTCGGGCAACCTCGGCGCCGAGTTCACGATGCCGATGGGCGGCTCGGGCCTCGAGCTGGTCGCGCGCGTCGACGGCGTCTTCGTCGGCGAGACCTGGTTCCACCCGGTGCAGGACGAGACCGTGCCGAACCTGCCGACCGCCTTCGGCTTCGGCCAGGGCAACTACGCCAAGCAGAAGCGCGATCCCTACGAGCTCATCAACGGGCGCCTGACGCTGCGCGGCGAACGCTGGCGCGCGACGGCCTGGGGCCGCAACCTCGCCGACAAGGAATACCTGCAGGAAGTGATCGTGGCGCCGGAGTTCGGCGGCGCGTTCATCCACGACTCGCCGGGCCGCAGCTACGGCCTGGACGTGGCGTATACGTTCAGGTAACCCGCGGAGGGGTCGCACCCCTTCATATTCGTGAAGGGGCCGCACCCCTTCACGAATATGAAGGGGTGCGACCCCTCCGTGCGTCAGATGACTCGTCGCCGCCTTGAGCGCCGCGTAACGCTCGCGCGGCAGGCCGAGGAAGTCGAGGTAGATCGCGTCGTTGTGCTCGCCGAGGGACGGCGACGGCGCGCGGATGCCGCCGGGCGTCGCCGAGAGCTTCGGCACCACGTTCTGCATGCGGATGCTGCCGAACTGCGGGTGCGGCGACCTCGACGATCGCCTCGCGCGCGGCGAAATGCGGGTCCGCAAGCATCTCCGGCGCGCGGTAGATCTGCCCCGCCGGCACGCCGGCCTTCTCCATCAGTCCCAGCACTTCCGCCGTCGTGCGGCCGGCCGTCCAGCGGCCGATCAGCGCGTCGAGCTCGGCCTGGCGCGCGCCGCGCGCCTGGTGGTTGGCGTAGCCCGGATCGTCGGCGAGCGCGGGCGTGCCCATCGCCTCGCAGAGCCGGCGGAACACCGTGTCCTGGTTCGCGGCGATCAGCACCATGCCGTCCGAGGCCGGATAGACGTTCGACGGCGCGACGTTCGGCAGGATCGCGCCGGTGCGCTCGCGGATGTAGCCGGTCTTGTCGTACTCGGTGACGAGCGACTCCATCATGCCGAGCACGGCTTCGTAGATCGCGGAGTCGACGACCTGCCCCTGGCCGGTCTTCTCGCGGTGATGCAGCGCCGCGAGCGCGCCCACGCAGGCGAAGGTCGCGGCCAGCGAGTCGCCGATCGAGATGCCGACGCGCGCGGGCGGCGAGCCCGGGTCGCCGACCACGTGACGCAGGCCGCCCATCGCCTCGCCGATCGCGCCGAAGCCGGCGCGCGCGGCATAGGGCCCGGTCTGGCCGTAGCCCGAGACGCGGATCATGATCAGCCGCGGATTGACGGCGTGCAGCCGCTCCCAGCCGAGGTTCCATTTCTCGAGCGTGCCGGGCCGGAAATTCTCGAGCAGGAAGTCGGACTTCGCGACGAGCTCGAGCAGCAGCGCCTGGCCCTCGGCCTGGCGGAGGTCGAGCGTGATCGCCTTCTTGTTGCGCGCGATCACCGGCCACCAGAGCGACGGGTCGCCTGCCTTCTGCCGACCCCAGACCCGCATCGGGTCGCCCTGGCCCGGCGGCTCGATCTTGATCACCTCGGCCCCGAGGTCGCCGAGCAGCTGGCCGCAGAATGGGCCGGCCAGCAGGGTGCCCAGCTCGAGCACCCGCAGGTCCCCCAGGGCTCCGTGCTGAAAAGCGGTCGTTGCCATGATTTGTGTATACAATTTAAGGCCCTTGAGCGTCAACCAAGCGCCCCAAGCCGTGACCGTTGGCTGATCGTGTATACAATCAAAGCATGAGCGCCCTCCGCCGCCGCGTCGAGATCGTCGAGGTCGGGCCCCGCGACGGGCTCCAGAACGAGCCCGAACTGCTGCCGCTCGCGGTCAAGCGCGAGTTCATCGAGCGCGCGGTCGGCTGCGGCATCCGGCGCATCGAAGTCGCGAGCTTCGTGAACCCGAAGCGCGTGCCGCAGATGGCGGACGCAGACGAACTCGTCCGCTCGCTGCCGCGCCACGAGGGCGTGCGTTACGTCGGCCTGGTGCTGAACCGGCGCGGCTTCGAGCGTGCGCTCGACGCGGGCTGCGACGAGATCGGCATGGTCGTGGTCGCGAGCGACACCTTCAACCAGCGCAACCAGGGCGCGACGACGGCGGAGTCGACGGCCGCCTGGCTCGAGATGGCACGCGCCGCGAAGGCGGCGGGCATGCCCGCGCAGGTGACGATCTCGGCCGCCTTCGGCTGCCCCTTCGAGGGCGAAGTCGCGCCGGCGAAGGTCGTCGCGCTCGCGCAGGCACTCGCCGAGGGCGAGCCCGTCGAGATCGCGATCGCGGACTCGATCGGCGCGGGCGTGCCGAGCCAGGTGACGGACCTGGTCGGGCGGCTCCGCGAAGCGCTGCCCGGCATGCGGCTGCGCTGCCATTTCCACAACACGCGCAACACCGGCATCGCGAACGCCTTTGCGGCGATCGAGGCCGGCGTCGAGGTGCTCGACGCCAGCATCGGCGGCATCGGCGGCTGCCCGTTCGCGCCCGCGGCGACGGGTAACATACCGACCGAGGATCTCCTGTACATGCTGACCCGCATGGGCGTCGAGACCGGCGTCGACCTCGAGCGCACGATCGCGACGGCGCGCTGGCTCGAGGAGCGCTTCGGCCGCAGGGTTCCAGGACTCTTGACCAAGGCCGGCACGTTCCCGGCCGCGAAGGAGATGACGTGAGCTACAGACTCGGCATCGACGTCGGAGGCACCTTCACGGACCTCCTGCTGGTCGACGAGAAGAGCGGCCGCACCTGGAGCGCCAAGGTGCCGAGCACGCCGAAGGACCAGTCGGTCGGCGTGCTCAAGGGCCTCGACCGCATCTGCAAACTCGCCGGCATCGAGCCGCGCGCGATCGACCACGTGATGCACGGCACGACCGTCGCGACCAACACCGTGCTGACCAGCTCCGGCGCGAAGGTCGGCCTCGTCACGACCAAGGGCTACCGGCAGGTGCTGCAGATCGCGCGCTCCTACGTGCCGGGCGGCCTCGGCGGCTGGGTGATCTACAACAAGTCGCTGCCGATGGCGCCGCTCGCGCTCACCATCGAGGCCGACGAGCGCGTGGACGCGCGCGGCGCCGTGGTCCGGCCGCTCGACGAGGCGAAGCTTCGCGACTGCGCTCGCGAAGCTGAAGGAGCGCGAAGATCGAGGCGCTCACCGTCTCGCTGATCAACGCCTTCGCCAACGACGCGCACGAGCGGCGCATCCGCGAGATCGCGGGCGACGGTGCTGCCGGGCGTGCCGGTCTCGCTCTCGTCCGAGGTCGTGCCGGAGATGCAGGAGTACGAGCGCACGGTGACGACCGTCGCGAACTCCTACGTGCGCCCGGTCGTGCAGCGCTACGTGCGCAACCTCACGCAGAAGCTCGCCTCCCGCGCGGGCGCGGTGAAGCTGCACATCCTGCGCTCCGACGGCGGCCTCGCGTCGGCGTCTTCCGCCGAGGAATACCCGGTGAACCTGCTGATGTCGGGTCCCGCGGGCGGCGTCACCGGCGCGCTCTGGGTGGCCCTGCAGGCGGGCTTCCCGAACCTGCTCACCGTGGACGTCGGCGGCACCTCGACCGACGTCGCGCTGATCGGCAACGGCGTGCCGCGGCTGCGGCGCGAGACGACGGTCGGCGACGTGACCGTGCGCGCCTCCTCGGTCGACATCCGTTCGGTCGGCGCCGGCGGCGGCTCGATCGCGCACGTGCCGGAACTCACCAAGGCGCTGCGCGTCGGTCCGCAGTCCGCGGGCGCGGACCCGGGCCCGGCGGCCTACGGGCGCGGCGGCGCGGAACCGACGGTGACGGACGCGAACGTCGTGCTCGGCTACCTGCCGCCGATGCAGCGCCTCGGCGGCGACCTCGAGCTCGACCGCGCGCTCGCCGCGAAGGCCGTCGGCAAGATCGCGGCCGCGCTCGGCAAGTCCGTCGAGGACGCCGCCCAGGGCATCTACGACATCGTCAACGAGAACATGGTGGGCGCGCTCCGGCTCGTCTCCGTCGAGCAGGGCCACGACCCGCGCGACTACGCGCTGATCGCCTTCGGCGGCGCGGGGCCGCTGCACGCGAACGCGCTCTCGCGCCTGCTCGGTTCCTGGCCGTCGATCATCCCGCCGGGACCGGGCGTGCTGTGCGCGCTCGGCGACGCGACCACGGCGCTGCGCGACGAGTCGGCGCGCACCTTCATCCGCAAGTTCGGCGAGACGGATGCGAAAGAGATCGGCGGCATCCTCGAGCAGCTCGCGAAGGCCGCCAGCAGCGGCGCTCGAGCGCGAGAAGGTGCCGGCGAAAGAGATTCGCCGCAGCTTCCAGGTGGACGTGCGCTACCACGGCCAGGGCCTGCGGCTCACGATCGACCTCGACCCGAAGGACCTCAGGAAGCGCGGCCTGAAGGCGATCTCGGAGCCGTTCGACGCCGAGCACAAGCGACTGTTCACCTTCGCGCTGCCGCTGGAGCACGAGTTCGTCGCGCTGCGCGCCGTCGTCCAGGCGCGCGGCATCACCGTCAAGCGGCCCGCGATCGCACGCGGCAGCCGCGACCCGAAGGCGGCCGCGATCGGCCGGCAGCCGGTGACCGTCGACCGGAAGAAGGTGAACGCGACGGTCTACGACCGCGCGAAGCTCAAGGCGGGCAACCGCATCAAGGGACCCGCGATCGTGATCGAAATGGACTCGACGACCGTGGTGCTGCCGAAGCACACGGGGCTCGTCGACCGCCTCGGCAACATCCTGATCTACCCGGACGGCCACAAGGGCCTTCGCTAGGAAACCGCCATGCCCGCAAAGATCGTCCAGAAGAACCGCAAGCCCTTCCGCAAGCTGAAGGTGGACAGCGTCACCATCGACATCATCGAGAGCGCGCTGCGCAACGCGCGCTTCGAGATGGACACGGTGCTGTTCCGCACCGCGATGTCGCCGGGCATCCGCGAGCAGCACGACGAGTTCCCGCTGATCGCGAACCTCGAGGGCAAGATGGTGGTCGGGCAGTTCGGCTCGTTCATCCACGGCTTCCTGCAGGGCTACGACGGCACGGTCGAGGAAGGCGACGTGTTCCTGACCAACGACCCCTATTCCTGCAACGGCGCGATCAGCCACATCAACGACTGGCTGCTGCTGATGCCGGTGTTCAAGGACGGGCGCGTGATCGCCTGGGCGGCGATGTTCGGCCACATGACCGACGTCGGCGGCAAGGTGCCGGGATCGCTGCCGACCGACGCGCGGACGTTCTTCGAGGAAGGCGTCGCCGTGCCGCCGGTCAAGATCATCCGCGGCGGCACGCTGCAGGACGACGTGCTGAAGGTGATCCTGCACAACTGCCGGCTGCCGACCTGGAACTACTCGGACTTCCACGCGATCGTCGCGGCGCTGCGCACCGCTTCGCTGCGCTGCATCGAGATCAGCCGCCGCTTCGGCGACGACACGTTCTACTCCGCGATGGACGCCATGCTCGAGCGCAACAAGCGCGCGATGCGCGAGCTGATCCGCCGCACCGTGCCGGAGAAGAAGCAGGTCTTCGAGGACTACGTCTGCGACGACGGCATGAACATGGGGCCGTACAAGATCGCCTGCACCATGTGGCGCGAGGGCGACAAGTGCATCTTCGACTTCGCGGGCACCGACCCGCAGTCCATCTCCTCGATCAATTTCCTGCTGAACGAAGAAATGTTCAAGATGTTCGCGGGCGTGTACATGATCATGGTGTTCGACCCGCAGATCCTGTTCAACGACGGCTTCTACGACCTGATGGAAGTGCGCATCCCCGAAGGCACGCTGCTGAAGCCGCTGAAGCCCGCCGCGCTCTCCTGCCGCACGCACGCGCTCGGGCGCATCTTCGACGTGCTGGGCGGCCTGCTCGGCCAGGGCAATCCCGCGTTCATGTGCGCGGCCGGGTTCTCCGACAGCCCGCACTTCATGTATTCGGGCTACGACAAGGACGGCGAGTGGTACCAGCTCTACCAGATCGGCTTCGGCGGCATTCCCGGCAAGCCGTTCGGCGACGGGCCCGACGGCCACTCGCTGTGGCCCTCGTTCACCAACGTGCCGAACGAGTTCCTCGAGAGCTACTTTCCGCTGCGCATCGACACCTACGAGACGATCACCGACTCGGGCGGCCCGGGGAAATTCCGCGGCGGCAACGGCATCCGCATCGGCTACAGCTTCCTCGAGCCGGGCGAAGTCTCGATCCACGACGACCGCTGGCTGACCTATCCCTGGGGCGTGAACGGCGGCCTGCCGGGCGCGCGCAGCCGGAAGATTCTGCAGCGCGCGGACGGCAGCGAGCAGCTCCTGCCCTCGAAGACCGATCGCGTGAAGGTCGAGCCGGGCGACCTGCTCGTCTACGAGACCTGGGGCGGCGGCGGCTGCGGCGACCCGCTCGAGCGCGAGCCCGCGAAGGTGGCCTTCGACGTCGCGGCGGGCCTGGTCAGCGAGCAGGGTGCGCTGCGCTACGGCGTCGTGCTGAAGAACGGCAAGCCGGACGCGAAGGCGACGGCGGCGCTGCGCGCGCGCATGGCCGCCGAGCGCGGCGCGGCCCCGCTCTTCGACCGCGGCTTCCGCGACATCGCCGAACTCAAGTCCCGCTGCAAGGCGGAGACCGGGCTCGAGCCGCCGGCCGCGCCGCAGTTCCAGGCCCGCATCGCGCAGGAAGCGCGCGGCGGCGCCGGCGCGGTCGGCGCGCGGCTGACGCATACAATCGGGATCCAGGGGAGAGGCGCAGTGCGGGCAGTCGACAAGGCCTACGACGCCGTGCGGACCGGCATCATCGCCGGCCGCTACCTCGCCGGCGCGCGCCTGACCGAACAGGAGATCGCGACGACGGTCGGCGTCAGCCGCACGCCCGTGCGCGAGGCGCTGCGGCGCCTCGACTCGGAAGGCCTCGTCGAGTTCACGCCGAACCTCGGCGCGATCGTGACCGTCTGGTCCGAGGCCGATTCCGACGAGGTGTTCGACCTGCGCGCGATGCTCGAGTCGTACAGCGCGCGGCGCGCGACGCTGCGCGCGTCCGCGGAGCAGATCGCGGAGCTGCGGCGGCTCGCCGAGACGCAGCACCGCGAATCGGTCGAGCGCAAGGCCGGCCACCTCGAGCGCATCGCCGAGCTCAACAGCCAGTTCCACCGCCGCCTGCAGGAAGCGGCCGCCAGCAGCCGCCTGTCCCGCGCGCTCGCCGCGCTGATCGAGGCGCCGCTCATGATGCGCACCTTCCAGAAGTACACGCCCGAGGACCTCGAGCGCAGCGCCCTGCACCACCTCGAGATCGTGCGCGCGCTGGAGGCGCGCGACGCCGACTGGGCCGCGTCCGTGATGCTCTCGCACATCCACGCCGCGCGCGGTGCGCTGAACCGCTGAGCGCATCGCCATGAGCACCGGCACCGATCGCGCGCCCGCAAGCACGACGCTCTCGCCCGGGCGCCGGCCGGCACTGCTGGTCGTGGACTTCGTGCGCGCCTACCTCGAGCCCGGCTCCCCGCTCTATGCGGGCGTCGAGGACGCGCGCGCCGCCGCCGCGCGGCTGCTCGGCCGCTGCGCGCGCGGCCGGCATCCCGGTCATGCACACGAACGTCGCCTACCAGCCGGGCGGCGCGGACGGCGGCGTGTTCTTCCGCAAGCTGCCGGCCCTCGCCAGCTTCGAGCGCGGCCGGCATCCCGGAGCTCGCGGCGTTTGCCGAGGGACTCGAGCCCGCGGCCGGCGAGCCGGTGTTCACCAAGCAGTACGCGAGCGCCTTCTTCGGCACGCGGCTCGCCGAGGCGCTGCGCGCGCACGGCATCGACACGCTGCTGATCGCGGGCCTCTCGACCTCCGGCTGCGTGCGGGCGAGCGCGGTGGACGCCTGCCAGCACGGCTTCGTGCCGCTGGTCGTGCGCGAGGCGGTCGGCGACCGGCACCCGGCGCCGCACGAGGCGAGCCTGTTCGACCTGCAGGCGAAGTACGCGGAAGTGATCTCGCTCGCCGAAGCGGAGCGCTACCTCGACTCGGTATGATGCGCGGGCATGGGCCCGCTCGCACGGCATCAAGGTCCTCGATCTCAGCCGCATCCTCGCCGGTCCCTGGGCGACGCAGTGCCTCGCCGATTTCGGCGCCACCGTCTGGAAGATCGAGAAGCCCGGCAGCGGCGACGACACGCGCCACTGGGGCCCGCCCTGGATCCCGGACGGCAAGGGCAAGGCCGACCGCGGACTCCGCCTACTTCGCGAGCACGAATCGCGGCAAGCGTTCGCTCGCGATCGACTTCACGAAGCCGGCCGGACAGCAGATCCTCCGCTCGCTGGCGCTGCGCGCCGACGTGCTGATCGAGAACTTCAAGGTCGGCACGCTCGCGAAGTACCGGCTCGGCTACGAGTCGCTGAAGCGCGTGAACCCGCGGCTCGTCTATTGCTCGATCTCGGCCTACGGCCAGGACGGGCCCGCGGCCGCCGAGCCCGGCTACGACGCGATGATCCAGGCGATCTCCGGCCTCATGAGCATCACCGGCGTGCCGGACGGCGAGCCGGGCGCCGGACCGGTCAAGGTCGGCGTCGCGGTCTCGGACCTCATCACCGGGCTCTACGCGGCGAACGCGATCACCGCGGCGCTCCTCGAGCGCGAGCAGTCGGGTCGCGGCGAGTACATCGACCTCGCGCTGCTCGATTCGCAGGTGGCGGCGCTGGCGAACCAGTCGCTCAATTACCTGGTCACCGGCGAGCCGCCGCGCCGCCGCGGCACGGCGCACCCGAACATCGTCCCCTACCAGGCGTTCGCGACCAAGGACTCCTGGCTGATGCTGGCCGTCGGCAACGACCGGCAGTTCGAGGCCTTCTGCACGGCCGCGGGCAGGAAGGCGCTCGCGAAGGACAAGCGCTTCCGGGCGAACGCCGGCCGCGTCGCCAACCGCGAGGCGCTCATTCCCGAGATCGAAAAGCTGTGCCGGCAGAAGACCACGACCGCCTGGGTGCGGACTGCTCGCGGCCGCGCGAGCGTTCCTTGCGGGCCCGATCAACAATATCGCGGAAGTCTTTGAAGAGCCTCAGGTCAAGCACCGCAAGCTGCGCTTCGACCTGGCGCACGCGAAAGGCGCGAAGCTCCCGCAGGTGCGCCACCCGGCGCTTTTCGCGCGAATGACGAGCGTTTCGGCCGAACCGCCGCCGCTGCTCGGCGCGCACACGCGAAGCCGTCTTGTCAGACGAACTCGGACTCACGTCAGACGAACTCCTGTCTCTGATGGCAGACGGCACGATTGGGTAATCGCGGCGAATTGGTGTTCCATGGGCACTGCCGGATTCGGCAACAAAGACCAGTGAAGGAAACCACACAATGAAGATCACCCATGTCGTCATCACGAGCGCCGCGCTCGCTTTCGGTTCTGCCGCGTTCGCGCAGGAAGACCGTCCAGGCCTCCACGGATTGCGCTGCGCTGCAGGCCCAGTACGACCAGCACGCTGCCGCCGCGACCGCGGAGCAGCTGAGCCAGGCCAAGGCCGACGCGCGATGAGGGCGAGAAGCTCTGCGCCGAAGGCAAGACCGCGGAAGGCGCCGCCAAGCTGAAGGATGCGATCTCGCAGATCTCGCAGCCCTCGCAGCAGCCGCAGTCCTAAGACCGACTGCTCTTCGAGTCGATCAAGGCGGCCGGGGCAACCCGGCCGCTTTTTGTTTGAAGGGGACAGACACCTTCTTTCGAAAGGTGTCTGTCCCCTTTTGATACCCCGGCCGCTTTTTTTACTTCCAGAGCCTGCGGCGGCTGCCGCGCAGGAGCCGGGTCACGAGCTGCTGCTTGCGACGCTCGAGGTCGGCGGGCCGCGGCGGGTGCTTGTTGTCCTTCGTCCGTTCGTGAAGGATCGCCTCGGCCTTGACCGTCGCCTGGCGACGGCGCACGTCGTCGAGTGTGCCGCCCCTCGGCAGGATCGCGATGGCAACCTGGCAATCCATCGCGGCCGCGAGCTTGTCGAGGCTCGCGAGGGTAATTCGACGTTGTGCCTCGGCACGCTCCATCTGCTGCACGGTCGCGCGCGAGACGCCGGCGCGCTTCGCGAGCTGCGACTGCGACAGCCCGAGCGCCGTGCGGATCTCGCGCACCCAGCCAGTGCGCGGCACGGCGGTGTCCTTGATGCGCGGAAACGCGCGCGAACTGCTCGCGAACTCCGTGCGTTGCTGGAGCGGCCCGCGCCGCGGGGTCGTCTGGCTGGCTGATTTCTGCATGACCGGGGCTATCCCTCTGCGGATGTCTATACTCATCCTACCTGATCGGAATCCGTAACACCGCCAGAGCCGGCGAGAGGTCCCGCGTGATTCGTGCCCTGCAACTCGTTGGACTGATCGGACTGGCGCTCGGCACCGCATCCTGCGGCGCCCCGCAAGGACGGCCTGCCCCCGACACACCCAACTTCGTCGTCATCCTGGTCGACGACCTGCGCTGGGACGACCTCGGGATCGCCGGCCATCCTTTCGTCGAGACACCGGCCATCGACCGGATGGCGCGCGAGGGCGTTCGGTTCCTGAATGCCTTCGCCACGACCCCGCTGTGCTCGCCGAGCCGCGCCAGCATCCTGACCGGCCAGTACGCCCACACCCACGGCATCGTCGACAACACCGCGCGCGACGCGGCGAGTCACCGCCTCGACACCTTCGCGATCCCGCTGCAGCAGGCCGGCTACCGCACGGGATTCTTCGGCAAATGGCACATGGGCAACGACGACAGCCCGCGGCCGGGGTTCACGCATTGGGTCGCGATGCGCGGCCAGGGCGAGGCGCTCGACCCGCAGTTCAACGTGAACGGGACGCGCGCCCGGGAATCCGGGTACGTGACCGACCTGCTGACGAACCATGTGGTCGATTTCCTGCGCGCGGATCCCGGGCGGCCGTTCCTGGTCTTCCTGGCCCACAAGGCGCTGCATCCGAACATCGTCCAGCACGATGACGGCAGCTCGAGCGCCGTGCCCGGCCAGTCCGAGGGCTTCATCCCTGCGCCCCGGCACGCGGGCCGCTACGCGGACGCCCCGGTGCCGCGCCGGCCGAACGCGGGACCGATGCCGGTCCGCAAGCCGGCGCTGCTGCGACCGATCGACGGCGTGCCGCCGCTCGGCCCCGGGACCGCGACCCCGGACCGCGACGTCCGCGCACGGCTGGAGATGCTGCTCGCCGTCGACGAGAGCGTCGGGCGGATCGTCGCGATGCTCGAAGAGGCCGGCACGCTCGACCGGACCGTCATCGTGGTCATGAGCGACCACGGCTATTTCTACGGCGAACACGACCTCAACGAGGAGCGGCGGCTGGCGTACGAGGAGACTGCGCGCATTCCCCTGATCGTGCGCTATCCGGGTTCGGCGAAGGCAGGCGCGACGCCCGCCCAGCTGGTCCAGACGATCGACCTTGCGCCGACCCTGCTGGAACTGGCCGGCGTCACTGACCCGACGCCCCGGCAGGGCAGGTCACTCGTGCCCCTGATGCGCGGCGAGCAGCCGCCGTGGCGCACGTCGATCCTGATCGAGTACTACAGCGACACGGTCTTTCCGCGCATCCGGAACATGGGCTACCAGGCCGTGCGGACCGAGCGCTACAAGTACATTCGCTTCCAGGAGCTCGCCGGCATGGACGAACTCTACGACCTGCAGGCCGATCCGTACGAGCTCGACAATCTCATCGGGACGGCGCGGGAGCGCGAACTGCTGCCGCTGCTGCAGGCGGAACTCGCGCAGTTGCAGGGAGACCCGGATCCGGCCACGCCGCCCGGGTTGCCCGACCTGCGGGACCCGGGCGGCGCGGACGAGTAAATCGCTATTGCAGCGGCTTCTTGACCCTTCTGCGCGCGATCACCCAGAAGAAGGCCACGACGATGATCAGCACCAGCAGCCAGAAGAACGGGTGCTTGAAGTAGGGCTTCGGCAGGTCTTCAAAAGGCGAAACGTGTTCCGGCGTCGCCGCGGCTGCCGGCTGCACGGTCTCCGCAGCCGGTGCGGCTTCCGGCGCGGCTTCCGGGGCCGCTTCGACTGCGGCCGGCGACGCCTGCGGATCGGCAGCGACCGTCGCTTCGACCGGCGCCGCCACGGGGGCTGGGGGTTGTTCGAGGTAGGCATCAACCTGTTGCTGGGTCATCACTTCCGGCGGGCCCGCGGTGACGATCCTGGCACTGATCTGGTCGCCGACCTCGAGGTTGAACACGCGCACCGGCTTGTCGCCCATGTACGAGCTGGATGCCGCGCTCATCGACTTCGGACTGGGTGAAACGGTGGATCTTGCCGGTGCTCTCTTCGATGATGATCGAGCGCCCGGTCTGGCTCAGCACCTTGCCCTGCTTGATCTCCGTGACGACGACCGGGCGTACGGTCGTGGTCTTCGTGATCGTGGCCGTGCCCTTCATGCCCGGCTTCAGGTCGCCGACGGCCAGGGACCGGCCATCCACGTTGAAACGAAAGTCCGCTGGCACGTTGAGTTCACGGGTGCCGGCCTGGTCGCGGACCACCAGGTAGTTCCCGTCGACCGAGAGCACCTCGAAGTTGCTGACATTCGTCGTTGTCGTCGTGGTCGCCTGCGCGAATGCACTGCCCGTGATGATCAGTGCCAGCGCGACGAGCATCGCGCGTCCCCCGCCGTGATTGACCTTCCGCATCACCCTCTCCTTTGTTGTCTTCGCCCATCCGCGGAGGTTGGCTCCGCACGTCGCATTTGATCAGGAATCTAACACGCAGGCCGGCGAAGGCGCGGCTCCGGCCAAACAGACGCCGGGATCCCTGGCCTGGGGTACCCAGGGATCCGCGGCGGCAATTTGCCGGAGAACCGGCGCCGTCTAGTTCTTCTTCTTGTTGCTGTTGCGCGCGATCAGCCAGGCGACGATGGCCAGGATGAGCAGCAGCAGGATCCAGAGCCAGATATTGCTCTTTTCCTCGACGGGCTCGGGCGCAGGCTCTGGTGCCGGTGCAATCTCCGCGACGGGTTCCGGGGCGGCATCGGCAACGGGCTCGGGCACGGCCTCAGCCGTCGGTTCCGGCGCAGCAGCGGCAGGGACTTCCGCCGGCGCAGGCGCCGCCGCCACGGGAGCCGGGGGTTGTTCAAGGTAGGCATCAACCTGTTGCTGGGTCATCACTTCCGGCGGGCCCGCGGTGACGATCCTGGCGCTGATCTGGTCGCCGACATCGAGGTTGAACACGCGTACCGGCTTGTCGCCCATGTAGAGCTGGATGCCGCGCTCATCGACTTCGGACTGGGTGAAACGGTGGATCTTGCCGGTGCTCTCTTCGATGATGATCGAGCGCCCGGTCTGGCTCAGCACCTTGCCCTTCTTGATCTCCGTGACGACGACCGGGCGAACCGTCGTCGTCTTCGTGATCGTGGCCGTGCCCTTCATGCCCGGCTTCAGGTCGCCGACGGCCAGGGACCGGCCATCCACGTTGAAACGAAAGTCCGCTGGCACGTTGAGTTCACGGGTGCCGGCCTGGTCGCGGACCACCAGGTAGTTCCCGTCGACCGAGAGCACCTCGAAGTTGCTGACATTCGTCGTTGTCGTCGTGGTCGCCTGCGCGAATGCGCCGCTGGAAGCACCGATCGCCAGCGCGCAAAGCGCGGCAGCGCACGCTCCCCGGATTACCCTGTGCATTTCCCCCTCCCTTGTACTTGTTGTGCCGGCGGGCCGCGAAGCCCGCCATCGCGTCGGGGATACTACGCGCGGCCCCCTGGATTACATCTGTACTTAGGGGTGGGTAACGAGGTCGCCCTGGCGCGGGATCGGGATCCAGGGACGGGAAAATCCGATAGGTATGGATATCCGGTCCAGCGGATAAGATCCCGGTCAACCTGGGATCAGCGGGCAGCCTCCATATACGCCCTCAGGACACCGTTGATTCGGGTCTGGTAGCCCGGGCCCTGGGTGCGGAACCAGCTCAGGACTTCCTCATCCAGGCGGAGAGAAATCGCCGACTTGCGGCTTGATTGGGGAAGCCCCTTGCGGGCGATCCTCCTGACGACCCGCGCCACATCCGAGGCGGCGGCGGCCGCAGCTTCGGCACGCGGCACGACGCCCGGCGCCAGGGTTTCGACCTGACCGGGGCGGCTGAAACGCGAGAAAAATCCCTTTGCCATGACCGTGCCTCCTGCACTGCACAACGCCTGATACTCGTATTCACGATTGTATATACAAACCCGCCCGGAAGCCAGCCGGCGTTAGCAGTGGCCAAGACCACTTTTCAGGAGTTGGCCATGTCCCTCAAAGCCTTTCGGTGTGCGGCCCTGCTGGCCCTGTGCCTGCCCTTCCCGGCCGCTGCCGGCCTCGCCGTGGACGTCGAGATCCTCGACCGGAGATCGGGCGAGGTGCTGCCCGTGTACTGGCATGGGGGCGAGCGCCACATCGCCGGTGAGCCCGGCCGGGAATACGAGATCCGGCTGAAGAACCGGGCCGGCACCCGGGTGCTGGCCGTCACCTCCGTGGACGGCGTCAACGTCATCACCGGGCGCACGGCATCGCTGCTCGGCAGCGGCTACGTGCTCGATCCCCGGGGTACCGTCGCGATCGACGGCTGGCGCAAGAGCATGGACGAGGTCGCGGCGTTCTACTTCACCGCCCTGCCCGACTCGTATGCGGCGCGTACCGGGCGTCCGGACAACGTCGGCGTGGTCGGCGTCGCCCTGTTCCGCGAACGGGCGCCGGTCATGCCCATGGAAGGAGGAAAGCCGCGCGAGCGCCGAAGCCGCGGCGCCGGCGGCTGGCGCGTCTTCGGACAGCGCGCGCGCCGAGAAGCGCCTCGGCACGGGGCATGGCCGCCGGCTCGACTCGGGCGCCACTTACACCACGCTTCGAGCGCGCGAGCGACGAGCCCGACAAGGTCATCCGCATCTACTACGACTCGCGCAAGAACCTCGTTGCGCGCGGCATCATCCCGCGGCCGCAGGACCGCCTGGCCTGGCGCCAGCCCAACCCCTTCCCGGACGGCTTCGTCCCCGATCCGTGATCCAAGGGGACGTCACCTTAAAGGGGACAGTCACCTTTGAAAGGTGACTGTCCCCTTTTCTTCGTTGCATGATCGCCGGCAATGACTGAGCTGCTGTTCAGGGACGATGCGTACCTCAAGACCGCGACGGCGCGGGTCGTGGCGGTGCACGACGGCAAGGTCGAGCTCGACCGCACGATCTTCTATCCGCTGGGCGGCGGCCAGCCGGGCGATACCGGCGCCCTCATCCGCGACAACGGCGAACGCATCGCCGTCGTCGACACGCGCAAGGGCGCCGAGCCCGGCACGGTCGCCCACGTGCTCGCCGCCGGCGCGGCCGCGCCCGAGCCCGGCGAGACGGTCGGCCTCGAGATCGACTGGGACCGCCGCTACGCGCTGATGCGCCTGCACACGGCGCTGCACGTGATGTCCTGCGTCGTCATCGCGCCGGTGACCGGCGGCAACATCGCGCCCGACAAGGCGCGCCTCGACTTCGACATCGACATCACGCTGCTCGACGCCGACCGCATCGCCGCCGGCACGAACGCGCTGATCGCGCGCGGCGTCGCGACCGAGACGGTCTGGATCACCGACGAAGAGCTCGATGCGCGGCCCGAGCTCGTCAAGACCATGAGCGTGCAGCCGCCGCGCGGCGCCGGGCGCGTGCGCCTGCTGCGAATCCCCGACATCGACCTGCAACCCTGCGGCGGCACGCACGTCGCGAACATCGCCGAGATCGGCGGCATCCAGGTCGTGCGCATCCGCAACGAGGGCAAGCGCAACAAGCGTGTGGAAATCGTGCTGAAAGGCTAGACTACGCGCCCTTTTTTCGAGTCCGGGAGACGGCGATGCGAAGCGCAGGGATTGCAGCGGGTCTGGTGTGCGGCGTGCTGGCGGCAGGAACGGCGTCCGCCGACTGGACCGGAAAGGGCACCTTTGGCGGCGTGCTCGCGCGCGGCAACAGCGAAACCGACACGATCAACCTCAACATCGACGTCGAGAACACGGTCGATCGCTGGACCCACAAGGCCGGCGCCTCGCTGCTGCGCACGACCAACGACAACATCACGTCGGCCGACCGCTGGGAACTGCGCGGCGAGAGCCGCTACTCGCTCGACACGCGCAGCTACCTGTTCGGCGCGCTGCGTTACGAGGACGACTCGTTCACCGACTTCAGGTACCAGGCGACGGCATCCGGCGGCTACGGCTACCACTTCATCATGACCGACGCGACCAAGCTGGAGGGCCAGATCGGCGCCGGCTTCCGCCAGACCGAGCGGCGGCCGGACGGCGAGAAGAACGACGAGCCGATCCTGCGCGGCGCGGTCAACTACGAGCACAAGCTCACGGACACGACGCTGATCTACGACCGCTTCCTCGTGGAGAGCGGCTCGGACAACACCTACATGCAGAACGCGCTCGGCATCCAGGTCAAGATCAACGATACCTTCGCGCTCGGCCTCGACTACGCGGTGCGCCACAACACCGACGTGCTCCCGGGCACCGAGGAAACGGACCAGGTGCTGACGGCGAACCTCGTCTACGGGTTCTAGGGCTGTCACCTTGCGCGCCTGGCGCAAGGACTGTCCCCTCCGATCCGTCACTCGATCGCGATCCCGTTGTGCGCCAGCAAGCGCGCGAGCGGCGCGAGCTCCTGGCGATAATTGCGCCAGAGGTCGAGCGACTCGCGATAGATGGGCCGGCGCACCTGCGCCGCGCTTGCCGTCGCCGTCGGCGCCGGGTTCTCGTGGAAACGCATGCAGGCCTCGCGCCATTCGAGGCCGCAATGTTCGAGCAACCGGCGCGTCGTGCCTTCCTGGTCCTCGACCAGCGCCTCGTAATCGAGGTCGAGAAAGCGTCCCGGCAGCAGCGCGCGCCAGTAGTTCATGAGTCGCGCGTAGGCGAGGTAGTAGCGGCCGAGGTCCGTCGAGGTCGTACGAGAACGGATAGCCCATCCGGAACAGCGTCTTGTACATCGCATAGCAGGACGCCATCGGGTGGCGCCGCAGGTGCACGATGCGCGCGCGCGGCAGCGCCTTGGCGATCAGCCCGAGGTAGAGGTAGTTGAGCGGCGTCTTGTCGACGACGAACGCGCTGCGAGTGGCCGTAGCCCTGGATCGCGGACCAGTAGGACTCGCCGAGCACGGCGGGCGCCACCCGGGCCGCCGCCTTGATCAGCTCTTCCTTGTCGGCCGGTCGGGCCCGCGGTACGCGTGACCGCGAGCGCGAGGTCGTTGACCTCGCCGACGCTCGCGACCTGCTCGTGGCGGACCAGGATCCGCTCCACCAGCGTCGTGCCGCTCCGCGGCAGGCCGACGACGAAGATCGGTCCCTCGATCTCCAGTCCCGGCGCGGCCGACTCGTACCAGGCGCGGTCGAAGGTCCGGATGATCGAGGCGATCGCCTGTTCGTCGGCCTCGACCTGGTATGAAAGTACCTTGCGGCGCGCGCCGGCGCCCTGCGCGAGCGCGGCGAAGGACTCCGCGTACTGGCCGAGGTCCTCCAGTTCCTTCGCCAGCGCGTAGTGGAGCGCGACCGGCGCCGAACCCGGCGAGCGCGCGGCGAGCGCAGCGCGCAGCGGCGCGACGTGGTTGTATCCCGGCACCTGGCGGCGCAGCGTCGCGCGGTTGTACCAGGCATCCGCATCATCCGGGGCGCGCGCGATGAGCTCGTCGAGGATCTCCTCCGCCTCCACCATGCGGCCGACGGCGATCAGCGCGCTCGCCTTGGCTGTAGGCGGCCTGGGCGTCGTAAGGCTTGAGGGTCGCGACGCGGATCGCGCAGGTCGCGGCCTGCTCGTGCTGGTTGAGGTGGGTGTGGAACTCCGCCAGGCGGCGCCAGGTGCCGCTGTCGGCCCCCGCGGCGCTCTCGATGTCCGTCAGCCTCGCCCGCGCCCCCGCGACGTCGCCCGGCGTGCATGCGCGCCTCGATCTCCGTGAAGCGCGCGAGGTTGTTCGAGGGCTCGACGGCGAGCGCGCGCCGCGCCGCATCGAGCATGCCGCCGTAGTCGCCGGACAGCTGGTGGATGCGCGCGGCCAGCAGCCAGCCGTCGACGCTGTCCGGGTGACGCATGAGCAGCGAGTCGCACAGCGTGCGCGCCTCGCGCAGCTGCCGGCGCTGCAGCAGTCCGTCGATCTTGCGGATCTCGGCGGTCATGTCGTTGCCGTCGCGGGACCCGGTCATGCGCAGCGCTCGGAGGGGACGCTCACCTTCATCTCTTCTTTCACTCTAACCTCGCTTTCATGGTCCGCTGCAGCAGCACGAAGCTGATCGCCGCCTGGATCCACACGCTGCACAGCGATACATACCAGACCTGGTCGATGTAGTAGTCCGGCCGGGTGGAGAGCCAGATGGCCGGCAGCATGAAGGTGACGACGCGCGAAGCGGTCGAGGCGAGCGCCGGCCAGGTGTGACCGAGCCCCTGGAAGATTCCGGAGCAGGTGAAGATCAGCCCGGATGCCACGAAGTTCAGCGAGGCGATCCGCAGGAAATGCGTCGCGACCTCGATCACCGCGGGATCGTCGGTGAATCCGCGTACCAGCCATTCCAGGCGCCACTGGGCGCACAGCATCATGGCGAACATGAGGACGACGCTGATCTTCGCGGCGCTCGTGAACGTCTGCCGCACGCGGGGGAACTGCCGCGCGCCGAAGTTCTGGCCCGCGATCGGCCCGGTCGCGAACGCGATCGCCATCGCCGGCAGGAAGATCGCCTGCATGAGCCGCATGCCGAGCCCGAAGCCTGCCTGCGCCGCGGCGCCGAAATCGCGGATCACCCAGTAGATCACCGCCATGAAGAGGAACATGAACCCGAACTCGCCGCCGGCGGGCAGGCCGATGTTGATCATGCGGCCCCAGACGGGCAGTTGCGGTCGCCAGGTCGCGGGCCGGATGTGGATGTACTTCTCGAGCCTGCGGAAATAGAGCTGCAGCATCAGCGTTCCCGCGGCGACCGAGAGGGTGCTCGCGAGTCCCGCGCCGGCTACGCCCATCGGGTGGCCGGTCAGCCAGCCTGCGATCAGGATCGGCGCGAGCAGCGCGTTCAGCAGCACGGTCGCGATCTGCACCACCATCGTCGGCTGGACGACACCCGTGCCGCGCAGGCCCGACATCATCACGATGTTCACGTACTGCAGCGCGAGCCCCGGCATGAACCAGGCGAGGTAGGTGATTCCAGCCTCGATGGTCGGCTCATCGGCACCCACGATCCGCATGTAGCAGCCGGAGAGCAGGTAGCCGCCGATGAGCGTCGCGATCGTGCGCGACGAGCGAGAGCGACATCGCCTGGTTGAAGACGAGGTCGGCGTCGGCGGGATCCTTGCGCCCGACCGCCTGCGAGACGAGCGCCATCGTCCCGACGCCGAGCATCTGGGTGAGCGCCATCACCAGGAACACCGCGGTCCCCGCCGCGCCGACGCCGGCGAGAGACGCATCGCCGAGCCGGGCGACGAAGTACAGGTCGATCAGGAAGTAGAGCGTCTGCGCCAGCATGCCGACCGCGATCGGCACGGCCATGGCTACGAGATGCCCTGGAATCGGGCCTTGCGTCAGGTCGCGCATGGGAGGAGTAGGATGTTACACGACCCCGCTCGGGGGCCGACAAGAACCAGGGGAGACACGCAATGAACCATTGGAAAGCGGCCGCCGCAGCGGCGGCGGGATTGATTCTGCTCGCCGGCTGCGGCGCGAAGCCGACGGACTCCGCCGCGTTCGAGAAACAGGCGAAGGAAGACGTGCGGGTGTTCATACCCGCGTTCAACACCGGCGACGTCGGAGACGATCCTCGCGATGTACGCGCCGGACGCCGAAGTCATGGCGCCGGGCAATCCGCGCGCGATCGGTCACGACGCGATCCGCGCGCTCGTGGACGAAGGATAGCGCCGCGATGCAGGCGGCGGCGTCGCGCATCGAGCTCAACGACGACGACAAGGCCGCCGCCTCAGGCGATCTCGGCTGGCACTCCGGTTCCTATGTCGTCAAGGACACGACGGGCAGCGTCGTCGACAGCGGAAACTACCTCGCCGTCATGCAGCGCCAGGCAGACGGCAAGTTCCTGATGATCCGCGACACGTGGAATTCGGACCGGCCGCCGCCGGCGCCGGCTCCTGCGCCCGCTGCGGATGCGGCCGCCGAGGCGCCCGCGGGCTGACGGCACCGCAGAGACCCGGGTGGACGCTCACCCTGAAGGTGAGCGTCCCATTCCCGGCGTGCCGACATCAGAAGTTCCAGATCACCCCGACTGAGGGAATCAGGGGCAGCGAACCGCGCGCCTCGACGTCGAGGAAGGGAGTCTCGACCGGCACGTCGTCGATCTCTTCCTCGAGCTGGTACTCCACACAGCAGTCGTTGTTGCGTTTCAACAGGTTGCTCGCCTCCGCGAAAACCGTGATCACGCCCGCCGACTCGAGGTCGAAGCGCCGCGCGATGCGCAGGTCGACGCGAAAATAATCCTCGAGCTGCGTCGCGTTGGGTTTGCCCACCGCCACCAGCGGGAACGGCTCGAGGGTCTCCAGCTCCACCTCGGTGGTCGGCCACCCGCGGTGCCAGACCGTGGCGAGCGAAGCCTCCCAGTCCGCTTCACGCCAGCTGAGGCCCACGCCCAGGTTCTCGCGCAGATCCCAGCTGCGATTGTTCCAGGCGCCGTCGATCCGGTCGCGCACGCGCGCGTGCGTGAACGATAACCAGCCGGACAGCGGGCCGGATGCGTAGTTCAGCGACAGCTCGGCACCCTCCGCCTTCGCCTCATCCGGCGCGATCAGGATGCGGTCGGGCTTCAGCTCCGGCAGCACCACGACCGTGTTGAGGAGGTTCTCGTGGCGGGCGAATGGCCGCTGATAGTCCTTGCGATACAGCTCGGCGCGCAGCATCCAGGCGGGCGACAGCTCCCGTTCCACGCTCGCCACATAGTGGGTCGCGCGCTGCGTGGGCTGGTACTGGCTTTCCCCGTCGGAAGCCTGCAGCTCGCTGATGCCCTGGGTCTGGTGATAGCGGCCCCAGCCCACGCGGACGCGGGTTCGCTCGTCCGGCCGCCACATCAGCACGGCACGGGGGCTCCACTGCGACGACGACTGGTCCGTCAGCGTCGAACGATCCCAGCGGATTCCAAGATCCGTCGCGACCGCGGCCGAGGGCTCGAACCGCCAGTTGGCGTAGGCGCCCCCTGGTGACCCTCAGGACTCAGGTGTACGGAACGGAAACGTTCAGGCTCCGTCGGGGCGCCGGGCGTCAGGAAAAGGATCGCGAACTCGGCCTCGTCCTCGTAGTCGTATCGCCCGCTCTGTTCGCTCCACTCGGCGCCGGCCTGCAGCAGCGAGCGTGCGCCGACGCGCCACCAGCCGTCCGCCTGGATCGAGTTGATCGTGAAGCTGCGCTCGTCGCGCAACTCGCCGCTGCCGACTCCAGGCAGGTCCGCCGTGCCCACGCGCTCGCTTTCGATCCGGGTCTGCCCGGCGAGCACGCGCCCGCCCAGGCCGTCGGGCTCCCCGAGATCCATGCGGAGCCAGTAATAGCGGTCGTCATACTCGGCGCGTGCCTCCTCCTCCGCATCGCTGTCGAAAGCCAGGACCCGGTCGTGGAACTGCAGCAGGTTGGCGGAGACGGCGAGCCAGTCGTTGACGCGCCGTCCGACGTGCGCATACCCGTCGTAGTACTCCGGCTCGCCGAGCGGCGAATCAACGACGTCGAAGAACAGGTCCAGGTTGCCGCGGCGGGCGGCGACGGCCCAGTCGCCGGCACCGTCGGCGAACCCGCCATCCAGCATCGCGCCGGCCGTCATCGCCGACAGCACGACCTGGCCGTGAAAGTCTCCCGCCGGCAGGCGCGGCGCAATGTCCACCACGCCGCTGCTGCGATCGCCGAAGACGACGGGGAAGCCGCCCGTGTAGACACGGATGTCGCTCACGATCGCCGGGTCGATGCTGCTGAAGACCCCGAAGAAGTCCTTCAGGTGATAGGGGTTGTACAGGCGCAGGTCGTCGAAGCGGAACAGGGTCTCCTCGACCGTGCCGCCTCGCACGTTGACCCGGCTCGAGAAGTCCTGGCTGGCGACGCCCGGGCAGCCGTGGCAAGTGCTCGCACCGGGTCGTCGCCGAGGTCCGGCATCGGTTCCAGTTGCGCGGCGCTCAGCACCGTCGGCGCGAACGCCGGCTCGTCGCCGAAGTAGTAGTGGCTCGCGCTCACGATGACCGTGTCGATCGGCGCCGGCGCGGGCGTTCGCTCGTTGCCCGGCGCCGCGTGCCGCGGTGCCCGAGTCTCCTCCCGGACGAGCATCAAGGTGTCCCGCGGGCCGCGGACGACCGTGATGCCGTAGGGCGCCAGCACCTCTGCCAGCAGTGCCTGCGGTTCGACCGCGCGCGGCGCGTGGCCGACCCGCATCCAGGGCTTGATGAGGTCACTGCTGTAGAACAACTCGATGCCGTCGGCCCGCAGGGACTCGAGCAGCGCTTCGATCGGCATGTCCACGCTGGACCGCGGCCTGCGCGGTCGTCGCGAGCAGGACCAGCAGGATGACGGCCTTGTTCACGATTCAGGGCGTGCCTGACTGCCTCGTGCGGATTTCCATTGTATGCCCGTCCAGCGCGTATTCGAGGTCGGTCGTGGCGAGCATCGCATCGAGGGCCTCGAGTCGGGGCCAGGTTGCGGATATTGCCGTGCAGGATCACCTGCCTCGCGCGCTGCTCGACCAGCGGCGACTCGTAGCGCAACCGGCGGCCCGTCTCGCGGGCGACCCACGCAATCAGCTCCGCCGCGGGCCTGCCATCCACGTCCGGCGTCGGTGCCAGGGACTCGGTCCACTGCCAGGCTTCGGCGTCCGGTGCGATCACGTCGCGCCCGACGGAGCCGAGCACGTCGATCGCGATCTGCTCGCCGGCGACGCCGGTGAGCAACTGACCGCCACGGTCGATCGACACCAAGCCCTCGCGCACCCGCAGCCGCAGGGCCGTGCCCTCGACCTGCAACTCGAACTGCGTCCCGACGTCGCGTGCCGTGCCGGCCGGCGTCGTCGATCTCGACCCGCCGCACGCCGGGAATGGCGCCGCTGTCCACGTAGACCGTGCCGCGGCTGCACGTACAGTCGGCCCGGCGCAACCAGCTTCACCTCGGTCTCGGACGCGATTCTGAGCGATCCTCCGCCGGACAGCGCCAGCGCGGCGCGTCCATCGGCCCGCGTGCGAACCCGGACGCCGGTGCCGAGCGAGCCGCGTCCCCGGTCCTCGTCGAGCGTCCGCCAGTGCGCCGTCCTGCGCCAGTTCCGCGCTGCCGATGACCCGCACGACGCGCGCCAGCTCGCCGCGCTCGGTCGTCGGCCGCGCCCACTGGATCACCACGGCCAGGCCGAGAACCGCTGCTGCGGCGGCGCTCGCCCAGAGCCCCCAGAGTCGCTGGCGACGGCGGGTGACCTTGGCGCGATACGCGCCGGTTGCCGCCGCTAGCACCTGCCGGTAGGCGTCCTCCGGCGGCTCGACGCGCCGCCCGGCGCTGCGGATCAGCGATGCGACGATGTCTGGCTCGGGTTCCATGGCACTCCTCAGATCATCCCGCCGATCGCGTCGCGGAACGACTCGCGCGCGCGAGTCAGGAGCGATTCCGCGGCCTTCTCTCCCAGCTTCAGACGCACCGCGATCTCCCGCACCGACAGCCCGTCGATGTACTTCCACTCGAGCGCCTCGCCGTAGCGGCCCGGCAGCGCGTCGAGCGTCGCCGCCACGACGCGGCTCACCTGCTCGCGCAGCGCGCCGGACTCCGGCTCGTCGGCAGCCGGCGCGGCGAGCGACTCGAGGATCGCGCGCGCATTCGGCTGGTCCTCGATCAGCACGACGCGGCCGGAACCGCTGCCGCTGCCGTCGATAGTGGTCCGCGATCGACGTTGCGGCAGATCTGGCAGAACCAGGTGTAGAGCGCCGCCTCGCCGCGGTACGTGTCCAGCCGCTCGATCGCCTGGCAGAACGTCTGCTGCACGATGTCCCGCGCTCGCCTCCGGGTCGCCGCGGCATGCGCGCCAGCGCAAACCGGTACAGGCGCGGGAAAAAGCGGTCGAACAGGTCGCGGAATGCCCGGCCTCGTCGCCGCCCAGGATGCGACGCGCCAGCGCCCGGTCCACGTGAACGAGCTCGGCCATTGGCGAGTTAGACGCGCCTCGGGCGGCAATCCTTCGGTTCGCGAAGGATTCTCGCGCACCGCGCGTCCAATGACCCACGAGGCCCCGAAATCGGCAAAGGAGCGTTCCATGAGCTTCGAACCGACCCTTAATCCTGCTGCTTGCCGCGCTGGCGCCGTTCGCCCGGCCGCCGGCGACGGCTTCACCCGGCAGTTCCCGATCTCCGACTGCGAGTTCAAGCCCACCGGCGGCAACGAGTACTTCAAGCTCAAGGCGAATCGCCAGCTCTACCTCAGCAACGAGCGCTGCGTCGACGATGGCGAGTGCGACGAGCTCGAGGAGCTCTGGATCACGATGCTGCCCGCGACGCGCACCATCACCTTCAACCACGGCGGCAAGTCTGTCACGGTGCGAGCACGCATCATGGAGGAGTACGAGACGGCGGACGGCGAGCTCGAGGAGGTCTCGCGCAACTACGTCGCGGACTGCAACCCGATGCACGACGTGTACTACTTCGGCGAGGACGTCGAGGACGGCGACGGCAACCCGCTGCCGGACGCCTGGCTGGCCGGCCGCGACGGCGCGCGGCCGGGCATCCTGATGCCGGACCGCGCATTCCTGCTCGGCTCGCGCTACTACCAGGAGATCGCGCCGAACGCGAAGGACCGCGGGGAGCACACGTCCATGGGCTTCGAGGTCGAGGTCCCGGCCGGCGTGTTCCGCAATTGCGTCGAGGTCACCGAGACGACGCCGCTCGAGCCCGGCGAGGAATCCTTCAAGACCTATTGCCCGGGTGTCGGGCTGGTGCGCGACGACGACCTCGAGCTGATGGCCGTCTACGCGAACGCCGAGTCGCCGGCCGCGAACGATTGAATCGCGGAAAGGGGACGCACCCCTTTTCGGGAACCTGAGCCGGCAGCAAATATGGGGGCGCACCCGAAAAGGGGTGCGTCCCCTTTTTCAATCGTCGACGCGGCGATCCTTCCAGTTCCACCACTTGAGCAGCTCGGGCTGCGGCTCGGAAGTTCGCGCCGCGTAAGTCGCGCAGCGGAACGTGTACAGGAGGCAGGGCTCCTGTTCGTGTCCGGTGATCTTCTGGAGTCGCTGGAAGAGTTGTTCTGGATTCGATTCGGCGAGGTCTTTGATCGAGTGGATTCCCAGGTGCCTGAGGTCGGCGGCAACGCCGGGGCCGATCCCGGGCAGCGTGGTCAGCTCGTCGTGCATTGGCAGGTTCCTCCTACGGCATGTCCACGACTTCAATTTACTCCTGCCGTCCCGGCAGGCAAGTAAAAAAGCGGGCTTGCACGACCGGTCGCGCATCCGGGCTGCCGTCGCGGTTGGCAGTCGCGCGCAAACGTGGCTGAATGCCATCCATGCGATTGATTTTCCTGCTTGCGGCGGCCGTGATGGCCGCCTGCTCCCCGCCTGTCCAGCCCGTCACGCCGACGGCTTCGACCGTCGTTGACCCCCGCGGCCGCGCCCGTCCCGCGCAGCGCCGGGGTCGCCGCGGCGAATCC
>CAWGLJ010000013.1:0-36813 GCA_963823415.1 uncultured Gammaproteobacteria bacterium | reverse complement strand
ACCAGCTCGGAGCCGGCTTCGGCCAGCTCGCGCACCTGGCGCGTCGTTGCCCCGATGTCCGCCGTGTCGGTGTTGGTCATCGACTGGACGACGACCGGTGCGCCGCCGCCGACGGCAACGGCGCCGATGCGGACTGCAACCGTGCTGCGGCGCGCCGCGGTCACTCGGCCTTCCGGGCCGCGATCCAGTCGTCCACCGTGCGCTCGAGGATGTCGAGCGGGACGGCGCCGGTCGCGAGGACCGTGTCGTGGAAGTCGCGGATGTCGTAGCGGTCGCCCAGCGCCTGCTCGGCGCGCGCGCGCAGCTCGAGGAACTTCAACTGCCCGATCTTGTAGGCGAGCGCCTGGCCCGGATCGGAGATGTAGCGGTCGATCTCGTTGACGATGTCGGCCTCGGTCTTGGCCGCGTTCGCCATGAAGTAGTCGATCGCCTGCTGCCGCGTCCAGCCCATGGTGTGCAGGCCGGTGTCGACGACCAGGCGCACGGCGCGCCACTGGTCGTAGGTGAGCTGCCCGAAACGCGAATACGGGTCCTGGTAGAGGCCGAGGTCGTAGCCGAGCCGCTCGGAGTAGAGGCCCCAGCCCTCGATGTAGGCCGTGTAGCCGCCCGCGCGACGGAACATCGGCAGGTCGGTCTGTTCCTGGGCGAGCGCGATCTGCAGGTGGTGGCCGGGCGCCGCCTCGTGCACGGAGAGCACTTCCATCTCGTATTTCGGCCGGACCTCGGGGCGGTACAGGTTGACGTAGTAGTAACCGGGGCGCGTGCCGTCGAGCGAGGGGCCGCTGTAATAGGCGGTGGTCGTGTTCGGCGCGCTGTTGTCCGGGATCGGTCGCAGGCCGAAGGGCGTCCGGTAGAGCTTGCCGAACAGCTTCGGCAGCTCGGGGTCGATCATCTTCACGATGTAGGCGTAGGCGCGGAACAGCTCGTCGCCCGTCTTGTAATAGAACTGCGGGTCGGTGCGCAGGTACTGGAAGAAGTCGGTGAGCGAGCCCTTGAATCCGACCTCGTCCATCACCTGCTGCATCTCGGCCCGGTTGCGTGCGACTTCCTTCAGGCCGATCGCGTGGATCTCCTCGGGCGTCAGGCCGGTCGTCGTGTGGTAGCGCGCCAGGAACTGGTAGTGCTCGCGGCCGTCCGGCGTGTCCCGCAGCCCGACCGACTCACGGGTTGCCGGCAGGTACTCGTCCCGGAAGATCGCCTGGAAGCGGCGATAGGCCGGGATCACGGACTCCGCGATCACCTGCCGGGCCTCCGCGGTCAGCCGCTCACGCTCCGTGGCTGGTATGGCCTCCGGATACGAGCGGAATCGCTCGAAGAAGGGGCTGTCCTCGGGCTGGTCGGTTACCTGCTTCGCGAGCGGTTCGAGCACGCGCTCCATGACGGCGCGCGGCTGGGTGCGCTTCTCGGCGGCGCCCCGGCGCAGCCGCTGCCCGTACTCGTCGAGGTAGGCCGGGATCGCGCGCATGCGGCGAAGCCAGGCCTCGTAGTCGGCCACCGTCTCGAACGGCATGATCTCGGCAAGTTCGTTCAGCGACTGCGGGCCGCTGCTGGCCTCGATCGAGTAGTGCTCGCGGTGAAACGGTATCGCCGCACGGCGTGTCTCGTACTCGTGGCGGAACAGGTCGTAGTTCAGCCGCTCCGCGGGCGGCAGGGCCTCGCGCGGGATGCGGGCCAGGTCCTCGAGCACCCGGGCATCGGCTGCGTCGCGCGCCGACTGCGCGGCCGGCGAGATGTCCGGCAAGCGATCGTTGTAGCGCGTCTCGCCGTAGTAGGTCGCATACAGCGGGTTGTCCGCCAGGTCGCGCTGCCATTCGCGATCGAACAGTGCGTGCAGGTCGGCGACGGCGTCGGCGGATGCCGCAAGCGGCGCAACGAGCAGTGCGAAGGCAAGCAGGAATGGCGCGAGCGATCGGGGCATACAGGGAACTCCGGTGCCAGGAAACGGGCTCCGGGCGCGACTATACCCTGTGCTTGCCGGCGCTTTCCGCTAGAATCCGCCCCCGCCGACATGGGAAAACGCACAGCGCTATACGACCTGCATCTCGCCGCCGGCGCGCGGATGGTCGACTTCGGCGGCTGGGACATGCCTGTCGGGTACGGCTCCCAGATCGAGGAACATCACGCGGTGCGGCGCGACGCGGGCATGTTCGACGTGTCGCACATGTGCGCGGTCGACCTGCGTGGCGCCGGGGTGCGCCCGCTCCTGCTGCGGCTGCTTGCGAACGACGTCGGCCGGCTCACGCTGCCTGGCAAGGCGCTCTACAGCTGCATGCTGCGCCCGGACGGCGGCGTCATCGACGACCTGATCGCCTGCTACCTCGACGAGAAGTGGTTCCGCCTGGTGGTCAATGCCGGCACGGCCGACAAGGACCTTGCCTGGATCAAGGAACACGCAAGGCAGATCGGCGTCGCCGTCGTGCCCAGGCGCGACCTCGCGATCATCGCGGTCCAGGGCCCGAATGCGCGCGCAAAGACGATCCCTCTGCTGCCGGAGGCCTGCCGGGGGACCGCCAGTGCGCTCGGCAGCTTCTTCGGGGCGTCCTGCGACGAATGGTTCGTCTCGCGCACGGGATACACGGGCGAGGACGGATTCGAGATCGCGCTGCCCTCGGAGGGCGCGGCCGAATTCTGGGGCGCGCTCGCGGCGGCCGGGGTCGCGCGCTGCGGGCTGGGCGCGCGCGACACGCTGCGCCTCGAGGCGGGCATGAACCTCTACGGCAGCGACATGGACGAGACCGTCACGCCGCTCGAGTCCGGCCTCGCCTGGACCGTGGTGCTTGACGGCAATCGCGACTTCATCGGCAAGACGGCCCTGGAAAAGCAGCGCGCGGCAGGCAAGGCGCGCAAGCTCACGGGACTGCTGCTGCTGGAACGCGGCGTGCTGCGCTCGCACCAGAAAGTGTTCTCGGGCACCGGGGAAGGCGAGGTCACGAGCGGCACGTACTCGCCGACGCTCGAGCGGTCGATCGGCTTCGTGCGGCTGCCGGCCGCGGCCGACGGCACCGTCGAGGTGGACATACGCGGCAAGCGCAGTCCTGCCCGCCTCGTGAAGCCGCCATTCGTGCGCAATGGCAAGCCGAAAATCGAAATCCAGTAACGGAGACCCGCTGCATGAGCCAGATTCCCGCCGACCTGCGGTACACGAAAAGCCACGAATGGATGCGGACGCTGCCGGACGGCACGGTCGAGATCGGCATCACCGACCACGCGCAGCAGTCGCTCGGTGACCTGGTGTTCGTCGAGGTGCCGGAAGCGGGCCGCCAGCTCACGGCGGGCGACGCCTGCGCGGTGGTCGAATCCGTGAAAGCGGCCTCCGACGTGTACAGCCCGCTCGCCGGCGAGGTCGTCGCCGGCAATCCCGGGCTCGCGACGCAACCGGAACTGATCAACAAGGATCCCTTCGGCGAAGGCTGGATCCTGCGATTGAAACCGTCGGGCGGCGGCGCCGCGGCCGAAAGCCTCGACGCGGCCGGCTACGAGGCCGTGGTCGCAGCGGGAGGCTGAGTGCCGTATATCCCGCACACGCCGGATGACGTGCACGCGATGCTGGATCGCATCGGCGTGCCCTCGATCGATGGCCTGTTCGACGAGATACCGGCGGCGCTGCGCGTCGAGTCGCTGCCCGGCGTTCCCGACGCGTTGACCGAGATGGAGGTCTCCCGCCTCGCGGCAGGACGCGCGGCCGCAGACGGGTCGCCGCTCAACTTCATCGGCGCCGGCGCTTACGAGCACCACATTCCGGCCCCGGTCTGGGCGCTCGTGACGCGCGGCGAAATCTACAGCGCCTACACGCCGTACCAGGCCGAGGCCAGCCAGGGCACGCTGCAGATCATGTACGAGTACCAGTCGATGATCGCGGGCCTCGCGGCGATGGACGTGTCGAACGCCTCGCTGTACGACGGCGCCTCGGCCCTCGCCGAGGCCTGCCTGATGGCGGTGCGCGCGCACCGCCGCTCGAAGTCCGCGCGCATCCTGGTGCCCGAGACCGTCAATCCCGTCTGGCGTCGCGTCGCCCATGCGATCACCGAGGGGCAGGGGCTTCGTCTCGAGACGATCGCCTGCAACCCGGCCACCGGGTGCATCGACCCGGCCGCGCTTGCCGCCCTGTCGGGCGAGGACATCACGGCGCTCGTGGTTCCGCAGCCGAACTTCTTCGGTCAGCTCGAGGATGCGGATGCGCTGACGCGCTGGGCGCGTGCGAACGGCGCGCTGGTGATCGCCGCAGTGAACCCCGTGTCGCTCGCCGTGATGAAGCCGCCCGGAGAATGGGGCGACGGCGGCGCCGACATCGCCTGCGGCGATGCGCAGCCCTTCGGCGTGCCGCTGTCCTCGGGCGGTCCCTATGTCGGGTTCATGGCCTGCCGCATGGAGCACGTGCGGCAGCTGCCGGGCCGCATCGCCGGCCGCACCGTGGACGTCGAGGGCAAGCCCGGTTTCACGCTGACCCTGCAGGCACGCGAGCAGCACATCCGCCGCGCCAAGGCGACGTCGAACATCTGCACCAACCAGGGCCTGCTGATGAGTGCGGCGACGATCCACCTGGCGCTGCTCGGGCCCGCGGGTCTCGACCGGGTCGCCCGCGCCTGCATCGCGCGCACGAGTGAACTCGTCGCCGCGCTCACGCAGCTGCCCGGCGTGCGGGCCGCTTTTCCGGGGCCGCGCTTCCACGAGGCCGTGCTGAAGCTCGACCGGCCGGTCGCACCCGTGCTCGAGGCGCTCGCGGCCGACGGCATCATCGGCGGCTTCGATCTCGCGCGCGACTACCCGGAGCTCGGCGATGCACTCCTGGTCTGCGCGACCGAAACGCGCACGCGGGCCGACATCGACGCCTACGCGCGCGCACTCGGGCGCATCCTGGGCCGGGCTGCGGCGGCCTGACCATGATCACCCGCAAACCCGAACCCCTGATCTTCGAACTCTCGCACGCCGGCCGCGGCGCCACGGCCCAGTACCCGGCAGCAGAGCCGTCGGGCGAAGTGCCCCCGGGATTCCGGCGGCGCGGCCAGCCGCCGCTGCCGGAAGTCTCGGAGCTGCAGGCCGTGCGGCATTACACGCGGCTCTCGCAGCTCAACTTCGGCATCGACACGCACTTCTATCCGCTCGGCTCCTGCACGATGAAGTACAACCCGCGGGCCTGCAACGCGCTCGCGATGCTGCCGGGTTTCCTCGGCCGGCATCCGCTGGCTGGCAGCGCGACGGGGCAGGGCGTCATGGCCTGCCTGTTCGAACTGCAGGAAATGCTGAAGCACGTCACGGGCATGGCGGGCGTATCGCTCACGCCCATGGCCGGTGCCCAGGGAGAGTTCGCCGGGGTCGCGATGATCCGCGCCTACCACCGCGCGCGCGGTGACCTGGCGCGCAACGAGATCATCGTCCCGGATGCGGCGCACGGCACGAACCCGGCGACGGCGACCATGTGCGGGATGAAGGTCCGCGAGATCCCGACGCTGCCCGACGGCGACGTCGACATCGCCGCGCTCGAGGCCGCGCTCTCGCCTGCGACCGCGGGCATCATGCTGACCAACCCGAGCACGCTCGGCGTCTTCGAACGCCGCATCGTCGAGATCGCGCGCAAGGTGCACGAGGCCGGCGGGCTGCTCTATTACGACGGTGCGAACCTGAATGCGATCCTCGGCAAGGTGCGCCCGGGCGACATGGGCTTCGACGTCATCCACATGAACCTGCACAAGACCTTCTCCACGCCGCACGGCGGGGGCGGGCCGGGTTCGGGCGCCGTGGGAGTCGGGCAACGCCTGCTGCCCTATATGCCGGTGCCGGTGGTCGGGCGCGAGGGCGAGCGCTATCGCTGGCTCGACGAGCGCGACGTGCCTGACTCGATCGGCCGACTGTCCGGGTTCATGGGCAACACGGGCGTGCTGCTGCGGGCCTGGGTCTACATGCGCATCCTGGGCGCCGCCGGCATGCGCCGGGTCGCGGAATACTCGACCCTGAATGCCAACTACCTGATGGCGCGACTCGCCGAGGCCGGATTCGAGCCGGCCTACCGCGACCGGCGCGCGAGCCACGAATTCATCATCACGCTGAAGCGCGAGGCCCGCGAACTGGGCGTCACGGCGATGGATTTCGCCAAGCGGCTCCTCGATCACGGTTACCATGCACCGACGACCTATTTTCCGCTGCTGGTCCCGGAGTGCCTGCTGATCGAACCGACCGAATCCGAGACGCGCGAGGAACTCGACGGCTTCGTCGAGGCGCTCGTCGCCATCCGCCGCGAGGCCGAGACCGACGCCGCGACGGTCAAGGCGGCGCCGCACACGATGCCGGTGCGGCGCCTGGACGACGTGCGTGCGGCACGCCAGCTCGACGTCGCCTGGAAGCCGGTTACGGCGTGACGGACCGTCCCGACAAGAAGACCACGGGACCCGTGCGCCTGTCGCGCGCGTTCGGCAGCACGTTCCGCGGCTTCGCCGCCGCCTGGCGCGAAGAGGAAGCATTCCGCCAGGAGTGCCTGCTCGCGCTGGTCGTGATTCCCCTCGGCCTCTGGCTCGCCGAGACCGGCGTCGAGCGCGCGTTGCTCGCCGGCCCGATGCTGCTGATCCTCGTCGTCGAGCTGCTCAACAGCGCGATCGAGGCAACCGTGGACCGCATCGGCATCGAGCGTCATCCGCTCTCCGGCATCGCCAAGGAGCTCGGCTCGGCCGCCGTCTTCGTCGCATTCCTGCTGCTCTTCCTCAACTGGATCCTGGTGCTCGCATGGCGGCATTGATCTGCGGCTCGCTCGCCTACGACACGGTGATGGTCTATCCCGGCCGTTTCCGGGACCACATCCTGCCGGAGAAGATCCACCTGCTGAACGTCTCCTTCGTGGTGCCGACGCTGCGGCGCAATTTCGGCGGCTGCGCCGGCAACATCGCCTACAACCTGCACCTGCTCGGGACCGCGGGCCACGCCATGGGCACGGTCGGGCACGACTTCGGGCCGTACCGCGAGTGGATGGTCGGCAACGGCATGTCGCTGCGCCACGTGCAGGAGCTGCCGGACGAGTACACGGCGCAGGCCTACATCACGACCGACCTCGACGCGAACCAGCTGACGGCCTTTCATCCCGGCGCGATGACGCACTCCAATCGCCTGCAGGTGCCGTCCGACGGCGGCATCACCATCGGCGTCCTGGCGCCCGACGGCCGCGAAGGCATGATCGCGCACGCGGAGCAGTTCGCCCGCGCGGGCATTCCCTTCATCTTCGATCCCGGCCAGGCCATGACGCTGTTCGGCGGACCCGAGCTCGCCGCCTTCGTGGAACAGGCGACCTGGGTGACCGTCAACGACTACGAGGCGACCCTGCTGCAGGAGCGCACGGGCCTCTCCACCGGGGAACTTGCGGCGCGCGTTGCGGCCTACGTAGTGACGCAGGGCGCCGAGGGCTCCGTGGTCTATACGAACGGGCGCCGCGTCGAGATTCCCGCGGTCCGTGCAGCGGCTGTGGTCGACCCGACCGGCTGCGGCGACGCCTATCGCGCAGGGCTCGTATACGGGCTGATGCGCGGAATCGACTGGGAAACGACCGGACGGGTCGCCTCGCTGATGGGCGCGCTCAAGATCGCGACCGTCGGCACGCAGAACCACGGCTTCACGATTGACGAGTTCAAGGATCGCTTCAATGGGATCTTCGGCTACCGGCTGGACTGAGCGCAGGGCACGCCGCGCGCGCTCGCGCTCGCGGTCCTGTCGCTTGCCGCGGCGCTCGCGCATGCACAGAGTGCGCCGCAGGCACAGCCGCTGCCGCCGCCCCCGCCCGTGACCGAAGCGGACCTGCCGCCGCTGCAGCCGCAACTGCCGGTCATGCCGCTGCCGCAGCCGATCGAGCTGGAGGAATCGACGCGCTGGGCGCGCACCCTCGAGCGCATCTCGTCGGGCGTCGTGGCCATCCAGATCGACGCGGCGCGCGCCTTCGACACCGAATGGAACACGTCCTCGCAGGCGACCGGATTCGTGGTGGATGCCGAGCGCGGCCTGATCCTGACCAATCGCCACGTCGTGACGCCGGGTCCCGTCAGGGCCTTTGCGACCTTCCTGAACCGCGAGGAAGTCGCGCTCGAGCCCGTGTACCGCGATCCCGTGCACGACTTCGGGTTCTACCGCTACGACCCGTCCAAGCTGCGCTTCATCCAGCCGGCGGAACTGCCGCTCTATCCGGAAGGCGCGCAGATCGGCGTCGAGATCCGGGTCGTCGGCAATGACGCGGGCGAGCAACTCTCGATCCTCGCCGGGACGCTCGCGCGACTCGACCGCCAGGCCCCGGAATACGGCGTCGGCCGCTACAACGACTTCAACACCTTCTACTACCAGGCCGCCTCGGGCACCTCGGGCGGTTCCTCGGGCTCGCCGGTGATCGACATCCGCGGCCGCGTGGTGGCGCTGAATGCCGGCGGTTCGACCGGCGCGGCTTCGAGCTTCTACCTGCCGCTGACGCGGGTCGTCCGCGCGCTCGAGCTGATCCAGGCCGGGAAGCCGGTGCCGCGCGGCACGCTGCAGTCCGTGTTCCGTTACACGCCGTACGACGAGCTCCGCCGCCTCGGCCTGCCGCCCGCCGTGGAGCAGGAGGCGCGCAAGGCGTCGCCGGAACGCACCGGCATGCTCGTGGTCACCGAGGTCCAGCCCGGCGCGGCCGCGGATGGGCAGCTCGCGGTCGGCGACGTGCTGGTCGCGATCGACGGAAAGCCGATGGGCGGTTTCGAGGCGCTCGGCGCCCTGCTCGACGACAGCGTCGGCCGGCCGTCGAGGTGACGATCGTGCGCGGCGGCGGCACGCGCAAGGTGACGCTGCCCGTCCAGGACCTGTACGCGGTCACGCCCGCGGAGTACCTCGAGATCGGCGACGGCGTACTGCACACGCTGTCCTGGCAGATGGCGCGGCACATGAACGTGCCGATCTCCGGCGTGTACGTCGCCAACCCCGGCTACATGCTCGGCGTCGCCGGCATTCCGCGCGGCGCGGTGCTGACCGAGCTCGACGGCAAGCCGCTCGCGACCCTCGACGACGCGCTGGCGATCTTCGCGGGGCTCGGCCACGGCCAGCGCGCGACGATCCGCTACTTCACGGCCGAGGACACGCGCACGCGGCAGCTCACGTCGATCCGCGTCAACCGTGCCTGGTTCCCGGCCCAGCACTGCGTGCGCGACGACACCGCCGGGCTCTGGCCCTGCACGCCGATCGCCGCCGGCCCGGACGCGCCGCCCCCGCAGCCCGGCACGACCCGTTTCGAGCGCACGGGCGACAAGCTCGTGGATGCCTACGCGCCCTCGCTCGTGCTGGTCGAGTTCAACATGCCGTACTCGATCTCGGGCGTCACCGAGCGGAACTACCACGGCACCGGGGTCGTGATCGACGCGGTGCGCGGGCTGGTCGCCGTGGACCGCAACACCGTGCCGGTCGCGCTCGGCGACGTGCGCCTGACCTTCGCGGGCACGATCCAGGTGGACGGCACGGTCGAGTACGTGCACCCGCTGCACAACCTCGCGGTCGTGCGCTACGACCCGCGCCAGCTCGGCGACACGCCGGTCGAGGCGGTGCGGTTTTCCCAGCGCATGCCGGCCACCGGCGAGACGGTGCACGTCGTCGGCATCCAGGCGGACGCCCGCATCGCATCCCAGCAGGCGACGGTTTCCTCGATCGGGCCGGTGGGATTCCCCCTGTCCCGCACGCTGCAGTTCCGCGACGCCAACCTCGAGATCGTGCGGCTGGTCAACGGCCCGTCGGACATGGATGGCGTGATCGTGGACAAGCGCGGCGACGTCGCCGCGCTGTGGTCGAGCTTCGCCTACGAAGAAGGCCGCGAGCTGGTGCAGCAGAACATGGGCGTGCCGGCGTCGATGGTGCAGGAGATGCTGGAATTCGTGCGGGGCGAGCGCACGCCGTACTCGACGGAGGCGGAATTCGGGCTGCTGTCGCTCGCCGAGGCGCGCCAGCTCGGGCTCGACGAGGCCTGGATCGAGCGCATCACCGCGCACAATCCGCGCCGCCGCCACGTGCTGACGATCGACCGGCTGGTCGCGGGATCGCCGGCCGCGAGGCTGCTCGAGCCTGGCGACCTGTTGCTCGCCGTCGACGGCAAGGTGGTCAACAGCTTCAGCGACGTGAGCGCGGCGGTGCGCGCGCCCGAAGTCGCGCTCACCCTCTGGCGCAACGGGGCGGAACGCACGCTCAACCTGCCGACCGTGGTGCTGAATGGCCGCGACGTGGAGCGCGTGCTGGTCTGGGCCGGGGCCACGCTGCAGTCGCCGCACCGGCCGATGGCCGCGCAGCGCGGCATCGAGCCCAACGGCGTCTTCATCGCGTTCTTCATGTACGGTTCGCCGGCCGCGCGCTACAAGCTCTGGGCCGGCCGTCGCATCACCGAGGTGGACGGGATCCCGGTGGCGGACCTCGACGCCTTCATCCGCGCGGTGTCGGGCCGGCCGGACGGCTCTTCGCTCCGGCTCAAGACCGAGAGCTGGAACGGCTCCGTCGACGTCATCACGCTCCGGCTCGACCAGCACTACTGGCCCGCCTACGAACTGCGCCGTACCGAGACCGGCTGGAAGCGCATCCCGCTCGAATGAGCCCGGATGTCCTCGAGATCGAGAAGGCCGTCGCGCTGCTGGAAGCGGGCGAGCTGGTGGCATTCCCCACCGAGACGGTCTACGGGCTCGGCGCGGATGCCGGGAATCCATCCGCGGTCGCGCGCATCTTCGCGGCCAAGGGCAGGCCATCGACGCATCCGCTCATCGTCCACTTCAGCAACTTCGGCGCCGCGCGCGCCTGGGCGGCGGAAGTGCCGGCGGCCGCCGCGAAGCTCGCCGAGGCGTTCTGGCCGGGCCCGCTGACGCTGGTGTTGCCGAAGGCGGAGCACGTGCCCGCCGCGGTGACGGGCGGGCAGCCGGGTGTCGCGCTGCGCGCGCCCGCGCACCCGGTCGCGCGTGCGCTGCTCGCGGCCTTCGGGCGCGGCATCGCCGCGCCCTCGGCGAACCGCTACGGCCGCATCAGCCCGACGCGAGCGGCGGACGTCCGTGAAGAGCTCGGCGGGCGCGTCGCACTCGTGCTCGACGGCGGCGCCTGCGAGGTGGGCCTCGAGTCCACCATCGTCGCCTGCCTGGGCGGGCGCGTGACGCTGCTGCGACCCGGATCCATCTCGCGCTCGCAGGTCGAGGATGTCGTCGGCCGCGTGGAGGACCCGGGCGCGGACGCGCCGCGCGCGCCGGGCAGCGACCGCTCGCACTACGCGCCGGGCACGCCGCTCGGCATCGCGGATTCCGGTGCGCTGCTGCGGGAAGTGGAGGCGGCACTGGCGCGCGGGGAGCGGATCGCGGTGCTCGCGCGCACGGCCAGCCCGGTCGCGTCAGGTCGGCGTCACCTGGCGGCAGATGCCGCTTGCGCCCGCGCCTTATGGCCGCGCGCTGTACGCGGCGTTGCGCTCGCTGGATGCCGAAGGCGCGGACCGGATCCTGGTCGAAGCCGTGCCGGCAGGCGAGCCCTGGGCCGCGGTCGCCGACCGGCTCTCGCGCGCGGCGGGGCAGGGCCGCGCGGAGGACGCGCTCAGCGGACCGTGACGCTCTCCGACAGCAGCCCGTTGATTTCCTCGAGACCCGTGCGATCGAGGGTGCCGGCAGCCAGTTGCAGGCGCAGCACGTTCAGCAGGTAGTCGTAGCGGCTGCGCGCGTAGTCGGTCTGCGACTGGAACAGGCGCTGCCGCGCCTGCAGGACGTCCACCGACGTGCGCGTACCCACCTCGTAGCCGGCCTCGGTCGCTTCGAGCGCGGTCTGCGCGGAATCGACGGCCTGCTTCAGCGATTGCACGCGGGCCACCTCGGAATTCACGCCGAGGTAGGCGTCGCGCGTCGCGCGCTCGGTCTCGCGTGCCGTGCGCTCGAGGCGCTCACGGGCGGCGATGTTGCGGTACTCCGCCTGGCGCACGCGTGAGTGGGTCAGCCCGCCGGAGAAGATCGGCACCGTGACCTGCAGGCCATAGACGGTGTCGTACCCGCGGTCGGCGGTGTCGCCCGTGGTCGTGCCGCCGAGGGTGCCGGTGGTTTCGTTGAAGCCGCGGTTCACCACGAAGTCCACGGACGGGATGTGACCGCCGCGCTCGACGCTGACGTTGGCCCGCGTGATGTCGGCCGCGAGCCGGCTGGATATGAGGCTCGCGTTCTGTTCCATCGCGAGCTTGACCCAGTCTTCCGGGTTCGCGGGATCCGGGCTCTGCAGCGGCATGGAGTTGTCGGGCCGCTCGAGCGTGTCCCAGGTGTCGCCGGTCAGTTCGCGCAGGCGTTCGCCGGTGGTCGCGAGGATTGCGCTTGCCCTGGATCAGCGCCGCGGTCGCGGAATCGAAGGCGGCCTTCGCATCCTGCACGTCGGTGACGGCGATCAGGCCGACCTCGAAACGCTTCTCGGACTGCTCGAGCTGGCGTCCGATGGCATCGTGTGCCGCCTGCGCGGCCTCGAGCGTGTCGCGCGCCGCGAGCACGTTGAAGTAGGCCTCGGCGGTCCGCACCACCAGGTCCTGCTGGGCCACGAGGTAGTCGGCTTCGGCCTGGGCGCGTTCGGAATTCGCGCGCTTGAGCGCCGCCCAGCTCTCCCAGCTGAAGATGCTCTGGCGCAGGCCGAGATTCCAGCTCTCCTGGTCGCCGTCGAAGTTGCGGATGTCCGGCGTGAGCGGAACGCCCGGCGCCACGAATACGCCGGTGCTGTTGGTGTCGACGGTGTCGTACCAGGTTCCGTCCGCATTGACCTGCGGCAGCAGCGCGGCGAGCGCCTGCGGCCTCGACTCGCGCGCGGCGAGGCGGTTGGCCTCGGCTTCGCGGATCAGCGGGTCGCCCGTGAGCGCGCGTTCATAGACATCCTTGAGGTCCGCGGCAGCGGCGTTGAAGCTCGCGAGGCTCGCGACGGCAAGGATCGTGTGGACCAGGAATCGGGTGTTCATGCGCAGGCATTCCTTCGCAAAGTGCTGGACTGGGAGAGCTACTGTATTACTAGTGTATATCACTAACTGACCCGGGCTCAAGAGGACTCGATACTGCCATTCCGGCGACCGGACTCAGGCTCCTTTTGAGCCAGACTGCCCGAAAAAGGGGCCGAATGGTCGCTGCGGGGCCCCGCTCAGAACCGGAACCGGGAGGGTGCGGACGGCAGGACGAGCGACCCGATCTGCGTCTCGAACAGCGGTTCGCGCAGCCACGAATCTTCGCCCGTGCGTGTCACGAGGCAGGCTTCCATCGCGGGCCCGCTTCCGATCACGGCGAACATGCGACCGCCGACCACGAGCGCGCGCTCCAGGCGGCGTTCGGGCGCGGGCAGCGAGCCCGTGACCGCGACGATCTCGTACGCGGGCTCGTAATCGCGGGCCAGGGCGTCGGCGGTCTCGATGGAAACCCGCGCGTTGCCCTGTTCGCCAAGCGCGCGCGCAGCGCCCGCAGCCAGTTCCGCGTGGATTTCCAGGCTGTCGACCGACCCGGTGAGGTGCGCGAGGCAGGCGGCGAAATAGCCGCTTCCGGTCCCGACCTCGAGCGCGCGTTCGCCGCGCACCGGCGCGAGCGCCTGCAGGATGCGACCCTCGAGCGTCGGGGTCAGCATGAACTGTCCATGGCCGATCGGGATCGGCGCGTCGGCGAAAGCCACCGCGCGGTATGCCTCGGGCACGAAGCGTTCGCGCGGCACCGCGGCAAACGTGTCGAGCACGCGCGTATCCAGCACGTCGGAGGCGCGGACCTGCTGGTCGATCATCTGCCGCCGGGCGGCTTCCGTTCGGGTGTCCATCACTATTATGGTGAATCGCTGCGGGCCGTGGTTCAAGCGTGGGATATGCTGCCCAAGGCCGCGCAATCTAAACGAAATTGCGGTCCCGCGGGCCGCGGAATCGAAGGGGATGACTGGCCTGATGACGGTACAGACGATCGCCGCCCTCGCGCTGGCGATTCTGGCGGCTGTGCTCGCGTGGGTCGCCTGGCGTCAGCGAAGTGCGCTGGCGCGCCTGCGGGACGAGCCAATGTCGCCGCCCGTAGAGGCGGATCGCGACGCCATGCGCGCGATGCTCGCGGCGCTGCGGGAACCCGCGCTGCTGCATGGCGAACGCATCGAGGCCGTAAACCCGGCCTTTGCGTCGCTGTTCGGCGTTCCGGCCGACAGTCTCGTCGGCAAGACACTGGCGGAACTCGTCTCCCCGGAATACGCGGGCCTCGCGGGCCTTGCGATCACCCGCCCGCTCGCAGGCGAGCCCGGCCCTGCACTTGCCGAGGTCGAGATTGCGGATCCGCACGGCCAGGTGACGCGCCTGGAGGTCACCGGCTCCGCCATCGCCGCGGCCGGCCGCAAGCTGGTCCTGGTCACGGCCGAGGAGATGCTCCCGCGCCGGGAAGTCGAGGGCATGGCCCTGGCGCCGGCCCGCCCGCAGCTCGCGCTCGATTCGCTGGGCGAGGGCATCCTGACGACCGACGCGCACGGCCTCATCGATTACCTCAATCCCTCGGCCGAAGCGATCACCGGCATGCGGCGCGAGGACGCGGTCGGCCAGGCATTCGGGGCGATGATCGGGTTCGTGGACGAGCACGACCGTCGCGCCCTCGCGGACCCTGTCCAGCAGTGCCTCGCGACCGGCAACCGCGTGAACCTCGGCCGCCGCTCCCTGCTGATCTCGCGCGCGACCGGCAGCGAGCTCGGCGTCGAATCGACGGCTTCGCCGATCCGCGGCCCGGACGGCGACGTTTCCGGCGTGGCGGTGATGCTGCATGACGTGAGCGAGTTGCGCGGCCTGACGCAGCAGATGTCCTACCAGGCGAGCCACGATGCGCTCACCGGGCTCGTCAACCGCCGCGAGTTCGAGCGCCGGCTCGGCGAGGTGATCGAGATCGCGCGCGCCGGGCGCCAGGGCCACGTCGTCTGCTACCTCGACCTCGACCGGTTCAAGGCCGTCAACGACACGAGCGGCCACCTCGCGGGCGACAACATGCTGCGCGAGGTCGCGGCCCTGATCCGCGAGGCGGTGCGCGATTCCGACACCGTGGCGCGCATCGGCGGCGACGAGTTCGGCGTGCTGCTGGTCGGATGCCCGCTCGAGAAGGCGCGGCAGATCGCCGACGACATCTCGCGCGCGATCGGCGAATACCGCTTCGTCTGGAAGGACCGCATCTTCAGCGTCGGCGTCAGCATCGGCATCGTCGAGCTGACCGGGGAGAGCAATTCGCTGGAAGAGGTCATGAGCGCCGCGGATTCCGCCTGCTATGTCGCCAAGAAGCAGCCGGACATCCGCGTGCACGTCTATTCCTCGCACGACGAGGTCGTGGCCCGCAGCCGCGGCGAGATCCAGTGGCTGCAGCGCCTGCAGGCCGCGCTGCGCGACGGCTTCTTCGAGCTCTACATCCAGCCCATCGAGCCGGCGCGTCCGGGCGCGGCGAACGGGCCGGCGCTCGAGGTGTTCGTGCGCCTGCACGACGAGGGCCAGGCCGTCGCGCCGGCGGAATTCTTCCCCGCGGCCGAGCGCTACCGGCTCATGTCCATGATCGACCGCTGGGTGCTCGGCTCGGCGCTGGCGGCGCTGGCCGCGGGCGCGATCCGCCTGCCGCCGGGCCGGACCCTGTCGATCAACATCTCCGGCCAGACCCTCGCCGATCCCTCGTTCCTCGAATTCGTCGTCGAGGAACTGGACCGCACGGGCGTGCAGCCCGCGCAGATCTGTTTCGAGGTCGCCGAGACCTCGGTGATCGGCAACATGGAACAGGCGCGGCGCTTCGTGAACGTCCTGCACGGGATGGGCTGCCGCTTCGCGCTCGACGATTTCGGCACGGACCTCGGCGGGTTCGCGAACCTCAAGTCGCTGCCGATGGACTACCTGAAGATCGACGGGTCGTTCATGCGCGACCTCGGCCGCGACACGGTCAACCAGGCGATGGTGAGCGCGGTCGTCAACATGGCGCGCACGCTCAACTTCCGCCTGGTGGCCGAACAGATCGAGGACGTCGCCTCGCTGGAGGCCGCGCGCGCGATGGGGATCGACTTCGTGCAGGGCCACGCGATCGGCCGCCCGCGGCCGCTGGCGCCGGCGGCCTGAAACAAAGGGGACGCACCCCTTTTTTGCGAAATGGCCGCAAATTCAAGCACGTCAAGCTCAAAAAAAAGGGGTGCGTCCCCTTTGTTTCAGCTCAGCGGCTGATCGCCGGCGGGTCGACGAAGCGCCGGATGCCGAGCGCCTCGTAGATATCCGCCGGTGCGAATCCCGTTCCGTCCTTCAGTACGTAACTCACCTTGCGGATGTCCGAGATGTTGGTCGTCGGGTCGCCGTCCACGAGGATGAGGTCGGCGCGCTTGCCGCGCTCGATCGTGCCCCGGTCGGCCAGCACGCCCGCAGTAGCGCGCGCCGTTCTCGGTCGCGATGCGGATCGCCTCGCCAGGCTCGACGCCCGCCTGGACGTAGAGCTCGAGCTCGCGGTGCAGCATGAATCCGGCAAGGTCATCGGTGCCCGCAACCAGCGGCACGCCCGCCGCATGCAGGCGTCCGACGAACTCCAGCATGCGCTTCCAGGACGCGCGGTAGGTCTCGAGCCGGCCGCCGCTCACGTCGGTCTCGTTGGTGTGGTATTCCCGCCGGGTTGCGGCCGGCAGGTGATCCACGACCGCAGCCATGGCGGGGTTCACTTCGCCGGGCTTCTGCGTCCAGGAGCCCTCGAAGGTCGCCAGGGTCGCGTCGACCACGACCTGGCGGTCGGCGAGCAGCGCGATGAAGTCGCGCACTTCCTGCGAATCGAGGTCGAGGTCCTTGGACCTTTCCGCCGACCAGGTTGAAGCGGACGATCGTCCGCGAGTCCGTGTCCGGGTCGGAGACGAAATTCAGCATCAGCTGGTTGATGTGCTGCAGCTCGTCATAGCCCTCGCGAACGACGCGCTCGGAGCGTGAGAAAGCCGGCACGTGACCGCTCACGCGCAGGCCGCGCTTGTGCGCGTAGGCCGCGATCGGCGCCGCCCACTCCGGCTTGATCGAGTTGTAGAGCTTCACCTGCCGGTATCCGCGCTGCGCGTACCAGTCGACGGCGTGCTCGGCCTCGGCGACGCTCGCAACCACGAAGCCGCCGCGGGCCGAGAAGGGGCTCTCGCCTTCGATGAATCCGGCCGGTTCGATGTGCGGCCCCACGGTCCGGCCGGCCGCGATGTTGGCCCGCATCTCGGCGATGTTGGCATTGTCGTTGCCCATGTCGCGCGAGGTCGTGACGCCGCCGGCCACCTGCAGGGCGGCGTTCCACGCGTCTTCGTGCGTGTGCATGTCGAAGAGGCCGGGCAGCAGTGCGCGGCCCGCGCCGTCGATGACGGTCGCCGGGTCCTTGGCCGGCGAGCCGGCCGGGTAGATCGCCGCGATGCGCCCGTCGTTGACGTAGACGTCCGCCGGCTCACCGAGCCCCTTCGACTTCGCGTCGAAGACCCGGACGTTCCGGATCAGTATCGGCTGCGGCAGGGCCTGGCGGTGTCTGGCGGCGATCTCGGCCAGCAGGCGCGCGCTCGGCCTCGCGCTGCAGCTGCTCGAGCTTCGCCGCCTCGGCGCCGTGGCCTGCGGCGATGAGATGCGTGTAGCCGGGCACGATGTAGGCGAAGAGGTTCATGTCGCCGCCGGCCTCCAGCCAGGCGTACTCCGGCTGCAGGCGGGCGCCGAACAGCGCATACAGCGCGACTTCCCGCTGCTGGCCCGGTGCGCCAACCTGCGCGGTCGCCAGCTTTTCGCTGCGCAGCTCGCCGCCCGGAAGGGCGGCCAGGCGCCCGCCGGCCTTCTGCGTCGCACGCATGACCACGGCGCTCGCTTCCGGGCTCCCGTACACCGGCAGGTAGACGGCCGGGCCGGCCAGGGATTTCTGCCCGTTCTCGGCGGGCGACCGCCAGCTGGCCTTGTCGCCGGCAATCTCGAAGCGTTCGTCCAGTTTCGCGCCGAACGTTGTCCGGCCCCGCTGGCGATAGCTGCGGAACGTGCCGTCGGCCAGCAGCGCGATGTCCTCTTCGATGTCCGGGCCGCGCCCGTTGTCCCGGTAGGTGAAGGTGACGTGCCTGCGGCCATCGTCGCGGATGACGGTCGCCAGCGACCCGGACTTCTTGCCGAAGAAGATGACGTCGTAGTCGAGCGTCGTGTCCGCCTGCGCGGCCAAGCGCGAAGGCGAGGGCGGCAGCAGCCAGCAGGCGCTTCATTGCAGGACGTCCTGTCCGGTCAGCTGCCAATGGATCATGGACACCGGGATCAAGCCGGTGCCGTTCACCTCGTCGAAGAAGCGGTACAGCGTGAAGTCCTCGCCGAGCTGGTGCGCACGCACGCGGATCAGCTCGTCGAGCAGGTGCTTGCCGGTGACGTAGCTGGTGCCGTAGCCGGGCTGGCGCAGGTACAGCTGCTGTTCGAAGCCGAGCAGGTCGAGGTGGGGGCTCATCCATCCGCGCGGCGTCCACTCCACCTGGAAGGCCTTCGCCTTGGCGATGTCGAACTGGTTGTCGTGCGCGAGCAGCGAGGCGAGCCCGCGCGCGGCGCGCTGCGCCAGCATGATCCACACCACCTCGCGCGTGCGCGGCTGGTCGTCGAACAGCCCGGCGTTGAGCATGAGCTCCTCCATGGCCGTCGCCATGCCTTCCGCGCGGCTGTCCCAGATGTTGTAGAGCAGCGCGCCCCGCCTGATCGGGCTCGGGTGCGGCTCGTCGCGCATCCGCGCGAGGTCCCACCAGTGGTAGAAGTGCGTGTAGAGGGTGAGCGGCTCGTAGTGGGTCGCGATCGCGAAGAAATTGCGCGACTCGAGGGGCACGTACTCGCCGAGCTGCGCGCGCAGCGCGGGGTCCAGGTTGGCGCGCATCGGGTAGAGCTTGCGCTGCTCGAGGAAGGCGAGGTAGCGCGTGACCGCGTCGTTCGCGCGGCGCTGGTACTCCTCCGGCGTCTGGATCACGGGCAGCGCGGGCAGGCCGCGGTTGCGCTCTTCCTCGGCCTTGAGCGAGGCGTGGGTGCGGGCGAGCTCGCGCTGCAGGAGCGTCACTTCCTGCTCCCAGGTCATCGGCACCAGGTGGACGTTCTGCAGGCTCCAGGTGTATTGCTCGCGGCCGATGCCGGAAGGGCCGTCCTTCTTCGGCGCCTCGGCGTCCAGCCAGTCGGCGAAGCGCACGGTCGACTCGCGCGCCGCGACGATCGCCTGCCGGAGCGCGCGCCCGCTGCCTTCGGTCCTTTTCGCGAGCGCATCCAGCGAGTCGAGCTGCTTGCGGATGGTGCCCGCGCCCGTGACCCACAGGTCGCGCGCGTTGCCGGTCAGGTTGCCCTTGGCCTGTTCGTGAAGCGGCGGGATGACGGCGAGTGCCGCGGCAAGCTTGGCCTCGGACTCGCGGGACAGCGGGAACTGGTAGGTCCAGACGTCGATGATCGCGTGGTGCTCGCTGCCTTCGTGCGCCGGCGTGTCGCTCTGGTCGTCCCAGACCGTCTGGTAGAAGGCCGGGTCGCGCTCCCAGGGCTTCAGTACGCGGACGTAGAAGTCGAAGCCGTTCATCTCGGCGCCCACGAGCCGGTGGTCCACGCGCGCCTCGACCGGCCAGCCGGCGGTGTCGATGGCCGCGAGGCGGGCCTGCCAGGCGGGCAGTTCGGCGTGCCGACGGGCGAAGGTGGCCGCCGTGTAGTCCGGTGCACCTTCGCGAAGCGGCGGTCGCTCGAAGGCGCGCCATTCCTCGAACAACCTCACCAGGCTGTCGTAGCCGGCCGGCGCTGGTACCGCGGCGGCGGCCACCGAAGTGGCGAGGGCGAGGACGAGGGCGGCAAGCGTATTTTTCATGTGGGTTCCCGTGTTGAACGATTCTAGTGCCCGGTTGAAATTCCGGGCAAATGGGAGTATTCCGGTGCCCTGCGCAGGTTTGGGGAGGCAGCATGAATCGTAACCTCTGGATCGCGGTCGTCGTAGTCGTCGTTGCCGCCGGCGGCTTCTACCTTTACAAGCGGTCGGCAGAACCGGCACTGCCCGATCTCGCGCCGGTCGGCGCCACCCTGATCGAGGGGCTCGGTGACTACAGCATGCCCGTCACCGCGAAGGACGCGGACGTGCAGCGCTGGTTCGACCAGGGTCTCGCGATGACCTACGGCTTCAACCACGACGCCGCGGAGCGCTCGTTCCTCAAGGCCGCCGAGCTCGACCCCGATTGCGCGATGTGCTGGTGGGGTGCGGCGCTGGTGCTCGGGCCGCACGTCAATTCCGGGATGGACCCGGCCAACAACCCGAAGGCCTGGGACCGCCTGAAGCGCGCGGAACGCGCGGCCTCCGGCGCCACGGAGAAGGAAAGGGCCTTCATCACGGCGCTCGCCGCGCGCTACGGGGAAAACCCGCCCGAGGATCGCCGGCCGCTGGACGAAGCCTACGCGACCGCCATGGGCGAGCTTTCGGCGAAGTACCCGGACGATCTCGACGCCGCGGCCCTGCATGCCGAAGCGATGATGGACCTGCAACCCTGGGACTACTACGACGCGAGCGGCGAGCCGAAAGGCAACACGGCCAGGGTGGTCTCGACGCTCGAGTCCGTGATGGCGCGCGATCCCGAGCACGCCGGCGCGCTGCACCTCTACGTGCACGCGGTCGAGGCCTCGCCGGACCCGTCCAAGGGGGTCGCGGCGGCGGATACGCTGCGCGAGCTCCTGCCGGGCTCCGGGCACCTCGTGCACATGCCCGCGCACATCTATGCGCGCGTCGGACGCTGGCACGATGCCGTCCTGGCCAACCAGAAGGCGATCGTGGCCGACGACAGCTATCTCGCGATCTGCAAGCCGGGCCCGGGCGTGTACCCGCTCGGCTACGTGCCGCACAACCACCATTTCCTCTGGTTCGCGGCGACGATGGAAGGCGCGGGCGAGATCGCGCGCGTCGCGGCCGTGCATACGGGAGAGCGCACCAGCGACCCGCAGTTGATGCGCACGCCGGGTTTCGAGGCCATGCAGAACTTCTCGCTGACGCCGCTGTTCGCCGCGGTGCGTTTCGGGCGCTGGGACGAGATCACGGCGATGGCAAAGCCGGGCGACGACGTGCCCTACATGCAGGCGATGTGGAACTACGCCCAGGCGATGGCGGCCGTCAGCCAGGGCCGCCTCGACGATGCGAAGGCGTACCACGCGGCGCTGGTGCCGGCCACGTCGGACCCGACGATCGAGAAGATGCTGGCCTGGGACCGCTACTCGCTGATCGGCGGCGTGCAGGTCGCCGAGCGCTTCGTCGCCGCGGAGATCGCGCGCGCGGAGAAAAAGTACGACGAGGCGATCGCGGCGCTCAACACGGCCGTCACGATCGAAGACACGTTGCCCTATGACGAGCCGCCGGCCTGGAACTGGCCGTCGCGCCTGGCGCTCGGCAACGTGCTGCTCCAGGCGGGCAAGGCCGCCGAGGCCGAACAGGTGTTCCGCGACGAGCTGACCCGCAACCCGGAGAACGGGTGGTCGCTGCACGGGCTCGCGCGCGCCCTGAAGGCGCAGGGCAAGAAGCAGGAGGCAGCCGAAGCCGCCGAACGCTTCGCGAAGGCCTGGGCCAACGCCGACGTCGACCTCGGCAAGATTTGAAAGAGGGGACGCACCCCTTTTTTGACCGTCAGAAAGGCTTCTTGACGTGATGCGTCGGGAAAAAGGGGTGCGTCCCCTTTTTCAAGGCAGGTTTGCCAGGTCCGCCGCGAGCGCGTCGGGCAGGTGCGGCGCGGAGAAGTAGCCGGCGAGGCGTGCCTCGGGATCGATGAGCACGAACGCCGTCGAATGGTCGACGGTGTAGTCGTCGCCGACCCCCGGGTTTACCACCTGGGCAAGTCCGAGTCCCGCGGTGAATCTCTCGATGTCCGCGCGCGACCCGGTGGCACCGAGGAGCCCGGGGTCGAAGTGCGCGAGGTAGCGTCGGATCACTTCGGGCGTGTCGCGCTCCGGGTCCACGCTCACGAACAGGAACTGCAGGTCGTCGCGCGCGAGGCGGCGGCGCAGTTCCGCCATCGACGCGACCGTCAGCGGGCAGATGTCCGGGCAGTTCGTGAACCCCGTGAAGAGCAGTGTCCAGCGTCCGCGCAGGTTGTCGCGGGAGAATGGCTCCCCGCGCTGGTCCGTAAGATCAAAGGCGGCGATCGGCCTCGGCTCCGGGAGCGCGGTCCCGGCCTGTAGCGTGGGTGGTGTACTGGCGCGCTCATGCAGGGCGACGCCGACGCCGACCGCCACCGCGGCGAGAATCGCGATCGCGACGGGTGCGTGACGCATCCGGCCGTTTCCTTGCCTCAGGCGCGCGAGCCGCCGTTCCAGCCGAGCAGGTTGATGAACTCGCGCCGCGTCTTCGGCCCGCGCGTCTGGAAGTGCGGCTCCGGTCGCTCGCGGTAGGCGAGGCGCTCGCCGGCGACGGCATCGCGGCGCGCGCGCAGTTTCATCTCCTCCGCGGAAATCGCGTAGGGGCGCATGGCATTCAGCCCGAAGATCTTCGCGCGCAGTTGCGGCGTGATCTCCGGGTAGCCGTGCTTCTCGCGGAACTCCGGCGCGATCTGGAAGGCGCGGAAAGCCTGGATCTGGTCCTGCGGCGAGCCGTACCAGATCGAGTCGGTGCCCCAGAGCACGTTGTCCGGCCCGCAGTGCTTGAGGAGCTTGCCGACGCCGTGGGCGGCCTGCTCGGGATCGCGCATCAGGAATCGCCAGGTGCTGCCGAGCTCTGCGTAGACATTCGAGCCCGGCTTGATGCCGCTTTCCTCGAGCGAGCGGATCAGCGTGTCGATGCCGTCGCCGCCCGCGTTCTGCCCGTAGGCTTTTTCCTCGACCTCGGTGACGAAGCCCGAGTGGTAGACGAGGAAGCTGACGTCGGGGAAGCGCTTCGCGATCGGGCCGATGTCGCGGCACTGGCTGTGCTCGTAGGACTCGGGGCCGAACGGCAGGCCCTTGTGCACGCAGATGACCTTGACGCCGAGCTTGCGGGCTTCCTCCACGAACCGGATGCCGATCTCGTCGTCGAGGAAGAAGCCCTTTCCGTCCAGTCCCCACTGCGTATAGGTCTTCCAGGCGCAGACCCCGAACTCCTCCTTGAGCCGCGGCATGTCCTCGAGGTCGCCCGGCTGGTTGGGATTGACGCGCCCGTGGATCATCAGCCGGTGGTTGCCCTCCAGTCGATCGACGATGCGGCGCACGTTGTCCGCCGACTCGATCTCGAGCGGCGAGGCGTCGCGCCGCGAGGGGACGAACGAGAGGACCATCATGTCCGTGTCGCTGTCGAGGAACACGTCCTTCACGAATTCCTCGGAGCTGAGGCAGGCGAGGTGGCTGCGCGGCGTCTTGCCGTCGGCCATCGCGCAGCCCGCCTTGGGCGACCAGGAAAAGGCGGATTCGGGCGCGACCTTGAGCCAGGCTTCGGTCGGGTCGACGTAGTGTCCCTGCACGTCGAAGATGAATTCCCCGGTCTCGAGGGTCGCCGCCGCGGCCGCGGGCTCCGTCGCCGCCACCGCCGGCAGGTCGAAGAAGCCGCCGCTGCGTCCCGCCGCGGCGTTCGCCGCGTTGAACGCAAGCAGCGTGCTCGCCGCGCCGCAGGAGGAGAGCAGGAACTCGCGCCGGCCCATCGCGAGCCGCTTCGCATTGCGGGACGCTGCTTCCTGCGCGAGCCGGTTTGCGCGCCGGTTCGCCGGTGAGAGCGGCACCGGCACGAACTCGCCGTTGCTGGTCGAGTCGAGCTTGATGGGAAGCCGCAGGCCGTCCGGGTCGACGCGAGGGTGCGGCGTCTTCATCACAGCGCTCCCGTGTCTCCGTGCACCGGCTTGCCCTCGAACAGCGTCAGCAGGACCTTCGTGTCCGAGATCTCCGTCGCCGGGATCTCGAACAGGTTCCGGTCGAGAACGGCGAGGTTGGCCCGCTTGCCGACCTCGAGGGAGCCCGTGTTCTTTTCGTCGCGGTTCGTGTACGCGGCGTTGATCGTGAAGGCCGCGAGCGCCTCTGGGAGGCCGATGCGCTCCTCGGGCATGAAGGGCTTGTCCGTCTCGCCGACCGAGCTCATCCGCGTGATGGCGGTTTCCATCTCCTCGAACGGATTCGCGGTCGACACGGACCAGTCGCTGCCGAAGGCGACCACCGCGCCGCTGCGCTCCATGCTCGCGATCGGGTACATGTACGTGGCCGCCGCCTTGCTGATGAAGGGCAGCGTCAGTTCCGTGACGTAATCGTCCGCATACGCCCACAGCGGCTGGAAGTTGGCGACCACGTTGAGCTGCCGGAAGCGCGGCTGGTCGTCCGGGTGGATCAGCTGGATGTGGGAGATGTGGTGCCGGTGGCCGAGCTCGCCGTTCGCCGTGCGCGCGGCCTCGATCGCATCCAGCGCCTGGCGGACGGCGCCGTCGCCGATCGCGTGGAAGTGGACCTGGAATCCCTCGGCGTCGAGCTGGGTCACCGCCTGCTTCAGCAGCTCCGGCTCCACCATCGGGATGCCGCGCACGTCCTGCTGACCCTTGAGCCGGTAAGGCTCCAGAACGACGCCGGTGTAATTCTCCAGCACGCCGTCCTGCATGATCTTGACGGTGCTCGCGTCCACGCGACCCTTCGTGTAGTCGCTGCGCAGCTTCTTGATGCCCTCGATCTGCGCGAGGCCCGGCTCGCGCTCCCACCAGATCGAGCCCACGACGTGCAGCGAGAGTTCGCCGGCTTCATCGAGGCGGTGATAGGTCTTGAGGTCCGCCTCGTCGACGGAGGCGTCCTGCACGCCGGTGATGCCGTAGCCGTTCAGCATCTTGATCGCGTAGCGCAGGCCGTCGTCGCGCACCTGGTCGGTGTTGGGCGGCGATTTGCCGGCAACCAGGCCGCTCGCGCCTTCCTGCAGGCTCCCCGACGGCTCGCCCGTCTTCGGGTCGCGGTCGATGCGGCCGTCCGCCGGGTCCGGCGTGTCCTTCGTGATGCCGGCGGCCTCGAGCGCCCGGCTGTTGACCCAGGTCGTGTGGCCGTCGCGGCTCCAGAGGATGACCGGCCGATCCGGAACGATCGCGTCGATCAGCTCCTTGCGCGCCAGCGCGCCGGGACCGAATGAAGCCATCGACCAGCCGCCGCCCTTGATCCAGGGCTCGTTCGGGTGCTCGTCGGCGTACTTCTTGATGATGGCCAGGTATTCGTCGACGGTGGTCGCCGCGTTCAGGTCGCAGCCATTGGCCTCGATGCCGCCCGAGATCGGGTGGATGTGCACGTCCTGCATGCCGGGGACCACCATGCGGCCCTTGAGGTCCACGACCTGGGTCTGCGGGCCGATGTAGTCCTTCGCGCCCGCGTCGTTGCCGACGTAGACGATGCGCCCGTCGTCGATCGCGATCGTCTCGGCCCAGCTGCGCGATCCGTCCACCGTGTAGATGGCGCCGTTCCTGAGCGCGAGGTCCGCGACCGCGGATTTCTGGCTGGCGGCCTGGTCCGCGCCGTCGCGCGCGCAACCGGCGAGCGCCGCTGCGGACAGGAGGATTCCGATCGACACCGCGAGGCGCGGATTCTTGTGCTTCGTCATTGGTGGTCCCTAGGTATGGTTTCGTTCCAGGTCTTCTCGCGCACCGGCTTGCCGTTCTCGGTCAGCCGTCGCCGGTAAGTGTAAAAGAAATTCTCGCGATCGCTGCGAAACGTCAACTCCGCATCCCAGACCAGGGTGCGACCGGGCAGCTCGACCTCCAGGCGGTGCGTACCCGTCACGCCGGCATCGGCGGGCGCGTGGTCGTTGATCTCGTAGCGGATGGTTTCGAGGCTGCGTTCGATGCCCCAGGGGTAGCGCGTCCCGGAGCCGTTGGTCGCCTTCGCGACCACGGTCCCGGTCTGCGGATTGCGGTCCACGGAGGTGATTTCCCCGTAACCGGAGGTCGTGCCTTCTTCGAGCGATTCGACGCCGGCGAATTCCGGGTCGTCGCGGGCCGGCGGCAGGAAGTCCGGTACCGGCCGCTGTTCGAAGGGCACGACCGGCAGCGAGAGGCGCGAGCTGCCCAACTGCAGTTGCGTCGTCATGCGATCGGGCGTCGGCCAGAGCATCGGCCACATCGCGTTGTTGACGGCGAGCCGGATGCGGTGGCCCTTCGGGAACACCCACGACGTGAAGTGCATCTCGACGTCGAGTTCGAAGGGCTCGCCGGGGACGAGCGCCCGCGGTTCGCGCGCCGAGACGCGGTGCGTGCCGTTCATCGCCGCACCGGCGACCTGCGTCACCGTGCCGTCCGGCGCGACGTCGGAGAGTCGTGCGATCCAGTTGGCGCGGGTCGCGTCGGCCGCGACCGTCAGGATCGCGCGCGGAAAGCCGAGGATCTCGAGGTCTTCCTCGAGCGGCCCGCTGTCGTACACGAGGCTGAAGGCATCCGTGCCGCGCTGGTCGTGCGCGACGTCGCCCCACCACATGACCGGCCCGCCGGCCTCGAATCCCGTGGACGGCAGGTAACCCAACCGGTGCGTCGTGGCGGCCGGCGAATCCGCGGCCAGCGTGTGGTTCGGCTGCGGATACAGGACCCGGTCGCGGATTCGGGCGATCGGCCACCCCTCTTCGTAGCGCCACGTGCCCGGCGCGTTCTCGAGGTGCGGACCCGGCGGATGCCAGTCGCGCACGAACACCGCGAAGCGCGGCTCGTCGAGGATCCCGGTGTCCTCGCCCTTCAGGAACTGGTCGAACCAGCGGATCGCCTCGTGGCGCCATTCCATGCCCGGCCCCGGGTAGGGCTGGTGCGGCCAGGTGTGGTGCCAGGCGCCCACCATGCCTTTCACCGGCACGCTCTTCACGTGCTGCAGCATGCGCGCCACGCTGTCGCGGTAGCCGTCGTACCAGCCGCCGATGTGGAAGGTCGGGATGCGGATCTCGTCGTAGCGGTCGCGCAGCGACGCGCGGTCCCAGTACGGGCCGTCGCGCTGCTGGCGCTTGTGTGACAGCGTCCAGGGCTCGACGTCGAAGCGGTCGCGGAAATTCTGGTCGTCCACGACGTAGTCCGGCGCGCCCGGGCGCGCGTTGTCGAGATCCATGCTCATCTCCCAGGAGTCGAGGTGCATGATCCCGTCCATGTAATGCACGTCGTCCTGGTAGAGATCCTCGGTCGCGTCGATCGCGATGATCGCCTTCAGCGCGGGCACGTCGCGCGCCGCCATCTGGATCGAATTGAATCCGCCCCAGGAGATGCCGAACATGCCGACGTTGCCGTTCGACCAGGGCTGCTTCGACAGCCAGTCGATCACCACGTCTCCGTCCGCGTGCTCGATGTCGGAGTACTCGTAGGGGACGATGCGCCCTTCGCTGTTGCCGGTACCCCGGATGTCGACCGCGGCGACGACGTAGCCGCGCTCGCACGAAATAGGAATAGAGCGGCCAGTTGCGGCTGCGCGCCTCGTGCTTCCGGTAGGGCAGGTACTCGAGCAGGACCGGGAATTTCTCGCCGGCCTCACCGCCGGTCGGGCGGTACAGGTCGGCCGAAAGCCGGACCCCATCCGGCATTGTTATCCAGCCCGTGCCGAGCTCCATGCCGTAGGTCGCCGGTTTTTCCGTCGCCGCGAAGGCGGGGACTGTAAAGACCATTAAAAACAACAGGTTATATAACACTAAACCATTATTCAGTAAACTGAACAGTCGTTGAGTCAAGTGGGCCCCGCGGGATAGAATGTGTGCCATCCGACGAGGAGGCTAGCATGGCCGCGATTCTCGAACCCAGCACCGACGTCCGCCCGAGCGGCTCCAAGCTCGACCTGATCCAGGCGACCGTGGCCGCGATTTCCCAGCACGGACTTTCGGAACTGACCTCGGCCAAGATTGCGGCGGTCGCCGGTCACACCGCTGCTTCCATCAATTTCCACTTCGGCAGCAAGGAAGCGCTGCTGCTCGCGACGCTGCGCGAGGTGTCGGAGGAGTTCGCGACCGCGATGGCGCGCGTGGTGGAGGAGGCGGGCGAGGACGACCTGCGCGCACTGCTCGGCATCGTCGACGCCAGCCTCGGCCGGGGTCTTTCGGATACGCACCGGATCGCGGTCTGGTACGCCTTCCTGTCCGAGTCCAAGGCGCGCGGCGACTACCAGCGCATCTGCGGCGAGCGCGATGCGGCCTGGAGCCGGATGGTCATAGACCTCTGCAAACGCCTGATCGCCGCGCGCGGCAACGGGTCGCCCTGGCCGGATGCCGAGGCGGTCGCCCACGGCCTCATGGGGCTGATCGACCAGCAGTGGCAGGGGATCCTGTTCGAGGGTGATGGCTTCGACCGCGAAACCGCGCGCCGGCAGTGCCGCGCCTACCTTTGCAGCGTCTTTCCCTGGCTCGCGCCGCGCGTCGAGGCGCTCGCGCCCGCGCGCCCGAAGGCGACCGAACCCGCAGCCGAGGCCGAACCAGGCATCCAGCTGACGCTGCCCGCCTGGGCCTACCACAGCGAGGAGTTCCACGAGCTCGAGCGCGAGCGCCTGTTCCTGTCGAGCTGGCAGGTCGTCGGCCACCAGAGCGAGCTGCCCGAGGCCGGTGACTACGTGACCTTCGAGTTCTTCGGCCGCCGCGGCTTCGTGGTGCGCGGGACCGACGGCGAGATCCGCGCCTTCCACAACGTCTGCGCGCACCGGGCCCATGCGGTGGTGGCAGGCGAACGCGGCCGCTGCGCGAAGTTCCTGACCTGCATGTACCACGGCTGGACCTACCACCTGGACGGCCGCAACCGCAGCGTCAGCGCACCGGACACCTTCCCGAAGTTCGACCGCTCGCAGTACGGCCTGAAGCCGATCGAGCTCGAGAATTTCATGGGCTTCGTCTTCGTGCGGTTCCAGGGCGGCGAGCCCTCGGTGGCCGAGCGCATGGCGCCGCACGTTGCCGAGCTCTCGCACTACAAGCTGGACCAGATGGTCCCGCTCGACGAGACCTGGACCAACGACGTGCCGATCGACTGGAAGAACGTGATCGAGAACTACGTCGAGGATTACCACTTCCCGATCGGCCACCCCGGCCTCTCGGCGCTGATGGAATCGAAGTACGACCGCGAGAGCTTCCCGGGCGGGACGATGCGACTCTCGCACCACATGCGCGAGACGCCGCTGAAGTCCTGGAGCGCGCAGGGCTATGCGAAGTTCCTGCCGGTGATGGAGCACCTGCCGGAGGACATGCGCCGGCGCTGGACCTACTTCGGCCTGTACCCGAATGTCTTCTTCGACATCTACCCGGAGTGGATGGACTTCTTCCACGTGCTGCCGCTCGGCGCGGGACGCACGCTGATCCGCTCGCGCTCCTTCGGCTTCAAGGATGACCGGCGCGAGATGAAGGCGGCGCGCTTCCTGTGCGCGCGGCTGAATGGCCGCGTGCAGGCGGAGGACGAGATCCTCACGGAATCCGTGCAGCGCGGGCTGGCCTCCGGCGCGTACTCGCAGGGCATCCTGTCCACGAAGGAAGTCGTGCTGGCAGGGTTCCAGGACTGGATCCGCGAGCGGGTCCCGGTCGTGCGACAGGTCGAGATGCCGGCGAAGGGGACGATGGCGGAGAAGAACGGCTAGTCCGACACGCGTCGCGCGTAGGAGCGGACTTCGCCCCAGTCGAACTCGAATCGGTCGCGCGAGCCATCCGCCGGCAGCCGCATCCGGAAGGTGGCCGGCATTTCTTCGGCCATGTACTCGCCCGGTCCCGAGGGGACGAACCTGAGCTTGCCGATCAGGTCGAGTTCGACCTGCAGCGCGTCTCCGTCGGGTGTCACTGCGTAGCGGAACAGGCCATCCTCGAAATCGCCGGCTGGCGGCGGGCCGAGCGCAGCGCTGCGGGATGGCGGGCTGGTGCCCGTCAGTGCCGGCATCAGTTCGGTCAGCCACACGAATCCGCGGCTGGTGAGCAGGACGATGCCGAGCTCGTCTTCGGGCCGGTACGCGATCATCGCGCTGTGGCTGTCGACATTGCCCCCGTGCCACACCATTGCGTGGCCCAGGAATTCCCGCGTCGAGAGGCCGAAGCCGTAGGGAACCCGGGTGCCATCGGTGAGCGTGCCCGCGTGTGCGAGTCGGGACCACTTCGTATCGGGCGAAGCCAGCACGAGACGCAACCACTTCGACAGCGACCCTGCGCTGGCGCAGAGGCCGCCGTCCCCGACGTAGGCGGCAGCACTGGCGTCGAGCGGCGTCGGCTTTCCGGCCGCATTGATGCCCGGCACGAACTGCCCGGGGCCCAGGCGGTGGCAGGGCACGATGCCGTCGATGCCGGCGGGACCCAGCACGCGGCTGGCGAGCACGTCGTCGAACGGCTGGCCCGTGACCCGCTCGGCGATCAGCGCGAGTGCCTTGTAGTTGGTGTTGCTGTATGCCCAGCGGCTGCCCGGCGCGAAGCGGCGCGGTGCGGCAGCCGCGAGCGCGAGGTAGGCGGCGATCGGGGTCGCAGGATCGTCCGCCAGCGGCCGGTAACCGTCGAGCCACAGGAAATCCGCAAGGCCGGAAGTCTGCGACAGCAGGTGCGTGACGCGCAGGTCCGGTTCGCTCGCGAACCATTCGGGCAGGTACTCGCGGACCGGCGCATCGAGGCGCAGCTTGCCTTCGTCGGCGAGGGCCAGGATGACGGCAGCCGTGAACTGCTTCGAGATGGAGCCGACGGGAAACAGGGCGGAGGCATCCGGTGCGGTCTCCTCGGGGTCGCCCGAACCGTAGCCGCGCTGCAGGATGACCTGGTCGCCGCGCAGGAGGGTGACGTGCGCCGCGGGGATGCCTTGCTGCTTCACGAATGCCCGGATCGCTGCATCGGCCGCCGCAAGGTCGGTTTGCGCCATGGCGGACGACGTGAAGCAGGCCGCCAGTAGGATCGGAATGGCGAATGAGTTGTTCACCGCTCCAAGATATCACTGCCGCGGCGCGACCCATGTTGCCGGTGCACACCGCGCTGCTTTACACGGATGACGGCGAACGGCAGGCTCGGGTTCCATGGCTTTTTCCTCCTGGTTACTGTGCCTCGCATGGATCGCGGTCGCGCCGGCTGCGCTCGATGGGGCAGCGCGGCTGGATGACGCCGACCTTTCGGTCGCCGGCCAGGCCGCGCAGACCCTCGGCCAGTCGGGTGCCGCGGCATTTCCCGCGATCCGGGAAGCGCTGGCCTCCGGCTCGCCGCAGCAGCGCTGGGGCGCGACCGTGGCGCTCTACCTGTCGACCGCGGATCCGGAACCCTTCCTGCCCGAGTTGACCCGGCAGCTGTCAGTGCAGGATGAACGGCTCGTGCAGGCGAGCCTCGGCGTGCTGGCGCGGCTTGAGGCCCGCGCAGCGCCCGCGCTGCCGGCCTTGAAGGCACTGCTGGGGCACGACGAGCCGGGCATTCGCCACGCGACACTCGCGACGTTCGCGGCCATCGGCGTCGCCGCCCGGGATTACGCGCCGGACATCCTGCCGCTGTTGCAGGACGAATCCGCCGCGATCCGCCTGGCCGCGGCCGATGCGATCCTGCGCATCCGTCCGCCGGTTCCGCTCGCCGGCGATCGTCTCGCGGAGTACGTCGCATGGCTGGAGCACCAGCTGCCGGTGCTGATGCGCGAGCTGCACGTGCCGGGCGCCTCGGTGGCGATCCTCCAGCGCGGCGAAGTCGTGTGGGCGCGGGGTTTCGGTGTCGGTGACGTGCGTACCGGCATTCCGGTCACGGTCGACACGATCTTCGAGGCCTGCTCGATGTCCAAGCCGGTGCTGGCGCTCATTGCCATGCAGCTCGTCCAGGAAGGCCGCCTGGATCTCGACACGCCGCTGGTCGATTATCTCGGGCGCGACTACCTGCCGGGGCAGCCGGAGCATCGGCGCATCACGGCGCGCATGGCGCTTTCCCATCGCACGGGGCTGCCGAACTGGCGCGAAGGCTACGCGGAGATGGGCGGGCCGTTGACGCTCGAGTTCGCGCCGGGGTCGGAATACACGTACTCGGGAGAGGGGATCCTGTTCCTGCAGCGGGCGATCGAGGCGATCACCGGCGAGGCGCTCGACCGGCTGGCTCGCGAGCGACTGTTCGCGCCGCTCGGCCTCGCGCGCACCAGCTTCACCTGGACGGAGGCGCTCGAGCGCGACCTCGCGAGCGGCCATCGCGATGACGGCAGTTTCAAGGAACGCACGCGCTACCGCGAGCCCAATGCCGCGTACTCGCTGTACTCGACACCGAGCGAGTTCGCCCGGCTGATGCTGACGCTCGATCGCCCGGACCTGCTGGGCGACCGCGCGCTCACGGGGACGAGCATCGACCTGATGCTGCAGCGGCAGCTGCGGGTGGACGACGACAACGCGGTCCTGCGGCCAGGCCTCGCCCGGTCCGTCGCGACCTACCGCGCGCTGGGCTGGAGCCTCGACGTCACCGCGGAAGGCGACATCGTCGAGCACTCCGGCTCGAACAGTTCGGGCTTCAAGTCATTCGGCCAGTTCAATCCGGCCAAGGGCTCCGGCCTCGTCATCTTCGCCAACGGCGACGGTGGTTATCCGCTGCGCGCCGCCGTGATCGAGCGGATCGGCGACCTCTAGACCGCCCGCAGGTACCACTCGTAATCCCGCTCGCTGACCTCCGAGTGGAAGCGCTCCTCTTCCTCCCGGCGGCACGTGCCGTAGAGCTTGTGGTACTTCTCCCCGAGGTACTTCGGCAGGATCTTCCCGGCATCGAACGCGTCCAGCGCCGCTGACCAGCGCACCGGCAGCTCGATCTTCTCGTCGATGATCGACTCCTGGGCGACCATCGGCCGCGGCTCGACCTTGTTCGAGATGCCGTGGTGGATGCCGGCGAGGATCGCGGCGATCACGAGGTAGGGATTGCCGTCCGCGCCGCCGGGCCGGTACTCGACGCGCGCGTCCTCGGGCTTCGACATCGGGATGCGCAGCGCGACGCCGCGGTGATTGCGGCCCCAGTTGGGCTCGAGCGGCACGAACACGCCCGGCCGGTAACGCCGGTACGAGTTCGCGGTCGGCGCGAAGATCGCCATGGACTCCGGCATCGCCTGCGCGAGGCCGCCGATCGCATGGCGCAGCGTGTCCGCAAACGGGCCGTCCTTGCAGCTGCCGGCGAAGATGTTCCTGCCGGCCGCGTCCACCAGGCTGATGTGCACGTGCATGCTGCAGCCGGCCCACTCGGCGAAGGGCTTCGCCATGAAGCTCGCGGCGCAGCCGTGCTTGCGGGCGACGGCCTTCACCGCGCGCTTCAGCAGCACGCCGTGGTCCGCGGCGAGTTCGGCACTCGCGACGTGGTGCAGGTTGATCTCGAACTGGCCGGGCGAGAATTCCTTGAGCGTCGCGCCGACGGGGATGTTCTGCGCCTTGCAGGTCTCGAACAGGTCGGCGAGGAAGGGATCGGCGTCCTCGACGTCTTCCATGCTGCCGTACTGCGGGCCGGTCTGGGTCCGGCGCGTGCCCGGGATGTTGCCGACGCGCGGCGTCGGCTGCTCGGTGTTCGCGTCGATCAGGTAGAACTCGAGTTCGGTCGCGCACACCGCCGTGAGTCCCATCTCCTGCAGCGGCTTCATCGCGTGGCGCAGTACCTGGCGCGGGTCCGCGAAGAAGGGGCCGCCCTTGGAGTCGTCCATCGCGAGCAGCACCTGTGCCGTCGGCACGTGCGCCCAGGGCACGGGCGCGAGCGAACCGGGGACCGCCGTCGAGATCGCGTCGGGGTCGCCGTCGCGCCCGCCGTTGTCGATGCGGTCGTAGGTCATGCCCTTGGCATCGAGCAGCACGGTCGCGCCGCAGAAGTTGAGCCCGTCGCCGAAGGGCTTGCCGAACTCGTCGCGGCCGACGCGCTTGCCGCGCAGGATGCCGAGCATGTCGGGCTGCAGGAGCTCCAGCTGCCGCGTGTCGGGATATCGCTCGAGGAACTTCGCGAGTTCCTCGGGCAGGCGTTTGTCCGGCTTGCTCATGCAGTCTTCCCCGTTCGCCAGGCGATCGCGGCCTTGGCGCCTTCTCGTTGGACGATCTCGTTGAACTCGCGCGACTCGGCGGTCTCGTGGGTCTCGATCACGACGTCGATCTCGAGCGCGGCCAGCAGCGCCTGGCGCATGCCGCCGATGTCGAGGCTGCGGTTGATGGCTCGCTTGGTCAGGCGCACGGCCTGCGCGTCGTTCGCGGCGATGCGCTTCGCGAGCGCGACCGCCTCGTCGAGCAGCGAGGCGGCCGGCACGACGCGGTTGACGAGGCCCATGGCCTGGGCCTCGGCCGCGCTCACGCGGTCATCGCCGGTGAGCAGCAGGTACTTCGCCGCCTTGGGTCCCGCGAGCCAGGGCAGGAGGAGGGCGACGATGCCGCTGCCGAACTTCACCTCGGGTTCGCCGAAGCGGCAGTCGTCGGCCGCGATCGTGAGGTCGCAGGCGACGGCGAGCTCGAGGCTGCTTCCGAGGCAGTAGCCGTGCACGGCGGCGATCGTGGGCTTCGGCGAATCCCAGAAACGCAGGATGATGCGGAAGTCGTTCTCGAGTGCGCGGCGCACGATCGCCGGGTCCGGCTTGCCCTCGCCGAGCCCCATGTCGAGGTCGAAGCCCGCGGAAAATGCGCGGCCGTTGCCTGCGACCACGATCGCGCGCACGGACTCGTCCGCCTCGGCCGCGTCGAGCGCGCCATCGAGCGCCGCGATCATGGGCGCGTTGATCGCATTCAGCTTGTCGGGCCGGTTGAGCGTCAGGAGCGCGACCGAGCCGCGCCGCTCCGCGAGGACGAGCGGTTCCGCCACGCTCAGCCTTCCTTGAGCCGGAACCAGGCCGACTTCGACTGCGTGTAGCTCTTGAAGCTGTCCAGGCACTTGTCGCGCGCATTGCCAGACTGCTTGAAGCCGCCGAATGGCTGGGTCATGTCGCCCTCGTCGAAGCAGTTGATCCAGACGATGCCCGCCTCGATGCCGCGCACCAGCCGGAAGGCCGTGTCGAGGTCGCGCGTCCAGACGCCCGAGGCGAGGCCGTAGATCGTGTCGTTGGCGATCTTGATGGCCTCGTCCACGCCGTTGAACTCGATGACCGAGGCGACCGGCCCGAAGATCTCCTGCTGCGCGATCGACATGCTGTTCTTCACGCCCGAGAACAGGGTCGGGTTCACATAGGCGCCGTCCTTGAGCTTCGCCGGCACGTCGCCGCCGAACTCGAGCTTCGCGCCTTCCTTGCGGCCCTTGTCGATCATGCCGAGCACGCGCTTCTGGTCGCCGCGCGTGACCAGCGGGCCCATGTTGGTTGCGGGGTCGAGCGGGTCGCCGGGCTTGAAGGCGTCCTGGCCGAGCTCGACGAAGCGCTCGACGAATTTCTTGCGGATCGAGCGGTCGACCAGCAGGCGCGAGCCCGCGTTGCAGACCTCGCCCATGTTGCGAGTAGATGCCGCGGTAGGCGGCCGTCACCGCGCGGTCCATGTCCGTCGATGTCCGCCATGAACACCTGCGGCGTCTTGCCGCCGCACTCGAGCGCGACCTGCTTCATGTTCGACTGGCCGGCGTACTGCAGGATCAGCTTGCCGACCGCGGTCGAGCCCGTGAAGGTGATCTTGCGCACCTCGTCGTGCAGGGCGAGCGCCTTGCCGGCGACCTCGCCGAGTCCGTTGACGACGTTGAACACGCCCGGGGGACCGCCGGCCTCGACGAACAGCTCGGCGAGGCGCAGGCAGCTGAGCGGCGCCTGTTCGGCCGGCTTCAGGACGACCGAGTTGCCGGCCGCGAGCGCGGGCGCGATCTTCCAGGTCGCCATCAGCATCGGGTAGTTCCAGGGCGAGATCGCGCCGACGACGCCGTAGGGCTCGCGCAGCACCATGTGGACGACACCCGACTCGGTGCTCGTCACCGCGCCGTCCACCTTGTCGATGCACTCGGCCATGAAGCGGATGGTCTCGACGACGGCCGGCAGGTCGACGCTCACGACGTCGCCGATCGGCTTGCCCATGTCGAGCGTCTCGAGCACGGCGAGCGTCTCGGCGTTCTCGTCGACGAGCGCGGCGAAGCGGTTCATGACCTCCATGCGCGCGCGCGGCGCCATCTTCGACCAGCTGCCTGACTTGAACGCCTTCTTCGCGGCGGCGACCGCGCGATCGATGTCTTCCGCGGTGCCGGCCGACACGACGGCGATCACCTCGCCGTTGGCGGGATTGACGCTCTCGAAGCGCCCGCCTTTCTTCGCGTCGACGAACTTGCCGTCGATGAACAGCCGCGTCTCGGGCTTCTTCTGCGCCTTGCCGGCGACGGCTTTCCAGCGGGCATGGGTGTGCTTGGCAACGGCCTGGATGCTCATCGTGATTGCCTCGTTCGTTCGGATTCAGGGGGCTCCGCCGCATGCGGCACGACCAGCGCATCCACGATGGCGCAGCCGTCCGCATGGACGATCACCGGGTTCAGGTCGATCTCGGAAAAATGGCTGCCGAGCGCGGCCACGAGCGCGGAGAAGCGCGCGGCGACGCGGCAGAATTCATCCAGGGCGAGCGGCCGGCGGTGACGGCGGCTCGCGAGCAGCGGCGCGATCCGCAGGCGCGCATACGAGCCGGGCCGCCTCGGCGGCATCGAAGGGCGGCAGCGCGTAGACCGCGTCCGCCAGCGCCTCGACATGCACGCCGCCCGCGCCGATCAGGACCACCGGCCCGAACTGCGGGTCGTTCACCATGCCGAGCAGCAGCTCGACGCCGTGCGCGGCGATCATCGGCGCGACCAGCACGCGCGCATCGATCCGCTTCGCGAGGTCGCGGTATGCGCTGGCGACCGCGGCCGCATCGGCAAGGCCGAGGTGGATGCCCTGCTGGTCGCTCTTGTGGTCGAGTCCCCGCTTGGCGGTCTTCAGCACCACCGGGTAGCCGATCGCCTTCGCGGCGGCGACCGCGGCGGCCTCGGTCTCGACGACGCTGCCCGCGTTGGCGGGCAAGCCCGCATCCCCGAGCAGGGTCAGCGCGTCGTTCTCGTCGAAGCGGCGCCGGTCCGCGAGGCGCGCGCGCATCTTTGCGAGCGCGGCCTCCGGGATGACCGGGGGCTC
>CAWGLJ010000012.1:0-234672 GCA_963823415.1 uncultured Gammaproteobacteria bacterium | reverse complement strand
GCTTTGCAGATCCTTATCCGTGGCCTGGCGGTAAGTAACTATGGAGCCATCCTTCGTTTTTTTCCACCTGCCGGTCAGGCGGGGATCAAATACCAGGTCCTTTTCTGTAAAGATGGGATGCAGTGTGGTAAGACAACCTTCCAGGATCAGTATGCCGAAAGCGAATGCCGCAAGTAGTATGATCTTTTTCATAATGATTGATTATTCAGCTAAAGTAGAGCGGGAGAGGGCGGAGAAGAAATTATTTCGGTCAACCATAGCCATTAGCCGCCAAACAGGCTATAAGTTGGGGCAATTGTTTATCGACTATCCCATCAATAACCCGGATTGTCCCTGTTCAGGAGAAAGCAGGTTGTAAAGGCTACCGAAATTTCATACAAACTTCATATCTTCAAATTGAACTTTCGTCATTTAATACAACAACCAATCAATACGGATACCGCCATGAAGAAGAAAATTTTTTCTTTTGTTCTACTACTTCTTTTGTAATAGCAGGCTGCTCACAAAAGAATAAAGAAACCCAACAAGAAAGGGAAAGAAATTTTGCAAAGACCGGTCAATGGGCCAACTATGGTAATGACCCCGGTGGAATGAGATATTCCCCGCTTAAACAGATCAATAAGGAAAATGTAAAAAACCTGAAACCGGCATGGACCTACCAGTCAGGTGAATTGAAAACGTATGAAGGAACCGATCTCGCCAGTAAAGCTGCTTTTGAAGCAACACCTTTGATGGTAAACGGCGTTCTTTATTTTAGTACTCCCACCAATCGTATCATTGCCATCAATGCCGCTACCGGTAAAGAACTCTGGGTATATAATTCCGGGGTTGATCTTAAAGACAATTATTCGGAAGTGACATCAAGGGGCGTATCAAAATGGATAGATGCGGATCGTAAACCGGCGGACCCTGATTATATGCGCATCCTGGCCGCTACTATCGACGGCCGACTGATTGCATTGAATGCAAAAACCGGTAAGCCCGTTCCATCATTTGGTAAAGATGGAATAATTGATTTGAAAGAAGGTGTTGGTTCTATACAGGTCACCTCCGCACCGGCGGTGATCAATGATCTTATCGTGATCGGATCCACCATGGGTGATAACTGGCGATTTGATTATCCGCCCGGCGTGGTAAGAGCTTTTGAAGCAAAAACAGGAAAACTCAAATGGTCATGGGACCCGATACCACGAAAACCAACGGATGACGGCTATAATACCTGGATCGGTGATAAAGTAAGACAAACAGGTGCGGCTAATGCATGGGCTACCATATCCGCGGATCCATCACTTGATCTTGTATTTGTTCCGACATCCTGTCCCAGTCCTGATTACTATGGCGGTGAAAGAAAAGGTGGTAATCTTTATGCCAACTCCATTGTTGCGATCAAAGCTTCAACAGGCAAAGTAGTTTGGTATTTTCAAACGGTTCATCATGATATATGGGATTATGATATTCCGGCGCAACCTGTTTTATTGGATATTGAAAGAAACGGAAAAAAAATTCCTGCAGTGCTGGTCGTCACTAAAATGGGACACATATTTGTTCTTGAACAGGGAAACAGGTGAACATCTTTTTCCCGTCGAAGAACGTCCTGTTCCTGCATCGGATGTTCCCGGTGAAGAGGCTTCAAGAACGCAACCTTTTCCCACGCAGTTGCCTGCATTGGGATTACAAAATGTTACCGAAGATGATGCCTGGGGTCCAACGCCGGAACTAAAGCAAAAAGCGAAAGAAAGGATCAGCCTTCATAATAAAAAAGGAGTATTTACTCCACCTTCTTTCAAAGGTTCAATCATTACGCCCGGCAATGTAGGTGGTATGAACTGGAGCGGTGCAACCTTTGATCCGGAGCAAAATATTTTGGTCACCAATTCCAATCATCTTGCGGCACTGATCACCTTATTTCCTAAAACAGAAAACACAAGACAATCGGTCAATACGGCATTACCCAGGGCTGAAGTAGCTCCACAGGAAGGAACACCTTATATCATGAGCAGGGAATATCTTTTCACGGTTGACAATGGTGGATTCATGATGCAAACAAGACCACCATGGGGAACATTGACGGCTATTGATATGAAGACAGGTACAAAGAAATGGGAAGTTCCTCTCGGGATCATGATGGATCCGCAGAAATATCCCGATGCGGTAAAATGGGGATCGATAAATTTTGGCGGCGCTATCACTACCGCAGGCGGACTTGTTTTTATTGCGGCCAGTATGGACGGATTTATTCGGGCTTTCAATACCAGCACGGGGAAATGCTTTGGCAGGCTCAGCTACCTGCAGGTGGACAAGCGACACCTATGACGTATGAGCTGAACGGAAAACAATATGTGGTGATCGCCGCAGGTGGTCATGGAAAATTGGGAACTAAATTGGGCGATTATGTGGTGGCGTATGCGTTGTAAAATTGAGTAAGGATATGCCGCTTTGTTTTTAACGTAAGCGTAATAATTTCCTGTACAGCATCGTTGCCGTATAATAAGATGTAGCATTTAAACAATACGGAAAATATCAGGCCGTGATCTCCTCAACCGGTGGCGCCAGCTTAAAGCCCAACTGCTGGTACATTTTCATAAAATCAAAATTGTTCCAGCCTTCGATGATCTTCCCATTTTCGATTTTTACACAAGTCATTCCGGTGAATTGAACTTTTTGTCCACTGGCCGTAGTAGCATCAACGGTGCAACGGGAAGTTTCACAATCACCTGTGTCACTACATCTTCTACTTCCAGGTGTAAGCTGGGGAAACTGAGTTTTGAAACTGCGAAAAAATTGTTTAAAGCCTTCGGTACCTTTTTCTTTAATGTCTTCAATGCCATGTATCACAGCATTGGCATCCATCATTTCATCAATTGCGTCTTCACGACCATTGTTCCATACTTCCTGCATCCAGCGGTAAGTAAGTGTTGAATTTTTGTTAGGCATAAAAGGTTGTTTAAGATTAGATACTGAAGGTAAAAAAAGGATGGAATATAATTTTAGGTTTCTTTCCTGGCGTCAGACCCGGTCTTTTAACGCATACTCTTCCAGGATTTTCCATTTATTTTCACCTTCCTGTTCAATAAGGCTGATCCTTTTGAATTCTATTCTATCGGGTAATTTTATCTTTTCTATTTGTTGAAACAGGCTGTCCGTACAAGTGGAATTGCGGGGATGCATTAAGGTGATATGTGGCTCATGTTTTCGCGGATTGGTGATCACTCCTTTTAAGATCAGTTTTCTTAATTGGTGAAACTCTTCATTTTCACCTGTTGCAGGTATCAACACCCCTTTGTCATCAGAAAATTTTATGACCGGGCCAAAGTCAATGCTGATACACTGGGATGATTTAGCATTTCTAAATTTTGAATCACTTGTTCAATCGGATCAAGTTCGTCTTCCCGGCACAGGGTCACATGGCCCTTAATTAGTGTCAAATTGGAGAGGATTAAATTTTTTCCGGATATTTTCAATCGTTTCGGATTTATCTTCATCAATAAAAAGCGTTAGTTGTATTCGTTTTTTTATCATTTCACTTTTTTATATTGTAGTGCATCCGGGTTAAAGGTAGTTACGTTAATCAATCTACGTATTTAACTATGTTTGTAGCCATACAAATTGAGTAATCAAAAAATGGAAGTAAGCTCATGAAATTCGATAAGGTCATACCAATACTTTATTCCGCCAATGTTAGCGGCCAGTCTTGCGTATTATACAGAAGTACTGGAATTCGAAAACAAATGGGGCTGGGAAGAACCGCCGACATTTGGTGGCGTGAGCAAAGATTGTGTCGAAGTGTTTTTTTGTGAGAAAGGGCAGGGGAGCCCGGGCACCTGGCTTTCTTTATTTGTTGACAATGTTGATGAGTACCATGAAAGAATAAAAGTTAAAGGCGCGAAGATCCTTTGTCCTCCCCAGGATATGGAATGGAATGTCCGTGAGATGCTGGTAGAAGATCCCGATGGGCACAGGATAAGATTCGGGCATGGAATTGAATCCGAAGAAAAAGGATGATCAGGTGTTCTCCTGTCGGAAAAACCTGATCACCCATGGTTGGATCGGTTATGTTTTACAAAGTTGCCAGCAAATCGTCCAGGTTCGTATGCGCGGCGGCAAATCCTTCCTTGAAGCCCATTTCAATTATTGTTTCCAGGTCAGCTTCGCTTGCGAAGGTAATTTCTACTTCTACTCTTGTTCCGCCGCCTGAGCGGGTAAATAGTACCTGCCAATGCATACGGGGAAACTCCGTATTAATATTGCCATTTTCGTCGCAGAATGCATCAAGTCCCGTATAGGATTTATTGGGAACGATCGTTTCATAATCGGCCCTGCAATAGTGACGGGAACCATCAGGACCTTCCATGTAATAAAGCCAGGTGCCGCCCGCCCTGAAATCCATTGATTGGGTATTTGCTTTCCATGGTTTAGGTGCCCACCACTGATCAACCAGTTCCTTTTCCGTCCAGGCTCTCCAAACATGCTCCACGGGAGCATCAAAGTCTCTTACCACTTTGATCTTTTTGTTGGCAGCATCTTTCGTGTAGGTTGTTTCTTTTGTCGCCATCATGATTTTTTAGTTTTAATGTTTTTTAATACGTTATCCAATTGTTCAAACCGGCTTTCCCATTGTGCCCTGAATGGTTCCAGCCATTTATCAACTTCTTTCATTTTTTTGGTATTTAGGTGACAATAAATTTCCCTGCCGGAATATTCCTGTTTGACCAATTCACATTCCGTAAGAATTTTGATATGTTTTGATACCGCCTGCCGGCTGCAGTCAAAATGCTCAGCCAACGCGTTGGGGGTCATCGCCTGCAGTACAATCAGTCCAAGAATGGCTCTGCGGGTGGGGTCTGCTATGCCCTGGAATACGTCTCGTCTCATGGTAAGAAATTATTTAATCAGCAACTGTTCGGTTGCAAATATAAGTGCAATCATTCGGTTGCGCAAATTTTTTTACGCAAATTTTTGCCCGCCCGCCATTTTAAAATTTTGCCGACGCCGCCAGGTCATCATCAGAACAGTTTTAAGTTGTTATATTGTAGGGGTTCATGCGACGGGTGGAAATCTATGCCGGAAGTAAGATTCTTTGCTTTCCACCAATGAAGAATGTTCTACATCATTTTAAAGCAGCCGGATGAAAAACAAAACTATACAAACAGAAGTCGACGCCTGTTTCCTTTACCAAAAGCTGGCCGAACATGAAAAAGACGCTACGCTGGCCAACGTGTTCAGGCAAATGAGCGACATTGAAAAAAGCCATGCGGAGGCTTTTGCTAAAAAAGAGAATATCAGTCTTGCCAATTTAATGCAGCCTTCGTGGAGAGCAAAAACATTAAACACCATTGGTAAAATATTCGGGTACGACTATGTGCTGGGTTCGTTGATGGATACGGAGAAAAGTATTTCCAATGCGGTTATCAGTACAAAACAAAAGCACAAAAAGCAAATAACCGGCACGGAAACAACCCATGTCAAAATACTAAGGTCAATATTGGAAAAGGAAAAAAAGGTGACCGGGGTGCAACTTTCCAAATTTGAAAGCCGGCATCGTTCCGTGGGAGGGAATGCGATCAGGGCGGCGGTACTGGGAGGAAATGACGGGTTGGTTTCCAATTTTAGTTTGGTGATGGGAATAGCCGGCGCCACCGCCGGGCAGGAAGGCGTTTTACTGGCCGGGCTCGCAGGCTTATTAGCGGGGGCATTATCGATGGCATTGGGCGAATGGATCTCCGTAAAGAGTTCGCAGGAATTATATGAAAATCAAATGAAGATAGAAATGGAGGAGTTGGAGACAAACCCGGAAGGTGAAATGAAAGAACTGGCGCTAATCTATATTGCAAAAGGTATTCCCGAAAAACAAGCTCATGAAATGGCTGTTGAAATAATGAGTGATAAAAGCCATGCCCATGAAATACTGGTAAAGGAAGAATTGGGGATCAATGAGGAAGAGCTTCGTGGTTCTGCTGTGGAAGCCGCTATCTATTCTTTTATATTGTTTTCGATCGGGGCGGTTATCCCGGTATTGCCGTTTATGTTCACCAGCGGGATGAACGCCGTGATCATCAGTGTTTGTGTGAGTGCAGCGGGATTATTTTTGATCGGTGCGGCCATCACCTTGTTTACCGGGAAAAATGTTTGGTTCTCCGGGTTCAGACAAGTGTTCTTTGGGTTAGCGGCAGCGGCCATTACTTTTGGTATTGGAAAACTGATCGGAGTTTCTGTTGCAGGATAAAAAGGAAACCAGGTACTCCTATTGGCGAACAAAGCGGATACATGTTTTTCGTTAGTGCTGCATGTGAAACCGGGCTAATTGATATTTAGAGGTGATGGTGAAGCTTCAGGCAAACCTTAGTAGAAAAAAGTCAATTTCAATGATTGAACCTTATTACATTAATGCATTAAAAAGGAAGGATAACCAGTCAGCAACGCCTTTGAGCAATAAGTTAAAATCATGTAATAAGATTCTGTGTTTTATAGACGGTCATTTAATTTTTTATACCCGCCTTCCGATTTTGTTTAGTATGCCTCGATAACCTTAGTAGAATCCAGTACGACTACGCACCAACCTTATTACCTTATTTCTCCCTGTGTTTTCAAACGACTGTAGATACATTTGATAAAATTCGACAAATTCGTCATACTATAGACTATTCAACTCTATTTCAGTTTGTCCAATAATAAGGTAATAAGGTCTTGCCCTCATTCTGTATTTCTACTAAGATTCTGTGGTTTATGAATGATTTTGCTACTAAGGTTTCGTGGTCTTGCCTGCAGCCGGGAAAAAATAAAATAAGGTTTAGCCGGTCCAGACCCTCTAAATATGAATTTGCCTGAAACTGCTTCCATCCAATTGCATGACCTCTGCAAAGTCCGGCAATACGGTCATCCGGCAAATGATCCATTTTGTTTTCGTCTATGCGATGGCGATAATAGCGAACAAGAAGCTGACCAGGATGGTGCCAGTATCGTTCCTTTAATTACATATTTCATGATTGTCTATTTTATTACCGTAAAGAAAGTAATACTGCACACTGAAGTAAATAGCATTCATTCATCAATTGATGAATGAGCCGCATGAAATGTAGAAAGCATTGTAAATAATACTTCGGTTCTCTTCTTGCATTATTTATTTGTAGTGCCTACTCGCGGGAACGTCGTGAAGGGTGTAAGTACTTGTCAGAGAAAGAAGGTCTTATTTTCTGAATATTTCGGAAAGCCAGCAACCTGCGATTATTGGCGTTGGTTTTATTAATCAATTAATCCCAAATAATTTCGGAAGCAGAGAGCCTAGTAGGGGCGATAAAATGGATAAAATTATTTTTACATTATCTGGAAATTTCGGCTCAATGCCAAGCATTTGTCTCACCTTAGCTTGGTTTTCTTGCAAGCTAATAAAGTTGTTTTCGCCTCCAATATTGGCGGATAAAATTTCACTTTTAATGCGATGCCTGGTTCCAAAACGCGAAAGTATAAAGGGGTATATATAATAGCAATTAACATTGTAAAAAACAAACCATGTGTCAGAACTATTTGATACGGATAAATATCTCCGCTTTTGTTTGATAGAAATCTGAATTCCTCGTTTATTCCTGACGCTAAAACAGAAGTTGCAATCGTTGTGGAACATATACTAAGAGAAACAATATAAAGGCTGAAAGACGAATACTGTTTCAGTTCAAAGAATTTTTTCACAAGGTCATGAGGATGTTGTTTCCTTTTTGTAAGTTGGCCGATAAGTTCATTGGTGAGTAATAAACCGGAAATGTATATTGCTGCGAAAAGAAACCCAATTACTGTGATGATAGTGATCTTTAAAAACCCGTCTTTAAAAGGAAAAACATTGTATCCGAACAGCTCAAGTTGCTCTCCATAACTTGACGCAACAGGAAGAAAAGTATAATTTTTAAAATACATTGTTTGCAGCAATATGGATATTGCAAGAAAAAATGATACAGAGACCAGGATTAGCCAAAACTTCCTTTTACCTAATTTTTTTTCAATCAGCCAGTGGTGACCGAAAGGATCGGCCATGCATCCCTGCCTGTATTGATAGTCATAGTCTGTTACAGGATCTAATTCCGTACCACCGGCAGCAACGGCTTTTGCCATCACTGCATGCGGATCATTGACAAATAAACCAATGGCAATGCTGGTGCCTTTTAATGTTTCCGGACTTAGTTCATTATGCCGCCTAGTTTCTTCATGCATATGAAACAAAGCTCCGTCGATCATCATTTCTGCCACATGTACACTGCCATCATCATTGCTCCAGCGACGCAATTCAACTGCGTCGAATGCCTTTTTATAAAATTCAATGGCCGGAGCCAGCGTTTTGAGATAGAGCATGGGGGAAAAGAAGGTTGAAGGCTGGTTCATACAAGTTTTTTTGCAAATGGAAATTAAGCTTAATATGACTTTTCTTTAACGACAAATAAATTAAGAGATCGATTTTCCATATTTTTTTGGTCGTGCATTATTCATCATTTACTATATAGTTCTTTGCTTAAATGTGAACCCTTTGTGAAAACAATCCCTCTTTTAAAATTTAAAAGCAACGTTTCCCCAAAATAGGTTGTCAGCACAGAAAACCATTCAATATGAACCGTTGCGTATTACTGTTGTTCTGTATTCTCTTTCTTTTTCTCTTCATGTTCTATTCCTGCAAAAAAGATCCTGCGGCGGCCCCGCTGCATTATTATGAAGTAGGATATAAAGGTGACGCGGCCGACTGGAGAGACAGCTCGTTTGTCATCGCCACCTCAAATGCACTGCTGATCGAACAAATTGAGGCACAACTCAGTTTACCCGTTGTGCAACGTAAAATTGTAAACGGCCTGCTTGTTGCCGGTAACGGCGGGTACAATAAAAATTCCACCCATTCATTTAAATGGCGGTTTAAGGAAAACGACTGGCACCTTACTGATCTGAGCATCGAGATATCTGACGGCAGACCTTACAGCGATGTCGATATGGATCTGAACTATTGGCTGAACACCGTAAAACGATTTGCTCCCTGGGGTTCTTACATTAAAAAGGAAATTACACCCTGAGCGAGTTTTCGTTTGTAAGAGTCCGGAAGGCTAATACCTGACATTTATATAAGCGGCAAGAATTATACACGGCCATCGGGTTAACTTCAATTGACGCAACCTGGTTGCCAATTTTTCATCTCAGTAAAACGCTTGCCGGTGATCAAACTATTTTTATGCCTTCATCTTGGGCTATTTTCCACATTGACTTTTGCACAGGGTTCCGGGACTTTCAAAAGCAGTAAAAGAATCACCAACGTTATCGACAGCTACCCGATGCTGTCACCGGATGGAAAAAAGATATGCTTTCAATCGAATAGAACGGGTGATGCTGAAATATTCGTCATGAACGCCGATGGATCGAACCTTCAGCAATTAACCCATGTTGCCGGATTTGATGGCGGACCGGTCTGGTCGCCGGACGGTAAAAAAATAGTTTTTCCATCGGAAAGAGACGGTGACCCCGAAATCTATATCATGGACGCCGATGGCTCTAGTCAAAAAAGACTGACCCGTACACCGGGAGATGATTCTCATCCCCATTGGTATCCTGATGGTTCAAGGATCATCTTTTAATTCCGCACGAACTTCTCCTGACCTCAAAGCTCCGTGGGGAAAGCAATGGCATGAGGTTTTTTCCATGAAGATCGACGGCTCGGATGTAAAACAAATCACCTTTTTAAAACAGTAAGCACTTATCCATCTGTTTCGCCTGATGGAAAAAAGATAGCGTTCAGACAAGTAATCGATGGCCCTGCATTTAACTGGGATTTCTCTGCCAATGTCAATAACCGGAACTCTGAAGTATTTGTGATGGATGCTGATGGAAAAAATCTTGTCAACTTATCGCAAAGTCCTGCTTTTGACGGATGGCCCTGCTGGTCGCCTGACGGTAAAAGAATTTGTTTCTCGTCGAACCGGAGTGGTCCCGCAAATGTTGGCCAGTTATACGTAGTAAATGTTGATGGTTCGGGGCTAAGAAAGTTTTTTGATTTTCCCGGTTCGCTTACACAGCCCACCTGGTCCAATGATGGCAAAAGCATTTATGCCTGCCAGGCAAATGAAGACTCCGACTTTGAATCCGGCGCCATAATTTTAATAGAGCCGAATGAAAATTAAAATTCCCTTGTCGAAGGATCGAACCAGCTTTAGAAGATTTAATGTTGCAGAAGACTATTACATCATGACTTTAACTTTTTCAACTGCTCAACGGCGTTTTCATTACCCGGATCAAGCTGCAACGACTTTTCATAGTATTGAATAGCGAGTTCTTTATTTCCTTTGATCATATAAGACTCTGCAAGGCTATCCCAGGCATTGCCAGACTTCGGAAAATCCACGGTGTTTTGCAAAAAGACCTCAATGGCATCATCCACTTTTTCTGATCGCAATAACTGGTAGCCCATACTATTCATAGCGGCTTCCGTCAAACCCTGTAGTTTGTTTTTTTCACGAAGCAAACGATATTCTTTTAACGCAGCCACGGCGCCTTTATCTTTTATTGCCCGCAACAGGTTTTTGGCTGCAGGATTATACCGTTCATAATTTAACCAGCCGAGTGCCGGATGTTCTCCACCGATAGCATCATCCAGGATAGTATGGGCAACCGAAAGACCGTTCGCACTGTTAGCGAAATAAAGAATCGCATCCTGTTGTTCAACAAGTGCCGTAACATAACATTTGCTGTCGCCCTGGTCGCCCCAATGCCAGAAGGCTTTACCATTGACATTGGTCTCCAATCCCAGTCCCAGGCCCCATGATACTCGCCGGTGCTTTTTCTTTGTCAACGATGATCTGTGGAGTCAGCATCTGGTTCCAGGTTGCTTTTTTTAATCCCGTACCTTTTAAAACAGCGATAACAAATTTGGCATAATCCTCCGCGGTTGTACGCAAACTCGCGGCTGCATTATAACCGGGTTCTTCCGGCCGGTAGGATTTTTCGCCCGATCCATCATGGCGGTACACATGCCATTTTTTATAACTATCGATCCAGCTAAAACTGCTATGGGTCATTTGCAAAGGATCCAGGACATTTTTTTTAATGTATTCATCAAATCTCATCGAGGTAATATGTTCGATCACTTTAGAGAGGTAAACAAATCCCTCGCCCGAATAGCTGAATTTTTCACCCGGAGTAAATCGTATGGGCAGTGTTTTTGAATTACGGGGTCTCCAGTTGGGAAAACCGCTGCTATGGGTAAGCACATGCCTGGCGGTAATAAGATCAATGCGTTTATCATCACCGGCGTCATAGTTATTTCCGAGATATTGATTCAATGGTTTGTCGAGGTCCAGCTTTCCCTGGTCAACCAATTGCAAAGCGGCGTAGGCGGTTACGATCTTGGTTAGTGATGCCGCTTCAAAGATCGTTTCATCCGTTACAGGTTCCCTGGTTTCCGCATCGGCTACACCAAAGTTCTTATGCCATACCAATTTGCCGTCACGGATCAATGCGGCTGACAAACCGGGTATATCGGCGTCCTTCATAAGTTGTGGAATATCTTTTTCCAATTGCTCAATAACGGTGGCAACGGGCTGGCTTTTTTGTTGTGTAACTGTACCGGACTGTTGCGAACTGGCGCATACATGAATGAGTAAACAAACGGATATAGAAAGGATGATCTTTTCTCTAAAATTCATAGCAGGTGATTTTGATCTGAAAATTAACTGGCCTAAGATAAGATAGTTTCATTCTTTTGTGATGGGCCCGTGTTTTAATACGTTGTTAATAAATGCAGGTAAGAACTGTATCTTTAGCCAGTAATAATTTCTAAATTCATATACTGCCTGCCATGTTTATTTTACCAATATTTCAATTTTCTAATTCCGAAAAAAGGGTAGTTGTTGTCATGGCCGCCTTATTACTTTCGGTTCCCGGATTATTCGCACAGAAAAATACGGTGATACCGATCGAGACCAGTCAGCATGCTTTGGTGATCCAAACAGATAAAGGCAATCATCCCGGTATCATCTATTTTGGAAAGAAAATGAGCAAGACCGATGAATATGGAACCATTCCCGCCCAGTACCGGCAGGTAGAAGATAATGCCGGTATCTATAATTCAGCGTATACCCCAAGCGGTTCATGGAACCTCGTAGAGCCTGCTATTCGTATCACACATGCTGATGGCAATACTTCACTTGATCTTGTTTATGTCAGTCATCAGACTGTTAAGCAGGACGACAATGTTAGTGTAACAACTTTATCGCTGAAAGATCCCGTATATGCCGTTGAAGTGAGCTTGTATTATAAAGTATATGCTAAGGAAAACGTAATAGAGCAGTGGTCAGTAATTAAGAATAATGAAAAGAAACCCATCACACTGAATAAATACGCTTCCGCCAACCTTTATTTTATCGCTGACAATTATTTCCTGACGCATTATCACGGCACCTGGGCACAGGAAATGAAACCCGAAGAAACAAAACTGACGGCCGGGATCAAAGTGCTGGATTCTAAACTGGGTACAAGAACTAATTTGTTTCAGCCACCCACGTTCATGGTCTCTTTTGATAAACCCGCAACGGAAGATGAAGGAAAAGTGCTCTTTGGTACGTTGGCATGGTCGGGTAATTTCCAGGTTGACCTGGAAGTAGACTCTTATCATAATCTTCGTTTGATAGCAGGTATCAGCCCGCATGCGTCCGAATATTCGTTGAGGCCTGACCAGGAATTTAAAACACCTTCGTTTATTACCACGTATTCAGAACATGGAAAAGGAGAAGCCAGCCGCAACCTGCACAATTGGGCGAGAAAATACCGGTTGTTAGATGGAGAAGGTTCACGGCTGACCTTACTGAACAATTGGGAAGCCACTTATTTTGATTTTGATGAAAAGATATTGTCGGGACTTTTCAGAGATGGAAAGAAATTGGGCGTTGATATGTTCTTGCTGGATGATGGTTGGTTTGCGAATAAATACCCGAGAAACAGTGACCGCTCAGGTCTTGGCGACTGGCAGGAAAATGTAAAGAAACTTCCTCATGGTCTTGGCTACCTGGTAAAGGAAGCAAAAGATGCGGGAATAAAATTTGGCATCTGGCTGGAACCTGAGATGGTAAGTCCCAAAAGTGAGTTATATGAGAAACATAAGGATTGGGTGATTCGCCAGCCTGAACGTCCGGAGCATTATTTCCGAAATCAATTGGTGTTGGATCTCAGTAATCCTGACGTACAGAATTTTGTATTCGGTGTTGTGGATAGTCTCTTTATTAAAAACCCGGAGATCGCTTTTATTAAATGGGATTGCAATGCCGTTATCTACAATGCCAATTCTGAATACCTTAAAAAAACGGGTCAGCCGCAAACGCATTTGTATGTTGATTATGTAAAAGGGTTGTACAAAGTGCTGGAGAGGATCCGTGCAAAATATCCGAAAGTGCCGATGATGCTTTGTTCCGGTGGCGGTGGCCGGGTGGATTATGAAGCGTTGAAATATTTCACCGAGTTCTGGCCGAGTGATGATACCGATCCGCTCGAACGGGTATTCATGCAATGGGAATATTCTTATTTCTATCCTGCCATTGCTACCTGCAATCATATTACGGATTGGAGCAAGCTGCCGATAAAATACCGAACCGATGTGGCGATGATGGGTAAAATGGGTTATGATATCGTAGTGAGCAAATTGGATGAAAAGGAATTGCAGTTCAGCCAGCAGGCATTGGCGAATTATAAATCCATGAATGATCTTGTCTGGCATGGTGATTTATACAGGTTGGTCAATCCATGGGAAAAACCTTTTGCCGCGCTGCAATTTGTCAATGAAAATAAAAGCAAAGCCGTAGTGTTTTCTTATTTGACCAGTTTTCGGCACAGCAACACCGCCGCTTCAGGTGTGCCGGTTCGGTTAAAGGGATTGAACCCGGAAAAGAAATACAGCATCAAAGAAATTAATTTGTACCCGGGTACACGTTCATCCTTATCAGCCGATCTGATCCTTTCCGGTGAATACCTGATGACCGTTGGTTTTAACCCGGACGTGAGTACACAGACGTACCAGCGTTATTGTAACGGTGGAAGAAATTAAGTAAGGATCATTGTTTACCGATAATATTTTTCAAGTTACTTATTGAACTATGCCTAAATATACAATGGATAAAGCGGCAGGAATGTATCACCTGCAGGAAGTAAAGGAAACGGCTTCCGGGTTTAAACTGCATGCCAATGGTGTATTCCAGTTCTTCTTTACCTATGGCGCTATTGACCGGTACGGATCGGGCACCTGGACGGTAGAAGATGACCAGGTTGTTTTACAAAGCAGGACATGGCCGGGCAATGATTTCGCGGGAGTGGACAGTAAATTGATCGATCAGAATTTTATTACAACTAAGATCGTAGGTGGCAACCCGGTGTTGCTTCGTCATGTCTATTTTAGTTTAAGGAATGGTGAAACCGGGTCATGGATCAAAGCGAATGAAAGGGGAGAAGCGGCATTCCCTTTGCAGCCCGTCAACACTGTTTCTTTGGTATTTGAATTTTGCCAGGAACGGTTCACTCATTTTGCTTTACAGGATCCGGGGCATAACTATTTTGAATTTCGTTTTGAACCATGGTTGATGGAAGCCTTCTTTAAAGATCTCAAACTAAAAATATCAAGGTATGCTTTGTCCGGGCCACACCCGCTGATGAAAGGGGAGAAGTTTGTGTATGAAAAGGTTTGATGATACAGAAACTGCAACCTGAATTTTACAATTGCGAAGTACCGGGTTACTGACCGGCCTGTGCATTTTCAAATGCGTTTCGTATAATTGTTTTGCTTTTTTTCGGTGGTTTAGCGCAGACGTAGCCTATTAATTCAACCATTTGCCTTCAAACAGTCCGAATTCTTTTTTTACGTTAGTGAATGTTTTCCTGAAAGCAGCATAACGTTTTCGTAAATCATTATGATTGTCCTCAGAAAAGCTCCTGTATGTCACTGTCAATAAGTGGTTTGCTTTCCCTTGCTGCGGCGGCAAGCTTCATTTTAATGCAGGTGCATCTCATGCTTTAATTCGTCTATTTCCTTCCGGAGACCAATAAACTGGTTTTTAAAATGATCTACCCCTTTTATTACTTCCTGCACGTTTTTTTTAGCTTGCAGTTCAACCAGGTAATCATTAAAGATTCTTAATACATCGATGTCAGAATTCATTTCGGCTATCCATAAGCGGTAACGGAGATGAAGGTGCATGATAGAAAGAGCAGCGGGCATATGGCAAGATTTTAATCAAATTTACTACAAGGAAAAGAAGATAGATCGAAGTTTATGCCAGGTACCCTGTTGTTTTTGTGTTCCAAAAACTATTACCCCGGGATCTTGTAACAAGCAGGTTAAACACCCGGGGGAAAAAATTGCACTGCTGGCTTTTAGGATTTCCGTACCTTAATAGCCCTATTAAAAACTACTTGCTATGGCTTCCTACAATCTTACAATCAACGGAAAAGTTTACAAGGTAGAAGCAGACCCAAAAATGCCACTCCTTTTTGCGATAAGGGAACTGGCTAATCTTACCGGAACGAAATATGGATGCGGTATCGCACAATGCGGCGCCTGTACTGTTCATTTAAATGGTAATCCTGTTCGTTCCTGTAGCATTCCTGTTTCTGCAGCCGCCAAACAAGCTATCACCACTATTGAAGGTCTTTCAACGGATAACTCGCATCCCGTGCAGCAGGCGTGGATCGCCGAACAGGTGCCTCAATGCGGTTATTGCCAGAGCGGGCAGATCATGGCGGCAGCGGCTCTGCTGAAAAGCAATCCCAATCCAACGGATGCTGATATTGATGCGGCGATGGACAGTCATATTTGCCGATGCGGAACCTATACCCGCATCCGCAAAGCCATTAAAACCGCCGCTAAAAACATGTCCAAAGCTTCAAGTAATTAATATTGTAAACGACCTGAGTCCCGCTCGCAGCGGGATTGAAGGGGCCTTAAACTGACGCAAGATGAAAACCACAGATAAAAATTTATCCCGCAGAAATTTTATCAGGCTTTCCGGTATGACCGGCGCAGCCCTTACCATAGGTTATTATATGCCTGCCATGGGAAAAGGCGCCGGAAAAATTATTACCAAAGAAGCGGCCGACAGCCTCAGCTTACAACTTACCTCCTGGATATCTATTGATCAGATCCGGAAAAGTAACCATACTCAATCATCGTTCTGAAATGGGACAGGGTTCTTTCCAGTCAGTACCACAGATGGTGGCGGAAGAACTGGAAGTAGATCTTGACCAGGTAACCGTTGCATTTGCTCCCGGGCACCAAAGTAAATTCGGCAGCCAGATCACCGGTGGAAGTTCTACCGTAAGAGGAGCTTATCAGCGATTATTAAAAACCGGTGCTACGGCAAGAGAAATGCTGATTGAAGCCGCTGCCAAAAAATGGAATGTAAATAAGAGTGATTGTTATGCTGAGAATGGCTTTGTTATTTACAAACCCGATGGCAAAAAAATTGGGTATGGCGACCTGGTGGAGGAAGCATCAACGATCAAGCCGCCGACTGATGTTAAACTAAAACATCGTTCAGATTATAAAGTTATCGGTAAGCCGTTGCCAAGAAATGATACACCGTCGAAAGTAAACGGTACAGCGGAATTTGGACAGGATAAAAAGATCAAAGGCATGTTGTATGCACAGGTGGAAAGAAGTCCCCGCTTTCATGGAAAAATAAAAAGCTTTGATGATACAGCCGCTAAAAAAGTACCCGGTGTAAAGCATGTATTGAAAGTGCAGATGCCGGTATTTGCTAACACGAGAGAGGGTGTTGCCGTTGTTGCCGATACGCTGTGGGCCGCCATGCAGGGTCGCAAAGCATTGAAGATAGAATGGGATGATTCAGGATTTGAACACGTTAGTACGGAACAGTTGTATTCCCGGATGAAAGAGGACCTGAAAAAAACAGGTTTATCACAAAGAACAGGAGGAAATCCTGAAGCTGTTTTTCAAAAGGCGGACAAGAAAGTGACAGCGGTATACGAAACGCCGTATGAATCGCATAGCTGTATGGAACCTTTAAGTTGCATTGCCGATGTAAAAGAAAATAGCTGTGAAATATGGGGACCCATTCAAGCTCCCGACTGGATACAGCAGGATATCAGTGGCAGGTTGAAACTTCCGCCGGAGAATGTTACCGTAAACATGACTTTCCTGGGTGGCGGTTTGGAAGAAAAGCATTCACTGATTATACCGCCGAAGCGGTACTTATTTCAAAAGAAATAAAAGCGCCGGTGCAGGTAGTGTGGACAAGAGAAGATGATATGACGCAGGGACCATTCCGTCCCGGTGCTGTTTATGAATGTAAAGGTGGATTATCCAAAGAAGGAAATATCATGTCTTTCCAGGCAAAGATGGCGGGGCAGAATATGGATCATCAATGGTCGCCCAACCCCGATAAAACTGCATTTAATGGCAGTGATACGGAAGGATTTGCAGAACATTATTTTCAAACCTTGCGTCATTATAGTTTTGAAGATGTTCCAACAGAATCGCCGATACCTGTGATGTGGTGGCGTTCGGTTTATTCATCTACAAATGGTTTTGCGTATGAAAGTTTTATAGATGAACTGGCTCATGAAGCAGGTAAGGATCCGCTTGAATTCAGGAAGAGTCATTTAGGAGGTGAAAGCAGCGAACGATACCAGGCGGTACTTGATAAATTGGGTGAACTGACCAATTGGAAAACGAAGGAAAAAAATTCAGGCTGGGGTATTGCGCTTACTGAATGTTTTAAAAGCATTGTTGGTGAAGCGGTAAAAGTTTCCAAAAATGCGGAGGGCAAACTAAAGATCGACAAAGTCATCGCGGTGATGGATTGCGGCTGGTATGTTAACCCCGATATCATTCGTGCACAGGTGGAAGGAAGTGTAGTGATGGCGCATGGTGCGGCGGTGGTGCATGCTACAAATTTTAAAGATGGCAAAGCGGTTGAAACTAATTTTCATCAATACCGGATGACCCGCATGAGTGATATTCCCGAAATAGAAGTACATATCATGGAGAATGAGGAAAAACCCGGTGGAGTAGGAGAGCCCGGTTTACCACCATTCGCACCGGCATTGTGCAATGCTATTTTTGATCTGACCGGTAAAAGAATAAGAAAGTTGCCTTTTAATATGAATGAGGTGTAAAATTGGAAAGGTAAAAATGTATAGTAAACCCGGTTGATGTTTTGATCAACCGGGTTTTTATTTTTTATTAAAATTGAAAATAGATAAATGAACTGCTGCTCTCCTGGCTGATTATAATGAGCAACAGGATAACAGACCATATTATCGCTGTAAGCCACCAGGGGAGTTTCGCCGCCACATTTAATACTCTTGTATTGCGCATCAGCCAATGAGCGATCACCATGCAGGTAATAATGACACCTACTTTAATAATGGCCAGCGTGGTTAACAAGCGACGCCACCATTTGCCTGGCCAAACATTGATTTCAGTAGTTCCCATGATTGGGTGAAGGTGGAAGACCGGAAAAAGACCCAGGTAACATTGATCAGGAAAAAGGTAAGCAGGGCCAGGAAAAAATTCTTGACTGTTTTGTTGGGAACGATATCAGGAACCATCGAAGCTTTTACCATGACCGGTTCCGGCTCGCCTGTCTTTACCATTGTCATTCCGCTGTTGCGTACGGCCCTGTCTTTAAAAAATTTCTCCACCCACAAATAAAATCCATGTAAACCACCCCAAACCACAAAGGTCCAGTTGGCGCCATGCCATAGACCTCCGAGCAGCATGGTCAGCATTAAGTTGATATAAGTTCTGAACTTTCCTTTCCTGTTTCCTCCCAATGGAATGTATAAATAATCACGCAGCCAGGTTGATAAGGTGATATGCCATCGTCTCCAGAAATCAGAAAAGCCAATGGCGGCATAGGGATACAAAAAATTTTGCGGCAATACAAAACCCAGGCATAAAGCCGCTCCTACCGCACAGGTGGAATAACCGGCGAAGTCAAAAAATATCTGCCCGGAAAAAGCCAGCACGCCTGTCCATGCATCCAGTGAAGGCAATATGCCATTTGAATTAAAAACAGTATCGGCCGACGCAGACAACATACTATCCGCCAATACCACTTTCATAAATAAGCCCAGTGATAATAACATCAATCCTTCGATCATTTGTTTTTGTGAAGCCGTCCGTGGTGTTTCAAATTGCGGAACCAATTGTGGCGGACGAACAATGGGGCCTGCAACCAGGTGCGGGAAGAACGTAACAAATAAAGAAAAATCAAGCATTGACTTTACCGGTTCGCTTTTTCTTTTGTACATATCAATGGTGTAGCACAAGGTAGTGAATGTATAAAATGAAATACCCGCCGGTAAAATAATATTGGGTTTTGCCGGCTGATAATCTATTCCGATCGCATTGACCAAGGAAGTAAAATTTTCCAATAAAAAACCACCGTACTTAAAAAAGATAAGCATACCCAGGTTACCGATCAGGCTTATTACCAGCAGCATTCTTTTTTTAGACAGATTTTCTTCCCGGTATAAAGCACGGCCTACAAAAAAATCAACCACGGTGGCTAACCATAAAAGCAATATGAATGGAGGGTTCCAGCAGCATAAAAAATATAACTGGCTAATAGCAGATTTATCTTTTTTACTTTCCAGGAAAAAGGAAGGTTGTGCAATATGAGAATAGCGATAAAAAAAACGATGAAAGTATAGGAGTTAAAAAGCATGGCAGTTGGTGTTTGTGGTGGGTGATGACTTTAGTTGCCGGCCAGTTTAGAAAATTTCCATCCTTTCTCTTTACCCAGGATATCAATGAAATGTTTCGTAAATACAATGGCATCCTGCGGACTCAGGTGCGACCATTCAGGACAAACAAAATTAGCAATGGCCGGGTAATCGGCTAAAATGAATTCCGGGGCTATTGGTAACAGCCAGTAGCTTATTCCAAAATTTTTCACGCGGGAAAGCCCATCTTCTCACCCATTCCCATCGGCCCGCTGGAAGGAGTTCGTACAAATAATACCTGGCCTCCTCTTGCTTTAATTTTATCAACAGCGACTTTTGTCCTGTTGAAAATTCCATTGATAACTTCTTCAGGAACCGGCGGCATGCTTTTAGCCATTTCACCAAAAAAGGCCCAGATTCCTTTCACTTTATTTTGAAGCGTCGTGTCTTTAAGGAATTTATCCGACATTTTTGTTTGCCGGTCGAAAGTGTTCCTGCCGAAATCAAGCGGAAAAACAGGCATCATAAAAACACCGGGGCGGCTGGGTATTTCCAGGTTATCTAACATCGCATTTAATGACAACTGATCTTTTTCGAGAAAAACAATTTGAGACTCCAGGGCTTTGTTCAGCCGAAAGCTTACCTTTTGGGCCGGTGTTCGGTCTTTATAAAGTTTAATACCGCTAAGCGTGACCGCATCTCTCGGTCCACCGCCCGGTGAAAAGAAGAGGGGCTCCGTGATATCGACGATTAACTTCCCTTTGAATTTTTCATCGTTGGCGAGGTCTTCTAAAACGGTCAGCGGCGTACTTCCTTCTACGGCGAGTTGAACAGCTTTTTCTCCGGTTATCGATTGCCAGGTATCAATATCCAGGTCAAATTTGATTCGTGATGAACCAATGAAAACGGTCGCCTTGTCCGCCGGTTCATAAACCATGGCTCGTTTGTCAGCCCAAAGAGCCGGACCGTCATCGTAGGCCTGGGTTACTCCTTTATTCCTGAGATAAAGTTCCCAGGAGATAACGGCAACGGAAACAATTAGCAGCGTTAAAATGGCTGATTTAGCAAGTGGTTGTGCGGGCATAGTTTTGAAGTTGATGAAACTGAATTATATAGGTCAATATGGGAAAGCCCGTTATAGATCAGTTCTCAGGGAGGCCAGCGGCACAATAGTCAGCGAATGTTTTGCAATAATGAAGTACGGGGAGGGACAGGAACAATTAAAGATAAGGTCTGGCTTTTTAATTCAGAAAATTATTTTGCTATAACAAATGCCGTCATCCGCGATATAGGTAAGGCGATGGAAAAGGTTGGCGGCACTTTCCGGATGCCATGCCTTATGCAGAAGCAAGAGAACACCGAGCCCGGGCTTATATGAAAATAATTGTTTAGGTAAACAGTTAATCGCAGTTTGAATAAATCAAAACTTTTTTCAACGAACGATCAAAACGCCTTCTTTTCGGTTGTTGTTACTTCTGTTTTCCTGACGACAATCTTTTGTGAATCATCCTGCATCACGTTATCAAAAAATGTTTTTACCCCGGCGTAATCTGAAGCCGGAATTTTATAGTGCTTTAATATAAGCGTAGAGACAGAATAGATCGAATTTTCTTTTTCATTGTACCAATATTTAGATTTATAAGATGCATAGCCACATTTCAGTTCCTTTTCAGTCGGTAGCACATCCGGCTTCATAGAGGCAGATAACTTATAAATGGTGGTATCGTTTTTTTCGAACGGGTTTGGAAAATAAAAGTCAAGTTTCCTGTTGTCAGATTTTGGCAGCGCCCTTGGCCATATCTTGTATAAACGGGAACCTATAAATAGTTTATTTCCCGCACTGAATTCCGGGAGCTTTGCTACCGACATTTTTAATTTCGCGGAGCTTCCACCCGGTGATACTTCTCTTGACAGGGAAAAATCATCCGGCTGTTTAAAACCAAAATAACCAACGATAAATTTTTTTTGATCGTCCCTTTTTTCCTTGAGCACATCATCTATCATTTGCTTGTACTCACCTTTTGCTGAAAAAAAAGTTTCAGTAAGTGCCGACAGATCATCGCTGACGGTCACGATGGTTGTTGTGGCAAAAGTATTGGAAGAGGGAAGGCTCTTTGGTGTCGGTACCAACGCACCACCATAGTCCGTAATCAGTAACGCATTCCTGTTTTCAGTAAAGTTACCCAACTCTCCAAATGCCGCGGTGGAACTGGTGCATTCCAGCCAGGTCGAATCCTTATAACCCGGTACGCAAAGAATGACATGGTTAAAGTCATTGGAAGGAAAGGCCGGATCTACCGGCTCCTGGTCATAGGAAGAGTTTATAATAGCAACATGACTTCTGATACCTACGGCATTTAAAGCCGCCTTCATGTAGTTGCTAAGCGCCTTGCAATCGCCGTATTTTTTTTTGTCGGTAAACTCTGCGGAAAAAGGACGGAGTCCGCCGATACCCAATTGGATACTTACATACCTGAAATTCTGCTGGAGGTAAGTATAGATCCTTTTGATCTTTTCTTTTTCGGAACCCGCATTTGCTACCAACGATTTAAAGAATTGCTGGCGATCGGCCGGTAAAGCATCCAGTCCCTGGTACAGATCGTTAATCCATGAGCCAAAGCTTTTCCAGGATGTAAGGTCACCCGTAAAGCCGTAGTAGGAAAACCTGTCCGATACGATCTTGACATGCGGATACTTGTCGCTGCCTGAAGCGGAACCTTCTTCGTATTCGATCGGCGATTGGTTCTTCACCGTCCATTTGTAAGTAGTATAATTTCCGTATTGGCTGATGGCAGGTTGTAATGAAGTATGGGCGGCTTTGTACCGAAGCGGGAAATTGGCCGGCACCCTTGCCGTATAATTTGACTCAACCACCCCTTCTTTAGGACGATAAATCTAAAGTCCGGAATATTTAGGGTCCCTTTGATCTTCACGTCATATTTGACTTCAATCGTAACGGGATACGAAGTGGTTGTGATCCGGTAATACGTTACATAGCCATCTTCTATCAATCCTTCTCCGTTGGCCACCGTCGTCATATCCTTTTTTTTATACTTCGCGGTTTGTTTGCCATTAGCGTCGTATACTTTTATTTCCGCATCATCGAGTGAATAATATTTTGATGTGTATTCATTAAAGAAAAGAGCATGCTTTCCTTCATCGTTCATGACCGTGAAGATCCGGTGCACGTTCAGGGTGACCTTGTCGATGGCCTCCACTTCGAGATCGATATTTTCCAGGTGTTTGATCACGGAAGCTTTATGCTTGATCGCTTCAGGTATGGTAGCGAGACTATAGGCCCAGGATTGCGCCGTGGCGAACTGGTGGATAAAGGCGATCAATAAAAAAACGCCGGTGGTCTTTTTCATGCTGGTAAATTAACGGGGGTTACTTCTTCTTGCGTATCACAAACTGTTCATTCAGCAATGCGTAAAGATGTTTATAAAACTCCTGCAGTTCGGGATATACCTGAACCGGGTAATAAGGTTTTTTAAATTCGAGCTGAATTCTTGTTTGTAAGGTGTTGTTGTCAAATTGCGAGGCCCGTGATATGACTATGCTGGTATCCGGCATTATCATCTTCATGTTTTTGGGAAGTGCTTCCAGTTCGTAGCCTTCAGGAACGCTAAAATTTCCAAGAAGCAAATAGTTTTGCCTGGCGCCAAAGAAAACATCGGAAAAGCGATTATCGGCGACAAAAGGATTTTCGCCGAACCCGGAAAGAATATTGGCGGAAAAATGTTTGTAGTCACCGGAACTATTCAACGATCTGGGTGAATTTGATTTTTTGTACCAGCGGCAGGCTATCCGAATCAAGGTTTTCGAAAGATAGATCTTCAACTGCGACACCGGGTTCTGTCAGGTATTTTTCTGTGAATTTTTCTTTTCCCTTTTTTGCGGTCGATGCCCGGGAAAGCCTGGCATAGTCAAAGCTTGATATCGTTATTTGGCCTTCCATTTTTCCCTGCTCATCGATAGATCCGATCGTCTGAATAATATTTTTTGACAGGTGATGCTGATCGGCTAAACTTCGCCATCCCCATTCATACGTTTCAAGTTTTTCAATCACCATTCCCTCCGTCATTAATATATCCGGTGGTACAAGATGGGCGGGTGTTTCTTTTTGGGCGGCATCCAGTACATATTCTTTGTCATTTAATTTAACATAGGCCATCACCTTGTTAAATTGATTAAAGCCGGGAGATTCATAGGTTCCGGCATCGCCTGTATTCACCACACCGTTATCGTGGGTACTTACTAATATTGGATAAGCTTTAAGATCGGCGTCTTTAAGCAGGTTTACCAAGATCAGGTTTATTTCTCCGACGGTTCCCTTTTTATCTTTCCAGGCGGATTTTACCCCGTCAGAAGCCCATATACCCAGGTATTCATTCCAGGTCATATTAGCCTGGACATATTTGTAAATGGTTTTCATTTTTTGATAAGGGTCCGTCATATTTTTCAACATCGCATCGAGTTCCGCGGTACGGGGTATGTTTTTTTTGATCTGTACACCAAAGTCCTCATCTTCCATCAGGTACCTGATAACCCTTAGCCAGTTTACTACCCTGCTTTCGCGCCGGCCACCAACAGAATAAGCCACCATTTTGGTTTCAAGACGGTCGCGGTAAAAGTCTTCGTTGATGATAAAGGGTTCATCCCTGAAGCCTGGCTCATCGATCATCGTATAGGACTGGGTCACACGGCCATGTTTACTCTCGTTTTTTTCTTCATATTTCCTGGAGCAGAAAGGAGTTGTGCTTACGTCTATCTCGTCGGGAAAATCTAATGTGAAACGACTGAATTTTACAGGTATCGAACGCTGGAAATACCAATCGATCAACCCAATTCTTACATGTTTGAATTTATATTCTATGATAGATCCAACTTTCACCTCGGGGAACGTAAATACCTTTTCCGTATATTTTTTATTCAGCTTCTTTTCGTAAATAAGTTTTTTTTCAACCTTTGTTACTACAATATTTCCGCTGGCATCCAGGTTATAGGTTTGAGCCTCGATGTTGTTGATCTCCTGTGCGTTTCTTTCGCTCAGGTAGGTCAGGTGAACATTAGCCCAATCGAGCCCTTTATCGGTCAGTATTTTTATTCTTACCCTGCGCCTGAGTTCCAAACCTGATGTATAGAGGTAGTCTAATTGTCCGTCATCCAGTAAAACCAGGGCTTCGGCCTTATCATCAAAATCACATTCTTTCATTTCGAGGTCCGCCTTTTCAACTTTTCCAAAAGCGGGAACATTATCCTTTTCGCTCTTATTGTTTTTTTGGGCCACCAATGAAAATGTAAAGAACAGTAGTGGAAGCAGGGCAACTTGTCTTTTCATATATAAGATTAAAGTTTAATAGTACTGGGCTAAGATCCAAATCATTACCGGCGAAAAATAGTAAACATTATTTGTTAAACCAATAGCTGTTGATTTTACATTTTTGCCATCTTTTTACAACTTGAATTATTGTCGTAAGGCTTGCGTTTAAACAATAACAACCCGTGTTTTCATTCGTAAAACGAAAAAAAATGAAGTGCTGGTATTAGCAAAGAAAATATTTAGAAAGATTACGGGTTGCCAGTACTATTCCTGTCGTTTTGTACGTGTAAACACTTACGTTTTGTGGGGTTGGTAAACGGGAGCGATAGTTTGATCCACGATGTCATCAATTAGTTTCTCCAGGTGATCAAAGTAGTTGATTTAATAAATGACAAGCGCAGTCTGTTTTGATTCTGGAGGTGTGGCCCGGCGAGTTCGACATATCCCGAAGTAAAATTATTCTTATTGAAAACCTTCGAAGATTAAATAGCAGGAGTATAAAGAGGCGACCGACCTAAAAATAATTAGCCACCATTTATATTCAGCAAAAAACTGCGCTGCCTAAATCATTATTCTTTTTTATGTGATGCTGAATCGGTCTGTCGTATTCGTGTTCCCAAAAATCAGCATCTTTAATGCCCAGGGAAACGGGGTGAAAAACCGGGTCCTTGCCTTCTGCTTTCTGTTTTTCATAATCCTTTAATGCAAGCAGGGCCGGTTTTTGAAGAATGACAATGGCTATTATATTTAACCAGGCCATAATGCCAACGCCCATGTCGCCAAGATCCCAGGCAATTTTTGCGGTTCGGATACATCCGAAAAATACAGCCGCCAATATTGCAAATTTTAGCAGGAGCATCAGTAGCGGCCCGCCCCTTGTTTGCGTGATATAGGCCACATTTGTTTCCGCTATATAGTAATAAGCCATCAGCGTAGTAAACGCAAAAAAGAAAAGGGCGACAGCAACGAGGTAGCTGCCGGTTCCCACATAATCTTCATGAAAAGTTTCCTGCCCGCTGAACGCCTTATCAATAGCGGCCTGGGTGTAGGTGGCGCTTCCATCCACATGTTTTTCGCCATCCTGCATATAGTAAACACCATTATCAACCAGCAACTGGCCATCGGCTCCTTTTACATTATACATGCCTGTCACCAGGATCATAAACGCGGTGGCCGAACAAACAAAAAGGGTGTCCACATAAACGGAGAAAGCCTGCACAAGACCTTGTTTGGCTGGGTGAGTGACTTCGGCCGCCGCAGCCGGATGTGGTCCTGTTCCCTGCCCGGCTTCGTTGCTGTAAACCCCGCGTTTTACACCGATAGTGATCATAGCGCCGACGATACCTGCAAAAGTTGCTTTGGCGCCAAATGCACTGGAAACGATTAGTCCTAATATTTCCGGAATCCTTGTGTAGTTCATCACAACGATAACCATCGCTACCAATATATAAGCCATGGCCATAAACGGAACAACATACTGGGCCACATTAGCGATAGACCTGATGCCTCCGAAAATGATCAGGCCCAAGCAATACAACCAACAGCTATACCGGTCCACATGTGATCAATGGCGAATGCATTTTTTACCGACGATGCGATGGCATTGGATTGCACCCCGGGCAATAGTAAACCAGTTGCCAGGATGGTAGCAATAGCAAAAACAACCGCATAAATTTTCCCTATGCGTTTATTTCTAAAACCTTTTTCAATATAAAAAGCCGGGCCACCGCGGTATTCGCCTTTTTCCTTTTTTTTGTAGATCTGTCCCAGCGTTGACTCGACGAAATGCAGAACCGGCGCCAAGGAAAGCCACCATCCACATCCAGAAAACGGCGCCGGGTCCGCCAATAAAGATCGCTGTCGCCACACCGGCGATATTGCCGGTACCTATACGACCCGACAGTGATACCGCCAACGCCTGGAAAGATGAAATATCCTGTTCTTCGAGTCGGACGAGGTCTGCGAGACCTCGTACAAGGACCGCGGCGGAAAGTACCAGGGCCAGAAGGGCGTCACGCTGCCGCGGACGTGAGTTCGGAGGGGTCGACCCTTCATATCGCGACGGTGCTGCGACCTTCGCGATATGAAGGGGTCAGACCCCTTCGTTATCCCCGGGCTTGTAGCTGCGGATCCGCGTGTGGAAGCCGAGCTTGCCCTTGACGAGTTGCTGCGCCTGCACGACGGCGAAGCCGAGCCCGGGCGCGTGCCAGGTGAGCGTCTCGCGGCTCGAGCCGTCGCGCGTGCTGCGGTACACGACGGTATCCAGCTCGCCGAGCGCCGTCGCGATCTTCTCGCGCCGCAGCAAGGTGTGCCGGTAGCGCTTGATCTCGTCCTTCTCGATCATCGCGATCGATGCCCGGCTCGCGGCCCGCGCGCAGGCGCGCCGTGGCGAGCACCGTCATCGTGGCCGCGTCCTGCAGGCCGGTTCCAAGGCCATGTCGACCGGCACGTCCTCGGCGACGCCCCGCACCCGGCCGCTGTGCCAGTCGAACTCGAGGCTTCACGTCGCGGTCCGTGCGTTTCGTGCCGTCGTCGAACGAGTAGCGAAGCGGCCGGGGGACGTCGTCCTCGAACCGGAATTCCGAGCGCTGGCGGATCGTTCCCGGCGCGATCATGCGCGCGATGCCGCTGGCGGTGACATGGGTCTCGATCACCCAGTCACCGCCGGCAGCGCGTGAGCTACCGTGCGACTGGTGCCGCCCGGGATACGGCCGTAGCGCACGTCGTACTCGGCGACGAATGGCGCGATCAGCGGCTCCGGGACGGACGCCGCCGCCGCGGACATCGTCGCCCCGAGCGCGAGCCAGGCCGTCGCCATCGCCTTCATGCTTCCTCCTCCACGTTCGGCGCCTGCAGCGGCTTGCCGTCGAGCCAGGCCGCCCCGTCGCGCCAGGCGAGCCGCCCGGCGGCGCACCAGCCCACCGCGCGCGGATAGATAATGTGCTCCAGCCGCTGAACGCGCGCTGAAAGCACGGCCTCGTCCTCGTCCGGACGCAGCTGCGAGCCGTCCCTGGATGATCGCCGGGCCCGCGTCGAGTTCCTCGACCACGTAGTGGACCGTGCAGCCGTGCGCCCGTTCGCCCGCCTCCAGGACGCGGCGATGCGTGTGCAGGCCGCGGAAGGCGGGCAGCAGGGAAGGGTGGATGTTGAGCAGCCGGCCCTGCCAGCGGCGGACGAACCCGCCGTCGAGGATCCGCATGAAGCCCGCGAGTGCGACGAGCCCCGCGCCGCTTTTCGCGAGCAACGCCGAGAGGGCCTCGCCATAGGCCGCGCGGTCCATGCCAGGAGCAGGTTCGAGTACGGCCGTCGCGAGCCCGAGCGCCTTCGCCGCAGGGATGCCCGCCGCATCCGCCCGGTCACTGACGACCGTGACGATACGCCCGTCGATGCGCCCGTCGCGCGTCGCGCGCTCGAGCGCCAGCAGGTTGCTGCCGCGCCCGGAGATCAGCACGGCGAACGGCAGTGCCATCAGCCGATCTGCACGCCCGCGCCCGTGACGACCTCGCCGATGACGCTCGCCTGCTCGCCTGCGGCGCGCAGCAGTCCGAGGGCGGCGTCAACTTCGGAAGGCGCGAGAACGACGACCATGCCGATGCCGCAGTTGAAGGTGCGGTGCATCTCCGCGTCGCTGATGCGTCCGCTGGTCCGGATCCAGTCCCAGACCGGCTCCCGCCGCCAGGCGGTCGCATCGAGGCGCGCGCCGAGGCCGTCCGGGAGCACGCGCGGGATGTTGTCGGTCAACCCGCCACCGGTGATGTGCGCGAGCCCGTGCACCTCGACCGTTGCCGCGAGCTTGAGCAGCGGCTTGACGTAGATGCGCGTCGGCGCCATCAGCAGGTCGACCAGGCGCGCGCTGCCGACGCGCGTCGTCGCGTCGGCCCCGGTGTCCGCGAGCAGTCGCCGGATCAGCGAGAAGCCGTTCGAGTGCGGTCCCGAGGAGGCGAGCCCGATGATGGCGTCGCCGGCGCGCACGCGCGCTGCCGTCGATGATGCGCTCGCGCTCGACGACACCGACGCAGAAGCCGGCGAGGTCGTAGTCATCGCCCGAGTACATCCCGGGCATTTCCGCGGTCTCGCCGCCGACCAGCGCGCAGCCCGCCTTGACGCAGCCCTCGGCGATGCCGGCGATGACGCGCTCGGCCACGTCGACGGACAGCTTGCCGGTCGCGTAATAGTCGAGGAAGAACAGCGGCTCCGCGCCCTGCACGACGACGTCGTTGGCGCACATCGCGACCAGGTCCTGGCCGACCCCGTCGTGCAGGCCGGTGTCGATCGCGAGGCGAAGCTTGGTGCCGACGCCGTCCGTGCCCGCAACCAGAACGGGGCGCTTCCAGCGTCCCTCGGGGATCTCGATCATGGCCCCGAAGCCGCCGATGCCGGCGAGCACCTCGGGCCGCATGGTGCGGGCGACGCGCGGCTTGATGCGCTCGACGAGTTCTTCGCCGGCGTCGATGTCGACGCCGGCATCCCGGTAGGTCAGCGAAGGGCGTTCGGTCACAGTGTACTATTGTAGCGTGAGCGCACGCCCTGACACCGGCCCAACCCGCCTGTTCCATGCCCTCGTGGCCGTGCTGGCCCTGGCATGGCCATGGGACTCCCCGCGCACGCGGAATCCCTCGGCGACCTCTATTCGGTGAGCGTGCCCTATGCCGGGGACAACGAGGCCGCATTCCGCCAGGCGATGCGCGACGTCCTGGTGCGCGTGACCGGCCGCGGCGATGCGCCGGAGATGGAGAATCTCGCACCGCTCGTCGCCCAGGCGTCACGTTACGTCAAGAGCTTCCGCCGCGCGCCCGGCAACATGCTGGCCGTGACCTTCGACGGCGCCGCGATCGAGGACGCCGTCGATGCCTCGGGCCTCGCGTTCTGGGACAACGAGCGGCCGGTCACCCTGGTCTGGCTCGCGCTCGACCGCGGCGGCGGCCGCCGGGCGCTCGTGTCCTCGAACGACACCAGCGCGGAGAAGACCCGCATCGATGCGGATGCCGCGCGACGCGGCCTGCCGCTGGTCTGGCCGGACGCCGGCGACGACCTGGTGCGGGCCATGCAGCAGGCCTGGTCCGGCAATCACGATGCACTGCGCGATGCGGCGCGCCGCTACGGCGCCGATGGCGTGCTCGTCGGGCGCGCGCGCCAGACGGCCGCGGGCGGCTACGCGGTGGAGTGGTCGTTCGCGTCGCCGGGCGCCGACGGCAGCGCGACCGGCGACCTCGAGGCCGGGCCTGCGCTCGCGGCCGAGCGCTATGCGGGTGTCTACGCCTCGCGCGGCGCGGCCCAGCGGACCGAACAGATCGTCACGGTCACCGGCATCCATTCCCTGGAAGCGTACGCGACGACGATGCGCACGCTGGCGAAGCTTGCGCCCGTGCGGGGCATCTCGGTGGACGAAGTGACGCCGGACGGCGTGTCGTTTCGCATCAACGTGCGCGGCGATCCCGGCGCCCTCGACCAGGCGATCCGGCGCGAGGGTCGACTGCACGCGGTCGACGCCGGGCGCCTGATCTACGCCCTCTCGCCATGAAACTGGCGACGATCCCGAATCTCATCTGCCTGCTGCGGATCGCGCTGACCGTTCCGATCGTCATCCTGCTGGCCGAGGGCCGCTATCGACGAGACGCTGGTGCTGTTCGCCGTGGCGGCGGCCTCGGACATCCTCGACGGCTATCTCGCCAAGACCTTCGGGTGGACCTCGGAGCTCGGCAAGTTCCTGGACCCGTTCGCGGACAAGCTCCTGCTGGTCTCCGTCTTCATCACGCTCGCGGTCATCGGCCTGGTGCCCGTCTGGCTCGCTGCGATCGCGGTGCTGCGCGACGTCATCATCGGCGCGGGCGCGGGGGTGTACAAGCTGCTGTTCGGGCCGGTCGAGGGGCGCCCGACCGTGCCCTCGAAGCTCAACACGCTGGTACAGCTCCTGTTCGTGATCGCGGTGGTCTGGCAGGCGGCTTTCCGCAACCTGCCCGACGGGCTGATCCAGGGACTCGGTGCGTTCGTGTTCGTGACGACGGTCGTGAGCGGCATCGACTACGTGCAGACCTACATCCGCAAGGCGATCGTCGTCAGCCGCTCCCGCCGCGGCGCTGCCTAGACCCGTGCGCCAGTTGCCGCTCGGTGTCGAGCTCGGGGTCTCGCTCCGCTTCGAGACCTATTCGGCGGGCCGGAATGCCGGCGCGGTCGAGGCGCTCCGCCGACTGGCCGACGGCGCGTCCCGCGCGCCCGTCTGGATCTACGGTCCGCCCGGTTCCGGCCGGAGTCACCTGTTGCAGGCCGCCTGCGCGCACGCGGGCGATGCCGGACGGGCAACCGCGTGGCTGCCGCTCGCGCTCGTGAAGGCCGAGGGGCCCGCGATCCTCGACGGCTTCGAAGGACTGGACCTGGTGGCGCTGGACGATCTCGACGCCATTGCCGGGCTCGACGACTGGGAAGCGGCGCTGTTCACGCTGTTCAATGGCCTGATCGAGCGCGGCGGGCGCCTGGCGTTCGCCGCCGCGGGCGCACCGGCGGCGACTGCCATCCGCCTGCCGGACCTCGCCTCGCGGCTCGCCGCGTCCGAAGTGCATCGCCTCGAGCCGCTGGCCGAGGCGGAGCAGGCGGAGGCGCTGCGGCGACGCGCCGGGCGACGCGGCCTCGAGCTGCCGGACGAAACCCTCGGCTTCCTGACGCGGCGCGCGCCGCGGGATTTCTCGACCCTGTGCCGGATGCTCGATGCGCTCGACACCGAGTCGCTGGCTGCGCAGCGTCGCCTCACGATTCCGTTCGTGCGCGACTGGCTCGCGCGGTACGCCGGGCTGATCAGGCGCGCGGCGAAGTCCTGATCGCCGCGATGATCGCCGCGAACGCGGCGAACACGAGCGCGAGCGACAGGCCCGCCCAGGGCCGCGCCGGCGGATTGGCGACGATTTCGGTGATGGCGAGCGCGAGCACGGGCGCGAGCGCGAGCGGCGCCGCGCGCAAGGCGCGGCCGGAGTTGCCGAGCAGGCCCGGCAGCGGCAGCAGCAGCGGCAGGAAGGCGATCGCCGCGAAGGCGCGGCCGATGCCCGCGGCCTCGAAGGGCCAGGCGGCCACCGAGAGCATCAGCAGCAGCCAGGCCGCGACGGCGACGCGGCGGGTGCTGGCCGCGCGAAGGCTCATTCCGGGACGGCGCTGAGCCGAAGCGCCGCCTTCGCGACGCGCTCGCCGAGCGCCTGCGCGAGCGTGCGTTCGGAATCCGCGAGCGTCCGGCGAGCGCCCGGCGGCACCACGCGGCTCGCGCCGTACGGCGTCCCGCCGGCGGCGGTATCGGAAAGCGCAGACTCGGTGAAGGGGAGGCCGACGATCAGCATGCCGTGATGCAGGAGCGGCAACAGCATGCCGAGCGGCGTCGTTTCCTGGCCGCCATGCATCGTGCTGCCGGAGGTGAATGCGCCGGCGGGCTTGCCGGCCAGCACGCCCGTGAGCCAGAGGCTCGAAGTGCCGTCGAAGAACGCCATCAGCGCCGCCGCCATGTTGCCGAAGCGGACCGGGCTGCCGAGCACGAGGCCCGCGCACTCGGCGAGGTCTTCGTGGGTGGCGTAGGCGGCGCCTTCCGTCGCCGCGGTCGCGGCCCCGAGCGCGGGCACCGTGCGTATCCTCGCGCGGCAGCCGGCGACGGAATCCACGCCGCGGGCCACCTGGCGCGCGAGTTCGGCGGTCGCGCCGTGACGGCTGTAATAGAGCACGAGGATGTCGGGCATCGCCTTGCCTTCGCCCGGGGGCGTCCACACACTGGGGCGGGATGAATTCTAGGGCATCACCCGAGGCGGCGTGCCGCGCGCGTGTCCGCGGGCGCGTCCAGGGCGTCTGGTTCCGTGCCAGCACCGCCGAGCGCGCGGCCGCGCTCGGCCTTCGCGGTCGCGCCGAAAACCTGCCCGACGGATCGGTGCTCGTGCACGTGGCGGGTGCAGCCGGCAGCCGTCGACGCCCTCGTCGAATGGCTGCACCGCGGCCCGCCGCTGGCGCGGGTGGATGCGGTGGAAGTCGAGGCGATCGAGCCTGCGTCGCGGGAGTGGCCGGAGACGTTTCTGCAGCGTTAGCGCGGAGGGGTCAGACACCTTCAAAATCGCGAAGGGGTCAGACCCCTTCGCGATTCTCAAGGTGCCGACCCCTCCTAGCGCCGCCAGCGGGAGTTGAGGCGGTTCAGCACCAGGTCGGGGTACTCGCGCTTGCCGAGGCTGCCGTTGTAGCGCCCGAGCGCGCGGATGTAGTCGCCGCGCTCGCGCTCGAGGTAATGGGCGAGGATGCTCGTGCCCATGCGGATGTTGAGCTCGACGTCGATCAGGTCCTTGTTCGACAGCCCGAGCTCGCGTGGGCCAGAACGGCATCACCTGCATGAGCCCGACCGCGCCTGCGTGGGAAACGGCGAAGGGATCGAAGGCGCTCTCGACGTCGATCACCGCGAGCACGAGCTGCGGCCGGTCGCGCAGCATCGCGTGCTTGCTCGCCTCGCAGCTCACGGCGTGCAGGATCCGTTCCGCAGCGGCCGCCACGTCCTCTCCGAGCCGGAGGTCCGGCGGCTGCGCGCGCAGCCGCGTCTCGACGCGCGGCCGCATCAGCGCGAACCAGACGACGTCGTCGTACTTGGCGGCGTAGCAGGAGCGTTTCCTTGATCGCGGCCTCGATGACCTGCCGCAGCCCCGGCTCCTTCTGGCGATCCGCGCGTGCCGCGGGCACGAGGCCGGCAAGCAGGGCGGCCGCGAGCGAGATGGCGTGCAGGCGTGCGCATCGGCGTCCGGTCCTCAGCCGGCGGCGACCCGGCCGCGCAGGAACTCGACGCGCCGCCTCGCCCGCGAATTCCTCGCTGGCCTCGGCGCGGCGATGCCGGTATTCGAGCGCGACCCGAGGCCAGGCCGCGCTCGGACACGACGACGCGGTGCGGGATGCCGACGAGCTCGGCGTCGGCGAACTTGACGCCGGGCCGCGCGTCGCGGTCGTCGAGCAGCACGTCGATGCCGGCCTCGCCGAGCTCCCGGTACAGCGCCAGCGCGCGCTCGCGCACTGCCGCCGACTTCTCCCAGTTGAGGCCGACCAGCACGACGTCGAACGGCGTGAGCGGCGCGGGCCAGATGATCCCGCGCTCGTCGTGGTTCTGCTCGATCGCCGCGGCGACGATGCGCGTGACGCCGATGCCGTAACAGCCCATGTACATGACGAGGTCCCGGCCCTGTTCGTCCTGCACGGTAGCGCGCATCGCCTCGCTGTACTTCTGCCCGAGCTGGAATATGTGACCGACTTCGATGCCGCGGGCGATCGAGAGCCTGCCGGGGCCCGCCGGGCTCGGGTCGCCGTCCACGACGTTGCGCAGGTCAGCGACCGCGGGCTCGGGCAGGTCGCGGCCCCAGTTGACGCCGGCGAGGTGGGCATCGGCCTTGTTCGCGCCGCAGACGAAGTCCGCGAGCTGCGCGGCCGAGTGGTCGACGATCACCGGGATGCCGGATCCCGACCGGGCCCAGGAAACCGGGCTCGCTGCCGAACACCTCGCGCGATGCGCGCCGCGTCCGCCATGCGCAGCGGCTTCGCGACCGCGGGCAGCTTCTGCGCCTTGAGCGCGTTCAGCTCGTGGTCGCCGCGCAGGAAGCAGCGCGACGAGGCCGCCGTCCGCGCCCTCGACGACCAGGGTCTTGAGCAGGCGCGACGCCGGCTGCTTCATGAACGTCGCGAGGTCCGCGATGGTCCGCACGCCCGGCGTCGCGACCTCGCGCATCGTCTCGCGCGCGGCCGGGCGCGGTTCGCGCGGCGGCGGCAGCGGCGGCCAGCTCGAGATTCGCCGCGTAGTCGTCGCCGTCGGAGAACACGATCGCGTCCTCGCCGGAGTCGGCGAGCACGTGGAACTCCTGCGAGGCGCTGCCGCCGATCGCGCCGGTGTCGGCATGCACGGCGCGGAAGCTGCAGGCCGAGGCGCGTGAAGATCGCGCTGTAGGCGTCGTACATCTTCCGGTAGCCCTCGGCGAGCGAGGCCGCGTCGGCGTGGAAGCTGTAGGCGTCCTTCATGATGAACTCGCGCGCGCGCATCACGCCGAAGCGCGGGCGGATCTCGTCGCGGAACTTGGTCTGGATCTGGTAGAAGTTGACCGGCAGCTGGCGGTAGCTCTTGAGCTCGCGCCGCGCGAGGTCGGTCACGACCTCCTCGTGCGTGGGGCCGAGCACCATGTCGCGGTCGTGGCGGTCCTTGAAGCGCAGCAGCTCCGGCCCGAACTGGTCCCAGCGGCCGGACTCGACCCAGAGCTCCGCGGGCTGCGCGACCGGCATCGAGATCTCCAGGGCGCCGGCGCGGTTCATCTCCTCGCGGATCACGCGCTCGACCTTGCGCAGCACGCGAAGGCCCATGGGCAGCCAGGTGTAAAGGCCGCCGGCGAGACGCCGGACGAGGCCGGCGCGCAGCATCAGCCGGTGGCTGACGACCTCGGCGTCGGCCGGGACTTCCTTGAGGTTCTGGATCGGGTATGCGGACAGGCGCATAGGTCTCCTAATTCACCGCCAGGGGCGGCGCGTGTCGCCGGTCCCAAAGCGCGGTATCTTAGGCGCTGCTTCCCGGGCTTGCCACGCCAGACGCATGAAAGTCGACCTCAACGAAATACGCATGCGCCGCGGGATCTACCTGCTGCCGAACCTGCTGACGACCTGCTGCCTGTTCGGCGGCTTCTACGCGATCGTGGCTTCGATCGACGGCAATTTCGAGCGGGCGACCGTCGGCGATCTTCGTGGCCATGATCTTCGACGGGCTGGACGGGCGCGTGGCGCGCCTGATGGGGACCGAAACCGCCTTCGGCAAGGAATTCGACAGCCTCGCGGACATGGTCGCGTTCGGGCTCGCGCCGGCCGTCGTCTGCTACCAGTGGGGCGTCGAGCGCATCGCCGAGTACGGCCTCGCCTGGTGGCGCTTCGGCTGGATCGCCGCCTTCTTCTATGCCGCCGCGGTCGCGCTGCGCCTCGCGCGCTTCAACGCGCGGTCGGCGACCCAGGACAAGCGCTACTTCGAGGGCCTGCCGAGCCCGTCCGGCGCGGCCATCGTCGCGGCTTTCGTCGCGCTCGCCCACGAGTACGACATCACCGGCCTGCCGGGGCTCATCCTCGCCTTCGTGATCACGCTGCTGGCCGCGGTCCTGATGGTCAGCAAGTTTCCCGTACCGCAGCTTCAAGGACCGCGCCGCCGGGCGAGCGCGTGCGCTACTCGAAGCTGCTGCTCGTGCCGCTCGTCATCGCGCTGATCGCGCTCAACCCGCCGGTCGTGCTGTTCGCGATGTTCGGCATCTACGCGCTCTCCGGCCCGGTCGGCTGGAGCTGGCTGAAGCTGCGGCGACGCCCGCGCGAGGGCGCCGGGCCGGCAGGGAGCGACTGAGCGTGCAGGCGCGCCAGCTCGCGATCCTCGAGGCCCTGGGCGTCGACGCCTACGTGCCGCGCGCGCGGCCGGCGCGAGACGACGGTCGACGCTGCCGTGCCCGGTCGCCGCGCTCGACTGGGACGCTCTCGCGGCCGCGGTGCGCGATTGCCGGCTTTGCGGCCTGTGCGAGACGCGAACGCAGACCGTATTCGGCGTCGGCAACCGCAGTGCGCGCCTGATGGTGATCGGCGAGGCGCCGGGCGCGGAGGAAGACCGGCAGGGCGAGCCGTTCGTGGGCCGCGCGGGAATCCTGCTGAACGCGATGCTACGCGCCGCCGGGTTCGAGCGTGGCGAGGTGATGCATCGCGAACGTTCTGAAATGCCGGCCTCCGAACAACCGCGACCCGACCGACGAGGAAGCGGGGCGCTGCCTGCCGTACCTGCGACGCCAGATCGAGCTGGTCGGCGCCGGAGGCGATCCTCTGCGTCGGGCGCATCGCCGCGCAGCGGCTGCTCGACACCGACACGCCGATCGGCAAGCTGCGCGGCCGCGTGCACCGACTCGACGGCCGGCCGGTCATCGTGACCTATCACCCGGCCTACCTGCTGCGCTCGCCCGGCGAGAAGCGCAAGTCCTGGGACGACCTCAAGCTCGCGCTCGGCGTGCTGGCGGACGGAGGCGCCGGTGGCGACCGCGCGTGAGGACCTCGCGGCGGCGAACTGGCGCCTGCGCCCGATGGCCCAGGCGGACCTGCCGCGCGTCGCCGCGCTCGAGCGCGAGTCCTACGTGTTCCCGTGGAACGACCAGATCTTCGCCGACTGCCTGCGCGTCGGCTATCACTGCGTCGTCGTCGATACCGACGCGGGCGTCGCGGGCTACGGCGTCCTGTCGATGGGCGCGGGCGAGGCGCACGTCCTCAACCTGTGCATCGCCGAGGGCTGGCGCCGGCGCGGCATCGGGCGCGGGCTCCTGCTGGCGCTGCTCGACGCACGCGCGCGACCGCGGCGTGCGCGACGCCTTCCTCGAGGTGCGCCGCACCAACCGCGCGGCCATCGCGCTGTACCACGACCTCGGCTTCGAGTGCGTCGGCACCCGCCGCGGCTACTACCAGGCGCAGGACGGGCGCGAGGACGCGCTCGTGTACCGCCTCGAGCTCGGCGCATTGCCCGAGATGACCCCGAACGACGAAATCGCCCGCCGCCGCAGCTTTGCGATCATCTCGCACCCGGACGCGGGCAAGACGACGCTGACCGAGAAGCTGCTGCTGTTCGGCGGCGCGATCCAGATGGCGGGCACCGTCAAGGGCCGCAAGGCCGCGCGCCACGCGACCTCGGACTGGATGCGCCTCGAGCAGCAGCGCGGCATCTCGGTCACCTCGTCGGTCATGCAGTTCCCGTACCGCGGGCGCGTCATCAACCTGCTCGACACGCCCGGCCACGAGGACTTCTCCGAGGACACGTACCGCACGCTGACCGCCGTCGACTCGGCGCTCATGGTCATCGACTGCGCCAAGGGCGTCGAGGAGCGCACGATCAAGCTGATGGAGGTCTGTCGCCTGCGCGACACGCCGATCATGACCTTCATCAACAAGCTCGACCGCGACGGGCGCGCGCCGGTCGAGCTGCTGGACGAGATCGAGCGCGTGCTCGGCATCCACTGTGCGCCGGTGACCTGGCCGATCGGCATGGGCCGCGAGCTGTCCGGCATCTACCACCTCGGCGAGGACCGCATCTACGTCTACGACGGCGCCCGGACCGGCCGCGTCGGGACCAACCGCGCGATCGACGGGCTCGCGAGCGACGAGGCGGACGAGCTCCTCGGCGACCGTGCCGACGCGTTCCGCGAGGAGGTCGAGCTGGTCCGCGGCGCGATGCCGGCCTTCGACGCCGCGGCCTACCTCGCCGGCCGGCAGACGCCCGTGCACTTCGGCTCGGCGATCTCGAACTTCGGCGTCGAGGAGCTGCTGGGCTCGTTCGTCGACCATGCGCCCGGTCCGCGCCCGCGCGCCGCGACGGCGCGCGTCGTCGAGCCGACGGAGTCCGCGCTCTCCGGCTTCGTGTTCAAGATCCAGGCCAACATGGATCCCGGGCATCGCGACCGGATCGCCTTCCTGCGCATCTGCTCGGGCGGCTACCGGCGCGGCATGCGCCTGTACCACGTGCGGCTCGGCAAGGAAGTCCGGATCGCGGACGCGCTCACGTTCATGGCCGCCGACCGCCAGCAGGCCGACGAGGCCTTCGCCGGCGACATCATCGGCCTGCACAACCACGGCACGATCAACATCGGCGACACGTTCACCGAGGGCGAGTCGCTGATGTTCACCGGCATCCCGAACTTCGCACCCGAGCTCTTCCGCCGCGCGGTGCTCAAGGACCCGCTGCGCATGAAGGCGCTGCAGAAGGGCCTCGACCAGCTCTGCGAGGAGGGCGCGACGCAGCTGTTCCGGCCGCTGCGCAACAACGACCTGATCCTCGGCGCCGTCGGGCCCCTGCAGTTCGACGTCGTGGCATTCCGCCTCGCCGACGAGTACGGCGTGACCTGCGCCTTCGAGCCGGTCAATGTCGTCACGGCGCGCTGGATCGCGGGCGGCGACGCGGCGAAGCTCGCGCAGTTCCGCGAGCGCGCCTACGAGAGCCTCGCGCTCGACCACGCAGGCGAGCTCGTCTACCTCGCGCCGACGCGCATCAACCTCGGCCTCACCATCGAGCGCTGGCCGGACCTGCTGTTCCGCGAGACGCGCGAGCACCTGGCGGCGGCCGCGTGAAGCGCACGCTGTTCCGGCGGCCCGATCATCGGCTGGGCGCTGTACGACTGGGCGAACTCGGCGTTTGCGACGACGGTGATGGCGGGTTTCTTCCCGATCTTCTTCAAGCAGTACTGGAGCGTCGGGACGGAGGCTTCGGTCAGCACCTTCCGGCTCGGCGTGGTCAGCGGGCTCGGCAGCCTGGTGATCGCGCTGGCGGCGCCGATCCTCGGCGCGATGGCGGACCGCGGCGGCGTGCGCGTGCGGTTGCTGGTGTTCTTCACGCTGCTCGGGGCGGCCATGACGGCGGCGCTCTACACCGTCGCCGAGGGCGAGTGGGTCGCGGCGGCCGTCATCTACTCGCTCGCGGGGATCGGTTTCTGGGGCGGCGTCATCTTCAACGACGCGCTGCTCATGGATGTCGCCGAGCCGCCCGAGTACAACCGGGTCTCCGCCCTCGGCTATTCGGTCGGCTACGTCGGCGGCGGGCTGCTGCTGGCCGTGAACGTGGCGATGGTGACGAACCCGGCGGCGCTTCGGCCTGTCCGGCGCCGCGCAGGCCGTGCGCCTCGCGTTCCCGATGGTCGCGGCCTGGTGGCTGCTGTTCACGATTCCCTGCCTGCTCTGGGTGCGCGAGCAGAAGCCGGCGCGCGCGCTCCCGGCGCGCGACGCCCTGCGGGCCGGCTGGCGGGAGTTGCGCACGACGCTGCACGAGATCCGCAAGTACCGGCCGCTCGTCTGGTTCCTGCTCGCCTACTGGCTGTACATCGACGGCGTCAACACGATCGTCAAGATGGCCGTGGACTACGGGCTGTCGCTCGGCTTCCCGCAGCAGAGCCTGATCGCGGCGCTGCTCATCGTGCAGTTCGTGGGATTTCCCGCGGCGCTGGCCTTCGGCTGGCTCGGCGACCGCATCGGCGCGCGCAACGGCATCTTCATCGCGATCGCGGTCTATGCCGCGGCCGCCGTCGGCGCCTACTGGATCAGCGACGTGCGAGCATTTCTACCTGCTCGCGGTCACGATCGGCCTCGTGCAGGGCGGCATCCAGTCGCTGTCGCGCTCGTACTACGCGTCGCTGGTTCCGGAAGGCAAGCAGGGCGAGTTCTTCGGCTTCTACAACATGATGGGCAAGTTCGCCGCGGTGCTCGGGCCCGACGATGGTCGGCGATCACGGCGCTCGCTCACCGGCGACACGCGCAATCGGCATGCTCTCGATCGTCGTGCTGTTCGTGGGCGGTGCGATCCTGCTCGCGCGCGTCGGTCGCACGGACTGAGGGCAGCCAATGCCTTCCAGTCACCGGCCCCGGGGTCTGCGGCTCAGTGAGGCCTCCATCTTGGCATTCCTGCTGGCCTTCGCCTCACCCGCATTGGCCGATGACTGCAATCCGCAGTCGAGCCCCGATGGTGCCGAGATTTTCGCCCGGCGAACGGCGTTCAATGAAGCCATTGCGGCGAGACAGATCGAGCGTCATCGCAGACGTGCTCGCAGACGACGTCGTGCTCGTCACCGGAACCGACAGCGTCGTCTTCGCGGGGCGCGAGGCGCAGCTCGCAACCTGGCGGGACGACTTCGTGGACGTGCGCCGCGCCGTCTACGTGCGTACGCCCGACTGCATCCGCGTCTTCAGCGTGACGCCAATCGCGCTCGAGTACGGGCGCTGGCGCGGCGAGCGCGAAGTCGCGCGGGAGAACTTCGCCATTGGCCGCTACACCGCGAAGTGGAGGCGGATCGACGGCGCGTGGCGCCTGGAGGCGGAGGTCTTTGCGACGGAGGCCTGTGCCGGGGACTTCTGTCCGGACGCGGCGTTGGCAAACTGACGCAGCTTTGTCGCCGCGGCCTCGCCGCTCGATTGGAAGGGTCACTGGATATGCCATGCGCCTGATTCCGTTGCTGCGATGCTTGACGTTACTCGTGATTGCCGCGGCTTCGCCGGCCCTCGCCGATGCGCGGTTGCGTGGCGCCGTTGCCGCCCCGGACCAGTACAGCGCGCAGGTCGCCGCGCGGGTCCTCGAGCAGGGCGGCAATGCCGTCGATGCCGCGGTGGCCGCGGCGTTCACGCTCGCCGTGACCTACCCGGAAGCCGGCAACATCGGCGGCGGCGGTTTCATGACGCTGTTCATCGACGGCAAGTCCTGATTCCTCGACTACCGCGAGACCGCGCCGCGGGCGGCCTCGCGCGACATGTACCTGGACGAGCAGGGCGAGGTGATCGAGAACCTCAGCCTGGTCGGCGCGAAGGCCAGCGGCGTTCCGGGCACGGTGCTGGGCCTGTGGGAGGCGCACCGGCGCTTCGGCACGCTGCCCTGGCCGCAGTTGCTCGCGCCGGCGATCGGCTACGCGACCGAGGGATTCACCGTCCACGACAAGACTTTCCAGTACCGGCAGGACGCGCTGGCGCTGTTCGACGGCAAGACCAATTTCCGCCGGTACTTCGGCGCCATGAAGAGCGGCGAGGTCTTTCGCCAGCCGGAGCTCGCGCTGACGCTGCAGAGAATCTCCCGTCGACGGTGCGACGGACTTCTACGCGGGCGAGACGGCGCGGTTGCTGGTCGCCCAGATGCAGCGCGACGGCGGCCTGATCGACGCGCAGGACCTGCGCGACTACCGCATTGCCTGGCGTGAGCCATTGCGCTTCGCGTGGCGCGGAAACCTCGTCCACACGGCGCCGCTGCCGAGTTCGGGCGGAGTCGCGCTGGTGCAGCTGTTGGGCATCAAGGAGGCGCGGTCGGGCGACTTCGCGGGCCTGGAACTGAACTCCGCCCGCTACATTCACCTGCTGGCCGAGATCGAGAAGCGCGTGTTCGCCGACCGCGCCGACTACCTCGGCGACCCGGCGTTCACCAACGCACCGGTCGAGCAGCTCATCTCTCCCGAATACCTGGCGAGGCGCGCGGCTGAAGTGAATCCACGGGCCATCTCGCCGACCGGGGCCGTCCGGCCGGGGCTCGAGCCGCACCAGACGACGCACTTCTCGATCGTGGATGCGGCCGGCAACGCCGTGAGCAACACGGTCACGCTGAACTGGGACTACGGCAGCGGCGTGGTCGTCGAAGGCGCGGGATTCCTGCTGAACGACGAGATGGACGATTTCAGCGCCAAGCCCGGCGCCACCAACGCCTTCGGGGTCGTCGGCGGCGACGCCAATGCCATCGCGCCCGGCAAGCGCATGCTCTCGTCCATGACGCCGACCATCGTGACGCGCGACGGTCAGGTCACCCTCGTGCTCGGCTCGCCCGGCGGTTCGAGGATCTTCACGACGTTGTTCCAGGTGCTGAACAACCTGTACGACTACGGCCTGTCCCTGGCGGAAGCCGTGGCCGCGCAGCGCGTGCACCACCAGCTGCTGCCGAAGGACACGATCTACTTCGACTCGTTCGCACCCTTGACCGGCGCCGTGGCCGGGGAACTGGCCGCGTTGGGGTACACCCTGGAAGACCAGGGATGGGAGATGGGCGACGTCCAGGCCATTCGCGTCACCGGGACGCAGGTCGAGGTCGCTGCCGATCCCCGTGGGCGCGGGGTCGGTATCATCGTCCGCGGGATCACCCCGTGAGCGGAGAGTAAGGCAGCAATGCAGGACATCGCACGGCCGCGGCTGACGCTGTTGACTGCGGCGCAACGGGACGCCGTGCACGAGGCTTCCCTCGACGATCCTCGCCCGGTCGGGCCTGCGCCTGGACTCGGAGCGCGCCCGCGACGTCTGCCGGCAAGGGAGCGCGCACGGGTCGAGGGCGACCGCGTCTACTTCCACCGGGACCTGGTGGACGCGGCGATCGAGTCGGCGCCGGCGACGATCGAGATCTTCGATCGCCGCGGGCAGCCGGCGTTCCGACTCGGGGACGGGCAGACGCGATTCGGCTCGGGCGTCACGAACCTCTGGCTGCAGGACCCGGTCACCGACGAACTCAGTCCGTTCAGCCGCGCCGACATGGGGCGCTGCGTCCGGCTCGTGCCAGGCCCTGCCGAACTACGACGTCATCTCGACGCTCGGCGTGATCCGCGACCTGCCGCCGGAGGTTGCCGATCTCTACGCCGTCCTCGAGATGGTCGCGAACTCGACCAAGCCCCTGGTGCTCCTGATCTCGGACGAGAGCCTGTTTCCCAAGGCGCTCGACCCTGCTCGACGCAGTGCGCGGCGATCTCGGCGAGCGGCCGTTCATCATCCCGTACCTGAATCCCGTCACGCCGCTCGTGATCAACGACGGCACTTCGGACAAGCTGCTCGATTCCGCGGCGCGCTCGATTCCCGTGATCTACTCGAATTACGGGATGTCGGGCATGACGACGCCGCTGCCCTGCGCGGGCGCGCTCGCGCTCTTGAACGCGGAGCTCCTGGGCGGGCTCGTCCTCTCGCAGCTCGCGAAGCCGGGCGCTCCGATCATCCTCGGCAGCCTGCCGATGTACTTCGACATGAAGACCATGATCGACTTCTACGATCCGCAGACCCACCTGATCAATCTCGGCTGCGCGGAGATGATGGCCGACTACGGCATTCCCCACGCGGGCACGTCGGGAAGCGGCGATGGCTGGGGACCGGACCTGCTGGCCGCGGGCGCTTCCTGGATGAACCAGGTCACCAGCGTCATGGGCCAGGTGGGGCTCGCGCCGTTCGTGGGCAGCACCCTGAACTCCAAGGCCTACTCGCCGGCGATGACCGTGTACGGCGACGAGGTCATCGGCGCCGCGCGACTCTTCGCCCGGGGATTCTCCGTCGACTCCGCTTCGATCGGCGCCGAGGAAGCGATCGCGCAGCTGGCGACGGAAGGGCATTTCCTGACTTCGCCCTCGACGCTCGCGAGTTACAGGAGCGCGTACTACCCGAGCCTGTTTCCCCGGATCGGCCTCGAGAAATGGGTGGACCTCGGGCGGCCGCGCGCGGACGCGCGGGTCCGGGAGCGGGCGCGGGACCTGCTCGCGCAGGCTCCTGCCCCCGAGGATCGCGACGAGATCATTGCGAAAGGCGAGGCGCTCATCGCGCGGCTTTGAGGTCGCGCGCGACTTCCGCCTCCGCCGCGAGGTAGCCGAACGAAGGCCAGTCGGATCCTTCGAGGATGGCCTTCCACAGCGACTCGGCTTCGTCGCGGCGGCCGCTGACGAGGTGCCAGGCGCTGACGCCGTAACGCGTCGCCGAGCCGCCGGAATCTTCGCCTGACCCCGCGAGCAGGTCTTCCGGCGACCGCTCGCCCTGGAACATCCGCAGGAGCTGGTGGTACTCGGTGTTCTCGATGACGTCGAGGTCCGCCGTGATCGGCCGCAGGACCGCTGCCGCGTCGTCCGGCCTGCCAGCCCGCCGCAGCGAGAGATAGAGCCAGTAGCTGGCGGCGACGAGGTTGTCGGCGTTGCCGACCGAGTCGCGCGCCTTGATCCAGGTCTCGGCGGCCCGGCTGAAGTCGCCCTTGCAGGTAATAGCCGAGCGCGAGGTGGTACCAGACGTTCGAGTGGAGCGTTCCGGTCGGGATGTTTCGCGCGTTGGGCAGGCCGTCCGGCTCGATCGCGTCGGGCTGGCCCGCCATGAGGCCGGCCGCCTTCTCGAAATCGGCGATGGCGCGGTCGACCTCGCGGACGGTCAGGTAGCGATGCCCGCGATGGCGGAGCATGCGGGCGTCGGTCGGGTGCCGCGCGATGCCGTCCGAGAAAATCTCAATGGCCTCGCGGTAGCGCCCCAGGTACGCCGTGCGACGGCCGACCCAGATCAGCGCATCCGCGTCGTTGCGATCCCTTCTCCCACGCGGCCCGCGCGTCTGCGAGCTGGGCTTCCATCCGCGCCTCGTCCTCCGGCGCGAGCGCCTGCGCGACCAGCGGCTGGCCGAGGAGGGAGGTGATGCCCGCTGCCGGTTCGTCCGAAGATGCGGCCACGGCGGCGAACGAAAAAACAAGGATTGCAGAGACGCGCGGGAGTAGTCGGTGCATGGGCATCATCCTATCGCTTGCCCCGCGCCGGCGCGCGGCCTTAACGTAGGCGCCCATGCCGCGACTTCACATCCGCACGCCGCAGGAACTCGCCATCGAACTGGATGACGGCCAGCGTTTCGCGCTGCATCCGATCTGGCTGCGCGAGCGCTGCCGCGATCCGCGCAGCATGGACCTGCGCACCGGCCAGCGCCTGCACGATCCCTCGGACCTCGATCCGGGATTGTCCGTCACCGCCGTCAGCGAGCCGGAATCCGGGCGCTATCGCATCCGCTTCAGCGACGGGCACGAGGCCGAGTTTCTCGGCCGGGACCTGCTGGGCGAGGCGACGCTCGCGCCCGCGGACCACGACGTTCCCGCGCCGCGTCTCTGGGACGCAGCGACGGGAGAGGTGCGTCGCTTCGCCTGGACGGCGAAGCCCGATGACGCGCAGCTCGACGCGTGGCTCCGGCAGTTCCTCGAGGCCGGCTTCATCGTGTTCAGCGGCGTGCCGGTCCGGCCCGGGTCGCTGTTCAACGTTGGCGGCACTTTCGGTTTCACGCGCGAGACGAATTTCGGCGCGCTCTTCGACGTGCGCTCGACGGCGGAAGCGAGCGACCTCGCCTACACGTCGCTGCCCGCTCGATCCCCACACCGACAATCCGTACCGCGACCCGGTGCCCGGCGTGCAGCTGCTGCACTGCCTCGTCAACGAGACTTCGGGCGGGCTGTCCACGCTCGTCGACGGCTTCGCGGCCGCGCGGGCCCTCGAGGCGCGCGACCCGGAGGCTTTCGCCCTGCTGTCGCGCACGCCGGTCCGCTTCCGCTACCAGGACGAAGCCACCGAACTGGTGGCGAGCGCGGTCCCCATCGAGCTGGACGCGCAAGGCGGGCTGGTTGCGATCCACTTCAGCCCGCGCCTGGATTTCGTCCCGCTGCAGCCGCCCGGCGAGCTGGAGGCGTACTACCGCGCGCGCCGCGCCTTCGACCACCTGCTGCGCTCGCCGGAGTTCGAGATCCGTTTCCTGCTCGCCGCCGGAGAACTCCTGATGATGGACAACCGGCGGCTGCTGCACGGTCGCACGGGCTTCGACCCGGGCGAGGGCGTGCGCCACCTGCAGGGCTGCTACATCGACATCGACGGCCCGCGGAGCCTGTACCGGGTCGTGCGTCGGCGACTGGCCGCGGAGGACCACGCTTGAAGAAGATCGTCAGCTTTCGCCGGATGGAAGACGGCACGCGCGAGGACTACCTGCTGCTCGACAAGTCGGAGCGCGACTTCGCGGCGGGAATGCCGGACCGGGTGCTGGCGGCGCTCGGCAAGCTCGACAACTCCCTCGAGGGCTATCCCGTCACTCGCCTCGAACATTCGCTGCAGGTGGCGACGCGCGCCGAAGCCGCAGGCGCCGACGAGGAACTCGTGCTCGGGGCGCTGCTCCACGACATCGGCGACGAACTGGCGCCGTACAACCATGCCGAGGTCGCGGCCGGCATCATCAGGCCCTACGTGCGCCCGGAAGTCACCTGGATCGTCGAGCAGCACGGCCTGTTCCAGACCTACTACTACGTCCACCACCTCGGCGGCGACCGGCTCCAGCGCGAACGGCTGAAGGGCCACCGCTGGTACGACGCCTGCGTCGCGTTCTGCGACTGGGACCAGGCTTCGTTCGATCCCGACTACCCGACGCGGCCGCTCGCGCACTTCGAGCCGCTCCTGCGGCGCATCCTGTCCCGGCCGGCGCACGATCCGCGCTACGTCACGGCCGGGAGCTGAAGTCCCATGTCGGCCGCCGACACACCCGACGCGACCGCCGGGAGGCGCCCGGTGTGGGCGGAGCTGCGCGACGCGATCCGCGGCACGGGCGCCGACTACACGAAGATCCCGCTCAAGCGCGCGGTGTTCCTGCTCGCGGTGCCGATGGTGCTGGAGCTGGTGCTCGAGTCCACGTTCGCGGTGGTCGACATCTTCTTCGTCGCCAAGCTCGGCTCCTCCGCGGTCGCGACGGTCGGGCTGACCGAGACGATCCTGTTCCTGCTGTACGCGGTCGGCATCGGCCTTGCCATGGCGGTGACCGCCGTCGTCGCGCGGCGCGTCGGCGAAGGCAAGCCCGAGGAAGCCGCGGTGACGGCCGTGCAGGCGATCTGGATCGCGGTGCTCGCGTCGGTGCCGTTCGCGGTCGCCGGCATCGTGTTCGCCGCAGGACCTGCTGCGCCTGATGGGCGCCGACGCCTGGACGCTGGAGCACGGCTACCCGTACATGCAGTGGGCGCTCGGCAGCAACGCGGTGATCCTGCTGCTGTTCACGATCAACGCCATCTTCCGCGGCGCCGGGGACGCGGCCTCGGCCATGCGCGTGCTGTGGTTCGCGAACGGCCTCAACATCGTGCTCGACCCGCTGCTGATCTTCGGCCTCGGGCCCGGTGCCGGCGTTCGGCGTCGAGGGCGCGGCGATCGCGACGGCCATCGGCCGCGGCGCCGGCGTGCTGCTCCAGCTCTGGATCCTGTTCCGCGGCGGGCCGCACCTGCGCGTGCTGCGTTCGCAGCTGGCCTGGCACGGGGCAGATCCTGCGGAACATCGTGCGAACCTCGCTCGGCGGCATCGGCCAGATGATCGTCGCGATGACCTCGTGGATCTTCCTGATGCGGATCCTCGCGGACATCGGCAGCGAGGCGGTCGCCGGTGCAACCATCGCGATCCGCATCATGATGTTCACGATGATGCCGGCCTGGGGCATGTCGAACGCCGCGGCGACGCTGGTCGGCCAGAACCTCGGCGCCGGACACCCGGAGCGCGCCGAGGCCTCGGTGTGGCGCATCGGCGCGTACAACATGGTCTACCTGATCGGCATCTCCGTGCTGTTCTTCGCGCTGCCGCACGAGTTCATGGGCATCTTCACGGCCGATCCCGCGGTGGTCTCGATCGGCGCGGAATGGCTGCGGATCCTGTCGTATTCGCTGTTCGTCTACGGCTGGTGGATGGTCGCCGTGCAGGCGTTCAATGGCGCCGGCGACACGGTCACGCCCACCTGGATCAACGTCGTGTTCTTCTGGCTGATCCAGATCCCGCTGTCGTGGCTGCTCGCGATCTCGCTCGACTGGCAGCACTCGGGCGTGTTCTGGGGGGTGTTCGTGTCGGAGACCGCGGTCGGGCTCTTCACCCTGTGGCTGTTCTCGCGCGGGAAGTGGAAGACGGCGCAGGTGTAGGCGCCTCAGGCTGGCATCACCAGGCGGCCGGATCCAGCCGATAGATTTCCGAGAGCGCGCGGTAGAGCGCGGGCAGTTCGCGCGCGAAGAGCGCCGGTTCCTCGAAGAAAGCCTCGCTGGCAACCGCGAAGAATTCGCCGCGATCCTCCGCCGCGTAGGGATCGAGGACGCTTCGCTCGCCGGCTTCCGCCTGCACGCGCAGCCGTTCCAGTTCTTCGTCCAGCAATTCCATCCAGCGCTGACGCGCGTCGCTTCCTGCGATCCAGGGCGCGCCGCCGGATTCGTGGTCCAGGTAGTGCGCGAATTCGTGGAAGACGACGTTGTAGGCCTCCCCGGGCGCGCCGCGGCTGTCCACGTCCTCCCAGGACAGGATCACCCGGCTGACGTCCCAGGACTCGCCCGCGAGCACGCGGGATTCCTCGGTGACGACGCCGTCCTCGTCGTGCCACTCGCCCGGCACCACGAATTGCGACGGATAGACCAGCACGGAGCGCAGCGACTCATAGGGCGGGCCTTCATGCCCGACCGCCAGCAGGCAGGCCTGCGCCGCGATCGCGAGCCGCATCGGCGGCGTCACGGTCAGGCCGCCGCAGCCGATGAAGTCCTTCTCGGCAGCGAACACGACCGTCAATGCGTCCAACCTCGGCACGAGGGCCGCCGGTACGCGCGAATAGCAGGGCCAGTACTCGGCGAGCAACGCGCGCTCCGCAGCGGACAGCGACCGCTCGACGAGCGCCTTGCGCCGGCGTGCGGCGAGCGTCGGCGGCAGGAGGATCCACGCCAGCATGGCGAGGCCGCCGGCGAGTACGACCGCGAAGCCGGTATTCATGGCCTGAATCGAGTGACGAGAGCGCGCAGCAACCGCAGGTCGCTCGCTGCGGGCGCGGGCCCGTACCGCAGACGCAGGTAGGTTTCCGTGATCGCCAGCGCCGGCAAGGCCGAGGTCCGGCCGCAGCCGGCGCACGCGCTGCGCGAAGTCGCGCGGCGCCTCGGCGGCCGCCCGCTCGATGCCGCGCCGCGCGAGCCGTGCTCTGGAAGCGCCGGTACGCCGCCGCAGCGGGGTCCGTGGCGCGCGGGCGCAGTTCGATGGCGAGCCACAGCACGAGGATGCCGACCGCGATCCCGAGACCGACGGCGAGCGCCGTCGCGAACGCGCGCCAGTCCGGGTCGTCGAAGCCGAGATCCGACAGGACGCTCTCCTGTGCGTCGCGGTCGAACTGCACGACCCAGTCGTTCCATTCGGCGTTCAAGTTGTCCCAGAGCATGCCGGCCTGCCAGAAGAGTTCCGACTCGCGACGCAGGCGCGCCGGCGAGCGCCTCGGATTCGGCGAACGACGCCTCGAATCCACGCTCGACGCGTTCGGGCGCGACGGCCGCCGTCGGATCGACGCGCGTCCAGCCGCGCTCCGGCAGCCAGACCTCGGACCAGGCATGCGCGTGCGACTGGCGCACGATCAGGTAGCCGCCGATCGGGTTCCAGTCGCCGCCCTGGTAGCCGGCGACCACGCGCGCCGGGATGCCCGCCGCGCGTGCCATCGTCGTGAACGCCGAGGCGAAGTGGCCGCAGAAGCCCTGGCGCGTGTTGAACAGGAAGTCGTCCACCGAGTTCCGCGCGAGGCCCGGCGGCGTCAGCGTGTAGTAGAACTCCTGCTCGCGGAAGAGATCGAGCACCGACTGGAGGTAGTCGGCGTCGCTGCCGGCCGCCGCGCGCATGCGGCGCGGCCAGCTCGAGCGTGCGCGGATTGCGGTCCCTGCGGCAGCTGCAGGTCTGAGTTCTCGAGCGACCCGTCAAGCTCGACGCCTGCCCGGTACTCGGGGTACGAGCGCGCGTCGTAGCGCAGCACGGCGTTGATCGGCCGGCGCGCGCGCAGGCTGAAGTCCCAGGACTGTGCGGCGAGGCCCTGCGTCCAGCGCTCGCGACCAGGTCGAGCGCGAACAGCATCTGCTGGGCGGTCGGCTCCATCGTCACCGTGTAGTCGACCGGCGCGTCCGAGGTGGCGTGACCTCGGGGCCGGTAGAACGGCGACGGTCGCCGCGGCGCCAGGTGTAGCCGTCGAATTCGTTGAGCGTCAGCGCGCGCCAGTAGCGCTCGCGCGGCGGCGGCGGCTGCCCGCCGTCGAAGCGCACGCGGAACGCCACGACGTCGTTCTGCGTCAGGTCCGAGATGTCGCCGGGCGACATCTCCTCGGTGAGTCCCGTCTGCGCGCGCTCCGACGAGGGCGCACCCCAGAAGCTGCCCGCGAAGCGCGGGAAGAAGACGAACAGCACGAGCGCAACCGGCGCCGCCTTCAGCAGCATCGCGCCCGTGGTGCGGAACGGTCGCAGCGGCGGGCCGCCGCGGCCGCGCAGCGACACCTGCAGCAGCGCCGCGGCAAGCAGCCACACGGTGGGCAGCACCCAGGCGGCGGTCGCGACGTCCTGCGCGTACAGGAAGGACGCGAGGCACAGGAACCAGCCGATGAAGATCAGGACCGTGTGGTCGCGGGCGTCGCGCGTCTCGAGCAGCTTGAGCGCCGACATGAGCGCGAGCAGCGCCGTCCCGCCGTCGAGGCCGGTGATGGTCGCGTAGCTCAGGAACACGCCGACCGTGACGGCGAGCGCGACGAGGCCGCGCACGAGCGTCGAGGGCAGCCGCCAGCCGCGTCGCTCGGCGACCAGCCGCCAGGCGGCGACGCCGAGCACGAAGGCCGCGATCCAGGGCTCGAGGCGCAGCAGGTGCGGGCCGAGCGCGGCCGCGAGGCCGGCCGTCGTCCAGGCCAGCCGCCGGAAGCCTTGCGTGCGCTCAGGCGACATCGGGAGCCGGCGCATCGAAGCGCGCGATGGCGGCGAGGCAGCGCGCGCGCTGCGCGTCGCCGGGCGCGGGCGGGATCTCCTCGCCCGGGCAGGCGCAGGCCGAAGGCGAGCCCGCGCGCGTGCGCATCGACGATCCAGCGCGCGAGCACGGCGAGCCGCGCCTCGAGGTCGGCGCCCGGCGCCTCGGCGAGGTCGAAGACGGGCGTCGCCTCGGCGTCGCCGCTGAACTCCTTGATCAGCAACTCGTCGGCCCGCGCGTAGGCCTTCCAGGCGATGTGCTTCGGCGGGTCGCCCGGGTGGTAGTCCTTCAGTCCCGCGAAGTCGTCCTCGCCGCGCCGCACGGCGCCGCCGCCGGCAGGTCCGGCCTGCCGCGGCGGCGGCGGCGCGTCGGCCGCGCGGACGCGGGTACACGAGGCAGGACATTCCGGGATGCAGCACCGCCCAGGCGCGGAACAGGCCGTAGGGATAGCGGGTCGCGATCTCGACGCGCTCGAGGACGACGCTGCCGCGGCGACGCGTCGGCACGTCGCAGCTCGAGCGTCGCTTCGCCGGCGGCCGGAACGTGAGCGGGAGGGGTCGTCACGCCGGCGACCGCCTCGAGGTCGCTGCGCGGCAGCGGGCCCGGGTTCGCGAGGGCGATGCGGAACACGGCGTCCTGGCCCGCGAACGGCGGCTCCGTGCCCGCCGGCCGCGCGACGAGCTGCTCGAGGTTGCGATGGCAGGCGTGCATCGCGACCACCCCGAGCGCCGCGAGCAGGAAGGTGAGCGCGAGGCCGAGGTTGTTGCCGTAATTGAGCGAGCCGAGCAGCATCGCGACCAGCATCACGCCGAAGGCGGCGCCGAGCCCGGTCGGCAGGATGTAGATGCGGCCGCGCCTGAGCGTCACCGTCTCGCGGTCGGGGCCCTGGCGTTGCCGGATCCAGTCGTGTACCCAGCCACGCAGGGCGCGCTTCGCGCTGTACGCGGCGGAGTGGTGGGCCGCCCTCAGGGGATTGGCACCGTGCTCATGAGTGCGGCGGCGACCTCGGCGGGTCCGCGGGCGTCCGTCGGCGTCGCGCGGGCGCAGGCGATGGCCGACGACCGAGGGCAGCACGGCCTGCAGGTCCTCGGGCAGCACGCCCGGCGTGCCCGTGCAGGAAGGCCCAGGCCTGCGCCGCGCGCAGCAGCCCGATGACCGCGCGCGGCGAGAGGCCGGCCTGGTGCCGGCTGCCGTCGCGCGAAGCGCGCGCGATCGCCTGCACGTAGTCGAGCAGGGCGTCGCTCGCGTGCACCTCGGTGACGCGCTGCTGCAGCGCCGGGATCTGCGCGGCGTCCAGCACCGGCCGGCAGGTCGGCGAGCAGGTCGCGACGGTCGCGGCCGCGCAGCAGTGCGCGCTCGTGGCTGGCGGCCGGGTAACCGAGCTCGATGCGCATCAGGAAGCGGTCGACCTGCGACTCCGGCAGCGGGAAGGTGCCGACCTGGAACGAGGGATTCTGGGTCGCGACGATGAAGAACGGCTCCGGCAGCGGCGTGCGTCTCGCCGTCGACCGTGACCTGGCGCTCTTCCATCGCCTCGAGCAGCGCGCTCTGCGCCTTGGGCGTCGCGCGATTCACCTCGTCGGCCATCACGAGCTGCGCGAACACCGGCCCGCGGTTGAACCGGAAGCGCCCGCTCGCGCGGTCGTAGATCGAGACGCCGATGACGTCCGCGGGCAGGAGGTCGCTGGTGAACTGGATGCGCTGGTAGGAGAGGCCGAGGACGCGCGCGAGCGCGTGCGCGAGCGTCGTCTTGCCGACGCCCGGGATGTCCTCGATCAGCAGGTGCCCGCGGGCCAGCAGGCAGGCGAGGGCGAGGCGCACCTCGCGGTCCTTGCCGAGCAGGACCTGGTTCAGGCTCGCCAGCGCCGCGAGCAGCGGGGCCCGGACGGAATCGCCGGCGTGCAGCTCTGCATTCATCGCAGCGAGGCTACCCGCTCGTGCTGCTCGGCAAGTTGCGCCAGTTCACGCTTGAACCCCTCGAGCCGCTCGCGCTCCTGGGTCACGACCTCGGCCGGCGCATTGCGGACGAAACTCTCGTTGCCGAGCTTGGCGCTGGCGCGCGCCAGCTCCTGCTCGACCTTGCCGCGGCGCTTGCCGAGCCGCGCGAGTTCCGCCTCGACGTCGATCAGGCCCGCCATCGGGACATACAGGATACGCAGCTCGCCGAGCGATCGCGGTCTTCGCCGCCTGCGGCGTGATTGCCTCGTCCGCCGCAAGCGGCGAAATTCGCTGAGCGCCGACAGCCGGCAGATCGCGGAGGCCGCACGCTTCGAACGATTGCCGCTCGGATCCGCGTCGGATTCTCGACGTGGACGGCGCAGCCGCTGCGCCGGCGGCGCGATTCGAGCTCGCCGCGGATGCTGCGAATGCCGAGGATGAACGTCCATGCACCTGCGCATCTCGCTGCTCGACGTTCGGGTCGACGGCATGCCGGATCGACCGCCGGAAACGGCTGGATGCATGATCGACGCGCCCTCGCTGCCCGCCGACGGCGCCACGCGCTGCCAGATTTCCTCGGTGATGAACGGCATCAGCGGATGCAGCAGGCGCAGCAGCGTCTTCCAGCGTTTCGAGCAGCGTGCGCCGCGTTCCGCGGCGCGCTGCGACCGGGGTGTCGCCCGACTGCAGCACGGGCTTGCGTCGAACTCCAGGTACCAGTCGCAGAACTCGTACCAGGTGAACTCGTAGATGGCCTGTGCCGCCAGGTCGAATCGGTAGCTCGCGAAACCTTCGCGGACACTGCGCCGACCGTCGCCGCGAGCCGGAGCGTATCCAGCGGTCGTAGGCGCGAGAGCGTCGCCGGGCCCGCCGGCGACGCGACCTTCGGTCGACATCAGCACGAAGCGCGCGGCGTTCCAGAGCTTGTTGCAGAAGTTGCGGTAGCCCTCGACGCGGCCGAGGTCGAAGCGCAGGTCCCGCGACTGCGTCGCGAGCGAGGCGAAGGTGAAGCGCAGCGCGTCCGTCCCGTAGGCCGCGATGCCCTGCGGGAACTGCTTGCGCGTCGCGCGCTCGATGGCGGGGGCGAGCTGCGGCTGCATGAGGCCCGTCGTGCGCTTCGCGACCAGCGCCTCGAGGCCGATGCCGTCGACGATGTCCAGCGGGTCGAGGACGTTGCCCTTCGACTTGGACATCTTCTGGCCCTCGTGGTCGCGGATCAGGCCGTGGATGTACACCTCGCGGAACGGCACCTCGCCGGTGAAGTGCAGGCCGAGCATCGCCATGCGCGCGACCCAGAAGAAGATGATGTCGAAGCCGGTCACGAGCACGCTGGTCGGGTAGAAGGTCTCGAGCTCCTTCGTCTTTTCCGGCCAGCCGAGCGTCGACATCGGCCACAGGCCCGAAGAGAACCAGGTGTCGAGCACGTCCTCGTCCTGGCGCAGCGCGACAGCGAGCCGCGATTCCGTGCCGCTGCCGGACGTCGTCCTCGCTCTCGCCGACGTAGATCGCCGCCGTCCGGCCCGTACCAGGCCGGGATGCGGTGGCCCCACCAGAGCTGGCGGCTGATGCACCAGTCCTTGATGTTGCGCATCCACTCGAAGTAGGTGCGGTCCCAGTTCGCGGGCACGAAGCGGATGCGGCCTTCCTCGACGGCGCGGATCGCGGGCTCGGCGAGCGGCGCGATGCGCACGTACCACTGGTCGGTGAGCCAGGGCTCGATCACGGCGCCGCTGCGGTCGCCGCGCGGGATCGTGAGCCGGTGCGGCTCGGCCTTCTCGAGCAGGCCCGCGGCCTCGAGGTCGGCGACGATGCGCTTGCGCGCCTCGAAACGGTCGAGTCCCGCGGTAGGCGGCGGGCGCCTCGTCGTCGATCTTCGCGTCGGCGGTCAGGATGTTGATCAGCGGCAGCCCGCGTCGCTGGCCGACCTCGTAGTCGTTGAAGTCGTGCGCGGGCGTCAGCTTCACGCAGCCGGTCCCGAAGGCGGGGTCCGCGAACTCGTCGGCGAGCAGCGGGATCGTGCGGCCGGTCAGCGGCAGCGTGAGCATCGTCCCGTCGAGGCCGCGGTAACGCTCGTCGTCCGGGTGGAAGGCGACGGCGACGTCGCCGAGCATGCGTCTCCGGGCGCGTCGTGGCGACCGTCACGTGACCCTGGCCGTTCGCGAACGGGTAGCGGATGTGCCAGAGCGTGCCGTTCTCCTCCTCGGAGACGACCTCGAGGTCCGACACCGCCGTCTTGAGCACGGGGTCCCAGTTCACCAGCCGCTTGCCGCGGTAGATCAGGCCCTCGGCGTGCAGGCGGATGAAGGCCTGCTGCACGGCCTGCGACATGCCGGGATCCATCGTGAACCGGTCGCGGCTCCAGTCCACCGAGCAGCCGAGCCGGCGCATCTGGCGCGCGATCGTGCCGCCGGATTCCTCCTTCCAGCGCCAGACGCGCGCATGGAAGGCTTCGCGGCCGAGCGCGTGGCGGGTCTGGCCCTCCGCGAGCAGCTGGCGCTCGACGACCATCTGGGTCGCGATCCCGGCGTGGTCCGTGCCCGGCTGCCACAGCGTGCGATCGCCCGACATGCGATGAAAGCGCGTCAGCGCATCCATGATCGTGTCCTGGAACGCGTGGCCCATGTGCAGCGTCCCGGTCACGTTGGGCGGCGGGATCACGATGCAGAAGGGCGGGCCGTCGCCCGCCGGCGCGAAGAGGCCCTCCGCCTCCCAGCGACGGTAGATGCGCTCCTCGATGTCCTGCGGCGTGTAGGTCTTGTCCATGCGCCCGGTGACGGGTCAGTCCCCGTCCGGGGCGAGCTGCTCGCGCAGGGCCGCGGCCACGAGGTCCGGCAGCGCGGCGCGCAGGCGATCGATCACGCGCTCGAACATGACGGCTTCGATGTCGCGCGCGGCCGCGTGCAGCAGCTCGTCCGTGAGGTTGAGGGTGCGGGTCACGAGCGTCGCCTGCAGCGCGGCGACGTCCTCTTCCGAGAGCAGTCCGGCCGCGTAGGACGTTCTCGGTTTCCGGTTCGCGCTCGGGCTTCGGAAAGCTGCCGGTCGCGTGCAGCTCGACGACGTCGGTGAGGATCGGCAGGTCGCGCGCGGGCATCGCGGTTCACGGCTCGCCCCGCATCTCGTGCGTCGCAGGCGTAAGGCCGCGTTCGCGATAGGCGCGGTAGCGCTCGCGGCCCAGGTTCCGCCGTCCGGCGTCGCCGTCGACGATCTCGGCGATGCGCGACCAGCCGTCGAGGGACGCCGGTGCGGCCGAGGCCAGGTTGACCAGCACGTCGCCGTCCGCGGGATCGGCATCCGCGCCATCCGCGATGACGACCGGCGGCAGCGCGGGCGCCGGCGCGTCGTCGGGAGTGCCCGCGCGGCGATGGGGCACGAAGCTCCGGTCGGAAAAGGTCCAGAGCATCTGGTCGAAGGCTTCGAGTTCGCCGCCGGCGTCGAACTGCACGCGCACGCGGTGCTGCTTCAGCCAGGCCTTCTCGACCAGCCGGCAGGCGAAGCGCAGCCGGTCCGCCGGATCGCTGCCCGCCAGGACGTAGAAGTCCACCTGGGTCGCAGGCATGGGCTCAGGTTCCGTGCAGCAGCCAGTCGACGAGCAGCGGCACGGGCCGGCCGGTGCTGCCCTTGTGGGCGCCGGTCAGGTAAGCGCTGCCGGCGATGTCGAGGTGCGCCCAGGAAAGGCCGTCGGCGAACTTCCACAGGAAGCAGGCCGCCGTGATCGCACCCGCTTCGCGGCCCGCGACGTTCGCGAGGTCGGCGAAGTTGCTCTTCAGCAGTTCCGTGTACTCCTCGGCGACCGGCATGCGCCAGGCGCGGTCGTCGGCACGATCGCCGGCGGCGGCGATTTCGGCCGCGAGCTTCTCGTCCGGCGAGAACAGCCCGCAATAGTGCGCGCCGAGCGCGATCACGCAGGCGCCCGTCAGCGTCGCGATGTCGACGACGGCGCGCGGCTTGAAGCGGCGCGCATACGTGATTCCGTCGCAGAGGATCAGGCGGCCCTCGGCGTCGGTGTTCAGCACCTCGATGGTCTTGCCGGCCATCGAGGTGACGATGTCGCCCGGCTTGGTCGCGCGACCGCTCGGCATGTTCTCGCAGGTCGGGATGATGCCGACGACGTTGATCGGCGCGCCGATCGTCGCGAGCGCCTTGAAGGTCCCGAACACCGATGCGGCACCGGACATGTCGAACTTCATCTCGTCCATGCCGGGCGGCTGCTTGAGCGAGATGCCGCCGGTATCGAAGGTGATGCCCTTGCCGACCAGCGCGACGGGCGCGTCGCCCTTCTTGCCGCCGTCGTACTCGAGCACGATGAGCCGCGGCGGCTCGTCCGAGCCGCGCGTCACCGAGAGGAAGGATCCCATGCCGAGCTTGCGGATCTCGCGCTCGTCGAGCACCCGGGCGCGCACGGACTCGTGCGCCTTCGCGAGCTCGCCCGCGGCCTCCGCGAGGTAGCGCGGCGTGCAGACGTTGGCCGGCAGGTTGGCGAGGTCCTTCATGAAGGCCATGCCCGCGGCGACGCCGCGCCCGTCGCGCACGCCGCGTTCCGCGGCGGCGGAATCGGCGTCCGGCACGACGAGGCCGAAGCGCGCGAGCTTCGGATGCGGCGGCTTCTTCGCGGTCTTGAGGTCCGGCGTGCGGTAGAGCGCGTTGCTGACGCTCTCCACCGCGTGGCGCGCGGCGTAGGTGGCGTCGATTCCCGGCACCGGGTCGGCGGCGAGCCAGGACATGGCGTTCGCGCAACCGGTCTTCGCCAGCCACTGCGTGGCCGCAAACACGGCACGCCGGTAGGCCTTCCGCCCGTAGGTGGATTTCGGCCCGAGCCCCACCAGCAGGATGCGCTCGGCCGGGCCGCGCCGGAGCGCGGTGATCGGGAAGACCTCGGGGTTCTTCCCGGAAAAATCGCCGCGGCGCAGCAGGCGCGAGATCGCGCCGCCGGCCGCGCGGTCGACGCGCCTGGCGGCGTCGCTCATGGCCGCGTTTTCGTGGATTCCGACGATGGCGCAGGCGGTTCGTGCGCGCGCGCTGCCGGCCTTGACGACGTGAAACTGCATGATGCTCGATCCCCCGGATCGCGCGCCCGGGCCGATGCCCGTTGAGCGCGCTCTCGCGCTGGTTTACCGTGTTCCCGCCAGTTTAATCGAAAACGACTCACGAAACCCTGCAAAACCGGCCTTGTTTGCCACCATAGACCGCTACGTCCTGCGCGAAGTCGCGATGTCCCTCGCGGGCGTGACCGTCGTGCTGCTCGCCATCCTGGTGAGCTACCAGATTGCGCGCATTCTCGGGATCGCCGCGGATCGCGGATTCCCGCACGAGATCGTGATCGCGCTGATCGGTCTCACGACGCTCGAGAACCTGATGGTGCTCGTGCCGATCAGCATGCTGCTCGCCACCATGCTGGCCCTCGGCCGGCTCTACCACGAGAGCGAAATGGCGGCGGTCAAGGCCTGCGGCATCGGCCCCGAGCGGCTGTACCTGCCCGTGTACACGCTCGCGCTGCCGGTCGCGATCGGCCTCGCCTGGCTCACCTTCATGGTCGGCCCGGATGCCCGCAACGGGGCCGAGGAGCTGCGCGGCCGCGGCATGCGCGATGCCGAGTTCGGCCTGCTGACGCCCGGCACCTTTCGCACCTACGCGGACGGCAAGGCCGTGTTCTACGCGGAGCAGAGCGGCGACGACGGGCGGCTGATCCACGTGTTCATGCAGCACCTCACCGGCGATCGCATCGAGGTCGCGACCGCGGCCTGGGCGGAGCAGCGCGTGCTGCCGGGCGGGCACACGCAGGTCGTGGTGCTGCACGACGGAGAGCGCATCGAGGGCGTGCCGGGCCAGGCGAACTTCCGCCGCATCCGCTTCGCCGAGCACGGCATCCCGGTGAATGTGCCGGAGCCGGGCGCCGGCCGCACGGTTCCGGAACGCAAGCCGAGCCGCGAACTCTTCGGTTCGACGTCGCTGGTGGACATCGCGGAGCTGCAGCGGCGCATCTCGCTGCCGGTCATGGTCCTGGTGCTCGCTTTCATCGCCGTGCCGCTATCGGCGCTCAGGCCGCGCGAGGGCCGCTACGCACGCGTGGCGCTCGCGATCCTGCTTTACTTCGTCTATGCGAACCTCCTTTCCGCCGCCCAGGTGTGGATCGAGAAGGGCCGGCTTGCGCCGCAGGTCGGCACCTGGTGGGTGCACGCGCTGGTCCTGGCCGCGGGCTTCGTGCTGATCCACCGGCAGAGCCCGGTGACGCGCTGGATGCGGCGCCGGCGGTACGTCGCATGACGATCCTCGACCGCTATTTCGCGAAGACCGTGCTGCTGCACACGCTGATGGTCATGGCGGTGCTGCTCGCGCTCATGACGCTCGTGAACTTCATCGGCCAGCAGGACGACATCGGCCAGGGCAGCTACGACGTCGCCGGGGCCTTCCTCGTGACGCTGCTGCAATTGCCGCAGCAGGCCTACCAGCTGCTGCCGATCGGCGCCCTGATCGGCGCGATCATCGGGCTCGGCGGCCTCGCGCGCGACAGCGAGCTGACCGTCGTGCGCGCGGCCGGCGTGTCGGTCGGGCGCATCGCGGTGTCCGCGGGGCTCGCGGGCCTCGTGATCGCGGCCCTGCTCTGGGTGATCGGGGAGTACTTCGCGCCGCCCGCCGACCAGTACGCGCGCCAGTACAAGATCTTCAGCCGCTACTCACAGCTCGAGTTCACCGGCAGCCGCAGCGCCTGGATCCGCGAGGGCCCCTACTACATCAACGTGCGCCGCCAGGCGGCCGAGAATCTCTTTGGCGGCGTGTATGTCTACGAGCTCGACGCCGAGCGCCGCCTGGTGCTCGTCGGCCGCGCCGAGACCGCGACCCAGGAGGAAAGCGGCCGCTGGGTGCTGACCAACTACCAGGAGAGCCGCCTCGGGCAGGACCGCGTCGAGGCGCGCACGGTGCCGCGGCTCGTGACTGAATCCAGCTTCAACGCGGACTTCCTCGGCATGGCGGTCACGCAACCCGGCGCGATGCCGCTCCAGGATCTCTACGCCTACAAGGAGCACCTGAGGGCGAACGAACTCGACTCGTCCGCCTGGGAAATCGCATTCTGGTCGCGCATCTCGCGCCTGGTCGCGGCGGTCGCCGTGTGCGTGTTCGCGGTGCCGTTCGCGTTCGGGCCCCTGCGCTCGGCGGGCGCCGGCGCCCGCACGGTGCTCGGGATCATGGCGGGCGTCCTGTTCGTGCTGCTCACGCAGACGCTCGAGAACAGCGGCCAGGTCTACAACCTCAATCCGCTCCTGGTCGCCTGGGGACCCACGCTGCTGCTGATCGTGGTCGCGACCGTCGCGATCCTGCGCACGCGCTAGGCGAGTTCGCCGCATGCGCGCGCGGCCGGCGAGGTCCTGCAGGCTGCGGCCCTCGGCGTCGAACAGGATCCAGGCGTAATTCACGACGAGCGGCGCGACGAGGGCCGCAGCGCCCGCACTGCCTGCCGGGAATGCCGGGCCGCGCGAGGTACCAGGCGCCGAGCGTCGCGAGCCAGGCGAGTGCCCGTTCCCAGCAGGAAGCGCACCAGCGACTCGGCCCAGGTCAGCCGTCTCGCGCCGGCGGATTCGAGACGGATCCGCCAGGCCCGCATGCCGAGCGTCTGGCCGCTGCGGGTCCAGCTCCAGCCGAAATAGGCAAACACGAGCATCGCGAGCAGGGCGTGATAGGCGTGCCCGACGAGACCCTGCGTCGACGACAGGATCGCCTCGCCGTGCGTGAGCGGCAACATCGCGAAGGTCACGACGAAGCCGAGCGCGATCACGCAGGAGCAGGTCGTAGAAGAGTGCGCGCGAGGCGGCGGAAGAGCCCGGCGGGGGCGCCCGCGGTGGATTCATTGCCCATGCGGGCGACGATACACCGGAGGGAAACGAGAGGCTGCAGCGTCATCCCGTCTCGAAAAGGTGCGTCCCTCTTTAGTGCTTGTCCTGCTGCGCGAGGCGCTGCTCGATGTCGTCCTTGCTGCCGCGCAGGATCTGGCGCACCTGGGCGACGCTCGGGCGTCCCGCGATCCGGGCGATCGCCTCGGGCAGCTCGTGCCAGTCGCGGCCCCAGGAGAGCAGGCGCGCGGCATCCTTCACGACGGCGGTCACCGTCGTGTCGTTGAGGGGCTTCGGCGGCTTGCTCGCGGCCTTTGGCTTGCCCGCGGCGCGCGCGGCCTTGGGAGCCGGCGCGGGCTTCAATACGGTCGAGGTGGAAGTTGCGCCGGTCTTCTGCGCCTTCGCCTTCTCGAGCTGGCGCTCGCGCTCGGGCTCGGCGATCGGGACGAACCGCTCGACGTGCTGCGAGCCGACGAGATTGGTCAGGAAGGACATCAGCTCGAGCCCTTCGGACAGCGACGGGTCGCCGGCGGCGAGGCGCGTCTTCACGATGTTCTGCAGGTCCGCGAGCCGCTGCCGCGCGAGGTCCACGACCCACTTGGTCGGCCGCTGGTGGTTCGGCCAGGGCTGCACCAGCCAGTACTGGTCCTCCGGCAGGTCGGCATAGCGCGCGTGCAGGTCGAGGCTCTTCTGCCACTTCTGCAATAGCTGCAGCACGCGGTCGTCGGCGGGCGTCATGCGAGTGAACATAAAGGACGGCCGCCGCCTGCGCAGCGGATTCGCGGGAGTCCTTGACGCCCGTCACACTGGAAGCGTGATCAGCGGCCCGGGCAGTCCCCGTGGACCGCGGGCTCGGCCGCCAGGGCCGCGTCCAGGTCCTGCCCCAGCGCCACCAGCCAGGAGCCGTACATCGGGTTCGGCAGCAGGAACCAGCGCCGGCCCCACCAGTCCTCGCGCGCGCAGCGCGCGGCGTCGCGCCCGGCAACCGTCGCGCGCCTGCACGTCCGGCAGGAAATCCGCGAGGTCGTCGCCGACGTTCAGCACGATGCGATGACCGGCGGCAACGGCCTCCCGTCGCGCGAGCTTCTCGCTCTCCCATTCCGGCTGCTCGCCCTTCAGCATGAGGTCGTCCGCAAGCGTCGGACTGCCGAGTCCGAGCGCGGCGAGGTTGGCCGCGGTGTCGTCCTGTTGCGGGCAGGCGGACTCGTTTCCCGCGCGCCGCGCGCACTCGCGGTTGGTGATGAAGAAGACGCGCACCGGGCGGCCGGATGGATCCTTCATCGAGCGCGCGGCGCGAATGAACTCCGCCGCGCCCGGCACGGCCGGGGCGCTGCGCTTCGCAAGCCATGCGTCCCAGGTCGCCGGGAACTCGTCGAAGCAGGTGCCCTTCAGCATCATCTCCGCCTGCGGCTCGGAGTTGTCGAGCACGGTCTCGTCGATGTCCATGACCACCGCGGGCGGAAGTGCCGAGAGATCGCCGGCCTGCGAGGGTTCCGCGGTCCAGGCGGGGTCCGCCAGTCCCGTCGGCGAGCGCGTCCCGCGCGGCACGGTAGATGATCTCGCTCGCGGCGCGGAACTCGGAGGAATTGCGGACCCAGAGCGTCGCGCGCTCGCCGCCCGCGGCGAAGATCGGCTCGCCGTCGCAGCGGCCGGGGCCGCGCGATTCAGGGCCGGGTTGCGGGCCGGGCGTCGCGCAGCTCGCGGCACAGGCGGCGAGTGCGAGGCCGAGCGCGGCGCGCAGCACGCCGAGGCGGGCGCATTCAGTCCACGACGCGCGTGCCGCCGGCGGCGGTGCGCTTGGCCGTAGAGCGCCGAGAGTCGCTGCGTCATCGGCCCGATCTCGCCGCTGCCGATCCTGCGGCCGTCCACCTGCGTGACGCCGGCGAGCTCGCCCATGGTGCCGGTGCAGAAGGCCTCGTCCGCGCGGTAGAGCTCCGTGAGCGACAGGTCGCGGACCTCGTGCGGGATCTTCTCGGCGCGGCAGATGTCGAGCACGGTCGCGCGCGTGATGCCCTCGGGGCAGGCGGCGACCGTCGGCGTGCAGGAGGATGCCGCCCTGCATGAAGAACAGGTGCGTGGCGTTCGTCTCGGCGATGAAACCGCGGCCGTCCAGCATCAGCGCGTCGTCCGCGCCCGCGGCGTTCGCCTGGATCTTCGCGAGCACCGAGTTCAGCAGGTTCGCGTGGTGGATCTTCGGGTCGAGCACGTCGGGCGAGGGACGGCGGATGCTGCTGGTGAACAGCGTCAGCCCGCCCTTCGAGTACACCGGCGCCTTGTGCTCGGCGAGCACGATCAGCGTCGGCCCGGACTGGTTGAGGCGCGGGTCCATGCCGGAGGTGACCTTCACGCCGCGCGTGAGCGTCAGGCGCAGGTGCACGCCGTCCTTCATGCCGTTCGCCGCGAGCGTGCGCCGGATCTCGGCGACGATCTTCTCGTTCGAGGGGATGTCCGCAAAGGCAAGGGCGAGGGCGGAGGAGCGCAGCCGCGCGAGGTGCTCTTCGAGCGCGAAGATGCGCCCGTCGTAGAGGCGCAGGCCTTCCCACACGGCGTCGCCGCCCTGCACCGCGCTGTCGAACGGCGAGACGCCCGCTTCGTCGCGATGCACGAGCTTGCCGTTGATGTTGACGATCAGGTCGCGATTCTTCTCGTTGAATTTCTGGAGCATCCGGGATCCGTCCTTCAGGCCTTCAGTCGCAGCGCATACAGCTTCTCATACCAGGGGCGGCACTCGTCCACGAGCCTCGCCTGTTCATCCGCCAGCTCGACGTGACGGCGCCGGTACGGCTCGAAGCCCGTCGAGGCCTCGACTGCCGCGTACCAGTGCGGCGCCCAGGCGCCGTCGGTGTCGCGCCGGCCCGGCGGCCAGGACAGCATCGCATCGAGGAACGGGATGCCGAGCGCCGCGCACAACGCCTCGAGCTGCGCGCGCGGGTCCTTCAGCACGTCGCTCGCGAGCACCACGGGCGGCGCGCGGCCCCGCCGCTCGGCCACGCGGTCGAAGATCTCGCACTGCTGCGGCAGCCCGGTATCGGCGAGGCCCGCGCCGGGAAAGGTCTTCAGCAGCGAGGCGACCATCTCGTCCGGCTCCCGGATCAGGAAGGCGTGCGTCAGGGCATCGAGCCAGCCGCGTTCGATCATCGGCAGCAGGTGATGCGCCATGTGCTTCTGGTACCAGATGGCCCGCCCGCCCGGCACGGGGCCGGTGAGCGTGGCCGCGACCTTGCGCCAGTCGGGCTCGTGGGCCGCGATCACCTCGTCGCGGCCCGGGTGCGCGACGCCGGTGACCTGCAGGTAGTGCGCGTACAGCGGCTCGTCGGTGACCGCGGTGTCGGGCCGGCTGCCGAAGGAGCGCAGCATCGCGGTCGAGATGTTGCGCGGCCCGGACCACATGGCGATGCGTATCGTCACGCGCGGCGCTCCGCGCCCCAGAGGATCGCGACGCCCGCGACCGCCGCCAGGATCGAGGCGCCGAACACCGCGATCTTGGCCGCGGCGAAATCGGTCGCGACCGGGAACGCCTGCGCCGCGATGAACAGCGACATCGTGAAGCCGATGCCCGAGAGCGCGCCCGCGCCCACCACCTGGCGCCAGCTGTACTCGGCGGGCTTGCGCGCGAGGCCCAGGGCGACCGCCAGCGCGCAGAACAGCGCCATGCCGAGCGGCTTGCCAATCACGAGGGCGCTGCCGATCGCCAGCATCAGTGGCTCGTGGCCGGCCACGACCCCCGGGGCGATCACGACGCCCGCGTTGGCGAGCGCGAAGATCGGCAGCACGAAGTAACTCGAGCGCGGCGCCACGCGACGCAGCATGCGGTCGGCAGGCGATTCCACGCGGTCGTGGATCGCGTCGAGCGCCTGCAGCACCGGGATCGAGGGCCCGTGCCTCAGGACCTCGTCGCCGCGACGGGCCTCTTCCATCACCAGGGCGTTGGCCTGCGTCATCAGGGCCCTGAGATCCGGCGGCGGTCGTGTCGGGATGAAGAGCGCGAGCACGACGCCCGCCAGCGTGGCGTGCAGTCCGGCGCCGTGCACGCACACCCAGAGCGCGAGGCCGAGCAGCAGGTAAGGCGTCACGCGATACACGCGCGCCCAGTTGAGCGCAGCCAGCGCGGCGACGATGCCGGCGGCGGCGGCGAGGTAGCCGAGGTGGATCTCGGCGCTGTAGAAAAGCGCGATCACCGTGATCGCCCCGATGTCGTCGACGATCGTCGCGGCGGTGAGGAAGATGCGCAGCTCCACCGGGACGCGTCGACCCATCATCGCGATCAGCGCGACCGCGAAGGCGGTGTCGGTGGCCATCGGAACGCCCCAGCCATGGGCCCATTGCCCGGCCGGGATGACGAGCGCGTAGAGCGCGGCGGGCACGATCATCCCGCCGAGCGCGGCGGCGACCGGCAGCGCCGCGGCCTGCCGGCTCGCGAGGTGGCCCACGGTGAACTCGCGCTTGATCTCGAGGCCGACGATCAGGAAGAAGACCGACAGCAGCCCGTGGTTGATCCAGTCGAGCGCCGGCATGGAGAGTCCCGCGCCGCCGAACGAAATCCCCCAGGGCTGCTGCCAGAAAGCGGCGAATGCCGCGCCCTGGGGGGAGTTCGTCGAGCAGGACGGCCACCACGGACATCAGCAACAGGAGCAGGCCCGCCGAAGGCGCCCAGCCGGCGAAATCGAGCGCCGCCGAGCGGATGCGGTGCCCGAGCGAACCCAGCAGCGCGTCGGACAGCGAGGTTTCGTCCCAGGGCCCGTCGTAGCGGCGGCCATTGACGAAGAATGTCGGCGTGAAGGCGACGCCGCCCGCGCGTGCGCTCGCGATGTCGGCATCGACGCGCTCCGCGGCGCGGCGCGCGCGATCGCTCGCGGCCGCGCGGTCCGCTGCCGTCAGCGCGAGTTCGCCGGCCACGTAGTCGAGATCCGCCTCGGTGAGTTCCGCGGAGCGCGACATCAGGGCAACGTGCGCCTTCCAGAACTGCTCGTCGGTGGCGGCGCACTCGGCGAGATCCGCCGCGCGGCGGGCGATGTCGCTGCCGGTCAGCGGCCGCTGCCTGAAGGCGTAGCGCAGCCGGTCGCCGAAGCGGTCCCGCACGGCGGCGATGCGCTCGTTGGCGGCGCGGCAGTGCGGGCAGGCATAGCTGCCGTACTCGACGAGGGTGACCTCGGCGCCCGGGGGACCGAGCACGTGGTCGTGGGTCACGTCCACCGGACGGTCGAGTCGATCGTGCGTCAGCATCGGTGAGCGGGCGGTCAGGCCTGGGGCACGTCAAGCCGCGAGAGCGCGTCCACGACGCGGCGCAGGCAGTCGGCGTTGACGCCGCTGGCCGTCTCGGGACCCGGCATGTTCTCTTCGGTAGCGACCATGAGCTGCTGGAGCTGGTCCTTCCACTGCAGCAGGACCGCGTGCTTTTCCCGGGCGGAGAGTTCGCCCGAAGCCTCGATCGCCTCGGGTGACCCAAAGGTCCTGGCCGGGTTCTTCATGGCGTCCTGCAGGTCCATCGTCGACATCCGGTCATGATACGCCGGCGCTGGCCTACAGGCGCCGGCCCCGGGACCGGGCAACGTAAGGAGAACCTGGCGGCTGGAGTCCCCATCCCATGGCATCTGCGGCAATCCTCGGTCAGACCTATCCCTGTCGTCGGTCTCTTCGACACGACCAGCGCTGCCGAACGCGCGTACGTCTCGTGCCTGGACCGCGGCTACGACCTCGGGCAGATCAATGTCGTCGTCTCCGAGGGCACGCGCCGCAAGCTGCTCATTTCCGACAACGAGATCAAGGCGGAACTTGGCGGGCGCGAGGCGGAGGGCGGTGAGCTCGGCGGACCGAAGGGCGGACGCGTCGGCATGCTCGTCACCGTGCTCGCATCGGTGGGTGCCGCAGTTGCCTTGCCGGCGATCGGCTTCGTCGTCGGTCCGCTGGCCATCGCATTGACGGCCGCGGGAGCCGCTGGCGTTGCAGGCGGCCTGCTCGCGGCATTCGGCGACTGGGGCGTACCGGAGGAACGCGTGCGCGGCTACGAAGCGGATGTGCGCAAGGGCGCCATCCTGATGTCCGTCGAGGCGAGATCGGCATCCGACGCGAATGCCATTGCCGAAAACTGGGTGGAATCCGGCGGACGCGACATCCACCGCAGCTGATGGCGCTCCCGGAGGGATTCGAACCCTGGTATCAGCATTCCGCAAGCGAAGCGAATGCGGCATCGATGACGGGCCGCGCCTGCTCCGCATTCATGTGCGCGAGTTGCTGGATTGAGTACGTCTCGCCAGCTTCGCGCGCGACCAGGTAGCCGACGTAGTAGCCGAACCGCGGCGGCAAGCCGTGCGGAGGCTGCCCGTTGCCGAAGAAGAGCGGCGCGTAATCTTCCTGCGCTTCTGAGTCGAGTCTCCGCACCACCTCGCACACCGCGACTTGCAGGTTCGCATCCACCTCGGGCCGGATCGGGCGCGGGGTGTTGAGCAGCAGCGCGTCATCGCTTGCGCCAGGATTGAGCTGCTCGGCGACATGAACCGCAAGTCCTTCGGACCACAGCGCGCACCACACCGCTTCGCATTCGCGGAAGTAGCGGTGGTGATAGAAGTGGAAGATCTCGTGGTTGAAGAACGGGCGCGATTGGCCCGGCGTGTGGATGCGCGCCATGACATCGGCGCCGAAGATGAAGAATACGCGCCCCTCGTGCTCGCGCGTGCCGCCATCCATGCGACCGAGGCTGTGTACGAAATAGATATTGCCAACGGGCTGCGTATCCGGGAACGCCGCCACGTGCGCATCGCGCGTCGCTTCCATGTCTGGTGCGAAGGCCTCGCGGGTGGCGTTGTAGCGCGCGCGGATCTCGGGGAATTTCTCAAGCGAGCGGGTGATCATGCGGTCGATCTGCTCTTGAGTCGTGTACTCGTTCGGTTCGTAGAAGCCGGGTATAAGCGGCACAAACTCCGCCTTGAAAGCGGCGACACGGGCGGCGGTCTCCATGCCCTGGGTACGGTCGTGGAAGTGCTCAAAGTCGTCGGTGAGGTCGGTGACGGTGTAGAACTGGACTTCCGGCCCGGGGGCCGGTGCAAGTGTCGGCGCAGGCGCGATCTGGCAGGCAGCAAGCGCAAGGGCCGCGGCGAGCGGCAAGGACCTGACGTACACGGCATCCGGCGTCTGCCGCTCCAGCGACCGATTCGTAGGCATGCAGCTAGACCTCCCTCGCAATCAGGCGCGGGTTTCGTGAGGGCGCTTGATTCCCACCACCCGCAAGATCGGTTCGTTTACTACCAGACCTATTGGGTTGTATGGCGCTCCCAGAGGGATTCGAACCCTCGTACCAGCCTTGAGAGGGCTGTGTCCTAGGCCTCTAGACGATGGGAGCGTCGGGGCCCGCAAAGGGGCTGGTATTATACGGACCCAGTTTCCTGCCTCAAGCGGACCCGACACCCCTTGGACCCTCAAAGCGGCGCCCCGGCGCCGATCATCGTTGCTCGCCCGGACCATCCGGTCTCGCGCTCACAGATCTCCGGCAATGCGCTCAAGGTCCTTTATCGCCTGCGTGACGGCGGCTACCAGGCTTTCCTGGTCGGGGGCTGCGTACGCGACCTCCTGATCGGCATCGAACCGAAGGACTTCGACGTCGCGACCGACGCCTCGCCCGAAGAGGTGCGGCGGCTGTTCCGCAATTGCCGCCTGATCGGACGACGATTTCGCCTGGCACACGTGCGCTTCGGCTACCAGATCATCGAGGTCGCGACCTTCCGCGCCGCAGGCGCGCCGATGGCGCCGGAACCCGACCTCGACGGCGTCACCGACGACGACGCGGAGATCGAGCCGGAGACCGACGGCGGAGCCGGAGGAGGAGCCGCCGGACGAGCCGAACGGCAACGTCGACCGTGCGCACGACGCGCGCGGCCGCCTGCTGCGCGACAACCTCTACGGCACGATCGACCAGGACGTGTGGCGGCGCGACTTCACCTGCAACGCGCTCTACTACAACATCGAGGACTTCTCGATCGTGGACTACGTCGGCGGCGTCGACGACGTGCGTGCGCGCACGATCCGCCTGATCGGCGACCCGGAGACGCGCTACCGCGAAGACCCGGTGCGGATGCTGCGCGCGGTGCGCTTCGAGGCGAAGCTCGGATTCACCATCCACGAGTCGGCGCGCGCGCCGTTCGCAACGCTCGCCGAACTGCTCGGGCACATTCCGCCGGCCCGGCTGCTCGACGAGTTCCTGAAGCTGTTCCTGGCCGGATTCGGCCAGCGCGCCTTCGACCTGCTGCGCGAGCACGGGCTGTTCGCCCAGCTGTTTCCCGCGACCGCCGCGCACCTCGAAGCGGATTCCGGCGGCATGGCGCTCGCGCTGATCCGTGCAGGTCTCGCCGACACCGACCGGCGCGTGGCCGAGGATCGCCCCGTGACGCCGATGTTCCTGTTCGCGGTGATGCTGTTCGGCCCCGTGTCGGCGGCGGCGCAGCGGCGCTTCGATTCGGGCGCGCCACCGGCCGTCGCCATCGCCGAAGCCGTGGACGAGGTCGTCGGTCAGCAGAATCGGCGCATCGGCATCCCGAAGCGCTTCTCGATGCCGATGCGCGACCTGCTCGCGCTGCAGCCGCGTTTCCATCGCCGCGAGGGTCGGCGCGTGCTCGGCTTCCTCGCGCACCCGCGTTTCCGCGCGGCCTATGACTTCCTGCTGCTGCGCGCGCAGTCCGGCGGCGAGGACCCCGCGATCGCGCGCTGGTGGACCGAGCTCCTCGCGCTGACGCCCGAACAGCAGCGCGAACGTGTCGGCACGGAAGGCGCCGTCGGGCGACGAGCCGCTGGACCGCCCCGCCGCAGGCGCCGCCGGCGCGGCGGCCGACGTAACTCCTCGCCACCCGTCGAGACCTGAGCAAGGACGGTGGCCTGGCGTCCCGCCTACGTGGCGCTCGGCAGCAACCTGTCCGACCCGGTCAGCCAGGTGCAGGCCGCCTTCGCGGCGCTCGCGACGCTCCCCGAATCGAGGCTCATCGCGCGCTCCGGACTCTGGCGCAGCCGGCCCCTGGGACCGCAGGACCAGCCGGAGTTCATCAATGCCGCCGCGGGACTCCTGACGACGGCGGAGCCGCGGCAGCTGCTCGAATCGCTGCAGGAAGTCGAGCGGCGCCTGGGCAAGACCGAGCCGGCGGTGCGGTGGGGGCCGCGCGTGATCGACCTCGACCTGCTGGCGGTCGGCGCGCTCGAGATCTCGGAACCCGGCCTCGAGCTGCCCCATCCGGGCCTGCACCAGCGCAATTTCGTCCTGTATCCTCTTTCCGAAATCGCCGCAGAGCTCTGGGTACCGGGACTCGCTCGCGTCTGCCGGCTGCGTGAACGGATATCGCCTGCGGGAATCGAGCGGCTCGCGGCACGGGGATCCGGTGACGACTGAAGAAAAGACCGAGACCTGGCCGCACCGGCTGGTGGTCGTCGAGGGCCTGATCGGCGTCGGCAAGACGAGCCTCGCGCGCAAGCTCGCGGAGGCGGTCGGTGCCGGCACGGTCCTCGAGCAGCCGATGGAAAATCCCTTCCTCGAGCGCTTCTACAAGGACCGGCGGGCCGCCGCCTTCCCGGCCCAGCTCTACTTCCTGTTCCAGCGCGCGCGCCAGCTCTCGGAGCTGCGCCAGCACGACCTCTTCGCGCAGGTTCGCATCGCCGACTACATGCTCGAAAAAGACCGACTGTTCGCGCGCATCGTCCTCGACGACGAGGAGTTCAAGCTCTACGAGCAGGTGTACGCGCGGCTCGCGATGGACGCCCCGACGCCGGATCTCGTGGTCTTCCTCCAGGCGCCGGTGGACATCCTGCTGCAGCGCATCGACCGCCGCGGCATCCCCTTCGAGAAATACATCGACGCCGCCTACCTCGAGCGGCTCGGCGAGGCGTACACGCGCTACTTCCACCAGTACACGGCCTCGCCGCTGCTGATCGTCAACACGGCCGAGATCGACCCGGCCAACAACTCGCGCGACTTCGACGACCTGTTCGAGACGATCCGCCGCACGACCAGCGGCCGGCACTACGTCAACCCGTTGCGCGGCTAGGGTCTAGTCCCTCCGGGCTAGGGCTTTCTGCCTGCCTGCCAGCGCCCAGGCCGACGTGTTCGCGCACCACGGGTCCGCGTCGTCGGCGCGGGTCGCGCAATGCGGCTCGTCGCCGCGGGCGAGCGCGGCGCATTGCCGAGCGCGACGGCGAGGTTGCGCAGCCAGCGCCTGAAGCCGAGCCTGGCGAGCGCGCTGCCGTCGGTCTTCTCCAGGTACTCCGGCTCGCTCCAGGCGAACAGCTCGACGAGGTCCGGCGCGTCGAGGCGATGCCGCACGCGGAAATCCGGCTCCGCGGCGACGCGCGCGAACTTGTTCCAGGGGCACACGAGCTGGCAGTCGTCGCAGCCGAAGATGCGGTTGCCGATGGCGGGGCGCAGCTCCTCCGGTATCGGGCCGTGATGCTCGATCGTCAGGTAGGAGATGCAGCGGCGCGCGTCGAGCTGGTACGGCGCCGTGATGGCGCCGGTCGGGCAGGCCGGCAGGCAGGCGGTGCAGCTTCCGCAGCGGTCCTTCGCGCGCGCGTCCACCGGCAGCGGCAGGTCCGTGTAGAGCTCGCCCAGCATGAACAGCGAACCGGCGCGTTCGTTGATGAGGTTCGTGTGCTTGCCGATCCAGCCGAGGCCGGCATCCCGCGCGAGCGGCTTCTCCATCACCGGTGCCGAGTCCACGAATGCGCGATGGCCGAATGCGCCGAACTCGTCCTCGAGCAGGGATCGCGAGCCGGGCGAGCCGGCTGCGCATGACCTTGTGGTAGTCGCGTCCGAGCGCGTAGCGTGCGACGTAGCCCTTGCTGCCGTCGGCCAGCACCCCGGCGGCCGGGGCGGCATCCGGCGCTGAGGCTGCCATGCGCACGCTGATGACGCGCAGCGTTCCCGGCACGAGCGCCGCCGGCCGGGTCCTGCGATGCCCGTGACGCGCCATGTAATCCATGCCGCCGTGTCGCCCCTCGGCGAGCCAGCGATCGAGGTTGGCCTCGTCCGCGGCGAGGTCGATGCCGGCGACGCCGACCTGGTCGAAGCCGAGTTCGCGCGCGAGCACGTCGAGCCGCGCGCGCAGGCGCGAGAGTTCGGATTCGGTGAAAGGGCTTGCCATGTGCCGGGTTTCGCGGGAGGCGGCCAGTATAATCACGCGCATGGATCCGCTGCCCGTCGAGGTCTATTCGGCCGCATCCGTGCGCGCCATGGACCGGCTCGCGATCGAGGAGGGCGGCATTCCCGGCTACGAACTGATGCAGCGCGCGGGCGTCGCGGCGTTCGCAGCGCTGCGCGAGCACTGGCCCGCCGCGAGGCGCGTGACCGTGCTCTGCGGTCCCGGCAACAACGCCGGCGACGGTTACGTCGTCGCGCGCCTCGCGCGCGCCGCGGGTCTCGACGTGTGCGTCGTCGCGGTGACGGACCCGCGGAATCTTCGCGGCGACGCGGCGCGGGCCCACGCCGATTTCGTGGCCGCAGGGCGGGCGCACGGAGCCGCCCGGCAAGGGGTTGCTCGAGACCTGCGAGCTGGTCGTCGACGCGATGCTGGGTACGGGCGTCGACCGCCCGCTCGAAGAGCCGTTCGTCGCCGCGATCCGGCAGGTGAACCGCCTCGGTGTCCCGGTCCTTGCCCTCGACATTCCTTCGGGGCTCGATGCGGACACCGGCGAACCGCACGGTTGCGCGGTCACGGCGACACGCACGCTCGCATTCCTGGCCCTGAAGAGCGGTTACTACCTCGGCAAGGCGCCGGACTTCGTCGGTGCGCTGGAATTCGCCGGGCTTGGCCTGCCTCGGGATGTCCGCGCGGGCGAGAGCCCCGTCATGCGCCGCATCGACGGGCAGGTTGCGGCACGAGCATTGCCGCCCCGGCGACGATCGGCGCACAAGGGCGATCATGGCCGCCTGCTCATCGTCGGCGGACACGCGATGGCGGGAGCGGCGCGGCTCGCCGGGGAGGCTGCGCTGCGCGCGGGCGCGGGACTCGTTACGGTTGCGACTTCCGCGGCGAGCGCCGCGGCCGTGCTGCGCGGGGCGGCCGGAACTCATCGTGAAGGACGGCGATGCCCGCGGACCTTTCGGCGTACGACGCCATTGCGGTTGGACCGGGGCTGGGGACGGGCGCGGAGGCGCAACGCATGCTCGACGCGGTGGTCGCGTCCGCTGCGCAGCTGGTGGTCGACGCCGACGCGTTGACGCTGCTGGCGGAGCGCCCGCGAAAGTCCGACGACTGGATCCTGACGCCGCATCCCGGCGAAGCGGCGCGCCTGCTCGGCACGAGCGTGGACGACGTGCAGCGCGACCGGCTCGGCTCGGTGCGCGGGATCGTGGAGCGCTTTGGAGGCACCTGCGTGCTGAAGGGCGCGAACACGCTGGTCTGCGGTGCGTCCCGGCGTGCCCTGGGTCTGCGACCGCGGCAATCCCGGCATGGCGACGGCCGGCAGCGGCGACGTGCTGACCGGCGTCATCGCCGCGTTGCTGGCGACGACGCATGATCACCTGCTTGCGGCGACCGCGGGCGTGTTGCTGCACGCCGAGGCGGGCGACCGTGCGGCGCGCGCGGGGATGCGCGGGATGATCGCGAGCGACATCGTCGCCGAGCTGCGCGGTGTCGTGAATTTTCCGTGGAGCTGAACCTGCCCGACGAGGCGGCGACGACCTGCGCGGGCTCTGCGCTGGCACGCGGCCTGCCCGAGCTCGCAACCCGCAGCCTGCTGTTCACGCTCTCCGGCGAACTCGGCAGCGGCAAGACGACGCTCGCGCGCGCGCTGCTGCGCGCACTCGGCGTCGCCGGCACGATCAGGAGCCCGACGTTCACCCTGGTCGAGCCCTACGAGACGGCGCGGGGGAGCGTGCATCACCTCGATCTCTACCGCCTCGCCCCGGGCGCGGCTGCGCTCGAGGGCCTCGGTTACCGCGACCTGCGCGGGCAGCCGGGCCTGGTGCTGGTGGAATGGCCGGAGCGGGCTGGCCCCGCCCTCGGCACGCCTGATCTCGCGGCACAGCTCGATCACCAGGGTACGGGCCGGCGCATTTCCCTTGCCGCTCACGGTGAAAGTGGGCGCGAATGGCTGGCATCGAGTCGCGCCCTACTCGAAGAGTGTGGCGTATCTAGCTGAAAAACTTGAATTAAAAAACATCGGCCGCTAGAGTACCCGCGGGTTCCGGAGCGCACGGCAGTCATGCGGCCAATGAGGGCAATCGGCCTAATCATCCTGCTGCTCACGTCGGCATCGGCGGCGGCAGCAGCCTGCGCTTCGCGACATCCGCGTCTGGGCAAGTCCCGATTCCACCCGTGTCGTGCTCGACCTCAGCGAGCCGGCGTCCTATACGGTCTTCTCCCTCGACAGCCCGGACCGCGTCGTCATCGATTTCGAGCGCATCGAGGCCGACGCTTCGCGCATCAAGGTCCCCGACGCCTCGGGCGTCGTGAAGTCGGTACGACTCGGCGAGCGCGGCCGCGCGGGCCTGCGCATCGTGCTCGACGTGAATGCGAAGGTCGAAGCAAGGGCCTTCCTGACGCCGCCCAACGAAACCTACGGTCATCGCCTCGTCGTGGACCTCGGGCACGGCCTGGCCGCGGCGGCGGCGCCTGCCGAGGCGCCCAAGCCGGTCAAGGTCGCGGGCGGCGACGGGCAGCGCGACCTCGTGATCGCGATCGACGCCGGCCACGGCGGCGAGGACCCGGGCGCGATCGGCAAGGCCGGCACGCGCGAGAAGAACGTCACGCTGGCGGTCGCGCGCAAGCTCGCCGAGCAGATCAATGCCGAGCCGGGCATGCGCGCGGTGCTGACGCGCACCGGCGATTATTTCGTGCCATTCCGCGAGCGCATCCGGCGCGCGCGCGTGCAGCAGGCGGACCTGTTCGTGTCGATCCACGCGGACGCGTTCATGGACCGCTCGGTGCGCGGCTCCTCGGTCTACGTGCTCTCGACGCGCCGCGCGAGCAGCGAAGCCGCGCGCTGGCTGGCCGAGCGGGAGAACGCGGCCGACCTGATCGGCGGCGTGTCGCTGCACGACAAGAGCAACGTGCTGCAATCGGTGCTGCTCGACCTGTCGCAGAACGCGGCGATCAGCGCGAGCCGCGAGGCCGCCGCGCGCGTGCTCGCCGAGCTCGACCACGTGGGCCAGCTGCAAGAAGAGCGACGTGCAGCACGCGAGCCTCATCGTGCTGACCTCGCCCGACGTGCCCTCGATGCTGGTGGAGACGGCCTTCATCTCGAACCCGGACGAAGAGAAGAAGCTCCGCGACCCGTCCCATCAGCAACGCCTTGCAGAGGCGATCCACGCGGGCGTGCGCCGCTACTTCTACGACAACCCGCCGCCGGGCTCGCGCGTCGCGGTGCTCGCGGCCCGCGAGCGCGGCCAGGCGCTGCGCCACGTCGTGTCGCCGGGCGAAACCCTCGGCGACGTCGCCGGCCGCTACGCGGTCAGCATCGACGACCTGCGCCAGAAGAACCGCCTCGCGACCGAGACGGTCGCCTCGGGCACCATCCTCGAGATTCCCGTCACCGGCATCTGAGCGGGTAGACTGGCGCCGGCAGCGCCACCATGCCCATCCGCATCCTCGAAGGCCCGCTCGTCGACCAGATCGCTGCGGGCGAGGTCATCGAGCGTCCGGCTTCCGTCGTCAAGGAACTCGTCGAGAACGCCCTCGATGCCGGCGCGCAGCAGCTCACGATCGACGTCGAGCACGGCGGGATCCGCCTGATCCGCGTGCGCGACGACGGCACCGGCATCGCGCCGGACGAACTCGCGCTCGCGCTGACGCGCCATGCCACCAGCAAGATCGCCTCGCTCGAGGACCTCGAGCGGGTCGCCTCGCTCGGGTTCCGCGGCGAGGCGCTGCCTTCGATTGCGTCGGTGTCGGGGCTGCGGCTGGCCTCGCGGCGGCAAGGCGCCGCCGCGGGCGCGGCGATCGAGTGCCAGGACGGCGAGCCCGGCCGCGTGCAGCCGGCCGCGCACCCGCAGGGCACGACGGTCGAGGTTCGCGACCTCTTTCACCGTGTGCCGGCGCGGCGCAAGTTCCTGCGCGCGGAAGCGACCGAGTTCCAGCACGTCCTGAAGACCGTCGCGCGCCTCGCGCTCTCGCGCTTCGACGTGGCCTTCACGCTGACGCACAACCGGCGCGAACAGTTTGCGCTGCCGGCGGCACCCGGCCGGCGCGAGCGCGAGGCGCGCATCGCTCGCCTGGTCGGCGCGGACTTCGTCGCCGCTTCGCGTTTCGTGACGCACGCGCAGGCCGGCCTGGCGCTGGAGGGCTGGATCGGGATGCCGTCGGCCTCTCGCGCCCAGCCGGACCGGCAGTTCCTGTTCGTGAACGGCCGCATGGTGCGTGACCGCCTGCTCGGGAGCGCCGTGCGCCTTGGCTACCGCGACGTGAGCCACGGCGGCCGGCATCCCGCCTGGCTGCTCTACCTCACGCTCGATCCCCTGCAGGTGGACGTGAACGCGCATCCGCAGAAGCTCGAGCTGCGCTTCCGCGATGGCCGCGGCGTCCACGATTTCCTGTTCCGCACGGTCGAGCGGGCACTCGCCGAGGCGGGGCGGGGAGAGGCGGGTTCCGCGCCGGTTTCCGCGGCAGCGCGCTGGGCAGCCCCGCCCGCCGTCGCGGCGCTCGCGCTCGGCGAGCCGTCGCCGGCCTTTGGCCAGGTGCCGGCGGCAGCGACCGGTCGCCGATCCGGCCGCGCCTGTTGCGGACCAGCCGCTCGGGCACGCGATCGCACAGCTGCACGGCATCTACATCGTCGCGCAGTCGGCCGAGGGCATGGTCCTGGTCGACATGCACGCCGCGCACGAGCGCATCCTCTACGAGCGGCTCAAGGTCGCCATGGAAACGGGCCGCGGGCCGCGACAGGCGTTGCTGGTCCCGGCGCTGCTCGAGACCACGGAAGCCGAGGCTTCGCTCGCCGAACAGCATGCGGACGAACTGGCCGCAGCCGGGTTCGCCGTCGACCGTGTCGGCCCCGCGACGCTGGCCGTGCGCGAAGTGCCGGTCGCGCTCGCGGGCGCGGATGTCGCCGGCGTCCTCGCCGACGCGCTGGCCGACCTCGGTGCGGGCGGCGCCGTGCATCGCATCGACAGCAGCCAGAACGAGCTGCTCGCGAACATCGCCTGCCGGAGCGCGGTGCGCGCCAACCGCCAGCTCACCATTCCGGAAATGGACGCGCTGCTGCGCGACATGGAACAGACCGAGCGCTCGGGTCAGTGCAGCCACGGCCGGCCGACCTGGACCCGGCTCACGCTCGCCGAGCTCGACCGGATCTTCCTGCGCGGCCGCTGATGACGCGAAGTCCGGCGATCCTGCTGATGGGCCCGACGGGTTCGGGCAAGACCGAGCTTGCTGCCGCGCTCGTCGCGCGCCTGCCGCTCGAGATCGTGAGCGTCGATGCCGCGATGGTCTATCGCGGCATGGACATCGGCACGGCCAAGCCGCCGCCCGAACTCCTCGCGCGCGCGCCGCATCGCCTCATCGACCTGATCGATCCCGCCGAGAGCTACTCCGCGGCGCGCTTCCTGGCCGATGCCGGGGCCGCCATGGCGGAGATCAGCGCGCAGGGGCGCGTCCCGCTGCTGGTCGGCGGCACCATGCTCTACTTCCGCGCGCTGCAGTCGGGGCTCGCGCAACTGCCGCCCGCGGATCCCGCGATCCGGCAGCGGCTCGAGGCGCGTGCTGCGATCGAGGGCTGGCCGGCATTGCACGCCGAGCTCGCGAGTCTCGATCCCGCGACTGCAACGCGCATCGGACCGAACGACCGCCAGCGGATCCAGCGCGCGCTCGAAGTCATCGAGCAAAGCGGTCGCGCCGCTGTCCGCACAGCTTGGGGAGGACCTGCGGGGCGCGACGAGCCGCGGGGACCTTCCGCTCGTGCTCGCGCCCGCGGATCGTGCCCTGCTGTTCGAGCGCATCGCGATGCGGTTCGACGAGATGCTGCGGCGCGGGTTCGTGGACGAAGTGCGCGGGCTGCAAGGCGCGCGGCGACCTGCATCCCGGGCTCCCCTCGATGCGGCTGATCGGCTACCGGCAGCTCTGGCAGCACCTGGAGGGGACCGCGACCCTCGCCGACGCCTCGCAGAGGGCGATTGCCGCCACGCGCCAACTCGCGCGCCGGCAGCTCACCTGGCTGCGCGCGGAGCCCGGAGCGGAGTGGTTCGACGCCGGCGATGCAGGCGCCTCGGAACGGATCGTCGCCCGCGTTGCCGAATGGCTCCAGAAGCGATGATTCGTGGCACGGAGGTGCTAGACTTCAGGCCTACCGGCGACGCCCCCTGCGTCTTGAAAAAGCCCGGAACGGTCCGAAGATATAGCCGCCGGACAAGCTTAGAGCGGCATGAAAGCGCGATAAAAAACAAGGAGTTACCATGGCCAGAGGTCAGTCACTGCAGGATCCGTTCCTGAACGCGCTGCGCAAGGAGCGCGTGCCGGTATCCATCTACCTGGTCAATGGCATCAAGCTCCAGGGCCAGGTGGACTCCTTCGACCAGTTCGTGGTGCTGCTCAAGAACTCCGTCAGCCAGATGGTCTACAAGCACGCGATCTCGACCGTCGTCCCGGCGCGGAACGTGCGCCTGCCGTCGGCGGAAGGCGCCGAGGACGAAGCGGAAACGCCGGTCACGGAGACCGTTTGACCGGGACCCCGGCAGGACGCCTTGTTCGATCGCCCTGAACGCGGCGAGCGCGCAATCCTCGTACGCATCGGCCTCGGCCAGGCCGCCGGATCCCGATGAACTTGCCGAATTCGACGCGCTGGCGCGCTCGGCGGGCGCGATCCCGGTCGAGACCGTGATCGGCAGCCGGCGAATCCCGGAGCCGCGGTACTTCGTCGGCAGCGGCAAGGCCGAGGAGATCCGCGATCGCGCCGAGGCGGCGAAGGCCGAGATCGTGCTCGTGGACCACGAGCTGTCGCCGTCGCAGGAACGCAACCTGGAGAAGCTCGTCGGCCGCCGCGTGCTCGACCGCGCCGGACTCATCCTCGACATTTTCGCCCGCCGGGCGCGCAGCGCCGAGGGCAAGCTCGAAGTGGAGCTCGCGCAGCTGCGGCACCTGTCGACGCGGCTGGTGCGGGGCTGGACCCACCTCGAGCGCCAGAAAGGCGGCATCGGCCTGCGCGGTCCCGGCGAGACGCAGCTGGAAACCGACCGGCGCCTGATCGGCAAGCGCATCCGCACGCTGGCAGCCAGGCTGGAGAAGCTCGCCCAGCGACGCGACACCGGCCGGCAGGAGCGCAAGCGCGTGCCGGTGCCCGGCGTCGCGCTGATCGGTTACACGAACGCCGGCAAATCGACGCTGTTCCGCGCGCTCACGGGCGCGGACGCCTACGTGGCCGACCAGCTGTTCGCGACCCTCGATCCGACGGTGCGCCGGCTGCGCCTCCCGCACACGCCGGACATCGTCGTCGCCGATACCGTCGGCTTCGTGCGCGACCTGCCGCACGAGCTGGTCGCGGCCTTCCGCTCGACGCTGATGGAGGCCCGCGAGGCGGACCTGCTGCTGCACGTCGTCGATGCCGCCGACCCCGAGCGTGACCAGCGCATCGCGCAGGTGGACGCGCTGGTGGAGAGCATCGGTGCCGGGTCGATCCCGCAGCTTCGCGTGTACAACAAGGTCGACCGGCTGGGGCGCGCGCCCGAGCTTGCGCGCGACGCCGCGGGCCAGCCGTCGGCGGTCTGGCTTTCCGCTGCGACCGGCGCAGGCGTCGAGCTGCTGCAGGGCGCCCTGCAGGAGATCTTCGGCCAGGCCGCCATGCGGCTCGCGGTGGTGTTGCCGCCCTCGCAGGGCAGGCTGCGGGCGCGGCTGTACGAAATGAAGCTGGTGCGCTCGGAGGAGGCGCATGGAGGACGGGAACGCGCGCCTCGTCGTCGAATCCTCGCCGCAGGAGCTCGAGTTGCTCTGCCGCGAAGCAGGCGTCGATTTCGCTTCCGCAGTCTCGCCTTGTCTGCCCGCGCCCGGCTTCGTAGAATTCAAGCGTGACGCCGCGAGTTCCGCGGCCTGAACTCCCGAGCAAGCACACACCAGACATGGCCTGGAACGATCCCGGCAAGAACGAGAATCCCTGGCAGCGCCGGCCCGAGAAGGGCCCGCCTGACCTCGACGAATTGCTGCGCCGGCTGCAGAAGCAGCTGCGTGGGATGTTCGGCGGTGGCGGCGGCGCGCCCGGCGGCGGTTCGACCAGCGCCGGCGGCCGCGCCCTCGGCGTCGGCTCGGTGCTGCTCGGTCTCGTCGCGGTCTGGGTGCTGTTCGGCAGCTTCTACCTGAACGGCGCGGCGGAGCGCTCGGTCATCACGCGCTTCGGCCAGTACGTCAAGACGACCTCGGGCGGCTTCAACATGCGCCTGCCCTGGCCGATCGACCGCCGCACCGTGATCAACGTGACCGAGTTCAACGTCTTTACCGACCGCACCCGCATGCTGACCCAGGACGAGGCCCTCGTGGACATCGACCTGGCGGTGCAGTACCGGCGCGTGGACCCGGTCAAGTTCGCGTTCAACGTGCGGGACCCGGAGCAGACGCTCGGCGAAGTCAGCGAGAGCGCGATCCGCGAGGTGATCGGGCAGAGCACGCTCAACTTCGTGCTGGAGGCCGGCCGCCAGGAGATCAGCGCCAAGACCAAGGACCTCGTCCAGCGGACCATCGCCGCCTACAACACGGGCATCGAGGTCATCAGCGTCAACCTGCAGGGCGTGAGCGTCCCGGAGCAGGTGGCGCCGGCGCAGAAGGACGCGATCAAGGCGCGCGAGGACAAGGAACGCGCGACGCTCGCCGCGGAGACCTACGCCAACGACATCGTGCCGAAAGCACGCGGCGCCGCGGTCAGCGTGGTCGAAGGCGCGCGCGCGCATCGCAGCCGCGTGATTGCGGATGCCGACGGCCAGACCCAGCGGTTCCTCGCGCTCGCGGCCGAGTACCAGCGTGCGCCGGCCGTCACGCGCGAGCGCCTGTACCTGGAGACCATCGAGCAGGTGCTCGGTTCGTCGGCCAAGATCATCGTCGACGTCGAAGGCACCGGCAACATGATCTACCTGCCGATCGACAAGCTCCTCGAACTGCGCGGCCCGCCCCGCAACGCGGCGGACACCCCGCCGACGATCAAGCTCGAGGACGGCAGCGAGATCGAGGCCGAGGATCCGCGTGCCCGGAGGGAGCGCTGAAATGAATCGCGGCGCTTTCCAGATACTGATCGGCGTCCTGCTCGTGGCGTGGCTCGCGTCCGCGTCGGTATTCACCGTCAACGAGACCGAGCTCGCGATCAAGTTCCGGCTGCGCGAGATCGTCGCCGCCGACTTCGAACCGGGCCTGCACTTCAAGATCCCGTGGATCGAGACCGTGCAGAAGTTCGATCGCCGGGTGCTGACGAAGAACTACCCGGCCGAGCCCTTCCTGACGAGCGAAGGCAAGATCCTGAACGTCGACTTCTTCGTGAAGTGGCGCGTCACCGACGTCGGCCAGTTCTACCTCGCGACCGCCGGCGACGAGGAAGCGGCCGCGGGGCGCCTCGCCGAGATCGTCAAGGACGGACTGAAGGGCGTCATCGCCAAGCGCACGATCCAGCAGGTCGTGGCCGCCGAGCGTTCCGAGTTCATCGGCGACATCCTGCAGTTCGCGGGCGCATCGGTGGGCCAGCTCGGCCTCACGCTGGTGGACGTGCGCGTGAAGCGCATCGACCTGCCGGAGGAAGTCTCCGAGTCGGTGTACTACCGCATGCGGCAGAACTTCGCGCGCCAGGCCTCGCAGTTGCGCGCCGAGGGCGACGAGCAGGCCCAGCGCATCCGCGCCGAGGCGGAGCGCGAGCGCACGGAGCTCCTCGCCGGCGGCAACCGCGACGCGGAAGTGATCCGCGGCGAAGGCGATGCGCAGGCGGCGCAGACGTACGCGCGCGCATTCCAGCGTTATCCCGAGTTCTTCTCGCTGCACCGCAGCCTCGAGGCCTACCGCAAGTCGATTGGCCAGCCGAACGACGTGCTGGTGATCGCGCCCAAGGGCGAGTTCTTCAAGTACTTCAAGCAGTCCGGCCGGTAAGGGCGTCCAGTTACCATGCGCGTTGCATGGCCCGACCTCGCGGCCGCGATCGGCCTCCTGCTGGTGATCGAGGGAATGATGCCGTTCCTGAGTCCGCGTGCGATCCGGCGCGCGCTCGAACGAATGCTGGCGATGGATGACGGCACGTTCCGGCTTGCCGGGGCCGCCAGCATGGTCGCCGGCATCCTCGTACTCTGGCTTGCGCGGAGCTGAGAGAACGATGGGCCGTTTCGTCGTCGTCGTCGGCGCCCAGTGGGGCGATGAAGGCAAGGGCAAGCTCGTCGACCTCCTGACCGAGCGCGTGTCCGCGGTCGCCCGCTTCCAGGGCGGCCACAACGCCGGCCACACGCTCGTGATCGGCGGCGTCAAGACCGTCCTGTCGCTGATCCCGTCCGGCGTGCTGCGCGAGGGCGTGCGCTGCTTCGTCGGCAACGGCGTCGTCGTCTCGCTGGACGCGCTCCTCTCCGAGGCCGACATGCTCGCCGGCCGGGGCGTGCCCGTGTTCGAGCGGCTGCGGGTCAGCGCCCTGTGCCCGCTGGTGCTGCCCTCGCACGCGATGATCGACCGCGCGCGCGAGCGGGCGAGCGGGGACCGCAAGATCGGCACGACCGGGCGCGGCGTAGGCCCCGCCTACGAGGACAAGGTGGCGCGCCGCGCCGTGCGCGTCGGCGAGCTCGCCGACGCGGGCCGGTTCGAGTCGCGGCTGCGCGGAACTCCTCGACTACCACAATTTCCTGCTGGAGCGACGGCACGGCGAGGCGCCGGTGGACCTGCGCGAGACGCTGGATGCCTGCCTGGCGCAAGGCGAGCGGATCCGGTCGATCGTCTGCGACGTCACGGGCGAGCTGCACGCCTTGCGCGAGCGGGGGAGCGAACGTGCTCTTCGAGGGCGCCCAGGGGACGATGCTCGACGTCGACCACGGGACGTTCCCGTTCGTGACCTCGTCGAATACGGTCGCCGGTTACGCGTCGGTCGGCACGGGCCTCGGTCCGCGCGACATCGACGACGTGCTCGGCATCGTGAAGGCGTACACGACGCGCGTGGGGGCCGGGCCGTTCCCGACCGAACTCGACGACGACGTCGGCCGGCACCTGTCGCGCGTCGGCCAGGAGTTCGGCGCGGTCACCGGGCGGCCGCGGCGCACGGGCTGGTTCGACGCCGTGGCGCTGCGCCGCTCCATCCTCAACAACGGGATCACCGGACTCTGCGTCACGAAGCTCGACGTGCTCGACGGGCTCGGCGAGGTGAAGCTGTGCGTGGAATACGGGCCGGATGGCGCGCCGCGCTACGAGGCGATGCCCGGCTGGCAGTCGCGGACCGCGGGCGTGAAGTCGCTCGACGGGTTGCCCGCCGCCGCGCGCGCCTACCTCGCGCGGCTGGAGTCCGCCTGCGGCGTGCCGGTCACGATGATTTCGACCGGCGCCGAGCGGGACGAGACGATCGTTTCCCGCCACCCGTTCGGCTGACGCCCGCAGCCGAGCTCATCGACGCGGCGCTTCAGCGCGGCGAATTCCGCGGCGGACGGCACGCCGAGCTGATGCAGGGCGCGCTGCACGCGCGCCTGGAAGATCTTCTCGAGGTTGTCCCAGGTCTCGCCCGCCTGCGCCTGGACATTGTCGATGCGGCGATTGACGGTCTTCTGCGCGCCGCGGAACGCCTGCATGACGGCCTTCTGCGCGGCATCCAGCGCGCCGCCCTGGAGCTTGCCGCCCTCGCGCATCAGGTCTTCGAAGACCTTCGGCGCGCCCGCCTGCGCCTGGGCCAGCGCACCGAGGCCGGCCTGCCAGATCTGCTGGGCGGAATAGAGCAGGTCCTTGTCCTTGCCCTGCGTACTGCCGCCGCCGCCGAGCTTGCCTTTCTTCTTCGCCGCCATGAGGTTCTCCTGCCGGTCCCGCCTCGGGCGCGGCTCGATGCGGCAGAATAGCGCGTTCGCGAAAGGAGTACAGGATGGCTGCGGTCAGGATTCCGGCATTCCCCTACGGGCAGGATCCGTATCGCTTCGAGGGCGACGCGCTCCGGAAATCCTGGGACCGCCTGCACAAGGGCGATCGCGAGGACTTCCCGGCGGACGCCAAGGCGCAGGCCGCCTGGCGCGCGTTCCACCGCGGCGACTTCGCGGAGGCGATCGCGCTGGGATCGAAGCTGAAGGGGAGCGGGGCGAACGCGGCCAGCAAGGCGGCGGCGGTCGCGGCGACCTACCTGGTCGAGGACGACAAGCCTGCCGTCCAGGTACTCCTCGATGCGGCGAAGCGCGCGGATGCCGCCACGCGCGACATGCCCGATGACGCCAATGCCTGGTACCTGCAGGCCTTCGTGCTCGGCCGCTACGCGCAGCGCATCTCGATCGTCAAGGCGCTCGCCGAGGGCATCGGCGGCAAGGTGAGGAAAGCGCTCGACCGCGCGCTGAAGCTCGACGCGAAGCACGCGGATGCGCACATCGCGCTCGGCCTCTATCACGCGGAGATCATCGACAAGGTCGGCGCGCTCGGCAAGCTCACCTACGGTGCGGACGCCGGCGCCTCCATCAAGCACTTCGAGCAGGCGCTGAAGCTCAACCCCGGATCGGCCATCGCGCACATGGAGTACGCCAACGGCCTGCTGATGCTGCACGGGGATTCGAAGCGCAAGCAGGCGGTCGAGCTGTACCGCAAGGCCGCGGCCTGCAAGCCGGTGGATGCCATGGAGCGGCTGGACGTCGAGCAGGCGAAAGTCGAGCTGGAATAGCGCCGGTTCGCCCACCATGGTGCTGATCCTGCGATTCACCGTTGCGCTGCTCGCGACGCTTTTCTTCTGCGGCATCAGCCTGCACGCATGGCGCCAGCGTTCCTTCGGCGTCGCCTGCCTCGCGCTCTGGATGGGCGCGCTGGCAGGCTCCGCCTGGCTCCTCATCCTGGCGATATTCCCGAACGGCCGCCTGACGCCGAACGGCATGCTGTTCACCGGGCTCCTCACGACGCTGTCGGGCCCGTTGCTGCTCGGCTACGTGAACTATGCCGTGCGCGGCACTCGCCTGCACTGGGCCTGGTTCCTGCCCTTCGTGGTCCAGTGCATGGCGGCTGTCGCGCTCGGCAGGCACCTGAACCTGTATGCCAGCGCGATACCCGTGGTACTGCTCGAGTACGCCTACGCGTGCGTCGCCTGGCTCGTCTGGTACTCGCCACGCCAGGCCGCGCAGCAGCCAGCCGGCCGTGATCGGGGTGCTGGTCGCCGTGACTGCGCTTCACTTCGGGACCGCGGCGAGCATCGTCGATTACCTGGGCATCATCGACTACCGGCCGATCCGGCAGCTCTCCCTCGTCATCGTCGCCGTTTGGCTGATGGCGGCGCTGATCCTGTCGTTGACGCATTCGCCGATGTTCCGGAACCTGGTGCCGGCGCTGGCCGCGCCGGCGAGCGATGCGGACCAGGCCCTGTTTGGCCGCATCGAGGAACTGATGCGCAGCGAACGGCCCTGGGCGGATCCCGACTTCGACGTCGGCGCACTGGCGCGCGGACTCGGCACGTATCCCAATGCGGTTTCGCGGGCACTCAGCCGGGCCGGAAACGTCACTTTCTACGACTATGTCAACGGTCACCGGCTGCGCGAGGCCGAGCGCCTGCTGGCCGACCCGAACGAGGCCCGGGTCAAGGTCGAAGCGCTCGGCCGCCAGGCCGGGTTCCGGGCGCGCTCGACGTTCTTCAAGCTGTTCCGCGAGCGCACCGGCCAGACGCCATCGGAGTACCGGGCAGCCCGCAACGGGCACGTGTCCGCGTGATCGAGTCCGTCCGCGCCCTAATGGACGAATCGGAGCTCAGCGACGCTTGAGGCGGCAGCACGCCGCTGCCGAGACTCGCTCCAAGTCGCCAGGTCCTCTTGAACTGGCAAAGGGAGCGGGAACATGCGCATGCATCACGGCTGGTGGATGGGATTGGCGTCGGTCCTGGCGGCATCCTGCGGCGGCGGGGGCGGAGGCGACGGCGGCGGACCGCCGCCACCGCCACCGCCGCCGCTCGATGTCGCGGCAGCGCTCGGCGCTCCCGCCGCCGCCGATCCGGGCGAGACGTACGACTACCAGGTCGCGGTATCGGCATCCGGCGGAACCGCGCAGGCCGTCGACGTCGCGCTGACGCTGCCCGCGGGCGTGGCGGTCGTCGCCATCAGCGGCGGCGGAACGGAGGCGGCGGGCATCGTCGACCTGGCCCCAGACCGCCAGCCTCGCGGCGGGATCGCCGATCAGCGAAACGGTGACGGTCACGGCGCCCTCGATCGGTCCACTCGACGCGAGCCTCGAAGTATCGACGGGCAGCAGCGACGGCAATGCAGCCAACGACTCCGATGCGGCGCGCACGGTGCTCGGCTTCGAGGCGCTGGTGACGCTGACCGGCGAGGCCCTGGGAGACGCCTTCGGATTCGTGGCCGACGAGCTCGGCGACCTCACCGGCGACGGCGTGCCGGAGCTCATCGTCGGGGCCCCGGGCAACGACGCCGGGGGCACGGACGCGGGCCGCGCCTACGTCTACTCCGGCATGGACAGCACTCCGCTCTTCACGGTCGACGGCGAGGCCGCAGGCGAGTTCCTCGGCTGGTCCGTCGCCGCTGCGGGCGACGTGGACGACGACGGCACCGGCGACTTCGCCGCCGGAAGTCCGAGCCTCGGCGCCGGCCTCGTGCGGGTCTACTCGGGAACCGACGGCAGCTTGCTCCTAGACCTGGAGGGCCCATCGACGGGTTCGCAGTTCGGCCGGGTGCACGCCGGCATCGGCGACGTGGACGGCGACGGTCACGGGGACCTGCTGGTTGGCGCGGAAGGTGTCGGGCAGGCGATCGTAGTGAGTGGCGCGACGGGAGCGACGCTTCGCACGCACGTCAGCGCCGGCATCTCCAACTACGGGTTCGGCGTCGGTGCGCTCGGCGACGTTTCCGGGGACGGCGTGCCGGACTACGCGATTGGCGGCGGGGTCGGCGGATCGGGCCGCGTCGACGCCCGGTCCGGCGCCGATGGCACGCTGCTGTACAGCGTGACTGCCGCTCCAACGTCGGTGCAGCTCGGCTTCATCTGGATCGACTCCGTCGGCGACGTGGACTCCGACGGGATCCCCGATTTCTTCGTGTCCGACATCAACGACAGCAACAATCGCGGTCGCGGCCACCTGGTCTCAGGGAGCGACGGAGCGACGATCAGGACCTTCCAGGGCGAGCAGGGTGCGGAGTTCTTCGGCATTGCGCGTCACGGCGGCCACGACGCAGACGGCGACGGATTCCCCGACCTGTTCATCGCCGGCTACCACAACAGCGAGGGCGCGGCGAACGGCGGCAAGGCCTATGTCTATTCGGGCGCCTCGGGCCAGCTCCTGCGCACGATGACCAGCACCGTGGCGAACGAGACGCTCGGATATGACGCGGCGCAGATCGGCGACGTCAATGGCGACGGCCTCCCGGAGTACCTGCTGTCAGGCGACGCCGAGACGGGATCCAGCTTCCGCGGTGTCGTGTACCTGATCCGCGGGACACCCTTGCCGTGAAGCTGCCGACCGCGCGCGTCGCCTGGCCGGCGCCGTTCCTGGCGGCGTGCGTGGCCTGCGGTGGAGGCGGCGGCGGCGGTCCGACGGCGGATTCGCCGCAGCCGCCCCAACCCGCAGCGGCCTGCGTCGCACGCGACGTCACGCCGCCGCCGACTCGCCGTATCGGCTGCCTTTTGCCGTCGGCTCGACGTTCGTGATGTTCCAGGGGAACTGCCCGCCGAATCCGCCTGGGGTCACCACGGCAAGTACGCCTACGACTTCCAGATGCCGATCGGCACGCCGGTGCACGCGATGCGTGACGGCGTCGGTGTTCTTCACGGAGGACCGGTTCCAGGACAGCGACCACACCGCCGGCACACGAGAACGGCGTCTGGATCGAGCATGCCGACGGCACAGTCTCCAACTACCTGCACATGACCCAGAGCAGCGTGGTCGTCGCGGTCGGTGCCGCGGTCACCGCGGGCGACCTGCGTGGGATTTTCCGGGAACAGCGGCGCATCGGACCGGCCGCACCTGCACGTCGAGGCCTTACGCGAGCCTACGGCAACTTCGTGAAATCGAACACGCTGCCGATCACGTTCAGCAACCTCGAAGGCGAGACGGCACTCAGCGGCGAGCTGCTCGCAGGACGAGGCCTACACGGCGCTCGCGCCGTCGCCTTCCGCCCGCTCTTCCGCAAGGTAGGGTCCGAGCAGGACGGCCAGCACCACGTTCTCGAACTCCTCGCGGAAGCGTGCCGTCACGGCATCCGGATCGGGCACGCGCAGCGCGTCGGCGATCAGGCCGAACTGAACCTGCCCGGCGTAGGAAAGGATGCTGATGCCGAGGCCGATGTCGCCGGATTGCGGTACCCAGAAGATCATGCGGCCGATTCGCCCGCCCGCAAGGTAAAGCGGCTGCGGCGGGCCCGGGACGTTGGTCGCGACGGCCGTGGCCTTCGTGGACAGCAGGTCGATCGCTGCGGACTCGACGCTCGCGGGCATGCGGCCGAGCGCGGCCATCAGTCCAAGCGTCAGCAGCGGCTGGTAAGAGCCCTTCAGCTGCCTCATCGCCGCATGCACTTCGAACAGGCGTTCCAGCGGGTCGCGGATGCCGATCGGCAGCTCGAGGAAGACGAGTCCGAAGTAGTTGCCGAGCGACGCTGCTTCAGCCGGGTCGCGCAGGTTCACCGGGACCGCGGCGCGGATCACGAGGCCGTCGGTGTCCTCGCCGTGCTGGCGCAGGTAGCCGCCGAGCGCGCCGGCCGCGGTCGAGAGCAGGACGTCGTTCACCGTGCAGCCGAGCACGCGCGCGACGGCCTTCACTTCCCAGAGCGGCAGCGGATCGGTCCACGCCGCGATCTTGCGCGACCCGAGCGGGCCCTTGAAGCGCGTCGGCGGGTCGTCGGCGAGGAGGGCGACGCGCGTGAGTTCTCCCGCGATGCCGAGCGCGTGGCGTGCGAGTTCGCCGGCCTGCTCGGGATTGCGCGTCAGGTCCACGGCGCGCTCGAGGAAGGCGGCGCCTTCGGCGTACGCCTGGCGCAGCAGTCCCGCGCCCGGGATTCCGAGGCGGTTGAACCAGTCGTCGTCGTCGGCCGCCTTGCGCGGCGCGCGCGGCTTGCGCGACGCGCTGGCCGGCGCGGTCGCCGTCGGCGCCGGATCCGCCTCGGCGTCCGTGAGCGAGAGGAACACGCGGATCATCGCCATGCCGTCGGCGTAGCAATGATGGATGCGCAGGATGGCCGCACTCCCGCCCTGGAACCGATCGATGAAGTGGAACTGCCAGGCCGGGTGATCGCGGTCGAGGTCGGTGCTGGCAAGCTCCGACACGTAGGCTTCCAGCTCGGCCTGCCCGCCCGGATCCGGCAGCTTTGCGCGCACGACGTGGCGTTCAATGTCGAAATCCGGGTCCGGCTCCCAGTCCGCGGTCATCGCATCCTGCAGGGCGCGGCAGCGGAACCGGCTGAAGGCGAGGAAGCGCTGCCGGATCGTGCGGCGGAATCGCCGGAAGTCCACGCGCGAATCGAACACGATGACCCCGACGATCATCATCAGGTTGGTCGGCCGGTCCATCCGCAGCCAGGCGGCGTCGACCGCGGACATTCGTTCCGTTTCGGTGGTCATCGGATTACAGTAAATGATAGCTGTAATCGGGAGCGGTACATGGCGTACTTCGTCACCGGAGCGACCGGTTTCATCGGCCGCTACCTGGTCGAACGGCTGCTGGCGCGCGGCGAGCGGGTGTTCGTGCTGGTGCGGCCGCAGTCGATGCAGAAGTTCGAGGCGCTGCGCGAGTTCTGGGGCGCGCGCGCGAGCCGGGTCGTGCCGGTGGCCGGCAACATCGCGGAGCCGAACCTCGGCGTATCAAAGGCGGACCTGCGCAGGCTGACCGGCAAGGTCGAGCACCTGTTCCACCTCGCGGCCGTCTACGACCTGAACGCCACCGCGGAGGAGCAGGACCTCGCGAACATCGTGGGCACGGATCACGCGCTGCAGTTCGCGGACACCGTGCAGGCGGGGTGCTTCCACCACGCGAGCTCGATCGCCGCCGCGGGCCAGTACCAGGGCAGCTTCCGCGAGAACATGTTCGAGGAAGCGACCGGGCTCGAGCACGCGTATTTCCGCACCAAGCACGAGTCGGAGGCGCTGGTGCGCGGCCGCTGCAAGCGACCCTGGCGCGTGTACCGGCCCGGCATCGTCGTCGGCCATTCGCAGACCGGTCAGATCGACAAGATCGACGGGCCCTACTACTTCTTCAAGCTGATCCAGAAGCTGCGGCAGTCGCTGCCGCCCTGGTTCCCGCTGATCGGCCTCGAGGGCGGCTACATCAACCTCGTCCCGGTGGATTACGTGGTCGCGGCGATGGACCATCTCGCGCACCTGCCGGGCCAGGACGGGCAGTGCTTCCACCTGACGGACCCGAGGCAGCGGCGGGTCGGCGAGGTACTGAACCTGTTCGCGCGCTCCGGTCACGCGCCGATGATGGCGTTCAGGCTCGATCCGAAGCTCGTCGACCTGATACCGGCGGGCGTGACCGCTTCGATGGCGAGCTACAGGCCGCTGCAGCAGGTCGTGGAAACGGTCCTGCGCGACCTGCGCATCCCGCGTGACGTCCTGCAGTTCTTCAACTGGCAGACGCGCTTCGACTCGACGCGCACGCAGCGCCTGCTCGAGGGCACGGACATCCGCGTGCCGGTGCTCGAGGACTATGCCTGGCGGCTCTGGGATTTCTGGGAGCGGCACCTCGACCCGGATCTCTCGCTCGACCGCAGCCTGGCTGGTGCGGTGCGCGGCAAGGTCGTGCTGATCACCGGCGGCTCCTCGGGCATCGGCCTGGCCGCGGCCGAACGCTGTGTGGATGCAGGCGCGACCGTGCTGATCGTCGCCCGCGACCCCGAGAAGCTGGAGGCGGCGCGTACGAAGCTCGCGGAGCGCGGCGCCGTGCACGCCTACGAATGCGACATCGCCGAGCCGGCTGCCTGCGACGGGTTCGCGAAGCGCGTGCTCGCCGAGCACGGCGGCGTCGACTTCCTGGTCAACAATGCCGGCCGGTCGATCCGGCGCTCGATCGACCTTTCCTACGACCGCTTCCACGATTTCGAGCGCACGATGCAGCTCAACTACTTCGCGGTCGTGCGCCTGACCATGGCGTTGCTGCCGTCACTGATGGAGCGCGGCGGGCACGTCGTCAACATTTCCTCGATCGGCGTGCTGTCGAACGCGCCGCGTTTCTCCGCCTACGTCGCCTCGAAGGCGGCGATGGAGGCCTGGACCCGCTGCGCGGCGGCCGAGTACGCGGACCGCGGCGCGACGTTCACGATCATCAACATGCCGCTGGTGCGCACGCCGATGATCGCGCCGACCAAGATCTACGACCAGGTGCCGGTCGCGACGCCCGACGAGGCCGCGGACATGGTGGCGGAGGCCATCATCGCGCGGCCGAAACGCATCGCCACGAAGCTCGGCATCGCGGCGGAGGTGCTGCACCTCGTCGCGCCGCGCGTCACCGAGGTCGTCATGAACACCGCCTACCGGATGTTCCCGGACTCCGCGGCGGCGAAGGGCGGGGATGGCGAGAGGAAGGCGGATGCTCCGCCCACGAAGGAAGCGCTGATGTTCGCCTCGATCCTGCGCGGCGTGCACTGGTGACAGGAAACCATGTCCCCGCGAAGGGGGACTGGCGATTGGCACCGCGGATCGCGGCCAAAATGTTCAAAACCATGTCCCCGCGAAGGGGGACTGGCGATTGGCACCGCGGATCGCGGCCAAAATGTTAGAGTGGTGCCCAGGAGAGGACTCGAACCTCCACGCCTCTCGGCACTAAGACCTGAACCTAGCGCGTCTACCAATTCCGCCACCTGGGCACAGGTTGCGGCCGGGGCGACCCCGGCTGAGGGCGCGTCAATGTACGCAGGCACCTGTTTCATGTCAATTTCGGTGAACCCATGACCCGCAAGCCACGATGGCAGCAGGAAGACCCGCGCTTCGGCGAGGAGTCGGCGCGCTACGCGAAACCGATCCCGAGCCGGGAGCTGCTGCTCGCGAAGCTGCGTGACGCACAGAGGCCGCTCGCGTTCGATGCGATCGCTGCAACGCTCGCCATCCGCGATCCCGGCGAGCGCGAGGCGCTCGAAAAGCGCCTCGGCGCCATGGCGCGCGACGGCGAGCTGCTCGTCAACCGCGCGAACGAGTACTGCCTGGTCGACCGCCTGCCGCTCGTCGTCGGCACGGTGAGCGGCCATCGCGACGGATTCGGCTTCCTGGTGCCGGACGAAGACGGCGACGACCTGTTCCTGCCGTACCGCGAGATGCGCATGCTGTTCCACGGCGACCGTGCGGCGGCGCGCGTCACGGGCCGCGACGAGCGCGGCCGGGCGGAAGGCGCGATCGTCGAGGTCCTGGAGCGGCGCACGCACCAGGTCGCCGGGCGCTTCACGCTCGAGGGCGGCGTCGGATTCGTGACGCCCGACAACCGGCGGATCAGCCAGCGCGTCGTCGTGCCGCGCGAGGCCGCCGGCACCGCGCGCCATGGCGACCTCGTGGTGGTCGAGATCGCCGAGCAGCCGAGCCGCAACCGCGACCCGGTCGGGCGCGTGCTGCGCGTGCTGCCTGACGGCGGCGGCGCGGACACCGCCATCGACCTCGCCATTGCTTCCTTTGGACTTTCGCACGCCTTCCCGCCGGAGGCGCTCGCCGAGGCGCGCGGCTACGGCCCCGTGGTCACGGCGCAGGCCGCATGCGGGACGCGAGGACCTGCGCGCGCTTGCCGCTCGTGACGATCGACGGCGAGGACGCCCGGGACTTCGACGACGCGGTGTTCGCGGAACCGAGCGGCGCCGGCTACCGGCTCGTCGTCGCCATCGCGGATGTCAGCCACTACGTCCGCCCGGGCATGGCCCTCGACCGGGAAGCGCGCGAGCGCGCGACGTCCGTCTACTTCCCGAGCCGCGTGCTGCCGATGCTGCCGGAGGAACTCTCGAACCACCTGTGCTCGCTGATGCCGGAGGTGGACCGCCTGTGCATGGTCTGCGACATGCAGGTGACGCGCGCCGGCGTGGTCGCCAAGAGCCGCTTCTACGCCGCCGTCATGCGCTCGCAGGCGCGCTTCACGTACACGCGCGTCGCCGCGCACCTCGACGGCCGCGAGCCGCTCGCCGGGCGGGCGCGAGGCGCGCCTCGCGCCGGTCATCGACTGCCTGCACGAGGTCTACCGCGCGTTGCGCCGCGAGCGCGAGAAGCGCGGCGCGCTCGACTTCGAGGCGCCGGAGTTCAAGGTGCTGGTGGACGCCGCGGGCAAGCCGACCGACATCCGCGCGTACCCGCGCAACGACGCGCACCGGCTCATCGAGGAATGCATGATCGCGGCCAACGTGCAGGCGGCCGGCTTCCTGAAGAAGAAGAAACTGCCGGCGCTGTTCCGGATCCACGGCCAGCCCGACGAGGACCGGATCGAGGACCTGAAGCGCTTCCTGGCGATGCGCGGCGTCCTGCTCGAGATCTCGGGCGACCTGAAGCCCGCGCGCCTCGCGAAGGTGCTCGCCGGCATCGCGGGCCGGCCCGATGCCGCCGTGCTCGAGAACGCGATCATCCGCTCGCTCCCGCAGGCCCTGTACCAGCCGCTCAACATCGGCCACTTCGGGCTCGCGCTCGAGGAGTATGCGCACTTCACCTCGCCGATCCGGCGCTACCCGGACCTGCTCGTGCACCGCGGCATCCGTCATGCCCTCGGTGGCGGCACGGCCGCGAACTTCGCCCATTCCGCGCGCGAGATGGAGACGCTCGGCACGGAATGCTCGTTCCGCGAACGGCGCGCGGACGAGGCGGCCCGCTCGGTCGTCGCCTGGCTCAAGTGCGAGTACATGCGCCCGCGCGTCGGCGAGGAGTTCGACTCCGTGGTGACCGGCGTCACCGACTTCGGCCTGTTCGTGCAGTTGAAGTCGATGCAGGTCGACGGGCTGGTGCACGTCACGTCACTGCCGGCGGACTACTTCCACTTCCACGAGCGCGACCGCACGCTGGTCGGCGAGCGCACGAAGCAGCGCTTCTCGATCGGCGACGAGCTGCGCGTGCGGCTGGTGCGGGTCGATTCCGCCGAGCGCAAGATCGACTTCGAGCACGTCGCCAAGACGGCCGGACACCATCACCCGCGCCGGCGCGGCGGCAAGCCGCAGGCCCGGCACAAGTGAGCGGATCGCTGGTTTTCGGCCTGCACGCCGTGCGTGCCGTGCTGGCGCGCCGGCCGAAGGACGTGCTGCGGCTCGCGATCGTCGCGGGCCGCGACGACGCCCGCGTCCGGGAACTGCGCGGGCTCGCGGCGTCCCAGGGCATCGCGCCGGTCACGGCGAGCGCCGAGGCGCTCGACCGCGAGACGGGCGGGGCGGTCCACCAGGGCGTGGTGGCCGAAGTGCGCCCGAGCGCCCCCCTCGACGAGAACTCGCTGCTCGACCTGCTCACCGGACTCGCGGGGCCCGCCCTGGTGCTGGTGCTCGATGGCGTCTCCGACCCGCACAACCTGGGGGCCTGCCTGCGCACCGCGGACGCCGCGGGCGCGACGGCCGTGGTCGCGCCGCGCGACCGCGCCGCAGGGCTGACGCCAGTAGTCCGCAAGGTCGCGGCCGGGGCCGCCGAAACCGTGCCATTCGCGCAGGTCACCAACCTGGCCCGCTCGCTGCGCGACATGCAGGCCGCGGGGATCTGGATCGCCGGGACCGCCGAAGACGGCGAACGGGAGCTTTTCGAGGCCGACCTGACCGGCCCGCTCGCCCTCGTGATGGGGTCGGAAGGCCGGGGCCTCAGGCGCCTGACCCGCGAATGCTGCGACTTCACCCTGAGGCTGCCGATGCTGGGGTCGGTCGGGAGCCTGAATGTCTCGGTAGCGGCCGGAATCACCCTCTACGAGGCCCTCCGCCAGCGCCGCGCCAAGCTTGCGGAAAGCCAGCCAGTCCGGTAACTTACGCGCCCTTTCCCCGGGCCACCGGGGTGTTTTCTCCTTGCCTCACCGCCAGCGCGTCAGCGGGAGGCCAAGACCACAAGGAGCACAAGATGCGGCATTACGAGATCGTATTCCTGGTCCATCCCGACCAGAGCGAGCAGGTTCCCGCCATGATCGAGCGGTATCGCGGCCTCATCACCGCGGACGGCGGTGCCGTGCACCGTCTCGAAGACTGGGGCCGGCGCCAGCTTTCGTTTCCCATCGCCAAGATGCACAAGGCGCACTACGTCCTGATGAACGTCGAGTGCAGCGGCAAGGTGCTCGAGGAGCTGACCGGCGCGTTCCGGTTCTCCGACGCCGTGCTGCGGCACCTCGTCGTCAAGATGGACGGCGCCGTGACGGAACCGTCGCCGATGGCGAAGGAGCCGGAAGAGCGCGAGCGCGGCGACCGCCATGATCGCGGCGATCGCGACATGGGCGATCGCGACATGGGCATGGATTGATCGGGAGACCACGATGTCACGTTTTTTCCGACGCAAGAAATTCTGCAAGTTCACGGCCGAAGACACCGACCAGATCGACTACAAGGACCTGGCGACGCTGAAGGCGTACATCACCGAGACCGGCAAGATCGTGCCGAGCCGCATCACGGGCACGCGCTCGTTCTACCAGCGCCAGCTCGCGGTCGCGGTCAAGCGGGCGCGCTACCTCGCGCTCCTGCCGTACACCGACCAGCACTGAGGCCGGTGGCCGCCCTGCGCTGCGGCCCGACGCGATCCGATGACGGCGCTGCTGCAATGGATGACCGCGAAGCCGCTCCGGGCCTTCCTGGCCGCGGGGCTCGCCGCGTTCGCCGCGCTCATTGCCCTGCCGATGGCCGCCTGGCTGCCGGCGGGAATCGTCGTGCTCGGCGTGCTCGCGGCCGGGCAGGCGGTCGCCTTCGCGGCGGCGGCCGGGGCGGCGATCGTGCTCGTCTGGGCGTTCTCGCCGTTGTTCGGCACCGGCCCGGCGCTCGTCATCGCCATCGCGACGCTGCTGCCGGCGACGGCTGGCGGCCTTTGCCCTCGAGCGCAGCCGCAGCCTTACCTTCGTGTTCCAGGCGCTGACCGTTGCGGCCTGCCTGCTGGTGCTCGCGATCCACGGCCTGCTCGGTGACCCGGTGCGAGCGCTGGCGCCCGTGATCGCGGAGCTCGAGCCGATGCTGCGCCGCACGGCGGAAACGCTTTCGCAGATGGGCATCGAGAGCACGCCCGCGGAGATCGGCGCGGCGACCGCGCGCGCCGCCTGGGCGACGCTCGGCTGGATGGTGCTGCTGCACGCGTTCGTCGCGCAGTGCGCCGGCCTGTGGGGATTCGGGCGGCTGCGGGAGCCCGGGCCTTTTCGGCCGCGAGTTCCGCCGCCTGACGCTCGGACGCTTCATCGCCTGGCTGCTGGTCGCGGCCTTCGCCGTGAGCTTCCTCGCGCACCGGTTCGCAGGGCAGGGCTGGCAGGCGGTCGATGACGTGCTGTTCGTGCTGGCGGCCGCGTTCCTGGTGCAGGCGCTCGCCGTGGTGCACGGCCTGCGCGAGCTGCAGGTGATCGGCGTGGTGCCGGTGATCCTGGCCTACGTGGCCGTGCTTTTGGTGCCGATGGCCCTGGTGGGCATCGGCTTCGCGGATACCTGGGTCCGCTTTCGCGAGCGCTTTGCGCCGCGGCAAGGAGTGTAAGTCGATGGAAGTCATCCTGTTGCAGAAGATCGCGAACCTCGGCGACATCGGCGACCGCGTGAAGGTCAAGCCGGGTTTCGGCCGCAACTACCTGCTGCCCGGCGGCAAGGCGACGCTCGCGACGCCCGACAACGTCGCCCGGTTCGAGAGCCGGCGCGCGGAGCTCGAAGCCAAGGCGGCATCCGAACTCGCGTCGGCGCAGGCGAGGGCGGCGGCACTCGAAGGCTTCAAGCTCAGCATCACGGCCAAGGCGGGCAACGAGGGCAAGCTGTTCGGCTCGATCGGCACCTCGGACATCGCCGAGGCCTGCCAGAAGGCCGGCCACGCAGATCGAGCGTTCCGAAGTGCGCCTGCCGGGCGGGCCGATCCGCATGGTCGGCGAGCACGTGATCGCGCTGCACCTGCACAGCGACGTCGACGTCCAGCTGCCGCTGACCGTGGTCGCGGAAGAAGCCGCCGCAGGCGACTGACGCCGCGCGCGCCCCGGCAGTATGCTGGGGCCAGGGAATCAGGGGTGCCAGTGGTCGCGATGATCCGCCAGGACGAGGTGCGCACGCCGCCCCACTCGGTGGAGGCGGAGCAGGCCGTCCTGGGCGGGCTCATGCTCGACCCGAACGCCTGGGACGCCGTCGCGGACATCATCTCGGCCGCCGATTTCTACCGCCGCGACCACCGGCTCATCTTCGAGGCCGATCGCGGAGGTCGCGGAGACCCGCGGATCCTGCGACGCGGTCACGATCTCCGAGCACCTGGAGCGCAAGGGCCGGCTCGACGAGATCGGCGGTCTCGCCTACCTCGGCACGATCGCGCGCGACACGCCGTCCGCGGCCAACGTGCGCGCCTATGCCGAGATCATCCGCGAGCGCTCGATCCTCCGGCAGCTGGCGACCGCCGGCGCCGAGATCGCGGCGGCCGCCATCGACGGCCGCGGCCGCCCGGCCAGCGAGCTGGTCGACGAAGCCGAGCGGCGCGTGTTCCAGATTGCCGAGCGCGGCACGCCGCGGGCGGACCGGCTTCGTCGCGGTGCGCGACATCCTGCCGCAGACGATCGACCGGCTCGACACGCTGCACCAGACCCCGGGGGAGATCCGCGGCGTGCCGACCGGATTCACGCAGCTCGACCGGAAGACGGCCGGCCTGCAGCCCGGCGACCTCATCGTGATCGCAGGGCGCCCGTCGATGGGCAAGTCGACGCTCGCGGTCAACATCGCCGAGAGCGCGGCCATCGCCAAGGGCGTGCCGGCCGCGATCTTCTCGATGGAAATGTCGTCCGAGCAGGTGACGCTGCGCATGATTTCCTCGCTGGGGCGCGTCAACCAGGGCCACCTGCGCACCGGCAACTTCACCGACGAGGACTGGTCGCGCATCCAGGGCGCGATGGCCCAGCTCTCCGGCGCGCCGATCTACATCGACGAATCGCCGGCCCTGACGCCGACTGAACTGCGCGCCCGCGCGCGGCGCCTGAAGCGCGAGCGCGGCCTCGGGCTCGTCATCGTCGACTACCTGCAGCTCATGCAGGTGCCCGGCACGAAGGAGAACCGCGCGACCGAGATCTCGGAGATCTCGCGCAGCCTGAAGGCGCTCGCCAAGGAGCTGCACGTCCCGGTGATCGCGATCTCGCAGCTGAACCGCGCCGTCGAGCAGCGCACCGACAAGAAGCCGGTGATGTCGGACCTGCGCGAGTCCGGCGCGATCGAGCAGGACGCGGACCTGATCCTCCTCATCTACCGCGAGGAGGTCTACGACCAGAACACGACCCGCCGCGGCGTCGCCGACATCATCATCGCCAAGCAGCGCAACGGCCCGATCGGCGAGGTGCAGCTCACGTTCCTCGGCGAGTACACGCGCTTCGAGAACCTGGTCTCCGAGTCCTACGGCGAGGGCGCGTTCTGAGCGCTTGCCTGCGTGCCGTCGTGGACACGTCGGCGCTCAAGCACAACCTCTCGCGGGTCCGTGAGCTTGCACCGGGCAGCCGGGTGCTCGCGGTCATCAAGGCGAATGCCTACGGCCATGGCCTGCTCACCGTTGCGGAGGCGCTCGCGGCCGCCGATGGCTTTGCCGTCGCGCGCATCGAGGAGGCGCTGGCGCTGCGCGAGGCCGGCAGCCGGGCGCGCATCGTGCTGCTGGAAGGGTTTCGCGACGCCGGGGAACTCGCGGCCACTGCCGCGCACGGCTTCGAACCCTTCGTCCACCAGGACTGGCAGCTCGCCCTGCTCGAATCCTTCCGCGGTCCGCAAAACCTGCGGGTCTGGCTGAAAATCGACACCGGCATGCACCGGCTCGGATTCGCGCCCGGGGAGGCGGCGTCGGTCGCGGCGCGGCTCGCCGCCTGTCGCGCCGTGGCGCAGCCCGCCGGTTTCGCGACCCACCTGGCGGACGCCGAGCACGCGGGCGGCGAGGAGACGCGCAGGCAACTCGCGGCCTTTGCGGCCGCGACGGCCGGCCTTCCCGGTGAGCGCAGCATCGCAAACTCCGCGGGCCTCATCGCCTGGCCGGAGGCGCGTGGAGACTGGGTGCGTCCGGGCATCATGCTCTACGGCATCTCGCCGTTCGCGGACCGGACCGGCGACGCGCTCGGGCTCCTGCCGGCGATGAGCTTCGAGACCCGGATCATCGCGCTCAAGGACGTCGCCGCCGGCGAGCGCGTGGGCTACGGCGGCACCTGGACCGCGCCCCGCGCCTCGCGGATCGCCGTTGCCGCGGTCGGCTATGGCGACGGTTATCCGCGTGCCGCGGCCAACGGCACGCCGGTATCGGTGGCGGGTGCCGCCGCCACGGTCGCCGGGCGACCCTCGATGGACATGCTGACGATCGACGTCACGGGGCTGCCGCGGGTCGCGGTCGGCGACCGGGTCGAACTCTGGGGCCGCGAGGTGCCCGTCGAGCGCGTCGCGGCCGCCTGCGGCACCATCGCCTACGAACTGACCTGCCGCGTCGGCCGGCGCGTCGCCTATTCGACTCGCGGCGCGTGAGAATCCTCGTCACCGGCGCCTCCGGACGCATCGGCGGCGCGATCGCCGCGCAGGCTCGCGCTGCGTCACCAGGTCACGGGCATCGACCGGCGTCCCGGCCCGCTGACCGTCGAAGTGGCGGACGTGTGCGACACGGCACGGCTTGCGCCGCTGCTCGCGGGCATGGACGCGATCGTGCACACGGCTTCGTTGCACGTGCCCGACCTCGCAGCGAGCAGCGCCGGGGAATTCCGCGCCGTGAACGTGGACGCGACGCGGCGGCTGCTGGCGGCCGCGGGCGAGGCGGGTATCGCGCGCTTCGTGTACACGAGCACGACCTCGCTGTACGGCGACGCCATGCTGCCGACAGCGGGCGAGGCGGCCTGGGTGAGCGAAGAACTCGCGCCGCGGCCGCGCGACGTGTACGACGAGACCAAGCTCGCGGCAGAGGAGGCCTGCCGCGAGGCCGCCCGCCACGGCCTCGCCTGCACTTCGCTGCGCATGTCGCGCTGCTTTCCGGAGGAGCCGCGCCTGGTCGCCCTCTATCGCCTGTACCGCGGCGTCGATGCCGAAGACGTCGCCCAGGCGCACGAGCTCGCGCTCGCGACCGGGCGCACCGGCTACGAGGTCTACAACGTCTCGGCGCCGTCGCCCTTCGCGCGCGCGGACTGCCGGCGGCTGTTCGAAGACGCGGCTTCCGTCGTGCTCGAGCGGTATCCCTGGGCCGAGGCCGAGTTCCAGCGCCGCGGCTGGCTGTCTGCCACGGTCCATCGACCGTGTCTATGTGGTGGACAAGGCGATCGCAGGGCTGGGTTACCGACCCGTGCACGATTTTGCGGCGCTGTTCCGGCGGAGATAACCGATGGCAGTCGTCTGGCCCGCATTTGCACTCTTCGCGCTCACGATGCTGCAGGTCGCGCGGCTCGCACGCATGCGCTTCGCGGCCGCTCGCGCTGGCCGCGTGGACCCGCGCTACTACAAGGTCTTCCACGGCGAGGGAGAGCCGCCTGAACTCGCCGCCGTCTCGCGAAACGTCATCAACCTCTACGAGATGCCGACGCTGTTCTACGCCGGCACGGCCATCGCCGTCGCCGCCGGGCAATCCGGCGCCATCCTCGCGGGTCTCGGCTGGACCTACGTCGCGCTCCGCTGCCTGCATACCGCGATCCACGTGACCTCGAACAAGGTGCTGTGGCGGTTCCGCGCGTTCGGCTGCGAGCTGGCTGGTGCTGATCGCCTACTGGGTCGTGCTCGGCGCCGGCCTTGCGCGCGCCGACCGGCTGAGCCGCGCCTCGACCTGCGCGAGTACAGCGGCGATGTGGAAGGCATTCGTCTTCGGCGTCATCGTGTCCGGCACGGTCGGACCGATCGCGCTGCTGATCTTCGGGACGGGCGCCCGCCAGGGCTTCGCGGCGGGCGCGTAGCCGCGCTCGGCGCCGCGCTCGCGGACTTCCTGTACGCACTCGGCGCCTTCCTGCTCGGCGCGCTCATCCTGCCTTTCGTCGCGGGACATCGTGCGGTCATCGACGTCGGCTGCGCGCTGCTCCTGGTCGGGTTCGGCGGGTGGATGCTGTTTGCGCAGCTGCGGGCGGGGCGGCCGGCCGAGGCGCCGAAGCCCGCTGCGCGGCTCTTCCTGCCGACGTTCCTGCTGACATTCCTGAACCCGATCACGCTCGTAATCTTCGCGGGATTCGTGCCTCAGCTTCCGGTGGCGGGCTCGCTTGCGATGGCAGGGCTGCTCGCGCTCTCGCTCGGCGCGGGCAGCGCCGTCGTCGGCTTCGGGTTTGCCGGAGCCGGGGCGGCGCTCGGCAAGGCGTTGCCGGGCGAGCGCAGCGCGTCGCGCGGTCTCGGCCGCGGCCGCCATGGGCATCCTGGCCTTCGGGCTCTACGGGCTCGCTACGGCCTTTTAGGCCTCGAAGAAGCCCATCTTCACGCCGGCGAGCGTCAGCACGTCGTTGTCCTGCAGGCGGCGGGCCTGCGGGCCGATCGGCTGGCCGTTGACGAGCGGGAAGTCGCCCGGCTTGCTGCTCTCGACGTGGACGACGTAGTAGCCGTCGGCGCGTCGGCTGATCGCCGCGACCTGCACGCCGGGACGACCGAGCGTCGTCAGCGTCTTGGCGAGCTCCAGCTCGCGGCCGGCGAACTGGCCGGACAGCACCTGCAGCTTCGCGGGCCGCGCCGGCGCGCCTTTCTCCGCCGCGGCTCGCGCGTCGCTGGCCGGCGCCTGGACCGCCGCCGGGGCCGGGGCGGCCGACTCCGTCGCTGCCTTGAGCCGCGCCTCGTTGACCTGGCCCGGCTGGATGACCAGCGTGCGCTCGAACTCGTCCTGCTCGGAACTCTCCACCTGGCTGTCGACGAACCGCAGGTGGTGGTGGCCGATCGTGATGACGTCGCCGTGCGTCAGGGCGTGCTTCTTGATCAGCTTGCCGTTGACGTAGGTGCCGTTCGTGCTGTTCAGGTCCTCGAGGAACGAGTCGTTGAGGATGTTGATGATCAGCCCGTGGTGACCGCTGACGGCGGCATTGTCGATGCGCACGTCGTTGTCCGGGAGCCGGCCGATCGTGTACCGCTCCTTGGTCATGTTGTATTCGGCCAGGACCTGGCCATCCAGACTCAAGATAAGGCGTGCCATCGTCTCCCCCGCCGTCCGTTATCCGAACCAGGCCAATATTCTGTCAAGTATGCCCCGCCGCGCGGGGAAAAGTTCGACGACCTGCGTCAGCACCACCGAGATGTTGTCCCGGCCGCCGCTGTCGTTCGCGAGCTGCACCAGCTGCCTCGCGACGGTATCCAGATTACCGCCGAACGTACTGATTGTTAAGTGAATATCTTCGTCCTCGACCATGTCGGTCAGGCCGTCCGAGCACAGCACCAGCCAGTCCCCGGCCTCGACCGGCAGCTCGTGCACTTCGACCTCGACCGTCGCTTCGACGCCGAGCGCGCGCGTCACGTAGTTCTTGTTGGTCGCGCGCTGGGCTTCCTCGGCCGAGTAGAAGCCGCGGTCGACCAGTTCCTGCAGCAGCGAATGATCCATGGTCAGCTGCTCGAAGCTGTCCTTGCGCAACCGGTACATCCGCGAGTCGCCGACGTGGGCGATGGTCAGCCGGTTGTCGTGCAGCAGCGCGGCGACGACCGTCGTGCCCATGCCCTCGCACTGGGTCTGGGTCTTCGACGTCTGGTGGATGATCTTGTTGGCGCGGGCGATGGCGTCGCGCAGGATGATGCTGGGCCGGTGCAGCCCGGTCGACTTGTCGCTGCCTTCGAGTTCCTGCGCCAGGTAGGCCTCGCGCACCAGGTTCGTGATCGTCTTGACCGCGATGCCGCTCGCGACCTCGCCGGCGTTGTAGCCGCCCATGCCGTCGGCCAGCACGAACAGGCCGATGTCGCCGTCGAGCGAGATCGAGTCCTCGTTGTGCTCGCGCACCTTGCCCGTGTCGGTCAGCCCGACAGCCTGCACCCGGTTGCGCAGCGAGACGTAGCGGCCCATCAACGAAGCGCCGGATCGATGTCGCGCGCGCAGTCGCGGAGCGCCTGCGCCATCTCGGCGCCGCTGCGGTAGCGGGCCATCGGGATCCTTCTCCAGCGCGCGGTCGAGGATCGCCGCGAGCGCCCCGGGCAGGTCCGGGCGCACGACCCGCAGCGGCGGGTGGGGCTCGGCGGAGATCTTCTGCATCAGCCCGGGAATCGAGTCCGACCGGAACGGCAGCATGCCGGTCAGCAGCTGGAACAGGGTGACGCCCAGCGAGAACAGGTCGGACTGCGGCGTCACCGGGCGCGCGTCGAGCTGCTCCGGCGCCATGTACGACGGGCTGCCCAGGATCACGCCGGTGCGCGTCGCGCGGCTGTTCTCGAGCCGCGCCACGCCGAAGTCCATGACGCGCACGCGGCGGTTCTTCTGGTCGAAGACGATGTTCGCCGGCTTGATGTCGCGATGGATCACGCCGCGCTGGTGCGCGAAGTAGAGCGCGTCCGCCACGCGCGCGCACATCTCGCAGACGAGGCGCGGCGGCAGCATGCGTCCTTCGGTCGCGTGCGTCGCGAGGTTGACGCCCTCGACGTACTCCATCGCGAGGTAGACCTGGCCCTCGTGCTCGCCGGACTCGCGGATCTCGACGATGTCCGGGTGGGCGAGCGAGCCGGCGGTTTCCGCCTCGCGCAGCAGCCGCAGCTTCGCCTCGTCGAGCAGGTCGTCCGGCCAGTCCTCGGCGAGCGACAGGAGCTTCAGCGCGACGATGGCGCCGGTGCGCTCGTCGATCGCGCGGTAGACGGTTGCCGTGGCGCCGCGACCCAGCTGCTGCTGCAGGCGGAAGTGATGGAAGAGCTGGCCTGGACGGAAGGTGAGCCCGCGCGAGGCGCGGTTCGGCACCGGCTGTGTTCCGGCTGGCGCCTTTTCGGCGACCGCGACGGAAAGCGGCTTGCCGATTCGCGGGTTGGTTTCGTCGGATTTCCTGCCGGAACCCGCCTGAAAGCCCGCGCAGCCATCCGCCGCGACTGGAGTCGTCAGCCATGCAAGGACCGGCCCATTGCCACCCTGATCCATGGATCATAAACGGGCCGTCGGTCGCACCGAAACCCGTGGAGGCCGATTTTTCAAAAGCTTATGGCCGAAACCGCGACCTGCGCCGCAGTCCTCGCGTAGGCCGCTGGCGCAACGCTGCGTGCTAGCATCGCCGCCTTCCCGGCCCGGAATTCGCCCGATGGCCAAGCCCCGCACGGTGTTCGTCTGCTCGTCCTGCGGCGCCGATGCGCCCCGCTGGAGCGGGCAGTGTCCGTCCTGCGGCGAGTGGAACACGCTCGCGCCGTTCGCGGAGCCGCGCGCGCGCGCCGGCAGGCCCGGCGGCGCGCGGCGGACGGCCGGAGGCTGTCGGACAACTCGCGACGGTTCCCGAGGCGCGCTGGTCGACCGGCTTCGCGGAATTCGACCGCGTGCTGGGCGGCGGGCTCGTCCCGGGGTCGGTGACGCTGATCGGCGGCGAGCCGGGCATCGGCAAGTCGACGCTGCTCCTGCAGTGCGCCGCCGCGCTCGCCGCGGGCCAGGGGGTCCTGTACGCGACCGGCGAGGAGTCCGTGCGCCAGGTGGCCGAGCGCGCGCGCCGGCTGGGCGTCGACGGCCGGCAGCCTCAAGCTGGTCGCCGAGACGGCTGTCGAGCGCATCGTCGAGCTCGCCAGCCGAGTCGGGCGCGTCCGTGCTCGTGATCGACTCGATCCAGACCATGACCGTGGCCGGCGTCGAGTCCGCGGCCGGCGCCGTGACGCAACTGCGCGAATCGACGGCGAGCCTCGTCCGTCACGCGAAGTCGAGCGGCACGGCCGTGCTCCTGATCGGGCACGTGACGCGCGAGGGGAACATCGCCGGGCCCCGCGTGCTCGAGCACATGGTGGACACGGTGCTCTATTTCGAGAGCGACTCGGGCAGCCGCTTCCGCGTGATCCGCGCCGTCAAGAACCGCTTCGGCGCGGCCAACGAGATCGGCGTGTTCGCGATGGAGGAGACGCGGCCTGCGCGAAGTGCGCAACCCGTCCGCCATCTTCCTCTCGCGCGGCAAGGAAGCCGTGCCGGGGTCGGCGGTGACGGTCGCCCGCGAGGGCACGCGGCAGATGCTGATCGAGGTGCAGGGACTCGTCGATGCGAGCCCGCTCGCGAACCCGCGCCGGGTCGCGGTCGGCTTCGAGTCGAACCGCCTCGCGCTGCTGCTCGCCGTGCTGCACCGCCACGCCGGCATCGCGCTGCACGCCCAGGACGTGTTCGTCAACGTCGTCGGCGGCGTGCGGCTCGCCGAGACGGCGGCCGACCTCGCCGTCGTCGCGGCGCTCGTCTCGAGCCTGCAAGCGCGACGGCCGCTGCCGCAGGACCTCGTGATGTTCGGCGAGCTCGGCCTCACCGGCGAGATCCGCCCCGTGCCCTACGGCGAGGAGCGGCTGCGCGAAGCGGCCAAGCACGGCTTCCGGCGCGCGATCGTGCCGCAGGCGAACGCGCCGCGGCAGGCGCCCGAGGGCATCACGGTGGTCGCCGTGCCGACGATCGCGGACGCGCTCGCCGCGCTCGGCTGAGTTCAGTCCTCGCCGGGAAGGATCCGGAGGCGCGCCGTGCGCACGGCGTTGCCGGCGACCTGCAGCACCTCGATCGACGCCGCGCCGACGCGCAGCACGGCGCCGGGTTCCGGGATCGACTCCAGCCGCTCGACGATCAGGCCCGACAGGGTGCGCGGGCCGTCGACCGGCAGGCCGGCGCCGAGCCGCCGGTTGATCTCGCGCAGGGCGAGGCTGCCGGGCACCACGTGGCTGCCGTCCGCGTGCGCGTCGATCCGTCCGAGCGTCGTGCTCGGCCTGCGTCGTGAACTCGCCGACCACTTCCTCGAGGATGTCCTCGAGCGTCACGAGTCCCTGCAGGTCGCCGTACTCGTCGACCACGAAGGCGATGCGGCGGCGCAGCCGCCGGAAACGCAGCAACTGCTCGTAGAGCGTCGTGCCCTCGGGCGTGAACAGCGCCTCGCGCCGCGCGGCGATCTCGCGCAGCCGCTCGCGCGTCAGGCGGCCCGCGGCGAGCTCGTTCGCCACCAGGCGCATGTGCACGATGCCGTGCACGCGGTCGAGGTCGCCGTCGAAGAGCGGCATGCGCGTGTGCGCGGTCTCGCGCAGACCGGCCGGTGATCTCGTCCCAGGGCGCGGCGACGTCGATGGCGTCGATCTCGCTGCGCGGCACCATGACGTCCTCGACCCGGCGTCGCTCGAGGCCGAGCAGCGCCTCGACCATGCCCTGGCGCTCGCTGGACTCGGCGACCAGCGCGTCGGCGAGGTCGGCGACCGAATCCCCGGTGTCGCGCAGTGCTGCCTCGGTGTCATCGCGCCGCGGGAGCAGCAGGAACCACGGTGCGACGAGCCAGGCGACGATGCCCGCGGCGGCGCGCCGGACCAGGCCGTCCCGGCGCAGCCAGCCGAGGCTTCCGAGCAGCAGGATCAGCGCGAGCCCGGTCGCCGCGGCCACTGCGACCGCCGTGCGCGCGGTCGGCGGCGCGAGCGCGATGCAGGCAAACAACCCGATGAACACGAGCGCGCGCAGCACGACGGCCGCGAGCCGCGTCCGCCGCGGCTCGTCGGCCATCAGCCGGCGCAGTGCTCTCGATCCAGGGTTCCTCGAGCGAGGCGGGCGCCGCGCGCCGCGCACGCAACTCCGGCATCGCCGCCTCGATGAGGGCCGCGAGCGCGACGAGCGCGAGCGCGAGGATGAAGTACACGGGGCTCAGCCCCATTGCCGGCCGAGCAGGATCTCCAGCACGAACTTGCTGCCGAAGTAGGCGATCGCGAGCACCACGAAGCCGGCGATCGTGTAGCGCGCCGCCTTGCGGCCGCGCCAGCCGAATCGCCAGCGACCGAACAGCAGGCAGGCGAAGATCGCCCAGGCGACGATCGCCAGCACCGTCTTGTGGACCAGGTGCTGCGCGAAGAGGTCGGTCACGAACAGCAGGCCGACGAGGATGGCGACCGTGAGCGCGGACGTGCCGATCGGTGATCACCGAGAACAGCGCGCGCTCGAGGCTCTCGACCGGCGGGAGCGTCGCCAGCCATCCGGCGGTACGCCCGCTGCGAAGGCCGGCGTCCTGCAACGCCAGCAGGACGACGAGGATGGCGGCGATCGCGAACATGCCGGCCGATCCCATCGCGAGCACCACGTGCATGGCCAGCGGCCAGCCCGCCCGCGCGACGTCCTGCGCCGGCGCGAGGCTGCCGGTGCCGGTTGCGAGCAGCGCGGCCAGGGCGAAACAGGCGGCTGCCACCGTGCGAAAGCGCGGCGCAAAGACCGCGAGCAGGCCGCCGGCGCCGATCGCGAGCCCCATCAGCGAGGCGCTGTCGGCGAGGCCGAGCGAGAGGGTCCCGCCCGGGCCGATCGTGTCTGCGAGCCAGGCCGCGTGGGCGGCAAGCGCGGCAGCCGCGAGGTAGAGGGCGCTCTCGTGGAATGCGGCCCGCGGGGTCTCGCGCCGCGCGGCGTGCAGGGCGGCCGCCGCGGCCACCAGGTAGAGCAGGACGACGAGGAATCCGCTCAAGTACGAATGCTCCCGGGACGCGCGCCCTCATTGTACAGGGGCAGGGACCGCGGCCGCCGGGCCCTATAATCCGCCCGATGTTCGACACGCTCGAGTAACCGCCTCGGACAGGCCGTCGACTCGCTGCGCGGGCGCGGCCGCCTGACCGAGGAAAACATCGCCGACACCCTGCGCCAGGTGCGCATGGCGCTGCTCGAGGCGGACGTCGCGCTGCCGGTCGTGAAATCCTTCACGGACGCCGCGCGTGCGCGCGCCATCGGCACCGAAGTCCTGAAGAGCCTGACGCCCGGCCAGGCGTTCATCGGCGTGATCCACGAGGAACTCACGCGCGTGATGGGCGAGCCTGGCCGCGGGCTGAACCTGCACGCGACGCCGCCGGTCGTCATCCTGCTCGCGGGCCTGCAGGGCGCGGGCAAGACGACCACCGCCGCGAAGCTCGCGCGCCAGCTCGTCGAGAAGCAGCGCCGCAAGGTGCTGCTCGCCAGCACCGACGTTTACCGGCCGGCCGCGATGACGCAGCTCGAGCGCCTCGCAGGCCAGGTCGGCGCGGAGTACTTCCAGCCGCCGCCGGACGCCCGGCCGGTCGAGATCGCCACTTCGGCGGTCGAGCATGCGAGGCGCCACCAGCACGACGTGGTCATCGTCGATACCGCGGGCCGCCTGCACGTCGACGCGGCGATGATGGACGAGGTGCGTGCCATCGACGCGGCGGTCGGCGCGACCGAGCGGCTGTTCGTGGTCGACAGCATGGCGGGCCAGGACGCGGTGCGGGCCGCACAGAGCTTCAACGAAGCGCTCGACCTCACGGGCGTCATCCTCACGAAAGCGGACGGCGATGCCCGTGGCGGCGCCGCGCTCTCGGTGCGGCAGGTGACGGGCAAGCCGATCCTGTTCATCGGCGTCGGCGAAAAGACCGAGGCGCTGGAAACCTTCCACCCCGAGCGCATCGCCTCGCGAATCCTCGGCATGGGCGACGTGCTGACGCTCATCGAGCAGGTGCAGGCGAACGCCGACCACGAGAAGTCGGCGAAGCTCGCGGACAAGCTGACGAAGGGCAAGGGCTTCGACTTCACTGACCTGCGCGAGCAGCTCGCCGAGTTCAGCCGCATGGGGGGCATCCAGGCCCTGGCCTCGAAGCTGCCCAGCCAGGCACTGCCCCCGGGCGCGCTTGCCCAGGTCGACGAAGGGTCCATCCGGCGCCAGGTGGGGATCATCGACTCCATGACCCCCGGGGAACGGCGCCGGCCGGCGATCATCGCCGCCTCCCGCAAGCGCCGGATCGCGGCCGGGGCGGGGGTCGGCGTCCAGGAAGTGAACCGTCTCCTGAAGCAATTCATGCAGATGGAAAGAGTCATGAAGAAGATGAAGGGCGGGGGCATCCGCAAGCTCATGCGCAGCCTGTCCGGCCAGTTTCCGGGCGGTCGCGGGCCGCGTTGAGGCCGACCGGCAGCGCGCCCTTAAGCCTTTCATCCGACGGGGGATTTGAGTAGAATGCGCGGCTCTTTGACGGGGCCGCACGCCCCATTGCTGACGCAGCGAGGCTGCGAGGAACTCAATCGATGGTCACGATCCGACTGACGCGCCGCGGCGGCAGGAACTCGCCCTTCTATCACATCGTCGTCACCGACAGCCGCAAGCGGCAGGGTGGCACGGTGCTCGAGCAGGTGGGCTACTTCAACCCGGTCGCGCGCGGCAAGGACAAGAAGCTCGAGCTCAACCTCACGCGCATCGCGCACTGGACCGGCAAGGGCGCGACGATGTCCGATCGCGTGCGCACGCTGGTCTCGTCGGCGCGGAAGCAAGCGGCCGCCTGAGCGGCGACGCACGTGGCGCGATTCCGGTGACACGGATCGTGCTGGGCCGCGTGGGGCCGCCATTCGGCGTGCGCGGCTGGGTCAAGGTCGTGTCGTTTACGGAGCCGCTGGAGCAGATGCTCGAATACCCGCGCTGGCGGGCCGAGCGGCCGGACGGCACGGCCTGCGAACTGCGGCCCGCGGAAGGCAGGATCCACGGCAAGGGGCTGGTCGTGCGGTTCGAGGGCGTCGAACGACCGCGATGCGGCGCTCGCGCTCGGCAAGCCGGAGCTCTGGATCGAGCGGTCGGAGTTGCCGGCGCTGGCGCCGGGCGAACACTACCGCGCGGACCTGGTGGGGTACGAGGTCAGTAACCTTCAGGGCGTGCACCTCGGTCGCGTGGATCGATTCCTCGACTTCCCGGCGAACCCGGTGATGGTCGTGGTCGGAGAGCGCGAGCGCTGGCTGCCGGTGGGGCCGGGACAGTTGCTCAGGGTGGATGCGGCCGCAGGCCGGATCACCGTCGACTGGGACCCGGAGTTCTGATCCATGCGGATCGAGGTGGTGACGCTGTTTCCCGCGCTGGTAGAGGCGGGGCTCGCCGCCGGGGTGCTGGGACGGGCGGTGGCGACGGGCAGGCTCGAGGTCGGCTTCGAGAATCCCCGCGGCCACGCCGAGGACGCGCACCGGACGGTGGATGACCGTCCGTTCGGGGGCGGGCCCGGCATGGTGCTGAAGGCCGAGCCGCTGGCGAAGGCCATTGCCGCCGCGCGCGGCACGGCTGCCGCCCGGGGCGCCGGTGATCGGGCTCGCCGCGCACGGCCTGCCATTCGACCAGGCCGCCGCGCGACGGCTCGCGGGGCTCGCCGGCTTCGGGCTGGTGGCGGGACGGTACGAGGGCATCGACCAGCGGGCGTCGGATGCCCTGATCGACGAGGAACTGTCGATCGGCGACTATGTGCTTTCCGGCGGCGAGCTGCCGGCGCTGGTCGTGATCGACGCGGTTGCGAGGCTGCTGCCGGGCGTGCTCGGCGACGAAGCATCCGCCGCCGAGGACTCGTTCGGCGATGGCCTGCTCGACTGGCCGCAGTACACGCGGCCGGAGGTGTGGGAGGGACGGCCGGTGCCACCGGTGCTGCTGGGCGGCAACCACGCCGCGATCCGGCGCTGGCGGCTGATGCAGGCGCTGGGCCGCACCTGGCAGAAGCGGCCGGACCTGCTCGAGCGCCGGCGGCTATCGGGCGACGAGCGGGCGCTGCTGGAAGAATATTGCGTCGCGGCCGGCATCGAGCCGCCGCGTTGAAGGAGTTGATGATGAACAAAGTGATGCAGGATCTTGAGTCGCGCTTGCTGAAGCGCAAGCTGCCCGAGTTCGGGCCCGGCGATACCGTCATCGTGCAGGTCAAGGTGCGCGAAGGCGACCGCGAGCGCATGCAGGCCTACGAGGGCGTCGTGATCGCCTGCCGCAACCGCGGCCACAACAGCTCGTTCACCGTGCGCAAGGTGTCGCACGGCGAGGGCGTCGAGCGCGTTTTCCAGACGCACAGCCCGTCGATCGCGGAAATCGAGGTCAAGCGCCGCGGCAAGGTCCGTCGCGCGAAGCTCTACTACCTGCGCGATCGGTCCGGCAAGTCTGCCCGCATCGAGGAAAAGCTGGGAGGCTGAGGACGGATGCAGGTGGCCAACGCGCTCTGGTCCGTCGTCAAGGGCATCTGGCTTGCCCTCGACGGCCTGCGCAAGGTCCTGCACCTCATCCTGCTGCTGGTGCTGTTCGGGCTGCTGTTCGCAGCCGCGCAGACCGAACTCCCCTACGTGCCCGAGCGCGCGGCGCTCGTGCTCGCGCCCGAGGGCGTGCTGGTCGAGGAACTTTCAGGCGACCCGCTCGAGCGCGCCCTGTCGCGCGCAACCGGCGAGGGACATGGCAGAGTCGCGACTGCGTGACCTCGTCGACGTCGTCGACGAGGCGCGCGACGACGACCGCATCCAGGCCCTCGTGCTCGACCTCGAGGGCCTCGAGGGCGCCGGTCTGCCGATGCTCCAGGACCTCGCGCAGTCGATCCGCTGGTTCCGCGAGAGCGGCAAGAAGGTCTACGCGTTCGCCGAGTCCTATTCCCAGCGCCAGTATTTCCTCGCCGCGCAGGCGGACGAGGTCTACCTCGACCCGATGGGCCACGTCCTGCTCGAGGGTTTCGGCTATTTCCGCACCTATTTCCGCGGCACGCTCGACAAGCTCGCCGTGGACGATCAACGTCTTCAAGGCCGGCAGCCACAAGTCGGCGCCGGACGAGTGGACGCGCACCGACATGTCGGAGCAGGACCGCGAGAACGCGCGTGTCTGGGTCGGCGCGCTCTGGGACGCCTACAAGACCGACGTCGGCGCGGCCCGCAACCTCGAGCCCGGACTGATCCAGGCCTACGCGGACGAAGCCGCCGCCGGCGTCCGTGCGACTGGCGGGGACCTCGCGCAGTACGCGCTCGCGCGCGGGCTGGTGGACGGGCTGAAGACCCGCCACGAGTTCGAGGCGATCGTCGCGGAAGTGGCCGGTGAGGACGAGGCGAGCGGCTATTCGGCGGTCGACTGGCGCGGCTACCTGCCCTATGTGCGCTCGGAGCGCAGCCTGCGCAAGTTCGACGACAAGGCCGTCGCCGTCGTCGTCGCCTCGGGCGAGATCCTGGACGGCGAGCACGCGGCCGGCCTCGTGGGCGGCGACTCGCTCGCCAAGGTGCTGCGCGAGGCGCGCGAAGACGATGACCTTGCTGCCGTCGTGCTGCGCGTCGACAGCCCGGGCGGCAGCATCATGGCTTCCGAGGTGATCCGGCGCGAAATCGCGGAACTGAAGGCTGCCGGCAAGCCCGTGGTCGCGTCGATGAGCACGGTCGCCGCTTCAGGCGGCTACTACATCGCCATGGATGCGGATCGCATCTACGCCGCGCCGACGACCATCACCGGATCGATCGGCGTGTTCGCCGTGATCCCCACCTTCCAGGGAACGCTCGGCAAGGTCGGCATCACGAACGACGGCTTCGGGACCACGCGGCTCTCGGGACAGATGGACCTCGAGCGCGGGCTCGGGCCGGACGCGAAGGAGATCCTGCAGGCTTCGGTCGAGCGCCACTATCGCCTGTTCGTGGAGCGCGTCGCCACCGCGCGCAAGCGCCGGCCCGAGGAGATCGACAGCCTCGCCCAGGGCCGCGTCTGGACGGGAGCGGACGCGAAAGCGGCCGGCATCGTCGACGAACTCGGCGGCATCGACGACGCGATCGCGAAGGCGGCCGAGCTCGCGGGCCTCGAAGAGGACTACGACGTGCGCTGGATGGAGCAGGAGATGTCCTGGCGTGACTCGCTCGTCCTGCGCCTGCGCGGCGGGGTCGCCTGGCTGGTCGACGCCGTGGCGCCCCGCGGTCACTCGCTGCCGCGGCTGGGCTTCGCGCTCGAGCGCGCGCGGGCGCTGCTGGCGCTCGCCGCCGAGGGGCGGCCGCTCTATCTCTGTTCCTGCCGGGTGGAGTGAGGCGCAGGGAATTGAAGGGGTCGCACCCCTTCATATTCAAGTTGCGGTCATGATTCCCTGGCGAGCCGAGTCACGAATATGAAGGGGTGCGACCCCTTCAATTCCCTAAGCGGCCCAGTCCAGGATCACCTTGCCCGACTGCCCGCCGCCCATGGTCTCGAAGGCGCGGTCGTACTCGGAAGCCGGGAAGCGGTGCGTGATGACGCCGCTGACGTCGAGCCCGCTCTGCAGCATCGCCGCCATCTTGTACCAGGTCTCGAACATCTCGCGGCCGTAGATGCCCTTGACGACGAGACCCTTGAAGATCACCTGGTTCCAGTCGATCGCGACCTCGCCGGGCGGAATGCCGAGCATCGCGATGCTGCCGCCGTGGTGCATCACGCGCAGCATGTCGCGGAACGCCGAGGCATTGCCCGACATCTCGAGGCCGACGTCGAAGCCTTCCTCCATGCCGAGCGACTTCATCGCGTCGTCGATGCTCTCGTTCTTCACGTTCAGCGCGCGCGTGGCGCCCATGCGGCGGGCGAGGTCGAGGCGGTAGTCGTTGACGTCCGTGATCACCACGTGCCGGGCGCCGATGAAGCGCGCGATCGCGACCGCCATGATGCCGATCGGTCCCGCGCCGGTGATCAGCACGTCCTCGCCGACCATGTTGAAGGACAGCGCCGCGTGGGTCGCATTGCCGAGCGGATCGAGGATCGAGGCGATCTCGTCGGTGATGCCGGCCGGCAGGCGGAACACGTTGGCGGCGGGCAGCACCATGAACTCCGCGAAGCAGCCGGGCCGGTTGACGCCGACGCCTTGCGTATTGCGGCACAGGTGCCGGCGGCCGGCGCGGCAGTTGCGGCAGTGACCGCAGGTGATGTGGCCCTCGCCCGAAACCCGGTCGCCGACCGCGAGGCCGCGCACTTCGCTGCCGAGCGCGACGATCTCGCCGCAGTACTCGTGGCCGACCTGCATCGGAACCGGGATCGTCCGCTGCGCCCAGGCATCCCACTGCCAGATGTGGATGTCGGTGCCGCAGATGGCCGTCTTGCGCATGCGGATCAGCACGTCGTTGGGGCCGGGCTCGGGCTTCGGCAGCTCGCCGATCCAGATGCCGGGCTCCCGGCGCGACTTGATCAATGCCTTCATGGATTCCTCACTTGCCGATGACTCCGAGGTCGCGGCCGGCCTGCGCGAAGGCCGCTGCCGCGGTCTCCAGCATCGCCCGTGTGTGTCCCGCGCACATCTGCGTGCGGATGCGGGCCTTGCCCATCGGCACGACCGGGTAGGAAAAGCCGATGGCGTACACCCCGAGTTCCAGCAGCCGGTCTGCCATGCGCCCTGCGAGCGCGGCGTCGCCCAGCATCACCGGGATGATCGGGTGCTCGCCGGGCACGAGCCGGAAGCCCTCGGCCGCCAGCCGCGCGCGGAACCAGGCCGCGTTCTGTGCGAGCTGCCTGCGCGGGGCGGGATCCGATTCGAGCAGGTCGAGCACGGCGAGCGTCGTCGCCGCGACCACCGGCGCGATGGTGTTCGAGAAGAGGTAAGGCCGCGAGCGCTGGCGCAGCCAGCCGATGATGGCCGCGCGGCCGGACACGTAGCCGCCGCTTGCGCCGCCGAGCGCCTTGCCGAGCGTCCCGGTCAGCACGTCCACACGGCCCATGACGCCGCAATGCTCGTGCGTTCCGCGCCCGCCGGCGCCCATGAACCCGGTGGCATGCGAGTCGTCGACCACGACCGTCGCACCGTGGCGCGCGGCGAGGTCGCAGATGCCCTGGAGCGGGGCGATCACGCCGTCCATCGAGAACACGCCGTCGGTCACCACGAGCCGCGTGCGGGCCCCCGCGGCCTCGACGAGCCGCGCCTCGAGCTGGCCGAGGTCGGCGTTGTCGTAGCGCAGGCGCTTCGCCTTCGAGAGCCGGATGCCGTCGATGATGCTCGCGTGATTGAGCGCGTCCGAGATGATCGCGTCCTGCTCGTCCGTGATCGTCTCGAACAGGCCGCCGTTGGCATCGAAGCACGAGGAGTAGAGGATCGTGTCCTCGGTGCCGAGAAAGGCCGACAGTCGCCGCTCGAGCTCGCGGTGCACGGTCTGCGTGCCGCAGATGAAGCGCACCGAGGCCATGCCGTAGCCGTAGCGGTCGAGCGCGGCGTGGGCCGCGGCGACGACCGCCGGATGGTCGGCGAGGCCGAGGTAGTTGTTGGCGCAGAGGTTGATGACCTCGCGGCCGTCCTCGAGGCGGATCACCGCATCCTGCGGCGATGCGATGATGCGCTCGCGCTTGAACAGGCCCGTGCGTGCGAGCTCCGCGGTCTGCGATTCGAGCCGGTCGAGCAGGGCCTGGTCCATGCCAGCCAGTATAATCGGCGCCGGGAGGACGCATGGCGCGAGCAGACGAGGCCGGGCGCGCGAGTACGGGGGTGGCACGCCCGTCGGCCGCCGTCATTGAATCGCGCGAGGCGCGCCTGTTCATCGCCCTCGCCGGGCTCTTCGTCACGAACGCGCTGATCGCGGAGTTCGTCGGCGTCAAGATCTTCGCGCTGGAGGACACGCTCGGCGTCGAGCCGTTCGACTGGCGGCTGTTCGGCCAGAGCGGTTCCCTGTCGTTCACGGCCGGCGTGATGCTGTGGCCGGTCGTGTTCATCATGACCGACGTCATCAACGAGCATTTCGGCGTGCGCGGCGTGCGCCTCATCTCCTGGCTCGCCGTCGCCTTCATCGTCTATGCCTTCCTGTTTGCCTACCTGGCGATCGGGCTCGAGCCCGCCGGCTGGTGGGTCACGGTCGGGGCGGAGCGGGGCGTGCCCGACATGCAGGCCGCGTTCGCGAACATCTTCGGCCAGGGCCTGTGGACCATCGGCGGGTCGGTCACCGCGTTCCTGGTCGGGCAGATGATCGACGTGACCGTTTTCCAGCGCATCCGTGCCGCTGACCGGCGATCGCTGGGTGTGGCTGCGGGCGACGGGCTCGACGGCCGTCTCGCAGCTGGTCGACAGCTTCATCGTGCTCTACATCGCATTCGTGCTGGGACCGCAGCAGTGGTCGATCCCGCTGTTCCTCGCCGTCGGCACGGTCAATTACGCCTACAAGATGGCGATGGCCATCGCGCTGATCCCGCTGCTCTATCTCGGGCGGCGCCTGATCCGGGCCTACCTGGCGCGACCCGCGGTCCCGGTCGCCTGATGCCGCGTCCACGCACGCCGGAAATCGCGGCGGACATCGTCATCGAGCTCGAGGACCGCCCGGGTCGTCCGATCGTGGTCATCCGGCGCGCCCATCCGCCGCTTGGCCATGCCCTGCCGGGCGGCTTCGTGGACATCGGCGAGACGGTCGAGCATGCCGCGGTGCGCGAAGCGCGCGAGGAGACGGGCCTCGACGTGAGGCTGGTCGCGTTGCTCGGCGTGTATTCGGATCCCGCGCGTGATCCGCGCGGCCACACCGTTGCCATCGTCTACGTCGCGACGGCCCGCGGCGAGCCCGTCGCCGGCGACGACGCAGCCGGCATCATCGTGACCGATCCGGAAGCCGCGCCGCCGCTGGTCGCGGACCACGACCGGATCGTTGCCGACTATGTCGCCTGGCGGCGGGCCGCCGGCCGCGCGCTGACGCTAGAATCCCCGGATGCAAGACCGACGCACCCCGCGCTTCCTGCGCCCGGACGACGCCGAATTCGAGTCCGCCCCGGGGCGGGCGATCAACCCGCGCTTCCTCGCCGACGAGAAAACGGTCGTGTCGGAGCTGCTCGCGCTGGCGCAGCTTCCGGCCGCCGATCGCGAGGCGATCCGCCAGGACGCGATGGCGCTCGTCGCCGCCGCACGCGGCCGGCGCGAAGGCAAGACCGGGATCGAATCCTTCCTGCAGCAGTACGGCCTCGCCTCGCAGGAGGGCGTGGTCCTCATGTGCCTCGCCGAGGCGCTGCTGCGCATCCCGGACGCCGACACCGCGGATCGCCTGATCGCGGACAAGATCGCGATCGGGCAGTGGTCCGACCACCTCGGCGCGGCCGATTCGCTGTTCGTGAACGCCTCGACCTGGGGCCTGATGCTGACCGGCAAGCTGGTGCGCGATTCGGAGATCGAGATCCGCGACCCCGCGTCCTTCCTGCGCCGCCTGGTCGCGCGCCTCGGCGAACCGGTCGTGCGCACGGCTTTCCGCCAGGCGATGCGCATCATGGGCCGCCAGTTCGTGATGGGCCGCGACATCGGCGAGGCGCTCGAGCGCGCCGCCTCCGAGGAGGGCGAGCGCTACCGGCACACCTACGACATGCTCGGCGAGTCGGCGCTCACGGAGCCGGATGCGCTGCGCTACCTGCGAGTCCTACCGCGCCGCGATCGAGGCGGTCGGCCGCTCGGTGCGCGCGGGCAGCCCGCCCGCGAGCTGGCCGAGCGTCTCGGTCAAGCTCTCGGCGCTGCACCCGCGCTACGAATACGGCCGGCAGGGCCAGGTGCTGGCGGAGCTCGGCCCGAGGCTCGAGTCGCTCGCGCTCACGGCGCGCCAGGCCGGCATCGCGATGACGGTCGACGCCGAGGAGGCGGACCGGCTCGAGCTGTCGCTGCGACTCATCGACCGGCTGCTGGATGCGCCCGCGCTCGCCGGCTGGGACGGCCTCGGGCTCGCCGTGCAGGCGTATTCGAAGCGCGCGCCGGACGTGATCCGCTACCTGCAGCAGCGGGCCGATGCCGCCGGGCGCGTGCTGAACCTGCGCCTGGTCAAGGGCGCTTACTGGGACAGCGAGATCAAGCGCGCGCAGGAACGCGGCCTGCCGGGCTACCCGGTCTACACGCGCAAGGCGAACACGGACGTCGCCTATCTCGCCTGCGCGCGCATCCTGCTCGACGGGCACGCGCCGGGTCTATCCGCAGTTCGCGACGCACAACGCGCACACGGCGGCCGCGATCATCCATCTCGCGCGCAGTCGCGGGCGGGAGTTCGAGTTCCAGCGCCTGCACGGGATGGGCGAGGAGCTCTACACGGAGCTGACCGATCCGGCGGGCCGCGCCTTGCCCTGCCGCGTCTACGCGCCGGTCGGCTCGCACGAGGAGCTGCTGCCGTACCTCGTGCGGCGGCTGCTCGAGAACGGCGCGAACACGTCGTTCGTGAACCGCATCGTCGACGAGTCGCTGCCGGTCGAGGACGTGGTCGGCGACCCGGTCGCGGACGTCGAGCGCGCCGGTAGCGGTCCGCACCCGCGCATCCCGCTGCCGCGCGGGCTGTTCGGCGCCGAGCGTGCAAACTCCGCCGGCATCAACCTCGCGGACGGCGAGGAGCAGCGCCGCCTGGCGGGCGCCTGCCGCGCGGCGCTCGCGAAGCCGCTGCGTCGCGCGGCCGATCGTCGGCGGCGAGGAGCAGGACGGCGAGCGCCGCGAGTGCCGCTCGCCGTCCGACCTCGGGCGCGTCATCGGCGAGGCGGCGGACGCCGATGCCGCGCTCGCGGCGCGCGCGATCGAACTCGCGGCCGCTGCCCAGCCGGAATGGGACCGCGTGCCGGCCGCGACGCGCGCGCGCATGCTGCGCGACGCGGCCGACCGGCTCGAGCGCGAGACGGCGCCGCTTCGTCGGGCTGTGCGTCGCCGAGGCCGGCAAGACCGTGCCCGACTCGATCGCCGAGGTGCGCGAGGCCGTCGACTTCCTGCGCTACTACGCGGCGCGCGCCGAGGAGGCGTTCGGCCGCGGGCTGCCGATGCCGGGCCCGACCGGCGAGTCGAACCGCCTCAGCCTGCGCGGCCGCGGCGTGTTCGCCTGCATCAGCCCCTGGAATTTCCCGCTCGCGATCTTCACCGGCCAGGTGTCGGCGGCGCTCGCCGCCGGCAACACCGTGATCGCGAAACCGGCGGAGCAGACGCCGCTGATCGCGGCCGAGATGGTGCGCCTGCTGCACGCCAGCGGCATCCCCGGCGACGTGCTGCACCTCGTGCCCGGTCGCGGTTCGCGGATCGGCCCGGCGCTGACCGGCGATCCGCGCGTCGCGGGCGTCGCCTTCACGGGCTCGACCGAGACGGCGCGCCTGATCAACCGCTCGCTCGCCGCGCACGACGGGCCGCTGCCGGCGCTGATCGCCGAGACCGGCGGCCAGAACGCGATGCTGGTCGACAGCTCCGCGCTGCCCGAGCAGGTCGTGAACGACGCCGTGACGTCGGCCTTCAACGCCGCGGGCCAGCGCTGCTCGGCGCTGCGCGTGCTGTTCGTGCAGGAGGACATCGCGCCGCGGGTGCTGGAGCTGCTCGCGGGGGTCATGGACACGCTCGCGATCGGCGACCCGGCGCTGCTGTCGACCGACGTCGGACCGGTCATCGACGAGGAAGCGCTGGCGACGCTCGAGGCGCATGCGCAGTCGATCGTGGCCGGCGCGCCGTGGCAGCATCGCGCGCGGCTGCCGGCCGGGCTGCCGCGCGGGCACTGGTTCGCGCCGCTCGCGGTCGAGATCGACGGGCTCGCGCGTCTCGAGCGCGAGGTCTTCGGGCCCGTCCTGCACGTCGTGCGCTTCCCGGGCTCGCGCGTCGAGGACGTCGTGGACGCAGATCAACGCGAGCGGCTACGGGCTCACGCTCGGCGTGCACACGCGCATCGACGGGCTCGCGCGGCGGATCGCCGCGCGCGCGCGCGTCGGCAACGTCTACGTGAACCGCAACATGATCGGCGCCGTGGTCGGCGTGCAGCCGTTCGGCGGCTGCGGGCTCTCGGGCACCGGCCCGAAGGCCGGCGGCCCGCACTACCTGCCGCGCTTCGCCACCGAGCAGACCGTCACGATCAACACGGCCGCCGTCGGCGGCAACGCGACGCTGCTGTCGCTCGGGGAGAGCTGAACGTCGGACGGAGGGGACGCTGACCCTTCGATCGTCGCGCAGGATGGCGCGCCTCGACGCGACGATGAAGGGGTCCCGAGGCGTCGCCCGCCGTCGTTACATCATCCCGGTCTGCAACCGCGCTGCTTCCGACATCATCGCCTGGTTCCACGGCGGGTCGAAGACGAGTTCGACGTCGGCGTTGCGGATCGTCGGGATCAGCTTCAGCTTGTCGCGCACATCGGCGACCAGGACCTCGCCCATGCCGCAGCCGGGCGCGGTGAGCGTCATCTTCACGGCGACGTCGCGCGTTCCCTCGTCATTCGCGGTGACGTTGCATTCGTAGACGAGGCCGAGATCGACGATGTTGATCGGGATCTCCGGGTCGAAGCAGGTGCGCAGCTGGTCCCAGACCACGCGGTTCACGTCCTCGTCCGAGGCGCCTGCCGGCAGTGCAGGCGGCTGGATCGGCTCCTTGCCGATCGCATCGCCGTCGACGCCCGCGATCCGGAACAGGTTGCCCTCGACGTAGATCGTGTAGCTGCCGCCGAGCGCCTGCGTGATGTGGCCGACCGTGCCGGGACGAAGCTTGACCTCGACGCCTGCCGGCACGATGACGGCGCGCACGTCGCGGTTGACGACCACCGGCTCGTGTCCCGGGCGCCGCATGCCTCACTCCGTCGTGACCGGGCGCGCCGTCGCCCGCGAGCGCCGCATTCAGCGTGTGCCAGGCGAGGCTCGCGCACTTGACCCGCGCCGGGAACTCGCGCACGCCCGCGAGCGCGGCCAGCTTGCCGAGCTGCGCTGCGTCGGTGACCTTGCCGGTCAGCATGCCGTGCACTTCGCCGAACAGTCTCCGCGGCCTCGGCGCGCGTCTTGCCCTTGACGGCTTCGCTCATGAGCGAGGCGGAAGCGGTCGAGATCGCGCAGCCGCTGCATTCGAAGCGCAGGTCGCGGATCAGGTCGCCGGCCAGGTCGACGTCGAGATGCAGGCGGTCGCCGCACAGCGGGTTGTTGCCTTCGGCGTGGCGGCCGGCGTCCGGCAGGCGGCCGCGGTTTCGCGGGCTGCGGTTGTGATCGACGATCACGTCGCGGTAGAGATCGGCGAGGTCCATCAGCGCAGCATCCGGATGGCGTCCATGGAGGGCGTCGTGCAGGGCGTCGATCTCCCCGCGCGTGTTGTAGAGGCCGAACGACGCGCGCGTCGTCGCCGGCACGCCGAAGAACTCCATCACCGGCATCGCGCAGTGATGGCCCGTGCGCACCGCGATGCCGTGCGCGTCGAGCACCGTGCCGAGGTCGTGCGGGTGCACGCCCTCGACCGTGAACGAGACGAGGCTGCACTTGGCCGGCGCCGTGCCGACCAGCGTGAGCCCGGGGATTGCGGAGAGCCTCGCGGTCGCGTAGTCGTGCAGGTCCCGCTCGTGGGCGGCGACACGCGCCTGGCCGACGCAGGCCGAGGTAGTCGATCGCCGCGCCGAGGCCGACGGCGCCGCCGATGTTCGGCGTGCCGGCCTCGAAGCGGTACGGCAGGTCGTTCCAGGTCGAGCCCTCGAACGACACCGTGAGGATCATGTCGCCGCCGCCCTGCCAGGGCGGCATCGCGGCGAGCAGGGCCTCGCGCGCGTACAGCACGCCGATCCCGGTCGGCCCGTACATCTTGTGCGCCGAGAACGCGTAGAAGTCGCAGCCGATCGCCTGCACGTCCACCGGCAGGTGCGGCACGGCCTGCGCGCCGTCCACCACGGTAGACGATTCCGCGCTCGCGGGCCGCGGCGACGAACCGGGCGATCGGCAGCACGGTGCCGAGCGCGTTCGAGACGTGCGCGAGCGCGACGATGCGCGTGCGCGGGCCGAGCAGCCGCAGATAGGCGTCGAAGTCGACGACGCCCTGCCGGTCGATCGGCGCGACGCGGATCTTCGCGCCGGTCTGTGCCGCGAGGAGCTGCCAGGGCACGATGTTCGAGTGGTGCTCGAGCTGCGAGACGACGATCTCGTCGCCCGCCGCGAGCCGCGCGCGGCCATGGGACTGCGCGACGAGGTTGATCGCCTCGGTCGTCCCGCGCACGAACACGATCTCGGCGACGGAGGCGGCGTTCACGAAGCGCCGCACCTTCTCGCGCGCACCCTCGTAGAGCGCGGTCGCCTCCTGCGACAGCGTGTGCACGCCGCGGTGCACGTTGGCATGGTGCGCGCGGGCGTACCCGGCCACCGCGTCGATCACCGCGGCGGGCTGCTGGGAGGACGCCGCATTGTCGAGATAGGCGAGGGCGTGGCCGTTGATGCGGCGGGCGAGCACGGGAAAGTCCGCGCGGATGCGCTCGACGTCGAACGGCAGGGCAGCTTCGCGTGCGGCGGCCATCAGCCGGTCACCTGGATCAACTCGTTCTGCGGCAGGGCTGCGGCGACCAGCGACTGTGCCGCGGCCCGGACGGCCGTGACCGGCAGGCGGCCGACCAGGTCCTGGCAGAAAGCGAAGGTGAGCAGCGCGCGCGCCGCGTCGGGATCGAGCCCGCGCGAGACGAGGTAGAACAGCTGGGCGTCATCGAGGGTGCCGATCGTCGCGCCGTGGCGGCACTGCACGTCGTCCACGAGGATCTCGAGCTGCGGGCGCGCGTTGATCTCCGCCAGCGGGGTCAGCAGCAGGTTCCGGCTCGACTGGCTCGCATTTGCGCCGCGCGCCGCCGGCAGGACCGTGATCCGGCCGTTGAGCGCGCCGCGCCCGCGCCCGGTGGCGATGCCGCGGTAGTCCTGGGCGGTGACCGTTGCGGCGCCGTGGTGGGTCGACGTGGGTGAGCAGGTCGACCTGGCGGTCGCCGTCGGCGAGGAACAGCCCGTCGAGGCGGCACTCGGCATTGCGGCCCTCGAGCGCGAGACGCAGGTTCGAACGCAGCAGCCGTCCGCCGAGCGCCAGCAGGTGCTGCGAATAACGGCTGCCCGCAGACTGGCGAACGACGAAGGTCTCGACCTGGGCGGCGGCCGCCGAATGCTGGTGCAGGCGCAGGTGCGTCAGTTCCGCGTGTTCGCCGATCTCGACCTCGGCTGCCAGGTTGCCGAGCGACGGCCGCCTCGCCGAGCGCGACGAACTGCTCGACGATCGTGGAGCGCGAGCGGCTGCCCGCCTGGACGACCATGCGGGCCTGGTGCACGGCAGGCATCGCCGCCGTCGCGACGTGCACGACATGCACCGGAGCGGCGAGGTCGCAATCCGCGGCGACGCGCAGGACGACGCCGCCGGCGGCCTGGGCCTCGGCGAGCAGCGCATAGCGGTCGTCGGCGTCGTCGCCGGGCGTGCGCAGGAGCGCAAGCGCCGCCTCGGGATCGCGCTCGATGAGCGCACCGAGGTCGACGACCTCGAGTCCCGGCGGCAACGTGGCCGCGGACAGCGCGGGCTGGAATCGGCCGTCCGCGAGGACCACGCGCAGCGCCCCCGGGATCGCGAGGATCCGGGACTCGAGCGCGGCGGCGTCGACCGGGCGCGCGCGGGGCGACTTCGAATGCGTGCTCGGCGATGCGCGCATGGTCGAGGTACTTCCAGTTCTCGTCGCGCCGGTCGGGCAGGCCGCGCGCAGCGAGCACGTCGAGCGCCCGGCTGCGGCGCCGCGACCAGGCGGGCCCGCCGGCCGGCGCGAACCGCGCCTGCGCCGCGGCGATGCGTTCGATGGGCGTGGCAGCGCTCATGCGGCCGCGGTTCCCTCGCGCAGCCAGTCGTAGCCGCGACGCTCCAGCTCGAGCGCGAGCTCGCGACCGCCGCTGCGGACGATCCGGCCGCGCGCCAGCACGTGCACGCGGTCCGGGACCACGTAGTCGAGCAGGCGCTGGTAGTGCGTCACCAGCACCAGGGCGCGGTCGGGCGAGCGCAGCGCGTTGACGCCGTCTGCGACGACCTTCAGCGCATCGATGTCGAGCCCCGAGTCGGTCTCGTCGAGCAGGGCGAGCGTCGGCTCGAGCATGCTCATCTGCAGGATCTCGTTGCGCTTCTTCTCGCCGCCGGAGAAACCCTCGTTGACGCCGCGGTTCAGCAGGCTCTCGTCCATGCGCATGGCGGCGAGCTTTGCCTTGACGAGGCCGAGGAACTCGAAGGCATCGAGCTCCGGCAGGCCCTGGTGCCGGCGCTTGGCGTTCAGCGCGGCCTTCAGCAGGTAGACGTTGTTGACGCCCGGAATCTCGACCGGGTACTGGAAGGCGAGGAACAGTCCCTCGCGCGCGCGTTCCTCGGGCGGCATCGCCAGCAGGTCGCGGCCGAGGTAGGTGGCGCTTCCCGATGTCACTTCGAGGCCGGGCCGCCCGGCGAGCACGCCGGTGAGCGTGCTCTTGCCCGAGCCGTTCGGTCCCATGATCGCGTGCACCTCGCCCGCGCGCACCGAGAGCGACAGCCCGTCGAGGATCGGCCGCTCGCCGGCCCGGACGTGGAGGTCGCGCACGTCGAGGATCATCCGCCCGTCATCGCTCATCCGACCGCTCCTTCGAGGCTCACCGCGAGCAGGTTCTGCGCTTCCACCGCGAACTCCATGGGCAGCTCGCGGAACACCTGCCGGCAGAAGCCGTTCACGATCATGTTGACTGCGTCCTCGGCCGAGATGCCGCGCTGCAGGCAGTAGAAAAGCTGGTCGTCAGAGATCCTGGAGGTCGTCGCCTCGTGCTCGATGACGGCCGTCGGGTTCTTCACCTCGATGTACGGGAAGGTGTGCGCGCCGCAATCCGGCCCCATCAGGAGCGAGTCGCACTGGGTGTGGTTGCGCGCGCCGTCGGCGCCGGGCAGGACCTTGACCAGACCCCGATACGCGTTCTGCCCGTGGCCCGCCGAGATGCCCTTGGAGATGATCGTGGAGCTGGTGTTCCTGCCCATGTGGATCATCTTGGTGCCGGTGTCGGCCTGCTGGCGGTGGTTGGCGAGCGCGACCGAGTAGAACTCGCCGACCGAGCCGTCGCCGCGCAGGATGCAGCTCGGGTACTTCCAGGTGATCGCCGAGCCGGTCTCGACCTGCGTCCACGAGATCTTCGAGTTGCGGCCGCGGCAGTCGCCGCGCTTGGTGACGAAGTTGTAGATGCCGCCGATGCCGTTCTCGTCGCCCGGGTACCAGTTCTGCACCGTCGAGTACTTGATCTCGGCGCCGTCCAGCGCCACGAGCTCCACGACGGCCGCGTGCAGCTGGTTCTCGTCGCGCTGCGGGGCGGTGCAGCCTTCGAGATAGGAGACGTGCGAGCCGTCGTCGGCGACGATCAGCGTGCGCTCGAACTGGCCGGTCTTCGCGGCGTTGATGCGGAAATACGTCGAGAGCTCCATCGGGCAGCGCACGCCCTTCGGCACGTACACGAACGAGCCGTCGGTGAAGACCGCGGAATTGAGCGCGGCGTAGAAGTTGTCGCCGACCGGCACGACGGTGCCGAGGTAGCGCTCGATGAGCGCGGGGTGCTTCTGGACGGCCTCGGAGAACGGACAGAAGATCACGCCGGCCTCGGTGAGGCGCTCCTTGAACGTGGTCGCGACCGAGACGCTGTCGAACACGGCGTCGACCGCGACGCCCGCGAGACGGGCCCGCTCGTGCAGCGGGATCCCGAGCTTGTCGTAGGTCTCGAGCAGCTTCGGGTCGACGTCCGCGAGCGACTTCGGCCCGTCCCCGCGCTGTTTCGGCGCCGAGTAGTACGAAATCGACTGGAAGTCGATGGGCGGGTAGTGGACGTGGGCCCAGGTCGGGGGCGTCATCTTCAGCCACCGGCGATAGGCCTTCAGGCGCCAGTCGAGCATGAAGGCGGGCTCGCCCTTCTTGGCCGAGATCAGGCGAATGACGTCCTCGTCGAGACCGGGCGCGACCGTGTCGCTCGCGATGTCCGTCACGAAGCCGTGGCGGTACTTGCGCGCGACCAGCGACTCGAGTTCGGGCTGCTTCGCGGACATGGGAAGCCCGGTCAGCCCCGGGCCGGCGCGCGCGACGGCGCGTCGATGCGCAGGGCGTCCGGCGCGCCGAACGCCGTGTCGCGGCGCACCAGCTCCTCGAGGCTCACGTCCACGAGTGCGCGGCGGATGGCGCGGCTGATGCGCTGCCAGCCATTGCCGACGAGGCAGGTCGACTCGATGCCGCAATTGCCGGCGCCGCCGGCGCACTCCGTCAGCGCGACCGGGCCCTCGACCGCGTCGATGATCTCCGCGGCATTGATCGATGCCGCCGGCCGGGCGAGCTGGTAGCCGCCGCGCGCGCCGCGCACGGAGAGCACGAGGCCCGCATGCTGCAGTTCCTTGAGCAGCTTGCTGACGGTCGGCAGGCCGATGTGCGTGCGTTCCGCGATCTCCGCGGCGCTCGCGAGGCTGCCGCCCGCGAGGCTCGCCAGGATCACGGTCGCGTAGTCGGTCAGGCGGCTGATGCGCAGCATGGCTGCCCCTCCGGGTGCCTGGGATTAAACAGTACAATTTTAGTACTATTAACAGGCGGGCGGTAGGGGGTCGGGGCGCCCAACTGGTATCCTGCGCGCCCGGAAATCGGAGGGTCTCGATCAGATGGACATCAAGGAACTGGACACCAACGCCGCGGCGATGGTGGCGCAAGGCAAGGGCATCCTCGCGGCTGACGAGTCGACGGGGACCATCAAGAAGCGCTTCGACAAGATCGGCCTGGAATCCTCTTTCGAGAGCCGCCGTGCCTACCGCGAGCTCCTGTTCACCGCACCGGATGCCGAGAAGTACATCTCGGGCGTGATCCTCTACGACGAAACCCTCCGCCAGCAGGCCGCGGACGGCAAGCCGTTCCCGCAGCTGCTCGCCGAACGCGGCATCCTGCCGGGCATCAAGGTGGACGCCGGCGCCAAGCCGCTCGCGGGCTTTCCGGGCGAGACGGTCACCGAGGGGCTCGACGGCCTGCGCGAGCGCCTCGCGGAGTACCGCGGGCTGGGCGCGCGCTTCGCGAAGTGGCGCGCCGTCATCGACATCGGCGCCGGCATCCCGACGACGGCCTGCCTCGCCGCGAACGCCGAGGCGCTCGCGCGCTACGCGGCGCTCTGCCAGGAAGCGACGATCGTGCCGATCGTCGAGCCCGAAGTGCTGATGGACGGCGACCACTCGATCGAGCGCTGCGAGGAAGTGACCGACGCGGCGCTCGAGACCGTGTTCGACGCGCTGTTCCTGCACCGCGTGCGCCTCGAGGGCATGGTCCTGAAGCCGAACATGGTCATTGCCGGCAAGAAGTGCGCGAAGCAGGCCGGACCGCAGCAGGTCGCCGAGGCGACCATCCGCTGCCTGCGCCGGCGCGTGCCGGGCGCCGTGCCCGGCATCGCCTTCCTCTCCGGCGGCCAGAGCGAGACCGATGCGACGCTGCACCTCTCGCTCATGAACCGCCTCGGCGACCTTCCCTGGGAACTGTCCTTCAGCTACGGGCGCGCGCTGCAGCAGAGCACGCTCGACGCCTGGAAGGGCAAGCCCGGCAACGTGGCCGCGGCGCAGAAGGCCTTCCTGCGGCGGGCGAGGCTCAACGGCCTCGCGCGCGACGGCAGCTACGAGGCGGCGATGGAACAGGCCGCGGCCTGAACGACCGGCGGGTCCCGGCTTGTCAGGCGAATCGAGCCGCGGCTCCGGCGCCATCGTTCGCGTGCGCGACCTGCACTACCGTGCGGGCGCGCGCGAGATCTTCGCCGGCGTCGACCTCGATTTCCCGCGCGGCGCGGTGACCGCGGTCATGGGCCCGAGCGGCAGCGGCAAGACCACGCTGCTGCGCCTGATCACGGGCCAGGCACGACCGGACCGCGGCACCGTCGAGTTCGACGGGCAGGACGTCGCCGCAGCTTCCCCGCACCGCCCTGTACCGCATGCGCCGGCGCATGGGCATGCTGTTCCAGAACGGCGCGCTGCTGACGGACCTCGACGTCTACGAGAACATCGCCTTCCCGCTGCGCGAGCACACGCGGCTGCCGGAGCGGCTGGTGCGGCACCTGGTCCTGACCAAGCTGCAGGCCGTCGGCCTGCGCGGTGCCGCGCGCCTGATGCCGGCCGAGCTCTCGGGCGGCATGGCGCGACGCGTGGCGCTCGCGCGCGCGATCGTGATGGACCCGGAGCTGCTCATCTATGACGAGCCGTTCGTCGGGCTCGACCCGATCTCGATGGGCGTCGTGCTGCGGCTGATCCGGCGCCTGAACGACACGCTCGGCGTCACCAGCATCGTCGTGTCCCACGACGTGCGCGAGATCACCGCGGTCGCGGACCATTGCCACCTGCTGTCGGGCGGGCGCATCGTCGCGAGCGGGCCGCCGGCCGAGGTCGCGGCGAGCACGCACGAGGACGTGCGCCAGTTCATGCACGGGCTTCCGGACGGCCCGGTGCCGTTCCACTACCCGGCGCCCGACTATGCCGACCAGGCACGGCAGGTGCTCTGAATGGCTGCTGCAATGATCCGTGAGCTGGGCGACAGCCTGCAGGAGGCACTCGGCGCGCTCGGCCGCTACGCGCTGTTCGGGGCGAGGCTGGTTGCCGAGACGCCGCGTGCGCTGATGCGGTTCGGGCTGGTCGTCGAGCAGGTGCACAACGCCGGCGCGCTGTCGCTGGTGATCATCATGCTGTCCGGCCTGTTCGTCGGCATGGTGCTCGGGCTGCAGGGTTTCGACCTGCTCCAGCGCTTCGGCTCGGAAGAGTCGCTCGGCACGGCCGCCGCGCTCGGCCTGCTGAAGGAACTCGGGCCGGTCATCACGGCCCTGCTGTTCGCGGGCCGCGCGGGCACGGCGCTCGCCTCCGAGCTCGGCCTGATGCGCGCGACCGACCAGCTCGCCGCGATCGAGATGATGGCCGTGGACCCGGTGCGCCGCGTCGTGATGCCGCGCTTCCTGGGCGGCGTGATCTCGATGCCGCTGCTCGCGGCCATCTTCAGCATGATCGGCCTGTTCGGGGCGCAACTCGTCGGCGTGCAGCTGATGGGCGTCGACCAGGGCCAGTTCTGGTCGCAGATGCGCGCGGCGGTGGAGTTCAACGACGTGATGGAGGGCGTGCTGAAGAGCGTCGTCTTCGGCGTCGCCTGCAGCCTCGTCGCCGTCTACGAAGGCTATCATTCCCTGCCGACCGCGGAAGGCGTGGGCCGGGCGACGACGCGCACCGTGGTGATTTCCTCGGTCAGCGTGCTGTTGCTCGACTACATGCTGACCGCCGTGATGCTCTGAGGAGTCCTGCATGCGAAAGACGCGCGCCATTGAACTCGGGACCGGGCTGTTCGTGCTGCTCGGATTCGCCGCGCTTTTCTTCCTGGTCACCCAGATCACGAGCCGCGAATTCGGGCTCGGGGAGGGCGGCTTCCGGCTGACCGCGATGTTCGAGCAGGTGGGCGGGCTGAAGCCCGGCGCGCCGGTCTCCATGGCCGGCGTGACGATCGGTCGCGTCGAGGCGATCTCCTACGACTTCAACGAGTACCGCGCGCGCGTCGTGATCAGGGTCGAGCCGAAGTACGACAGGATCCCGGACGACAGCGACGCGAGCATCCTCACCGCCGGGCTGCTCGGCGGCCAGTACATCGGAATCGGGCCGGGCGCCTCGGAAACCTTTTTCAAGGAAGGCGATCGAATCGAGTTCACGCAGTCGGCCATCGTCCTCGAGAACCTGATCAGCAAGTTCCTGTTTTCGAAGGCCGCGGAACAGCAGCCGGCGGAAGGACCCGCCAAGGAATCGACCCCATGACGCGACGCCTCGCACTCGCCATCGCAGCCCTCCTGCTGCCCGTCACTGCTGATCGCGGTCGCGCGCGCGGCGGAGAGCGTGTCCCGGGCCCGGCGCCGCAGGAACTGATCGAGAAGACGGCACGCGGGCTGCTCGAGGCGCTCGACGCGGACCGGGAGAAGGCGAAGCAGGATCCGGCGCGCGTGCGGGCGCTGGTGGACGAGCTCCTGCTGCCGCATTTCGACACCGATTACTCCGCGCGGCTGGTGCTCGGCAAGCACTGGCGGGCGGCGACGCCCGAGCAGCGCCGTCGCTTCGTCGACGCGTTCTACAAGTCGCTGCTGCGGAACTACGGTTCGGCGCTGGCCGAGTTCACGGCCGACCGCCTGACGGTGCTGCCGTTCCGCGGCGACCTTGCGTCCGGGCAGGCGGTCGTGCGCACCGAGGTCAAGCGCAGCAACGGCGCGCGCGTGCCCGTGAACTACACGCTGCACTCGACGCCGCAGGGCTGGAAGGCCTGGGACGTCACCATCGAGGGCATTTCCTACGTGCGCAATTTCCGCAACGACGTCGGCGCGGAAGTGGAGCAGGCGGGCCTCGAGTCCGTGATCAAGCGCCTCGAGACCGAGAACGCCAGTGGCGCGAAACCTGCCGCCGGCTGAGGCGACCGCGCCCGGCCGGCTGGCGGCGGCGGGTCCGGGCCGGTTCGAGCTGACCGGCGCGATCGGCTTCGCCGACGCCGCGCGCCTCCTGGCGGAGGGCGACGCGCGCCTTCGCGTCCGCAGGAATCGGTCGAGGTCGATCTCGCGCGCATCACGCGTGTCGACAGCGCCGGGCTCGCGCTGCTGATCGAATGGTTGCTCGCCGCCCGCGCCGCGGGCAGGGCGCTGCGCTACTGCAACGTGCCGCCGGCCGTCGCTTCGCTCGCGGGCATCAGCGACGTCGCGGAACTGCTCGCGCCCTCCGCGGGAGGCTGATCCGGCGGCGCTTCCGCGTCTGTCCATCGCTTCCGGGTCCTCGAACCCCTCCAGGGGATCCGTGTCCGGCATGTTGCCGTCCCGCACGCGGTATTCGCGCCGCTGCAGCCAGGCATCGCGGATGAAAGCGTACGGGTCGTACGCCGACTGCCAGGTGTCGTCGAACTCGAGCAACTGCGCCCGGCGATTGACCAGCGAAAGGCCGATCAGCGTCCACTCGACGGCCGGATCCACCTGGTCGCCGACGCGCAGGTCGGTCTGCCAGTCGACGTAGATCGCGGGCGCGTCCCGCGCCGTCGAGGGCCCGAAGAACGGCAGGACGACATAGGGCCCGGCCGGCACGCCCCAGCGGCCCAGCGTCTGCCCGAAGTCCTCGTCGTTCTTGGGAATGCCGAACCGCGACGCGGGGTCGAACAGGCCGCCGATGCCGATCGTCGTGTTGAGCGCGAAGCGGCCGATGTCGCTCAGCGTGTCCTTGACCTTGAGCTGCAGCAGGTTGTTGACGATCGTGGTCGGGTACGCGAGGTTGTCGAGGAAATTGTTGACGCTCACCCGGACGCCGTCCGGGCACGTGGTCGCGGTAGCCGACCGCGACCGGCCTCAGGACCGCGTTGTCGACCGCCGTGTTGAAACGGTGCGTGCCGCGGTTCATGCGCTCGAGCGGATCGCCGGGCGTGCCCATGTTGGTCGTCGCACAGCCGGCAAGGCCGGCGAGCAGGACCGCGCCGGCGCAGGCGCGGAAGAACAGGTTCATCGTAGTCCCTTACGCAGCGTGCAACCGCGATTCTAGCCGGGGCTGCCGGGCTCGGGGGCCGGGCCCTGCGGCTCCGCCACCTCGCGGGCGCGGCGGCCCTTCGGCAGGTATTCCTGCAGCTCGCGGATGCGGGCGTCGAAGCGCTCGCGCTGGACGGAGTTGATTCCGGGCACCGCCTGCGCAAGGCGCAGCTGGTTGATCGCGAGCGCGAGGTCGCCGCTGATGATGTGGTACTCGGACATGTAGTAGTAGGAGTCGGCGACGTCGCCGGCGGAATTCGCGGCGATCGCCGTGAAGCGGGCCTGCTCGGCGGTCGGTGGCACGTTGTTGAAGAGGTCGAGCAGCACGACGTGCGCGCGCTTGAATTCGCCCGCGCGCATCAGCGTCTCCGCGTAGCGGACCGTGACCGGCACGTTGCGCGGGAACAGCCGCATCGCGTTTTCCAGCGTCTCGCGCGACGCTTCCACGCGCCCCGCGGCGAGCTGCGCCTGGCCGAGCGCCGTGTGAAACAACGTCACGTCCGGTCGCCGGTCGCGCAGCGCCTCGAGCGCCATGATCGCCTCCGTCGCCGAGCCGGCGCGCATGAGCGCGAGCGCTCGCCCGTACTGCTCGGCGTCGGTGGACGGGTAGTCCGCGCTTTTCGCGGCCGGGAACATGTCCAGCACCCGGGACTCCTCCGACACCGTCTCGAGCTGCAGCCGGTCGCGGATCAGCGCATAGCTCATGCTGTCGGGCGTGCGCGGGCGCTCCATGCGGCTCGCGCGGTCGCGTGTCTCGGCGATTCGCTCGACGGTGACCGGGTGCGTGCGCAGCAGGTCCGGGATGTTGCGGCCGGCGCCGCCCATGCGCTGCTGCATCGTCCAGAAGAAGTCCGGCATGCCGACCGGGTCGAAGCCGGAGGCGGCGAGGATGCCCATGCCGACGCGGTCCGCCTCGGACTCGTTGGCGCGCGTGAAGCTGATCTGGCTCTGCGCGGCGAGACCCTGGGCCGCCGTGACGCCGCCGAGCACCGCGTCGCCGGGCATGCCGGTCGTGGCGCCGATCAGGATTGCGGCGAGCATCGCGGCCATCGACGCCATGTTCGCCTTGCTCGCGTTCTGGATCGAGCGGGCGATGTGGCGCTGCGTGACGTGCGCGATCTCGTGCGCGAGGACGCCCGCGAGCTCGGCCTCGCTCTTGGTCGCGGTGAAGAGCCCGGCATTCACGCCGATGAATCCGCCCGGCAGCGCGAAGGCGTTGATCCCCGCGTCGCGGACCGCGAAGAACGTGAATCGGTGCGCGCCTTCGTGCGCCTGGCTCGCGAGCCGCATGCCGACGGCCTGGAGGTATTCGTTGATCTCCGGGTCCTCGATGATCTGGCCGGACTCGCGCAGCTGCCGGACGATCATCAGGCCGATCTTGTACTCGTCGGCGAGCGAGAGCGTCGTGCTGGCCGGCGTGCCGATGTCGGGCAACTCGCTGCCGGTCGTCTGCGCGCCGGCCGCGGGGAGGCCCGCGGCGAGCTGCAGGATCAGGACGGCTGTGAGGGCGCGCATCGGGAAATTCCTGGCGGGAATCCCCGTTGGACCGCCTCGCGCGCGCATGGTTCGCGGCCCTTCGCTCAGAGCACTTCGGAGGCGAAATCGGCGAGCCGCGAGCGCTCGCCGCGCACCAGCGTCACGTGGCCGCCGTGCTGCCAGCCCCGGAAGCGGTTGACGACGTAGGTGAGGCCCGAAGTCGTTTCGGTCAGGTAGGGCGTGTCGATCTGCGCGATGTTGCCGAGGCAGACGAGCTTGGTGCCGGGGCCCGCGCGCGTGACGAGCGCCTTCATCTGCTTCGAGGTCAGGTTCTGCGCCTCGTCGAGGATCAGGTAGCGGTTCAGGAAGGTCCGGCCGCGCATGAAGTTGAGCGAGCGGATCTTGATCCGGTGGCGGAGCAGGTCCTGGGTCGCGGCGCGGCCCCAGCTGCCGCCTTCCTGGCCCTGGGTCAGCACCTCGAGATTGTCCATCAGCGCGCCCATCCAGGGCTCCATCTTCTCTTCCTCGGTGCCGGGGAGGAAGCCGATGTCCTCGCCGAGCGGGATCGTCACGCGCGTCATGATGATCTCGCTGAAGCGGTTCGTGTCGAGCGTCTGCGCGAGGCCCGCGGCCAGCGTCAGCAGCGTCTTGCCGGTGCCGGCGGGTCCGAGGATCGTCACGAAGTCGATGTCCGGATCGAGCAGGAGGTTGAGCGCGAGGTTCTGCTCGCGGTTGCGCGCCGTGATTCCCCAGACCGCGTGGCGCTCGCTGCGGTAGTCCTGCGTCACCTCGAGGGTCGCGACCTCGCCGTCGATCCCGCGCACGATCGCCTCGAAACCGTCGTCCTTCGCGTCGTAGAGGAACTGGTTGGGGTGCCACTCGCCGACCAGGGGCCCGCGCACGCGGTAGAAGGTGCGCGCCTGCTCGTGCCAGGACTCGACGTTGTTGCCGTGCGTCTCCCAGAAATCCGCCGGCAGCGAGGTGACCCCGGTGAACAGCAGGTCCGCGTCCTCGATCGTGCGGTCGTTGAAGTAGTCCTCCGCGTGCACGCCGAGGATCGCGGCCTTGATGCGCAGGTTGATGTCCTTCGACACCAGCGTGACGCGCGTGCCGGGCAGCTCCATCTGCAGCGCCAGCGTGTAGCCGAGCAGCGCGTTGTCGATGCCGTGCCCGTGGCCGGGCAGGGTGTCCGGCAGGCCGGCTGACAGCCGGCGGGTCTGGAAGAACAGGCGCCCCGAGGGCGGCTTCTTGCCGTGGTTGCCCGAGCGGCCGCGACGGCAGCTCGAGCCCCTTGTCGATCTGTTCCTTGGTGGCGTTCGCCATCAGCTCGTCGAGGAACCGGCTCACCTGGCGTACGTTGCGCGCCGATTCGGACAGGCCCTTCTTGCCGGCGTCGAGTTCCTCGAGCACGTCCATGGGCAGGTAGATGTCGTGCTCCTCGAAGCGGAACACCGCGGCGGGATCGTGCATCAGGACGTTCGTGTCGAGCACGAACGCGCGTCGGGCACCCTTGGCAGGCCGGTTCTTCAGCATTCGCGTCAGAGTTCCCTGGCGGCTTCGAGGACTTCGGCGGCATGGCCCTTGACGCGGACCTTGCGCCATTCGCGCCGGATCGCGGCCCTCGCCGTCGATCAGGAAGGTGCTGCGCTCGATGCCCATCATCTTGCGGCCGTACATGTTCTTCTGCTTCCAGACGCCGAACAGCGAGGCGACCGCGTGGTCCTCGTCCGAGCCCAGCTCGAACGGGAACTTCAGCTTGTCCCTGAACCTGGCGTGCGACTCCAGCGTGTCGGTCGAGATGCCGAGGATGCGGGTCCGCGCCCGGCGGAAGGCCGCGGCGAGATCGCGGAAGTCGCTGCCCTCGAGCGTGCAGCCGGGCGTGTTGTCGCGCGGGTAGAAGTAGACGACGAGATTCTCGCGGCCCTGGTCGCCGAGCCGGAACACCCCGCCCGTGGTCGGGATCGTGAACTTCGGCGCCTTCGCCGCGGGCTTGCCGCTCGCCATCGCCTCAGTTCTTCACCGGTTCGAGGATGGCGTCGAGGTTCATCTGGTCGCAGAAGTCCATGAACTCCTCGCGCAGCGCGCCGACGTGGATACGGGAAGGGACGTTGACGACCATGTACACGGAGAACATCTGCGCGCCGGTGTGCGCCGCCGCGTAACTGCGGGTCGAGAGCTCGCCGATGTCGATGCCACGCGCCGCGAAGAACCCGGACAGCCCCGACACGATGCCGGCCTGGTCGATGCAGACGACGTCGACCGAGTAGGGGACCATGTCCTCGCGCACTGCGCGCTGTGCCGTGCGGCGCACCTGGATCGTGACGCTCGAGGCTTCCGCGAGCTTGCCGAGGTCGGTCTCGATGCGGGCGATCGAATGCCAGTTGCCGGCGACCAGCATGAGGATCGCGAAATCCGAGCCGAGCGCGGTCATGCGGCTCTCGCTGATGCTGCCGCCGCAGTCCGCCACGACCTTCGAGAGGTCGTGCACGAGGCCGATGCGATCGTCGCCGATGGCAGAAATTGCGATGAACTGTTTCATGCGGGAAAAGCGGGCGTGACCGGCAGTGTACCGGGGTCGGGCAGGCCATGATATCGCACGGCCGGTTCGTCTTGCGCTCGATCGGCACGCGCCCGTACCATCCCGCCTCCGATGCCGGCGCCGGGGCCGGGGGGTGAGATGTTCCGCGGTAGCCTGGTCGCACTCGTGACGCCGATGACGGAATCCGGCGACATCGACCACGTCGCGTTCGGGCGGCTGCTCGACTGGCATGCGCGCGAGGGCAGCGACGGCGTCGTCGTCGGCGGTACCACCGGGGAATCGGCGACGATCACCGCCGCGGAGTCGGACGAGCTGCTGCAAGTAGCCGTGCAGCGTCTCGGCGGCCGGCTGCCCGTGATTGCCGGAACAGGCGCAAGCTCGACGGCGCACGCGGTGGAGCGGACGCGCGCGGCCTGCGAGCTCGGCGTCGACGCCGTCCTCGTCGTCACTCCTTATTACGTGCGACCTCCCCAGGAAGGCCTGTATCGCCACTTCAGCGCCGTCGCGGATGCCTCGAGCGTGCCGCTCCTGCTCTACAACGTGCCGTCCCGGACGGCCTGCGACCTGCTCCCGGAGACCGTGGAGCGGCTCTCGGGGCACCCACAGATCATCGGCATCAAGGACGCGACCGGGGACGTCGGGCGCGGCCGGGAGATCCTCGAACGCTGTGGCGACGACTTCCTGCTGCTGTCCGGCGACGACCTGAGCTGTCGCGAGCTGATCGCCGCGGGTGCGCAGGGCGTCATCACCGTGACCGGCAATGTCGCGCCGCGCCTGATGCACGAGATGGTCGAGGCGGCACTCCTCGACGACCAGGACGGTGCGCGGGAACTCGACGAGCGCCTCGCAGGTCTTCACACTGCACTCTTCGTCGAGTCGAACCCCATACCCGCAAAATGGGCCCTGGGTCGGCTCGGGCTGATCGGGCCGGGCATTCGCCTGCCGCTCGTCGGCCTCGCGGAGTCGTACCATGCAACCGTGCTCGCGGCGATGCGCCGCGGCGGAGTGATCGAATGAGCAAGCGCGCGATGCGGGTGGCCTGGCTGGCGGCGGCATTGCCGCTCGGCGGCTGTGGCTGGCTGCCCGACGCCTACACGGGATGCGAGGAGGCCCGGCCCGTACCAGTCCGCGGGACAGCGGGAGCCGCTGCGCGTGCCGGCGGGCGCGGACCTGCCCGATACGCGCAATGCGCTCAGGATTCCCGAGGTAAAGACCCCCGAACTGCCGGTCGAGCCGGGCACCTGCCTCGAGCATCCGCCCTCCATCGGGACCGCGGCCCTGGCAGGCGGGGCCGGGTCCCCGGCCAGCGGGACCGCGGCTGTCGTCGAGCCGGCCGCAGCCGCTCGCCCGCAGGAACTGGCCATGGATGACGGCAGCCCGTGGCAGGGGAGGATCGGCGCCCACTACCAGCCCACGACAGACGTCGACTTCGACGGCGGATCCACGGTCGAATTCAACAGCAGCACCGGCTTCATGATCGGTCTCGGCTACGAGTTGTCGAATCACTTCGAGATCGGCGCGAATTTCACGTACGACGATCGCGACTACGAAGCCAGTCTTGCCGGGGACGTCCCGGGCGAGAGATTCGCGGTCAAGGGCGACCTGGAATCCATGGGCGTGATGTTCGACCTCAGCTACTACTTCCTGACGGGCCGGATCAGGCCCTTCGTCACGACCGGCGCCGGCTGGAATTTCGTGGACACGAATATCCCGACTGCACCGCCGCAGGTCGGCTGCTGGTGGAATCCCTGGTACGGATACATCTGCGAAGACTTCCAGGACACGAAGAGCGTCGACGGGTTTGCCTACCAGGTGGGCGCCGGTGTCCGTTACCAGGTCAATCCGCGCATCTCGCTGAGCGGCAGCTACCAGATGAACTGGGTGGACTATCCCGAAAGCCGACGGAACGCCGACTTTCGATGCGATCCAGCTCATCCTGAACTGGGGATTCTGAGCGAGGCTACGGCGTCGGTTGCCGCAAAGTGCCCGGCTCCAGTAGGCTGTGCCCCCTTCGACGGAGAGGTGGCCGAGCGGTCGAAGGCGCTGGACTGGAATTCCAGTAATATCTAACAAGGTATTCGTGGGTTCGAATCCCACCCTCTCCGCCAACTAACTGGCAGGCCGGACCTCCGGGCGGACGGACCTCGTTCGCGCGGCCGGAACTTTACGCGCTCACTCGGTCACCCGCCCAGGCGGACCCGGCGTGCCAGTCATGTTGGCGGCGAGGTGTGGGTGGACGCCAGATGAATGAAGGGGTCTGACCCCTTCATTTTTCAGCTTCGCTATTCGCGGTCGCCGGGACCGCGCGGGCTGCCGCCGGCGGCCAGCGACTCGTAAGCGCGCGCGAAAGCCACCAGGAACACCGCGGGCAGGCCCGCGTCGCCCGACTGCGCCGTGGCGCGGTAGAGCTCGAGGTAGCGGTTCCACAGCCGGGCCTGCAGTTCGGCGCCCGCGACACCCTGCGCGCGGCGCCCGAGCTGTTCCTCGAGCGCCTCGGGATTGAGCTTCTCGAACACGGCCGCGAGCGCCTCGCGCAGCGCGGCGGTCATGGCGATATCGTGCTGGCGGGCGCGCGCGAACTGCGCGCGGATCTCGTCGATCGCGCGCACATCGCCGGGGCCGCGGCCCGCCAGCATCTGTTCGAGTATCTGCTCGACGGCCGCGATGCGCGCGAACGCACCGGTCGCGTCGCGCCGGCGCGCGCCCGAGGAAATTCCGAACTCGCCCGCGAAGTCCGCGCGCGACGCGCGCAAGCTCGGAGAAGCCGACGAGCGCCTCGCGCAGCAGCTGGCCCGCCTGCGCGAGGGCCGTGCCGCGCACCTCGGCGGGCAGCGCGAGCGGGTCGATTCCGGCGCCCTTGCAGAATGCGGCAAGGCCGGGCCACTGTTCCTGGTCCTGCGAACGCGAGGACTGCATCGCGCTGGCCGCGGCCGGCGGCTGCGGCGCCGGCGGGACGGTGCGCTGCGGCGCGGCCTCGCGGCGCGGCGGCCGCGCGGGCGCCTTGCGCCTCGCGCTCGCGGCGCCCGGTCGAGATGAAGTTCTTCACCTCGAAGGAGGCGTCGAGGTCGGCATCGCTGACCGGTGCCTGCTCCTGCGGCAGGAAATCGTTGCTGCCGCTGATCTCGACCTCGATCTCGTACTCGCCGATGCGGAAACGGTCGCCGTTGGCGAGCTGGTGCGCGCGATCCGGGCCGAGCGCTTCGTCGGCGTCGTTCACGAAGGTGCCGTTGGTGCTCGTGTCGCGCAGCAGCCAGGTGCCGCCGCGGTGCTCGATCTCGGCGTGGCGGCCGGAGACGAAGCGCTCCGGGTCGCGCAGCACCCAGTCGTTGCTGGTGTGGCGGCCGATGCGCCCGCCGTTGACGCCGAAGGTCCAGCGCGGGTGGTCGCCCGCGGACCCCGCGTTGTTGCTGACGATTTTCAGCCTGAGCGCCATCGCACGTATAATAGCGCGCCCACGCCAGGGCGACCCCCACCCGGATCATGGCCGCGAGTCACATATTCAGGATCGTCTTCATCAACCAGGGCAAGGTCTACGAGATCTACGCCCGGAAGGTGAGCCATGGGGGCCTCTTCGGCTTCGTCGAGGTCGAGGAACTCGTGTTCGGGGAGCGCAGCAGCGTCGTGCTCGACCCGGCCGAGGAGCGCATCAAGTCGGAGTTCGCGGGCGTCAAGCGCAGCTACCTGCCGATGCATTCCGTCATCCGGATCGACGAGGTGCGCAAGCAGGGGGTCAGCAAGATCAGCGTGCTGGAAGGCGGCAACGTCGCCCAGTTCCCGGTCACCCTGTACCCGTCCGGCAGCGACCCGGGCGTAAAGCGCTGACCGCTTGATGCTGCGGTTCCGGGGCGCGCCAGCACTCTCCAGCTTCCGGATCGAGGGCCTCCTCGCGGCACTCCGGCGAATCGAGCCTGCGGTGCGCGCCGTCGCCGTCGAGTACCTGCACCTGGTCGATGCCGCGCGCGAGCTCGCGCCGGGCGAACTCGCCGTGCTGGAGCGATTGCTCGACTTCGACGCCGGCGCCATGCCGCAGCCGCCGGGCACGGCGCTCCTCACGGTGCCCCGGCCCGGGACCGTTTCACCCTGGTCGTCGAAGGCGACCGACATCGCGCACGTCTGCGGCCTCGACGCCGTGCGTCGCATCGAGCGCGGCAAGTCCTGGCGGATCGACACGGGCGAGGCGCTGTCGCGCGAGCGCCTCGCGGCGCTCGCGGCGCCGCTGTTCGACCCGATGACCGAGGCGTTGATGCTCGACGCCGGAGAGGCGGGGCGCCTGTTCGAGACGCACGCGCGCGGCGCGCTGCGCCGGGTCGTGCTCGGCAGCGATCCCGAGGGCGCGCTGGCGCGCGTCAACGCCGAGATGGGGCTCGCGCTCTCCGCGGGGGAGATCGCCTACCTGGCGGACGTGTTCGCGCGCATCGGCCGCGACCCGACGGACGTCGAAGTGATGATGTTCGCGCAGGCGAACAGCGAGCATTGCCGGCACAAGATCTTCAACGCCGACTGGCGCATCGACGGCGAAGCGATGGCGCGTTCGCCGTTCGCGATGATCCGCAACACGCGGGACCGCAGCCCCGCGGGCGTCCTGTCCGCCTACAGCGACAATGCCGCGGTGATCGAGGGGCCGCGCGGTGCGCGCTTCTTCGCAGCGCCGGGCGGGGGCGAGTTCGGGTGGCGGGACGAGCCGATCGACATCCTGCTCAAGGTCGAGACGCACAATCACCCGACGGCGATCTCGCCCTTTCCCGGGGCCGCGACCGGCTCCGGCGGCGAGATCCGCGACGAAGGCGCAACCGGCCTCGGCGCGCAAGCCGAAGGCGGGCCTGGTCGGCTTCACGGTCTCGAACCTGCGCATCCCGGGTTTCGTGCAGCCCTGGGAGGCCGACCACGGGCGACCGGCGCGGATCGCATCCGCGCTCGACATCATGCTCGAGGGTCCCGATCGGTGCGGCGGCGTTCAACAACGAGTTCGGGCGCCCCGGCATCCTCGGGTACTTCCGGAGCTTCGAGCAGCGCGTCGCCGGCGATGGCGAGTCCGTCGTGCGCGGCTACCACAAGCCGATCATGATCGCCGGCGGGGTCGGCAACGTGCGCCGCGCGCACGTCGAGAAGCTGCCCGTGCCCGCACGGGCGCCGATCGTGCTGCTCGGCGGGCCGGCGATGCTGATCGGCCTGGGCGGCGGCGCGGCTTCCTCGCAGGGCAGCGGCACCGGCAGCGAAGCGCTCGATTTCGCCTCGGTGCAGCGCGGCAATCCCGAGATGCAGCGGCGCGCGCAGCAGGTCATCGACGCCTGCTGGGCCCTGGGCGAACGCGAACCCGGTCCTGATGATCCACGACGTCGGCGCCGGCGGGCTCTCGAACGCGGTGCCGGAAGTCCTCGCGCCGGGCGGCGGGCGCATCGAGCTCGCGCGCGTGCCGAGCGACGAGCCCGGCATGTCGCCGCTCGAGATCTGGTGCAACGAGGCGCAGGAGCGTTACGTGCTCGCGCTCGAAGCCGGCTCGCTCGACGCCTTCGTCGCGTTCTGCCGGCGCGAGCGCTGCCCGTTCGCGGTGATCGGCGAGGCGGCCGACGACGGCCGGCTCGTGGTCGACCGACGAAAGGGCGGGCGAGACGCGTCGTCGACATGCCGATCGCCGACCTGCTCGGCCGGCCGCCGCGCATGCAGCGCAACGCAGTCCGCCGGACGCGCCGCGGCGACGGCTTCGATGCCGAGGCGCTCGATCCCGCGCGAGGCGCTCGAGCGGCTGCTGCGCCTGCCCGCGATCGCCGACAAGGGCTTCCTCGTCACGATCGGCGACCGCAGCGTCGGCGGGATGATCAGCCGCGACCCGCTGGTCGGCCCCTGGCAGGTGCCGGTGTCAGCGACGTCGCGGTCACTTCCTCGGGCCTTGCCGGCCGCACGGGCGAGGCGATGGCGCTCGGCGAACGGCCCGCGATCGCGCTGCTCGACGCGCCGGCCTCGGGCCGCATGGCGGTGGGCGAGGCGCTCACCAACATCGCCGCCGCGGACGTCCGCGCGCTCGGCGACGTGAAGCTCTCGGCGAACTGGATGGCCGCCTGCGGCGATCCCGCCGAGGACGCCGACCTCTACGACACCGTGCGCGCACTCGGCGAGTCGCTGTGCCCGGCGCTCGGCATCGCGATCCCGGTCGGCAAGGATTCGCTCTCGATGCGCACCGGCCTGGCGCGTGGACGGCCGCGAGCGACAGGTCGTGGCGCCGCTGTCGCTGGTGGTCACCGCCTGCGCGCCGGTCGGCGACGTGCGGCGGACGCTGACGCCGCAGCTCGCGCTCGATGCGGGTCCGACGGTGCTGCGTGCTCGTCGACCTCGGCGGCGGGCGCGACCGCATCGGCGGGTCGTGCCTCGCGCAGGTCTACGGCCGGATCGGCGACGTCCCGCCGGACCTCGACGATCGCGGCAAGACTCGTCGCCTTCTTCTCGGCCGTGCGCGAGCTGCGCGATGCCGGCCTCGTGCTCGCGTACCACGATCGCTCGGACGGCGGCGCTCGCGATCACGCTGCTCGAGATGGCCTTTGCGGGCCGCGCCGCGCATCGACGTCGATCTCGGCGCGCTCGAGCGTCCGGTCGCGGCGCTCTTCAGCGAGGAGCTCGGCGCCGTGCTGCAACTGCGCGAGGCGGACCTCGGCCGTGCCGCAGGCCATCCTCGCGCGCCACGGGCTCGCCGGCGTTCTCGCGCCGCATCGGCCGCGCCGCGGCGGGCCGCCAGGTGCGGATCGCGGCCGGTGGCCGCCTGCTCGTCGACGCGGACCGCGTCGAACTGCGCGCCGCCTGGTCGGAGACGACCTGGCGCATGCAGCGCCTGCGCGACGATCCCGCCTGCGCGGACGAGGAACGCGATGCGCGCCTCGACGAGGCCGACCCGGGCCTCGCCTGGTCGCTGACCTTCGATGCCGACGAGGACATCGCGGCGCCGTTCATCGCCACGGCGCGCGGCCGCGCGTCGCGGTGCTGCGCGAGCAGGGCGTCAACAGCCAGGTCGAGATGGCGGCGGCCTTCGACCGCGCGGGGTTCACCGCCGTCGACGTGCACATGACCGACCTGATCGACGCGGGCGCGACCCTCGAGGGCTATCCACGGCCTGGTCGCCTGCGGCGGCTTCAGCTATGGCGACGTGCTGGGCGCGGGCGAGGGCTGGGCCAAGTCGATCCTCTTCAACGCGCGTGCGCGCGCCCAGTTCGAGGCCTGGTTCGCGCGCGGCGACCGCTTCACGCTCGGCGTCTGCAACGGCTGCCAGATGCTCGCCGCGCTCGCCGAACTGATCCCGGGCGCGGCGCACTGGCCGCGCTTCCGCCGCAACCGTTCGGAGCAGTTCGAGGGCCGCCTCTCGCTGGTGGAGATCGCCGCGACCAACTCGCCGTTCTTCGCCGGCATGGCGGGCTCGAGGCTCCCGATCGCGGTCGCGCACGGCGAGGGCCGGGCGGAGTTCGCGAGCGCCGCCGACGAAGCCGCGGCGGCCGCGCTGGTGACGCTGCGCTACGTGGACAATCGCGGTCGCATCGCCGCGCGCTATCCGGCAAACCCGAACGGCTCGCCGCAGGGCATCGCCGGACTTGCCTCGGCGGACGGACGCGTGACGATCCTGATGCCGCACCCGGAACGCGTGTTCCGCACCGTGCAGAATTCGTGGCACCCGGCGGCGGCGGGCGAGGACAGCGGCTGGATGCGGATGTTCCGCAACGCCCGCGCCTGGGTCGAGTAGCGCGCGAACTGTAGCGCCGGGCGGGGACCCTCGCTCGCTCCGCCGGAACTTTAGTCGCTCGCTCGGGGACCCGCCCGGCGCTGCACTCGCGCGCTGCGACGCATCGGCGCGCGCGAGCCGTGGCGGGACCCCCGAACGAGCGAATCCGGTCGCCGGCCTGAGCGAGTGAGGGGGTCACCGCCGGCGAAGTGCGCGCGCCGGAGCGAGGCATCGAACGCAGTTCAGGCCCGCGTGCCGGGCAGCGGCGTGACGTTCGAGGATTCCTCGGCGAAGTAGCGGCGCATCATCATGGACTGCTGCAGCCGGCCGCGGCGCACATAGGCCTGGTAGAGCAGGTCCTTGAGCACCTCGAGCAGCACGCCCGCGTCGAAGCCCTCGAGCGACGGGCAGGTTGCCGCGGCCCGGCTCGTCGAAGTCGAACAGCACCTTGCGCACCAGCTCGTAGGAATCGTCGTCGAGTTCGGCGAGCCGGCGGATGTTCGCGAGCTCGTCGAAGAGATCGAGGCGCGCCTGCGGGCCGAGGTCCGCGAACGTCGCCTGCGCCGCCCGGCGGCACATCGAGGCGAAGGCGTTGTAGCAGCCGGCGGTGAAGCAGGCGAAGGCCTCCTTGACGAGCGCCTCGGTATCCTCGGGCAGGTAGGTGAAGTTGAACTTCTCCCGCGCGCGCTCGAGCTCGACGAAGTCCGGCGCGAGCTCGATCGCGGCTGCCGCCATAGAGCTTCACGGTGAAGCGCAGGAAGACCGGCGCATTGCAGGACTCGCAGCGATAGACGAGCCCGACCTGCGCGGGCTTGTGCTGCTGGAGCAGGTTGAAGTCCGGCACCGACACCGGCGCGATGTGCGCGAGCACCTGGCAGTGCGGGCAGTTCAGGGCGAGCCCGCTCTCCTGGTCGTGGTGCAGGCGCCCCGAGGAGTCGATGTAGACGGCCATGGGCGGGAGTCTACGCTTCCTCGGGAGAAGAGGGGACAGTCCCCTTTTTCCGCAAAGCCGGAAAAGGTGACAGTCCCCTACGCGTGCAGCGGCTTGTAGCGCAGGCGGTGCGGCTGGTCGGCGTCCTCGCCCTTGCGGCGCCGCAGGTCCTGCACGTACTCCTGGTAGTTGCCCTCGAACCAGACCACCTCGCTGTTCCCCTCGAAGGCGAGGATGTGGGTGGCGATGCGGTCGAGGAACCAGCGATCGTGCGAGATGACGACCGCGCAGCCCGGGAAGTTCAGCAGCGCCTCCTCGAGCGCGCGCAGCGTCTCGACGTCCAGGTCGTTGGTCGGCTCGTCGAGCAGCAGCACGTTGCCGCCGCTCTTCAGCACCTTGGCCAGGTGCACGCGGTTGCGCTCGCCGCCGGACAGCTCGCCGATCTGCTGCTGCTGCTGGTTGCCGCGGAAGTTGAAGCGGCCGACGTAGCCGCGCGACGGCGTCTCGTAGTTGCCGACCTTGATGATGTCCTGGCCGCCGGAGATCTCCTGCCAGACGGTCTTCGTGTCGTCGAGCTTGTCGCGCGACTGGTCGACGTAGGCGATCTGCACGGTCGGGCCGATGCGGATCGTGCCGGCGTCCGGCTTCTCGACGCCCGTCAGCATGCGGAACAGCGTGGTCTTGCCGGCGCCGTTCGGGCCGATGATGCCGACGATGCCGCCCTGCGGGCAGGCGGAAGGAGAGGTCCGTCGATCAGCAGGCGGTCGCCGTAGGCCTTGCGCAGGCCCTCGACCTCGATCACGAGGTCGCCGAGGCGCGGGCCCGGCGGGATGTAGATCTCGTTGGTCTCGTTGCGCTCCTGGAACTCGACCGAGGACAGTTCCTCGAACTGGCGCAGGCGCGCCTTGCTCTTGGCCTGGCGCGCCTTCGGGTTGGCGCGCACCCATTCGAGTTCGCGCTCGAGCGTGCTGGCGCAGGCCCTCCTGCTGCTTTTCTTCCTGCGCGAGGCGCTGCTCCTTCTGCTCGAGCCAGGAGGAATAGTTGCCCTGCCAGGGAATGCCGTGGCCGCGGTCGAGCTCGAGGATCCAGCCGGCGACGTTGTCGAGGAAGTAGCGGTCGTGCGTCACGCAGATGACGGTGCTCGGGTACTGCTCGAGGTACTTCTCGAGCCAGGCCACCGACTCGGCGTCGAGGTGGTTGGTCGGCTCGTCGAGCAGCAGCATGTCCGGCTTCGACAGCAGCAGGCGGCACAGCGCGACGCGGCGGCGCTCGCCGCCGGAGAGCTGCGAGACCTTCGCGTCCCAGGGCGGCAGGCGCAGCGCATCGGCGGCGACGTCGAGCTGGCGCTCGAGGTTGTGGCCGTCGACGCTCGCGAGCAATGCCTCGAGCTGGCCCTGTTCCGCGGCGAGCTTGTCGAAGTCGGCGTCCGGCTCGGTGTAGAGCGCGTAGACCTGCTCGAGGCGCGCGATCGCGTCCTTCACGGGCTGCACCGACTCCTCGACGATGGTGCGCACGTCGGCGTTCGGGTCGAGCTGCGGCTCCTGCGGCAGGAGGCCGATCTTGATGCCGGGCTGCGGGCGGGCCTCGCCCTCGATGTCGGTGTCGATGCCCGCCATGATGCGCAGCAGCGTCGACTTGCCCGAGCCGTTGAGGCCGAGCACGCCGATCTTGGCGCCCGGGAAAGAAGGACAGGGAGATGTCGCGCAGGATGTGGCGCTTCGGCGGGACGACCTTGCCGACGCGGTTCATCGTATAAATGTACTGGGCCATGCGATCCACGAGGTTCCGAGGGGGCCGCGGATTATCTGCGATGCCGGGCCCTGCCGCCAGCCGTGCTAGGCTCGGCGCGGCCCCATCCCAGACCGGCGGCATCGCGTGGCTGAGAGACGGCGGATCGGGTACCTGCGTCGTCGCCGGCGAGCGCATCGCCCGCTACGGCTTTCCCGACGGCCACCCGTTCGGGCCCGGACCGGCACGACGCGTTCTGGCGCGAACTCGTGGCGCAGGGCCTCGACCGGCGCGTGCATGCTGCGCGCGCCGCGCACGCGCGACGCGCGCCGAGCTCGAGCTGTTCCACGACCCGGCCTACGTCGACTTCGTCGTCGCGCGCTCGGCGACCGGGCGAGGGATTGCTGGACGGCGGCGACACGCCGGCCTTCAAGGGCGTCTTCGAGGCCGCCAGCGACGTGGTCGGCGCCTCGCTGGTCGCGCCTGGAGGCCGATCATGGCCGGCCGGGCGCGGCGCGCCTTCGTGCCGATCGCCGGGCTGCATCACGCCGGGCGGCGCACGCGCGGCCGGCTTCTGCGTCTTCAACGACTTCGGCGTCGTGATCGAGACGCTGCAAGCGCGAGCACGGGCTCAAGCGCATCGCCTACGTGGACATCGACGCGCACCACGGCGACGGCGTCTTCTATGCGTTCGAGGACGACCCGGCCGTCGATCTTCGCGGACATCCACGAGGACGGCCGCTTCCTGTACCCGGGCACCGGGCGCGGCCGACGAGACCGGGTCCGGCGCCGCGGTCGGGCACCAAGCTCAACATGCCGCTGCCGCCCGGGTGCGGGCGACGACGAGTTCCTCGCGGCCTGGCCGCGCGTCGAGGCGCACCTCGAGCGCCATGCGCCGGAGTTCATCCTGTTCCAGTGCGGCGCCGACAGCCTCGCCGGCGACCCGATCACGCACCTGCGCTCACCGAGGCGGCGCACGGCATGCCGCGGCGCGCCTGTGCGCGCTCGCCGATCGCCACGCGTGCCGGGCGCGTCCTCGGCTTCGGCGGCGGCGGCTACAACCGGCGCAACCTCGCGCGGGCCTGGACCGCGGTCGTCGCAGGCCTTCGTCGAAGGCGGCCTGAACGCGGGCCTTTCGGGTAGACTTCGCGCTCCGTTTTCGGCACGTCCCGCAGGCACTCCCATGTTCGGATCCGGCATGAGCATCGACGCTTTCGATCCGGAGCTCGCGGCGCGCGATCGCCGCCGAGCGCCGCCGCCAGGAGGAGCACCTCGAGCTGATCGCCTCGGAGAACTACGCGAGCCCGCGCGTGCTCGAGGCGCAGGGCTCGGTGCTCACCAACAAGTACGCCGAGGGCTATCCGGGCAAGCGCTACTACGGCGGCTGCGAGTACGTGGACGTCGTCGAGCAGCTCGCGATCGACGCGCGCGAAGCAGCTGTTCGGCGCCGCCTACGCCAACGTGCAGCCGCACTCCGGCTCGCAGGCGAATGCCGCCGTGTACCTCGCGCTGCTGCAGCCGGGCGACACGGTCCTCGGCATGAGCCTCGACCACGGCGGGCACCTGACGCACGGCGCCAAGGTCAATTTCTCCGGCCGGCTCTTCAACGTCGTGCAGTACGGGCTCGATCCCGACGACGGGCGAGATCGACTACGCGGCCGTCGAGCGGCTCGCCGCCGAGCACAAGCCGAAGATGATCATCGCCGGCTTCTCCGCGTACTCGCGCGTCATCGACTGGCAGCGGTTCCGCGCGATCGCCGACGCGGCGGGCGCGTACTTCGTCGTCGACATGGCGCACGTCGCGGGCCTGGTCGCCGCCGGCGTCTACCCGAACCCGGTGCCGCACGCCGACGTCGTCACGACCACGACACGCACAAGACGCTGCGCGGCCCGCGCGGCGGCCTGATCCTCGCGCGCGAGAACCCGGAGCTGCACAAGAAGCTGAACTCGATGATCTTCCCGGGCACCCAGGGCGGGCCGCTGATGCACGTGATCGCCGCGCAAGGCCGTGGCGTTCCTCGAGGCGCTTGCAGCCGGAGTTCAAGGCCTACCAGCAGCAGGTCGTCGCGAACGCGCGCGCAGCTTGCGCAGTCGCTGCAGGACCGCGGCTACAGCATCGTCTCCGGCGGCACCGACAACCACCTGTTCCTGCTCGACCTGATCGGCAGGACATCACGGGCAAGGACGCCGACGCGGCGCTCGGCCGCGCGCACATCACCGTGAACAAGAACGCGGTGCCGAACGACCCGCGCCCGCCGTTCGTCACCAGCGGCCTGCGGATCGGCACGCCGGCGATCACGACGCGCGGCTTCGGCCTCGAGGAGTCGCGCCAGGTCGGCGGCCTGATCGCCGACGTGCTCGACGCGGATGGGCGACGAGCCGCCGTGCTCCGCGTACGCGAAGCCGTGCTCGAGCTCTGCGGGCGCTTCCCGGTCTACGCATGAGCGCGGCCGGAGGCCAGGCCGTGCACTGCCCGTTCTGCAGTCACGACGAAACCAAGGTGATCGACTCGCGCCTCGCGGGCGAGGGGCACCAGATCCGCCGCCGCCGCGAGTGCCTGTCCTGCGGCGAGCGCTTCACGACCTTCGAGACCGCCGAGCTCGTCATGCCGCAGGTCGTCAAGAACGACAGCCGCGCCAGCCCTTCGACGAGGGCAAGCTGCGCAGCGGCATCATGAAGGCGCTGGAGAAGCGGCCGGTCAGCAGCGAGGCGGTCGAGGCGGCGATCGAGCGCATCGACCACCGGCTGCGGATGCTGGGCGAGCGCGAGGTCGCGTCGCGCACGATCGGCGAGATCGTCATGGAGGAGCTGCGGCAGCTCGACGAGGTGGCGTACGTGCGCTACGCCTCCGTCTATCGCCGGTTCCAGGACGTCGAGTCCTTCCGCGACGAGATCGAGCAGCTCGACAAGCGCCGGCGCAGCGACCCGCGAAGCCGGACAGATGTCGCTGCTGCCCTCGCAGGCGCGCGATACGCGCGGCAAGCGATGACGAGCCGCGCCAGGGCATGCCGCCGGCCACATGGCGCGCGCCCTCGAGCTCGCGCGCCGGGGCCTCTGGACGACCGACCCGAATCCGCGCGTCGGCTGCGTGATCGCGCACGGCGAGCGGATCGTCGGCGAGGGCTGGCACGAGCGCGCGGGCGGACCGCACGCCGAGGTCGTGGCGCTGGCGGCGGCCGGCGAGCGCGGCGCGCGGTGCGACGGCCTACGTGACGCTCGAGCCCTGCTGCCACCACGGGCGCACGCCGCCGTGCAGCGACGCGCTGATCGCCGCGGGCATCGGCCGCGTCGTCTACGCGATGCGCGATCCCGAATCCGCGCGTCGACGGCGGCGGCGCCGCGCGCTCGCGGCGCGGGCATCGCGGTCGAGGGCGGCGTCCTCGAGCGCGAGTCCGCGCGAGCTGAACCCGGGCTTCATTTCGCGCATGACGCGCGGCAGGCCCTGGGTGACCGTCAAGCTCGCCGCCAGCCTCGACGGCGGCACGGCGCTGCCGGGCGGCGAGAGCCGCTGGATCACCGGCGAGGCCGCGCGCGAGGACGTGCAGCGCCTGCGCGCGCGCTCCTCGGCGGTGATGACGGGCAGCGGCACGGTGCTCGCGGACGACCCGCGGCTCGACGTGCGCCTGCCCGGCGCGACCCGCCAGCCGCTGCGCGTGGTGCTCGATTCGCGGCTGCGCACGCCGCCGGCCGCGCGCATCCTGGCGCCGCCGGGCCAGGCGCTGATCCTGTGCACGCGAGCTCGACGACGCGCGCGCCGGCGGCGCTGCGGGCCGCCGGCGCGGAAGTGGCGGCGGTCGCGGGCGCGGAGGGCAGCGTCGATCTCGAGGCCGCGCTCGCGCTGCTCGCGGCGCGCCAGGTCAACGAGCTGCTGGTGGAATGCGGCGCCGGGTCTCGCCGGCGCCCTGCTCGCGGCCGGGCTGGTCGACGAGCTCGCTGCTCTACCTCGCGCCGACGCTGCTCGGCCGCGGCGCGCGCCCGCTCGCGGACCTCGAGGCGCCGGCGTCGATGGCCGAGCGGCTCGAATTCGCGATCGTCGGGCGCGAGGACGTCGGCGGCGACCTGCTGCTGCGGCTGCGGCCCCGGCGGGGTCAGGGCTGATGTTCACCGGCATCGTCAGGGCCGTGGGTCGCGTGGCTGCCGTCGGCACGGGCAGCGGCGGCGCGCGCCGGCTCGCGATCGACACCGGCGGGCTCGCGACCGGCGGCTGGCAGCGCGGCGACAGCATCGCCGTCGCGGGCGTATGCCTGACGGTCGTCGCGCTCGCGGACGGACGTTTCGAGGCCGAACTCTCGCGGCGAGACGCTGGCGCGCACCACGCTCGGCGCGCCTCGCGGCGGGCGCCGCCGTCAATCTCGAGCCGGCGCTGCGCGCCTCGGACGCGCTCGGCGGCCACCTCGTCACCGGCCACGTGGACGGCGTCGCGCGCGTGCGCGACTGCCGCGAGGAGGGCGGCGTCGCTGCACCGCGACCATCGAGGCGCCGGACGCGCTCGCGCGCTTCATCGCCGCGAAGGGCTCGGTTGCGCTCGACGGCGTCAGCCTCACCGTCGGGCGCGTCGCGGCGCGGCATTCGTCATCGACCTCGTGCCGCACACGCGGGCGGTGACGACGCTGGGCGCGCTTGCGCCGGGCCGCGAGCTCAACCTCGAAGTGGATCTCGTGGCCCGCTACCTCGACCGACTGCTCGAGATCCCGGAGAAGCGCGTGAACAGCATCGAGGAACTGCTCGCGGAGCTCGCCGCCGGCCGCATGGTCGTCGTGATGGACGACGAGGAGCGCGAGAACGAGGGCGACCTGCTGATGGCCGCGGCCTGCGTGCGTGCCGAGGACATCAACTTCATGGCGCGCCACGGCCGCGGGCTCATCTGCCTGACGCTCACCGAGGAACGCTGCCGCCAGCTGCGCCTGCCGCTGATGGTGCGCGAGTCGCAGGACCAGCACGGCACCAACTTCACCGTGAGCATCGAGGCCGCCGAGGGCGTGACCACCGGCATCTCCGCGCAGGACCGCGCGCGCACGGTGCAGGCCGCCGTCGCGCCGGGCGCGCGCCCGGAGGACCTGCGCCAGCCGGGCCACGTGTTCCCGCTGATGGCGCGGCCGGGCGGCGTGCTGACCCGCGCCGGCCACACCGAGGCCGGCTGCGAGCTCGCGCGGCTCGCCGGCTTCGAGCCGGCGGCCGTGATCGTCGAGATCCTGAACGAGGACGGCACGATGGCGCGCCGGCCGGAGCTCGAGCGCTTCGCCCGCCAGCACGGCCTCGCGATCGGCACGATCGCGGACCTGATCCGCTACCAGCTCGCCAAGGAGAGCTCGATCGAATGCGTGGCGGACCGCGAGGTGGAGACCGAGTCCGGCACGTTCCGCATGCGCTGGTACGAGGATCGCGTGCACGGGACGGCTGCACGTCGCGCTGGTTCGCGGGGAACCGGGCGACGGTAGCCGCCGCTGGTGCGCGTCCACCTGCGCGACACGCCGCGCGACCTGATCGGCATCCGCGGCGAGCACGCGGGCTGGACGCTGCGTGCGGCGCTGGCGCGCGTTGCACGCGAGCCGCACGGCATCGTCGTCGTGCTGCGGCCCGAGGAGGCGCCCGCCGAGATCGTCGGCACCGGCGCGCGGGACCACGGGGCCGACACGGGCGAGGGCGGCGCGGTGCTGCGCACCTACGGCATCGGCGCGCAGATCCTGCGCGACCTCGGCGTCACGCGCATGCGCGTGCTGTCGGCGCCGCGGCAGCTGCTCGGCATCTCCGCGTTCGGGCTCGAGATCGCCGGCTACGAGGAGTGAGCGCGGCAGCGCCTGATATACTCGCGTCGTGAATGCGCTCCGCATCCTCGAGGGCGACCTCAACGCCGGCAACCTGCGCATCGCGCTGGTCGCGTCACGCTTCAACGAATCCGTCGTCGAGCGCCTGGTCGCGGGCGCCGTCGAGGCGCTCGCCGCGCAGGGCGCGGACCCGGAGACGCTCGAGCTGGTCCGCGTGCCGGGCGCGTTCGACCTGCCGCCGGTCGTGCGGCGCATCGCCGCTTTCGCGGCGCTTCGACGCGATCGTCGCGCTCGGCGCGGTGATCCGCGGCGACACGCCGCACTTCGACTACGTCGCCGGCGAATGCGCGGCGGGCCTCGCGCGGATCGCCAGCGAAACCGGCGTGCCGGTCGCTTTCGGCGTGCTCACGACGGACACCGAGGAACAGGCGCTCGACCGCGCGGGCGGCGTGGAGGGCAACCGCGGGCGCCGACGCCGCCCGGGCCGCGGTCGAGCTCGCCAACCTGATGCGCATGCTGGAACGTTGACGATGCGCTCCTCCGGCCGCGACCGGGTGCAGGCGCGGGCGACGGCGCGCAAGCTCCTCGTGCAGGCGCTCTACCAGTGGCACATTGCGCGCCTGCCGGTCGCGGAACTCGCGGCGCAGTACGAATCGTCCCCGGACTTCGCGCAAGGCGGACCGCGACTACTTCGGCGCGGCGCTCGACGCGATCTGCGCGGACGGCTCCGGGATCGACGAAGAGCTCGCGCGCCACTCCGACATCGAGCCCGCGCGGCTCGACCCGGTCGAGCATGCGATCCTCGCCCTCGGGCTCTGGGAGCTCATGGCGCGGCCCGAAGTGCCTTTCCGCGTGGTGATCAACGAGGGCATCGAGCTTGCCAAGCGCTTCGGCGCCACCGACGGCCACCGCTACGTGAACGCCGTGCTCGACCGCGCGTCGCGCGCCCACCGGAGTGCAGAGCGCGGCGAGGTGGCCTGAGTTGCCCGGCGAATTCGAGCTGATCGAGCGGCACTTCACGGGGCGCGGCGCGCGGCGCGAGGACGTGCTCGCAGGCGTCGGCGACGACGCCGCGCTCGTGGCCGCGCCGCCGGACGGTACGCTGGTGCTCGCGCTCGACACGCTGGTCGAGGGCGTGCATTTCCCGGCCGGTTTCGACGCCCGCTTCATCGGCCATCGCGCGCTCGCCGTGAACCTGTCGGACCTCGCGGCCATGGGCGCAGAGCCTGCCTGGGCGCTGCTCGGACTCACGATTCCGACCGTGGACGAGCACTGGCTCTCCGGCTTCTCGTCCGGTCTCGACGCGCTCGCGCGCCGGCACGGCGTCGCCCTGGTCGGCGGGGACACGACCCGCGGGCCGCTCACGGTCACGATCTCGCTCGCCGGCACCGTGCCTGCCGGTCGCGCGCTGCAGCGGGAAGGCGCGCGGGCCGGTGACGATCTCTGGGTCAGCGGAACGCCCGGTGACGCGGCCGCGGGTCTCGCGATCCTCCAGGGCCGGCTGAATGCGCAAGGGAGGGCGCGGGACGCGCTGCTCGCGCGCTTCCAGCTGCCGCAGGCGCGGGTCGCGCTCGGGGTCGCGCTGCGCGGCCTCGCGACGGCCTGCATCGACGTTTCCGACGGGCTGCTCGGCGATCTCGCCAAGCTTTGCGCCGCCAGCGGCGTCGGCGCCGACGTCGCCAGCCGCGAGCTGCCCCTCTCGGCGGGACTGTGCTCGGTGGCGGCGCCCGAGGCGCGGATTGCCTGGGCGCTCGGCGGCGGCGACGACTACGAACTCCTGTTCACGGCGGATCCCGCCGAGCGGGCCCGGATCGCGGCGCTCGACGCCGGGGTCGTGCTGCGCCGCATCGGCACGGTCACGGAGGCCGCCGGCGTGCTCGTCGACGGCGTCCCGCCCGGGCGAGATGCCGGTCACGGTTTCGACCACTTCGGGTGAGCGCCTGAGGGCTCCGGGCGAAGCGCGAAGCGGTTCACGGTTCCGCCCGGTTTGACGAAATATCCTCACGGTCGATCCCGATGAGGAGCTGGCCATCGCAACCGCAACCGTGCCGACGATCATGCGACCCGCAGAAAGCGGGCCCGGCATCGGTCAACTCATCGGCAAGTACGAGGTGATTCGCGAAGTGGGGCGCGGCTCCACCGGCACCGTGTACCTGTCGCACGATCCGTTCTACGGGCGCGACGTCGCGATCAAGGCCTACCGCGTCGCCGCGGACGACGACCCGGCGCGCGCGAAAGTCGCGCGCAAGATGTTCCTGTCCGAGGCGCACATGGTCGGGATGCTGCAGCACCCGAACATCATGCCGATCTACGACGCGGGCGAGGAGAGCGGCTACTACTACGTCGTCACCGAATTCATCCACGGCGCGCGCACGCTCTCGGCGTACACGCGGCCCGACAACCTGCTGCCCGTCGAAGACGTGCTGACGCTGATGTTCAAGTGCGCCAAGGCGCTGCACTACGCGCACTCGCGCGGCGTGATCCACCGCGACATCAAGCCCAGCAACCTGATGCTGACGACCGACAGCGACCTCAGGCTGATCGATTTCGGCATCGCGCTGCACAACGACGCGGACTTCTCGCGCATCGAGGGCATCGCCGGGAGCCCGAGCTACATGTCGCCCGAGCAGGTGCAGTCGATCGAGCTCACCAATCACTCGGATATCTACTCGCTCGGCGCAGTCATGTACGAGCTGCTCACCGGCCACCGGCCGTTCCGCGCCGGCGCGCTGGCGAAGCTGCTGCACCAGATCGTCTACGCGACCCCGCCGCCGATGCTGTCGATCCGCGCAGACCTGCCGGCCGAGCTCGAGAACGTGGTCGCGATGGCGATGCACAAGGAGCCCGACAAGCGCTACCCGAACGGCGCGGAGTTCGCGAACGCGATCGCGCGCGTGCACGCGCAGCAGCGCAAGGGTGCGGACCGCAGCGACCGCCAGGAGGACTTCAACCTCCTGCGCAGGCTCAAGTTCTTCCACGACTTCTCGTCCGGCGAGATCTGGGAGGTGCTGCGCGCCGGCACCTGGCAGGCGCACGCGCAGGGCGACGAGATCGTCCGCGCGGGCGGCATCGACGACCGTTTCTACGTGATCGTGACGGGATCCTGCACGGTCGAGCGCGACAACCGCATCGTCGGCCGGCTGGAGGCGGGCGACTGCTTCGGCGAGACCAGCTACCTGCGCGGCGCCAAGCGCCAGGCGGCCGTGCTGGCGGGCAACGACGTCACCATCCTGCGCGTGAGCTCGACGCTGCTCGAGCAGGCCTCGTCGGCCTGCCAGCTGCGCTTCAACAAGGTCTTCCTCAAGGCGCTCATCTCGCGCCTGCAGAACGGCGAGTCCCGCACCGTCAGCTGAGGCGCGTAGCCATTCGCGCGCGCAGGCCGGGCGGGGTTCCCGCACTCGCTCCTGGCGGCGACCGCAAGTCGCTCGTACGTGACCCCGCCCGGCCTGCGCGCGCCAGTCGGCTCGCGCATCGGCTGACGCACGCGGTCCGTCGGTCGCGCGGGCCGGACGCTGCCTGGCCGCGCGCCGACCTGGGCCGGCCGGGGTCCCGAGTGAGTGACTAAGTTCCGGCGGAGCGAGCGAGGGAACCCCGGCCGGCACGCCAGCGGCGCGCAGTCAGGCGGGATCCGCGTCCTTGTCGCGCTCGATGCGCGCGTACGCCGAGTGGTTGTGGATCGACTCGAAGTTCTCCGCCTCGATGACGTACGAGCGGATCCGCTCGTCCTGGTTGAGGCGCGTGGCGACGTCGCGGACGATGTCCTCGACGAACTTCGGGTTGTCGTAGGCCCGTTCCGTCACCCATTTCTCGTCCGGGCGCTTCAGGATGCCGAACAGCTCGCAGCTGCCTTCCTGCTCCGCGACGTCGATCAGCTCCTCGAGCCAGACGTGCTCGCGGATCTTCGCGGAGATCGTCAGGTGGGAGCGCTGGTTGTGCGCCCCGTAGTCGGAGATCTGCTTCGAGCAGGGGCAAAGGCTCGTCACCGGCACCAGCACCTTGATCCGGGTCTCGATGCGCCCGTCCTTCAGCTCGGCGGCCAGCGTCGCCTGGTAGTTGAGCAGGCTCTGCACGCCGCTGACCGGCGCCTTCTTCATGACGAAGTAGGGGAAGCTCATCTCGAGATGGCCGCCGCCCGAGTTCAGGCGCGTCGTCATGTCGGCGAGCATGGCGTTGAAGGACTCGACCGAGATCTCGCGCTCGTGCTCGTTCAGGATCTCGACGAAGCGCGACATGTGCGTGCCCTTGAAGTTGTGCGGCAGGTGCACGTACATGCTGAAGTTCGCGATCGTGTGCTGGTCCCCGCCCGAGCGGTCCTTGACCCGCACCGGGTGGAAGATGTCCTTGATGCCGACGCGGTCGATCGGGATGCGCCGCGTGTCCGCGCGTCCCTGCACGTCCTCGATGAGCGGGGCGACGGATGCCCCGGCGGTCTTCGCATTCATGCCGAAATCATACCATATTGGTCCTGATTAGCCGGCGGGCAGCGCGCGGGCGATGCCCCGGCCGCGCCAGAAACGCTCGACCGCCGTGCGCACGCCGGCGGCGTCGAGTCCCGCGGTCGCGAGGTTGTCCTCGCGCGATCCGTGCTCCACGAATCCGTCGGGAACGCCGACCTGCAGCACCGGGACCGTGCTGCCGATGCGCTGCAGGCACTCGAGCACGGCGGAACCCGCGCCGCCCTCGATGGCGTTCTCCTCGAGCGTGACGATGGCGTGATGCGCCGCGGCGACCTGCCCGACGATCTCCTCGTCGAGCGGCTTCACGAAGCGCATGTTGACCAGCGTGGCGTCGAGGGCCTCGGCGGTCGCGGCGGCGGCATCCACCATCGTCCCGAAGGCGAGCAGCGCGAGCCCGCTCGAGCCCTGCCGGCGCAGCTGCGCGCGGCCGACCGGCAGCGCGTGCATCGTCTTCTCGACGGCGACGCCCGCGCCGCGCCCGCGCGGGTAACGCACTGCCGCCGGCTGGTCCAGCTGGCCCGCGGTGTAGAGCATCTGGCGGCACTCGTTCTCGTCGGCCGGCGCCATGACCACCAGGTTCGGCACGCAGCGCAGGAAGGTCAGGTCGAATACGCCCTGGTGCGTCGCGCCGTCGCCGCCCACGAGGCCCGCGCGGTCGATCGCGAAGACCACCGGCAGGCGCTGCAGCGCCACGTCGTGGATGAGCTGGTCGTAGCCGCGCTGCAGGAAAGTCGAGTAGATCGCGACCACCGGGCGCATGCCGTCGCAGGCGAGTCCGGCGGCGAGCGTCACCGCGTGCTGCTCGGCGATGGCGACGTCGAAGTAGCGCTCCGGAAAGCGCTTCTCGAATTCGACGAGACCGGAGCCCTCGCGCATCGCCGGCGTGATGCCGACGAATCGCGAGTCGAGTTCGGCCATGTCACACAGCCATTCGCCGAACACCTGGGAATAGGTCGGGCCGGCGGTCTTCTCCTTGAAGAGCGTGCCGCTCGCGGGATCGTACGGGCCGGGTCCGTGCCACTTGATCGGGTCCGCTTCCGCCGGTGCGTAACCCTTGCCCTTCTGGGTGACCACGTGCAGGAACTGCGGGCCCGGCAGGTGCCGCATGTTTCCGAGCGTCGTCACCAGGGCGTTCATGTCGTGGCCGTCGATGGGACCGATGTAGTTGAAGCCCATCTCCTCGAACAGCGTGCCCGGCAGCACCATGCCCTTGGCATGCACCTCCGAACGCCGCGCGAGTTCCCAGGCGGCCGGCATCTTCCGCAGTACCTTCTTGCCGCCCTCGCGCAGGTGCGAGTAGGTGCGTCCCGACAGCAGCCGCGCAAAATACTTGGACAGCGCGCCGACGTTCTCCGAGATCGACATGTCGTTGTCGTTCAGGACGACCAGCAGGTCGACGTCCAGGCTGCCCGCATGGTTGAGCGCCTCCCAGGCGAGGCCTGCGCTCATCGCGCCATCGCCGATCACGGCGACGACGCGCCGGTCGCTCCCGGTGAGGCGGTTGGCGATCGCCATGCCGAGCGCGGCGCTGATCGAGGTGCTCGAGTGGCCGACGCCGAAGCTGTCATAGACGCTCTCGGCGCGCGACGGGAACGGCGCGAGTCCGCCGTGCTGCTTGATGCTGGAAAGGCGGCGGCGGCGCCCGGTCAGGACCTTGTGCGGATAGGCCTGGTGGCCGACGTCCCAGATCAGCCGGTCGTAGGGCGTATCGAAGACATGGTGCAGCGCGACCGCGAGCTCGACGGTGCCGAGGCCGGCGGCGAGGTGGCCCCCCATCTGGCCCACGGTCTCGATGAGGTACTCGCGCAGCTCGTCTGCCAGGGAGCGCAGGTCGCTGCGCGGCAGGGCACGCACGTCGGCCGGCGTCTCGATCGCGGCGAGCAGGCCGCCCTGCCTTTCGTCACCCATGGCGAGAGTCTACTGGAGCGTCGACGGGGGGCATACGCTGGTGCAGCGAACTAGCGCCCGCGGCTGACCAGGTCGCCGGCGAAGCCCGCGCAGCTGGTCCGCCTCGGGCCCGAAACCGGCCAGCGCCGCGACGCCATCCTCGGCGAGCTCGGCGGCGCGCGCGCGCGCCGCAGCGACGCCGGCCACCGCCGGATAGGTCGGCTTGCCGCGCAGCGCGTCGGCGCCGGCGAGCTTGCCGGTCACGGCGGGATCGCCGAGCACGTCGAGCAGGTCGTCGACGATCTGGAACGACAGCCCGATGGCGCGGCCGTAGCGGTCGAGCGAGTCGCGCTGCGCGGCGGCAAGTCGCGGGCTCGCAGCGCAGGCCATGAGGATCGACGCGCGGATCAGCGCCCCGGTCTTCAGGGCGTGCATCGATTCGACCTGCCGCGGCGTGAGCGTCTGGCCGGTGGCCGCGAGGTCGATGGCCTGGCCGCCGGCCATGCCCTGGGTTCCGCTCGCGGTGGCGAGCTCGCGGATCATCTCCACGCGCGCCGCCGCGGCGACGCCGGGCATCGGCTCGTTGGCGAGCAGTTCGAAGGCGAGCACCTGCAGCGCGTCGCCGGCGAGGATCGCCGTCGCTTCGTCGAAAGCGCGGTGGGCGGTCGGGCGGCCGCGCCGCATGTCGTCGTCGTCCATCGCGGGCAGGTCGTCGTGCACGAGCGAATACGCGTGGATCAGCTCGACGGCGGCGGCGGCCGCGTCGATGCCCTCGGGCGCCACGCCGATCGCGCTGCCGGTCGCATACACGAGCAGCGGACGGATCCGCTTGCCGTCCCCGAGCACGGCGTATCGCATGGCCTGGTGCAGCCGCACCGGCTGCTGCGACGCGGGGGGCAGCACGCGGCGCAGCACCGCTTCCACGCGCTCGCGGTACGCCGACTGCCAGTCGCCGGCTGGGGCGGGGGCCTGCATCGGGTCCCGTCAGTCCTCGTCCGGAGCCTCGAAATCCCGTTCGACGAGTTCGCCGTCGGCGCCCTTCGAGAGCACGCGGATCTTTTCCTCGGCCTGCTGCAGCGCCTTCTGGCAGCTGCGGGTCAGCACGACGCCGCGCTCGAACTGGCGCAGCGAATCCTCGAGCGAAAGCTCGCCCTGCTCGAGGCGCTGGACGATGGCTTCGAGCTCGGCGAGGGCCGCCTCGAAATCGGGTGTGGCCTGCTTTTGTCGGGTCACGCGATGGTTCCGCCCGTACGGTGGTGCTGAGTGTACTTCACGGGCGAAAACGGGTTCCAAAATTTGCGCAGGTGGCTGCTAGAATCCGCGCGCTGGCGGCACGGCCGCCCATCGCACAGGCCCGCATGGCGCAGTCATACAACGCTTCGGACATCGAGGTTCTCGAGGGGCTCGAACCCGTGCGCCGCCGTCCGGGCATGTACACGGACACGAGAAGCCCCAACCACCTCGTGCACGAAGTCGTGGACAACAGCGTCGACGAGGCGCTCTCGGGCCACTGCGAACACATTTCCGTCACCGTCCACAAGGACGGCTCGGTCTCGGTCGAGGACGACGGCCGCGGCATGCCGGTCGACATCCACCCGAAGGAAAAGGTCAGCGGCGTCGAGCTGATCCTGACGCGCCTGCACGCCGGCGGCAAATTCTCGGACAAGAACTACGAGAGCGCGGGCGGCCTGCACGGCGTCGGGGTGTCGGTGGTCAACGCGCTCTCGAAGCACCTCGAGTGCAACGTCCGCCGCGACGGCCGCGAATGGAACATCGGCTTCAAGAACGGCAAGGTGTTCTCGAAACTCGAGGCCGTCGGCACCGCGAAGCGCGGCCAGACGGGCACGACGGTGCGCTTCTGGCCGGACCCGGGATTCTTCGACACGCCGAACATTTCGGCGTCGCGCCTCAAGCACGTCCTCAAGGCGAAGGCGGTGCTGTGCCCGGGGCTGCGGGTCAGGCTCACGGTGGAGGCGACCGGCGAGACGGAGGAGTGGCATTTCACGGGCGACCTCGCGGCGTACCTGCTCGAGCAGCTCGGCAAGAGCGATCGCCTGCCCGAGGAGCCGTACACCGGGCAGGTGAAAGGCGGCAACGAGAGCGCGGACTGGGCCCTGTGCTGGGCGCCGGACGCCGCCGCGCCGGTTGCCGAGAGCTACGTGAACCTGATCCCGACGCCGGAAGGCGGCACGCACGTCAACGGCCTGCGCTCGGGCGTGACCGACGCCGTGCGCGAGTTCTGCGAGTTCCGGAACCTCGTGCCGCGCGGCCTGAAGCTCGCCCCCGAGGACGTCTGGACCGGCGTCGCCTTCGTGCTGTCGGTGCGCATGCAGAACCCGCAGTTCGCCGGCCAGACGAAGGAGCGGCTGTCATCGCGCGAATCGGCGGCCTTCGTGTCCGGCGTCGTGAAGGACGCGTTCGCGCTCTGGCTCAACCAGCACCCGGAGATGGGGGAGAGGATCGCGCAGTTCGCGATCGGCAACGCGCAGGAACGCACCAAGGCGGCGGCGCGCGTGACGCGCAAGCGCATCACGTCCGGGCCGGCGCTGCCCGGCAAGCTCGCGGACTGCACGCTGCAGGAGCCCGAGCGCTGCGAGCTGTTCCTGGTCGAGGGCGACTCCGCGGGCGGCTCCGCCAAGCAGGCGCGCGACCGCTCCTTCCAGGCGGTGATGCCGCTGCGCGGCAAGATCCTGAACACCTGGGAGGTCGAGGCCGCGGACGTGCTCGCCTCGCAGGAAGTGCATGACATCACGACCGCGCTCGGCGTCGACGCCGGTTCCGCGGACCTCTCGGGCCTGCGCTACCACAAGGTCTGCATCCTCGCCGACGCGGACTCGGACGGCGCGCACATCGCGACGCTGCTCTGCGCGCTGTTCCTGCGCCACTTCCGGCCGCTCGTGCTGGCGGGCCACGTATTCGTCGCGATGCCGCCGCTGTTCCGCATCGACGTCGGCAAGAACGTCTACTACGCGCTCGGCGAGCACGACAAGGCGGGGGTCCTCGACCGCATCCAGGCCGAGGGCATCCGCGGCAAGCCCATGATCACCCGCTTCAAGGGCCTCGGCGAGATGAGCCCGCTGCAGCTGCGCGAGACGACGATGGCGCCGGACACGCGGCGGCTGGTGCAGCTCACGATCGAGGCCAAGGACGGCGCCGACCAGATGCTCGACATGCTGCTGGCGAAGAAGCGCGCGGCCGACCGGCGCGAGTGGCTCGAGACCAAGGGCAACCTGGCGACGGTCGAATGAAGTCGCAACAGCCGCCACTCGACTTCGAGGGTATCGAGAAGCAGCCGCTGCGGACCTTCACCGGAGAAGGCCTACCTCGACTACTCGATGTACGTGATCCTGGACCGCGCGCTGCCGCAGCTCGCGGACGGGCTGAAGCCCGTGCAGCGCCGCATCATCTTCGCGATGAGCGAGCTCGGCCTCGCGGCCGGCTCCAAGCCCAAGAAGTCGGCGCGCACGGTCGGCGACGTGATCGGCAAGTACCACCCGCACGGCGACTCCGCCTGCTACGAGGCGATGGTGCTGATGGCGCAGGATTTCTCCTATCGCTACCCGGTCGTGGACGGGCAGGGCAACTGGGGATCGACGGACGACCCGAAGTCCTTCGCCGCGATGCGCTACACGGAGTCGCGCCTGCGGCCCTACGCGCAGGTGCTGCTCTCCGAGCTCGGCCAGGGCACCGCGGACTGGCAGCCGAACTTCGACGGCACGCTCGAGGAGCCGAAGCTCCTGCCGGCGCGGCTGCCGAACGTGCTGCTGAACGGCACGCAGGGCATCGCGGTCGGCATGGCGACCGACATCCCGCCGCACAACCTGCGCGAGGTCACCGCTGCCTGCGTGCACCTGCTCGACGATCCCGACGCGACGGTCGCGGAGCTCTGCAAGCACGTGCACGGGCCGGACTTCCCGACCGGCGCGGAGATCATCACGCCGAAGTCGGAGCTGCGCGCGATCTACAAGACCGGCAACGGCACGTTCCGCGCGCGCGCCGTGTACGAGATCGAGGACGGCGAAGTCGTGATCACGGCGCTGCCTTACCAGGTCTCGGGCGCCAAGGTGCTCGAGCAGATCGCCGGGCAGATGCGCGCGAAGAAGCTGCCGATGGTCGAGGACCTGCGCGACGAGAGCGACCACGAGCACCCGACGCGCCTCGTCATCACGCCGCGCTCCAACCGCGTGGATGTCGAGCAGGTGATGGCGCACCTGTTCGCGACCACCGACCTCGAGCGCAGCTACCGCGTGAACATCAACGTCATCGCGCTCGACGGCCGGCCGCGCGTCTTCGGGCTCCGGGAGCTGCTGACGGAATGGCTCGGCTATCGCAAGGAGACCGTCAAGCGCCGCCTGCGCTACCGCCTCGACAAGGTGACGGCGCGGCTGCACATCCTCGATGGCATGCTCATCGCGTTCCTGAACCTGGACGAGGTGATCCGCATCGTCCGGCGCGAGGACGAGCCGAAGCCGGTCCTCATGAAGCGCTTCAAGCTCACGCGACCTGCAGGCGGAGGCGATCCTCGAGACCAAGCTGCGCCACCTCGCGAAGCTCGAGGAGATGAAGATCCGCGGCGAGCAGAAGGAACTCGCCGAAGAACAGGACCTGCTCGAGAAGACGCTGAAGAGCGCGGCGAAGCTGACCAAGCTGGTCCGCGACGAGCTGCTGGCGGACGCCGCCCAGTACGGGGATGCGCGGCGCACGAAGATCGTCGAGCGTGCCGCGGCGCAGGCGATCTCGGAGGAGGAACTCGTCACCGCCGAGCCGGTCACCGTCGTGCTGTCGACGCTCGGCTGGGTGCGGCAGGCCCGCGGGCACGACGTCGATGCGACGGCGCTTTCCTACAAGACCGGCGACGCCTTCCAGGCCGCGGCGCCCGGCCGCAGCACGCAGCAGGCCGTGTTCATCGACTCGACGGGCCGCGCGTACTCGCTCCCGGCCCACACGCTGCCGTCGGCGCGCGGGCAGGGCGAGCCGCTCTCGGGGCGACTCGACCCGCCGGAAGGCGCGACCTTTGCCGCGGTGCTGATCGGCGACCCCGACGACCGCTGGCTGCTCGCCTGCGACGCGGGCCACGGCTTCATCGCGCGCCTCGAGGCGCTCACCGGCCGCAACCGGGCCGGCAAGACGGTGTTCCGCCTGCCGGAGAACGCGAAGGTGCTGCCGGCCTCGCCGGTGCCGGCGGCCAGCGGCGCGCTGGTCGCGGCCGTCAACAGCGACGGGCGCCTGCTGGCGTTCCCGGTCGCGGACCTGCCCGAAATGGAAAAAGGCCGCGGCAACCTGATCTTCGGCATTCCCGGCAAGAAATCACGCGCCGGCGAGGAGCTCATGGTCGCGGCCGTGGTCGTCGCGCCCGACCAGTCGCTGGTCGTCCACTGCGACGACCGCAAGATGACCCTCACCTGGAAGGAACTCCAGCACCACCTCGGCGCCCGCGGCCAGCGAGGCGCCGTGCTTGTCGCGCAACTACCGGAAGGTCACCCGCCTGACGGTGGAGTAGCTGCCGGTCCGGCGACCTGCGCCGCGTCGGGTTCCGAGCGAGTGACTGAGTCGCCGCCTGAGCGAGCGAGGAACCCGGCGCGGCGAGTCGCCGGCCGTGCGATCACGCTCAGCCGAGGACGACTTCCTCGGGCGCGTTGACGAAATAGCCCTGGATGAACTCGACGCCCAGCTGCCACAGCACCGCCATGGTGTTGGCATCCTGCACGCGTTCCCCGATCGTGATCGCCTTGCACTTGCGCGCGAGCTCGACCGTCGCCTTCACCCGCGCCTGCTTGTCCTGGTCCGCCGAGAGGCCCTGCATCAGGGCGCCGTGGATCTTCACGAAGTCGGGCTTCAGGTGATTGAGCAGCTGTTCGGTGTCGCGCCCCATGCCGAAGCCTTCCAGCGCAAACCGGAAGCCGCGATCGGAGAGCGCCTTGTGCAGCGCGACCGCTTCCTTGATCTGCTGGGCGGCGGCTTCCTCGCGGATCTGGAACACGATCCGGGCCGGCTCGATGCGGATCTTCTTGAGCTGCTCCGCGAGCCATCCGGGAAGCGCGGCGTCCGAAAGCGTGTCCTGCGAGAGACGGACGAACAGGGCGCCGGGCTTGCGCGAGGCGCAGAACGACATCGCCGCGCCGATCACCCAGCGGTCGATGTTCTTCATCAGGTCGTTGCGCTCGGCGGCCGGCATGAACACCGACGGCAGGACTTCCTGGCCCTGCGCGTCCAGCATGCGGACCAGGACGTCGTACATGCCGAGGTCGTCGCCGACGAGGCTGGCGATCGGCTGCTGCACCAGGCGGAAGCGGTTTTCCATCAGCGCCGACTTGATCTGCTGCACCCAGAGCCGGTCCTGGTCCTGCAGCCGCAGCATGGCGCCCGTGTGCTCGAGCAACTGCACGCGGTTGCCGCCCATCTCGCGGCCCTGGCGGTGCGCGTGGAAGGCGTCGTTCGCGGGGCCCTCGGGCGTGCGCACCTCCGCAGGCACCGGCCCGAGGCCGATGGTGCAGGTGGTCGACATCGACTTGGAGCCCGCCTGGAAGACTTCGGTCGCGACCTTGTGCACGACGTGCTCGGACCAGGCCTCGACGTCCTGCGTGTTGCCGCGCTCGACGAGCAGCATCAAGCCATGCCCGCCGAACCGGCCCGCGAGGTCGCCGGGCTGCAACTGCTCGCGCAGCAGGCGCGCGAAGTCGGCGAGGAATTCCTCGCCTGAAAGCACGCCGAGTTCCTCGTGCAGCGCCTCGTACTTGTCGGGTTCGACGTACACCAGGCAGCGCACGCCGCCGCGGGCCGGCTCGGCGAGCCGGGCGCGCAGCTTGTCGATGAAGTGGCCGCGATGCATGAACCCGGTCGTCGGGTCGCTCTGCATCGCGTCCTCGAGCTTGCGCTCGTACTCGCCCGCGTCCGCGACCCGGGCGGGGACCACGACCTGGACGCAGGGCTCGCCGTCGAATTCGGCGCGCACCAGCTGGAACTCGAGCGAAGGGTGGTGGCCGCTGACGACCAGTGCCGAGGCGTGCAGCGTGTGGCCGGACCACTTGCCCTGCATGCAGGCGACGAGCGCGCCCTTGATCGCGGCATGGTCGTCCGGATCGAAGGCGTCCATCAACGGCGTGCCGACGACTTCCTCGGGATTCGAGTAGCCGAACAGCGTGAGCCAGGCTGGATTCGCGTCGACGATGATGCCTTCCTGCACCAGCGCGATGGCGTCGGTCGATCCCTCGACGATGTGCTGCAGCTGCTTCTTCGCCTCGCGCGCCGAGGCGAGCGTGGTGGACAGCGCACGGTCGAGGCGATAGGTGCGAAGTTCCCGTCCGACGACCAGCTGCAGGCGCGGCACGTTCGTGAGCGTCACCGCGTCCTGGGCGCCCAGCGCCAGCGCCTCGGCGATGACGACCTCGTCCATCTTTTCGCGCACGATCAGGACCGGCACGTCGGGCGCGAAGCGCGCGCGGAAATCCATGGCGCTCGCGAGGTCGACGATGCCCTCGTCGGCGAACAACATGAGCATCTCGGCCGACGCCTGGGTCAGGACGTCGCCCAGGTCCCGGGCATCGGGCAGCCAGGTGACGTGGACCGGATGGCCTGCGTTCCGCAGCGCCTTGTTGATCGCCTCGACGTTGTCCTGGCTCCGCGTCAGGGCAATCATCGGCACGGCGGAAATGGGCTTCATCGGGTTCCGGGGGCGTCCTGCCTCGGGGTGGCGGCGGGGATAGTAACACCCTGAAAACGCCCAAAATCGCGACCCGCGTCATGCTACGGGGCGGGGTGGCCGCTAACGAGGTCAGCGGCTATGATACGCGGCCCTCAAGTACCACCCGCCCGGCCGCACCGGGCCCCGCGACGGCGATCCCCGATGTCCAGCTACAACACCAATGATTTCAAGTCAGGCCTGAAGATCCTGCTCGACAACGACCCGTGCTCGATCGTCGAGAACGAGTTCGTGAAGCCGGGCAAGGGCCAGGCCTTCAGCCGCGTGCGCATCCGGAACCTGCGCACCGGGCGCGTCATCGAGCGCACGTTCAAGTCGGGCGATACGGTCGAGGCGGCGGACGTCATCGATGCCGACATGCAGTTCCTGTATGCCGACGGGCAGTTCTGGCATTTCATGAATCCCGAATCCTATGAACAGCTCGCGGCGGGCGAGACCGCGGTCGGCGATGCGGCCCAGTGGCTCAAGGACGGCACGGTCTGCATCGTGACGCTCTGGAACGGCCAGCCGCTGACGGTGACGCCGCCGCCGCACGTCGAACTCAAGATCGTCGAGACGGATCCCGGCATGCGCGGCGACACGGTCACCGGCGGGACGAAGACCGCCAAGCTCGAGACCGGTGCCGTGGTGAAGGTCCCGCTCTTCCTCAACCAGGGCGAAGTCATCCGCGTCGACACGCGCAGCGCCGCGTATATCGCGAGGGCGAAGTAACGAGGGGACGCACCCCTTTTTCGCCAGCGGCTCTCCCCAGAAAATGGGGTGCGTCCCCTCTTACTAGAAGCCGTCGATACCGGCGAGCCGCCAGTCGCAGGCGGCGACGACCTGCCCGGCCAGCGCCTCCAGCAGCCTCGCATCGTCCGCGGTGAAGCGGTCGAGCCGCGGGCTGTCGAGGTCGAGCACGCCGATGAGGCGTTCGCCCGCGACGCAGCGGCACGACGATCTCCGAGTTCGATGCGCTGTCGCAGGCAATGTGCCCGGGAAATGCGTGCACGTCCGGCACGATCATCGTGGCGCGCCGGACCGCAGCGGCGCCGCAGACGCCCGCGCCGACGGGAATCCGCACGCAGGCGACGCGGCCCTGGAAGGGCCCGACGACCAGCTCGCCGCCGCGCAGGAAATAAAACCCCGCCCAGTTGAGATCCGGCAGGCATTCGAACACGAGTGCCGCCGCATTCGCCGCGTTCGCCCAGGGGTCGCGCTCGCCTGCAAAAGCGCCCTCGGCAAGTTTCAGCAGGTCCGCTGCGTTGCCTTCAGTGACTTGCATCGTCGCTCCTCAGGCCCGCGCGGCCGGAAATGCCATGGCAGCCTCCAGTGAGGGCAGCCGATGCGCTGCCATCACCAGCCGGTCGAAACCCAGCGCGACGCCCGCGCAGTCGGGCAGCCCGCCCGCGAGCCCGGCGAGCAGGCGCTCGTCGAGCGGACGCTGCGATTGACCGCGCCGCTGCCGGGTCGCCTGGTCCTGCTCGAAGCGTCGGCGCTGTTCCGCCGCGTCGCCGAGCTCGCGAAAGCCGTTCGCGAGCTCGAGCCCATCCACGTAAAGCTCGAACCGCTCGGCGACCTGCGAGCCGTCGGGCAATCCCGCGCAGCCGCGCGAGCGCCGCCTGCGAGGGCGGATAATCATCCACGAACACGGGCGCTCCGTGACCGAGCCCGGGACCGACGACGGCGCCCATCAGCAGATCGAGCCACTCGTCCCTTTCCCAGCCCTCCGCCTGCACAGGCAGGACACCGCGCGCCGCGAGGGCGGCGCGGATTTCCGGGATCGCCGCCGTCACGCAGTCGACACCGCTGCCTTCGAGCATCGCGGCGCGGTAGCTGACGGCACGCGCGGGCGGGAAATCGCGAAGCTCCGCGCAGGCCACGCGCAGGACGCGGTCGACGTCGTGCTCCAGCTCGCCGACGCCGAAGTCCAGGCGGTACCACTCGATCATCGTGAACTCCGGGTTGTGCAGGCGGCCGGACTCGCCGTCGCGGAACACCGGGCAGACCTGGTAACAGTCGCCGAAGCCCGCGGCGAGCAGGCGCTTCATCGGGTATTCGGGCGAGGTCTGCAGGTAGAGGCGGGTGCCGCGCGCGGTAGTCGCCTCGATCGATTCGATCGCCGGGTCGCTGACCGCGGCGGCGGAGAGCACGGGCGTCTCGACTTCGCGCACTTCCTGCGCGGCGAAGTACGCGCGGATCCGCCGAGCATGTCGGCGCGGGTGCGCAGCACCTCGACCGTCGCCGACGGCTGCCAGTCGATGTCGCTCATCGCGGCAGCGCGAGCCGTTCGCCGACCCGCAGCGCCCGGCCGGGCGCCAGTCCCTCGACCAGGGCCGGTCCGCGCGGCCCGAACAGGAGGACAACGGTCGAGCCCATGTTGAACCAGCCGAGTTCGGCGCCGCGGTCGAGCGCGATGATCGGATCGTGCGCGGGCAGTTCGAACACGCGGCGCCCGCCGTCGGGGCGGATGCGGTCCGCCCAGGCGAGGCTCATGCTGCCCACGAACAGCGCCCCGACGAGCACGACGGCCATGGGTCCCGACGCCGTGTCGAAGACGCAGGCGACGCGCTCGTTGCGCGCGAACAGGCCCGGCACGCTGGCGGCCGTCGTCGCATTGACGCTGAACAGGTCGCCCGGCACGAATCGCGCGAGCCGCAGGGTCCCGGCGAGCGGCATGTGCACGCGATGGTAGTTGTGCGGGCGCGAGGTAAATGGTCGCGAACGCGCCGCCGGAGAACTCCGCGGCCAGGGCCGCATCGCCGCCGAGCAGCGCAGCGGCCGAATAGTCGATGTCCTTGGCCTGCAGCAGCGTATCGCCCGCGATCGGGCCGGCCTGGCTCAGGACGCCGTCGGCCGGGCAGAGCGCGGCGCGCGGGTCTGCATCGAGCGTGCCGCGCGCCGGCCTTGAGGCGGCGCGTGAAGAAATCGTTGAAGCTCGCGTACGCCGCGGGATCGGGTCGTGCCGCCTCCGCGAGGTCCACGGGGTACCGGTCCAGGAACAGGCGGATCAGTGCCGTGCGCACGAAGCCGATGCGGCTCTCGGCGATCCAGCCGACGAGTCGCGACAGCAGGTTCTGCGGCAGCAGGTACTGGAGCCCGATGAATGCGCGCTCGCCGAGGCTTCTCCCGCTCATCGCGCTGCCCCGGCTCAACGCGCCGCGACGATGCGCCGGAAGTCGCGCGCGATCGTCCCGGCCTCGTGCGGCGTGCCGAACAGGGCGGCGATACGCCCCTCCGGGTCGACGAGGAAGATGGCCGCCGAATGATCGACCGTGTAGCTGCCGTCGGCAGCGGCCGGCCCGACGATGACGGCGACGCCGAGCGCGCTCGTCAGGCGCGTCGATCGCCTCGGCGCTGCCCGTGACGCCGCTGAAGGACGGATCGAAGTGCGCGACGTAGCGCGCGAGCACCTCCGGCGTGTCGCGGCCGGGATCGACGCTCACCAGCGTCACCGCCGGCCGTTCGGCGTCCGGCAGGTCCGCGAGCGACTTGCGGGCGGCGGCAAGCGTCGCGAGCGTCGTCGGGCAGATGTCCGGGCAGTTCACGAAGCCGAAGAACAGCAACGTCCAGTGCCCGCGCAACCGCTCCGGACCGAACGGGCGGCCCGCCTGGTCGACGAGCGCAAACCCGGGCAGGGCGCGCGTCTCGGAGAACAGCACGGCCTGTTCGAGCGCCGGCGGTGCGCCCCGCGCGCGCCAGAAATACTGCGCGGTGGCGGCACCGGCGAGGATTCCCGCGAGGACGATGGCGACGACGAGCAGGCGCGGCATGGGCGCGGATTATTCCACGGCCGCGCCCGGGCCGCGCGACGCCGGTTAGACTGCCGCCAATGACTGCCAGGCCGCGCGGCGCCGCCCGCACTTTCGCAGACGTCGGTGAGCTGCTCGACCGTCGCGACCGCGCGCCTCGCGCGGGCTCGCCTGCACTATGGCCACGGCACCGACAATCCGCGCGACGACGCCGCGGCGCTCGTCTTCCATGCGCTCGGGCTCGCGCACGAGTCAGCGCCCGCGCAGCTACCGCCTGCCGGTGACCGGGCAGGGCGCCCGGCGCGCGCTCGCGCTCGTCGAGCGGCGCGTGCGCGAACGCCTGCCGTCGGCGTACCTGACCGGCATCAGCTGGTTTGCGGGCCACGCGTTCCGGGTGACGCCGGACGTGCTGGTGCCGCGCTCGCCGATCGCGGAGCTGTGCCGCGCGGGCTTCGCGCCCTGGGTTGCACCCGCGCGCGTCGAAGCGCGTGCTCGACGTCGGCACGGGATCGGGCTGCATCGCCATCGCGACGGCGCTCGCGCTGCCGCGGGCGCGGGTGGACGCGACCGACGTCTCGCCGGCGGCGCTCGCGGTGGCCCGCGGAAACGTCCGGCGGCACGGCCTGGGCGGCCGGGTGCGCGTCCTCGCAGCCGACGTCTATGACGGCCTCGGAGCGCGGCGCTACGATATCGTCGTGAGCAACCCGCCCTACGTCTCTGCCGCGGAGATGCGGCGCCTGCCGCGCGAGCATCGCGCCGAGCCCGCGACCAGCCTGCGCGCGCCCCGCCACGGGCTCGCCGTCATCGAGCGCATCGTCGCCGGCGCGAAGCGCCACCTGACGCCGGACGGCATCCTGGTGGTCGAGGTCGGCAATGCCGCGCCCCGCGTGCGCCGCCGCTTCCGCGACCTGCCGCTCACCTGGCTCGCGTTCGAGCACGGCCATGCCGAGGTCTTCCTCCTGCATGCCGCTGAACTGCCGGACTGACGCATGTCCGGAAACACCATCGGCCGCTCGTTCTGCGTCACGACCTTCGGCGAGAGCCATGGGCCCGCGCTCGGCGCCATCGTGGACGGCTGCCCGCCGGGCCTCGAGCTCGCGGAAGCCGACCTCCAGGCGGACCTCGAGCCGCGGCGCACGGGCACGTCGAAGCACACCAGCCAGCGCCAGGAGCCCGACCGCGTGCGCATCCTGTCCGGTGTCTTCGAAGGACGCACGACCGGGACCGCGATCGGGCTCATCGTCGACAACGTCGATGCGCGAGCGCGCGACTACGAGAAGATCAAGGACCGTTTCCGTCCCGGACACGCCGACTATGCCTACCAGCAGAAGTACGGTTTCCGCGACTACCGCGGCGGCGGGCGCGCCTCGGCGCGCATCACCGTCGCCACGGTCGCGGCCGGCGCGATCGCGCGCAAGTACCTGCGCGAGCAACTCGGCCTCACGGTCGCCGGCTACCTCTCGCAGGTCGGGCCGCACCGCCTCGACTGCGTGGATCTCGAGGCGGCGCGAAGCAACCCGTTCTTCTGCGCCGACCCGGCGCAGCTGCCGGTACTCGAGGAGTACCTGCGGCAGCTGCGTCGTGACGGCGATTCCGCCGGCGCACGCGTCTCGGTGCGCGCGAGCCGCGTGCCGCCAGGGCTCGGCGAGCCGATGTTCGACCGGCTCGACGCCGACATCGCCTACGCCATGATGGGCATCAACGCGGCAAAGGCGGTCGAGATCGGCGACGGCGTCGCGGTTGCGGGCCAGCGCGGCACGGAGCACCGCGACGAGCTCACGCCCGACGGGTTCCGCTCCAACCATTCCGGCGGGACCCTGGGCGGCATCAGTTCCGGCCAGGACGTGATCGTGCACGTTTCGTTCAAGCCGACCTCGAGCATCCAGGTGGCGGGCGGCACCATCGACGTGGACGGACAGCCCGCCGAGATCGTCACGACCGGCCGGCACGATCCCTGCGTGGGGCTGCGGGCGGTGCCGATCGTCGAGGCGATGCTGCTGCTCGTGCTCATGGACCACGTCCTGCGGCACCGGGCGCAATGTGCCGACGTTGCGTCCCCGACCCCGGTCATCACGGCCTGATGGCCGGCGAATCAACGCATTGCGTCCGCCGCGGCGAGGCCCTTCCGTCGCCGGTCATTGCGTGACGCGAGGCAAGATTTTGGTAAATACGGCGTGTAAGCTATAGTCCCAAAGGATCAGGGACTTGTGACCGGATTCACACCCAATTCGCAAGCTCGCGGCCATCTTTTGGCGTGCCGCGGCCTTGGGGAGTCATGATGAGCGGTAAATTGCGCGTCCTCATTTCGGCGCTTCTGCTGTCGCCGGCGGTGGCCTTGGGCCTCGGTCTCGGCGAGATTCGCCTCAATTCGGCGCTCAACGAGCCGTTCTCGGCCGAAATCGATCTCGTCGCCGCGACTCCCGAGGAACTCGGCTCGCTCGAAGCGAACCTGGCCTCGAACGAGGTCTTCTCCCGATACGGGCTCGACCGCCCGGCATTCCTGAGCTCGCTCGAGTTCACCGTCGGTCGCGGGCAGGACGGTCGCAGCGTCCTGCTGGTCCGTTCGCGAGACGCGATCAGCGAGCCGTTCGTCTCGTTCCTCATCGACGTCAGCTGGCCGCGCGGTCGCCTGCTGCGCGAATACACCGTACTGCTCGATCCCCCGGCGATGCTCTCCGCCGCGGAGAGCCCGGCTGCCGCGCCCGTCGCGGCGCCGGTGACGGCGCCTGCGGCAGCCCGCTCGCGCCGCAGAACCGGCACCCGCTCCGGCTCCGCCGCCCGCGCCGGTGGCGCAGTCGGCACCGGCCGCCACTGACGGTTCGACGTACCAGGTCGCGCGCGGCGACACGCTCTACGGCATCGCGGGCAGCGTCGCCGGCGGTGACCGCGAGGCCATCCAGCGCACGATGATCGCGATCTTCCGTGCGAATCCCGAAGCCTTCAGCGGCAACATCAACGTGCTGCGCGCCGGGGCGATCCTGCGCGTGCCGTCGTCCGAGGAAATCGCGGGCATCGCCGCGAGCGAAGCGGCGAGCGAAGTGCGCCAGCAGACCGCTGCCTGGCGTGCCGCGACCGGCGGCCAGGAACCGGGCCGACTGCAGCTCGTCACGCCGCCGGAAGGCGAGGCCGAAGCCGCCGCCGCGCCGGACGCGAGCGGCCGCGTCGAATCCCAGATCGGCTCGCTTGCAGAACGACATCGCCGAACAGAAGCGGCTCCTCGAGCTGCGCAACCAGGAGCTCGCCGACCTGCAGCGCAAGCTCGCGGAATCGCGCGCCCAGGAAGCCGCGCGCGCAGCCGCCGGCGCCGGCACCGGCGCCTGAACCTGCGCCGGTCGAGACCCCCGAGCCTGACGGCGAAACGGCCGTCGCGCCCGAGGACGACATGGGCCAGGCCGGAGGCGCCGCCGCCCGAGGCTGCCAAGCCGACGCCGGCCGAGCCGAAACCCGCACCCAAGGCGAAGACGACCGGGCCCGTCGTTCCTCGACACCCTGGCCGACAACTGGATGATCCTGCTCGGCGCAGCCGCGCTCGTCATCCTCGGCATGCTGGGCTTCAACTTCATGCGCCGCCGGCGCGAAGAGGACGTGGACGGCGCGTTGAAGGGTTTCGACCTGCCGCCGACGGCGCCGGTCCCGACCGAGACGATGCGCCTGCGCGCGCTCGCGACCGGCGACAGGACGGCCGAGATGATTCGTCCGCCGGTGTTCGACGGAGCCGAAGACGACGACCAGGACATCGTGGTCGAAGAGCGGCCGGTCGCGCGCCCGAAGACCGAGACGACGCGCCCGAGCGCGGGTCACGAGGAAACGATCAGCGCCGAGGCGGCGCTCGACCTCGACACCGCGGACCCGCTGGCCGAGGCCGACTTCCACATGGCCTACGGTCTCTACGACCAGGCCGTGGACCTGGTGCGCATGGCGCTGCAGAAAGAGCCGCAGCGCAACGACCTCAAGCTCAAGCTCGCGGAAATCCATTTCGTCGCGGGCGACACCAACCAGTTCCTGACCGTCGCGCGCGACCTCAAGCGGTCGATCGGCGCCGGCGGCGACTGGGACCGGATCGTGATCATGGGCCGGCAGCTCGCGCCGGACGAGCCGATGTTCGCGGGTGCAGTGCACGACGCGAGCGTGGACCTTTCGCTCGAGGGCGGCGACAACCTGGTCGACCTCGACCTGCTGTCGACGCCGGACGGCGACGAGGGACTCGACCTCGACCTCGGCAAGGTGGCCGCGGCCTCCGCCGAGGCGGAGGCGACGGGCGAGAACGAGGCGCTCGAATTCGATCTCGGCGACGGCTCGGTGTCGTTCAGCACGACCCAGGAGATCAGCGGTCGCGAGGGCGGCGGCACGATCGAGATGCCGACGCTCGAACTGCCCTCGTCGGAGACGCCGACCGTCGAGACTCCGGCCCTCAAGGCGAGCCAGGCCGCGCGCGACCGCATGCAGCCGGCGACGCCCGATTCCACCGCCGAGATGGCGATCGACGACCTCGGCCTCGACCTCGGCAACCTCGACAACCTGCCGGACATCGACGACGCCACGGCGATCGCGACCGGCATGCACGACGAAGTCACCCAGATTGCGCAGCGCAGCCACGAGGCACCGCGGTGCTGCCGCGGCAGGACGACGACAACACCGCCCTGATGCCGGCGGCGACGACGGCGCGACCGCCGTGATGCCGGGAATCGACTTCAACGAGATCGACCTCGACGTCGGCATGCGTTCGACGCGCCGGACAGCTCGCCGACGACGCGCGACACGCTGGAGACGGAGCAGATGCCGCAGCTCTCGAACCGAGCCGTCACGATGAGCGAAGTCGGCACCAAGCTGGACCTGGCGCGCGCCTACATGGACATGGGCGACCCTGACGGCGCCCGCAACATCCTGCAGGAGGTGCTGGCCGAAGGCAGCAGCTTCGCAGAAGCAGGAAGCGCGCCGGCTGATCGATTCCCTGCCGGGAGCGTGAGCAGCCCGGTCCGGCGCCTGGCCGTCGGCATCGAGTACGACGGCACGCGCTATGCCGGCTGGCAGCACCAGCCCGGCCTGCAGACGATCCAGGATTGCGTCCAGAAGGCGCTGTCGGCGGTCGCCGACCACCCGGTCACGGTGACGGCCGCGGGCCGCACCGACGCCGGCGTCCATGCCTGCGCCCAGGTCGCGCACTTCGACACCACGGCCGTCGCGCCCGGTCCGCGGCTGGGTGCTCGGCGCCAACAGCCACCTGCCGCCGGACATCGCCATCAACTGGGCGATGGAAGTCGAGCCTTCGTTCCATGCGCGCTATACGGCCCAGGGCCGCAGCTACCGCTACTGCATCCTGCGGCGCGCCACCCGGCCGGCGATCCTGCGTCGACCGGTTTGCTGGACGCGGGCTGCGCTCGATGCCGAGGCCATGCACGAAGGCGCGCAGGCGCTGGTCGGCGAGCACGATTTCTCCTCCTTCCGTGCCGTCGAGTGCCAGTCGACCACCGCGCTGCGCCACGTGGACTCGATCTCGGTGAAGGCCGACGGGCCGCTCATCACCCTCGAGATCAGCGCCAATTCCTACCTGCACCACATGGTCCGTAACATCGCCGGGACCCTGATGACGGTCGGCGCCGGCGAGAAGCCCCCGGCCTGGATCGCCGAGACGCTGGCGGCCCGGGACCGCAATCGCGCCGGGATCACGGCCCCGGCGAGCGGGCTCTACCTCTGCAGGTGCGCTACCCGAAGTCGCTGCAGATCCCCGAAACCGCGCCCAATCGCCCTTGGGCTATGATCGCGGGCCTGACCGGGGAGTGAGATGACCTGGTTCGAGAAGATCATCCCGTCGCGGATCAAGACGGAGCGCCGCACGCGCTCCGTGCCGGAAGGCCTGTGGATGAAATGCCCGGCCTGCGACTCGGTGCTGTACCGGCCCGGAGGTCGAGCGCAACCTGCAGGTCTGCCCCAAGTGCGCGCACCACATGCGCATCGGCGCGCGCGAGCGGCTGATGCAGTTCCTGGACCCGGAAAGCACCGCGGAGATCGGCGCGGACGTCGCGCCCGAGGACCCGCTGCGGTTCCGCGACACCAAGCGCTACCGCGACCGCCTCGCCGCGGCGCAGAAAGCGGTCGGCGAGCGCGACGCGCTGATCGTGATGAGCGGCACGCTCGAGGGCATGGACATCGTCGCCGGCGCCTTCGAGTTCTCGTTCATGGGCGGCTCGATGGGCTCGGTGGTCGGCGAGCGCTTCGTGCGTGGCGTCGAGCACGCGATCGCGCACCGGACGCCGCTCGTGTGCTTCTCGGCGAGCGGCGGCGCGCGCATGCAGGAGGGGCTGCTCTCGCTGCTGCAGATGGCCAAGACCAGCGCGGCGCTCGCGGAGCTCGCGGCCGAGCGCTTGCCGTTCATCTCCGTGCAGACCGACCCGACGACCGGCGGCGTGTCCGCCAGCCTCGCCATGCTCGGCGACGTGAACATCGCCGAACCCAAGGCCCTGATCGGCTTCGCCGGCCCGCGGGTGATCCAGCAGACCGTGCGCGAGACCCTCCCCGAGGGCTTCCAGCGCAGCGAGTTCCTGCTCGACCATGGCGCCATCGACATGATCCTCGACCGCCGGGAACTTCGCGAACGCATCGCCTCGATGCTCAGGATCCTGCTGCGCCGGCCCGCGGCCTCCGGCTGAACGTGCGATTCCGGGAGCTCGCGGGCTGGCTCGCCTGGCAACAGGCCGCGCATCCCGTCGAGGTCGATCCCGGTCTCGAGCGCGTGGGCGCGGTCTGGCGCCGGCATGCGGCTGCCGCTTGCGGCGACGGTGCTGACCGTCGGCGGCACGAACGGCAAGGGCTCGACCTGCGCCTACCTCGATTCGATCCTGCGCGCGGCGGGCTACGAGACCGGCCTGTTCACCTCGCCGCACCTCGCGCGCTACAACGAGCGCATCCGCGTGTGCGGCCGCGAGATCGAGGACGAGGCGCTGCTCGCGGCCTTCGCCGAGATCGACGCCGCGCGCGGCGACATCTCGCTGACCTTCTTCGAGTGGAACACGCTCGCGGCGTTCGTCGCCTTTGCGCGCGCACGGGTGGACGTCGCCGTGCTCGAAGTCGGCATGGGCGGGCGGCTCGACGCGGTCAACCTGCTCGACGCCGACGCGGCGGCCGTGGTCTCGGTCGGTCTCGACCACCGCGAATGGCTCGGCGAGCACCGTCGAGGCGATCGGCTTCGAGAAGGCCGGCATCTTCCGCCCCGGGCGGCCGGCCATCTTCGGCGGCAGGCACATGCCGCGCAGCGTCGCCGCCCATGCGGCCGCGATCGGCGCCAGGCTGCGCCGGATCGGCACGGACTTCGACTACGTCGAGCGCGCGGACGGCTGGGACTACGTCGGTTTCGGCTCGCGCCGCCGCGAACTGCCGCTGCCGGCGCTCGCGGGCGTGAGCCAGCTCGGCAATGCGGCGGTCGCGCTCGCCATGCTCGAGTCGGTCGAACCCGCGTTGCTGGTGCCGGACGAGGCCGTGCGCACGGGACTCGGCTCGGTGCGCCTGGCGGGCCGGTTCCAGGTGATCCCGGGCTCGCCGGAGTGGATCCTCGACGTCGCGCACAACGCTGAAGCCGCCGCGTCGCTCGCCGCGAGCCTCGCTGCGCGGCCCATGCGGGGCGCACGCATTGCCGTCTGCGGCATCCTCGCCGACAAGGACGTCGAAGCGATCGTCGCGGCGCTCGCGCCGCAGGTCGACCGCTGGATTGCCGTCGGGCTCGACGGTCCGCGGGCGCTTGCGCCTGCGGAACTCGCGCGCCGGATCGGGCAGGCAGGCGCACGCTCCGTGGTTGCCGTCGCGGACGTCGCGGCGGGGCTCGCGCAGGCGCGCGTCGAGTGCGGCCCTGGCGACCGCGTGCATCGTATTCGGCTCGTTCCTGACGGTCGGGCCGGCGCTCGCCGCGCTCGGCGCGGATTCCTAGCGGCCCGAGAGGCTACAATCGGTCGTCATGGAAGTGCGTGTGCGCGAGCGTCTGGTCGGGGCGCTGGTGCTGGTCGCCATCGTGGTGCTGCTCGTGCCGGCCATCCTGACGGGGCGCGGCAGCGCGCCTGCGGAGCCGCCGGCACAGCCCACGCGACGCGTGGAAGTGCCGCTCGGCGACGCGGTGCCCGAGCCGGAGGAGCAGGTCCTCGTGCCGGAACCCGTGGCTGACGCGCCGCATCCGGCGCGCACGGGAATCCGCGATGCCCGGCGCCCGGCCGGCGAGCCGGAGGGCGAGCCTCGGGCAGCCGCTGCCGGACCGGTCGCGCCGCAGCCGGCGCCAACACCGCAGCCCGACGCGGAAGGCCGGCAGCCGCACCGGCGCCCCGAACGTCGCCTCCCAGTCGCCCGCCTGGGCGGTGCAGCTCGGCGCATTCTCGAGCCGGGCGAAGGCCGAGCAGCTGGTCGCGGAGCTGCGCAAGCGGCGCTACGCGGCGTTCGTGCTCGAGTACCGCGCGTCCGGCCAGGTGCTGTACCGCGTGCGCGTCGGGCCGGAACAGGACCGCGCGCGCGCGGAGGAGATCGCCGCGCGGCTCGCCAAGGACGGTTTCCAGCCGGTCGTCGCGCGCCACCCCTGATCGGATAGAATGCCGCACGTTTCGCGGGGGTCCGGGAACCGATGGACGGCGCCGACCACATCTTCGCCATCATCCTGCTGATCTCGGGTGCCGTCGGGTTCTTCCGCGGGTTCATCCGCGAGTCCATCGCGCTCGCCAGCTGGCTGATCGGCCTCTGGCTCGCCTGGCATTTCGCCTACCTCGTCAACCCCTGGCTCGGGGGCGCGCTGGCCGAGCCGGGCGTGCGCGAATGGACCGGCCGGGCGATCGTGCTCCTGGTCGTGCTGCTCGCCGGCTCGCTGGTCGGCAGCATCGTCTCGCACTACGCGCGGCGCGCGGTCGGCCTCGCGGCGATGGACCGGCTGCTCGGCGCCGTGTTCGGCCTCGTGCGCGGCGTGGTCATCGTCGGCCTGCTCGTGCTCGCAGGCCGCGCGGCCAAGCTCGACGACGAGCCCTGGTGGAGCGCGACGCGGTCGATGCCTGCCGCCGAGACCGTCGCCAACTGGCTCGAGCGCTATGCGGCGCCGGCCGCGATCGACCTGTACGAAGAGGCGATCAAGCCGCCGGCCGGGGCGGGTACCTAGGCCATGTGCGGCCTCGTCGGCATCGTCGGGACTTCGCCGGTCAACCAGCGCATCTACGATGCGCTGACCGTGCTCCAGCACCGCGGGCAGGACGCGGCGGGCATCATGACGATGGACGAGCACGCGCTGTTCGTGCGCAAGGACGCCGGCCTGGTGCGCGACGTGTTCCGCGACGAGGACATGCGCCAGCTCGTCGGCAACGCCGGCATCGGCCACGTGCGCTACCCGACGGCCGGCTGCGACGGCGCGGACGAAGCACAGCCTTTCTACGTCAATGCGCCCTTCGGCATCGGCCTCGGCCACAACGGCAACCTCACCAACGCCGAGGAGCTCTCGCGCACGATGGTCGAGGAGGACCGGCGCCACCTCAACACGCGCTCCGACTCCGAGGTGCTCCTCAACGTCTTCGCGAGCGAGCTGCAGCGCTCCACCGCCTCGCGGCCGGCCCCTGCCGACGTGTTCCGGGCCATCGAGGGCGTGTTCCGCCGCTGCCGCGGCGGCTACGCGGTCGTGCTGATGATCGTCGGCCACGGCGTCGCGGGCTTCCGCGACCCGCACGGCATCCGGCCGCTCGTGCTCGGCAAGCGCAAGACCGCGCGCGGGATCGAGTGGATGCTGGCCTCCGAGAGCGTCGCGCTCGACATGCTCGGCTTCGCGCTCGAGCGCGACGTCGGCGCCGGGCGAGGCGATCTACATCGACATGCACGGCCGCCTGCACTCCGCAGCAGTGCGCGCCGGCGGGCCGGCACACGCCCTGCATCTTCGAGTACGTCTACTTCGCGCGGCCCGGACTCGATCATCGACAACATCTCCGTGCACAAGGCGCGCATGCGCATGGGCGAGAAGCTGGCGGAGAAGATCCAGCGCCTGACGCCCGACCACGACATCGACGTCGTGATCCCGATCCCGGACACCAGCCGCACGAGCGCGCTGCAGCTCGCGCTCGCGCTCGGCGTGAAGTACCGCGAGGGCTTCGTCAAGAACCGCTACATCGGCCGCACCTTCATCATGCCGGGGCAGGAGATGCGGCAGAAGTCGGTGCGCGGCAAGCTGAACGCGATCGACCTCGAGTTCCGCGGCCGCAACGTGCTGCTGGTCGACGACTCGATCGTGCGCGGCACCACCTCGGCGCAGATCATCGAGCTCGCGCGCGAGGCGGGCGCGCGCAAGGTCTACTTCGCCTCGGCCGCGCCGCCGGTGCGGTTCCCGAACGTCTACGGCATCGACATGGCCGTCGCCTCCGAGCTGGTGGCCAACGGGCGCAGCGAGGACGACGTCGCGCGCCTCGATCGGCGCCGACTGGCTCGTCTACCAGGACCTCGAAGACCTCGTGTCCGCCTGCCGGCACGACGACGCGCGGATCACCGCGTTCGACACGTCCTGCTTCTCGGGCGAGTACGTGACGGGCGACGTGACGCGCGAATTCCTGGCGCGCATCGAGCACGAACGGCTCGACGGCGTCGGGCGCAGCGCCTCCTCGACCTGCCGGGCGGCCGCACCGCGCGCGCGATCTGAGCATCGAAGGGGACCGCACCCCTTCAGATTCGCGCCGGCGAAGGGGTGGTCCAGCGCATGTCGAAGCGATCTGAAGGGTGCGGCCCCTTCGATCCCCGTCGCGAACTCCTGCTCGAGCTGTTCCATGTCGCGCTGGCTGCCGTGGACGGCCGCCGGCGCGTGCGCGCGGCGCTCGCCGGCCGCGAGGCGCCGGGTCCCGTCAGCGCATTCGCCGTCGGCAAGGCGGCCGCCTCCATGATGCTGGGCGCCGCGGATGCGCTCGGGGCGCGGCTCGAGCGCGGTCTCGTCGTCGCGCCCGACGGCGCCATTCCGCCGGCGCTCGCGAACCGGCGCGGCATGCTCGCGCTCGAGGCCGGCCATCCGCGCCCGGACGAGCGCAGCCTCGCGGCAGGGGCGGCGTTGCTCGCGTTCGCCGCGGCGACGCCGCCGGGCAGCCGCGTGCTGCTCCTGGTTTCAGGCGGCGCATCCGCGCTGCTCGAGGTGCCGGCGCCGGGCGTAGGCCTCGCCGAACTTGGCGCGCTGTTCGAGCGCTCGCTGCGCGAGGGCCTCGACATCGAGCAGCTCAACCGCGAGCGCATCGCGCTCTCCCGCGTGAAGGGCGGGCGGCTCGCGGGCCTGTTCAAGGGCGCGGCCATCGAGGCGCTCATGATCTCCGACGTGCCGCGCGACGATCCCGCGGTGCTGGCCTCGGGATCTGCTGGACACGCCGCGGCTCGAGCGCCGGCTCGTCGGCTCGATCGACGAAGCGCTCGACGCCGTCGAGCGGGCCGCGGCGCAGCGCGGGCTGCACGGTCGCGCGCGGCGCGGAGCGGCTCGCAGGGCGATGCCGAGGCGGCGGCGCGCCGGATCTGCCACGAGCTCGCCGTGGGCGAAGCAGACCTGCACGTCCACGGCGGCGAGACCGTCGTCGCGCCTGCCCGCAGCGCCCCGGCCGCGGCGGGCGCTGCCAGCACCTCGCCGTGGCGGCGGCGCGGCGCATCGCGGGCCACGCCGACTACCTGCTGCTCGCGGCCGGCACGGACGGGCGCGACGGCGCCAGCGAGGATGCCGGCGCGATCGTCGACGGCGGCACGATCGGCGCGCGCGGCGAGCGACGGCATCGACCCGGCAGCAGCGCTCGCGGCCGCGGACACCGGGCCGTTCCTGGAAGCGACCGGTGACCTCGTCCACACCGGCCCGACCGGCACCAACGTCGGCGACATCGTGCTGGCGCTGCGCCAGGCGCCGCCGGATAACGGCCGGATGTAGAATGCGCCCATGTCAGTCCGGGTTCTGATCATCGACGACCAGGACGACTTCCGGCGCCTGCTGGCGCACCACGTACGGACCGGGTTCGAGACGCCCTCGGTCGCCGAGTACGAGCCCGCCGCGCGCGGTCGGCTGCCGCCCGATTTCTCGGGCAGCGCCTACGACGCCGTGCTGCTCGGCGACACGCCGGGCCGGGATTTCGGCGTCGACTGGCTGCGGGACCTGAGCCGGCGCAACGGCTTTCCGCCGATCATCTACCTGCTGTCGCGGCCGTCGCCGGAAGCGGAGGAGCACGCGATCCACGCGGGCGCCCACGCCTGCCTCGCGCGCAGGAAGATCGACCACGGCGCGCTGGTCGCGGCGCTGCGCGCGGCGCAGGCACGGCGCGGCCAGTTCTCGCGCCCGGCCGCGCGCGCGGACGAGTCGTCGCGCGCGACGCAGTTCGGCGACGCCTCGATCCGCGGCTTCCGGTTCGTCAGCCAGCTCGCCGAGAGCCCGGTGTCGAGCGTCTACCTGGCCGAGAGCGAGCGGACCGGCACGCAGGTCGCGCTCAAGGTCCTGCACCAGCCCCCGGACGAGGGCTCCGGGCGTGCGCAATTTCGACCGCTTCCTGCGCGAGTACCAGATCGCGGCGGCCATCGAGCACCCGAACGTCGCGCGGGTCCACGACTTCGGCGTCGCCGACGACCACGCCTTCATCGCCATGGAGTACTTCCCGCTCGGCGACCTGCGCGGGCGCATCAAGCAGGGCCTCCAGCCGCTGCGCGCGCTGACGTTCATGCGGCAGATGGCCGAGGCGCTGAAGGTCCTGCACGACGCCGGCGTGCTGCACCGCGACCTGAAGCCGGGCAACGTCATGCTGCGCGACGAGCAATCGGTCGCGCTGATCGACTACGGGCTCTCGAAGCACGTGGAACTCGACGCGGCGATCACCAACAGCGGCGAGATCTTCGGCACGCCGTACTACATGAGCCCGGAACAGGGGCACGGCAGGGAAACCGACGCGCGCAGCGACATCTACAGCATCGGGATCATCTTCTACGAGATGCTGATGAAGCGGAAACCGTACGTCGCGGGCACGCCGATGCAGGTGATCTACAAGCACGCGCACTCGCCGCTGCCGGAGCTCAGGGCGGAGCTCAAGCGCTTCGAGGGGATGCTCTACAACTGCATCGCCAAGGACCCGAAGCGCCGCTACGCCAGCGCGGACCAGCTGCTCGACGCCGCGCGCGAACTCGAGCGCGACGAGCTCGAACGCTGACCGCACTGTCTCGCGCGCGTGCCTGGCCGGCCGGGCGCCCCTCGCTCGTTCGCGCCGGAACTTAGTCGCTCGCTCGGGGACCCGTCCGGCCGGCGCGCGCGAGAGCGGGCCGCGGCACCGTCGTGCGCGCGCGGCCGGCCGGGACCCGCGAGTGAGCGACTAACGTTCCGGCGGAGCGAGCGAGCGGAGTCCCGGCGGCGAAGTGCGCGCGCAGGTTACGCGACCAAGTGTGCGGACCGGGCGCGTGCGAACCGTGAATCTGCGTGTCAGACCGGGCAGGGGAGGAGTTGCCAGCCCGCGTCGTCCCAGCGCACGACGTTCGCCTCGTCGTGCCAGGCGCCGAGCACGACCCGCGTGCGGTCCTGGCCGCCCGACCGGAAGCGGTGCACGCCCGGGCGGTGCGTGTGGCCATGGATCATCAGCGTGACGCCGGCGTCGCCCAGGACCGTTTCGACGGCGGCCTGGTTGACGTCGGTGATGTAGCTCGCGGTATTCGCGAGGTGCTCGCGGCTGCCGGCGCGCGCCTGCGTGCGCGAGCCGTCGCCGCGCGTCGATCGGCAGCCGCGCAAAGTCGGCCCGGATGACCGGGTCGCGCACCAGCGCGCGCAGCCGCTGGTACGGCCGGTCATCGACGCACAGGCCGTCGCCGTGGGTCAGCAGGACACGCTCGCCGCCCATCGTCAGGATCGACGGGTCGTCGAGCAGCGTGGCGCCGGACCCGGCGCAGAACCGTTCGCCGATCATGAAGTCGCGGTTGCCGCGCATGACGAAGACCTTGGTTCCGGCGGCGGCCACCGCGGCGATCGCAGTCGATGACCTCGCGATGGGCCGGCTCGGGATCGTCGTCGCCGATCCAGGCCTCGAACAGGTCGCCGAGCAGGAACAGCGCGCGCGCACCGTGCGCCGGGCCTGACAGGAATCGCTGGAAGCGGCCGGCGATGTCCGGCGTCGTGGGATCGAGGTGCAGGTCCGAGGCGAACCAGACGGTCACTCGGAGCTGCCTGCCTGCTCTTGACTGGGCTGCGGCGGGGGCTCGGGCTCCGCGGGTGCGGCAGCGGTGCCGTCGACCACCCACGCGCGACGGACCACGGGCCGGTCGACCGGCACGTCCCCGCCGAAATTCGCGACGGTTTCGGTGCGCAGGTAGCCGATGCGGTCGACGACGTCCATGCCCTCGACCACGCGGCCGAAGACGGTGTAGCCCCAGCGGCTCGGCAACGGGTCCAGTGCCGGGTTGTCGACGAGGTTGATGTAGAACTGCGAGCTGCCGGAGTGCGGCGACTCCTCGCGCGCGAGCCCGAGCGTGCCGCGCCGGTTCGACAGCCCGTTGCCGCTCTCGTTGGGGATGGTCGCGCGCGCCGGGCGCAGGGTGAGCCGGTCGTCGTAGCCGCCGCCCTGCACGACGAAGTTGGCGATCACTCGATGGAACACCGTGCCGTCGTATGCGCCGTCGCGCACGTAGCGCAGGAAGTTCTCCGCGGTGAGCGGGGCGCGAACCGTATCGACCTCGACGACGAAATTGCCGACGGACGTCTCGAAGCTGCACGCGCGGCGCGAGCGCGCTGGCCGGCTGGGCAGCGGCCTGCGAGCGTAGCGAGCAGGCCGAGCAGGGCGAGCATGGTATCGCGGCATGTGTGACTCCTCGCGGCGATTTTAACCTACCTCGCGCGTGAGGCGGCACGCCCGATCCCTTAGACTGTCATGCGATGGAACCCGCCGTCGTCACGCGATTTGCGCCCAGCCCGACCGGTGCCCTGCACCCGGGCAATGCGCGCACGGCGCTGTTCAGCTTCCTGCTGGCGCGCAGCCGGGGCGGGCGCTTCGTGCTGCGCATCGAGGACACGGATCTCGCGCGCAGCGACGAGGCGCACGTCGCCACCCAGCTCGCGGAGCTCGAGTGGCTCGGCATCGGCTGGGACGCGGGCCCGGGCCGCGAGGACGGCCTCGGCCCGTATCGCCAGTCGGAGCGCGCGGCGGTGTATGCCGGGCACTTCGAGCGGCTCGCGCGCGAAGGTCACGCCTACCCCTGCTACTGCACGCCCGCCGAGCTCGAGGTCGCCCGCCGGACGCAGCTGGCGGCCGGTCAGCCGCCGCGCTATCCGGGCACCTGCCGCGGCCTCGATGCCGGCCGGCGCGCCGCGCGCGAGCGCGAGGGCCGTCCCGCCGCGCTGCGTTTCGCCGTGCCGGTGCCGGAGACGGTTCGTTTCGATGACCTGGTCCGCGGGCCGCAGGCGGTCGAGTCGGCGTCGATCGGGGACTTCCTGGTGCGGCGTGCGGACGGCGGCGCCGTGTTCTTCTTCTGCAATGCGGTCGACGACGCGCTGATGGGCGTGACGCACGTGCTGCGCGGCGACGACCACCTCGCCAACACCCCGCGCCAGCTGCTGCTGCTGCGCGCGCTCGGGCTCCCGGCGCCGCGCTACGGGCACCTGCCGCTGCTGCTCGACGCCAGCGGGGCGCCGCAGTCGAAGCGCCGCAACAGCGTCACGCTGTCCCAGTTGCGAAGCCGCGGCTACCTGCCCGCGGCCCTCGGCAACCACCTGCTGCGGCTCGGCCACCACGGGGCGCCGGACGGCTGGCTCGAACCGGCGGATTTCGCCCGGCACTTCGACGCCGGCCGGCTCGGGCGCGCACCCGCGCATTTCGACGAGGCGCAGCTCGATCACTGGCAGCGCGAGGCCGTGCTGCGCCTGGATGCCGCGTCCGTCGCCCGCTGGCTCGGCGCGGAACTGCCGGCGGAGTGGGGCGCGGATCGCCGCGCGGCGGTCGCCGAGCTGCTGCGCGGCAACGTCCTGCTCCCGCGCGACGCGCGCGACTGGCTCGCCGTCCTCGGCGGCGCGCTGCCGCCGCTCGCCCCGGACGCCGCGCAGGCCATCGCGGAGGCGGGGCCCGAATTCTTCGACGCCGCGCTCGCCGGCTACGCCGAGACCGGCGGCGACCTCGGGGCGCTGGCGGAACGCCTGAAGCGCAGCACGGGCCGCAAGGGCAAGGCGCTCTACATGCCGCTGCGCTTCGCCCTGACGGGCCGGCACGACGGCCCCGAGCTCGCGGCGCTGCTGGCGGCCATCCCGCAGTCGCTGGTACGCGACCGGCTCGCGGGCGCCGCGCGGCTGGGCGGCGGCTGAGGCCATGCTGCGCATCCACAATTCGCTGACCGGCCGCAAGGAGACGTTCGAGCCGCTCGAGCCCGGGCACGCGCGCATGTACGTCTGCGGCATCACGGTCTACGACCACGTGCACGTCGGCCACGCCCGCTCCCAGATCGCCTTCGACGTCGCGCGCCGGTGGCTGCGCGCCTCCGGTTACCGCGTGACCTACGTGCGCAACATCACCGACATCGACGACAAGATCCTGGCCCGCGCGCGCGAGCGCGGCGAGCCGTTCGAGGCGCTGACGGCGCGCTTCATCGCCTCGATGGACGAGGACTTCGCCGCGCTCGGCATCGAGAAGCCGGACCTCGAGCCGCGCGCGACCGCCTACATCGCCGAGATCGTCGCCATGATCGGCAAGCTGGTGGAGCGCGGCTTCGCCTACGTCGGCGCGGACGGCGACGTCTTCTACGCGGTCGCGCGCTTCGAGAAGTACGGCCGGCTGTCCGGCAAGAAGCTCGACGACCTGCGGGCCGGTGCGCGCGTCGAGGTCGACGAGGCGAAGCGCGACCCGCTCGACTTCGTGCTGTGGAAGCGCGCCAAGCCCGGGGAGCCCGCCTGGGACTCGCCCTGGGGCATGGGCCGGCCCGGCTGGCACATCGAGTGCTCCGCCATGGCGGTCGCGCTGCTGGGCCCCGCGTTCGACATCCACGGCGGCGGGATGGACCTGAAGTTCCCGCACCACGAGAACGAGATCGCCCAGACCTGCGCGGCCTGCGATGCGCCGTTCGCGACGCTGTGGATGCACAACGGCTTCGTACGCGTCGACGACGAGAAGATGTCGAAGTCGCTCGGCAACTTCTTCACCGTGCGCGACGTGCTGCCGCGCCTGCGGCCGGAGGTGCTGCGCGCCTTCCTGCTGGCATCGCACTACCGCGCGCCGGTCAACTACACGGACGACAACCTGCGCCAGGCCGACGCCTCCCTGCAGCGGCTCTACCTGGCGCTGCGCGACGTGGAGCCTGCACCCCGGTTCGATCCGGGCGAGCCGTCGAAAGCCTTTGCCGAGGCCATGGACGACGATTTCAACACGTCAGGCGCGATCGCCGCCCTGCAGGGCGCCGCCCGCGACCTCAACGTGGCGAAGTCGGCGGGCGAGGGCGCGCGCGCCGCGGCGCTCGCAGCGGAGCTGCGGCACCTGGGCGGGCTGCTCGGGCTGCTCGGGCACCCTGCGTCAGCCTGGCTGGAGGCACCCTCGTCGCTGTTGTCCGGCCCGGCGCCAGCCGCCGGAATGCTGGCTGCCGAAGAGATCGAGCGACGGATCGCGGATCGCATCGAAGCGCGCCGGCAGCGCAACTGGGCGGAGTCGGACCGCATCCGCGACGAACTGGCCGCGGCAGGCATCCTGCTCGAGGACGGCGCCAGCGGGACGACGTGGCGGCGGAAGTAAGAAGGGATAAAAGGGGACACTCACCTTTTCCGGAATGTAGCGCTGGCACCGAAGTGCGGGGACAACTGACAGTCCGCTGAATCCAGAAAAGGTGTCGTCCCCTTTTATTTCCGGCGCTGGCAGGACTCCAGCGTGTTCTTCATCAGGGCCGCGATCGTCATCGGGCCGACGCCGCCGGGCACCGGGGTGATCCAGCCTGCGCGTTCGGCAGCCTCGTCGTACTGGACGTCGCCGACCAGTTTCCCGTCAGGCAGCCGGTTGATGCCGACGTCGAGCACGATGGCGCCAGGCCGGATCCAGCTGCCCGGCACGAACTGCGGCTTGCCGATCGCCGCGACCAGGATCTCCGCCTCGCCGACATGACGCGCGAGGTCCCGCGTCTGGCTGTGGCAGATCGTGACCGTCGCCGCCTTCATGAGCAGTTCGAGCGCCATCGGCCGGCCGACGATGTTGCTTCGGCCGACGATCACCGCTTCCTTGCCGCGAACGTCGAGTCCCTCGCGCTCCAGCATCAGGATCATCCCGTAGGGCGTGCAAGGCCGCATCACCGGCGTGCCCTGCGCAAGGCGGCCGACGTTGTACGGATGGAAGCCGTCGACGTCCTTCGCGGGGTCGATCCGCTCCAGCACGGCCGTCGCGCCGATGTGCGCCGGCAGCGGCAGCTGGACCAGGATGCCGTCGATCGCAGGGTCCGCGTTCAGCCGGTCGATCAGCGCGAGCAGGTCCGCCTCGGTCGTGTTCGCCGGCAGGTCGTGGGCGACGGAGGCGATGCCCGTCTCCTCGCAGGCGCGGCGCTTGTTGCGCACGTAGACCGCTGACGCGGGGTCGTTGCCGACCATGACGACCGCGAGGCCGGGCCTGCGCCGTCCCTTGCCCTGCAATGCATCCGTGCCCTTGCGCACCTCGCGCCGGAATTCCTCGGCGATCCGCTTGCCGTCGATGATTCTTGCTGTCATATCCCTGCTGCCTGGTTGAAGTCCCTCATGGCTGCGGCAAGCGCCGCAACCGCCTCACGTTCTGATGCCGACAGATGCGGATTCCACACATCGATGATGAGCACGACGCGCGTGCTGGTGCCGCGATTCCATGCTTCGTGCTCGTAGGTGTCATCGAATGCCACGGCCTCACCCTCGCGCCAATCGTGCTTTTGCCCGCCGACCACGAGCGCGCAGTCCTCAGGGACCACGAGCGGCAAGTGGCAGACAACCCGCGTGTTGGTCACGCCACGGTGAGGCAGGATGTGCGTACCGGCGTCCAATACCGAGAACATCACTTCGGGTGCCTGTCCCGCGATGTGTACGAGCGGCAGCTCCTCGAGCGCCGCAGACGTGTTTGGGCAGAGCGCGTGATTCTCCGCCCGGCGCTCGCCATGGCGCCAGAAGTAGAAGCCTTGCCACGAAGGCGCACCATGCTCCCCGGCAAGCCCGAGCCGCTCGGCAGCGTCGCTTGCGAACACTCGCTCGCTGCGCTGCGATTGTGGGATCACCGCAAGAAGCTCGTCGCGAATCGCGGCGGCATTGCGCTCGAGGGCTGCAATCCAGGGAAACAGCGACCGATCGAAGTAGGGCATCGACGGCAGCCCGGGGAAGTACAGGATGGAAGGGCGTTGCCGCGCGTCAGGGGGTAACACCGCGCGGTCTCCGACCTGGATCGCGAGGCATTCTTCGAAACGCGCGAGCGCCTCGCGGCCGTGTCGGTCGAACACCGGGCCGAGCGCATGGGCGAAGAAATGCCGTCGGCCCGCCTTGACGTAGCGCATGGCATAGGCCACGCGGCCGACCAGGTCGGGTGGCGTCGACGCGGGGTCGAGCCAGCGGCCCTGGCGCTGCGCTTCGATGATCGCCCGGTAATAGGCAAGCAGCGCGTCGCCGTGCTGCTGCGCTTCCTCGCGCGTGCGCGCAAGGTCAAGCCAGACCTCGGGTGAGCGGGCATCCCCCCCGCCGCCGGCCGTCTGCTCCATGCACGCCTCCCGTGACACGCGCCGCACCGTCAGCGCGGGCGCCATTGTGCCGGCACGCGATACGGCCGTCTTGTCGGGTCCAAAGAAAAGCCCCCTTTCGGGGGCCTTTCTCCGCCATTCCGGCGAGGCCGTCATCAGTTCTTGAACTGCACCCGGACATACCAGAACGGGCTGGCGATCGGATAGATCGTGCCGTCGAGGCTGTTCAGGTCGCAGGAGAAGCAGACTGGCGGCTCTTCGTCCGTGAGGTTCTGCACACCCGCGGCGAAGCTCCAGCCGCCGCCGAACAGGTCTTCCGGCGCCCAGGCGACCTGCAGGTCGACATACAGCTGGCTGTCCAGCTGATTAGTGAGGCCGACCGGATCGCTGCAGAAGTCGGTCTGGCCGAAGTCCGCCACGAGACCGACGCACTGCTCAGTCAGTGAGCTGAGGTAGCGCAGCGAAAGCAAGGTCGAGAATTCCTGGACGTTCCAGTAGGTGTTCAGCGTCACCTTCTCCTCGACGAAGCCGCGGGTCGGCGAGCCGAGTTCCTGGCCGGCCCGTTCCACGCGGTCGAACCCGCCCGTGGAGTTCGCGAACAGCTCGTCGTAGTCCAACAGGAACGATCCCATGAGCTGGAACCGGAACGAGCCGATACCCGACTCGGCCGTGGTGAGGTCCAGGTTGATGTCCACGCCCTTCGTCTCGATGCCGCCGATGTTGTTCAGCGTCCCTTCGATGCTGGTGATCGTGCCGCTCGGATTGCGGTTGACCTGGTTGCAGAACAGGGGATCGAGCGTCGCGACGCAGGCATCGAGCGTGTCCTGCGCATCCGGCGCCTGGATCGCGCCGTCGATGGTGATGTCGTAGTAGTTCGCTTCGACCAGCAGGCCCTCGAGCGCGCCGCTGAGCGGCATGCTCCAGGTCAGCCCGGCCGTGAAGGTTTCCGATGTCTCGGGCTCGAGGTCGCGGTTGCCGCCGGTGTCGACCGACACCTGCGGATTCAGCTGCACGTAGTCGTCAGGCACCCCCAACGCCGCGCAGTTGGCGGGCGGGACCGGATTCAGGTCGGTATTGCACGGGTCCGAGATCGATGAGTCGAAGCGTGACCCGAGGTTGAACAGCTCGCCGATGTTCGGTGCGCGGAAGCCCTCCGAGTAGCTGGCCCGAAGCATCAGGTTCTCGGTCGGACCCCAGTTCACCGCAAATTTCGAGCCGGTCTCGCTATCGAACAGGTCCGAGTCCGAGAAGCGTGCGGCGGCGCTGAACGACAGGGAGTCGATGCCCGTCACGTCCTTGATGATCGGCACGACAACCTCGCCGTAAAACTCGTCGACGTCGATGCCGCCGGCCGTCGGGTTGGTCGGGACGTCGGCGGTTTCGCCGGCGGCGACCACCGGATCCGGGACAAAGCTGCCGTCTTCCTCGCGATGTTCGTAGCCGACTGCGAAGCCGAGCGCACCCGCAGGCAGGTCAAACAGGTCGCCTGAGAGGTTGGCCGAAACGTCCACGAGCCTCTGGCTGCTCGTGTCGACGCCCGTGTAAGTCACGAAGTCGAGCATCTCCTGCGTCAGAGAACCCTCGCCAATGATGTTGATCGGTACGCACCCAGGCGTCACCGCGCACACCGCCGGGTCACCCAGCCCCACATTGAGCATGCGCGCGTTGAACTGGTTGAGCTTCGTCTGGGTCGCGTTGTTCTCCGAGCGGATGCCATTGACGTCCCAGTACATCTCGCGCTCGCCGAGCGAGAATTCGCCCTCGAAACCGCCGGACAGGTACCAGGTGTCCACGTCCTGGTTGAAGATACGCGGACCCGCCTCGGTCGGGCGCTTCGTGAAAAACGGCGCGTTGGTCGTGCCGTCGAGGTCGATGCCGAACGGGTTGAACGGGTGGTTCGCCGGCATGGTGAAGTTCACCATGTAGGGCGTCGATCCCCCGTCCACCCCGAAGAACAGCGGCACAGGTGCCGCACGACCCTGGGACTTGCGATTGTTGAAGCTGGCCAGCGCCTTGAAGCGCACGTTGTCGGCGATGTCGTACTCGCCCTTGGCGAACACGTTGAAACGCTCGTTCGGGGTCACGAGGTGGTTGTACGGCTGGTAGTTGAAGCGATCCTCCAGCGCGAAACCGTGGAAATCCCCGCCGGTCGGGTCGCCAAGCGTGTAGACGGGATTTGTGACGCCGGCGTTCGGTGCCAAGCTGACAAAATCGCCCAGCACCGGGTCGAAGAACACCTGTCGTCCTGCCGGCGTGCCTGAGCTGATTCCAAAGGGGAACCCGGGAAGCGGGTATTCCGAGGTCGGGCGGTCAGCGGTGTCGACATTTTCCTGGTTGGTGTAGTTCATGGCGATCAGGGCACGTCCCCGCTCGCCTTCGCCGCCGAGGCGCATGTCGAACTCGGACGTTTCGCCGTCGCCTTCGCCATACTGGCCGGCGTAGCCGGAAATGCTGAACGTGTCGTAGTCGTCGGCCGTGATGATGTTCAGCACGCCGCCGATCGCGTCCGAGCCGTAAACGGCAGAGGCGCCGTCCTGCAGGATCTCGATGGACTTGATCGCGCTGGCGGGAATCGAATTGAGGTCGACCGCGCCGGAAACGCCGGAACCCGACGAGCCCTTCACCCAGCGCCGGCCGTCAACCAGCACGAGTACGCGCTTGGAAGCGAGGTAGCGCAGATCGATTTCCGCAGCGCCGGCACCGATGCCGCCACCGTCCGGCGGGTATCCGAGATTGCCCGATGAATTATTCGTGCGATTGATGGCGGAGCCAGCGATCGGCAGCTTTTGTACGAAGTCGGCGATCGAGGTTGCGCCGCTCGCTGCGTAATCTTCCGCACTGACCGACAGCACCGGCAGGCGCTCTTCGAGCGGGTTCTGGCGAATGCGCGATCCGGTGATGACGACTTCGTCCAGGGCCTCCTGCGCAAGTGGCGCAGTGGATGCGAGAGCTGCCGTCAGGCCTGCGGCTCCGCCGATCGCGATCTTGATGGCGCGTGCCAGGGACGTTGTGGTTTTCACTGTCGACCCCCTACGTTTGCGAAAAAACGACAATCGCGACGCGATTGTGATGGCCGAAATCTACACCCACTGTGCGACATATTGCTACTGTGGCGTAAAAAGAACAGCCTTGGGTTGGTGAGCAGGTCAGCCGGGCAGGCGCTCGGAGAAATTGACGGACCCCGGGTGCCTTCGTACGATGCCCGCGCGTCGGGGCATGGCGCAGTCTGGTAGCGCATCTGCTTTGGGAGCAGAGGGTCGGGGGTTCAAATCCCTCTGCCCCGACCATTTCGCCAGCACGCTTGCGCCCGTAGCTCAGCTGGATAGAGCAGCGGATTTCTAATCCGCCGGTCGGGGGTTCGAGTCCCTCCGGGCGCACCAATGGCGCGGCTTGGACGACCTTCCTATATAATTTCGCCGGACCGCGGTGGCGGGCGTAGCTCAGCTGGTAGAGCCCCGGATTGTGATTCCGGCCGTCGCGGGTTCGAATCCCGTCGCTCGCCCCATCTGCCCAGGGCCATTAGCTCAATTGGTAGAGCTCCGGACTCTTAATCCGTAGGTTGTAGGTTCGAGTCCTACATGGCCCACCACTTCCGGCGCGCAGCCGGATCCGTCGAGCAACCCAAATGACCGAGACGCGCCGCGAAATCCCGGAACCGACCTATCACTGGCCCGGCGGACCTACGGCCGACGACGACCCGACGCCCCTGGAATCGGCGCTCGGCGCGCTCAAGATCGGGGCGATCCTGGCCGCGGGAATGACGATCGTTTTCTTCTATCTCGCGACTTATTCGGGGTTCGTCGCCCCGCGGGCCTGGACGAGCCTGGGCGTGCTCGTGGCATTCGTCCTGCCGAGCGTGCTGGCGTTCCTGAGGACGGCCGTGGTGCGCCGGCGCCGGCGGCCCCCGGTTCGCTGAGTCCCATACGCTATAATTACCGGCTGCAAACGTGGCGGGGGTTGCCGCGGATGCCGGCCGGTTCCAGATGCGAAAGTGGCGGAACTGGTAGACGCGCCGGATTTAGGTTCCGGTGGGGAAACCCTTGAGAGTTCGAGTCTCTCCTTTCGCACCACGAGGTTGAGTGATCGATGATGGTCTCAGTGGAAAAGCTACCTGGTCTCGAGCGCCGTCTCGAAGTTTCGGTGCCGGCAACCCGCGTACGCCAGCAGGTCGACGCGCGGCTCCTCAAGGTGAGCCGCACGGTGCGCATCAAGGGCTTTCGCCCGGGCAAGGCCCCGATTCACGTGGTGCGCAAGCACTACGGCCGCGACGTGCAGCAAGAGGTCATTTCCGACCTGATCCGCGAGACCTTCGCGGAGGCCCTCCAGCAGGAAAAGCTGCAGCCCGCCGGCGGGCCGCGCATCGAGCCGCAGAAGACCGGCGAACCCGACGGCCTGCGCTACACCGCGACCTTCGAGGTTTATCCGCAGATCGAACTGGTCGATCCGGCCGGGATCCGGCTGACACGCCCCACCGCGTCGGTTGCGGACGCCGACATCGACACGATGATCGAGAGCCTGCGCCGCCAGCGCCCGGACTGGAGCGACGTTGCGCGCGGCTGCGCGCGACGGTGACCGCGTCACGATCGACTTCGAGGGACGGATCGGCGGCGAAGCTTTCGAGGGCGGCAAGAGCGAGAACCTCACGGTCGTGCTCGGCGCCGGGCGGCTGCTGCCGGATTTCGAGCAGGCGCTGCGCGGCGCGGTCGCCGACGAGAAGCGCGAGTTCGACCTGCGCTTCCCGGACGAATATCCGGCGAAGCACCTGGCGGGCAAGACGGCGCGCTTCCAGGCGATCGTGCGCAAGGTCGAGGCCAGCAGCCTGCCGGAGCTCGACGCGAAGTTCTGCGAGGCCTTCGGCGTGACCGAGGGTGGCATCGAGACCTTGCGCGCCGAGGTGCGCGAGAACATGGAGCGCGAGCTGGCCCAGGCGGTGCAGTCGCGGCTCAAGTCGCAGGTCATGGACCAGCTGCTCGCGGCCAACCCGATCGCGGTGCCGAAGGCGCTCGTGGAGGCGGAGATCCGCGACATGCAGGTCGAGCTCATGCGCCGCGCGGGCCAGCGGGACGCGCGCCAGCTGCCGCCGCGCGAGCGATTCGAGCCGGGCGCGAAGCGCCGCGTTGCGCTCGGGCCTCATCCTCAACGAGGTCATCCGCAAGGCGGGCATCCAGCCGGATGCGGCGCAGGTGCAGTCCCGGCTGGACGAACTGGTATCGACCTACGCGGACCCGGACGAAGCGCGCCGGCAGTACCTGCAGAACGAGGCGGCGACGCGCCAGCTGCAGATGTCAGTGCTCGAGGACCAGGCGGTCGCCTGGGTGGTGGCTGCCGCCCAGGTCACGGACGAGCCGGCGACCTTCAAGGACATCATGAACTTCGGTGCCGAAGCGGCGTCCGAAGCTGTGGGGTAACACGAATGGGTGGCAATATCGAAACCAAGGCGCTCAACCTGGTCCCGATGGTGGTCGAGCAGACCGCCCGCGGCGAGCGCGCTTACGACATCTACTCGCGGCTGCTGAAGGAGCGGGTGGTGTTCATCGTCGGCGAGGTCGAGGACCACATGGCGAACCTGGTCGTCGCCCAGCTGCTGTTCCTCGAGTCGGAGAACCCGGACAAGGACATCCACCTGTACATCAACTCGCCGGGCGGTGCGGTCACGGCGGGGCTCGCGATCTACGACACGATGCAGTTCATCAAGCCGGACGTCAGCACGATCTGCGTCGGACAGGCGGCCTCGATGGGCGCCGTGCTGCTGGCCGCCGGGCACCAAGGGCAAGCGCTTTGCGCTGCCGAATTCCCGCATCATGGTCCACCAGCCGCTCGGCGGCTTTCACGGCCAGGCGACCGACGTCGAGATCCACGCGCGCGAGATCCTCGACGCCCGCCGGCGCCTCAACGAGATCCTCGCGCGGCACACCGGCCAGTCGCTCGAGAAGATCGGCAAGGACACGGATCGCGACAATTTCATGAGCGGCGAGCTGGCGCGCGAGTACGGAATCGTGGACGGGGTCCTCGACAAGCGGGGCCAGTTGCCGAAGATTGGACAGGATGCGTGAGGTTCCGCTGGAGATAGACACGGCAACTGGTTGACTTGGAATAGGAATTTACCGGCCGAAACCGGCATGCTATAAACAGCGTGCCGGCCTCCCGGCAGGGCGAGGGACGCTTGATGGTCGACGACACGCGGGGCAAGCACGACGACGGCAAGCTGCTTTACTGCTCCTTCTGCGGCAAGAGCCAGCACGAGGTGCGCAAGCTGATCGCCGGCCCGTCGGTCTTCGTCTGCGACGAGTGCGTCGAGCTGTGCAACGACATCATCCGCGAGGAGCTCGAGGAGAAGCAGGAACGGTCGCGCGACCGCCTGCCCAAGCCCCACGAGATCCGCAAGGTCCTCGACGAGTACGTGATCGGCCAGGATCGCGCCAAGAAGATCCTCGCCGTCGCCGTCTACAACCACTACAAGCGCCTGCAGGCCCGGCCCGGCGACAAGCGGCATCGCAACGAGAAGGACGAGGTCGAGCTCGCCAAGAGCAACATCCTGCTGATCGGCCCGACCGGCTGCGGCAAGACGCTGCTCGCCGAGACGCTGGCGCGGCTGCTGAACGTGCCGTTCACCATCGCCGACGCGACCACGCTGACCGAGGCCGGCTACGTCGGCGAGGACGTCGAGAACATCATCCAGAAGCTTCTCCAGAAGTGCGACTACGACGTGGAGAAGGCGCAGACCGGCATCGTCTACATCGACGAGATCGACAAGATCTCGCGCAAGTCGGACAACCCGTCCATCACGCGCGACGTGTCCGGCGAGGGCGTCCAGCAGGCGCTGCTGAAGCTGATCGAGGGCACGGTCGCCTCGGTCCCGCCGCAGGGCGGCCGCAAGCACCCGCAGCAGGAGTTCCTCCAGGTCGACACGACCAACATCCTGTTCATCTGCGGCGGTGCGTTCGCGGGCCTCGAGAAGATCATCGAGAAGCGCAGTTCCCGCGGCGGCATCGGCTTCGTGGCCGAGGTCAAGGCGCCCTCGGAGCGGCCGCAGGGCGCCGACCTCTTCAAGGACGTGGAGCCCGAGGATCTCATCAAGTTCGGCCTGATCCCGGAGTTCGTCGGCCGCCTGCCGGTGGTCGCGACGCTCGAGGAGCTGGACGAGGACGCCCTGGTGACCATCCTGACCCAGCCGCGCAACGCCCTGTCCAAGCAGTACGCGCGCCTGTTCGAGATGGAAAACGTGGAACTCGAGGTGCGCGAAGACGGGCTGCGTGCGGTTGCGCGCAAGGCCATGGAGCGCAAGACCGGCGCCCGCGGCCTGCGGACCATCCTCGAGAATGTCCTGCTCGACATCATGTACGACCTGCCGTCGCTCAAGAACGTCGCGAAGGTCGTCGTGGACGAGACCGTGATCCTGGGCGACAGCAAGCCGTACCTCGTCTACCGCAGCGACGAGTCCCAGGTCGCCGCGCCGGAGATCCGCCGGGCCGCGGGGTCCGACACGCACTGACGCCGCAGGAGGGGACAGACCCCTTTAGTCCACGGCCGATCGCAGCCGTGACGCTTGCGCTGCGCATCTCGAAAGGGGTCTGTCCCCTCTTCGGATTCCGCGACTTGTTTCGCGCGAGCCGCGTCCCCATGACGTATCCTTCCTGAAGCCAGGCGGCGCAGCCGCGCCAGAGGATCCGACAGTGCCCGAAGAGAAAAGCAAGTCCCCGAGTGCCCCCGAGTCCACCCGCGTGCCGGTCCTGCCGCTGCGCGACGTCGTGGTCTACCCGCACATGGTGATCCCGCTTTTCGTGGGCCGCGACAAGTCGATCCTCGCCCTCGACGAGGCCATGCGCCGCGACAAGCAGATCCTGCTGGTCGCCCAGAAGCAGGCCGACGTCGACGAGCCCAAGGGGCGCGACCTCTATACGGTCGGCACCGTCGCGACCATCCTCCAGCTCCTCAAGCTGCCCGACGGCACCGTCAAGGTGCTGGTCGAAGGCGTCGCGCGCGCGATGGTCGAGAACATCGACGTCGAAGGCTACTTCATGGCCGACATGACGCCGCTGCCGGACATCGAGCAGTACGAGGAGCGCGAGATCGACGTGCTGACGCGCTCGGTCGTGTCGCACTTCGAGCAGTACGTGAAGCTCAACAAGAAGGTGCCGCCCGAGATCCTGACCTCGCTCGCCGGCATCGAGCAGCCGGGCCGGCTCGCCGACACCGTCGCGGCGCACATGGCGCTCAAGCTCTCCGAGAAGCAGAAGGTGCTGGAGTCCCAGGACGTCCGCGTCCGCCTCGAGCAGGTGATGTCCCTGATCGAAGGCGAGATGGAAGTGCTGCAGATCGAGAAGAAGATCCGCGGCCGCGTGAAGTCGCAGATGGAGAAGAGCCAGCGCGAGTACTACCTCAACGAGCAGATGAAGGCGATCCAGAAGGAGCTCGGGGACCTCGAGGACGCGCCGAACGAGCTCGGGGACCTCGAGAAGCGGATCGCGAAGGCGGGCATGCCGAAGGAGGCCCGCGAGAAGGCGACCGCCGAGATCAACAAGCTGAAGCTGATGTCGCCGATGTCCGCGGAGGCCACGGTCGTCCGCAACTACGTCGACTGGCTGGTCAAGGTGCCGTGGAAGAAGCGCACCAACGTCAAGCACGACATCGCCGCGGCCCAGAAGGTGCTGGACGAGGACCACTTCGGCCTCGAGAAGGTCAAGGAACGCATCGTCGAGTACCTCGCCGTCACGCAGCGCGTGAAGCGGCTCAAGGGACCGATCCTCTGCCTCGTCGGGCCGCCCGGCGTCGGCAAGACCTCGCTCGGCCAGTCGATCGCCCGCGCGACGAACCGCAAGTTCGTGCGCATGTCGCTCGGCGGGGTGCGCGACGAGGCCGAGATCCGCGGGCACCGCCGCACCTACATCGGCTCGCTGCCGGGCAAGGTGCTGCAGAACATGGCGCGCACGGGCGTCAGGAACCCGCTGTTCCTGTTCGACGAAGTCGACAAGATGTCGATGGACTTCCGCGGCGACCCGTCGTCGGCGCTGCTCGAGGTGCTCGACCCCGAGCAGAACACGTCGTTCGCCGATCACTACCTCGAGGTCGACTTCGACCTGTCCGAGGTCATGTTCGTGTGCACCGCGAACACCCTCAACATCCCCGCGCCGCTCCTCGACCGCATGGAAGTGATCCGGCTGCCCGGCTACACCGAGGACGAGAAGCAGAACATCGGCCGCCGCTTCCTGCTGCCGAAGCAGGTCAAGCAGAACGGGCTCAAGGACGGCGAGCTCACGGTCGACGATCCCGCGATCCTCGACATCATCCGCCACTACACCCGCGAGTCGGGCGTGCGCAACCTCGAGCGCGAGACGGCGAAGATCTGCCGCAAGGCGGTCAAGCAGCTGCTGCTCGAGCCGGACAGGAAGAAGGTCGCGGTGACGGCCGACAACCTGGACGACTTCCTCGGCGTCCGTCGTTTCCGCTTCGGCCGCGCCGAGGAGTCGAACCGCGTCGGGCTGGTCACGGGCCTCGCCTGGACCGAGGTCGGCGGCGAGCTGCTGACGATCGAGGCCGCCGTGGTCCCGGGCAAGGGCAAGCTGCTCTACACCGGACAGCTCGGCGAGGTGATGCAGGAGTCGATCCAGGCCGCGATGACGGTGGTGCGCAGCCGCGCGGACCTCTTCGGACTCGAGACCGGACTACCACCAGAAGTCGGACGTACACGTGCACGTGCCGGAGGGCGCGACGCCGAAGGACGGCCCGAGCGCGGGCATCGGCATGTGCACGGCGCTGGTCTCGGCGCTCACCAAGATCCCGGTGCGCGCGAGCGTCGCGATGACCGGCGAGATCACGCTGCGCGGCGAGGTGCTGCCGATCGGCGGGCTCAAGGAGAAGCTGCTCGCGGCCCAGCGCGGCGGCATCGAGACCGTGCTGATCCCGAGCGAGAACGAGAAGGACCTCGTGGAGATCCCGGCCAACATCAAGGACAAGCTCGACATCCGCCCGGTCAAGTGGATCGACGAGGTGCTCGAGATCGCGCTCGAGAGGAGCCCGCAGGTCGCGCACGACGACGGCCCAGCCGGCGGCGGCGCCGGCGGAGGCGCCGAAGGAGCCGGAACGGCGCACCGGCCGGCGCGCGGTCAAGCCGATCCAGCCGCACTGACGGAAAATGAAGGGGCCGCACCCCTTCATATTCGGGAGAGGCCGCGCAGGCTTTCGAATATGAAGGGGTGCGGCCCCTTCATTTTTCCGCGGCTTGGCCTCGCTCGGCCGATGCCGTATAGTTCCGCGCCTCCCAGGGGGCCGGAATTCGGTCCACCGGGGTGCTTAGCTCAGCTGGTAGAGCGTCGCCCTTACAAGGCGAATGTCGCAGGTTCGATCCCTGCAGCACCCACCAGTGACCTGGAGCGGTAGTTCAGTTGGTTAGAATACCGGCCTGTCACGCCGGGGGTCGCGGGTTCGAGTCCCGTCCGCTCCGCCAATACTCTCGACAAGGGCCGTCAGCAATGACGGCCCTTTTTCGTTTCAGCTTCTACTCGAGAAGCGGCACGCCTTGGCGAGCGTTTTGAGCGTAACGCGTTACGCTCAAAACGTCCCAAAACCACATGCCTGCTGGGACGTTCGTCGCAAGCAGCCCCGCGCGTAAAGTCAGTCGCTCGCTCGCGATCCCGGCTCGCTCGATTCAGTTGCTGCAGCGCCAGCCGCTGGTGAAGCGGCTGGGTCGTGCTTGGCGAACCAGGCGAGGATGTAGGCGATGCGGGCGGCGAGCTGGCTCGGGCGCGCGTCCAGGGAGTGCGAGGCGCCGGGCACGCGGACGAGCAGGGTGTCGATGCCGCGGATTCGCAGTGCCTGGTAGTACTGCTCGGACTCCGAGATCGGCGTGCGGTAGTCGAGCTCCCCGGTGACCACCATCGTCGGCGTCTTGACGTTGCCGACCCGCGAGAGCGGGGAGCGCTGCCAGTAGGCCTCGTAGTCTTCCCAGGGCGGCGCCGGAAACCAGTACTTGTAGAAGACGTTCGGCAGATCCGCGGTCAGCGCGAAGCTCGCCCAGTTGATGACCGGCTTCTGCACCGCCGCGGCGCGGAACCGGTCGGTCGTGCCGACGATCCACGCGGTCAGGACGCCGCCGCCGCTGCCGCCGGTCACGAACAGTCGGTCCGGATCGACGCCGCCGCGTGCGATCGCCGCGTCCACTGCCGCCATCAGGTCGTCGAAGTCGCGGCCCGGGTAGGCGTGGTGGATCGCGTTGCCGAAGTCCTCGCCGTAGCTCGTGCTGCCGCGCGGGTTCGAGAACAGCACGTTGTAGCCGGCTGCGGCGTAGAGCTGCAGCTCGGCTGCGAACCTCGGGCCGTAGTTGGTGTGCGGACCGCCGTGGATCTCGAGGATCAGCGGATATTTCTTCGCGGGATCGAAGCCGGGCGGCCGGATCAGCCAGCTCTGTACCCGGCGTCCGTCCACCGGCGTCGTGCTCCAGATTTCCTCGACCTGGCCAAGCTCGCGCAGGGGGAGGAGGTCCTCGTTGAGCGTCGTCAGGCGGCGCGCCTTGCCGCCATCCAGGATCCCCACTGCCGCGAGATCGTAATTGTCGTTCGCGCTGTAGGCGATCGTGCCGTCGCGGGCGACGGAGAACGAGCCGCCGCCGTAGGGGCGCGACCAGCCTTCGCCGCCGAGTTCGTCGGCGAGATTGGTGACGCGGCCGGTGAGATCGGCCTCTGCGATTCGGGTCGTTCCCTGGTCGTCGTACTGGAAATAAATGCGCCGGCCGTCGCGGCTCCAGGTCGGGCGCTCGACGTCGCGGTCGAGGTCGGCGGCGAGTTCGCGGACCTCGCCGTTGTCGCGGCGCAGCAGGTACAGGCGCGCGCGCTGGTAGCCCTGGTAGCGGTCGTCATAACCGGTGTAGGCGATGAACTTGCCGTCGGGCGATGCCGCGGGCTGCGCGTCCGGGCCGAAGCGCTGCGTCAGCGCGCGGAGGCTGCCGGTCGCAACGTCGATGGCGTGGATCTCGCTGTCATTCGGCTCGAGGTCGGCTTTCTCGTGGCGATTCGCGGAGATCAGGATCTCGCTGCCGTCAGCGGACCAGGCGAGGTCGTCGTGGTTGAAGGCGCCTTCCGTGAGCTGGCGCGGCGTGCCGCCGTCGGCCGGCACGACGAACACCTGGCCGAAGGCGTCCGGCAGGTAACCTTCGCCGTCGGCACGGTAGACCATGCGGTCGATGGCCTTGAGCGGCTCGGCCCACTTGGCGTCCGTGGGCTTCTCCGGCAGCTTTACCGCGAGGGCGTCGAGCTTGGCTGGCACGCGCATCACGAAGGCAAGCGTGCGGCCGTCGGGCGACCAGGCGAGGTTTGTCGGTGCTTGCAGCAGGTTCGTCACGCGGGCGGTGACGCCGTCCTTGAACCAGTGCAGGTGGATCTGCGCGCCGTCGCCGTCCGCGGCGACGAAGGCGAGCCTGGTGCCGTCCGGGGACCAGCGCGGGCTGCCCTGGCTGCCCGAGCCGCCGAACGAGCGGGCGGTGATTGCCGCCGTCCCGGTCGATGAGCCAGATCGCGCCGCGGCGCGTGTCCGTCTTCAGGTCGAACGAGCGGCGCACGTAGGCGATGCGCGTCCCGTCCGGGGAGATTTCCGGGCCGCTCGCCCATTCGAGCGAGAAGACGTCGAGCGGCGAGAACACCGGCTTCGCGGCTGCGGCGAGGGCGGGGGACGATGCAATGAGTGAGGCAACGATCAGGACGACGGCACGAAACGGCATCCCAGTCTCCTGGCTACGGGTCGGAAGGCGGTCATGCTACCCTAGCGCCCCGTTTTTTGCGGCCCCGACGCACCCATGCTCCAGACCATCCATGACAAGCTGAAAGGCATCTTCGCGGTCGCGATCCTGGTCGCGCTCGGCATCGTCTTCGTGTTCTGGGGCGTCAGCTTCAACTCGGATGGCGGGCTCACGCGCGCCCGTGGCGTCGAGGTGAATGGCCGCGAGATCCCGGTCGCGGACCTGCAGGGCAACTACCAGAACGAGCTGTCGCGCGTGCAGGCCATGATGGGCGAGGCCGGCGTGCCGGACGAGCTGCGCAAGACGATCCAGCAGCGCGTCCTCGACCAGGCGGTCCGCACCGAACTGCTGCGCCAGCGCACCGAGAAGCTCGGCTTCCAGGCGACCGATGCCGAGGTGTTCGAAGCGATACAGCAGGTACCCGCCTTCCAGGTCGAAGGCCGATTCTCGAAGGACGCGTACCTCGCCGCCCTGCGTTCGATCGGCCTCTCGCCCGACAGCTTCGAAGCCGAACAACGCCAGTTCGTGCTCGCGCGGCAGCTCGACCGGGGCCTCTACAGCTCGGCGTTCGTGCTTCCGGCCGAACTGGCGCGCTCCGTCGCGCTGCGGGACGAAGTCCGCACGCTTGGCTGGGTCCAGCTGCCCGCGTCCCGGTTCGAGTCCGAAGTCGAACTCGATGACGCCGCGCTTGCCAGGTTCCACGATGCGAACCAGGCGCGCTACATGACCGAGGAACAGGCAACCGTCGATTTCATCGAGCTCGACATCGAGGCATTCGCCGCACGGGCCGACATTTCCGAGCAGGCGCTGCGCGCGCACTACGAAGAGAGCAAGGCGCAGTACACGACGCCGGGCCGCCGCCGCGCGCGGCACATCCTGGTCACCGGGGACGACGCCGCCGCCGAGGCCAGGGCGACGCAGGCGTTCCAGCGTGCGAAGGCCGGCGAGGATTTCGCCGCGCTGGCCCGCGAGCTGTCCGATGACACCGTCTCGAAGGAAGCCGGCGGCGACCTCGGGGAGGCCGAGCGTGCCGACTTCGTCGGGCCATTCGCGGACGCGGTCTGGAGCATGGAGCCCGGCGACATACGCGGGCCGGTCAGGACCGAATTCGGCTGGCACGTGATCAAGCTCGACAGTGCCTCACCCGAGATCATCCGCAGTTTCGAGGACGTGCGCGCGGAGCTCGAACCGGAGTTCCGGCGGTCGCAGGTCGAAAAGGCCTTCGGCGATGCGCAGGAAGAACTCGACACGCTGGCATTCGAGGCGGCGGGCGACCTGGAATCGGTCGCCACCCGGATCAACTTGCCCGTCAGGCGCGTCGAGGGCTTCACGCGCGCGGGCAGCGTCGAACTCGGCGCCACGCCCGAAATTACCGCAGCCGTATTTTCGCCCGAAGTGATTGCCGGCCGCGAACTGCGGGTCGTCGAAATCGCGCCGGGGAAGGTGGTAGCGCTCGGCGTGAAGGCCCACCAGCCGGCCCGTGCGCGGACCCTCGACGAGGTTCGCGCCGAAGTCATCGAGTCCGCCCGCCTGGAAGCCGCCGGGAAGCTCGCCGCCGCGCGGGCGGCCGAAGCCGCCAAGGCGCTGGTCCAGGGCGCCGACTGGGCATCCACGGTTGCATCCTGGCGCGGCGAGGCGGGCACGGAGACGCCGAGGATCCTGCGGCGCGACGATCCCTCGGTGCCAGGGGAAGTCCTCGCTGCGGCCTTCAGTGCGCCGGTCACGTCGGGCAAGCCGGCCTTCGGCACCGCGACCCTTCCCAACGGCGATGCGGCGATCTGGGCCGTGACGTCCGCCCAGGCGGGCAATGTCGATGCACTCGACGCAGGCTGCGCGCCAGGCGGCCTTCAACGAAGCCCGCGACCGGCAGGCGATGTCCGACGCGACGGTCTACATCACGACGATGCGGGCGGACGCCGAGGTCGACGTCAACCCGAAGCTGTTCGAGTAGTGCTGGCCGGCTGAAAGGCCCGGCCGGACTCCCTTCGCTCGCTCCGCCGGAACTTTAGTCGCTCGCTCAGGTGTCCGGCCGGGCCGGACAGCCGGCCGGCACGCGTCGGCGCGCTCGCGACAAGTCGCTCCTGGTCCGCGAGTTCGCCCCGCGGCAACGTGCGCGCGGATCAGCCGCCGGGACCCGCGAGTGAGCGACTAAAGTTCCGGCGGAGCGAACGAGCGGAGTCCCGGCGGCGTTGTCCGTGCGCGAGTCGCGCGTCGGATCCCGCGCGCCGGGAGGCATGCCCCGACCGGCCAAGCGCGCGTGTTACTCGGGGAAGCTCATGCCGACGTGCGAATAGCCCGCGTCGACGTAGAGCGTCTCGCCGGTGATGCCGGCCGCAAGATCGGAGCAGAGGAAAGCGGCCGCGTTGCCGACGTCGTCGATCGTGACGTTGCGCTTCAGCGGCGAGACCTGCTCGACGTGATGCAGCATCTTGCGGAATCCCGGGATGCCCGCCGCCGCCAGCGTCTTGATGGGGCCCGCTGAGATCGCGTTCACGCGGATGTTCTTCGCGCCGAGGTCGGCCGCGAGGAAGCGCACGTTGGCCTCGAGGCTCGCCTTGGCGAGTCCCATGACGTTGTAGGCCGGTATGGAGCGCACCGCGCCGAGGTAGGAGAGGGTCAGGATCGCGCCCTGCGCGCGACTGCCATGAGCGGCAGCGCGGCGCGCGCGAGCGCGGTCAGGCTGTAGCTCGACACGTCGTGCGCGATCGCGAAATTCTCGCGCGTCGTCGCTTCGACGAACCCGCCGGTGAGCGCCTCGCGCGGCGCGTAGGCCACCGAATGGACGAGGATGTCGATCTCGCGCCACTCGCGGCGGATGCTGCGCGAAGGCGGCGTCGATCTCGGCGTCGATGCCGACGTCCATCGGCATGACGAGCTTCGAGCCGAGTTCGCCCGCGAGTTCGACGCACGCGGCTCCTTGATGCGCTCGTTCTGGTAGCTGAAGGCGAGCTCGGCGCCTTCGCGGCGCATGGCCTGCGAGATGCCCCAGGCGATGGAACGGTCGGTCGCGAGCCCTACGATCAGGGCCTTCTTGCCAGCCAGGAACCCCATGCCTTCCCTCCCGACGAGTTCAGCCGCCGACGCTCGAGCCTCCTGCGACGTGGATCGTCAGGGACTGGCCGGCGCGCAGCGAAGTGCTGCCGCCCATGTTATTCCATGACTGGATCTCGCGGACGGTCACTGCGTAGCGCCGGGCGATCCCGGAGAGCGTGTCGCCACGCTTCACCTTGTACTTGACCTTGCCGTCCGCCGAGGCGACGCGTGCCGTCTCGGTGGCCAGAGGCGCCGCCGCCGTTGCCGCCGCTGCCCGCGACCTGCAGGCGCTGGCCGGGCTGCAGCAGGGCCTTGGACGAGATGTGGTTCATGCGCGCGAGCTGCGTCACCGTCATGCCGTAGCTTGCCGCGAGATGCTCCACAGCGATTCGCCGCTCTTGACCCGGTGCACGCGCCGCTCCATGTCGGAGCCGAGTCCCGCGCGCAGCTGCGAGACGTCGCCCGCGGGCACCCACAGGACGTCGCCCGCCTCGAGGCCCGACTGCGGGCCGTCGTTCATGCGGTCGACGAAGGATTCCGGCACCTTGTAGCGGCCGGCGATCGAAGCGAGCGATTCGCCCGGCGCCACCGTGTGGACGGCCAGCTTCGCGCGGGCGTTGGCGATCGAGCGCCGCGAGCCTGACCGTGAAATTGTCCGCGACGACCTCCGGGACCAGCACGCGGTGCGGGCCGTCCGGGTCCGTCATCCAGCGGTTCCAGGACGGGTTCAGCGCGTGCAGTTCCTCGGGATCGACGCCCGCGAGTTCCGCCATCAGGCGCAGGTCCACCGGGCCGCCGGTCGGCACGACGCGGAAGTACGGCGCATCCGGGATCGGCGGCAGGTAGAAGCCGTAGCGGTCCGGCTCGCTGACCATCTTCGCGAGCGCGACCAGCTTCGGCACGTAGGCCCGCGTCTCGGCAGGCAGCGAGAGCGAGAAGAAATCGGTCGGCCGGCCGAGCGCCTTGTTGCGGTTGATCGCGCGCTGGACGTTGCCCGGGCCGTAGTTGTAGGCCGCGATCGCCAGGAACCAGTCGCCGTCGAAGCGTTCGTTGAGTGTCGGTGAGGTATTCGAGCGCGCCGCGCGTCGACTCGAGCACGTCGCGGCGCTTGTCCTGCCAGTAATTGCGGCGCAGGCCGTAACGCTCGCCGGTCGGCGCGATGAACTGCCAGAGGCCCGATGCATGCGCGCGCGAATAGGCGAACGGATTGAAGGCGCTCTCGACCACCGGCAGCAGCGCGAGGTCGCCGGGCAGGCCGCGATACTCGACCTCGTTGGCGATGTGGTGCAGGTAGCGCTGCGCGCGGCCGAAGACGCGCGCGAGGTAATCCGGGTTGCGCTGCAGCCACTCGATCTCGCGGTCGACGCGCGGGTGGCTGACCTGGGGCAGCGACAGCTTGCTGCGGATGCGGACGATCACGTCGCCGTAGGCGACGGCCGGGGCGAGCGGTTCGACCTCCGGCGCCGAGCGCCTCGAGTTCCTCGGGCGTGCGTCTCGGCCGTCTTCGGCCTCCGCCGGGAATGCGGCCTCGGCGGGAACGTTGACGACCTGTTCCGTCGGCAGCGGGCTTTCGGTCGCGACCGGCTGCGAGGCGCAGCCCGCGACTGCAAGCCCGGCGACGGCCAGGAGGAGTGGGGGCAGGATCCGGATTCGCGCGTCAGTCATCTGAACGTATCCTTCCAGCTGCGAATTGCCGCAAACACGGCGACCGCCGTGGGCAGCATCCTGCCGGCACGGCGTTCAGCCGATGATTTGACATTTTCATGGCGGCTTCGCAGAAATGGATTGACGCGCTTCTCAAGCCCGATGGTTGACGGCAGTGTAGGCCGGCCTTCCGCCCGGACGGCCGCCGCCCGTTTGACATAGTCCATTATGGCCGAGTTGCCGGGCTCCACCGCCAGGGCAAACCGCAAATTGGCCTCCGTGTACTCATGCCCGCAAAAAACCCGGGTCTCCTCCGGGAGGCTTCCCAGGCGTGTCGAGCGAGGCCAGCATCTGGGCCGCCGTCCCCTCGAACAGGCGCCCGCAGCCCGCGCTGAACAGCGTGTCGCCGCAGAAGAGCGCGCCGTGCCCGACGAAGGCGATGTGCCCCGCCGTGTGGCCGGGCACGTCCAGGACGCTGAACTCGAGTCCGAGTGAGGCCGAGGCGCGCGCGCTCGCCGCCCGTGAGCGGCGTGCAGTCGACCGGCATCCGCTCGCGCGCGGGCCCGAACACCTGCGCGCCGGTGGCGGCGACCAGCGCCGGCGATGCCGCCGACGTGATCGGCGTGATGGTGGGTCGCGAGAATCGCCTCGAGCCGCAGTCCCTCGGCGGCGAGCGCCGCGAGCACCGGGCCGGCATCGCCCGGATCGACGACGGCGACCGACCGCGGACTCGGCGCTGCCGCGGATCATCCAGATGTAGTTGTCGTGGAACGCCGCGATCGGCCGCACGTCGAGCATGCGCGAGTGTAACCGGAGGGGTCAGACACCTTGCGCGAGTCGGAACTGCGCGCCCTTCGTACTCGTGCAGGTGCCGGACCCCGCGCGGTTATGCTTTCGGCATGGCCCAGCACGCGCCTGACCTCGATGCCTGGTTCGCCGGGCCGCTCGGCAGCATGCTGGTCGAGCAGGAGCGCGCGATCGTCGCGGATGCGCTCGAGTGCGCGTTCGGGCTGCATTGCGTGCAGGTCGGCCGCTGGGGCGACCGGGACGTGTTCCTCGTCGCGCGCCCGCACGCGCCGTGCCGCGCTGGTGGCGGGCCGCCCGGCGCCAGGGCGCGGCGCTCGTCTCGGAGCCCGCCGCCCTCGCGCTGCAGTCGGACAGCGTGGACGTGATGCTGCTCCCGCACACGCTCGAGTTCGCGCCGGATCCGCACGAGGTGCTGCGCGAAGCGGCGCGCGTGCTGGCGGGAGAGGGCGAGCTCGTCGTGCTCGGCTTCGAGCCGCTCGGCACCTGGTCGCTGCGCAGCGCGTTCACGCGCGGCGGTTGCCCGCCGGGCATCCTGCGCACGATCCCGGCGACGCGGCTCGCGGACTGGCTGAAGCTGGTCGGATTCGAGGTCGGCCCGCCGGCGCGCTACCTCTATGCGCCGCCGCTCGCGAGCCTCGTGTCCGGCGCGGGCGCGCAGCTTCCTCGAGCGCACGGGCCGCCGCGCCTGGCCGCGGTTTTCCGGTGCGTACCTGCTGCAGCGCGCGCAAGCGCGTGCACTCGATGACGCCGGTGCGCCTGCGCAAGCGCCTGCGCACCGCCGTCATCGGCGGTCTCGCCGAGCCGGCGGCGCGGCGCGTCTCTTGAGCCGCGTCGAGATCTACACGGACGGCGCCTGCCGCGGCAACCCGGGCGCCGGCGGCTGGGGCGCGGTGCTGCGCTACCGGGGTCGCGAGCGCGAACTGTATGGCGGCGAGCGCGACACCACGAACAACCGCATGGAGCTCACGGCCGCGATCCGCGCGCTCGAGGCGCTGCAGCGCCGCTGCCGCGTCTCCGTCTACACGGATTCGAAGTACGTGCGCGACGGGATCACGACCTGGCTCGCCGACTGGAAGCGCCGCGACTGGCGCACGGCGGACCGCAAGCCCGTCAAGAACCAGGACCTCTGGCAGCGCTCGACGAGCTCGCGACCCGGCACGACGTCGAATGGCACTGGGTGCGCGGACACGACGGCCACCCGGAGAACGAGCGCGCGGATGCGCTCGCGAACCGGGGCATCGACGAGCTCGAAGGACCGGCCGCGAGTCCGGCGCCTAGCTGCTATCCTTTCGTCCCGTGCGCCAGATCGTCCTTGACACCGAAACGACCGGACTCGAGGTCGCGGAAGGTCACCGCATCATCGAGATCGGCTGCGTCGAGCTCGTGCACCGCCGGCCGACCGGCCGCCACTGGCATCGCTACCTGAAGCCGGACCGCGAAGTCGACCCGGGCGCGCTCGCGGTGCACGGCATCACCAACGAGTTCCTCGCCACGCAACCGGCGTTCACCGACGTCGCGGCGGAATTCCTCGCCTTCGTGGAAGGCGCCGAACTCGTGATCCACAACGCCGACTTCGACGTCGGCTTCCTCGACGCGGAACTCGCGGCGGCGCGGCATCGACGGCGGCGTATCGCGGACCGCTGCCGCGTGCTCGACACGCTCGCGCTCGCGCGTCGCACTGCACCCGGGCCAGCGCAACAGCCTCGATGCGCTCTGCAAGCGCTACAACGTCGACAACTCCGGCCGCGACCTGCACGGCGCGCTGAAGGACGCCCGCATCCTCGCCGACGTCTACCTCGCGATGAGCGGCGGGCAGGCCGCGCTCGGCCTCGATGCGGCGCCCGCCGCCGGGGTCGGCTGCATTGGCCGGCCGCGCGTCGCGCGGGGACGTGAAACTGCCGGTCGTGCACGCGAGCGCAGCGCGAACTTGCCGCGCACGAGCAGGCGCTCGACGCGATCGACCGCGCCTCCGGCGGGCGCACGCTGTTCCGGGCGGCGACTTCCCGTGGCGCGTAAGCGGCCCGCCGGAGCTGTCGCTGCGCAACTGCCGCATCGGCGTCATCGGCCTCGGCTACGTCGGCCTGCCGCTCGCCGTCGAGTTCGGCAAGCACTACGACACGACCGGCTTCGACATCGACCCGGAGCGCATCGCCGAGCTGCGCCGCGGCAAGGACCGCACGCTCGAGGTCGAGCCGAAGGAACTGCGTCGCGGCGAAACGGCTGCGCTTCACGCGCGGAGCTGCAGGGACCTGCGGCACTGCCGCGTCTACGTCGTCACGGTCCCGACGCCGATCGACGCCGACAAGCGTCCGGACCTCGGCGCCGCTCGAGCGCGCGAGCGAGTCCGTGGGCAAGGTCCTGAAGCGCGGCGACATCGTGATCTACGAGTCGACCGTGTTACCCGGGCTGCACCGAGGAAATCTGCGTCCCGATCCTGGAGCAGCATGTCGGGGCTCAGCTTCAACCAGGACTTCTACGCGGGCTACAGCCCGGAGCGCATCAACCCGGGCGACCGCGAGCACCGGCTGCCGACGATCCGCAAGGTGACCGTCCGGCTCGACGCCGGAGGCGGCCGAGTTCGTCGACAAGCTGTACGGCTCGATCATCACGGCCGGCACGCACCCGGCGTCCTCGATCCGCGTCGCCGAAGCCGCCAAGGTGATCGAGAACACGCAGCGCGACGTCAACATCGCGCTCGTCAACGAGCTGGCGCATGATCTTCAACCGCCTCGGCATCGACACGCAGGAGGTGCTCGAGGCGGCCGGCAGCAAGTGGAATTTCCTGCCGTTCCGGCCCGGGCCTCGTCGGCGGCCACTGCATCGGCGTCGATCCCGTACTACCTGACGCACAAGGCGCAGCAGATCGGCTACCACCCGGAGATGATCCTCGCGGGCCGGCGCATCAACGACAACATGGCGCTCTACGTCGCGGGCGAGGTCATCCGGCTGATGGTCGGCGAAGCGCATCCACGTGAAGTGCCTCGCGCGTCCTGGTCATGGGACTCGCGTTCAAGGAAAACACGCCGGACCTGCGCAACTCGAAGGTCGCCGACCTGGTCGCCGAGCTCAAGGAGAACGGGCGCGAAGGTCGACGTCTGGGACCCTGGGTCGAGCGCGCGAGGAGGCGGAGCGAGTACGGCATCAAGCTCGTGAAGCGGCCCGTCGCGCGGCCGCTACGACGCCATCGTGCTGGCGGTCGGCCACCGGGAGTTCCTGGCGATGCGGCCGGCCGAGATCCGCCGGCTCGCGAAGCGCAAGCACGTCATCTACGACATCAAGTACCTGCTGGACCGCGACGCAGGCCGACGGCCGGCTCTGATGCGCGTGCTGGTCACGGGCGCCGCGGGCTTCATCGGCTACCACGTCGGCCGAGCGCCTGCTCGCGCGCGGCGACGAGGTGATCGGCCTCGACAACCTGAACGCCGTACTACGACCCGACGCTCAAGGAGGCGCGGCTCGCGCGGCTCGACGTCGCAGCGGGGATTCCGCTTCGAGCGCATCGACCTCGCCGACCGCAAGGCGATGGAGGCGCTGTTCGCGGACGGGCGGATTCGGCGCGCGTCGTGCACCTGGCGGCGCAGGCGGGCGTGCGCTACTCGATCGAGAACCCGCACGCCTATGTCGACAGCAACCTGACCGGCACGCTGCACGTGCTCGAGGGCTGCCGCCACCACGGCGTCGAGCACCTCGTCTTCGCGTCCACGAGCTCGGTCTACGGCGCGAACACGAAGATGCCGTTCTCGGTGCACGACAACGTCGACCACCCGCTGTCGTTCTACGCGGCGACCAAGAAGGCCAACGAGCTGATGGCGCACACCTACGCCAGGCTCTACGGGCTGCCGGTGACCGGCCTGCGGTTCTTCACCGTGTACGGCCCCTGGGGCCGGCCGGACATGGCGCTGTTCCAGTTCACGCGCAACATCCTCGCGGGCAAGCCGATCGACGTCTTCAACTACGGCAAGCACCGGCGCGACTTCACCTACGTCGACGACATCGCGGGCGGCGTGGTCGCGGCGCTCGATCACGTCGCTGCGCCCGAATCCGTCCTGGGACGGCGAACGCCCCGGACCCGGCGACCAGCCGCGCGCCGTACCGGATCTACAACATCGGCAACAACCGGCCGGTCGAGCTGATGCACTACATCGAGGTGCTCGAGGACTGCCTCGGGACGCAAGGCCGAGAAGAACCTGCTGCCGCTGCAGGTCGGCGACGTGCCGGACACCTGGGCCGACGCCGAGGACCTGGTGCGCGACGTCGGCTACCGGCCGTCGACGCCGGTCGAGGAGGGCGTCGCGAAGTTCGTCGCCTGGTACCTCGACTACTACCGGGACGGCGGGCCCGCGACCCCGCGGGTCACGAACCTTGGCTGACGCGCTCGCGAGCCACGCGCGCCGCCTCGCCGGCACGCCGGTGCGCGCGCTGTTTGCCGCGGACCCGGAGCGCTTCGCGCACTTCTCGCGCGAGGCCTGCGGGCCTCCTGTTCGACTTCAGCCGCCAGCGCCTCGATGCCGCGGCGCTCGACGCGCTGCGTCGCCCTGGCCGGAGACGCGCGGCCTGGCGCGCGCACGGATCGACGCGCTGTTCTGCGGGCGCCGAAGTCAACGCAACCGAGCGGCGCGCGGCGCTGCACACGCTGCTGCGGACGCCCGGCGGGCAAGGCGCCCGCCGGCCTCGCGGCCGCAGCACGCCGAGGTGCTCGCGGTTCGCGCGCAATGCGCGGCGTTCGTCCGCGAGGTGCACGAGGGGCGGCGGACCGGCGCGGGCGGCGCGCGCTTCACCGACGTCGTCAACATCGGCATCGGCGGCAGCGACCTCGGGCCCGGCCATGGCGACGGCGGCGCTCGCGCCGTACGACGCGGGGCTGCTGCGCACCCATTTCGTCTCGAACGTCGACGGCACGCAGTTCGCCGACCTCGCGCCGGCGCTCGATCCCGCGCGCACGCTGGTGATCGTCTGCTCGAAGACTTTCACGACCCAGGAGACGCTCGCGAACGCGCGCCGCGTGCGCGCCTGGCTCGCCGGGCGGCTCGGCGAGGCGGCCGTGCCGCGGCACTTCGCGGCCGTCTCGACCAACGACGCGGCGATGGACGCGTTCGGCATCGGCGCGCGACGCGCGCTTCGCGATGTGGGACTGGGTCGGCGGCCGCTACTCGCTGTGGTCGGCGGTCGGGCTCGCGCTCGAACTCGCGATCGGCACGGCGACACTTCGAGTCGCTGCTCGCGGGCGCGCACGCGATGGACGAGCATTTCCGCGGCGCGCCGTTCGCGCGACAACCTGCCGGCGCTCGCCGGCCTGCATCGCGCACTGGAACCGCAACGCGCTCGGCTGCGCGAGCCACGCGGTGCTGCCGTACACGCAGCGACTCGCGCGCCTGCCCGCCTACCTGCAGCAGCTCGAGATGGAGAGCCTCGGCAAGCGCGTGACGCACGGCGGCGAGCCGGTCGCCAGGGCGACCGGCCCCGTGATCTGGGGCGAGCCGGGCTCGAACGCGCAGCACTCGTTCTTCCAGCTCCTGCACCAGGGCACGGCGGAGGTCAGCGCGGACTTCCTGCTGCCGCTCGCGGCCGCGGCCGATGCCGAGCGCGGACGAGCTGGCGATCGCGAACTGCCTCGCGCAGGTACAGGCCCTCATGGCCGGCCACGAATCGCCGGAGCCGCATCGGGTGCACCCGGGCAGCCGGCCGCTGTCGCTGCTCGCGTTCGCGCGGCTCGATCCGGCGACGCTCGGCGCGCTCATCGCCTTCTACGAGCACAAGGTGTTCGTCGAATCGGTGCTGTGGGACATCAACCCCTTCGACCAGTGGGGCGTCGAGCTCGGCAAGAAAATCTGTGCGACCCTGCTGCCGCTTGGAGAGTCGCCGCCGCCGGCGGAACTTGCCCAGCTGGCCGCGTGGATCAGGCGGAATCGCCCCGCGTAGTCAATTATTGTAAAGTACGTCAAGTACTTGCCGACCGATCCTCGATCCTGAATGAAAACGACGGCAATGGTTCTTGCTGGGCTGCGCGCGGATGCCGGCATCGTGAGTGCACCGCTTACTGCCTTGCCGGAGTTCCGGGGCGAGGTCGCCCGCGATCTGGGAAGAACCTCGGCAGCAATTCGCCGCATCCGCGGAGCAGATGGCCACGGCGGCGCTTCAGTTACACACCGCCCGAGGAGGGCGAGGTATCTGCGGACGTGCATTACACTGCTCCGCAGTTCGCCGTGAACTCGGTGTGAAGGTGCCGGGCGCATGATCCAGGCTTTTCGGCCCCTGTCGAGGAACATCCGCTTTGCCGTCGTGGGCTGCGGTCGGATTGCGACCAGGCACTTCGAGGCACTGAAGCAGCACGGTGAGCGTGCCGAGCTCGTGGCGGTCTGCGACGTCGACGGAAAGGCGCTGGAACGGGCGATGGGCACAACCGGCGCGCGCGGCTTCTCATCGTTCCAGGAGATGCTGGACGCCCGCCTGGCCGACGTGGCCGTGCTCTGCACGCCGAGCGGCCTGCATTCCGCGCAGGCGATCGCGGCGGCCTCGCACGGCGTCCACGTCGTGACCGAGAAGCCCATGTCGACGCGCTGGTCGGACGGGCAGGAAATGGTGCGCGCCTGCGACCGGGCGGGCGTGCGGCTGTTCGTGGTCAAGCAGAATCGGCGCAATGCGACGCTACAGCTCCTGAAATCGGCGATCGAGGCGGAACGCTTCGGGCGCATTTACATGTGTACCATCAACGTGTTCTGGTCGCGCCCGCAGTCGTACTACGACGGCGCAGACTGGCGCGGGACGTGGGAGTTCGATGGCGGCGCGTTGATGAACCAGGCGAGCCACTACGTGGACTTGCTCGACTGGCTGGTCGGTCCCGTCGAGAGCGTGCAGGCGTACGTCGCAACGTTAGCGCGCAACATTCAGGTGGAGGACACCGCCACCGTGGGCGTGCGCTGGCGCAGCGGGGCGCTCGGGTCGGTGAACGTGACGATGCTGGCGCACGCCAAGAACTTCGAGGGCTCGATCACGATCGTCGGCGAGCACGGGACGGTTCGCATCGGCGGCGTGGCGGTGAATGAGATCCAGCACTGGGAGTTCGCGAAGCGGCGCCCGGAGGACGACGAGATCGGCCAGGCGAGCTACGAGACGACGAGCGTGTACGGGTTCGGCCATCCGCTCTACTACGACAACGTGATTCGCACGCTGCGCGGCGAGGCGCAGGCCGAGACCGACGGGCGCGAGGGCCTGCGCTCGCTGGAGATCCTGATCGCCAGCTACTTGTCGGCCCGCGACGGCCGGCGCGTTGCCCTACCCCTGGAGTACTGAGGCTGATTGGGGAGGCACCGCCGCCGGCGAAACTCGCCCAGCTGGCGGCATGGATCACGCGGAATCGCCCTGTTTAGGCAATTATTGTAAAGTACGTCAAGTACTTGCCGACTGATCCTCGATCCTGAATGAAAACGACGGCGATGTTTCTTGCCGGTGCATTCCTGCTTGCAGGCCTGCCCGCCAGCGCGGATCCCTGGATCGCACCCGGCGATGCGAGGCTCCGCCACGACATCGAGCTGCTCGCCGACGCCGGCATCATCCGCGCGCCGGTCACGGCCTGGCCGATGTCCTGGGGGGAAGTCGCCCGCGACGTCTCCGGCGCCCGGCTCGGCGCGGATGCGCCGGAGTGGATGCGGGCGGCGCTGGCGCGCGTGCAGACCAGCGCGCGGCGGGCCTCGCGCACCGGCTCAACTCGACTGGAATGCGCGCCTCGCGGCATCCGAGGCGCCCATGGCGCTGCGCCGTTTCGGCGACACGCCGCGCGAGTCCGGCGAGGTCTCGGCGGGCGCGCAGTTCACGGGCCGGCGATTCGCCTACCGGCTCCAGGCGACCGCGGTCGTCGATCCCGACGACGACAAGGACTTCCGTCCCGACGGCAGCTACGTCGCCGCCGTGCTCGGCAACTGGATGCTGCATGCCGGTTACGTCGATCGCTGGTGGGGCCCGGGCTGGGAGGGAAGCCTCATCCTCGGCAGCAACGCGCGGCCGTTGCCGTCGATCACCATCGAGCGCAATTACTCGGATCCGTTCGAACACCCGGCACTGGCCTGGATCGGCCGCTGGCGCCTCGCCGCGACGATGGGCCAGTTCGAGGGCAGTCGCGACGACGCGCCCGACGCCAGGTTCTTCGGCACGCGGCTCACCGTGAAGCCGCTGCAACAGCTCGAGATCGGCATCTCGCGCAGTGCCCAGTGGTGCGGCGACGGCCGGCCCTGCGGCGCCAGCACCTTCTGGGACCTGATCGTCGGCAACGACAACGACCAGCCGAGCGAGGAGCAGCCGGGCAACCAGATGGGCGGGTTCGACCTGCGCTGGTCGATCCCGCGCGTACCCGTCGCGCTCTATGTGCAGGCGATCGGCGAGGACGAGGCGGGCTTCTTCCCGAGCAAGTACCTCGGCCTCGGCGGCGCCGAAGCCTGGGGCGGATTCGGCGACTGGTCCTGGCGCGCGCACGTCGAGTACGCCGACACGGCCTGCGACTTCGCGAAGAGCGAGGAGACCTTCGGTTGCGCGTACCGCAACGCGATTTACTTCGACGGTTACCAGTATCGCGACCGGTCGGTCGGGCATGCGCTCGACGGGGACAGCGAGCAATGGGCGGGCGGCCTGATGCTCGTCGACGGCGAGGGCAGGCGCTGGGAACTGGCCCTCCAGGATGCGCGCGTCAACCGCGCCGGTGCGAACCCGGTGCATTCCGTGGCCCTGCAGCGCACTGATATCCGTTCCGCCGATCTGTATCATCGGCGGGCGCTGCTGGGTGGCGAGATCAGCCTGTCCGTGGGCTTCGAGGAGCGCACTGCTGTTGGTCTCGACGAGAGCGACGTGCGCGGATTCGTGGAGTGGCGGGTGGGGTTCCAGTGAAGCAATCGATCTGTAAAGGCGCCTTCCGGACTGCCGGCCTGCTCGCCGTCCTTGCGTTCGTGACGTCGGTGGCCGGCGCCCAGGCCACGGGCCGCGAATCCATGCTGTCGAGCGACCAGATGGAAATCCTGCGCAGCCTGCCGCCCGACCAGCGCGAAGCGCTGATCGAGCAAGTGCTGGGCTCCGGGAGCGGGCAGGACTCGCTGGCCGGTCGTGACCGGCAGCTCCAGTTCCCGGAAACCGTGATTCCGCGCCAGGTGGGACCGCGCAACGCCGGCGACGAGCAGCTCTTCGGCGATCCGCGCTTCAGTGCGGGCGACACGCTGCTGCTGATGCTGGAGATCCGGGAATTCGCGGGGCCCGACTTGCCGCCGGCTGCGACCGCGCAATCCGCAGGCAGCCGCAGACCGCCGCGCCCGGCGCGCAATCCGCCCAGGCGCAGGGGCACGGCGCCCCCGCCGCGCGTCCGCATCGTACGCACGCCCGAGGAGCTCGAGTCCCTCGAGGAGCTGCGCGCTCGCATCGGCGGCCGCAACCCGTTTCGCCTGGACGCCCTGGGCCGGCTGATCGTGCCGGAACTCGGCGAGATCCAGATCGCCGGCCTGACCGAGGTGCAGACCGAGCAGCGGCTCGCCGTCGAGACGCTGCTGAAGGATTTCACGATCGACGTCATCCGGCTGCCGCTCGATCGCGCCGGCGAGGAAGCGCTCAAGCCGTTTGGCTACGACCTGTTCGCCGGCATCCCGACGACCTTTGCGCCGGCGACCGACGTGCCCGTGCCCGCCGACTACGTCATCGGCCCCGGGGACCAGTTGCGCGTCCAGTTCTTCGGCGAGGTCAACCAGACCTACCAGCTCACGGTCAGCCGCGACGGCACGGTCAACTTCCCGGAACTCGGCCCGATCGCGGTCGCGGGCCAGTCCTTCGCGAGCGTGCGGGAGGACCTGGAGTCGCGCGTCGCGCAGCAGATGATCGGCACCACGGCCAACGTCACGGTCGGCGAGACACGCTCGATCCGGGTCTTCGTGCTCGGCGAGGCATTCCGTCCCGGGTCATATACCGTGAGCGGCCTGTCCACGATGACGAACGCGCTGTTCGCCAGCGGCGGGGTCAAGGAGATCGGCTCGCTGCGCGGCATCGAGCTCAAGCGCCGCGGCACGGTCGTCAGCCGGCTCGACCTCTACGACCTGCTGCTGCGCGGCGACACCAGCGACGACGCGCGGCTGCTGCCGGGCGACGTGATCTTCATCCCGCCGGTCGGCAAGACGGTCACAGTCGCGGGCGAAGTCCGCAGGCCGGCGATCTACGAGGTCGTGCAGGAGTCCACGCCGCGCCAGCTCGTCGAGCTCGCGGGCGGCCTCGCGCCGCAGGCGGACGCGTCGATCGCGCGGCTCGAACGCATCGACGGAGCGCGCGGACGAATCACGCTCGACGTCGAGCTCTCGGGCGGCGGTCCGGCCGCCACGATCGAGTCCGGCGACGTCCTGCGCGTGATGCCGATCCGCATGGTGCTCGAGAACTCGGTGCTGGTGACCGGCCACGTCCACCGCCCGGGCGCCATGCAGTATCGCCCGGGCATGCGGCTTTCGGACGCCATCGCTTCGCTCGACGAGCTGAAGCCGCGGGCCGACTCGCACTACGTCCTGGTCCGGCGCGAGAGTTCGCCCGGCAGGCAGGTGACCCTGCTGTCGGCCGATCTCGAGCGCGCGCTCGAGGCCAGGGGCTCCGAGGCAGACGTCCTGCTGCAGCCGCGCGACCAGGTGTTCGTATTCGACAGCGAAGTCGGGCGCGACCGGATCCTCGAACCGATCTTCGACGAACTCCGGCTGCAGTCGCGCATCGACCGGCCGATGCGCGTGGTGGGCGTCGGCGGCCGCGTGAAGGCGCCGGGCCGCTACCCGCTCGAAGAAGGCATGCGCGTCAGCGACCTGGTGCGCGCCGGCGGAAGCCTGCAAGAGGCCGCTTACGGCGGCGAGGCGGAACTGACCCGCCACCGCATCATCGACGGAGAGTATCGCCAGATCGACCTCGTGGTCGTCGATCTCGCGGCCGTGTTGCGCGGCGACGCAAGCGCCGACCTCGTGCTCGAGCCCTACGACTTCCTGAACGTGAAGGAAATGCCGCAGTGGAACCGCGCGGAGACCGTCGAGATCCTCGGCGAGGTCCGCTTCCCGGGCACCTATCCGATCAAGCGCGGCGAGTCGCTGCGATCGGTGATGGAGCGCGTCGGCGGGCTCACTGAGCTCGCGTTCCCGGAAGGCAGCATCTTCCTGCGCAAGGACCTCCTGCAGAAGGAGCAGGAGCGCATCGAGCAGCTCCGGGTGCGCCTCCAGAGCGACATCGCGGTGCTGTCGCTGCAGGCGAGCCGTGAGGACCCGCGCGCCTCGCAGGCGGTCTCCGCCGGGCAGGCGCTGCTCGCCGACCTGCAGACCGTCAAGGCCGTCGGCCGCCTGGTGTTCGACCTCGACCACGTACGCAACGCGGAGCCCGGGTCTTCGGGCGACATCATGATGCGCGACGGCGACCGGATCCTCGTGCCGCGCCGGGCGCAGGAAGTCTCGGTGATGGGCGAGGTGCAGACCAACACCTCGCACCTGTATCGGCCCGGCCTGACACGTGACGATTACATCTCGCTGTCGGGCGGCACGACCCAGAAGGCCGACAATGGCCGCATCTACGTGGTGCGCGCGGATGGCAGCGTCGTCACCCAGGGCAGCGCCTGGTTCGGCCGGGGAGGCACCGAGATCCGGCCGGGCGACACCATCGTCGTGCCGCTCGATGCCGGGCGCATGCGGCCGCTGCCGCTGTGGCTCGCGGTCACGCAGATCATCTACCAGATGGCGATCGCCGCCGCGGCCGTGAACTCGTTCTAGCTTTGCCGGCCGCGAATTGACACCCTCCGGGCGCCTGCCTAGACTGCCTGCGTTCAATCGTTGAACGCAGGCCGCCGGGGCGCCCATGCTGCGCTGGTATCTGGTCAGGACCAAGCCGAACGCAGAGGCGACGGCGCTTCGGAACCTCGAGCGCCAGGCCTACGAGGCCTACCTGCCGCGGCTCTCGCAGTCGCTGCCCTGGCGGGGCCAATGGCGCGACCGCGTCGTGCCGCTCTTTCCCGGGCTACCTGTTCCTTCGCATCGACGAGGGTCGCCAGGCGCTCGCGCCCGTCCACTCGACGCTCGGCGTCGCCGGGATCGTGCGTTTCGGCGCGAGCTACGCGATCGTGCCGGACGAGATCATTCGTGACCTTCGCTCGCTCGCGAACCCGGAGACCGGGCTGCACCGGCTGGCACTGCCCGCCCCGCTCGCGCCGGGCACGCAGGTTCGCATCGTCGCGGGCCCCTTCGACGGCCTCGAGGGCGTCTTCCAGCGCGAAGCGGGCGAGGATCGCGCGATCGTCCTGCTCTCGGTGCTCGGCCAGTGGGCGAGCGTGGGCGTCGCGTCCAGCAGCCTCGTGCCTCGTCACGCGGCCTGAGGAATCCCGATGTCCGCGGAAGACGAAGCCCACTACCGCCTGATGCGCCTCATCGAGGCCAATCCCGGCATGAGCCAGCGCGACATCGCGCGCGAGCTCGGCATGAGCCTCGGCAAGGTGAACTACTGCCTGCGTGCCGTCGCCGGGAAGGGCTGGATCAAGGCCACGAACTTCCGGAACAACCACAACAAGGCGGCGTACCTCTACTGGCTGACGCCGCGCGGGATGCAGATGAAGGCGCGCATGACCGTCCGTTTCCTGACGATCAAGATGCAGGAATACGAGACGCTGCGAGTCGAGATCGAGCAGATGAAGCGCGAGGCGGAAAGCAACCCGCCAGGCTGAGCGCGGGGCCTGGCGCGCAACCGGCGATGCGGGAAGCGACACCAGCTCCTGCAGGGCGGTAGCGTGCCCGGCGCGGGACGATCGAAGGGAGCGTATATAGTGAACACGAAGATGACGCAAACCTCTCCGGCGGCCGCCATCGAGGACGACACGATCGACGTGATCGCGTTGTTCCGCCTCCTGTGGTCCCACAAGTTGCTGATCGCCGCCTTGACCCTTCTGGCAGGAGCTACGGCCGTGGTACTCGCGCTGACCGCGACCCACATCTACCGTGCCGACACCGTCGTGGCGCCAGCACTCGCATCGAACCTGGGCGGCGCTTCTGCCCCGCTTAGCGGGCGCCTCGGCGGGCTCGCGAGCCTCGCAGGCATCGACGTCGGCCGGAGCGGACCCGGGGCCCAGCATACGCAAGCCGTGCTCCAGTCGCGCCGGCTCGTTGAGGAGTTCATCAGTCGCAACGACCTGGTCGGGGTCCTGCTTCCGCCGGGCGAAGACCAGACGCTCTGGCAAGCGGTGCGGAAATTCCGCGAATCGGTCGTTGCGATGAACCACGACGATACCGACGGCACCACGACGATCACCGTCGAATGGACCGATCCGGCAGTCGCGGCCGAATGGGCCAATGGCCTCGTGGCGCTCGCCAACGAGATCATCCGAGCGCAGGCGCTCGCGGACTCGCAGCGCAACGTCGACTATCTGAAGAAGCAGGCCGAGACGACCAACGTGGTCGAGATGCAGCGCGTGATGTACGAGCTGATCCAGAGCGAGACCAAGAACCTCATGCTCGCCAATGCGCGCGCGGATTATGCCTTCACCGTCATTGATCCCGCGGTCGTCCCGGAATCACGCGACCGGCCGAAACGCAGGCTGATGGTCGCGACCGGTCTTGCGCTCGGCTTCATCCTCGCGTCGCTGTTCGTCCTGGGCCGCGACACCGTGCGGCGCTACCGCGCGCGGGAATCGGCGGGAGTGCGGCCCCAAACGTGACTGCCAGCCTGCCGTCGGCTGCGGGTCCGGTCCCGGGCCTGGCCGCTTTGCTCGGGCGATTGTGGCGCCACCTCGGCCGGCGGCGCCGGCGCCAGTTCGGCCTGCTGATGGGGCTCGTGCTGCTGAGCGCGGTGGCGGAGGTCGTCAGCATCGGAGCGGTGCTGCCATTCCTGATGGTGCTTGCGGAGCCGGAGACCGCATTCGCGCATCCAATGGTCGCGGGTTTCGTACGTGCGCTGGGCATCGGCTCGCCGCAGGAACTCGTACTGCCGCTGACGATCGCATTCATCGCCGCTGCGCTTGCATCCGGCGCGATCCGGCTCATGTTGCTGCGCGCCAGCACCCAGTTCGCATTCGGCACTGGTTCGGAACTCAGCATCGAGGTGTACCGCCGCACGCTCTGCCAGCCGTACAGCGTGCACGTCGGTCGCAGCAGCAGCCAGCTCATCAGCGGCATCACGCAGAAGGTCGGCGGCACGATGCTCGGCGTGCTGTTGCCCGCGCTGACGCTGATCAGCTCGGGAACGGCGATTCTCGCGATCATGCTGGCGCTGCTCGTGATCAATGCGGGGATTGCCCTGGCCGCGACCCTGTGCTTCGGCGCGAGTTACGCAGTCATCGCCTGGCGGACGCGCCGGCGACTGCGCGCCAACAGCCTCCTGATTGCGCGTGAGCAGACCGAACTCGTGAAGTCCCTCCAGGAAGGCCTCGGCGGCATCCGCGACGTGCTGCTGGACGGCACGCAGGCGGTCTACACGGAAGCCTACGGACGCGCGGACCGAAGCCTGCGCCGCGCGCAGGGCAGGAACGTGTTCCTCGCTCAGAGCCCGCGCTACAGCATCGAGGTGCTCGGCATGGTGTTGATCGCCGCGCTCGCCTACGCGCTCAGCCGGCAGACCGGCGGGCTCGCGTCGGCCCTGCCGGTACTCGGCGCGCTCGCCATCGGTGCGCAGCGGCTGTTGCCCTCCCTGCAGCAGGCGTATGCCTCCTGGGCCGCAATCGCAGGCAGCCAGGGCTCGCTGCGCGATACGGTTGAACTGCTCGACCAGCCGGTGGCGCGCGAGATGACGGAGCCGCCCCCCGAGCCGCTGGCGTTTCACGGCTCGATTCGCCTCGATCGCGTGCGCTTCCGCTATGCCGCCGACGGCCCGTGGATCCTCGACGGGCTGGATCTCGAGATTCCGAAGGGTGCCCGCATCGGCATCGTCGGCAGCACGGGGAGCGGCAAGAGCACGACGCTCGACCTGTTGATGGCGCTCCTGACGCCGACGGAAGGCGCGCTGCTGGTCGACGCCGAACCCGTGCGCGGGCTGAGGATTCGCGCCTGGCAACGGACGATCGCGCACGTCCCGCAGCACATCTACCTCTCCGACGCGACGATCGCGGAAAACATCGCCTTCGGCGTGCCGGCGCACGCAATCGACATGGCGCGCGTGCGGCAGGCCGCGCGGCAGGCGCAGCTCGCCGACTTCATCGAGAGCCGCCAGGAGGGTTACGGTGCCGTCGTTGGCGAGCGCGGTATCCGCCTGTCCGGGGGCCAGCGCCAGCGAATCGGCATCGCGCGCGCGCTCTACAAGCAGGCGAGCGTCCTCATCCTCGACGAGGCAACGAGCGCTCTCGACAACCTCACGGAGCAGTCGGTCCTGGATGCGATCGACGGGCTCGACCGCGAGCTGACCATCCTCCTGATTGCACACCGCCTGACGACGGTCCGTCGCTGCGACCGGATCGTGGAACTGGAGCAGGGAGCGGTGGTCGCCATCGGCACTTATGACGAGCTGCTCGGCAGCAGCCGCAGCTTCCGGCGCATGGTCGAGGCGACACGAGTCAACTGACGGACGGTAAACCAGCATGTTCGACGGAAAATCCATACTGATAACCGGCGGCACGGGCTCGTTCGGCCACCAGTTCATCCGCACGATACTCGGCCGCATCCAGCCCGCGCCGGGTCATCGTCTACTCGCGTGACGAGCTGAAGCAGTTCGAGATGCGGCCCGAGTTCAGCCAGGACTGCATGCGTTACTTCCTCGGCGACGTGCGCGACCGCGATCGCCTCGTGCAGGCGATGAAGGGCGTCGACTTCGTGATCCACGCGGCCGCGCTCAAGCAGGTGCCGGCGGCCGAGTACAACCCGATGGAGTGCATCAAGACCAACATCCACGGCGCGGAGAACGTGATCCACGCGGCGCTCGACAACGACGTCGACAAGGTGATCGCGCTGTCGACCGACAAGGCGGCCAACCCGATCAACCTGTACGGCGCGACCAAGCTCGTATCGGACAAGCTGTTCGTGGCGGCCAACAACGTCACCGGCGGCCACCGCACGCGCTTCTCGGTCGTGCGCTACGGCAATGTCGTCGGCTCGCGCGGCTCCGTGGTGCCGTTCTTCCGGCGCCAGATCGCCGACCGGCGCGACCACCTGCCGATCACCGATCCAACGATGACGCGCTTCTGGATCACGCTCCAGCAGGGCGTCGACTTCGTGCTCCAGCAACTTCGAGCGCATGCACGGCGGCGAGATCTTCGTGCCGAAGATCCCGTCGGTGCGGGTCGTCGACCTGGCGACGCGCGATGGCGCCGGACCTGCCCCAGCAAGGTGATCGGCATCCGGCCCGGCGAGAAGCTGCACGAAGTCATGTGTCCCGGCGACGACTCCCACCTGACGCTCGAGTTCGACGACCACTACGTCATCAAGCCGACGATCCAGTTCTCGGGCGTCGCCGATTTCGCCGTGAATCGGCTCGGCGAGCGCGGCCGGCCGGTCGAACAGGGCTTCGAGTACCACTCCGGCCGGAATCCCCGTTTCCTGTCGGCTCGAGGAGATCGTCGCCCTGAACCGCGCGGTCGAGGCGCAGTGATCCCCTACGGCCGCCAGGACATGACCGCAGGCCGACATCGACGCGGTCGTCGAGGTCCTGCGGTCGGACTTCCTGACGCAGGGCCCGGCCGTCCCGCGGTTCGAGCAGGCGGTCGCGAAGCGCACGCGGCGCGCGCGCACGGCGTCGCGGTCAACAGCGCGACGTCGGCGCTGCACGTCGCCTGCCTGGCGCTCGGCCTCGGCCCCGGGCGATCGGCTCTGGACCGTCCCGAACACCTTCGTCGCCTCCGCCAACTGCGCGCGCTACTGCGGTGCGGACGTCGACTTCGTGGACATCGACCCGGCAGACCTGGAACCTGAGCGTGCCGGCGCCTGCAGGACAAGCTGGTCGCGGCGCGGCGCGCCGGGCGCGTTGCCGCACAGTCGTCGTGCCGGTCCACTTCGGCGGCCAGCCGACCGAGCAGGAGGCGATCGCGGAGCTGGCGCGCGAATTCGGCTTCAAGCGTCATCGAGGACGCGTCGCACGCGATCGGCGGCGTCACGGAACGGCGAGCCCGTCGGCAGCTGCCGCTGGTCCGACGTCGCGGTGTTCAGCTTCCACCCGGTCAAGATCGTGACGACCGGCGAAGGCGGCATGGCGCTGACCAACGACGGCGAGGCTCGCCGAGCGGATGCGCATGCTGCGCACGCCACGGCATCACCCGCGATGCCCGCGCGCATGCAGCAGGCAGGCCGGCCGCCGGCCGCCTGGTACTACGAGCAGCAGATGCTCGGCTTCAACTACCGGATCACCGACCTGCAGGCGGCGCTGGGCACTCAGCCAGCTCGACCGGCTCGACGAGTACGTCGCAGCGGCGCAACGTGCTCGCGGAGCGTTACGACCGGCTGCTCGCGGAGTTGCCGCTGCAACTGCCGTTCGTGCAGTCGGGGAACCGCTCGGCGTTTCACCTCTACGTCGTGCGCCTCGCGGGCGAGGCGAGCTCAGGCGCGCAGGCGAGCGTCTTCGACGAGCTGCGCGCGCGCGGGCATCGGCGTCAACGTCCACTACACGCCCGTGCACCTGCAGCCCTACTACCGCGCGCTCGGCTTCCGCGAAGGCCTTTGTCCCGAGGCCGAGGCCCATGGCGCTCGGCCATCACCTTGCCGCTCTATCCGCGGCTCTCGGACCAGGAACAGGATCGGGTCGTGGCAGCGCTCGATGAACTCCTCGCCAACTGAAAACGCAGCGGGCGGCGGGACCGCAATCATCGTGCAGGCGCGCATGGGCTCGTCGCGCCTGCCCGGCAAGGTGCTCCTGCCGATCGCCGGCCGCCCGATGCTGTCCTACCAGCTCGAGCGTCTGCGCGAGGCCACGCGTCCGGTGCGGCTCGTCGTGGCGACCAGCACCGAGCCGGCGGACGAGGCGATCGCGGCACTTTGTGAACCGAAGGCGTGGCCTGCGTGCGCGGACCGGAGCAGGACGTGCTGCGGCGCTTCGCACTGGCCGCCCGCACGGCCCGCGCGGATGCGGTTGCGCGCATCACGGCCGATTGCCCGCTGGTGGATCCCGAACTGATCGACGAGGCCATTGCGGCAATCGAGGACCCGGCGGAGCCGCCGGACTTCGTCTCCAACATGCTGGAGCCGCGCTGGCCCCTCGGGATGGCGGTCGAAGTGGCATCGACGGCCGCGCTCTTCGAAGCCGACCGCGAGGCGGCCGATCCCGGAGGAGCGCGAGCACGTCATGCCGTTCATCTGGCGCAGGCCCGAACGCTACCGGCTCGCGAGTCTCACGCGCTCGCCGGACCTGAGTCACCATCGCTGGACCGTCGACACGCCCGAAGACTTCGAGCTGGTGTCGCGGATCATCGCCGAACTGTATCCGCGTCGCCCGCGCTTCCGGATGGCCGACGTTCTCGCCCTGCTCGAGAGGAACCCCGTCATGGTCCAGCATCAACCGCCACGTGCCCCAGAAGACGATCGCAGCGAGAAGCGCGCGATGAATTACCAGACCGCGCAGGAGTCGTTCTGGGCCGGTGAGTTCGGCACGGAGTACATCGGCCGCAATGACAGCCCCGCCATGGTCGCCTCGAATGTCAGCCTGTTCGCGCGCGCGCTCGGTCGTGCCGGGCCGCTCGCATCCTGCATCGAGTTCGGCGCGAACATCGGCATGAACCTGCAGGCGCTGCGCGTGCTGTTCCCCGGGATGGCGCAGCGGGCGGTCGAGATCAACCCGACCGCGGCCGATTCCCTTGCGCGCCTGATCGGCGAAGCCAACGTTTTTCGCGGCTCGATCCTCGACTACGAGGCGGGCGACGCCGCGGAGCTGCACCTTCACCAAGGGCGTGCTGATCCACATCCACCCGGACATGCTCCGGCAGTCTACGAAAAGCTCTATCGGGCGTCGCGACGCTGGATCCTCGTCTGCGAGTACTACAATCCCGTGCCGGTGGCGATCCCGTACCGGGGCCACGCCGAAAGACTCTACAAGCGCGATTTCGCCGGCGAACTCCTCGACGCCTACCCGGACCTGGCGCTGGCGGACTACGGATTTGCCTATCGCCGCGATCCCGCGTTTCCGCAGGACGACGTCACCTGGTTCCTGCTGGAAAAGCGCCAGGCGGCCGCGGGCGGCGAAGCGGGGGCACCATGAATCCCGGCTCGGTGCTGGTGGTCGCGGCACACGCGGATGACGAAGCGCTCGGATGCGGCGGGACGATTGCCCGGTTGACGCGCGCCGGCAGCGTCGTGCACGTCGCCTTCCTGGCCGACGGTGTCACCGCGCGTTCCGGCGAGGGGGCCGGCCACGGCGATGCGCTCCGCCAGCGCCGGGCAGCGGCGGAAAAGGCCTGCGCCGTGCTGGGTGTCGCCGGCATGACCTATGGCGAGTTTCCGGACAACCGGCTCGACACCGTGCCGCTGCTTTCGATCGTGCAGTCGATCGAGCCGCTCCTTGGCCGTTACCGGCCGGAGATGGTGATCACGCACCACGCCGGGGACCTCAACGTCGATCATCGGCGCACGCACGAGGCCGTGGCCGTTGCCTGCCGGCCGCAGCCCGGCGCGAGCGTCAGGACGCTGCTCGCGTTCGAGGTGCCGTCGAGCACGGAATGGCAACCGGCAGGCTCGGGCCCCGCATTCGTGCCGAACTGGTTCAACGACATCTCCGGGACCCTGGACGTGAAGCTCGCGGCGCTCGACGCCTACGGCGCCGAGATGCGCGCCTGGCCGCATGCCAGGTCGCGCGCGGCGGTCGAGCACCTGGCGCGCTGGCGCGGCGCGACCATCGGCGTGGCCGCCGCGGAGGCATTTGTCCTGGGACGGTGCATATCCTGACCGCGGCCATACGCGTCGATGCCTCGTCCCGCATCGGCATGGGGCACGTGATGCGCTGCGTGGCGCTCGCCGAGCGACTGCGACTGCGCGACATCGCCGTGCGTTTCATATGCCGCAGGCTCGAGGGACACCTCGAAGCGCTCCTGCGTGAACGTGGCCACGACGTCGCGATGCTGCCCGCGCCGCGGGCTGCCACCGCGGCAGCGGCAGACGGCGACTACGCCGCCTGGCTCGGAGTGCCGCAGGGCGTGGATGCCGAGGAAACCACGGCCGCGCTTCTCGGCGCGCGGCCCGACTGGCTGGTCGTCGATCACTACGCACTCGACTCGGACTGGGAGCGGGCCATGCGCCCGCGTGTCGGCCGGATACTCGCGATCGACGACCTCGCCGGTCGACCGCACGCCTGCGATGCCCTGCTGACTCGCGCTATCGGTCGACCCGCCCGAGCCGGATCTGATGCGCCGGGCACCGCGTAACCCCCGCACCGGCATCTTCACCCGGCCGATGGTCATCCTCATGCTGGTCGGCGGGATCTGGGCTGCGGTGGTCAACCTCGGGCTGTTCGCACGGCTGCTCGAATCCGACCGCAGCGAGGCCGACGCAATGGCGATGATCTTCGTCTCGCTGGTGATCATCCAGTTCTGGAACGCCTACAACTTCCGCTCGGACAGGCTGTCGGTTCTCAACCGCCCATTTGCCAACCGTTGGCTGAACCTGGCGATCGCCTGGGAGTTCGCCCTGCTGTTGCTCATCGTGTACACGCCGGCCCTCCAGGACCCGTTTGGCACCTACAGCCTGACACTGCGAGACTGGGCGATCGTCCTCGTCGTCTCACTCACGATCCTGCCGGTACTCGAACTGGCGAAATGGATGGAGCGGCGGTCCTGGTTCGGACCGCTCGGCTGACCGGGCAGCGCAGCAGGGCGCCCACCTCTCGCACGCCCGCTGCTGCTCGCACTCCAGAGAGGGGAGGCTGTCGGGAGGCGCCGGTAGACTGACGGTCTGAGCTCAGTCGCGGAACAGCCGCTCCATCGCCAGCTCGGCCTAACGGACGGGGAGTCCGACCGTATCCGGGAGCTGCTCGACCGCGACCCGAACCATTTCGAGCTCGCGGTCTTCTCGCTGCTCTGGTCGGAGCACTGCGGCTACAAGCACTCCGCCTTGCTGCTCCGCCGCCTACCGAGCGCCGGCACCCGGGTGCTGCAAGGGCCGGGTGAGAACGCGGGGGTGCTCGACCTCGGTGACGGCCTCGCCGTCTCGTTCAAGGCAGAGAGCCACAACCACCCGTCCGCCGTCGAGCCGTTCCAGGGGGCGGCCACCGGCGTCGGAGGGATCCTGCGAGACATCATCGCCATGGGTGCGCGGCCGGTCGCTCTGCTCGACGCGTTGCGCTTCGGCGCACCCGACCACCACTTCTCGGAGGCGGTCGGGGGCATCGGCCACTACGGCAACTGCGTCGGCGTGCCGAACGTCGGCGGCGAGGTCGTCTTCGACGAGAGCTATGCGTCCAACTGCCTCGTCAACGCGATGTGCGTGGGGCTGCTGCCTGTCGAGCGCCTCACCCGCGCGAAGGCGACGGGCGCCGGCTCGCTGCTCGTGCTCTACGGCGCCACCACCGGGCGCGACGGGATCGGGGGCGCCTCCGTGCTCGCGAGCCAGGAGCTGGGCGAGGAGTCCCAGGACAAGCGCCCGTCCGTCCAGGTCGGCGACCCGTTCACGGGCAAGCGGCTGATCGAGGTCTCGGTCGAGCTCGTCGAGCGTGGGCTCGTCGAGTCGCTGCAGGACTGCGGCGCGGCAGGGCTCGCCTCGTCGCTCTCCGAGATGGCGGCGGACTACGGCATCGACGTCCACCTCGACCGCGTCCCGCAGCGCGAGGAGGGGATGGAGCCGTGGGAGGTGATGATCTCCGAGTCGCAGGAGCGGATGGTCGCCATCGTCGCTCCCGAGCGCCTTGCCGAGGTCGAGGCGGTGATCGACCGGTGGGAGCTGCACCGGGCCGTGATCGGCGAGGTGACGTCGACCGGAGAGCTGCGTGCTCTGTGGGAGGGTGAGGTCGTCGGCTCCGTCCCGGCCCGCCATCTCACCGACGACTGCCCCCGCTACACCGTCAGGCAGGAGCCGCGCGAGGCGACGCCCGAGGTGCCCGTCGACGAGGCGCCGTCTACCGCGTTGGCGCTGGTCGACCTGGTCGGCTCTGATGCTCTGCGCTCCCGTGCGTTCGTGTACCGGCGCTTCGACCATCTCGTCCAGTCACGCACGGTGCGCAGGCCCGGGCTCGACGCCGCCGTCCTGCGCCTGCGCCCTTCGTACCGCGGGCTCGCGCTGACGCTCGACGGAACGGGGCGCATCGGGTCGCTCGACCCCTTCGCCGGGGGCGCTCTCGCCATCATGGAAGCCGCGCGCAACGTGGCCTGCGCCGGCGGCGATCCGCTCGGTTTCACCGACTGCCTCAACTTCGGCAATCCCGAGAAGCCCGAGGTGGGTTGGGAGCTGGCGCAGTCGATCGAGGGCATGGCGCAGGCGTGTGAGGCGCTCGGCCTGCCGATCGTCTCCGGCAACGTATCGCTCTACAACGACACCGACGGCAGCTCCATCCATCCGACGCCCTCGGTCGGGTGCGTCGGGCTCGTCCCGGATGTCCGCCGCGTGCCAGGTGCGTGGCGGGAGGGAGACGCGATCCTGCTCGCGGCGGCGGGCGCACCGTCCTTGCCCGGCTCGGAGTACCAGGCTCGGTACGGAAGCGTCTCGGGCCGGCCGGAGACGCTCGACCTCGTGGCCGAGGCGGCCCTCGTCCGACTCGTCGTCCGCATGGCGCCGCGTTGCTCGCTCGCCCACGACGTTTCCGACGGCGGCCTCGCGGTTGCGCTCGCCGAGGCGGCGATCCACTCCGGCGTCGGGGCGCGGCTCGACCTGCTGGATGACGTGGCGACGCTCTTCGGCGAGGGAGCCGGCCAGGTGATCCTGGCGCTGCCCTCCGACCAGGTCGAGGTCGACCCGCTCGGCTCCGAGGTTGGCGTCCGCCGCATCGGTGAGGTCGGCGGCGACACCGTTCTCGGGGTGCCAGTGGCCGATCTCCGCGCAGCGTGGGGGAGCGGCTGATGTGCGGCGTGTTCGGCATCCGCTCGGTCGAGCGCGACGTGGCCCGGCTCTCCTATTTCGCCCTCTTCGCGCTGCAGCATCGCGGTCAGGAGTCGGCCGGCATCGCCGTGTCCGAAGGCGGCCAGCTGACGGTGCTTCGCGACATGGGCCTCGTGGCGCAGGTCTTCAACGAGCAGCAGCTACAGGCGCTCCCCGGCGAGGTCGCGATCGGCCATACCCGGTACTCGACCACCGGCGGCGTGCACTGGTCGAACGCCCAGCCCCTCGTCCACCACGGTCGTGTCCGGACGGTGGCGCTCGGGCACAACGGCAACCTCACCAATCCGGGCACGCTGCGGGACGCGCTGGTCGCCGACGGCATCCGGCTCGGGTCGACCTCCGACACCGAGGTGATCGGCGCGCTGATCGCAAACGACCCGCGTCCCCTCGCCGACGCGGTTGCCGGCACGATGGCGAAGCTGGAGGGCGCGTATTCGGTCGCGGCCCTGGTGGGGGAGACGCTCGTCGCGTTCCGCGACCCGCACGGCATCCGGCCGCTCTCCCTCGGTCGTATCGGCGACGACTGGGTCGTCGCCTCCGAGACCTGTGCGCTCGATCTGATCGGCGCCGCCGTCGAGCGGGACATCCGTCCCGGCGAGATCGTGCTCGTCGACGAGACGGGACTCCGCTCGGTGCAGGCGCTGCCGGAAGGGCGGGGAGCGCTCTGCGTCTTCGAGCACGTCTACTTCGCCCGGCCCGACTCCCGGCTCGGCGGCACCGAGGTGCACACGGCGCGTGTCCGCATGGGCGAGCGTCTCGCGGCGGAGGCGCCTGCTGAGGCCGATCTGGTGATGCCGATCCCGGACTCCGGCACGCCGGCCGCGATCGGCTTCGCCAAGGCGTCCGGGATCCCCTACGACGAGGGCCTGATCAAGAACCGCTACGTCGGCCGAACCTTCATCCAGCCCGACCAGGAGCTGCGCCGCCAGGGCATCCGGCTCAAGTTCCATCCGCTCGACGAGATCGCTGGCAAACGGGTCGTCATCGTCGACGACTCGATCGTGCGCGGCAACACGATGCGGCAGCTCGTGTCCATGCTGGTCGACGCTGGCGCCGCAGAGGTGCACGTCCGTGTCTCCTCGCCCCCCGTCGTCTCGCCGTGCTTCTACGGGATCGACATGGCCGACGAGGACGAGTTGGCTGCCGCACACCGCTCGGTCGAGCAGATGCGCGAGCACGTGGGGGCGACGTCGCTGCACTACCTCTCGGTGGATGGCATGCAGGAGGCCACACGCATGCCGGAGGGGTCGGTCTGCCGCGCGTGCTTCACCCGCGAGTACCCGACCCGGGTGCCCGAGCAGCGCAACCTGGCGAAGATGCGCTTCGAGCACGTAGTGCCTGCGTAAGCGCGTCGCGCGGCCGCCCGCGATGAGTACCGGCCGTCGCCAGCTCGGCCCGTTCGCCGCACTCGAGGCGGCCACGGCATTGAGCGGCGTCGCGAACGGGATCTCGATGGTCGCGTTCCCGTGGCTCGTGCTGGAGGTGACGGGGAGCGCGTCGGCCGCCGCCGCGATCGGCGCCGTCACGCTGCTGCCGTTGCTGTTGACGTCGCTCGTCTCCGGCACCCTCGTCGACATCGTCGGCCGGAGGCGGGTGTCGGTCGTGAGCGACCTCTTCTCGCTCGTCAGTGTGGCCGCCATACCCGTCCTGAGCGCCGGGGTCGGCCTTGACTTTGGACTGCTCGCAGGGCTCGCCGTGTTGGGGGCCGTGTTCGATCCAGCGGGGATCACGGCCCGTGAGGCGATGCTGCCCGAGGCCGCCCGCGCGGCCGGACTTCGCCTCGAGCGGGTGAACGGGACACATGAGGCCGTCTGGGGCCTGGCCTTCCTCGTCGGACCGGGGGTCGGAGGGCTGCTGATCGCGCTCGTCGGTGCAACCGGTGCCTTCTGGGCGACAGCGGCCTGTTTCGGAGTGTCGGCCTTGCTGATGCTGGCGGTGCGCGTGCCGGGATCGGGGCGGCCTGCGGTGCACGAGCGCGTCGGCGGCTTCTGGTCGGCGACGAGGGAAGGGCTCGACTTCCTGTGGCACGACCGGGTGCTCCGCAGCGTCTCGTTGCTGACCGCGCTTCTCGTCGGTTTCTGGCTGCCGATCGAGGGCGTCGTTCTCCCGGTCTACTTCCAGGAGCAGCAGGAGCCCGGACACCTGGGCGCCGTCCTGATGTCGCTGAGCGCGGGCGGCGTGCTGGGCTCGCTCGCCTACGCCGCGGTCGGCGTTCGCGTGCGCAGGCGTAACGCATTCGTCGGCGCCCTGGCGGTCACGTCGCTCGCGATCGTCGGGATGGCGCTCCTGCCTCCGTTGCTCGGCCTGCTTGCGTTCGGCTTCGCCGCCGGTGCGGCGTACGGACCGATCAACCCGATCGTGAACATCGCCATGCAGGAGCGCACGCCGGAGCGGCTCCGTGGACGCGTCCTCGGCCTCCTCACCTCTGTCGCGTACGCGGCTGGGCCGGCTGGGTACCTGCTCGCGGGGCCGCTGATCGAGACGGTCGGCTTGCGTATCGCGTTCCTGCTGCTCGCCGGAGGGCTCGTTGCAGTCGCGGCGGGCTCTCTCCGCGTGGGAGCGCTCGAAGGGCTCGACGAGGCGCACGGCGAGGTTCCGGCCACGTCCGCCGCCGAGATGCCGGAGGGATAGGAGACCTCTCGCGCCGGGGAATCGTCTACATTCGCCGTGTGGGAGAGCACGAGCAGACCTATGCGGCCGCAGGGGTCTCGCTCGCGACTGCCGACGCGATCGTGCAGCGCCTGCAGGACGCCGTCGCGTCGACAAGGACACCAGGGGTGATCGGGGCGTTCGGCGCCTTCGCGGGCCTTTTCGCCGTCGACGAGCGACGATTGCTCGCTGCGTCGACCGACTCGGTCGGGTCGAAGCTCGTGCTCGGCCGGCGCGGCGGGCGGCTGCGTTGGTGCGGCTCCGACCTCGCCGCCCACTGCATCAACGACGTTCTCACGACCGGCGCCGAGCCGCTCTTCTTCCTCGACTACGTCGCCGCCAACACGATCGAGGTCGAGCAGGTCGCGGAGCTGATCGAGGGCGCTGCGGATGTCTGTCGCGCCGCCGGCTGCGCCATCCTCGGCGGCGAGACGGCCGAGCTGCCCGGTATCTACCGGGAGGACGAGATCGACTTCTGCGGCACCTGCGTCGGCGTGGTCGCACGCGAGCTCCTGATCGACGGGTCGCGCATCGAGGACGGCGATGTCGTCGTCGGCCTGCCCTCTGCCGGGATCCATGCGAACGGCTTCTCGCTGGTGCGCCGCATCGTCGGCGAGGGCCGACTTCGACGCCGACCTGCTGTTGCCGCCCACGCGTCTCTACCTCGAGGAGGTGCGGGAGCTGCGCGCCCGGGCAGACGTGCGCGGCCTCGCGCACGTCACGGGCGGCGGCATCGCGGGCAACCTGGCGCGCGTGCTGCCCGACGGGCTCGGCGCGGTCGTCGACCCGTCCGCCTGGGAGCGTCCGGTCGTGTTCTCCTGGCTCGCCGACAACGGCGTGCCCGAGGACGAGCTGCGTCGCGTCTTCAACATCGGGATCGGCTATTGCGCCGTCCTGCCCGCGGCCGATGCCGGCCCCGGCGACCTCGTCATCGGCCGTGTCGAGCGCGGCGTCGAGGGTGTCGCGTGGGTCGGGTGATAGGGGTGCTCGTGAGCGGTGCCGGCTCGAACCTGCAGGCGCTGATCGACGCAGGCCTTTCCGTAGCCGCCGTCGCCTCCAATGCGGCCGATGCGCCGGCGCTCGCACGCGCCGAGGCCGCCGGTGCCGAGACCGCGACCTTCCCGCTGGAGGACTATCCCGACCGCGACGCCCGCGACGCCGCCATGGCGGACTGGCTCGCCGCTCGCGGCGTCTCGCTCGTCGTCTGCGCCGGCTACATGCACCTGCTGCGCCCCGTCTTCCTCGAGCGGTTCCCGGACAGCGTCGTCAACGTGCATCCGGCGCTCCTCCCCTCCTTTCCGGGCGCGCACGCCGTCGAGGACGCGCTTGCGGCAGGCGTGCGGGAGACCGGGGCGAGCGTCCATCTCGTCGACGAGGGCATCGACACCGGGCCGGTGCTGCGTCAGGAGGCGGTGCCGGTGCTGCCCGGCGACACGCCCGGCACCCTGCACGCACGCATCCGCGCGGTTGAGCACCGGCTGCTGCCCGAGGTGGTGCGGGAACTGGTGGACGCGTGAAGCGCGCTCTCCTCTCGGTGTACGACAAGACGGGCGTGGCAGCGCTCGCGGAGGAGCTGCGGCGACTCGGCTTCGAGCTCGTCGCGAGCGGCGGCACCGCCCGCGTGCTCGCGGACAACGGCGTCGACGTGATCCCTCTCGAACGGATGACCGCGGTGGCCGAGATGCTCGGGCACCGGGTCGTGACCCTGCATCCACGCGTGCACCGTGGCATCCTCGCCCGGCGCGACGTGCCGGCCGACGCGGCCGACCTGGCGCAGCACGGCATCGACCCCATCGACCTCGTCTGCGTCAACCTGTACCCGTTCGAGCAGACGATCGCCCGCCTGGACGTGACGTGGGAGGATGCGATCGAGCAGTTCGACATCGGCGGCCCCGCCATGTTGCGGCTGCCGCAAAGACCACGTGCACGTGATCCCGCTGTGCCGGCCGCAGGACTACGAGATCGTCCTGGACGGTTGCGCGCAAGCGGCGGCGTCTCGACGTCGGCGCGCCGCGCGCTGGCGGCGCGCGCGTTCGCGACGACGGCCGCCTACGACGCCGCCGTCGCCGGCTTCCTGGGCGGCGACGAGCGTTCCCCGAGTCGGTCGTCGCCGCGTTCGAGCGCGTCGCCGAGCTGTCGTACGGCGAGAACCCGCACCAGCGCGCCGCCTACTACGCGCAGCGCGGGCGGCCGCACGCACCTGCTCGCGCGGGTCGAGCAGCTGCACGGCCGCGCGCTCTCGTTCAACAACCTCAACGATCTCTCGGCCGCAGGCTGCTCGCCCTCGAGTTGGACGGTCCGGGCCTGCGTGATCGTCAGCACGCCAACCGTGCGGCGTCGGCGTGGCGGAGACGATCGAGGAGGATACGAGAAGGCGCTCGCCGCCGACCCGGTATCTGCCTACGCGGCGTCGTGGTGCTGACGCATGCGTCACCGCGGCGCTCGGGCCGCGGCTCGGGGAGAATTCGTGGAGGTGCTGTTTGCGACCGGTTACGACGAGTCGGCGCTGGA
>CAWGLJ010000011.1:0-9311 GCA_963823415.1 uncultured Gammaproteobacteria bacterium | reverse complement strand
ACTCGCTGCAGTTCCGGCTCGAGGAGCCGACCGTCGTGCGATCGGTCATCCGCATGGACTTCACGCGGCCCCGCTTCCGCATCGACACGACGGCGCCGGGGATCACGCTCGCGCGCGTCGTCGACGGCGAGCGTCACTGGCGTCTGAACCGCGCAGGGGCCGTGGGCGACGTGCCACCCGACGTACTCGCCGACGACCTCCGCTGGTACGCGGGCCACGTGTACCGAACGATCCACCGCGTCGCGGCGCGTGATACGGCGATCGCCTCGCGGTCAACGCAAGCGGGCGACTCGAAGTCCACGAGGGACGGCGCGCATCGCCTGGTTCGCGCTCGACGCGCGCGGCGAACCGTATGCGTTCGGCGCGCACGACGACGACGTCGGCAGCATCTGCGGTCCGTGGAGCTTCGTGCGCGACGGCATCCACCATCCGACCTGGGTCGCGCGCCGGACGGCACCTGGCGCGCCGCCGTGCAGGCGCTCGAGGTCAACGTGACGCTAAACGACGCCGCCTTCGCACGGCCGGCGGGCTAGGGCATCAAGTCCCGCAGCCGGAACCAGGTCATCGCCATCACGAGCGTCGGGCGGCGGAACAGCGTGCCGCCCGGGAAGTCGTGGTGCTTGAGGCGCGCGAAGAGGTCGAAACGCTCGGCCTGCCCGGCGATCGCCTCGGCGGCGATCTTGCCGGCGATCGTCGTCGCGACCATGCCGTGGCCGGAGTAGCCCTGCAGGTAGTAGACGTTCGGCTCGAGCCGCCCGAAATTCGGCAGGCGGCTCATCGTGATGTCGATCATCCCGCCCCAGGCGTAGTCGATCTCCACGTCCGCGAGCTGCGGGAAGACGTTCAGCATGCGCTGCCGCGTCGCCGCGCGCGGTGCCGAGCGGGTCGACGCCCGAGTAGCTGACGCGCCCGCCGAACAGCAGGCCGGTAGTCCGCCGAGAGGCGGTAGTAGTCGATGATCCAGTTGAGGTCGGCGACCGCGATGTTGTCGCGGAGCAGCGCTTTCGCGCGCGCCTCGCCGAGCGGCTTCGTCGCGACGATGTAGGAGGCGACGCCGATGAGCTTGCGCGCCAGGCGGTCGGAGAGGTCCACGTGGCCGACATTCGCGCAGAGCGCCACGAACTTCGCGCGGACGCTGCCTTTCGCGGTCTTCACGGTGACCGTCGGGCCGTATGCGATGTCCGGTGACCTCGCTGTGCTCGAAGATGCGCGCGCCGGCCGCGATCGCGGCCTTGCCGACGCCGATCGTGTAGCGCAGCGGATGCAGGTGGCCCGCGCCGCGCGTCGTAGCAGCCCGGCGACGTAGCGCTTGCTCGCGATCCAGGACTCGGTCTCGTCGCGCTCCATGAAGCGGAGCTTGCGGTAGCCGAAGTCGCCTTCCTGCTCGCGCTGCCAGTCGAGCAGTTCCTGGCGCTGGCGCGGCTTCAGCGCGGTGTGCACGTGGCCCCAGGCGAGGTCGCAGTCGATGCGGTGCTTCTCGATCAGCTCGCGCGTGAGCTCGATGCCCTCGATGCCGAAGTCCCAGACGCGCCTGGCATCCGCCTTGCCGAGCTGCGCGGCGATCTTTGTCCATGCCGCCGGCCCAGCCGGGGATGATCTGGCCGCCCGAACGGCCCGAGGCGCCGTAGCCGATGCGCTCGGCTTCCAGCACGACCACCTTGTAGCCGCGTTCGGCCAGGTGAAGGGCCGTCGAGCAGCCCGAGAGGCCGGCGCCGACCACGCAGACGTCGGCGTCGATGTCGCCCTCGAGCGCGGGCAGCGGCGCCTCGCGCCGCGCGGTCGCCTCGTACCAGCTGTCGGCGGGCTTCGCGGCTCACACCTGCTCCAGGTACCAGGTGAAGTCGAGCGCGGTGAGGCGCGAGTTCAGGTCCTGCATCTCGCCGCGGCGCGTGAGCTCGTAGAGCGTCACGAAGCGCTCGCCGAAGTACTCGCGGAGGAAGGCGCTCGCGCCGAAGCGCGTGAGCGCGGTCGGCCAGTCCGCCGGCAGGCGCGGCGCGGTGAGTCGCTGCGTGTAGGCGTTGCCGACGAGCGGGGCGGGCGGGGTGAGCTTCTCCTCGATGCCGTGCAGCATCCCGGCGAGCACGGCCGCCACGACGAGGTAGGGATTCGCGTCGGCGCCGGCGACGCGGTGCTCGAGGCGGCGGTCGGACGGGGCCGGAGACCGGCACGCGCACCGCGACGCCGCGGTTGTTGTAGCCCCAGGTCGCGTTCATCGGCACGTAGAGCTCGGGCCGGAGGCGCCGGTAGCTGTTCGCGTTCGGCGCGAAGATCGCCATCCCGTCGGCCATGGTCTCGAGCAGGCCGGCCGCGGCCTGCTTCAGCGAGTCGTTGCCGAGCACGTCGTCGGCGGCGAAGACGTTGCGGCCCGCGCGGTCGAGCACGCTGACGTGCAGGTGCATGCCGCTGCCCGGCGCGTCGGCGTAGGGCTTCGCCATGAAGGTCGCCTCGACGCCGTTGCGGTGCGCGACGCCCTTGACGATGCGCTTGAAGCGGATCGCCTGGTCGCAGGCTGCGCGCGCGTCGGCGACGTGGCGCAGGTTCACTTCCCACTGGTTCGGCCCGCACTCCGCGAGCGCGGCGCCGGTCGGCACGCCCTGCGCCTCGCAGGTCGCCACGATCTCCGAGAGGATGTCGGAGACCGACTCGAGGTCGGTCATCGAGTTGACCTGCGTGCGCGTCTCGCGCCGGCCGGTGTAGCGCGAGCGCGGCGGCTGCGCATGGCCCTCGGGCGTGCGCTCGACGTCCACGAGGTAGAACTCGAGCTCGACGGCGATCACCGGCTTCCAGCCGCGCGCGGCGTAGCGGTCGAGCACGGCACCGAGCAGGTGGCGCGGGTCGCCGTAGAACGGCCCGCCGTCGTGGTCGAGCATCTGCACCTGGAGCTGCGCGACGGCGGGGCCCATCCAGGGCGAGGGGAGAGAGTGTTCGGGATCGGGACGCAGGCGCGGTCGGCGTCGCCCTCGTCAAACCCGAGGCCGGTGGACTGGATCGTGCCGCCGAGGACGTCGAGCGCGAACATCGAGCCCGGCAGGAACATGCCGCGCTGGTAGATGCCGGGCAGGTCCGAGCGGTCGATGCGCTTGCCGCGCAGCACGCCGCAGAGATCCGGCAGCAGCAGGTCGACGACGCGCACCGCGGGACGGGCGGCGAGGAAGGCCTCGGCATTCGAAAATTCGTCCCGGACGAGGGCCATTCTTCACCTGGCGTTTAAGATCTTGTATCGCGTGCCGGAAGGGGCCGCGAGGCAGGATACCCAGCCCCCCGTGCGCCCGGCAAGGTTCATGCGGTGCAACATAATCCCGCCAAAAAGGCCCCTTGCGGGCTGACAGAACGGGCCCCGGCCTGGGGATCCTGCGGGGCGCTTCACCCCCTGGTTGTGAGACAATGGACCCCGTCGAACAGGCCTCCATACCGGGGGCCGTTCAAAATAATTAACAGATGCACATGCGGAAGCCGATCATCGGAATCCCCGCCGATCGCCGCCTTTTGAGCTCGCACTGGTTCCACTGCGTCGGCGAGAAGTACATCAACGCGGTGGTCCAGGCGGCCGACGCGCGTGCCCGTGCTCGTGCCGGCGCTCGGCGAGCGCTACCTGCGCGAGTGGCTCGCGTCCTTCGACGGGCTCCTCTTCACCGGCAGCCCCTCGAACGTCGAGCCGCACCGCTACCTCGGGCCGAAGTCGGCGCCGGGCACGCTGCACGACCCGGAGCGGGACGCCACGACGCTGCCGATGATCAACGGCGCCCTCGACGCCGGCCTCCCGATCCTCGGCATCTGCCGCGGCTTCCAGGAGATCAACGTCGCGCTCGGCGGCTCGCTGACGCAGAAGCTGCAGGAGCATCCCGGGCAACCTCGACCACCGCGAGGACAAGGACCTGCCGCTCGAGGAGCAGTACGAGCCCGCGCACGAGATCGACGCTGGTGGAGGGCGGCGTGCTGCACAAGATCGCGGGCGCACGACAGATGAAGGTCAACTCGCTGCACTCGCAGGGCGTCGAGAAGCTCGCGCCGCGCCTGGTCGTCGAGGCGACGGCCAGCGACGGCGTGATCGAGGCCTTCCGCATCGACGGCGCGAAGACCTTCGCGCTCGCCGTGCAGTGGCACCCGGAATGGAAGGTGATGGAAAACCCGTTCTCACGCGCGCTGTTCGCGGCCTTCGGCCAGGCGGGGCGTGAGCACGCAAGCAGGCGGACCCGATGAGCGTCATCCAGAAGTTCCTGAAGGACCACAGCATCACCGAGGTCGAGGCGCTCGTCCCGGACATGGCGGGCGTCCCGCGCGGCAAGGTCATGCCGGCGGCGAAGTACGCGGAAGACGAGGGCATGCGCCTGCCCGAATCGATCTTCCTGCAGACGGTGACGGGCGAGTACCCGTCGGACGACAGCTCGATCCACCCGTCCGAGATCGACATCGCGCTGACCGGCGACCCGAAGACGATCCGCGTCGTGCCCTGGGCCGCCGAGCCGACCGCGCAGGTGATCCACGACTGCTTCTACGACGACGGCCGCCCGGTGCCGATGGCGCCGCGCTACGTGCTGCGGCGCGTGCTCGACCTGTACGCGGCGAAGGGCTGGCGCCCGGTGGTCGCGCCCGAACTCGAGTTCTTCCTGGTCGAGCCGAACATCGACCCGGACTACCCGCTGAAGCCGCCGATCGGCCGCTCGGGCCGCGCGGAGATCGGCCGGCAGGCCTACAGCATCGCCGCGGTCAACGAGTTCGACCCGCTGTTCGACGACATCTACGCCTTCTGCGAGGCGCAGGACCTCGACATCGACACGCTGATCCACGAGGAAGGCGCGGCGCAGATGGAGATCAACCTGATCCACGGCGACGCGCTCGACCTCGCCGACCAGGCGTTCCTGTTCAAGCGCACGGCGCGCGAGGCGGCGCTGCGGCACAAGATGTACGCGACCTTCATGGCGAAGCCGCTCGCCGGCGAGCCGGGCAGCGCGATGCACATCCACCAGAGCATCGTCGACGTGCAGACCGGCGACAACATCTTCAGCGACGCGGAAGGCAAGCCGTCGGCGCTGTTCGAGTCGTTCATCGCGGGCCTGCAGAAGTACCTGCCCTCGGCGATGTCGCTGTTCGGCCCGAACGTCAACAGCTACCGGCGCATCACGCGCTACAACTCGGCCCCGATCAACGTGCAGTGGGGCTTCGACAACCGCACCGCGGGCCTGCGCGTGCCGGTGTCCGACGCCGCAGGCGCGACGCGTCGAGAACCGCCTCGGCGGCGCCGACGCGAACCCGTACCTCGCGATCGGCGCGTCGCTCGCCTGCGGCTACCTCGGCATGATCGAGGGACTGAAGCCGACCGCGCCGATCACCGGCTCGGCCTACGACCTGCCGTTCTCGCTGCCGCGCTCGCTCGCCGACGCGCTGGCGATGCTGCAGGCGAGCAAGACGCTGGTCGAGGTGTTCGGCGAACGCTTCGTTGCGGCATACTGTGCCGTCAAGGAAAACGAGTACGAAACCTTCTCGCGGGTGATCAGCTCGTGGGAACGGGAACACCTGTTGCTGAACGTCTGAGAGCGGGGTCACTGCCATGAGCGCGAAGCCGAAGATCACCGGAAGGGGAACGCGCGACTGGCAGGAACTCGACGCCCGCCACTACCTGCACCCGTTCACGGACTTCCGCGCGCTCGCCGCCGAGGGCTCGCGCGTCATCACGCGCGCCGAGGGCGTGCACCTGTACGACTCCGAGGGCCAGAAGATCCTGGACGCGATGTCCGGGCTCTGGTGCGTGAACATCGGCTACGGGCGCAACGAGCTGGCCGACGTCGCCGCGCGCCAGATGCGGGAGCTGCCGTACTACAACAGCTTCTTCAAGAGCTCGAACCCGCCCGCGATCGAGCTCGCGCAGCTGCTCGACGAGCTGACGCCGCCGCAGTTCCACCGCGTGTTCTTCACGCAGTCGGGCTCGGAGGCCAACGACACGATCCTGCGCATGACGCGCCGCTACTGGGAACTGCTGGGCCAGCCGAAGCGCAACGTCATGATCAGCCGCATCAATGCCTACCACGGCAGCACGGTGGCGGCGGCGAGCCTCGGCGGCATGGCCTTCATGCACGCCCAGGGCGGCCAGCCGATCCCGGACATCGTGCACATCGAGCAGCCGTACTGGTACGAGAACGGCACCGACGTCTCGCCGGAGGAATACGGCCTGCGCGCCGCGCGGCGGCTCGCCGAGAAGATCGAGGAGCTCGGGCCCGAGCGCGTTGCCGCCTTCATCGGCGAGCCGGTGCAGGGCGCGGGCGGCGTGATCGTCCCGCCGTCGACCTACTGGCCGGAGATCCAGCGCATCTGCCGCGAGTACGGGATCCTGCTGATCGCGGACGAGGTGATCTGCGGCTTCGGGCGCACCGGGCAGTGGTTCGGCAGCGACTACTTCGGCATCGAGCCGGACTTCATGACGATCGCCAAGGGCCTCACCTCGGGCTACCAGCCGCTCGGCGGCGCGATGGTCTCGGACCGGGTCGCCGAACGTGCTGATCGAGAAGGGCGGCGAGTTCGCCCACGGCTTCACCTGGTCGGGCCACCCGGTCTGCTGCGCGGTGGCGATCGAGAACCTGAACATCATGCGCCGCGAGAAGATCGTCGAGCGCGTGCGCGAGGAGATCGCGCCGTATTTCCAGAAGCGCATCCGCGAGCTGGCGGAGCACAGGCTGGTCGGCGAGGTGCGCGGCGTCGGCATGCTCGGCGCGATCGAGCTGGTCGCCCACAAGGGCAGCCGCACCTTCTTCCGCAACCGCGGCGCGGTCGGCCTCGTGTGCCGCGACCACTGCTTCAAGAACGGGCTCATCATGCGCGCGGTGCGCGACACGATGATCATGGCGCCGCCGCTCGTCATGACGAAGGAGAACGTGGACGAGCTGGTCACGAAGGCGAGGCTGTGCCTCGACCTGACGGCCCGCGACATCGGCATCGGCTGAGGAGTACAGGGGAATGACGCGCGCGATTCGACTCTGGCCCCTTGCCGCGCTCGCGGCGCTCGCCGCCTGCGGCGGCAAGCAGGAAACCGGGACTGCGGCAACCGCCGCGGCGCCGGAGGAAAAGACCGTCAACGTCCTCAACTGGTCCGACTACGTCGCCGACACCACCGTGTCGGACTTCCAGCAGGCGACCGGCATCCAGGTCACCTACGACGTCTTCGACTCCAACGAGGTGCTCGAGACGAAGCTCCTCTCCGGCCGCTCGGGCTACGACGTCGTCGTGCCGACCGCGCCATTCCTCGAGCGCCAGATCAAGGCGGGCGTGTTCCTGCCGCTCGACAAGTCGAAGCTGCCGAACATCAAGAACATGGACCCGGAGCTGATGCAGCGGGTCGCGGCCCACGATCCCGGTAACCAGTACTCGCTGATCTACCTCTGGGGGACCATCGGCCTCGGTTACAACCCGGAGCTTGTCAAGAAGGCACTCGGAACGGACACGATCGACAGCTGGAGCGCGATCCTCGACCCGGCGAACGCAGCCAAGCTCGCCAAGTGCGGCATCGCGGTGCTCGACGCGCCGACCGACGTGTTCGGCTCGATCGCCATCTCCCTGGGACTCGACCCGAACAGCGAGAAGCCCGAGGACCTCAAGGCCTTCGAGGACGCGATGATGAAGGTGCGGCCGTACATCCGCTACTTCCACTCGTCTTCCTACATCAACGACCTCGCCGCCGGCGAGATCTGCGTGGCGCTGGGCTGGAGCGGGGACATCCTCCAGGCCCGCGACCGCGGCGCCGCGGCGGCCAGGCCCGTCACGGTGAAGTACGCGATCCCGAAGGAGGGCGCGATCAACTACTTCGACATGCTGGCGATCCCGGCCGATGCGCCGCACCCGGACAACGCGCACGCCTTCCTCAATTACCTCATGGACCCGGAAGTCATCGCGAAGGTCACCAACAAGACGCGCTTCGCGAACCCCAACGCCGCCTCGCTGCCGTTCGTGGAGGACGCGATCAAGAACGACCCGGGCATCTACCCCGACGCCGAGGTCCGCGCGCGCCTGCACCCGGACCTCGTCGAGACACAGGAATTCAGCCGCGAGCTCAACCGGGCCTGGACGCGCATCCGCAGCGGCCAGTGACCGCGTGAGCGCCGCGTTCCGCAGCGGTCTCGCGCTCGCGGCCGCACTGTGGCTGGCTGCCTGCGGCGGCGGGCAGGAAGAAAAGGTCGTCAACGTCTACAACTGGGCCGACTACATCGGGCCGAAGACGCTGGCCGACTTCGAACAGCGGACCGGAATCAAGGTGAACTACGACACCTACGATTCCAACGAGATCCTCGAGACCAAGCTGCTGACCGGGCGCACCGGCTACGACATCGCCGTTCCCTCGCTCACCAACTTCGAGCGGCTGGCAAACGCCGGCGCATTCCGCAAGCTCGACAAGGCGCAGTTGCCGAACCTGTCGAACATGGACCCCTGGGTGATGCGGAACATGGCGCTGAACGACCCGGACAATGCGTACGCCATTGCCTACATGTGGGGCACGATCGGCATCGGCTACGTGCCGGAGCGCGTCGAGCGCGCGCTCGGTACCGGCACGATCGACAGCTGGAGCGCGGTGTTCGATCCTGCGGTCGCGTCGAAGCTCGCGTCATGCGGCATCGCGCTGCTGGATGCGCCGGAGGACGTCTTCGCTTCCGCGCTCGTCTACCTCGGCCGCGACCCGAACAGCGAGAAGGCGGAGGACCTCGCGGCCGCAGAGGCGCTGCTGCTGCGCGTGCGCCCGTACTTCCGCTACATCGATGCCTACCGGCACGTGGACGACCTCGCGAGCGGCGAGATCTGCGTGTCACTCAGCTGGAACGGCCAGGTCATCCAGGCGCGGGAACGCGGCGCCGAGGCGGCGAACCCCGTCGAAGTGGCCTATGCGAACCCGAAGGAAGGCTCGACCCTCTGGTTCGATGCGATCGGGATCCCGGCCGACGCGCCGCACCCCGAAAACGCGCACGCTTTCCTGAACTTCCTGATGGAGCCGGAAGTCATCGCGGCGATCAGCCAGCAGATCCGCTACGCGAACGGCAACGCCGCCGCGCGTGCGATCATGGACGAATCGTTGACCGGCGACCCGTCCGTGTATCCGCCCGCCGGAACGGTCGAGAAACTGCTGCCATTCGAGACGCACACGCCGGCGTACAGCCGTGAACTCAACCGCGCGTGGACGCGGATCAAGACGGGCCAGTAGACTCCCGGTCCAAGGGGGAACAATGGCCAGCCCACGACCAGACCAGAAGAACGAGCCCTGGAAGGACCCGGGCGCCCAGCCCTACGTGAGGCTGGAGAAGCTGACCAAGAAATTCGGCGACTTCGTCGCCGTG
>CAWGLJ010000010.1:0-31409 GCA_963823415.1 uncultured Gammaproteobacteria bacterium | reverse complement strand
GACAACTGCCCGCTGGTCGCCAACCCGAGCCAGGCTGACGCGGACGGCGACGGGCTCGGCAATCCCTGCGACGGCGACCTGGACGGCGACGGCTTCGCCGAACGCAGTGGACAACTGCCCGGCGGCCAGCAATCCGGACCAGACCGATACCGACCAGGATGGTTCTGGCGACGAGTGCGACACCGATGATGACGCCGATGGGTTGATCGACGCCGACGACAACTGCCCTGCGGTGCAGAACCCGGGCCAGGACGACCTGGATAACGATGGCATCGGCGACTCCTGTGACTCCGACTTGGATGGCGACGGCGTCGAGAACCCGGGGGACAACTGCCCGATCGATGCCAACGTGGGCCAGGACAACACGGACGGTGACAGCCTCGGCGATGTCTGCGACCCGGATGCCGACAACGACACCGTCGCGAACGCATCCGATAACTGCCCGCTGGTGGCGAACCTGAACCAGGCCGACTCAGACAACGATGGCGCGGGTAATGCCTGCGACTCCGACCTGGATGGGGACGGCGTGGCCAACGGCGTGGACAACTGCCCAATCACGGCCAATTCCGGGCAGACCGACTTCGACGGCGACGGGCAGGGTGATGCATGCGACAGCGACGCGGACGGAGACGGGGTGGACAACGGCGTGGACGAGTGTGCTGCAACACCGAACGGCGCTGTCACGGACCCGCTGCACGGCTGCTCGATCGCCCAGCTGTGCCCGTGCGAAGGGCCGCGGGGCACCGTGATGCCATGGCGCAACCACGGCAAGTACGTGTCCTGCGTTGCCCATGCTGCGGGGGACTTCGAGTCCCAGGGACTGATCAGCGAGTTCGCCAGGCAGCAACTGGTGTCCGCTGCCGGCCAGTCGAGCTGCGGACAGTAGTCCACTGCTGACCATCTACGGGGTGCCGGGAAACCGGCACCCCGATTTCATGCCAGGATCCGCGGCCCAAGCGCCAACAGTCGCAGCAGCTCCGCCTTCGAGTGCACACCGCATTTGGTGAACACGTGCTTCAGGTGCGTCTTGGCCGTATTCAGCGCGATGCCACAGTGATCCGCGGCAATCTGCAGGATCGGCGCGGAGTACAAAGCGACAACCAGTGAAGACTCCATCTTTGTGAGCCCGTAAAGCTTGCCGAGCAAGTCAGGATCCATCTGACCTGCCAGTCGCGGCTCGTGAATCTGCAACGACGCGATTCCATCGCATGCAGACGGGAATTCCAGCCATTCGGCAAACAGGAAATAGCAGCTCGACCCCTGGTCACGGCTGGCTACGGAGATCGGCCCATTGGGCGACGAAGGAGTTGTCGTTCCCTTGGCCAGGAATGCTTCGAGTGCGTGCTGACACGCGCGATCCACGAGGTGCAGCTTCTGCGTACGGACATGAAAGCAGTCTCCGCGGGCTTGGGTGCGCAGCGCCGCGGCGTTTGACAGCAGCACGCGCCTGTCCTCATGCATCAGGACAATCGCCAGGTCTATGTGGTCCAGTGCGGCACGCGCGGCAGCAGACGCGAGCTCCTTGAGATGACCCCGTCCGGACGCGGGGTCCGAATGACGACGTGGATGTTGGCGGCGGTCCCCGCGGGCCATTTCAATCGGCGATTCTGCTGCGGGTGGCGATGGACGGAGCACCGGGCGAATGCCGTGCCCGTCGATGCCGTCGAGCGATCGCTGAAGGGCTTCTGTGTGCCACATTGATTTTTGTTCCGGGCGAATCCCCCGGAACGACCCCCTTGTGGCGTGCTTATGAGGGAAGCAAACCGGGGCCGCATCACCCAAACGGGGTATGGGGCCTGTTCCCCCTACCTTGCGGCAGTAAGAGGCTGACGGTGCAGGATCAGGCTGACCAGCTCCGCCTGTCGATGCGTTCCAGTTTTGTGGAAGATGATCTTCAGTTGAGCGCGGACCGTGTGCAGCGAGATCCCGCGCCCCCGCGCGTAGCCTGAGAGCGTGGAGCCACGCGCCACGGCGGTCGCCAGCGCCAACTCCGCGCCGGTCAGTCCGTGCAGGCGATTGCGTACTTCCATTTCGTCCGCACCGACCTGGCTGATCGTGACGACGACAGCCGGTCGATCGATTCCGAACATCTGGCCCTGGAACATCAGTGGCGCCAGTGAAATGCGATACCGGTTACCGTCCTGGACGGCAACCTCGAGCTCATCCGCGGCGCTGGCGGCGTTCCGCTCGATGACTTGCCAACAGTCGTGCAATCTATGCTGCAACCGTTGGTCGAGCGCGGGGTTCGCCAGATGGATTCCGAAGCGGCTGAGCCGCAGCCACTGCGAACGGCTCGCCAGGTTTTCCGCGGCGCTGCTCGCAAACAGGACTTTCCCTGACATGCCGAGCACGATCAGTGCGCGCTCCTCCCGGTCGATCGCATGGGCGAGGGCGCCGGACAGCAATGAGGCCGTTCCGAACTGCTGCCCGACCCGCAATGCGCGTTCGAGGTGCGGCACGAACAGCTTCAGCCGTTCCATTTGAGCGGGTTGGGCATGTCCCTCGGACTTTCGGAACGGGAAGCTGATCCAGCTTGGCCGACCCGCCGTCGGAAACAACTGCGCACCCAGGTAATAGCGAATGCCGTCTCCGCTCTTCTGGAGCCATTCGTAATAGTCGCTGCGGTCGATACCGCGCTCATCGATATGCTGGTAGTCGTACAGCAGCCGGTACTCGGGATGGGCGAGGGCATTCTCGACGCGGGGGCAATCAACGACCTGGCCGTTGTTGTACTCGACCATGAGTTTCGTTGGCATCCCGAAGTACGCGTCCTGGCGCACCAGTCCGGTGTTCTCGTCGGTCAGGAACAGGTGTACGCCGGAGTTGCCGACGAACCGCACCATCGATTCGAGCGCCTCCGGCCAGAGTTCGGCATTCGTCGCCGCTTCATAGAGACGCGTGACGAGCGCATCGAACTGCGAGAGTGTCGGTCCGGACCGGTGCTTACGCCGCGAAGTACTCACAGGCGCCTCACGAACGAACCGGTGAGGTTGATCGAGTGCCTGGCCTGCTTCAGCTGGTCGTGGAACAGGTACCAGACGTGAGCGATATCGCTCCAGAGGTGCGACTCCACCAACACGCCGGCGCGGTTGCATGCGGACATCAATCGCGTGGCGTCGTCGAACATCGGGTCGGCGGCCGACGCGTGAATCTGGAGCGGCGGCAAACCCGACAGGTTGTCGAAGACCGGTGACAGGCAGGGATCCCGCGGGTCAACGCCGGGCGCATAGAGCGCCGCGCAGTCGCGGGCGAGGTCCGCAGTCAGGATGGGATCGCGGCCCTCGTTGCGCTGCCAGGAGTCGCCCGAGACAGAGAGGTCGACGAACGGTGAAAAGAGGACCAGGGCTGCTGCAGGCCTCCCTTGCCGTTTGGCGTCGAGCGCAGATGCCAATACGAGGCTGGCTCCGCAGGAGTCACCGATCAGCACGCATTGCGCTGAATCGTCACCGTGTGGTCCGTGCGACTGTGCCCACGACAGTGCGGTCCGGCAATCATCATGCGCGGCAGGGTAGGCGTGTTCTGGCGCGAGACGGTACTCGACGAGGAAAGTGCATGCGCGCGTTGCCGCCGCCAGGCGGCTGGCAAAGCCGCCGTAGGTAGCGAAATCGCCCGCCATGAAGCTGAGCCCGTGGCAGTAGACGATGCGAATTCCAGGGTCGGGGTCGCGAGGAATGAGCCAGGTTCCTCGCACAGGGGCGTCAGTTGCCGGGCGGGCAACCACTCCAGCTGCAAGACTCGTATCTGACGCGATTCCACGCAAAAGTCGACGGACAGCGGCGATGTCGCCCGGTTCGAGTGCAGAGAGCGCGCTCGCAATCGCCTCAAGATGGCGATGTACTGCTGTGCGGTCCTGTTGGCTTGAAAGCCCTGCAGGTCCGCCTTGGGAAGAAGACACGACCATTGCGGGTGTCCCCACTAACGGACGACTGGTTCCCCTCCTTGGAAGACGTTCATCCCCTGTGGCGCTTTGAACCCGCTGAGGGGCATTCACTGCGCGCTTGGCTTTTGCAGCCTACGCCGTCAGCCCGGGAAGGCAATTATGGCGACCGGAAGCCCCGATTCGAGGGGTTAACTACTGCCTAGCAGGGCAGTTGTCCGCAGTCAGGGCTTCGCAGCCTCCGCCGCCAATCCCCCGAACTGCTGCGCATTCACCTGGTCCACGATCGGCGCGAGCGCGTCGAGCTTGTGCGCGGCATCGCCGCTTACTCGATGCGTGGCGACCAGCGTCGTCGTGCCGTCCTTTTCCTCGAGCGCGAACGTGATCACGCCCGACACCGCCATCTCCTGCAGTGGCCCGAGCGCGGCGTCGAGCCGCAGCATTTTCCCCGGCATGACCAGCACGACGCGTCCGTGCTCGACGCTGTTGCCGTCCCAGCGCTCGCAGAAGCAGCCGTCGACGGAAGTATCGAGGCTGAGGTTCTCGCGCTTGCCGGACCAGCTGTGATCCGCGGGCCACCAGCGCTCGGGGTGCTGCAACGACTCCCAGACCTTCGCTGCCGGCGCTGCGATGGTGAAGCGATGCTCGATCAGGAATCCGTCTGCGGCCGCGAACTTCACCTCGGCGCTCGCCGCCAGGGGCAGCGTCACCGCCAGGACTCCCGCCAGGATCCAAGTCTTCATCGCCTCACTCCTTCGATTGCCATTCGTTCTCGTCGCGCCGCGCGAGTTCGTCGAGGTCGCCCGGGGTCGCCGCAGGATCGTCCACCCACTCGCGAAGCACCGGTCCGCCATTGATCAGGTCGATCGCAAGCCGCGTCGTCTCGTACTCGTAGGCGAACTCGCGCCACAGCGGGTAGTCGGGCCGGATCGCGCGTATCGCCTTGAAGGCGAGCGCCATCAGCCGCCAGGGCCGGAACTTCGAGTGGTTGTAGCCGGGGTCGTCCACGTGGATCTGGATGCCCGCGCAGAGTTTGCCCGCGTGCTTGTGGAAAGTCGGCTCGAACCAGCACGGCCGCAGGCGGCAGCCGGCGAGCCAGTCGGGCGCGAGCACGCGCATGTTGGCAAGCAGCTTGTCGGCGTCGAGGTCCGGCGCACCGAAGACCTCGAGCGGCCGAGTCGTGCCGCGTCCCTCGGAGAGCGTCGTGCCTTCGACCATCACGGTTCCGGGATAACAGCGGGCCATCGCGACGGAGGGTGCATTCGGGCTCGGGTTCACCCAGGCGCGATCGCCCTGCGGCCAGCCGTAACCGGGCGACTGCGCCGGGCGCCAGCCGTCCGTCGCGACGTGCACGTACTCGAGGTCGAGCTTCAGGTGCTGCACGAGCCAGGTGCCGAGTTCGCCGAGGGTGCGCCCATGCCGCATCGGCATCGGGCCTGCGCCGACGAAGCTCTCCCAGCCGCTCTTCAGCAACAAGCCCTCGACCGGCCGGCCGATCGGGTTCGGCCGGTCGAGCACCCAGACGGCCTTGCCGAGCCGTGCAGCCGCTTCGAGCACATAGCGCAGCGTCGTCACGAACGTGTAGACGCGCGTGCCGAGATCCTGCAGGTCCACGAGCAGCACGTCGAAGGTTTCCATCATTGCCGGCGTCGGTCGGCGCACCTTGCCGTAGAGACTGAAGACCGGGATCCCGTAGGCGGGATCCTTGTAGTCGTCCGTCTCGATCATGTTGTCCTGCTTCTCGCCGCGCATGCCGTGCTGCGGGCCGAAGGCCGCCGTGAGCCGGAAGTCTTCGTGTGCCGCCAGCGCGTCGATCGAGTGCGTGAGGTCGGCCGTCACGGAAGCCGGATGCGCGAGCAGCGCGACGCGGCGGCCGTCGAGGGGTTTCCTCACGGCGCGGTCGAGCAGCAGGCGGTCGATGCCGAACTTCATGGGCGGCTGACCTTCAGCTTGAACGACGACGGGTCGTGGAAGTCCGGCTTCGGGCCGGCGTGGGAGAGCGCCCAGTACGACAGGGTCCCGTCTTCCGCCTCGATGACCGCGGCGATGCCGGCCTCGATCTCGCGCGCCCTCGCGAATTCCGGCAGCGCGGCGATCGGCAGCGTCGCGCTCAACTCGTAGCCCTCCGGGAATTCGCGGCGCTCCATGCGGGGTGCCGGCATGTCCGGCGAGCTGCGCTTCGCTGCGGGGCCGTCCGTAGCGATAGGCCGCCCAGTCGCCGGAGGGGGCAAAGTTGAATTCGTGGTAGCTGGCACCCGGTCCCGCCCTGAGGAAGGCCTCGAAGCAGCTATGGTGCCAGAGACCGTCGGCACGGCGTGCAAAGCCGGATGCCGGCAGGCGAAGCCGCGACGGCATCTCCCGCGATCCGATACACGATGACGAGTGCGGCAGGGAGCCTCGTCGCATCGACCTCGATGACGAATTGACGGATGGCGGGGCAGGGGGTGGTGGGGTGAGCGGTCAATTCCGCCCGCAGCGTGCTCATGGATCGCCACTCTAGACTGTTCAACCTAAACCCGCCCGCGCGCGCGAAATGCCGGCCGCGGCCTTGCATTCGGCTGCGCCGGCGGCAAAGTGTCCGGCGTGAGGTTCGACACCGTGATCGTCGGCGCCGGTTCCGCCGGCTGCGTGCTCGCCAACCGCCTGAGCGCGGATCCCGCGCACCGCGTCTGCCTGGTCGAGGCGGGGCCCGAGGATCGCTCGCCACTCATCCATATTCCGGCCGGCATCCTCGGCACGATTCCGCGGCGCCAGGTGAACTGGGCATTCAAGACCGAACCGCAACCCGGACTCGGCGGCAGGCAGGGCTACCAGCCGCGCGGACGCGTGCTCGGCGGTTCGAGTTCCATCAACGCGATGATCTACATGCGCGGGCACCGCTCCGACTACGACGACTGGGCGGCGCTCGGCAATCCGGGCTGGGGCTACGAAGACGTGCTGCCGCTGTTTCGACGCTCCGAGGACCAGCAGCGCGGGGCCGACGCCTTTCATGGCAGCGGCGGGGAACTGACGGTCTCCGACCTCGCCAGTCCCGCGGCGGCTTCCCACGCCTTCGTCGAATCCGCTGCGCGGGCGGGGTTGGCGCGAAACCCGGATTTCAACGGCGCGAGCCAGGACGGGGCGGGCCTCTACCAGGTCACGCAGCGCCGCGGACGCCGCTGCAGCGCGGCGGTCGCCTTCCTGCGGCCGGCGCTCGCGCGGCCGAACCTCACGGTACTGACCGGCCGCCATGCGACGCGCATCGTGTTCGAGGGCGCGCGCGCGACGGGTATCGAGGTCGAGGGTCCGGGCGGCACGGCGCGCATCGACGCAGAGCGCGAGCTGATTCTCTCGGCCGGCGCATTCGGCTCGCCGCAGCTCCTGCTGCTGTCCGGCATCGGTCCGCGGGAGGAACTCTCGCGCCACGGCATCGCGTTGCGCCACGAGTTGCCGGGGGTCGGCCGGAATCTCGTCGATCACATCGATCTCGCGCTCGTCTACCGCTCCGATGACCGCAGCCTGATGGGCATCACGCCGCGCACGGCGCTGCGGGCCGTCGCCGGCTATTTCGAGTGGCGCGACCGCGGGACGGGGATCCTCACCACCAATTTCGCCGAGGCCGGCGCTTTCTTCCGCACGCGCGCAGAACTCGCACGGCCGGATGTGCAGCTCCACTTCCTCACCGGGCTGGTCGATGACCACGCGCGGCGGCTGCACTACGGCTACGGCGTTTCCTGCCACGTCGCGGTCCTGCGCCCGAAGAGCCGCGGCCAGGTCGGATTGCGCTCGGCGGATCCGCGCGAGGCCCCGCGCATCGACCCGAACTTCCTCGCGGAAGCGCAGGACGTCGCCACGCTGGTGGCCGGCGTGCAGCGCGCGCGCGAGATCATGGAAGGCGCGGCGCTCGCGCCGCATCGGGGTGCGGAGATGTTTACCGAGGGAGCGAGCGACGAGGCCCTGCGCGCGCAGATTCGCCGGCGTGCCGATACGATCTATCACCCGGTCGGAACCTGCCGCATGGGCGCCGATGCGATGGCGGTCGTCGATCCGCTGTTGCGCGTGCGCGGCGTCGAAGGCCTCTCGGTCGTGGATGCCTCGGTCATGCCGACACCGATTGGCGGCAACACCAACGCGCCCACCCTCATGATCGCGGAGAAGGCGGCGCTCCTGCGCATCGCCTGAGAAAATCCCGGCAAGCCGTTGTCGGTGAAGGAATGTCGACTTGTGGAGTGCGCGCCATACGCCGCTATGCGGTCGCCACGGCGCGCCCTCTGCCTGTAACATTCCGGCCCTATGCTGCCACTGCCAGATCGCCTTCGCTCGGTCCGTCTTGCTGGCGCCGTAGCCTCGATTCTTTCCGCGCCCGCCGTCGCCCTTGGCGTGGGATTCGCCGCAGTGCTGGCCGCCCCGCTTGCGATCGCACAGGAAACCTCGAGCCAGCTCTCCGGATTCGTGGTCGGCGAGGACGGCCAGCCGATTGCCGGCGTCCGTGTCAGCATCGTCCACTTGCCATCGGGCACGAGCAGCGCGGCCACGACCAATCCGGGCGGCCAGTTCTCCGCGACCGGATTGCGCGTCGGCGGCCCGTACCGCATCACGGCCCAGGCCGAAGGCATGCAGGACGCCGTGGTCGAGGACCTGTACACCCAGCTCGCGCAGCGCACCTCCGTGACGCTCGTGGCCCAGCCGATCGCGACGCTGGCCGGGGTCGAGGTCACGGGCACTTTCGAGCGGGACGTGTCGATCGGCGCAGGCGCCCGCTTCGGCGCCCAGGACGTCCGCGAGTCGCCTTCGATCAGCCGCGACATCAAGGACGTCGTGCGCATCAACCCGAAGGCCTGGGTCGACCCGACGAACTCCGACGCGCTCGAGGTGGCGGGCGTCAACAACCGCTACAACACCGTCACCGTCGACGGTGTGCGCCAGAGCGACGACTTCGGCCTCAACAACAACGGCTATCCGACCCAGCGCAGCCCGCTGTCGGTGGACGCGATCGAGGCGGTTTCCGTGCTGACGGCGCCATTCTCGGTCGAATATTCGTTCTTCCGCGGCTCGACCATCAACATGGTCACCAAGTCCGGGACCAACGAGTTCTCCGGCTCCGCATTTTTCTACAAGGGTGACGACAGCCTGCTGGGCGACCAGACCAAGGACATCGACGTGGATCTCGTCTTCGACGAAGAGATCTACGGCGGCACGATCGGCGGACCGATCATCAAGGACAAGCTGTTCTTCTTCCTCTCGTACGAGAAGCTCGAGCGCGAGGCGCCGCAGGACATCGGCGCGACCGGCTCCGGCTTCCCGGTCGAGGTGCCGGACGTCACCCAGGAGGAATACGACGACATCCGCCAGATCGGGCTCGATGTCTATGGCTACGACATCGGCCAGACGCTGGCCTCGGCGCCGGAGGAGGACGAGAAGATCCTCGCCAAGCTCGACTGGAACATCACCGACACGCAGCGCGCGACGCTCTCCTACCAGCGAACCGAGGGCAACGAGCTGGTCGTCAACACGACCAACAACAACCCGTCGCTCTCCAGGCTCGGAGCGCCTTCCAACTGGTACGACCGCGCGATCCTGATGGAGACCGCCTCCCTGCAGCTGTTCTCGGACTGGAACGAGTACTTCTCGACCGAGTTCAAGCTTGCGCGCAAGGAAGTCGACACCGCCCAGGTCTCGCTGTTCGGCACGGACTTCGGCGAGATGCAGATCCGCACGCCGAGCGGCGGCACCGTGTACATCGGCTCGGACGAGTTCCGCCACGCCAACGAGCTGACCAACGACATCGACTCGATCAAGCTGAAAGGCAATTTCTTCCTCGGCGACCACACGCTGACGGTCGGCTACGAGCGCGAGATGCTCGACATCTTCAACCTGTTCGTGGCCCGCAGCCAGGGCCAGTGGGTGTTCGCGCCGACGCTCGACGTCAACGGCGTCGTGACCGCGACCGGGACCGACAACTTCGCGGCCCAGGCGGCGACCAGCCTCTCCTACGCCAACGCATTCACCAACGACGCAGCCGACGGCGCCGCGACCTTCGGCTACGACGTCGACAGCATTCTACGTGCAGGACGAGTGGCAGGCGACGGCTGACCTCAAGATCCAGGCCGGCGTGCGCTTCGACATCTTCTCGAGCAGCGACCAGCCGCTGCTCAACGAGAACTTCACCGGGCGCTACGGATTCAACAACCAGTCGACGCTCGACGGGCGTGACCTGGTCATGCCGCGCATCGGCTTCAACTGGCAGTGGACGCCGGAGACGACCGTGTACGGCGGCTTCGGCCTGTTTGGCGGCGGCACGCCGAACGTCTGGATCTCGAACAGCTTCTCCAATGACGGCGTGACGGTCGTGCGGACGGACATCGCGCGCGGTACCGGAAACCCGCTGGAAGCGTCGCTGGACGGCGGCAACGGCTTCGACATCCCGCAGGACGTGCTCGATTTCCTCGCGACCCAGCGCAACGACGGACCGGTCAACGCGATCGACCCGGACTTCAATGTTCCCTCGCAGTACCGCTGGAACCTCGGCCTCAACCACACGCTGCCCTGGGACATCGAACTCAGCGCGGACCTCATCTATTCGCGCGTCAAGGACGAGGTGCTGTGGCAGGACATCCGCCTGCAGCAGGTCGGCACGGCGCCGGACGGGCGTCCGATCTACGGGCCGCGCCCCGATGGCCGCTCGAGCTCCAGCATCCAGGATTTCCTGCTCACGAACACCCGCGAGGGCGAGCAGACGGTGTTCTCGATCGACGCGAGCAAGACCTGGCGCACGTCGACGGGCCGCTTCGACGCCTACCTCGGCTACGGCCACCAGGACGTCAAGGACGTCAACCCGGGCACCAGCTCGACGGCCTCGTCGAACTGGGACAACGTCGCCGTGTCGGACCCGAACGACCCGGGCCTCGAGACCTCGAACTACGAGATCGAGCACCGGTTCACCAGTTCGTTCGCCTGGCGCAAGGCCTTCTTCGGCGACTACGAGACCAGCATCGCGCTGATCGGCGAGCGCCGTTCGGGCCGGCCGTACAGCTACACCTTCGGCGCCGGCTCGCTGATCTGGGGCGATCCGCGCCAGGCCTCCCGGCAGCGGCACCTCTTCTACGTGCCGGACGGCGACGTGATCTTCGAGGGCGCCTGCACGGCGGGCGAAGTCGGCGTCGTTGCAGGCTGCGCCGCGGAGGGCGCCTTCAGCGCGGCGAGCGCGGCGGCCGCGCAGTTCGCCACGGACATGAATACCTATGTCGAGGAGCAGGGCCTCGCCAAGTTCCGCGGCCGGATCGTGCCGCGCAACTCGCACACGAGCCCCTGGGTGTCCGTGCTCGACCTGCGCTTCGCCCAGGAGCTGCCGATCTTCCGCAAGACGCGCGGCATCATCACCTTCGACATCGAGAACTTCGCGAACCTGATCGACAACAGCTGGGGTCAGCTGCGCCAGGTGAGCTTCCCGTACGTCACCCCGGTCGCGGACGCCGTGCGCATCGCGACGGCCGGCTGCCCGGGCGGGGCGGCGAGCTGCTACGTCTACCGTCCGCGCTCGGGCCAGACGGGCCCGGTCAAGCCGTTCAACACGGTTTCGACGCTGCCGTCGGTCTGGCGCATGCAGCTCGGATTCCGGATCGAGTTCTAGCCCTGCCCGGACGCGCCGATGAAATCAACCGATTCGAGACTGGGTAGTTCGGGCGTGATCACGGGCGTCGGCCTCGCGGCCGGTGCGCTGCATTCCGACGCCTTCGCGCAGGAAGCGGCGACCGATCCCAGGCCCGCTCCGCCGCGGGCGGAGGGCGAGGGGCCCTTCGACCGGCTGATCATCCGCAACGCGACCGTGATCGACGGCACCGGCGCGCCGCCGCGCGGGCCGGTGGACGTCGTCGTCGAGCGCAACCGCATCACGGCGCTGTTCGCGGTCGGCGCCGCCGCGGGCGACATGCGCTCCAGCGACCGCCCGCAGGGCGCGACGAAGGAGATCGACGCCACCGGGATGTACGTGCTGCCCGGGTTCGTCGACCTGCACCTGCACAGCGGCGACATCCCCAAGACGCCCGAGGCCGAGTACGTCTACAAGCTCTGGATGGCCCACGGCATCACGGCCGGCCGCGGCGTGCCGTTCGCGTCGCCTGCGTTCTCGGAGAGCGAGAAGGCGCGGAGCGCGCGCAACGAGATCACGGCGCCGCGCATGTTCACCTACCGCCTGCCGCTCGACGAGTGGGAGGCGAACATCGAGACGCCCGAGCAGGCGCGGGAGTGGGTGCGCAAGGCGGCTGCCACCGGCATCGACGGCCTGAAGCTCAACGCCTCGCCGCCCGAGATCATGGCGGCGCTCCTCGACGAGGCGAAGAAGCTCGGCCTGGGCTCGACCGCGCACCTCAGCCAGCAGGGCGTCGCGCAGATGAACGCGCTCGACGCCGCCCGGCTCGGCCTCGGCACGGTGACGCATTTCTACGGGATCTTCGAGGCGCTCTACGACGGCTACGACGTGCAGCCCTGGCCGCCGGGCCACAACCACTCCGACGAGCAGCACCGGTTCGCGCAGGTGGCGCGGCAGTGGAACCTGATCCACGCGCAGGGCAGCACGGAGTGGAAGGCGCTGCTCGCCGAGTTCAAGTCGCTGGACGTCGTCCTCGATCCCACCATGACGGCCTACCTGGCGGGCCGTGACGTCATGGCGCGCCGCAACTCGGACTGGCACGAGAAGTACACGCTGCCCTCGCTGTGGGACTTCTACCTGCCCAGCCGCGTCAACCACGGCTCGTACTTCTTCGACTGGACGAGCTGGGACGAGACGGCCTGGCGGAATTTCTACCGCGTCTGGATGGCGTTCCTGAACGACTACAAGAACATGGGCGGGCGCGTGACGGTCAGTTCGGATGCGGGCTACATCTTCAACACCTTCGGCTTCGGCACGATCTCCGAGATGGAACTGCTGCAGGAAGCGGGCTTCCATCCGCTGGAGGTGATCCGGGGCGCGACGCTGCACGGCGCGCAGGCGCTCCACGAGCCGAAGGGCAAGCCGATCGAGTTCGGCGTGGTGCGGCCGGGCCTGCTCGCCGATCTCGTCATCGTGCCCGAGAATCCGGTCGCGAACCTCAAGGTGCTCTACGGGACGGGCGCCGTGCGCCTGAACGAGAAGACGGGCAAGGCCGAGCGGGTCGGCGGCATCAGGTACACGATCAAGGACGGCATCGTCTACGACGCGCGGCAGCTCCTCGCCGACGTCGCGCGGATGGTGGAGAAGCAGAAGACGGAGCGCGGCATCACGCGTCTGCCCGGCACCGAGTTCCCGGCCAGTAGCCGCGAGCGTGCCTGCCGTGCACGAGCCCGAGAACCAGTGCGCCGACGCGGTGCTGATGGTCCGCCCGGCGCGATTCGGCTCGAACCCGGAAACGGCGGAGTCCAACCGCTTCCAGCACGCGGAGTCGATCGCGGATGACGCTGCCCTGGCGGATCCGCGAGTTCGACGGGCTCGTGCGCCGGCTCACCGATGCCGGCGTCGAAGTCGTCGTCGCGGACGACCCGCCCGAGCCCGCGAAGCCCGACGCCTGCTTCCCGAACAACTGGGTGAGTTTCCACGCCGACGGGACGGTCGTGCTGTACCCGATGCTGGCGCCTTCGCGCCGCGCCGAGCGTCGCCCTGAGCACCTCGCCGCGGTCGAGCGTGCGGGCTTTCGCATCGCGCGGACGATCGACCTCTCGTCGCTCGAGGGCCGCGGTGAATTCCTCGAAGGCACGGGCAGCCTCGTGCTCGACCGATCCTCGCGCCTGGCCTACGCCTGCCTCTCGCCGCGCACGACGCCGGCGGCGCTCGCCGAGTTCTGCGCGGCGCTCGGCTACCGCGCGGTCGAGTTCGACGCGCTGGGGCCGGACGGACGTGCCATCTACCACACGAACGTGCTGATGGCGGTGGGCGAGGGCTTCGCCGTCGTTTGTGCCGCGGCGATCCCGGATGCACCGCGCCGCGCGGCCGTCCTCGACGAGCTCGCCCGGATCGGGTCACGAGGTGATCGAGATCGACGTCGAGGAGATGAACCACTTCGCGGGCAACATGCTGGCGCTCCGCGCGCGCGACGGCGCCGCGCGCATCGCGATGTCGGAGACCGCCTGGCAGTCGCTCGCGCCGGCGAAGCGTCGCCGCCTCGAGCGCCATGGCGGCATCGTCGCCGCGCCCATCCCGACGATCGAATGGGAGGGCGGCGGCAGCGTGCGCTGCATGATCGCCGAAGTCTTCCTTCCGCGCGGTGAGCCCGCCCGCGGTGATAAGATCGGCCCCCTTGGATCGGGGGCGCGCGCTTGCTCGAGCTCGGCCTCAAGACGCTGATCGCATACCTGCTCGGCTCCATCGTCGGCGCGCTGGTCGTCGGCCAGTTCCGCGGCGTCGACATCCGCACGATGGGCAGCGGCAACGCCGGCGGCACCAATGCGCTGCGCACCCAGGGACTCGCCTTCGCCGCAGCCACGGTCTTCATCGACGTCGGCAAGGGCTGGATTGCCGCGCGCTGGCTGCCGGGACTCGCGATCCCGGGCGTCGCCGCGGACCCGGCGATCCCACGCGACTGGCTCACCGTCTGCTGCGGCGCGGCCGCCGTCGCCGGCCACGTCTGGCCGATGTGGCACGGCTTCCGCGGCGGCAAGGGCGCCGCGACGCTCGCCGGCGTGCTGCTCGCACTCGCGCCGGTGCTGCTCGTCATTGCCCTGGCGGCCTGGTTTCTGGTCGCGATGCTCACCGGTTACGTCGGCCTCGCCACGGTGACGGCGGCTGCCACCGTCGCCGCTGCGAGCGGATTCTCGCCGCTCGCGACGGGATCCTGGATCGCGTTCACGGTGGCGATGGCGCTGCTCGTCGGCTGGGCGCACCGCGGCAACTATCACGCGCATCAGGTCCGGCACCGAGCCGCGGCTGGGCAAGCTCTGGCTGTTCCGCCCGCGTGGCCCCTCGGGATGAGCGGACGCATCGAGTTGCTCCGACTGATGGCGGACGGCGCCCTGCATTCCGGCGAGGAACTGGCGGCGGCTCTTTCGGTCTCCCGTGCCGCGGTCTGGAAGCGGCTGCAGCAGCTCGCGGAGTGGGGCATCGTCGCTCGAGGCGCTGCCGGGCCGCGGCTACCGGCTCGAAGCGCCGATCGACCTGCTCGATGCGACCCGCATCCGCGACCGCGCTGCCGCCAGTCGCGCGCGACAGCTTGCGTCACCTCGAGGTGCACGAAACGCTCGCCTCGACGAGCGATCACCTGCTCGCCATCGACGACCTGCCGCCCGGACGCTTCGACGCCTGCCTCGCGGAGTTCCAGAGTGCCGGTCGCGGCCGACGCGGGCGGCACTGGGTCGCGCCCTTTGCCTCGGGGCTCTGCCTCTCGTTCGAACTGGAGCTACCCGGATGCGCCCGCGACGCTTGCTGCGCTTTCGCTTGCCGCCGGCGTCGCGGCCCTGCGCGCGCTCGGGCGGCTCGGCGTCAGCGGGCTCGCGCTCAAGTGGCCGAACGACATCGTCCAGGAGCGACCGCAAGCTCGGCGGCATCCTGATCGACCTGCGCAGCGAAGCGGCCGGTCCTGCTTATGTCGTCGTCGGCATCGGGATCAACGTGCGCCTGCCGGCATCCGCGCGCGAGCGCCTCGCCATCGAAGGCGTGCGGGCCGTGGACCTGGCGACGCTCGGCGAGCCGCCGCCGCGCAACGCGCTCGCGGCGGCGCTGATCGCCGAGCTTTCGACCGCCCTCGTCGAGTACGGCGCCCGCGGCATGTCGGCCTTCGCGGAAGAATGGCGGGTCGCCGACGCGCTGGCAGGACGGACGGTTGCTGTCCTGCACGGCGGGCAGAAGCTGGAGGGCTGCGCGCGCGGCGTGGACGACGATGGAGCCCTGCTCCTCGAGATCGACGGCGTCCCGCGCCGGATCGTGTCCGGCGAAGTGAGCGTCCGCCCCGTGCGGTGTTAGATTGACGTCGATGCGACTCGCCTTCGCCCTGCTGCTGTTCGCGAACCTGGCCTGGTATGGCTGGACGCACTGGGTCTCGCCGTCGGGCGAGCCGCCCGCCACGGCCGCCGCCGCCGCCGAAGGGAGCCTGCCAACTCGCGCGCGAGGCCGCGCCCGTCGCAGTCGGCGGCAGGCGCCGCGCGGCCGCGCGACAACTGCCTGAGCCTCGGCCCGTTCACCGACCTGACCGATGCCGCGCGCGCCTCGACACTCCTGCGCGAGAGCGACCTCGAGCCGCGCCAGCGCGCGGGCGAGGGCGTCGTGTGGAAGGGTTACTGGGTGACGCTGGGCGGCGTGCCGGACCGCACGGCGGCGAACGCCATCATCGAGCGGCTGCGGCGAGCCGGCGTCGCGGACGCCTACGCGATGCCGGCGCGACGGCAGTGACGTCACGATCTCGCTCGGGCTCTTCAGCGAGCGGCAGCGCGCGCTCCGGCGACTCGACGACGCCAAGGCGATCGGCCTCGAACCGCGCATCGTGGACCGCGAGCGCACGGGCACGGTGTACTGGATCGACGTCGACGTCGTGCCGCCCGCGGAGCTGCCGGATGCCGCCCGCCTGCAGGGCGAGGTCGGCCGAATCCTGCGGCTCGAGGTCAAGCCCTGCGAGCGAGGCGGGCACCTGAGGCGGTTGTGATAGGCTGTTTTGCACCGTGGCACTGAAGCTGAACCGCAGACGGATCGGGCTGATCGGCCGGTGGCTGGCCCTGGCCCTGCTCGTCGCGCAGTTCGGCGCCGAAATCCACCTCTATTCGCACCCGCTCGCCGATTCGTCGGAAACGCTCGGCGCGGCGCGTAATTGCGGCACCTGCCTCGCGTCGTCGCAGCTGCAGAACGCGATGGCCGCGGCGCCGCCGTGCTGCCCGCGCGTTCCATCGCCTGGGTGACGCTCGCCCCCGAAGCCGCGGTTCTCCGAACCACGCTCCTCGTCCTTCCGGGCCTTCCGCGCCCGCGCACCGCCTGCCTTCGTCTGAAGTCGATTGTTCCGGCCACGCTCGCGCGGCCGGCGTTCCGCTCTTCAGACGAGGTGAACCATGTCTGGTTACAAGCCCATTGCGGCGCTCGTGGCCGTCGCCTGCGCCGTGCTCGCGCCGGCCGGCCCGCGCCGATGACGATGCCGCGGCGCTGCGCGCCGAACTCGAGTCCCTGAAGTCCGACTACGACGCGCGCGTTGCGGCGCTCGAGTCGCGCATCGCCGCGCTCGAATCCGCCCCCGCGGCTGCGCCGCCTGAGGAAGTCGTGCCGGCCGCGCCCGCGGCCAGTCAGCGCCTCGGCATTCAATCCCGCGATCTCGCTCGTGCTCGCCGGCAGCTACGCGGACACCTCGCGCGACCCGGGAGACTGGCGCATTGCCGGCTTCATGCCGAACGGCGGTGAGATCGGTCCCGGCGAGCGCAGCTTCAGCCTCGGCGAATCCGAGATGACGCTGGCGGCGAGCGTCGATCCGTACTTCACCGGCCAGCTCACCGTGGCGATCACGGGCGAGGACGAGATCGAGGTGGAGGAGGCGTTCTTCCGCACGCTTGCGTTGCCGGCAGGCCTCATGGCAAAAGGCGGGCGCTTCTTCTCGGGCTTCGGCTACCTCAACGAAGTGCACGCGCACGCCTGGGACTTCGCGGACCAGCCGCTCGTCTACCAGGCCTTCTTCGGCAACCAGCGGTCGCAGGACGGCGTGCAGCTCAAGTGGCTCGCGCCGACCGATCTCTTCGTCGAGCTCGGCGCCGAGACCGGCAACGGCGACGCGTTCCCCGGCACGCGGCGAGCAGCGGCAACGGCCTGAACGGAACGACGCTCTTTGCGCATGTCGGCGGCGACCTCGGCGACACCGCGAGCTGGCGCGCCGGCGCCTCCTGGATCGACCTCGAGGCCGATGGCCGCGAGTACGAGGACACGGACGCGGTCGGTGAGCCGGTCGTCAACGCGTTTACGGGCAACTCGCGCACCTGGGTTGCCGACGCGGTCTTCAAGTGGTCGCCGGGCGGCAATTCCGCGCGCCGCTACCTGAAGCTCCAGGGCGAGTACATGGAACGCCGCGAGAGCGGTGACCTTGCCTTCGACCTGGAGAACGCCGCGCTCGTCGACTCGTACCGCAGCACGCAGTCCGGCTGGTACCTGCAGGGCGTCTACCAGTTCACGCCGCGCTGGCGCGCGGGCCTGCGCTACGACGCGCTCGACTCCGGCAATCCGACGATCGGCCTGGTGACCTCCGGCAGCCTGCCGGCCGAGCGTTCCCGGCGCTGCTTGCCGGCGACCCGAGCCGCACGACCGTCATGGTCGACTGGAACCCGAGCGAGTTCTCGCGCTGGCGTCTGCAGTACGCGTGGGACGAAGCCCGCGACGACGGGGACACCGACCGGCAGCTCAGCCTGCAATACCTGTTCGGCATCGGCGCGCACGGCGCGCACAAGTACTAGGAGAAGCCGTCATGAAGAACCTCATCTGTGGTGCCCTGACGCTGCTCTTCCTGGCACTCGCGCCGGCGTCGCAGGCGGCCGTGCGCGTGCTCGCGACCACCGCCGACTGGGCCGCGCTCACGCGTGAACTCGGCGGCGACCGGGTCGACGTCTACGTCGCGACGACGGCGATGCAGGACGTGCACCACGTCGAGGCGAAGCCGAGCCTCGTCGCGCGCGCGCGGACGGCGGACCTCGCTGGTCGCGAACGGCGCCGAGCTCGAGGCCGGCTGGCTGCCGGTGCTGCTCCAGGAATCCGGCAACCCGCGCATCCAGCGCGGCGCGCCCGGGTTCTTCGAGGCGGCGTCGGCGGTGACGCTCGTCGAGGTGCCGGCGAAACTCGATCGCGCCATGGGCGACATTCACCCGCTCGGCAATCCGCACATCCACCTCGATCCGCACAACGTCGCGGCGGTCGCGAAGGTGCTCGCCGCAAGGCTCGCGGCCGTCGATCCCGCCGGCGCGGACCACTACGCCGCGCGCGGCGCGGACTTCGACCGGCGCTGGAGCGAGGCCATGGCGCGCTGGCAGGCGAAAGCGGCGCCGCTCAGGGACATGCCGGTCGTGATCATGCACCGCGACCAGGCGTACCTGCGCCGCTGGCTCGGTCTCAGGGAACTCGCCGCGATCGAGCCGAAGCCCGGCGTGCCGCCGAGCGCGGGCTACCTCGGTGAGCTGGTCACGAAGCTTTCCGCGACGCCGCCGAAGATGATCCTGCTGAATGCGTACAACGACCCGAAGGCGGCGAACTGGCTGGCGAACCGCGTGCATGCGCCCGCGGTCGTGCTGCCGTACTCCGTGGGCGGCAGCCCGGGTGCGAAGGACCTGTTCGGGCTCTTCGACGACACGCTCGCGAATCTGCTGGGAGCCGTGCAATGAACCTGTTGTCCACCGAGGTCAGCATCCTCTGGCCCGCGTTGATCGCGGGCGTGCTGGTGGTGATCTCGCACGTGCCGCTCGGGCAGCAGGTGTTCGCGCGCGGCATCGTGTTCATCGACCTTGCGATCGCGCAGGTCGCGGGACTCGGCGTGATCGCGGCGAGCGGGCTCGGCCTGCCCATCGAAGGCTGGTCCGCCCAGGCGGCGGCGGGATCCGCTGCGCTCGCGGGCGCGTTGCTGCTCACCTGGACCGAGCGCAAGCGGCCCGAGGCCCAGGAAGCGCTGATCGGAATTCTGTTCGTGCTGGCCTCTGCGCTGCAGATCCTGCTGCTCGCGAACGATCCGCACGGCGGCGACTACCTGAAGGACCTGCTGTCCGGCCAGATCCTCTGGGTCTCGAACACGCAGCTCATCCGGACGGCGATCCTGACCGGCATCTTTGCCGTCGTATGGTTCCTCTGGCGTGAGCGCATCGGTCGCATCGGCTTCTACCTGTTGTTTGCGGTCGTGGTGACGGCCTCGGTGCAGATGGTCGGCGTCTACCTGGTGTTCACCAGCCTGATCGTGCCCGCGGTCGCGACCTACCGTTACTCGGGCCGGCGCCAGCTCGTGATCGGCTACGGGCTCGGGATCGCGAGCTATGTCGTCGGACTCGCGCTGTCGGTCGTCACCGACCTGCCGTCCAGCGCGATGATCGTCTGGACCATGGCGGTCCTGGGGTTGTTCGTGCACCTGTGCGCAAACGGAAAGCAGGCCGGCGCGTCAGGAGGGCTAAAATGCCGGCCGTTGCCGGCGTAGCTCAGTTGGTAGAGCAGTGGTTTTGTAAACCTCAGGTCGGGGGTTCAAGTCCCTCCGCCGGCACCACTCCCCGCACTAAGGCGAGCAGCCGGGACCTCCCCTCGTTCGCTCCGCCGGAACTTTAGTCGCTCACTCGGGTGGTCCCGGCTGCTCGCCCTGGCACGATGGGTGGCGCACATCGGTAACGTGGCCGCGACATTTCACGTCCTGCGTGGGTCGTGCGAGCGCCGCGGCGAGACGGGCTGCGACTTCTTCGGCACGCGCGAGGTGGCGCGGTCCTCGCGAGCAAACGGCAATAAAGGGGACGGTCACCTTTAGCTCGGGTCCAGGTGCCACTTGATAGCTGCTTGCTGCTAAAGGTGACCGTCCCCTTTATTGCTAGCGAGCGAGGAACCCCGCCGGATCCCGCGCGTGCCGATCGAATTCCTAGCCCACTTAGACGCGGCGAGCGTGCGGCTCGCCTGATCGCACGTCGAATGATGCGGCAACTTCGCTGGTGCTGCGCGGGTCCGCGCGGTCTGCAATCGTCACGATATCGGCACGGAGTGCGTCGCGACTGAGCTCGCAGCGCACGTAGCCGTTGTGCGTCCCGTCGTGGAACTTCGCGCCGGGATTGAGCGGCAGCACGGCGCTCTTGTCGTAGGTGCTGGTCGCGATCGAGGAAGTGACGAGCTCGACGCCGGCCGGACGGCCGGCGGCGTTCGCGAGGTCGTTGACCCAGAACGAGTGGATGTCGCCGGTGAGCACGACCGGGTTCGCCGTGCCGTGCTTCGCGAGCGCGCCGAACAGCCGCTCGCGAGCGGGCGGGTAGCCGGCCCAGGCGTCGCTGTAATGGCGCGGCGATTCCGCAGTGCCTTCGGCGACGGTCATCACCATCACGTTCTGCGCGAGCAGGTTCCAGGCCGCGCCGCTTTCCGCGAGCGCGCCGTCGAGCCAGCGCTCCTGGGCATCGCCGAGCACGGTGCGTGATTCGTCCGCGAGCGCCGACTTGCAGCTCGTCTCGTTCGGGTCGATGAAGTTCGCGCCGCCGGCGCCGCCGAACAGGATCTTGCGGCCGCGCGCGAAGTCGCAGCGCTCGGCGGTGGGCAGCGCCGGGCAGACCTGCACCGAGCGGTGCTGGCGCGTATCGAGCAGGTAGAAGCGCGCGAGCCGGCCCCAGTCGGTCGCGCCGTAGATCTGGACCGCCATCTCGGGCCGCAGTCGCGACGGCCGCACGGGCATGTGCTCGTACCAGGCCTGGTAGGCCGCCGCGCGCCGCGCGGGGAACGACTCGCGCACCGGCGCGCCGCCGCACAACTCGTGCTCGCTGGTGAGGCCGACGTAGTCGTTGTCCACCTCGTGGTCGTCCCAGGTCACGAGCCAGGGGCAGGCCGCGTGCGCGGCCTGCAGGTCCGGGATCCGTGCGGTACTGCGTGTAGCGGTGGCGGTAGTCCTCGAGCGTCACGGCTTCGAGCGTGTTGAACTGGCGCACGCGCCGGTCGCCCCAGGCGTCCTCGTAGATGTAGTCGCCGAGATGCAGGATGAGGTCGGGCCGGTCGTCCGCCATCGCGCGGTAGGCCGAGAAGAAGCCCTGCTCGTAGTGCGCGCAGGACGCGAACGCGAAGCGCAGTGACTCGGGCGATGCGTCCGCCGCGGGACAGGTCAGCGCCCGGCCGACGGCGCTCTCGTAACGGCCGAGCCGGAAGCGGTAGAAGTATTCGCGTCCCGGCGCGAGGCCGGCGACTTCCGCACGCAGCGAGTGCGCGAGGTGCGGCCGCGCCCAGGCCGTGCCTTGCTTCGCGATGCGCGAGAAACCGGAATCCTCGGCGACTTCCCAGGCAACTTCGAAGATCGTCTGGCCGAGGTAGCCGATATCGAAGGGCTCCGGCGCGAGCCGTGTCCAGATGACGAATCCGTCGGCCGAAGGATCGCCCGAGGCGACGCCGAGCTGGAAGGGCGGGCTCGCGAAGCGAAGCTGCGCGGCGGCGTCGGCGAATGGCAGCAGTGTGAAGGCGCCCGCCGCTGCGAGCCGATGGAAGTCGCGGCGTGAAAACCGCCGGGTCAGATCCCGGCTCCGTCCGTGAAGCCGCCCTGCTGTAGCGCGGCCTGCGAGATGCGTGAGTTGGGCGGCACGCTGTGCGTGAGCCAGACGTTGCCGCCGATGATGCTGCCGCGTCCGACCGTGACGCGCCCGAGCACGGTGGCGCTCGCGTAGATCGTGACGTCGTCCTCGACGATCGGGTGGCGCGGCTTGCCCTTGACCAGGTGGCCGGTCGCCTTGTCGACCTGGAAGCTCTTCGCGCCGAGCGTCACGCCCTGGTAGAGCGTGACGCGGTCGCCGACGATCGCGGTCTCGCCGATCACGACGCCGGTGCCGTGGTCGATGAAGAACTCGCGGCCGATGGTCGCGCCGGCGTTGATGTCGATGCCGGTGCGGCGGTGCGCGTCCTCGGCGATGAGCCGCGGCAGGAGCGGCACGTCGAGCTCGTAGAAGATGTGCGCGATCCGGTGGCGCGTGATCGCGAACACGCCGGGATACGCGTAGAGCGCCTCGATCGGGTGGCGGCAGGACGGGTCATTGCGCCAGGCGGCGCGCGCGTCGTCGAAGATGCGGTCGCGCAGCGTCGGCAGCCGCGCGAACAGCTCGTCCACCACGCGGCGCGCGGCGGCGGCCGCCGCCTTTCGTCGGGCGCGCCGGCCTCGCCGAGGTGCGCCGGCAGCTCGAATGCCAGTTGCACCTGGGGCGTCAGCGCGGCATCGATGTCCGCGAGCTCGCGCGCGATGCGCGCTTCCGGGGATTCGCCGGTGCGGGTGTCCGGCAGCGATTCCGCCATCATCAGGCGGTGCAACCGGTCGATCGCGTCCAGCACGCGCTCGCGGTTGGGCCAGTAGCCTTCCTGCAGCAGGCGATAGTCGGCGTCGCCCGAGGCGACGAGCTGCTCGGCCAGCGCCGCGTGGCCGGTCGTCGGCCGGCGCGTCAGGCCGGGACGATGCGCGGCCCACTGGCGGGCGCCTCTTCGTACAGCCAGGTCGAGAGGTAGCGCTCGCCGAAGCTCGGGATGATCGTGACGATCAGCTTGTCCTTGCTCTCCGGCCGCGCGGCGACCTGGAGCGCCGCGTAGAGCGCGGCGCCGGAGCTGATGCCGACCAGGATGCCTTCCTCCCGGCCCAGCATGCGTGCGTACTCGGCCGCCTGCTCGTTGGTGACCTGGATGATCTCGTCGTAGATCTTGGTGTTCAGGATCTGCGGGATGAAGCCTGCGCCGATGCCCGCGATCTTGTGCGGCGCCGGCTGGCCGCCGGACAGCACCGGGCTCGCGGCCGGCTCGACCGCGACGACGCGGAAGTCGGGCTTGCGCTTCTTGATGACTTCGCCGACGCCCGTGATCGTGCCGCCGGTGCCGATGCCGGAGATGAGCACGTCGGCCGCGCCGTCCGTGTCCTCCCAGATCTCCTCGGCGGTCGTCTTGCGATGGATCTCCGGGTTGGCGGGATTGCTGAACTGGCCGACCAGCAGGAAGCGCTCCGGGTCGCTCGCGATGATCTCATCGGCTTTCGCCATCGCGCCCTTCATGCCTTTCGCGCCTTCGGTCAGCACCAGCTCCGCGCCGAAAGCCGTGCAGCATGCGGCGGCGCTCGAGGCTCATCGTGTCCGGCATCGTCAGCACCAGGCGGTAGCCCTTCGCCGCGGCGACGAAGGCGAGCCCGATGCCGGTGTTGCCGCTGGTCGGCTCGACCAGCACCGTGTTCGGCTTGATGCGGCCCTGCTTCTCGAGCGCCTCGATCATGCTGACGCCGATGCGGTCTTTCACGCTCGCGCAGGGATTGAAGAACTCGAGCTTCAGCACGATGCGGCCCGGCAGGTCGCGCCCGATCTTGTTGAGCCGCACGAGCGGCGTGCGGCCGATGGTCTGCAGGATGTTGTCGTAGATCTTCGCCATGGTCCGTGCCTCGTGCGCAGAAAAAGGAAAGGTCCCCGTTCCCCCATGGGACCGGGAACCCCCCGACATGGAAACCCGTCTCGCGGCGGCGCCTCAGCGCGCCGCGTAGCACTCCATCTTAAGGCCAGTGCCGCCCCGGGAGACATGCGCGACGATCGCCTTGCGGCGATGGATCTTCGTGATGGCGCCGAGGTTGATCGCAAACGCCAGTTCGACGATGGATCCCTTGGCGAGCCCCAGGTTGCGCGTCTCGACGAAGACGCCGTTGGCGGAGAGGTTGTGCGCCTTGCAGAGCGAGCCACGGCGTCCCGGGACCACGATATAAACCGTGGCCCGCGCGCGATGCCGACTGTGCAGGCGGCGCTCCATCCCCGATATCCCCGTTTTCTTCTCGGCCGAGCCGTTCGTTCGAGCCAGTATGCCGACCCCCAAGGGGGGTGAAAAGCGGCGTCCGACGGGAGGTTTTTGCACTGCGGTAAGCTGCTGATTGCAGACGATCCGTTAGGATGTCCGGCCATGAATTCCGAGACCGTCGCCGACGCCCGAGCTGACGCTGGCGGAAATCCGCGCGGCGCGCGCGCTCCTCGGGGATCGCGTCCTGAAGACGCCCGTACTGCCGCTCGCGGGTCCGGCGGTCGAGGCGGCATTCGCTCCGGGCACGCGCGTGCTGCTGAAACTCGAGCTTGTTCCAGCACACCGGCAGCTTCAAGGCCCGTGGCGCGCTCGTGAATGCGCTGGCGCTTGACCGAGGCCGAGCGCGGGCGCGGCATCTGCGCCATCAGCGCGGGAAACCACGCCATCGCCGCCGCCTGGGCCGCGCGCGCGGTCGGCACGAGCGCAAAGATCGTGATGAAGGAGGGCGCGAATCCCTTTCGCGTCGCGGAATGCCGCCGTCATGGCGGCGAGATCGTGTTCGAGCCGGATTTCCACGCGGCCTTCCGCCGCGTCGAGGAAATCCGGGAAAAAGAAGGCCGCACGCTGATCCATCCGTTCGAGGGCCTGCGCACCGCACAGGGCACGGGCACCCTCGGACTCGAATTCATCGAGCAGGCGCCGGACCTGGAAGCCGTCATCGTCCCGGTCGGCGGCGGGGGCCTGGCCGCGGGGCTCGCGACGGCGATCCGGCTCGTGAAGCCCGGTTGCCGGGTCTTCGGCGTCGAGCCATTCGGCGCCGACACGATGTACCGCAGTTTCCAGGCGGGCTCGCCCCAGGCGATCGAGAAGATCGACACCATCGCCGACAGCCTCGGCTCGCCCTATGCGAAGCCGATCTCCTTCGCGCTCTGCCGCGCCAGCCTCGAGGAGATCGTGCGCATCGAGGATGCCGAGATGATCGCGGCCATGCGCTTCCTGGCCTCGCATGCCCGGCTCGCGGTCGAGCCGGCGGGTGCTGCGGCGACTGCGGCACTGCTCGGGCCCCTGCGGGAGCGCCTGGCCGGCCTGCGCGTGGGCCTCATCGTCTGCGGATCCAATATCTCAGCCGAAGCCTATGCCCATCTGATCGGACCCTAAATGCCTGCTGGACCGCCAATCGTCGCCGCCGTCTTTGCCTGGCTGCACCTGCTCGTCATCGGGGTGGGCGCAGGGCTCCTGATGACCGAATACTGGCTCTGCCGCCGGATGCCCGATCGCCTCCAGGCGAGGCTCCTCGGGCAGGTGGATCTCGGCTACCAGCTCGCCCTGATCGGGGCATTCGCGACCGGGCTCGCGCGGGCACTCTATTACGGCCAGGATCGGGCGTATTACCTGGCTAACCGCCTGTTCTGGTTGAAGATCGCGATCTTCGTCGGGCTGGCCATCGCGGCCATCGGGCCTTCGCTGCAGTACCTGCGCTGGAACCGGGAAGCGCGCAGCGCCCCGACTTTCGCGCCGCTGACGCGGGAAGTCGATCGCGTCCGCTCGGCGATCGCCCTCGGCCTCGGGCTCTGGCTGATCCTGCCGCTGATCTCGATCCTCGTCGCCCGCGGCTTTGGAGGGGTCTGACCCCTTCATCGAAAGGAGCAGCCGCGACGCCGGTGCGGGTCCGATGAAGGGGTCAGACGCCTTCGACCCCTCCGATTCCGTTGACAGCAGCCGCCGTGCACCCGAAAATACGCGGCTCAATTTTGGGAGGGGTACCCAAGCGGCCAACGGGGGCAGACTGTAAATCTGCTGGCTCATGCCTTCGTAGGTTCGAATCCTACCCCCTCCACCAGACCTGCTCGCAGCGCCTGGTGGCCCGGCTGAATTTGGTGTCCCACGAACCTCCGCGTGATGCGGCCTGTGAAGGAATGCGGGTGTAGTTCAATGGTAGAACCTCAGCCTTCCAAGCTGATGGCGTGGGTTCGATTCCCACCACCCGCTCCAGACGGGTTGGTGACGATTGCCCACGTAGCTCAGTCGGTAGAGCACGTCCTTGGTAAGGACGAGGTCACCGGTTCGATTCCGGTCGTGGGCTCCATTTTGAAGAACTGTATTGAACGAGGTGCGGCGTGGCTAAGGAAAAATTCATCCGGTCTAAGCCTCATGTGAACGTGGGGACGATTGGGCACGTGGATCACGGGAAGACGACGCTGACGGCGGCGTTGACCAAGGTGATGGCGGAGAAGAACGGGGGCGAGTTCACGGCGTACGACCAGATCGACAAGGCGCCGGAAGAGAAGGCGCGTGGTATCACGATTGCGACGGCGCACGTGGAGTACCAGTCGCCGGTGCGTCATTACGCGCACGTGGACTGCCCGGGCCATGCGGACTACGTGAAGAACATGATCACGGGTGCGGCGCAGATGGACGGCGCGATCCTGGTGGTCTCTGCCGCTGACGGCCCGATGCCGCAGACGCGCGAGCACATCCTGCTGGCGCGCCAGGTGGGTGTGCCCTACATCGTCGTTTTCCTCAACAAGTGCGACATGGTGGACGACGCCGAGCTGATCGAGCTGGTGGAGATGGAAGTCCGCGAGTTGCTCTCGAAGTACCAGTTCCCGGGCGACGACACGCCGATCGTGCGCGGTTCCGCGCTGAAGGCGCTGGAAGGCGCGGCGGGCGAGCTGGGTGCCGACTCGGTGGTGAAGCTGGTGGCGGAGATGGACCGTTACATCCCGACCCCGGTGCGGGTGATCGACAAGCCGTTCCTGATGCCGATCGAGGACGTGTTCTCGATCTCGGGCCGCGGCACGGTGGTGACCGGTCGCATCGAGCGCGGGATCGTGAAGGTCAACGACGAGATCGAGATCGTGGGCCTGAAGCCGACCACCAAGACGACCTGCACGGGCGTCGAGATGTTCAGGAAGCTGCTGGACGAGGGCCAGGCGGGCGACAACGTGGGCGTGCTGTTGCGCGGCACCAAGCGCGAGGAAGTGGAGCGTGGCCAGGTGCTGGCGAAGCCCGGTTCGATCAACCCGCACACCAACTTCGAGTGCGAGGTGTACGTGCTGACCAAGGAGGAGGGCGGCCGTCACACCCCGTTCTTCAAGGGTTACCGGCCGCAGTTCTATTTCCGCACCACCGACGTGACCGGCAACATCGAGCTGCCGGCGGGTGTGGAGATGGTCATGCCGGGCGACAACATCAAGATGGTGGTGGAGCTGATCGCTCCGATCGCCATGGAAGAGGGCCTGCGGTTCGCGATCCGCGAGGGCGGCCGCACCGTCGGCGCAGGCGTCGTGTCCAAGGTGCTGAAGTAAGGGCGAAATCGACAGGGCAGTAGCTCAATTGGCAGAGCGGCGGTCTCCAAAACCGCAGGTTGGGGGTTCGATTCCCTCCTGCCCTGCCAGCAGTCGCAACGGAAACGCATGAACGAGCAAGCCGAAAAATCCGGCGTCGCACTGGTCGACGCCTTCAAGCTGGTGCTGGCTGCGGCGGCGCTCGTCGGCGGCATGGTCGCGTACTACTGGTTCGAGAGCCAGCCGCAGGTGCTGCGCGTGCTGATGGTGCTCGGCGGCCTGATCGGCGGCCTCGTGCTGCTCTACTGGTCGGCGCCCGGCCGCGAGCTCTGGGACTACGTCCAGGGCTCGCGCGTCGAGCTGCGCAAGATGGTCTGGCCGACGCGCCAGGAAACCTGGCGCACGACGCTCGTGGTGTTCATCTTCGTGATGGCGCTCGGCGTGTTCTTCTGGATCGTCGACTGGGCGCTCGCGAAGGGCATGCGCTTCGTCACCGGACAAGGGGCCTGAGGCCGATGCTGAACTGGTACGTCGTGCACGCCTACTCGAACTTCGAGCACAAGGTCGCGAGCAGCCTCAAGGAGCGCATCAAGCTCCACGGCCTCGACGACAAGTTCGGCGAGGTGCTGGTGCCGACCGAGGAAGTCGTCGAGATGCGCGGCGGCCAGAAGCGCAAGAGCGAGCGCAAGTTCTTCCCCGGCTACGTGCTGGTGCAGATGGCGATGAGCGACGAGGCCTGGCACCTGGTCAAGGAGACGCCGAAGGTGCTCGGCTTCATCGGCGGCACGCCGGAGAAGCCGGCGGCGATCACGGACAAGGAAGCGAACGCCATCCTGCGCCGCGTCGAGGAAGGCGTCGAGAAGCCGAGGCCGAAGGTGCTGTTCGAGCCCGGCGAGGTCGTGCGCGTGGTCGACGGACCGTTCAACGACTTCACGGGCGTCGTCGAGAGCGTGAACTACGAAAAGAGCCGCCTGCAGGTCGCGGTGCAGATCCTCGGCCGGTCGACGCCGGTCGAGCTGGACTTCGGGCAGGTGGAAAAGGTCTGAAACGTTCCGGGGAGCCGCAAGGCGCCTGCACCCGGATAGCGAGGAAAGATGGCGAAGAAGGTACAGGGCTACATCAAGCTGCAGATCCCTGCGGGCGGGGCGAACCCCAGCCCGCCGGTCGGGCCCGCGCTCGGCCAGCAGGGCGTGAACATCATGGAGTTCTGCAAGCAGTTCAACGCGGCGACGCAGAAGGAAGAGAAGGGCCTGCCGATCCCCGTGATCATCACGGTGTACAGCGACCGCTCCTTCACGTTCCTGCTGAAGACGCCGCCGGCCGCGGTGCTGGTGCGCAAGGCGATCGGCATCGAGAAGGGCTCCGGCACGCCGAACACCAAGAAGGTCGGCAAGATCTCGCGCAAGCAGCTCGAGGAAATCGCGAAGCAGAAGATGCCCGACCTGACCGCCGCCGACCTCGACGCGGCCGTGCGCACCATCGCGGGCAGCGCCCGCAGCATGGGCGTCGACGTGGAGGGCCTCTGACATGGCAACCGTCGCAAAGCGCCAGAAGCCCTGGGCTGAAAAGATCAAGCCCGGCCAGGCGTACCCGATCGACCAGGCCGTCGCGATCGTCAAGGAATTCGCCAGCGCGAAGTTCGACGAGACCGTCGACGTCGCGATCAACCTCGGCATCGACCCGGCCAAGTCGGACCAGCAGGTCCGCGGCTCCACGGTGATGCCGAACGGCACCGGCAAGAAGGTGCGCGTCGCCGTCTTCACGCAGGGCAAGAACGCCGACGCCGCACGCGAGGCGGGCGCCGACATCGTCGGCCTCGAGGACCTCGCGGAGAAGGTGAAGGCCGGCCAGATGGACTTCGACGTCGTCGTCGCGAGCCCCGATGCGATGCGCGTGGTGGGCGGGCTCGGCCAGATCCTCGGCCCGCGCGGCCTGATGCCGAACCCGAAGGTCGGCACCGTGACGCCGGACGTCGCCGGCGCCGTGCGCAACGCGAAGGCGGGCCAGGTCCGTTATCGCTGCGACAAGGCCGGAATCGTCCACTGCACGATCGGCAAGGCGAGCTTCGCGCCCGCGGCGCTGAAGGAGAACCTGCTCGCGCTGATCACCGACATCCAGAAGCACAAGCCTTCGACCTCGAAGGGCGTGTTCCTGCAGGGCGTGTCGGTGTCCTCGACGATGGGTCCCGGCGTCGCCGTGGATCGCTCGTCGCTCGGCATATGAGATGACGGGGACTGTCACCTTTGCGCGCTCTGGCGCAAAGGGGACTGTCCCCTCTTGAAGAAGTATTTCGAACGTCCGGGGTTACGATGCCCGGGCCATCGAAGACCGCAGGCGGGGCAAGGGCCCCTTAATGGGCGCCTGCGCAGATGGTGGAACCCGAGCCGGCTCGACCGGCAGGTCCCACCCAGGAGGCAAGGATGGGACTGAGACTGGAAGACAAGCAGGCGATGGTGACCGAGGTGCAGGCCGTTGCGCAGTCCGCGCATTCGGTCGTCGCGGCGGAATATCGTGGCTTGACGGTCACGCAGTTGACGGGGCTGCGCGCGAAGGCGCGCCAGGCCGGCGTCTACATGCGGGTCGTCAAGAACACGCTGGCGCGCCGCGCGGTCACGGGCACTCCCTACGAGTGCATCGCCAGCAGCCTCAAGGGGCCGCTGATCCTCGCGTTCTCCCAGGAAGACCCGGGCGCTGCCGCCCGCGTCGTCAAGGAGTTCGCGAAAGGCAACGAGAAGCTGGTTCCGACGCTGGTCGCGCTTGGCGGGAAGCTTTATCCCGCCAAGGAAATCGACCGGGTCGCGAGCCTGCCGACCAAGCCGCAGGCCCTTTCGATGCTGCTCGGCGTGATGAAGGCGCCGGTCACGAAGTTCGTGCGCACGCTGGCCGAGCCCGCCGCAAAGCTGGTGCGCACGGTCGACGCGATCAAGGCCACGAAGGCCGCCTGACCGGCTGATCTACGGGTTCCAACGACACAATTCAATTGGAGATGACGATGGCTGCTAGCAAGGAACAGATTCTCGAGTCGATTTCGAACATGACCCTCATGGAAGTGGTCGACCTCGTGAAGATGATGGAAGACAAGTTCGGCGTAACCGCCGCTGCCCCGGTCGCCGCTGCGGCCGCCGGCGCGGGCGCCGCCGCCCCTGCCGCGGAAGAGCAGACGGAGTTCACCGTCACCCTGAAGGCGTATCCGGCCGAGAAGAAGGTCACCGTCATCAAGGTCATCCGCGAGATCACGGGTCTCGGCCTCAAGGAGGCGAAGGACCTGGTCGAGGGCGCGCCGTCGACCGTCAAGGACGGCGTCTCGAAGGCGGATGCCGAGAAGTTCAAGAAGCAGCTCGAGGACGGCGGCGCCACGGTCGAGGTCAAGTAAGGACCTCCGTGCGAGGGCATTGCCCCGCAGGCCGCCGTAACGGGCACGGGCGCGCCGCCTCCCGCGAGGGAGGCGGTCGCGTGCGCGTCTGCGTGAGTTTGAGTTTGGCTGAACCAGCAATCAGGTGATGAAGATGGCCTACACGTTCACCGAGAAGAAGCGCATCCGGAAGAGCTTTGGCAAGCGCCAGGGCATTCTGGACGTGCCGCCGCTGCTCGCGATCCAGACCGAGTCGTACGCGCAGTTCCTGCAGCTCGACGAATCGCGTGGGCTGCACGCCGAGCTGTCCGCGCATGCGGGCGGTGCCGTCGCGGGCGGCAGGCTGCTCTCGGAGGAGCAGGAAAAGGCCATCATCGACAAGCACCTGCGGCGCGCGGGCCTGCACGCCGCGTTCCAGAGCGTGTTCCCGATCAAGAGCTACTCGGGCCACGCGACGCTCGAGTACGTCTACTACTACCTCGGCGAGCCGGTGTTCGACGTCAAGGAGTGCCAGGTCCGCGGCCTCACCTACGCCGCGCCGATCCG
>CAWGLJ010000009.1:0-376946 GCA_963823415.1 uncultured Gammaproteobacteria bacterium | reverse complement strand
CGCAGCGGCACAGGCGACGGATGCATCCGCAACGCCCGAGCTGAGTGAGGTAGTCGTCACCGGCACGCGCGGCCCTCGTCGAGTCGCTCGACCAGCAGCGCGGCGCCCGATAGTCGCCAGGACTCGATCGTCGCGCGGGATCTCGGCCGATTCCCCGACGACAACGTCGCCGATTCGCTCTCGCACGTCACCGGCATTCGCGTCCGGCGCGCGCGGCGGCGAGGGCCAGTTCGTGAACGTGCGCGGCCTCGGCCCCGAGTTCAGCATCGTGACCCTGAACGGCCGCATCCTCGCCACCGACGGCGACGGGCGCGAGTTCGCGTTCGACGTCCTGCCTTCCGAGGTGATCTCGGGCGCCAACATGCTCAAGTCTCCGAAGCGTCGAACCTCGAAGGCAGCATCGGCGGCGGCGTCGACCTGCGTTCCGCGCGCCCATCGAGGGCATCGGCGACCGCTTCTCGCTCACCGCCGAGGCCGACTACAACGACCTGTCCGAGGACAGCGGCTACAAGGTCAGCGGCGTCTTCAACCGCAGCTTCATGGACGGACAGATGGGCCTGCTCGTGACTGCCGTCTACCAGGACACCGAAGTCCGTTCCGACGCGGTCCAAGAAGGTCTACGTCAACCCCGGACTACGCCGGCGAGTTCGACGCGGATGGCGACGGCAATATTTCCGAGGACGAAAGCGGGTTGCTCGGGCTCTGCTGCACGGCCACGGTCGCCGAATCCAGGAGAAGGAGCGCAGCAGCGTGCGCGAGCGACTGGCAATGGGACGTCAACGACAGCTTCCACGTGACCGTTGACGGCTTCTTCACGCGGCTCGACGCGCCGACCGTGGGGTATCACCGAGTCCTACTACATCGAGGACTCGAATCCCTGGACGAGGGCACGGGCCTGCACCGCTGGAGCAACGTCAGCATCACGGATCACTGGGTGGACGGCATGACGATCGCCGAGCGTGCCGGAGATCTCGACGTCACCGAGTATTGCGTCGTCGACACGACGCAGGTCGATGAACGGCACGTGGACGCCTACGATCGCCTGCATTTTTCGTTCGACGCCTACCTCGTCGGAAGCAGAGCGCAAGTCGGGCGGCAAGGACGCCTGGTAGTGTCGGGCATCGGCGGCAGTCGCGTGGGACGCGTCGACATGAACAACAACGCCCTTCCGGACATCAGCGTGACCCTCGACGACGGTCGCGACTTCGCGACGGCGCTGGCGAACCGCGAGCTCGGCGACGACGACTAAGGAGCTGCACTACATCGGCCTGTCCGGCACCGACGTGAAGGACCAGGTTGACGGGCTCTCGGTCGACGGCGAACTCAAGTTCAACCCCGAGGGGTTCACCTCGCTGCGCTTCGGGGCCGCGGGCACCGCCCGCTCCAGAGCGGCCCCCGACACCATCAAGAACGACGAACGGCGGGTCCTGCGCTACTACTGCAACCTGTCGTACGTCCACGTTCAGAGCCTCGGCGCCCAGGTCGTGAGCTCCTTTGCGTTGCAACTTCATGCGCGACGGCGGCGGAAGACTACCCGGACCGGTTCGTCCGCTTCGACATCCCGGCCTACCTCGCCGCCCTACGCCGCGCTCGACGGCCAGCCGATCCTCGACGAGAACGGCAACCCGACCGGCAACGTCGTTCCTCCCTGGTCGCGCCGAATTCAATCCGGTCCAGTCCTACAACATCGACGAGGACACGCTCACCGCTACCGTCAGCGCCGATTTCGGGACCGACAAAATGGTTTGCAGAACGCCGGCCTGCGCTCGATCAACACAGAGACGACTGCGCGCACGGCGGTCGACACCATCGTCCGGGTGGATGACCCGACGCCGGACGTGCCGACGTCAGCCCCAGACGTCACCTACAGCCCGGCAAGACCGTAGCCGGAGAAGGGCAGCTACAGCAAGCTGCTGCCGTCCCTGAATGCCGGTTTCTGGCTGGGAAGACCTGCTCCTGCGCGCCGCCGCCGCGCAGGTGATCTAGCGGCCCTCGCTGGACCGGGCTTGGCGCCGACCCGCACCGACGGCACGCTCGACCGTACCTCGAGGTCTTCTACGACGGAAACGCGGACCTCGAGCCCGTGGAAGCCGACGAGGCGGACTTGTCCATCGAGTGGTACTTCGACGAGAAGTCGGTGCTCAGCGCCGGACTCTGGAAGGACCTCGACGGCTTCATCACGTATTGGTCCGGAGAACGTCGACATGGGCGTGATCGGCAACATCGGCGGCGCCGGCGATGCGCCGCTGCTGTACGACGTGTTCCGGCCGATCAACGGCGACACCGGCCGAGGTATACGGTTTCGAGTTCGGCCTGCAGCACTTCTTCGAGAGCGGGTTCGGCCTGCGCGCCAACTACGCCTACACCGACACGAAGGCGTTCATCGACGGCGAGGAAGTGGCAGCGAGGGCGTCTGGAGTCTCCGCCTACTCGGCGGCCGTCATGTTCGAGAACGACCGCTGGGACGCGCAGCTCGCGGTGGACTACAGCGGCCGCTACATCAAGGGTGACGGACGCGGTGGGCGGGCTTTCGCAGTACGGCGACCCGATCACCTGGGTCACCGCCTCGGTCGCCTACCGGTTGACGGATCAGTTGGCGGCTACCTCGAAGGCAGTACGGACGAGTTCTACCGCAACCATGCGAGGCCCGACATGCTCGCAGGCTTCGAGACCTGGGGCCGTTCGGTGCTGGTCGGCGTCACAGCGAAGTTCTAGATGAGCGTCTGGCTGGTCCACGCACTGATCACGACGCTGCTCTGGGGCGTACTGGGGCGCGCTGGCCGGCCTGCCGGGCGAGCACGGCGTACCGGAGACGCTGAACTACGTCGTGTGGGCGCTCACGATGATCCCGCCTGCCTGGTTCGTGCTGCGCAGGGCGGCGGCGCGCTGATGCGCGATCGCCGCTCGGTGCTGCTCGGCCTCGCAATCGGCCTGCTCGGGGCGGGCGGCCAGCTGGTCCTCTTCCACGCCGTGCGCGTCGGTCCGCCTTACCTGATCTTCCCGATCATCTCGCTCTCGCCCGCCCTCACGATCGCGCTGTCGCTCGCCTTCCTCAAGGAGCGCACCGGCATGATGGGCGCGGTCGGCATCGTGCTCGCGCTGCTCGCGCTGCCGCTCTTCGACTACCGCGCCGATGGCGACGTGGGCCTCGGCCTGTGGTTCCGTTCGCGCTCGTGATCCTGGCGGCCTGGGGCGTGCAGGCCTACGTCATCAAGCTCGCGAACCTGACGATGGACCCGGCGAGCATCTTCTTCTACATGATGCTGTGCGGGCTGCTGCTGGTCCCGGTCGCGCTCGCGATGACCGACTTCAGCCAGCCGATCAATTACGGGCTTGACGGCCCTGGACTCGCCGCCGCGATCCAGGTGCTGAACTCCATCGGCGCGCTGACGCTCGTGTTCGCGTTCCGCTACGGCAAGGCGATCATCGTCTCGCCGCTCGTGAACGCGGGCGCGCCGCTGCTGACCGCCGTGATTTCCATGTTCCTGCTCGGCGTCGTGCCGGGCCCCATGAAGATCGCCGGCATTGCGCTCGCGCTCGTTGCGGCGCTCCTGCTCGCGCTGCAGCCCGAATCTCCTGCCCGGGATGCCCGCCCGTGAAGGCGCTCCGCGACATCGTCGGCGCGGAACGCGCGCGGCCGACGGCCACAGGCATCTGGTCGCTGTGCTCGGCGCACCCGGCAGTCGTCGAGAGCGCGATGCTAGAGGCCAGGGACGCCGGCACCGCGCTGCTCGTCGAGGCCACCTCGAACCAGGTCAACCAGTTCGGCGGCTACACCGGGCATACGACCCGCGGACTTCGTGCGCTTCCTGCAGGGCATCGCGGCGCGCGCCGGCCTGCCGGCGGAACGAACCTGGATCGGCGGCGACCACCTCGGCCCGAATGCCTGGCGCGACGAGCCCGCGGAAGCGGCGATGGCGAAGGCCGCCGAGCTCGTGCGCGAGTACGTGGCGAGCGGCTTCCGCAAGATCCACCTCGACTGCTCGATGGCTTGCGGCGGCGACCCGGCGCCCCTGCCCGAGGGAGCCGGTCGCGGCGCCGCGCCGCCAGACTCGCGGCCGTCGCGGAGGGCGCCTGGCGATCGGGCGGCGGCGATGCCCCCGTCTACGTCATCGGCACGGAGGTCCCGACGCCCGGCGGCGCGACCGAGGAGCTGGCGCAGCTCGCAGTCACGACCCCGGAGGCCGCCTCGGCGACGATCGAGGCGCATCGAGAGGCGTTCGCGCGCGCGGGCCTCACGGAGGCCTGGCCGCGGATCGTCGCGCTCGTGGTGCAGCCCGGCGTCGAGTTCGACCACCACAAGGTCGTCGACTACCGGCCGCACGAGGCGGAGGCGCTCAGCGCCTTCATCGGCCGGCCAGTCGCAGTTCGTCTTCGAGGCCCACTCCACCGACTACCAGTCCGCGGACGGCCTCAAGGCCCTGGTGCGAGATCACTTCGCGATCCTGAAGGTCGGACCCGGCGCGACGTTTGCGCTGCGCGAGGCGCTCTGGGGGCTCGCCGCCATCGAACAGGCGCTGCCGGGCGGCGAGCGCGTGCCGGACCTGCGCAAACTCGTCGTCGCCGTGATGCGCGCCGACCCGCGGCACTGCGCGCGGCCACTATCACGGCGAGGGCGGACAGCCTCGACTTCGACCTGCAGTACAGCCTGAGCGACCGCATCCGCTACTACTGGCCGTACCCGGAGGTGCAGCACGCGGTCGCCGCAATGCTCGACCGGCTTGGCCGGCGGCCGATCCCGCTCGCGCTCCTCAGCCAGTTCCTGCCCCGCCAGTACGACGCCGTGCGCGAGGGGCGGATCGCCGCGACGCCGGAGGCTCTCGTTCGCGAGGGCGTCGCCGCGGCACTCCGGCCGACATCGCCGCCTGCGCGGGCCGTCCGAAGGCGGCCGCATGAGCACGAACGGATTCCCGGGCCTCGCGTGCGCGGAACTCGAATCGCGCGGCGCGGCCTGGACCGCGCGCGAGATCTCGCAGCAGCCGGACAGTCTGGGACCGCGGTCGGGACCCTCGTCGCCGCATGAACGAGCGGGCCTTGACGCCTTCCTGCAGCCGCTGGTCGCGAATCCCTACCTGCGAATCGTGCTCACCGGCGCCGGCACGTCGGCGTACATCGGCGACTGCCTCGCCCCGGCCCTGTCCGCGCGCCTGCACCGGCGCGTCGACGCGCCATCGCAACGACCGATCTCCTCAGCGGGCCCGACCTGCGCCTGCCGGCGGACGGGCCGACCCTGCTGGTCTCCTTCGCGCGCTCCGGCAACAGCCCGGAGAGCGTCGCCGCCGTCGAGCTCGCCGAGCACTTCCTCGCCGGCCGCGTGTTCCACCTCGTGATCACCTGCAACGCGGACGGCGCGCTCGCCGGGCGCGCGCGCGGCGGCTGCCCAATGCGCGGCTGCTGCAGATGCCCGACGCCGCGCACGACCGCGGCTTCGCGATGACCTCGAGCTTCAGCGCGATGCTGCTCGCCGGCGCGCTCGCCTTCAGGCTCCTCGACGAGCGCGCGCCGGGTCGCCTCGCCGCCGCCGCTGCGGCCGTGCTGCCGCAGGCGACGGCGCTCGCCGGCACGCCTCGTCGCGCGCGGCTTCGAGCGCGTGGTCTACCTCGGCAGCAACGAGCTGCGCGGGCTCGCGGCGGAAGCGGCGCTGAAGCTCCTCGAGCTGACCGACGGGCGCGTCATCGCCGTATCCGACTCGACGCTGGGTTTCCGCCACGGCCCGAAAACCATCCTGAACGGCGCGACGCTGGTCGTCGTCCTGCTGTCGAACGATGGCTATGCGCGGGCCTACGACCTCGACCTCCTGCACGAGCTCGAGCGCGAGGGCCGCGCGGGCGCGCTGCTCGCGCTCGGCGCGCGCGACGGATGGCGTTGGCGGGGTCGAGTCGCTCATCATCCCGGCATGAGCGACGCCGCCGACCTCGAGATCGCGCCCCTGTTCGTCCTGTTCGCCCAGGCTTTCGCGCTCCTGCAGTCGCTTGCGCTCGGACTGACGCCCGGACCGTCCCGACCCGGCCGGCACGGTCAACCGGGTCGTGCAGGGCGTGACGATCCATCCCTGGAACGGCGCGGGCGGCCATGTTCCTCGGCGTTGACGGCGGCGGCACCAAGACCGCCTACGCACTCGTCGATTCCGAAGGCCGATTGCTCGCGAGCCAGGTCGGCGCGAGCGTCGACCACCTCGCCGACGGGATCGACGCCGGCCGCGGTCGCCTGCAGGTCGGCCTGCGAGGCAGTCCTCGCGCAAGCCGGGGCCGCCGCCGGCGACGTCACCTATCGTTCCTTCGGCCTGCCGGCCTACGGCGAAGACGGCGAAGTGACGGCGGCACTCGATGCCCTGCCAGCCGCCGTCCTCGCAGCCGGCCGCTACAGTTGCGGCAACGACATGGTCTGCAGCTGGGCGGGGACCCTCGCCTGCGCCGACGGCATCAGCGTCATCGCCGGCACCGGTTCGATGGCCTACGGCCGAGTACGCGGGCCGGAAGGCGCGCTGCGGCGGCTGGGGCGAGCTGATCGGCGACGAGGGACTCCGCCTACTGGATCGCGCGCGAGGGCATGAACCTGTTCTCGCGCATGAGCGACGGCCGCATCGCGCGCGGGCCCGCTGCACCGGCTGGTGCGCGAGCGCCTCGGCCTCGACGAACGACCTGTACCTCTCGTTCGCACATCTAGGGCGCGTGCGAACCGGCGCGACGCGTTCGCGCAGTTCGCGCGGCTGGTGCACGAGGCCGCGCAGGCCGGCGACGTCGAGGCTGCGGCAATCTTCGTGCGCGGCGCGCGCGAACTCGTCGCCTGCGTCGTGGCGACGCACCGTTCGCTCGGCGCACCGCCGACACGCCGATGCCGGTGTCGCACAGCGGCGGCGTGTTCGACAATGCCCCGCCGATGGTGGATGCCTTCCGCGCAGGCCTCGCGGCGTCGCCCGTGCCGCTCGAGTACCGCGCGCCGCGGTTCCCGCCCGCGGTCGGCGCCGCGCTCTATGCGGCCCGGCTCGCCGGGTCGCCGCTGTCCGAGCGCGCTGGCAAGCCCTGCAACAGACGATGCGAAACGCGTCCGGAGCCTGCCGATGATCCGCCTGCTCGCACCCGCCTGCGCTCTCCTGCTGGCCGCGATCGCCTGCCAGGCCGCCTCGTCCAGCTACCCGGAGGGTGACTTCGCCGCCGTCGAGAAGGTCGACGTGCATGTGCACCTGTATGGCGACATGCCGGTGTTCGCCGCGCAGGCGCAGAAGGACGGCTTCCGCGTCCTGACGATCAACGTCAACTACCGCGACTTCCCGCCGATCGCCGTGCAGCAGCGCGACGCGGCTGCGCTCGCGCGCGCCAATCCGGAGCGCATCGCCTTTGCGGCCACCTTCGACGCCGCGGGCAGCGACCAGCCCGGCTGGCTCGCCGGGGTCGAGCAGGGACTCGACGCGGCCCTGGCCGAGGGCGCAGTGGCCGTCAAGTTCTGGAAAGACATCGGCATGCAGCATCGCGATCCCGACGGCCGCGCCGCTCATGATCGACGACGCCCGCTTCGACCCGCTGTTCGACTGGCTCGAGCGGCGCGGCGTGCCCGTGCTCGGCCACCAGGGCGAGCCGCGCAACGCCTGGCTGCCGCTCGACGCCGATGACGATCCGCGGCGACCGCGAGTACTTCGCCGAGCACCCGCAGTACCACATGGCCGCGGGCGCGGAATGGCCGAGCTACGAGGAGCAGATCGCCGCGCGCGACCGCATGCTCGACAGGCACCCGAAACTCGCATTCGTCGGCGTGCACCTCGCCTCGCTGGAATGGGACGTGGACCGCATCGCGGGCTTCCTGCGCCGCTACCCGAACGCGAACGTCGACCTCGCTGCGCGCCTGTCGCACCTGCAGCTCCAGGCGAGCCGCGACCACGACAAGGTGCGCCGCTTCTTCATCGAGTTCCAGGATCGCATCCTCTACGGATCCGACTTCGCGCGCGGCGACGGCCAGTCCGACGCGCGAGTTCGCCGCCGAGACGCACGAGGGCTGGCTCGCCGACTGGCGGTTCCTCGCTGGCGGCGGCGAGCTGCGCTCGGGCGAGTTCGACGCGCCGTTTCGCGGGCCTGGCGTGCCGCGCGGGGTGATCGACAAGGTGTACCACGACAACGCGCGCCGTCTCTTCCCTGCTGCGCCTGGCAGTGCGGCGCCGTCCAGGGCGACGGTATCCGCCTCGAGTTCGACGGCGCGATGAAATCGCGCGTGGTCGCGACGATCGGGCACGGAAACGGCGCTCGGCCCGTTCACGGAATCGGAAACCCTGCAGACCGGCTGCCGGCGAGATTCGGCGGGTTCACCCTGCAATCGCAGAACGCGACAGCGTCTCGGATGCGTTCGGCGAAGGTCGCCGCACGATCCTCGCGGGACGTTCAGGCTCACTCGTGAAGGAGGTCGAGGTCATCGCCTATGCAGGCCGCCCGGGCTGGCTGTTCCTCAAGACCCGCTACCGGAACGAAGGCGACCGAGCCCCTGCAGGTGCGCGGATTCACCGGCCACCGCTACGCATTCGAGCCCGGCACCCGGCCGCGACGAACCCGCGTTCTGGTCGCTACCAGAGCGCCTCATACGAGTCGCGCCCGGACTGGGTGCTGCCGATCGAGCCCGGCTACACGCGGGGCAACGACCTCGGCATGAACGACTGCCGACTACGGCGGCGGCACGCCGGTCATCGACGTCTGGCGCCGCGACGTCGGTCTCGCGATCGGCCACGTCGAGCTGCTGCCGAAGCTCGTCGCGCTGCCGATCGAACGTGCCGGTCGCGGCGACGTGACGCTCTCGCTGCGGATGAAGCGCGAGCACACGCTCGCGCCCGGCGAGACGCATGGAGACGATCCGCAGTTTCGTCGCCGTCCACCACGGCGATTACTTCGGCACGCTGCGTGCCTACGGTTCGGCGATGCAGGCGCAGGGTATCCGGCTGCCGACCTCGCCGGAGGACGCCTTCGACCCGATCTGGTGCGCCTGGGGTTATGGACGCGGATTCACGCCGGACCAGGTGTTCGAAACGCTGCCGGTCGTCAAGCAGCTCGGCTTCGGCTGGGCCGTGCTCGACGACGGCTGGCAGGTCGCGCTCGGCGACTGGCGGCCGCGCAGCGACAAGTTCCCGGCCGGCGACGCCGACATGAAGGCACTCGTGGACCGCATCCATGCGGCGGGTCTCAAGGCGCAGCTCTGGTGGGCGCCGATGGGCGCGGACGCCGGCTCGCGCGCCGCGCGCGAGCACCCGGAATGGCTGCTGCGCAACGCCGACGGCTCGACACGCACGATCACCTGGTGGGACTCGCAGTACCTCTGTCCCGCCGTCGACGGCGTGCGCGCGGACGCGGCCGCATTCGTGCGAAAGCGCTCGGCGAGTGGGGATTCGACGGACTCAAGATCGACGGCCAGCACCTCAATGCCGCACCGGAATGCTTCAACCCGACGCACGCGCACGCCTCCCCTGCCGACGCGCCCGAAGGCGTGCCCGGCTTCTTCAAGGCAATCTGGGACGTCTGCGCAAGCCGTGAACCCGGCCGCGGTGATCGAGATCTGCCCCTGCGGCACCGGCTACTCCTACTTCACGCTTCCCTACCTCAACATGACCGTCGCCTCGGATCCCGAAAGCTCCTGGCAGATCCGCAGCAAGGGCAAGACGCTCAAGGCGCTCGCCGGCGACGGCATCGCCTACTTCGGCGATCACGTCGAGATGAGCGACGGCGGCGAGGACTTCGCCTCGACCTTCGGCATCGGCGGCGTGATCGGCACCAACTTCGCCTGGCCGGGCGCGCCGGGCGACAAGGACCGCGAGCTGCTCCTCAGCCGAAGCGCGAGAAGACCTGGGCGCACTGGGTCAAGCTCTACGAGGCGATGCGGCTCTCCGAGGGCGAGTACCTGGGCGGCCTCTATGACATCGGCTTCGACCGGCCCGAGGCGCACGTCGGTGCGCAAGGGTGATGCGCTCTACTACGCCTTCTACGCGCCGAAGCCACTCCGGACCCGTCGAGCTGCGTGGCCTCGAGCCGAACACGACGCTACGCAGTGCGGGACTACGTGAACGACGTCGATCTCGGCACGGTCGAGGGCCCGGTCGCGAAGCTGCCGGCCGATTCAGTCGTTCGCTTCTCTGCCTCGAGGCGAAACCCCGGTGATCAGACCGTGCCCCACGCTCGAACAGGACGTAGGACCACAGCCACTGCGTGACGACGATCAGCCGGTTGCGCAGGCTCACGAGGAAGTACACGTGCGCCGCGCCCCAGAGCCACCACGCGGGCCAGCCCTTCAGGCGCAGCGATTTGTAGGCGATGACCGCGGCCTTGCGGCCGATGGTCGCGAGCAGGCCGCGGTCGCGGTAGACGAACTGCGACGGCGGCACGCGCCCCGCGAGGCGCGCCTCGATCGCGCGCGCGACGAAGGCGCCCTGCTGCTTCGCGACCGGCGCGATGCCCGGTTGCGAGGCTCCGTCCGGATTCTTCGCGAGCGCCGTGTCGCCGATCACCCAGACGTCCGGGCAGGCCCGGCGCGCGCAGGTCCGCGGTCACGGGAACGCGGCCCGCACGGTCGGGCTCGACGCCGAGCCAGCGCGCCGCGGGCGACGCGGTCACGCCCGCAGCCCACAGGACCGTGCCGGCGCGGATCGACTCGTCGCCCAGGCGCACGCCGCCGGCGTCGCAATGCGTCACGGCGCGGCCGAGACGCACCTCGACGCCGAGGCGCTCGAGCGCCCGCTGCGTGTAGCGCGACAGCGCCTCCGGAAAGTTCGCGAGCAGGCGCGGACCCGCCTCGACCAGCAGCACGCGGGTCTGCCGCGGGTCGATGACGCGAAAATCGCGCACCAGTGCGCGGCGCGCGAGTTCGGCAACGGCGCCCGCCAGCTCGACGCCGGTGGGGCCGCCGCCCACGATCACCACGGTCAGCAGCCGCGCCGCCTCCGCCGGGTTCGACGCCATTTCCGCGCGCTCGAACGCGAGCAGGAGCCGCCGCCGGATGGCGGTCGCGTCGTCGAGCGTCTTGAGCCCCGGCGCATGGGCTGCCCACTCCTCGCGCCCGAAGTAGCCGTGGCTCGCACCGGTGGCCAGGACCAGGAAGTCGTAGGCGACCGGCCCTCCCGCGAGCATGACGACCTTGCGCGCGGGATCGACCGCCCGGACCTCCCCCATCAGCACGCGGGTGTTTGCCTGGCGGCGCATCAGGTGGCGCACCGGCCAGGCGATGTCGGCCGGCGAGAGTCCGGCGGTCGCGACCTGGTACAGCAGCGGCTGGAAAAGGTGGTGGTTCTGCCGGTCGATCAGGGTGATGTCGGCGGCCGCTCGCGCGGAGCCCCTGGGCGACCGCCAGCCCGCCAAATCCGGCGCCAACGATAACGATTCTAGGTTTGATCCCGTAAGTCATTGGCAAGGAAAGTATTTCTAGGTAGTATATTCTTCATGTTGCGCATCGTCGTGCTCAACCCCAAGGGTGGCTCGGGCAAGTCAACGATCGCGACTGGCATCGCCGCCATGTACGCAGCGCGCGGTTACCGCCCGGTCCTCATGGATTTCGACCCCCAGGGCTCCAGCTCGCGCTGGCTCGAGAAGCGCTCCGCCGCACCAGCCGCCGATCCACGGCATCGCCGCCTATGCCCGCACGCTCGGCGTGACCCGCAGCTTCCAGCTGCGCGTGCCGCCCGGCACCGACCGGGTCGTGGTGGACACGCCGGCGGCGATGCATCCCCACGACTTCAACGAGCACGTGCGGGACGCCGACGCCGTCCTGGTGCCGGTCATGCCCTCCGACGCCGATATCCATGCCTGCTCGCGCACGATCGGTCACCTGCTGATCTCGGGAAAGATCAAGCGCCGCGAAAATCGCCTCGCGGTGGTCGCAAACCGGGTCAAGCCGAATACGATCATCTTCCGCACGCTGATGCGGTTCCTCGACCAGATGCAGATCCCGGTCGTGACGACGCTGCGCGACTCGCAGCATTATGTCTACGCCAACGAGCAGGGGCTCGGCCTGCACGACCTGAACCCGGCGCGCGTGCACCCGGAACTGCAGCAGTGGGACGCGCTCTGGGCCTGGCTCGAATCCCGCACGCCTTTCGCGCAGCCCGCGGTGGCGGTCGGCCTAACCTGAACCGGCGATTGGTCGGCGCCCCGGGCGCCGTCCAACGTCGTGCCCCAAACGAAACTCCCGGCGCACCGGCAGCGGTGGCTGGCCGCAGCCTGCCTCGCCTGCCTGTCCGGCGCCGCGGCTGCCGAGCCCTGCGCGCCCATGCAGGAACTGGAGGCGCAGGGTTACCGGATCGGGAAGATCAAGGTCCGCAACCTGCCGATCTTCGAAGCGGGTTCCGACGGGGAACTCCCGGTGCTGTACGGGCTTGCCAACAAGCTCCACGTCGACACGCGGGACTCCGTCATCGAATCCCAGCTCCTGTTCTCCCGGGGCGAGCCGGTCTCGGAGCGGCTCGTCGAGGAGACCGAACGCAACCTGCGCGACCTGCGCTACATCCGGGAACCCGACGTGAAGGCCGTGGACTGTCACGACGGCCTGGTCGACCTCGAGGTGAGCGCGCGAGAGGTCTGGACGACGAACCCGGGCGTCAGCTTCGAGCGCAGCGGCGGCAGTAACTCGGGCGGCATCAAGCTCGAGGAACTGAACCTGTTCGGCCGCGGCAAGCAGCTCACCTTCGAGCTCGCGAGCGACACCGACCGCACTTCCTACACGGTGCACTGGCGCGACCCCGGCGTGCGCGGCAGCCGCTGGGTCCATGACGTCGCCTTCAGCGACAGCAACGACGGCCATGGCTGGCGCGTCGAGCTCGAGCGGCCTTTCTATTCCCTCGACACGCGCTGGAGCTTCGGCACGGCGCTGCAGCAGGACCAGTCCGTCGAGCCCGTCTATCGGCTCGGCGAGCGCGTCGCCGGCTACGGACGGCAGACGGAATTCGGCGAAGTCCGAGTACGGCTGGTCCGACGGCCTGAGCAATGGCTGGTCGCGTCGCGTCACGACGGGCTTTCGCCGCGAGCATGCGACCTTCGACGCAGCGCCCGACGAGGCGATGCCCGCCATCCTGCCCGCGGATCGCCGCCTGGACTACCCGTTCCTGCGCTTCGAGGGCGTGCAGGACGACTTACGAGACGATCAGCAACCGCGACCAGATCGCGCGCACCGAGGACCAGCTCTTCGGCACCCGCTACGCGCTCGAGGTCGGCTGGTCGGCGCCGGCGCTGGGCGCCGACCGCGATGCCCTGCTCGCGCATGCCGAGGCGAGCCGCGGCTGGCGCATCGCGGACGACGATGCGCTGTTCGCCGACCTCAAGCTGACGACGCGCCTCGAAGGCGGCTCCATCGCCGACGGGCTGCTGTCCGCGGGGCTGCGCTACTACCATCCGACGGGGGCGCGCGGCGTATTCTTCGCGGGACTGTCCGCGGCGGCAGGGTCACGCACTCGACGCCGACCACGAGCTCGCGATCGGCGGCGATACGGGCCTGCGCGGGTATCCGCTGCGGTTCCAGTCCGGCAGCGGCACGGCGCTGATGACCCTCGAACAGCGCTACTTCACCAAGTACTCGCTCTGGCAACTCGCCGCGTCGGCGCCGCCGTGTTCTTCGACATGGGCCGCGCCTGGGGCGAGACGCCGCTCGGCCCGAGCGAGAACTACGGACTGCTCAAGGACGTCGGCTTCGGGCTCCGGCTCGGCAGCACGAGTTCAGCGCTCGGCAACGTCCTGCACATCGACGTCGCCTTCCCGCTCGACGGGCCGCGGAACCGTCGACCAGGTGCAGTTCCTGGTGAAGACGAAACGCAGCTTCTGAGCGGCAGCCGGGGGATAATGGCGGACGTGACCCAGGACTGCACCGGCATCTCCGCCATCGAGCGCCTGCTCGCCTGCCCGAACTGCCGCGATCCGCTGACCGTCGGCCCGGACTGGATCCGCTGCGAAGGCTGCGATGCGCGCTATCCCGTCGAGGACGGCATCGCCCTGCTCGCGCTGCGGGGCGGCTCCGAGACCTGGGGGGTGTCGCAGGATTCCGAACAGGGCACGGAGTACCAGGACGAATTCCAGGACCTCGCGCAGGCGGCCGAGTACAACCTGCAGTTCCGCCGGCGGCCGCTGAAGCTCGGCGTGACGCCGCGCGAAAGCCGGCTCATCCGGCGCTTCATGCGCCGCGTCGGACGCTCGCAGGCCATCCTCGAGATTCCCTGCGGCGGCGGCCGACTGACGCATGCGTTCGCCGATGCGACGGACCTGGTCATCGAGGCCGACATCGCCGTCGGGCAGGTCCGCTACGGCCGGCATGCATCGAAGCTCGACGTGCCCCGGGTCTGGATGACTGCGTCCGCGTTCCACATCCCCCTGCGCAACGACAGCGTGGACGGCGTGGTCTGCGTGCGGCTCTCGCATCACCTGCCGACGCAGGTCGAGCGCGAGCGCCTGTTCGCCGAGCTGCTGCGCGTCTCGCGCCGCTTCGCGATCGTCACCTACTTCGACCGGCACTCGCTCAAGCACCTGACCTGGCGGCTGCGCCACCCCTTCAGCCGCCAAGCCGCGCAAGCCCGCCCTGACGTCCTCCGAGGTCGCTGCGCTCGCACGCGCAAACGGCGCACGGCTGGTGGCCACCGCGCCGCTTTCACGGATCGGCTCGGGGCACCGCTACGCGTTGCTGGTCAAGGGTGCGGATTCCAGCCCAGCACCAGGATGAGCGCGGCGAATCCCGCGACGTACGCGACGGCAACCAGCCAGCCTTCCCGCAGCCAGCGTCCCGTCGAGCGCGCCTCCGGAAACATGTTGGAGATCGCGACCCCGGCCGAGGACCCGAACCAGAGCATCGAACCGCCGAAGCCGACCGCGTAGGCGAGCACGCCCCAGTCATAGCCGCCCTGCTTCAGCGCGAGCGCCGTGAGCGGGATGTTGTCGAAGAATGCCGACACGAAGCCGAGCGCGAAGGCGCTCTGCAGGGACGGTGCAGGCAGCGACTCGACCGGCATCAGCGACGCTGACGCGACCAGGCAGAGCAGGAAGATCGAGCCCTTGACCGCGCCGGGCAGGACGCTCCAGTCGGGTCGGCGCCAGGGCGCAGTGACGGCGATCGCGAAGGCCACGGCGGCGCCGATGACCGGAAAGCGCCCGGACAATTCGGGCGCCGCCGCGTTGACGCCGACGTTCGCGGCGACCGCGCACACGAGGATGAAGGCGACGATCGCGACGCGCGGCCAGTCGACGTGCAGCCGGCGCGGCGGGTCCTTGATGATCGGCGCGAAACGCTGCTGTGCGCGCGCTGCGGGCACGCCGAAGATCAGGAGCGCGACCGCCGCCGCGATGTACGCGTGCAGGACCTCGACGGGCGGCACGCCGCTGATCCACATCATCGTCGTCGTCGTGTCGCCGATCACGCTGCCTGCGCCGCCGGCGTTGGAGGCCGCGACGATCGCGGCCAGGTAGCCGACGCGCACGCGGCCGCGGAACAGCGTGTGGGCCATCGCCCCGCCGATCAGGGCCGCGGCGATGTTGTCGAGGAACCCGGAGACGACGAAGACGATCGCGAGCAGCGCGAAGGCACCGGTCCAGTCGTCAGGAAGCCAGGCGGGGAACACCTTCGGCAGGCCGCTCGCCTCGAAGTGCGCGGCCAGCAGTGCGAAGCCGACCAGCAGCAGCAGCAGATTGACCAGGATCACCCATTCGTGCGCGAAGTGGGCCGCGAGGCCGGCGGCGCCGGGACCGGGCGGAAACGACGTGACGAGCCACTCGCAGGCGATGACCGCGGCGAGGCCCGCCGCCGCGATCGGCAGCGCCCGCCGATGGAACAGCGCGACGCCCGCCAGCGTGACGCCGAAGATCAGGAACTCGACGGGCGGCAATCAGTTGACCCTGGGCCAGTCCCAGTCCGCGGCCGTCGCGCGGCAGCCGCCGCCTTCCGCGCCCGTCCAGGCGCGTCCGCGCACGAAGCGGCCGGGCCGCGCATCGGTCGGCTCGCCGTTCTCGAGCGCGAGGCCGCCGTTCACGATCACGTGCGAGACGCCGGTCGAGTACTGGTGCGGCTCCGCGAAAGTCGCGTGGTCCTGGATCGTCGCGGGGTCGAACACGACGACGTCGGCGAAGTACCCTTCCCTGAGGCTGCCGCGCTCGCGCAGGTTGAGCACCGACGCGGGGTGCGAGGTCAGGCGGCGGATCGCGTCCTCGAGGGTCGTCAGCTTCTCGTCGCGCACGTAGCGGCCGAGCACGCGGGCGAAGTTGCCGTAGGCGCGCGGGTGGGCGCCGCTCTTCAGGAACACGCCCTCCGCGGACTGGGCCGCGGCGTCGGAGCCGAAGTTCATGTACGGCAGCGCGACCTTGCGCCGCACCTCGTCCTCGGACATCAGGAAGTACACCGTGCCGACCCGGGTCTTGTCCTCGGCGACGAGATCCATCGCCGCTTCCTCGGGGCTCGTGCCGCGGAGCCGGGCGATTTCGGCGAGGGTCTTGCCCATGTATTTCGCCTTGAGCTCGGGATTGCGCAGCTCGACGATCAGGACGTTCTCCGCGCCGCCCGCCGCGCGCATCAGGTTTTCCCAGCCGACCGGCTCCGCGCGCATCTCGGCGAGCGACCCGCTTGCGCACCGCCGGATCGCGAGACGCGCGAACCAGGCCTCGTTGCCGCCCGCCTGCACCCAGGGCGGCATGGCGGCGTCGAGCCCGGTGGCGCCCGCGGGTAGGCGTACATGTCCGTGGTGATGCGCAGGCCTGCCTTGCGCGCCGCCTCGATCCGCTCGAGCGCGCCGTCCATCTTCGGCCAGTACTCGCGCGCCGCCCGCCTTGAGGTGATAGATCTCGGTCGGCGCACCCGAGCGGCGCGAGATGTCGATGGTCTCGTCGACGGCCTCGAGCAACCCCGCACCTTCGCTGCGCATGTGGGTCATGTGGATGCCGCCGCAGCGCGCCGCGGTCGAGGTGAGCGCGACCAGCTCTTCGGTCTCGGCGAACGTGGCCGGCACGTAGATGAGCGAGGTGCCGACGCCGAGCGCGCCCTCCTCCATCGCCTGGCGGACGATGTCCTGCATCGCCGCGAGCTGTTCCGGCGTCGGGTCCACGTCGTCCTCGCCGAGCTGCATGATGCGCGGGTTGACCGCGCCGATCAGCGAGGCGACGTTCATCGACACGCCTTTCTTCTCGAGCGTCTCCAGGTACTCGCCGAGCGTCGTCCACTCGACCGGGTACTGGAGGTCGCCCTGCCTCGCGATCATCTCCTCCTTCATCGGCGGCGTGAGCGGGCCCATGGAGAAGCCCTCGCCCATCACCTGCAGCGTCACGCCCTGGCGCAGGTCGCCCTGGCCGCGCCCGTCGACGAGCAGCGACTCGGTCGACCAGGAGAGCATGTTGATGAAGCCCGGCGCGACGGCCTTGCCTGCAGCGTCGATCTCGCGACGCGCCGAGCCTGGCGCCTTCGGCCCGACGTAGGCGATGCGGTCGCCCTGGATCGCGACGTCGCCCGTGAAGCCGGGGCTTCCCGATACCGTCGTACACGGTTCCGCCGCGCACGAGCAGGTCGTAGTCCGGCTCGCGTTCACAGGCGGCGACGATCGGCAGGACGAGCAGCAGCGTCACGCACAGGCGTTTCATCGCGAGGGACTCCGGCGGCTACTTGACGGTGACCGTGATCGGCTTCGACATGACCGGCGGGTCGTGCGGGATGTGCAGGTGGTCCGCGAGCAGGAGCTGCAGCGTGTGCTTGCCCGGCGCCAGCGTCACCTGGGCCTCGGTCTGGCCCTTGCCGAAGTGCACGTGATTCGCGTCCGCGGGGACCGGCATGTTGAAGGCCGGCGGCGCGGCGTCGATCAGCAGGTGATGGTGACCGGTGTTCTCCATCGCGACGCCTGCAGGCGCGATGCCCATGCCGCGCAGGCCGAAGCGCACGGTCACCGGGCCCGTCACGGTCTCGCCATCCTTCGGCGAGATGAAATAGAGCTCCACGTCCTTCGGCGCCGGGCTGCGCGGCAGGTCCGCCGCGGTCGCGGCGCCGAGCGCGCAGCAGGCCGATAACGCGAAGAAGACCGCAAGACGTTTCGTGTGCATGCGCCGGATTATGCACCAACGTGCGTGCGGGCCGGCACTTTGCTAGGGTCACGCTGTGGGGGGCCAACGCATCGAAACTGCCGAGTTTTCCGGCCGCGTGCTGATGCTGGGCTGCGGCAGCATCGGCCAGGCCATGTTGCCGTTGCTGCGTCGCCACCTGACCCTGCCCGAGGACGGACTCACGGTGCTCGAGGCGAGCGAACAGGGCCGCGCGCTCGCGGCCGCGAACCAGGCGAGGTTCGTGCACTGCCACCTGAAGCCCGCGACCTACCAGCGCGAGCTGCGCAGGCGCCTCAAGGCGGGCGACCTCCTGCTCAACCTGTCGGTGGACGTCTCGAGCCTCGATCTCGTCGAGTGGTGCGCATCGCACGGCGTGCTGTACGTCGACACCTCGATCGAGCCCTGGCCCGGCGTGTTCGACAACCCGATGCTGACGATGCGCGAGCGCACCAACTACCGCACGCGCGAGGAGATGCAGAAACTCGGCCGGCGGCTCAAGCCCGGCGCGCCGACCGCCGTGGTGGACCACGGTGCGAATCCCGGCCTGGTCTCGCATTTCGTCAAGCAGGCGCTGCTCGACCTCGCGAGCGGCCTCGGCAGGACCTCGGAGCTGCCGGGCGACCAGCCCGGCTGGGCGACGCTCGCCCGCGACCTCGGCGTCACGCTGATCCAGGTCTCCGAGCGCGACACCCAGGCGACCGACCGGCCGAAGCGGCCGAACGAATTCGTGAACACCTGGTCGATCGACGGCTTCGTGGACGAACTGATGCAGCCCTCGGAACTCTCGCTCGGCACCGCGGAGTCCAGGAAACCGCCGGGCTCGCACTGGCACCGGCCGCGCTGCGGCTCGGTCTACATGCACCGGCCCGGCGGCGCGACCTACGCACGCAGCTGGCTGCCCTCGTCCGGCGGCTTCCAGGGCCTGCTGATGACGCACGACGAGGTGTTCTCGATCGCCGATTACCTCTCGCTGCGGCAGGGAACCAAGTTCGACTACCGCCCGACGGTGATGTTCGTCTACCACCCCTGCGACGACGCGATGCTCTCGACGCTGGAACTCGAAGGCCGCGGCTGGTCGCTGCAGCCGACGCAGGCGCATCATCCGCGCCGAGATCGTGACCGGCATGGACGAGCTCGGCGTCCTGATCGCCGGGCACGCGAAGAATGCCTACTGGTTCGGCTCGCAGCTCTCGATCGCCGAGGCGCGCCGCCACGTGCCGTACACCAACGCCACCTGCCTGCAGGTCGCGGCCGGCGCGCTGGGCGCCACGATCTGGGCGATCCGCAACCCGGCCGAAGGACTGCGCGAGGCGGACCAGCTCGACTTCCGCGCGGTGCTCGACATTGCGCGACCCTATCTCGGGTCGCTCGTCGGCGCCTACACGGACTGGACGCCGCTGCAGGGCCGCGGCGAACTGTTCAGCGAGGACCTGATTCCCGACCAGCCCTGGCAGCTGCAGAACGTCTGCGCGCGCCAGTGGCATTCCTGACCCGAGGACACGCATGAAATCGCAAGGACTGTTCGTCGCCCTCTGCCTCGTCGCCTTCGCGGCCTTTGCCCAGGAGGGCGCGCCCAGGCGGCCGATCACCCACGAGGACGTCTGGCTCATGAAGCGAGTCGGCGCGCCGGTGTTGTCCCCGGACGGCCGGCTGGTCGTCGTCACGGTCACCGAGCCCGCCTATGACGATGCCGCCAAGTCGAGCGACCTCTGGCTCGTCCCGGCGGACGGCAGCGCGCCGCCGCGCAGGCTCACGCAATCGACCGGCGCGGAGTCCGGCGCCGCCTGGAGCCCGGACTCGCGCCGCATCGCTTTCTCGGCCAAGCGCGAAGGCCAGGACGAGGCGCAGATCTACGTGCTCGACCTCGCGGGCGGCGAGGCAGAGCGCGTGACGCAGGTTTCGACCGGCGCGAGCCGCCCCGAGTGGCGACCGGATGGCGGGGCGATCCTGTTCACGAGCATGACGTATCCAGGTGCGACGACGGACGCCGACAACCGCGCGCGGATCGATGAGAAGAAAGCCCGCAAGTACAACGCCCGCGTGTACGAGCAGTTCCCCATCCGCCACTGGGACCGCTGGCTCGACGAGCGCCGGCCGACGCTGATGGTCCAGTCGCTCGGCGACGGATCCGCGGCACGCGACCTGCTCGCGGGCACGCAATTGCGCGGCGCGCCGGGATTCGGCGGCGATCTCGACACCGATGGCGACATCATCGACGCGACCTGGTCGCCCGACGGGGGCACCATCGTCTTCACCGCGACCACGGCGCGCGATGCGTCCGCGCGTGCGCTCGTGCAGCAGTCGCTCTACGCGATGCCCGCGGGCGGCGGCGAGCCAAGGCGCATCACGGGTGACGAGGCGAGCTACTCGCAGCCGCAGTTCGCGCCGGACGGTTCCGCGCTCTACGCCCGCGCGACGCCGCGGACGAAGTTCGTCTACAACGACGACCGGCTGATGCGGTTCGACTGGGCGAACCCCGTGCCGCGGCCCGTGGCGCCCGGATTCGAACGCTCGGTCGGCAGCTTCCGGCTGAGCCCGGACGGCGAGACGGTCTACCTGCTCGCCGAGCACGACGGCCGCGAGCGCCTGTTCTCCGTATCCGCCGCGGGCGGCGAAGTGCGCGAAGTCGGCAGCCTCGACTCCGGGAACCTGTCGGGACTCCAGGTCGGCGGCGCCGAGGATGCGCCCGTGATCGTCGCCAACTGGGGCAGCGCCGTGAGCCCGCCCGAGGTGACGCGCATCGAGGCCGCGGACGGTGCCCGCCGCGCGCTTTCGGCATTCAACGCCGAGCGCGTCGCCGCGATCGACTGGCGCCCGATCGAGGAGTTCTGGTTCAAGTCGAAGCGCGGTGCGCGCATCCACAACATGATCGCGCTGCCGCCCGGCTTCGACCCCGCGAAGAAGTACCCGCTGTTCGTGCTGATCCACGGCGGCCCGCACCTGATGTACAAGGACGAGTTCTTCCTGCGCTGGAACTACCACCTGCTCGCCGCGCCGGGCTACGTCGTGCTGATGACGAACTACCGCGGCTCGACCGGCTTCGGCGAGGCCTTCGCGCAGTCGATCCAGGGCGACCCGCTCAAGGGACCCGGCCGACGACATCAACCAGGCGGCCGACGAGGCGATCCGCCGCTACCCGTACATCGACGCGAGCCGCCAGGCCGCGGGCGGCGCGAGCTACGGCGGCCACCTCGCGAACTGGCTCGCGGTCTCGACCGACCGCTATCGCGCGCTGGTGAGCCACGCGGGGCTCTACGACCTCAAGACGCAGTGGACCACGAGCGACATCGCCTATTCGCGCGAGCGAACCCTCGGCGGCCCGCCCTGGGATGGGCAAACCGCGTGGCGTGACCAGAGTCCTTTCTGGCACTCGAAGAAGTTGAAGACGCCGATCCTCGTGACCTTCGGCGAGCGCGACTTCCGCGTGCCGTACAACAACGGCCTGGAGTTCTGGACCGTCCTGCAGCGCCAGCAGGTCGAGAGCCGGCTGGTCCTGTTCCCGGACGAGAACCACTGGATCCTGAAAGGCGAGAACAGCCGCTACTTCTACCAGGAAGTCCACGACTGGCTGAGCAAGCACTACCGCTGAGAGACACCACGAAGGGGTCTGACCCCTTCAGCTTCACGCCGTCACCGAATGCGGGAAAAACGTTCGCTGAAGGGGTCAGACCCCTCCTGCTCTACGCACTACGGCAGTTGAATCCCGCCCTTCCCGCCCATCCCCTTGAGCGAGGCGGCGCCGGCCTCGGGGATGACGATCGACGAGGACGCCTGGCGGCGCAGTTCCTGCAGCTCGCGGGCGGCTTCCTCGATCGCCTGCTGCGCCGCCGGGCCGAACTGCGAAACGGCCTCGGCCAGCGTCTTCGCGGGCAACTCGAAGGACAGCGGCAGCGAGCCCATCGGCGTCATGACCGTCGCCTGGCCGATGAAAATGGCCGGGCGCGACGGGTCGTCGCTGCCGTCCGACTTCACCGGCGACATGCGCCGCACCGTGCCGACACGCTGGTCGGTGAAGGTTTCCTCGCGATAGAGCGCATCCGCGCTCATCTGCGCTTCCAGGGGTCTTTCGTTGCTCATGCGCCGGATTTTATCCGAATCAGCGCACGACCGCGAAATCGCGGCTGTCGGCGCCCCAGGGCGCCGCGGACTCGATCGCGGGCAGCACGTCTTCGGGCCCGGCGACGACCGTCCACATGGTCGCGTGGCGCGCGTCCAGGAACCGCCCGGCGATCGCCGCGTCGAGCTGCGCGAGGAGCGCGTCGTAGTAGCCCTGCGTGTTCACGATGACGATCGGGCCGAGGTAGAGGCCGAGCCGCTTCAGCGTGATCGCCTCGAAGAGTTCCTCGAACGTGCCGGGGCCGCCCGCCAGCGCGACGACGGCGGAGGCGCGCGTCAGCATCTCGTGCTTGCGCGTGCGCATGTCCTCGACGACGTGCAGCTCGGTGAGGTCGTCGTGCCCCCACTCGAGGTCCACCATGAACTTCGGGATCACGCCGACGATGCGCCCGCCCGCCGCGAGCGCGCCTTCGGCCAGCGCGCCCATCGAGCCCGCGCGGCCGCCGCCGTAGACGACCGTGCAGCCCGCGGCAGCGAGCAGGCCACCCAGCCTGCGCGCAACGTCGTGGTATCCGCCGTCGCAGGCCTGGCTGGACGCGCAGTAGACGCAGACGCTGCGCTGCGGCGCCGACATCAGCCGGTCGCCTGCAGCGCGAGCGCTATCCCCGAGACGCTCGCCAGCAGCGCGTCGAAGAGCGCCGCGTCGGCGCGGCCGCCCGCACGCCAGCGGCGCAACAGGTCGACCTGCATCAGGTGAATGGGGTCGCCGTAGGGCGAGCGCAGCACGGTCGCGCGCTGCAGCGCCGGGCGGCTGTCGAGCAGGTCGGCCTCGCCCTTGATCGCCGTGACCCAGCGCTTCGCGAGCGCGTGCTCGTTGCGGATCTCGGCGGTGATTCCGCCGATGTCGCCGGTCGCGAGCTGCTCGTAGTGCGCCGCGATGTCGAGGTCCGCGCGCACCAGGTCGAGCTCGACGTCGTCCAGCAGGTGCGCGAGGAAGGTCCAGTCCGTGAGCGCGGCCTTGAGCGCGTCGACGCCGTGCTCGCGCACTGCGGCCTCGAGCCCGGTCCCGACGCCGTACCAGCCGGGCAGCACGTGCCGGCTCTGCATCCAGGCATAGACCCAGGGTACCGGCCGGAAGGCAGCGACGCCTTCGCCCGCCCGGTCGGCCACGCGTCCGCCGATCTGCATGCGCTCGATCACGTCGATCGGCGTCACTTCGCGGAAGAACTGCGCAAACCCGGGTCGTTCGTGCACGAGCGCGCGGTAGCGGGCCGCGCTCGCCGCGGCGATGCTGCCCATGAGCGCGCGCAGTTCCCGCTCGCGCTGCGCCGGCCGCGGCTGCTCGATGCGGTCCATCGCCACCGCGAACACCGCCTTCTCGAAGCTGCGCAGTGCGATGCGCCTGAGGCCGTAGCTGTTGCTGATGCCTTCGCCCTGCTCGGTCGCGCGCAGTCGCCCGCGCGTCGCGCCGTCGGGCGCGTCCTCGGCCAGCCGCTCGATCGGCCCGCCGCCGCGGCTCGACGGGCCGCCGCGGCCGTAGAAGAGCGCGAGGTCGATGCCCGCCTCGGCAGCGGCTGCCACGAGCTCGACCTGCGCCTGGTAGATCGCGTGACGCGAGGCGGCGATGCCGACCGCCTGGTTGCTCTCGGAATAGCCGAGCAGCACGCCCTGCCGGCCGCCGCGCGCGGCCAGGTGGCGGCGGTAGCTGGGCTCGGCCAGCAGCGATTTCAGCACGGCGCCCGCCCCTTCGAGCGCCTGCACCGACTCGAGCGCGGGCACGACGTCGAGCGGCACCTCGCCGCTATCGCGGTCCGTGATGTTGGCCCAGCGCGCCAGCAGCAGCACGGACTGGACGTCGTCGGCCGACTCCGTGCCGCTGACGACGTAGTCGCCGACTGCGCGCTCGCCGAACTTGTTGCGGCCCTGGATCATCGCCTCGAACACCGCGAGCGTGCGCCGCCCGGTGGCATCGAATCCGGCCGTGGGACCGCGGTCACGCGCGATGGACTCGCACAGCGCGCGGCTGCGCTCGGCGGCCGGCAGGTCCGCCCAGTCCGCGCGGCCGAGTCCCTGCGCGACGACCTCGCGGTGCACTTCCGCATGCTGGCGCACGTCCAGCGTCGCCAGGTGGAACCCGAAGGTGAGCGCCCTGCACTGCAGTCGCTCGACCGGGAAGAGGCCCGCGTGCCGGCCATGATTGGCCTTGAGGCTCGCCACGACGAGCTGGAGGTCGCGCACGAACTGGTCCGCGGACTCGTAGTGGTTGGGCCGGCCTTCGTAGGTGGTCCGGAGCCGCTCGGCCACCTGCGCGAGGAAGATTCGGTACGGCATGCGATCGTGCCGCGTCGAGGCGGCCTCGCGCGCCCTGGGCAGCAGGATGTCGTACTCGGCGATGCGCGCCTCCAGTTCGCTGCTCGCGGCCACCCGGCCGGCGCTCTGCGAAAGCTTGTCGGCGAGCGACCGGCACTCCTGGAAGTAGGCCGAGATCACGCGCTGCTGCTGGCGCATGAGCGTCTCGCGGATCGCCTTCGCGTGCACCTCGGAATTGCCGTCCATGTCGCCGCCCACCCAGCTGCCGAAGCGCAGGATGAGCGGCATGCGCGAGAGCTCCGGCGGCAGGCCGAACACGGTCTGCATCCAGAGCGCGATCTCCTCGTAGAGCGCCGGGACCACGCGGTAGACGACCTCCGCGAGGTAGAAGAGCGCGTGCTCGCGCTCGTCGGCGACCGTCAGGCGCTCGCGCGGATGGGCCTCGGTCTGCCAGCCCGACGTGACCTCCATGCGGATGCGCTCCCAGAGCGAGCGGCGCTCGAAGGGCGTCAGCGTCGGGTCCAGCCGCTCGATCATCATGTCGGCGATCTGCTGGTGCTTGCGCAGGATCGTGCGCCGCATGGACTCGGTCGGGTGCGCGGTGAAGACCGGGTAGATCGTGACGCCGGAGAGCAGGTCCAGCACCTGCTGCGCGTCGTAGCCTGCGCGCTTCAGCTTGTACATGCAGTCGCCGATGCCGCCCGGCTGCGGCCGGTCGTTGCGCAGGAGGTATTCGCGCCGGCGGCGGACGCGATGCACGCGCTCGGCGAGGTTGACGACCTCGAACCACGCGCTGAAGGCGCGGATCAGGTCGCGTGCCTCTCCTGCCTCGCGGCCCGCGGTGCGCGCGACCAGCAGGGCCGTGCTGTCCGCCTTGCCCTCGCGGCGCCCGATCGCGGCCAGCCGGTCGCCCTCGACCGCGTCGAACAGCCGCTCGCCGCCCTGGTCGCGCAACACCTCGCCGACCAGCCCGCCGAGGGCGTGCACGTCCTCGCGGAGTGCCGTGTCCTTCTCGGGAAACTGCAGGTTGTGCCGGTGGATCACGCGGTGCCCCGCGGGCGGGGATCAGTGATGGTGGCCGCCCGGCCCGTGCGCGTGCCCGTGTGCGACTTCCTCGTGCGTCGCCTTGCGCACCTCGGCAACCTCGACCGCGAAGTGCAGGGTCCGCCCCGCGAGCGGATGATTGCCGTCGACCGTCACGAAGTCCCGCTCGACCTTCGTGATGGTCACGATCCGCGGTCCCTTCGGTCCGTTGGTCCGCAACCGCGTGCCGGGATTGAGCTCGGTGCCGGCTGGAAACCCGCTGCGCGGGACGATCTGCACCAGGCGTTCGTCGCGCACCCCGTAGCCCTTCTCGGGAGCCACGGTCACGTCGAGCTTGTCCCCGGCGCCCTTGCCGTCGAGCGCCTGCTCCAGGCCCGGGATGATGTTGCCCTTGCCGTGCAGGTAGGTGAGCGGCCCGCGGCCGCTCGAGGAATCGATGACCGTGCCCTGCTCGTCGCGCAGCGTGTAATGGATGGATACGACCTTGTTTCGGGCGATCTGCACATGGCCTCCGGCGGGGTTCGCGGACGCGCATGTTAGCGTTTTGGCGCTGCCCGCGGAACCGTGCGGCGCTGCAGGTCGTCAGTCGAGCGTGGCGGTCACCGTGACGGCGAAATTGCGGCCCGGCTCGCGGTACAGGGGCAGCAGGGGGTCGGTCGGCGCGAGTCCGCGCACGGCCGACCATTCGTGGTAGGCGGCGTCGGTCAGGTTGAACAGGCCGAGGTTCGCCGTGATGCGCGGGTGCGGCCGCCACTGCAGGCGCAGGTCCAGCACCTCGTGCCCGTCCGGGCGGAACAGCGGGCCGGACGACTCGTCGACGCCGTGCTTGGCGCCGACCACCGTCAGCTCAAGGCTCGCGCCGAAGGCGCCGCCCGAGGCATCGTAGTGCAGGCCGAGCATGCCGCGCGGCGGGTCCACGCTGTTGATCGGGTCCCCGGTCGAGGTGTCCTCGCCGTCCGTCCAGCTCGCGGTCAGGCTGCCCGAGAAGCGCGCGAGCGCCGGGTGCCAGGCGCCCAGCGCGAACTCGAGCGCGGCCTCGAGGCCCGCAATTTCCGCGCTCGCCAGGTTCTGCGACTGGAACAGCGTCGTCCCGGTCTCGGGATCCACGCCGATGTTCACGCGCGACTCGATGAAGTCGCGGTAGCGGCCGGCGAACACCGCGGCGCTGCCTTGGACGGCGTCGCTGCCGAACCTGAGTCCCAGCTCGACGCTGTCGCTGCGCTCGGACTCGAGGTCCGGGTTCGGGATCGCGCGGTAGTTGAACTGCGGCAGGTCGAAACCGATGTTGACGTCGTCGAAGGGCGGAGCGCGGAATCCGTGCGCGTACTGCAGGTATGCCGTCGCGCCGCTGCCGACACGCCAGACGACGCCAAGCTTGGGCGAGATCGAGGTCTCCTCGATCGACACCGGAGGCTCGCTCGGGTTGTCCTCGGCATACAGCGCATCGACGCGCGGCTCGAGGCGGTACCAATCGCCGCGCAGCGCGGGAATCAGCGACCAGTCGCCGTCCCCGGGCCGCCATTCGTCCTGGAGATAAACGCCTGCCTCGCGGATCCGCGAGACCGGGAAGTCGCGCACCGGCAGCGACTCGCCGAGGATCGTGCTCGTCGATTGCCCGGTGTCGAGGTTGGTCTGCAGGCCGTCGCGGTGCTGGGTGACGCGCTGCTCGAGCAGCTCGAACCCGCCGAGCAGGCGGTGCGTGCCCGCGCCGGCCGCGACCTCCCTGCCCACAGTCAGCTCGCCGCCCGTCACGCGCTCGTCGTAGCTGAACTCACGCTCGATCGCGAGCGGCGGCAACGCCGGCGGCACGGCGCGCCGCTCCTCGTGCGTGCGCTGCAGGATGTCCGTCTCGTTCCAGTACGCGCGCCAGACGGCGAAGTCGAGGCCGGCGGCGCCGCTGAAGTCCTGGTCGAGCAGCAGGCCGGCATTCTCCGCGCGGTCATCGCCCTCCAGCAGCACGGTATTGGCGAAACGGCCGCCTGAGAGCTCGAGGGCATCCACGTCGGTGCGGACGCGCTCCCGGTTCCACTGCGCGGTGAGCCGCAGCGGGTGCTCCCCGGCTGCGAGGACGGCGCGGGCAAGCACCGCATCGGACTCATAGTCGCGCGGATTCGGCGGCGGCGGGCCGCCCGCGTGCTCGATCTCGCCCGCGTCCCGGTGCGCGAAGCCGAGCAGTCCCTCGAACGCCCCGGCGCGCATCGCGCCGGTCAATCCGGCAAGCGCCGAGCCGTCGTCGTCCGCATAGCCGACGCGCATGCGCAGCACGGAATCGTCGCCGGCGGCAAGGAAATCCGACGGGTCGAACGTGGTCGTCGCCAGCACGCCGGCGATCGCGTCGCTGCCGTAGAGCGCCGACGCCGGGCCGCGCAGGAGCTCGACCCGCTCGACGAGCTCGAGGTCCGTGTACTGGCGCCCGGTGTTGGCGAAGCTGCCGATCGAAAAGCCCCTTGCGCCCGGCACGCCATCGGTCTCGATGTGCACGCGGTTGCCGCCGATGCCGCGCACGGTGACGCCGGTCGTGCCGAAACGCTGGGGATCGCGCGGCATGGAGACCCCGGGCTCCCGCCGCAGCAGGTCGGACATGTCCAGGGCGACGAGGGCCTCGATCTGGCTGGCCGTGACGACGGATACCGCCGCCGCCGCGTGCTGGAGCGGCTCGGGGCGCTTGCCGACGACGGTCACCGTCTCGAGTTCCGCGGGCGGCGCCGCGGCCGCCCCGCCCGCCACGGCCGCCAGGCAGACCAGCAGGGCGACGGACTCGCTCAATAGATGTCGTGCGTGGTGTTGTAGACGTTGAACTTGCCGGTCGGCGTCACGAGCCGCGGGTCCTTGATGACCGCCTTCAGCTTGCGCGTGCGATCGTCGACGATCACCAGCGCGGACTGCTGGTTCATGCCGTTCCAGACCGAGAACCAGACTTCGTCGCCGGCCTTGTTGAACTCCGGCTGCACGACGCGCTTCGGTCCCTCGCCCACGTTGGCCCACTCCGCGATCGGCAGCACTTCGAAGCCCGCGTCCGGGTTCCTTACGTCGAACACGGCGACGCTCTGGCTGATCTTCGGGTCCGGGTTCAGCGGCGTGTCGACGTACAGGTTGTTCGAGTGCGGGTGCGACTTGACGAACAGCGAGCCGCCGCCCTGCCCCTTCAGCACGCGCACGGCCTTCCAGGCGTGCTCGGGATGCTTGTCGGGGTCGGTGCCGATGTAGGTGATCTTCTCGTTGCCGAGCGCGCTCGTGATCCACGCCGGGCCGAACTTCGGATCTTCGACGTTGGCGCCGCGGCCCGGGTGCGGGATCTTGTCGACGTCCACGAGCGCCGTCAGCTTGCGCTCGCGCGAGTCCACGACGGCGATCTTGTCCGACTGGTTCGCGGCGGTCAGGAAGTAGCGCAGCGTGCGGTCCCAGCCGCCGTCGTGCAGGAAGCGCGCGGCGCCGATCTGGGTGACCTGCAGGTTGTCCACGTCCTGGTAGTTGACGAGCAGGATCTGTCCGGTTTCCTTGACGTTGACGATCCACTCCGGGTGCTCGTGCGAGGCGACGATGGCGGCCACGCGCGGCTCCGGGTGGTACTCCTGCGTGTCGACGGTCATGCCGCGCGTCGAGTAGATCTTGACCGGCTCGAGCGTCTCGCCGTCCATGACCGTGAACTGCGGCGGCCAGTAGGTGCCGCCGATCGCGAGCTTGTCCTCGAAGCCCTTGTACTTCGAGGTCTCGACCGACCGCGCTTCGAGGCCGAGCTTGATCTCGGCGACGATCGCGGGCTTCTCCATCCACAGGTCGATCAGGTCCACCTTGGCGTCGCGGCCGACCGTGTAGATGTAGCGGCCCGAGTGCGACATGCGCGAGATGTGCACCGCGTAGCCGGTGCGCAGGACGACGATGATCTCCTTGCTGTGGCCGTCGATCAGCGCCACCTCGCCCGAATCGCGCAGCGTGACCGCGAAGATGTTCTCGATGTCGTAGTCGTTCATCTTCCGCGTCGGGCGCTCGGCCGGCGGAACGAGCAGCTTCCAGCTCGCACGCATCTCCGGCATGCCGTACTCGGGCGGCATCGGCGGCACGTGCTGCACGTAGCGCGCCATGAGGTCGACGTCCTCGGCCGTCAGGTCCCCCGAAGTTCCCCAGTTCGGCATGCCGGCCGGCGAGCCGTAGTTGATGAACACCTTCAGGTAGTCGGTGCCCTTGGCCTGGGTGATGTCCGGCGTGAGCGGCTTGCCGGTCGCGCCCTTGCGCAGCACGCCGTGGCAGCCGGCGCAGCGCTCGAAGTAGATCTTCGTGGCGCGCTCGAACTCGGGCCGCGACATGGCAGGAGCGCCCGGGGAGACGACCATCTCGATCTCGCCGGCGGCCTGGCCGACCGCGGACGGCGCGCCCTGGTACTTGAGTTCCGCGACCGTCGTGGCCGGGTGTTCCGTGGGCGACTGCGCGGTCTGCTTCGGCTTCGGGCCCGCGCGCACGGCGGCGACTTCGGCCGCGGAGACGACGCCGAAGGCATTGCCCCAGGTGTTCATGGCGTAGGTCAGCGCGTCTGCGATCACGTCGTCCGAGAGCTGCGACATCGGCGGCATGACCGAGTTGAAGGTCGCGCCGTTCACGACCACGGGGCCCGTGAGTCCCTGCAGCACGTTCTTGATCGCGCGGTGCTTGTCGGCTTTCAGGTAGTCGGAGCCGGCGAGCGGCGGGAACGCCCCGGGAAGGCCCTTGCCGTCGGCCTGGTGGCAGGCGAGGCAGGCCGACTGGTAGGCCTTCTCGCCCGCCTGCAACTGCGCTGCCGTCCGGCTTTCCGCCTGCCGCTGCTTCGGCCCGGTGCACCGCGACCGGATCGCTCCCGGCGGCGAGGCTGACGGCGGCCGTCAGCGCGATCCCGAGGCCCAGGATCCCCGTCCGTCGATTGATGCGCATGATTGCCCTCCCGGTACGCAGGCCAGCATACGCGGAAAGGGCGCAGCCGCCTTGACGTGGATCAATCGGCTCGCGGGGCCGGGGTCAGGCCGGGAAGAACTCGATGGGCTTGGTGGTCGTCATCGCCTCGACCTCCTTGTCCTCGAACCGGAACATGCGGATGCGGGCGATGAGCTTGCGCTCGAGTTCGGCGTCATTCAGCTCGCTCGAGACGATGCGGGCGTCGGTGACCTCGCCGGTCGGCGCGATCGTGAGCTGCACCACGACCTTGCCCTGCAGTTCGGGCTGCTCGCGCAGCGCGCGGCTGTAGAGCGCGTAGATGGCGGACTTGTTGCGGTCGAAGACGATCTCGATTTCCTCGCGGCTGCGCGCGGCCCTGCCGCCCGAGCCGGACCGGCTTGCCGCGGCGCGGTCGTCGCCGATCTTGTCCGCGAAGGATGGCACGGCCGTGCCCGCGGCGTGGCCCTTGAGGTTGCCGGGACCGCTGCCGAATCCCGAGGAGAGCTTCCCGGTGTTGATGCCGCCGCTGCCGACGCCGGTTCGCGAGGTCACCAGCGCGCGCTCGGCGCGGCTCGGTCCCTCGACGCGGCCGATCATCGGCGCGGAACTCATCTCCGTGGGCTCGAGCGCCTCGCGCAGGTCCTCGAGCTGGTCCTTCATCGCGAGCAGGCCCGCGTTCTCCGCCTTCTTGCGCGCCTCTTCCTTGCGGTCGACCGGCTTCGGCGGCTGTACGGGCTTCGGTTCCGGCTTCGCCTCGGGCTTGGGCGGCTCCTCCTTCTTCACCTCCGGCTTGGGCGGCGGCGGCGGGGGCGGCTCGAGCACGAGCTTGACGACTTCTTCCGGCAGCGCCGGCGGCGGCGGCCGCGCGGACATCGGGATCAGCGGGATGATGATGCCGAGCGACGCGAACAGGATGAGCGCGAAGCGCGCGGTCTTCTTCAGCCGCTCCTTCTCGTCCTCGTCCGGCGTCCACGGGAGGTCGAAGATCCGGTAGTTGGCGGCGAGCGTGCTCATGGCTTCCTCAGACCGCCCCGGGGCCGCTGTACGCGCGCTCGCGCTCGAGCACGGCGAGCGAGACCTTGCCGTACTCCGCAGCCGTGCAGGTGGACAGGATCTTCTTCAGGAAGCTGTACGGCAGGTCCTTGTCGGCCAGCACCGTGACCTCGTGCGAGGTCGGGTCGTCCTTGTCCTTCAGGACGCGCTTGCCGGCCTCGGTGACGAGCACTTGCCGCAGCGGCTCGATGACCGCCTCGGGGCGCGCGCGCAGTTCGGCGACGCTCGCGACCTCGGCGCCGTTGACGAACAGCGTCTCCTTCGTGATCAGGACCGTCACGGTCTCGCGCGGCTTCATCTCCGATGCCGACTGCGGGATCTGGATGCTCTTGGTGTTCGGCAGGACCTCGTAGTCCGCGGCGTGCACCAGCAGGTACACGACCAGGATCATCAGCATGTCGATCATCGGGATCAGCGACGACATGCCGTGCGAGCTGCCGCCGGCGCGCCTGCGCCCGCGCCCGCCGGCCTTGCGGTTCTGCTTGAGCCGCGCCGAGATCATCGCTGCGCCACCCGGGCCGCGGGCACCGCGACCGGCGCGTCGCCGACCGAGATCTGCGGGAACAGCTCGCCGCGCACCGGCTGCCCGTCGATCTCGGCGTCGAAGGACTTCATGGTGTCCATCGTCTGGACCATGGTGTCGTACGGGATGTCCGCCTCGAGCAGCACCGTCGCGTCCTTCTTCTCCGGGAACCGGATCTTCACGCGCCGCAGGTAGTTCGAAAGGCCCTCGTAGTCCGCCCCGTTCTCGAGGTTCGGCAGCCGCTGCAGCAGCCCGGTGTTGCGGTCGGCGACCTCGAGCACGTTGTCGCGCACGATCACTTCCAGCTCCAGGACGGCCGGCAGCTCGGGCGGAGGCCCGCCGTCGACCGGCAGGTTCAGCTCGAGGATGTTCATCTTCGAGAACACCGCCGTGAAGATCAGGAAGAAGATCAGGATGATCATCACGTCCAGCATCGGGACGATGTTGATGTCATTCCTGCCGCGGTAGCGCGCGTGGTTGCGCGACTGCCGCCTGGCGATGCGCGATCCGCTCATGCGCGGGCGCCCCTCACTCCCGCCTCGAGCGGACGGTGCGGCTGGCGCGCGGCTTCCTGCTGCGACTCAGGGTCCATCTTCTTCTCGTTGAGCGCGTTCAGGAACTTGACCGACGCCACCTCGAGGCTGTCCACGATCTCCGTGGTCTTGGTCTCGAGGTACAGGTGCGCGAGCAGCAGCGTGATGGCGGCGATCAGGCCGAGCGCCGTGTTGTTCATGGCGACCGAGATCGACGCCGCGAGCAGGCTCGCCTTCTCCGCCGGGTTCGCCTGCGCCACCGCCGCGAACGCGCCGATCAGGCCGATGACGGTGCCGAACAGGCCCATCAGCATGACGATGTTGGCGAGCGAGGCGATGTAGTGCGTGCGCTTCTCGAGCCTCGGGATCACCTCGACCAGGCTCTCCTCCAGCGCCTTCTCGATGTCGTCGCGGCGCCGCGCCGTCTGGATGCGCGTGATGCCGTAACGCATGATGTGCGCGAGCGCGGTGTCGGAGTTCGACACGGCGTTCAGCGCCTCGCGGAACTTGCCGCCTTCGAGCAGCGGCTGCACCTGCGACCACATGCGACGGTTGCCCGCGCCGACCTTCATGATGAACCCGAACCGCTCGAAGGCGATCACGAGGCCGATCAGCCACACGAGGGCGATCGGGTACAGGAAGAACCCGCCGTCTCGGAAGAAGTTGAGGATGATGTTCAGGGCGTGCATGGGGCTGCTCCAGGGAGGGGTCTTTAAGGGGGTTAGGTTGCCGTTTGGCGCGTTATGAAAACCGGGACTACGTCTCGGGTTTGGCGTCCAGCGCCTCGAAATAGCGCAGTTCCCGGCGGAATACCTCACGATCCACGGGTGCCAGCACCTCGTTCAGGAGGCTGTTGGCCGGCCGGCCGGTCAGGTCGCCGAGGTCCGCCCGCTTCCAGGGCACGATCACCATGACCTTCGGCAGCTCGCGGTTGCCCGTGATCGCCGTGGGATCGAGCTCGAGGTGGTCCATCGTGCGCGGGCCGTCCGGTCGCGCGCACGGCGGGCTCCACGGCCTCGGCCGCGGCGCGGCCTCCACGGGCGCGCGCGTCCTGGCGACTGCGCCGCGGGCGCGAGCAGGGCGAGCGCGAGCACGAGACTCGAGGGCAATTTCATGGCTGCACTCCCGCGGTCTGGGCGACGTCGCCGACCCGCCGCTTCAGTTCCGCGATCCAGCCGGAGACCTGGCGATCCGCCGTCCCCGACATCGAGAGATACGACTCGAAGTGCTGCAGCGCCTCGGCCGGGCGCCACAGGTAGAGGTCGAGCAGCACCGCGATGTTCCGGTGGGTGCGGTAATGGGCCGGGTCGGCGGCGAGCGCCTGGCGGTAGCTCGCCTCCGCGTCCGCGAAGCGGCCCGCCTCGCGCTGCACGGCCGCCAGCTCGTTGAGCGCGACCGCGCTCGCCGCGTCGCGGCGAATGCCTTCCTGCAGCGACGCCTCGGCCTCCAGCCAGCGGCTCTCGCGCGCGTGCAGCATGCCGAGGTTGACCGCCGGCGCGGCGAGCGTCGGCTCGCTCGCGACGAGCTGCTCGAGGATCGGCCGCGCGCCCGCGAAGTCGCCCGCCTCGAGCTTCGCGACGGCATCGTCGAACGACTGCTGCGTCGCCGGCGCAACCGTAGCTGCTGGCACCACCGTGCCAGCAGGTGCCGGGGACCCGGCGAGCGCGCGACTAAGTTCTGGCGGAGCAAGCGAGCCGGAGTCCCCGGCGCCTGCCGGCACGGCGGCGGGTGCAGCCACGCACGAGTACCGTGACGAAGGACTCCGGTTCGACTTTCTTCCCGAAGCGCGCCGGCTGGATCTCCGCGAGCACCGCGTAGCTCTTCCGGACCGACTCGTCGTACAGACCGTCGGCAGCGCGCTTGGCGTTTACCTCGTGGACCTCGACGGACTTCTCCTCGAACGGGAACGCCTGCTCCTCGAGCAGAAGGTCGTACTGCTCGAGCTCCTCGGCGTCGAGGTTCGCGGGGCGCTCGGACTTCATGAGGTCCGCGGCGAGCGTGCGATACAGCTCGCCCATCTCGTAGGTGGCGGCCGTCGTCACCTCGGCGACGGCGTAGCCGGCCGCCTGCCTGGTAGCCCGCGAGCGCGCGCTCCATGGCGGCCTTCTTGGACGCGAGCGTCTGCTTGAGCGGCGCGACCAGCGCGATCGACCGGAATGCGTCGCGCTCCGCGGCGGTGAGCTCGAGCTTCGCGAGCGCGGCGAGATAGCGGCTGCGGTCGGTGCGCGCGGCGCCGGCGTCGCGGTCGGCCGCGACGATGCCGTCGAGCCAGCGGCGCCGGCCCATGCCGTCCCCGTTCTCGCCGGCCCAGTCCGCGAGCTTCTGGCGCGCCTCCACGGCCTCGGCGAGCGGCGCCGGGAAGCGCTGCACGTAGGTCTCGCAGGTCGCCATGGCCCGCGCGCGCTGCGACGACTTCTCGTACAGCTCGGCCGCCTGCCAGCAGCGCCGTCGCGCTGGACCTCCGGTGTCTCGTCGCTGGAGGCGGCGATGCGCTCGAACTCGCCGGCCGCCTCGCCGGGCCTGCCGCCCTCGACGTAGGCGAGCGCGAGATTGCGCGTGATGTCGGCCTGCCGCGCGCTCGCCGGGAAGCCGGCGCGGAACGATCTCGAGCACCTGGATCGCGCGCGGCCAGTCCTTGAGCGACACCAGCAGCATGGCGGCGTCGAACTCCGCGGTCTCGCGGATCGTCGCGCCCGGCGCGAGCTGGCCGACGCGCAGGTAGTCGTCGACCGCGCCCGCCGCGTCGCCGGCCGCCTGCTTCGCCTCGCCCTGCTTGTAGATCGTGGCCGCGAGCCGCTCGGTGATCGCGGACGCCTCCGGGTCGCCCGGCAGCAGCAGCGACTGCACCTGCAGGTAGGCGCCTTCCGCGTCCGCGAAACGGCCGGTGTCGAACTGCGCGTTGCCGGTGACGGTCCAGGCCGTGCGCTGCATGGCGACGTCGACCGGCGGCTGGCGCGCCAGCACGAGTCCCGCGACCTCGAGGGCCTTCGGCAGGTCCTTCAGGTCGTAGTACTCGCGCGCCGTGCGCGTCAGGAGCGTCGCGCTCTCCGGGTGCGCCGGGAACGTGACGGCGAAGCGCTGCTGGCTCTCGAGCCGCTGGCGGTCCCAGGCGGCGCGCGACGCCGCCGTCCATCGCCTTCGCCTCGCGCTCGTAGCAGACGAGCGCGGCATAGCCGGCCTCGGCCGACTTCTCGTGGAACGGATAGGCGTACGCCGTGCGCTCGTACTCGACGCGCGGCGGAGCGGAAGTCCTCGCTCTCGAACAGCGTCTCCGCGAGCAGGTAGTTGGTCCTGGCCGACTCCGGGTCGTCCGGGAACGACTGCAGGAACTCGCGGTACCAGCGTGCCGCCTCGTGGTAGTCGGGCTTCTTCTTCGACTGCTGCGCCTCCGCGTGGTAGTACTGCGCGAGGTCCGTGAGGTTGGTCTTGAGTTCCTTGCGCGACCAGCGGGTACTCGGCGGGCGTGCGGTTCGCCCAGAACGAGCTGCCGAGCCGGTAGCGCTCGACGAACTCCTTCTTGCCGTCCAGCACGAGCTGCGCGAAGCCGCCCTTCTTGTAGGCCTCGATCGCCTGCATCTGCAGGAGCGGCGCGCGCTCGTGGTCCGGGTCGCGGTCCACGAAGGCGCGGTAAGTGTCGGCGGCGTCCGTGTAGCGCTGCTTGCCGACGTACAGGTCGCCGAGCTCCGAGTACAGCATGTGGGCGTACGGAACCTCGCCGCGCCGCGCCACGACCGTGTCGAGCGTCTCCTGGCCCTCCATGTACGAGAAGCCGATCGAGAGCACGCGGAAGGTGTCCTGCACCAGCTCGCGATCGGCGCGCGCGAGGTCGGCCGGGTCCGCGACCTCGCCGGGCTTGCCGGGCGCGAGGAGCTTCAGGTCGAGCACGCGCAGGAACGGCTCGAACGAGGCCTCGTTCTCCGACTGCTTGAACAGCGACCAGCCGAGCTTGTACAGGCTCTGCTCGTAGAACTCGCTCGCCGCGCCGAAGGCGCTCGCGGCCTCGTAGGAGCGTCTGCGCCTCGGCATAGCGCTTGGCGCTGAACAGGATCTCGCCGCGGCGGAACTGCGCCTCGTCGATGCGCGGGCTCGAGGGGTACTCGGCCACCAGCCGGTCGAGGTAGCCGAGCGCCTTCTCCGGCGTCGCCCAGCGATTCCCAGCCGCGCGAGAGCTGGTAGAGCACGACGTCGGCGCGCGCATAGCGGGGCTCCTGCTCGAGAAGCCGCGTGTAGATGTCGATCGCCTCGCGGGTCTCGGCCTCGCCCAGCCCGGCCGCCTCGCCGCGCGCGGCGTCGCCCGACTCGATCTGCAGGTCGCCGAGCCGGCGCATCGCCTCGGTCCGCAGCGCGGGGTCGCCGCCTTCGAGCTCGAGGAAGTCGCGGTACAGTGCCTTGGCACGCTCCGGGTCGGGCGCGACCGTCTCGCCGGTGCGGACCTCGGGCGCGGCGCGCTTCAGGTCCTTGAGCGTCGGCGGCGGCTTGGGCTTGGCGGCGTCCGCCGCCAGCGGCAGCAGCGCGAGCACGAGTGCCGGCGAGGAACGCGCGGCTCATGGCGTCGCCTCCGCGGCCCCGGGCGGCGGCGCGGCCGCCGCGCGGTCGTAGATGGTCGCGAGCGCGTAGCGCGCCTGCACCGAGTATTCGTCCAGGCGCTTGCGCTGCTCCTCGAGCTCGCGCACGGCGATGTCGGCGAGGCGGCGGCCCTGCGCCGCCTTCGCGTCGTCGACCCGCACCGCGAGCGTCACGATGCGCGGCGAGACGCGCCTCGACGCGCCGGCCGAGGGCGGCGTTGCTCTCCGGCGCGCCCTCGCGTGCGCGGCCCGAGGCGGTCTCGCGCGTGCGCGCGTCGTAGACGGTCGCGTTCAGTTCCCGGAGCGCCCGGCTCGCCTGCCAGCTGCGCACCTTCCACGCGGAGTCGAGTTTCCAGATCAGCACGCCGCGCGCGAGGCGCGCCTTCTCGCGCGCCTCGTCGTAGCTCGCGTCGCCCGCGTGCAGCGCGCAGCTCCGCGTCCACGGCGATCGAGCAGGTCGAGCTGTGCCGCGCTCGCTCTCGGTGGCGAGCGCGGCGATGTCGCGTGCGGCGACGCGCCGCCTCGAACTCGGCCTGGAGCGCGTCGCGGCGGCCATTGATCGTCGCGACGTCCACGGTCGCGAGCCGCGCGTCCGCGGCAGGCAGCTTCTGCGTCGAAGGCCTGCCGGCGCGTCTCCACCATGTCGGTGAAGGCACCGAGGCTCTGCTGCCAGGCCGCGAGGTTCTTCGCCATGGCGTCGAGCGCGCGGTAGTTCTTGAGGCCTTCCTGGAATTCGTTGCCCGCGAGCAGGTGGTAGAGATAGCGCGACTCCGGCGAGTCCGGCAGCGTCGCGAGCTGCGAGAACCAGCCCTCGCGCCCGTCGCCGCCCGCCTTCATGGCGGCAGCCAGCAGGTCGCCCGACCGGATCGCGTCGATCGACTCGCCGATGCGCGCGCGCTCGGCGTCGTAGGCGGCGATCGCGCGCTCGTAGTACTCGACCGCCTGCGCCATCGCGCCGAGCTCGGCGTAGGCGTACGGCACGGCGAGGTAGGATTCCTGCACCGCGGCATCGAGCAGGTTCCGGCCCTGCAGTTCCTGCCACGGCGCGAGCGCCGCCTCGTACTGCTTCGCCGCCGCGTCCGCCCAGCCGGCGCCGAGCAGCGCCTTGCTCGACTGCGGGCCGGAGAGCCGCACGCGTTCGAGGGCGAGGCGCGCCGCCGCGGGCTCGCCCGCCTGCAGTTTCGCGTAGCCGATCGCGAGATTGGCCTTGTCGCGCAGCGCCATGAGTTCGGGCCACTGCGTCTCGAGCTGGCCGACCGCGTCGAGCAGCGCCAGGCCGCGCGCGGCCTCGCCCGCCCGCACCAGCGCGACGCCGAGGTTGAACTGCCCGTAGGCGAGCCAGTAGCGCGGCCCCTGCCAGTTCGACAGCTCGGCGATCGCCTGGTCGTAGCGCTCGCGGTACAGCAGGCCCTGCGCGATCAGCAGGTGCCGCTCGGCCTCCATGTCCTCGCCCAGCGTGCCGCCGCCCTGGCGCAGCGCACGGTCCGACTCCTCGTACAGGCCCGCGGCGTAGAGCACCTTGCCGAGGTAGAACCAGGCCCGGTCGCGCACCTCGGGCGGCGTCGACGGCGTCCGCGAGCAGCCGCTCGAAGATCTCGCGCGCCTCGCGGTGCTGGCCGAGCGACAGATAGAGCCCGCCGCGCAGCAGCTCCGCGTCGCGCGCGTGCGCCGCGAGCCGGCCCTGGTCGCGGTAGGCGGCGAGCCGGACCAGCGAGTCGAAATGGTCGTGCTGGAAGAAATGGAACAGCACGTCGCCGTAGTGCAGGTCCTGCACCTTCACGGCGGGCAGGCCGGGAATGGCCTCCTGCTCGACGACCGGCGCGGCGTCGGCGAACGGCGCGAGCGCCGCGAGGATGAGGACCCTGCCCAGCACCGCGGCTCACTCCCAGACCTTGACCACGAACTCGGGCTGCAGCTTCGACGCCTTGTCGGTGATGCGCAGCTCGACGTACTTGGCGCCGACGCCCTTCTCGACCTTGCAGCGTGGTGCCGCGCTTGTAGTCGCGCTCGTGCGGGCCCTGGCCGGTGAAGAATGCCGTGACCTCGTGCTCGCCGGCCTTCAGGTTGCCGAGCCACAGGCGCTGCACGCCGCCGCGCTTCAGGGCTTCCTGCTCGCGCTCGGTGTAGAGGTAGTTCGCGACCTCCTTGTCGTCCACCTTGAGCTGCACGGAATCGACCGCGAAGAACGTGCCGACGTCCATCGACACGAACACGGCCACCTGCGTGCTCGCGGGGAACAGCAGGTCCTCCTCCAGCATGAAGAGGTCGCGGTTGAGGTCGACGACCTCGCGGCGCAGCGACTGGACCTCGGCGTCGAGCATCGAGCGGTCGCCGGGGGCCGCAGGCGCGGCGGCTTCGTCGCCGAATGCGGGCATCGACGCGGCGAGCGGCCGCCAGGAAAGGTGATGAATGCGGTCTTCATGTTCGCTCCCGCCTACTCGTCGATCAGGTCGCGCAGGTTGACCAGCAACCCGCCTTCGTCGCGCTCGTCGAGCGCGCTGTGCCGCGCGCGGATCGCGCCGTTGCGGTCGATCAGCACGATCAGCGGCAGGTCGTCGGCGCGGTACGTCCGGCTGACGTCCTTGCCTGCGTCGATCAGCACCGGATAGCCGATGCCCGCCGCGCCCGCGAGCGCCGCGCGCGAGCCGGCTCGGTATCGAGGTTCACGCCGAGCACCGTGAGCCCGACGCTGCCGTAGGTGCGGCGCAGGCGTTCGAAGCGCTCGAGCTCGCGCCGGCAATCGCCGCACCAGCTCGCCCAGAACACCAGCGCGACGACTTCGCCGCGGTACTCCGACAACCGGTAGTTGCTGCCCGCGGTCGAGGCGAGCGCGAAATCCGGGGCGGACAGGGCCCTCGGCGGCCGGGCCGCACCGGACCCGATCGCGGCCAGGGCCACCGCGAGGACGAGGCGCGCCGCGGCGCCGCGGCGATGATGGCGAGCATCCATGGTGAACCCCGCGTGACGTAACGCCGGCCAACCCGGCTCGGGATATGTTTACTTAACGGGGGCCGACGATCTCGGCGCACGTCACACTATGGTCCAATCGTGCCGTTGACGATCGGGTTGAAGGCGATGAGGCTGTCCTGCAGCGTCGCCGATCCGAGGCCGTGGCCCGGGAAGAGCGTCGAGAACTGCCCCTGCTCGCCGTGCAGGGCGAGGTAGTTCAGGACCACCGTCTCGACCAGCAGGTTGACGTTGTTGGCGGCCGGCGTGCTCGCGGTCTCGACCGAGCCGTCGTTGCGGAACCAGCCGATCTGCTGGTGCTGCGCCGGCGGTCGGCTGTCGCCCGTATAGAGCGGCGGCCGCGTGCCGCTCGGGTCGTAGACCAGGAAGAACGAAGCGGCGGTCTGCTGGTTGTCGCTCGCCCAGTCGAACTTGCCGCGTCCGTCGGCGCTGTTGTCGACCACGCCGTCGGCGTTGAGCGAGCCGTCGCTGAACACGTACAGCATGAGCGGCACGCCGCGGCGCGCGGCGTACTCGAGGCAGGCGCCCATGCAGCGGCCCGGCGCGCAGGTCGCGGATCTCGCCGGTCGCGCGGCCCTGGCCGTGGTAGTCGTAGCCGCCCATCTCGATCGTGCCCGCGCCGGCATAGCCGTTGATCACGAGCTTCATGACCGCCGCGGTCTTGCGGAACTCGTCGTCGTTGTCGAACTCGGCCGCGTGAAGATGCCGGCCGGGCCGACGATGTCCGGATCGAGCTCCGGGTTCAGCGCCGACGGGTCGCCGTAGCGGTCGGTGAGGTCCGCCGCCTTGACGTAGTTGCAGCGCACCAGGTCCTTGATGACGGCGTCGCGCGTGATGCCGGTGCTGACGCGCGCGAGCTTGTCGTCGGACAGGCGCTGGATCGACTCCATGACGCGCACGGCGTCGTCCTGGTCGAGCAGGCCCGACGAGCTTGCCCGTGTCCACGAGGCCGGTGACGTCGCTCGTGCGGTCGACCTTGGTCGGCCGCACCGACGGGTCGATGAGCATGGCGGGCGCCATCGAGTTGCCGCCGGATTCCGAGCTCTCCGAGCCGATCAGCGTCAGCAGCTCGCCGTCCGCGCCGGCGCGGTAGATGCCGTACATCGGGTTGTGCGGGTTGTTGCCGGTGTCGTTCTCGGAACGCGCCGGGATCACGGCGCCGTTGATCGCCGCGGCGGTCGTGACGCTGACGCGCTCGAGGATGCCGCGCACGAAGGCGCTGTCGAGGTGGAACAGCAGGCCGAGGCGGCGCTCGATGAAGTCGTTGGTCGGGCTGCCGACGTTCGGCGCGTTGGGGACCATGTCGCCGGGCAGGCCCTGCCGCCCGTAGGCCGCGACCGAGAGGAAGTCCTCCTGGCCGTCCTGCCCGCCCGCCAGCACGTTCGAGCCGACCATGTTGGCGCCGCCCGCGAGGTCGATGCAGATGAACGGGATCTTGCCCGCGCCCTGCACGGCGATGCCGCAGCTCGCCTTCAGCGCCTCGAGGTCCGGCGCAAGCGCAGCATGGGCGGCGCGCGGGTTGGCGAACAGGCTGAACACCGTCGGCGCGAACACGCTCGCCGCCCCGGCCACGAAGCCCTGGGACACGAATTGCCGGCGCGTGACGGGACGCGGATGGTCCGGCTGGCGGACCGGGGCGTCGGGATGCAGGGCGCCGCGGCGCGATTTTCTCTTCATCGTTGCAAGCACCTCATTGCAGCAGCGTGCTGGCGCTGCCGATCACGGCCGAGCAGGCCGCCTTGACGACGACTTCCGTGCGGTCCGCGGCGCAGCGCCGCCGCAGGCCGTCAGCCGCACGATCAGCGCGTTCACTTCGGTCTGGATCTCGGCGGCGGACGGCTGCGTCGTGAGCCCCGTGCCGACCGCGCGCGCGATCAGCGGGCCCGTGACCTGCGCGCTCGGCGTGGCGAAGGCGGACGCCGCCGGGGCGCCGAAGTTGAAGCCCGGGAAGTACGTCGCGCGGGCGCCGGTGTCGTTCACCAGCTCGTTGCAGTACTCGATCGCGAGCTGTGCCGCACCGACCTGGTGCGAGGACAGGAAGCCCTCGATGTTCTCGACGGTCGGCAGCTGCTGGCGCACGCGGTTGTAGGTATCGGCGACGTTGGCGTTCGTCGTCGCGACGCCGGTCATCCCGGACATCGAGGCCGAGATCTCCTCGAAGGTCCGAAGGCCGATCTCCGACGACGGGTCGGCGTCGGGCGGCGGCGGCAGCGGCGACGGCGCCGGCTCGACGAACGGATTGGTGTGCGCGTCGATCCGCTCGAAGCTCAGGAAGAACTCGTCCGCCGACGGGCCCTTGTCGAGCGGCACGACCGTGCCGATGTCCGAGAGGCCGAAGCCCGCGGCAGGCTCGTAGACGGCCGCAGTCACCGTGCGGTCGAGCGGCGCGTAGGCCTGGCCGACGCGGGCCTCCGCGCCGTTGATGCCGATGCGCACGCCGCTGATGCGCAGCTGGTCGGGGTCCTGGCTGCCGTCGAGGCTGATGAAGGCCGGCTCGCTGAACAGGTACGAATAGCTGTCGAACTGGCTGGCCTCGAACATCACGTAGCTGTCCGGGACGTCGACCAGGTGCTCGACCGAGAACAGCAGGAAGAAGCGCTCGCCCACGCCCGCCTCGAAGTTCTGCGTGATCTGGGCCTGGTTCAGCGCGCGGTTGTGGATCGCGACCATGCGGATCACGCCCTGCCAGGTGCGGTCGTTGGAGACCTCGTTGCCGAGCACGAGCGCGAAGGTGTCGTTCCAGTCGGTGAACAGGCCCGCCGGCGTCGGGTCCGCCTGCGTCGTGAGCGCGCCGTTCACGTAGATGCGGCGGCCGTCGACCGCGCTGTAGGTCGCGATGACGTGCTGGAGCGTCGCCTGCAGCACCTCGTCCGCGGCGGGCGTCGAGAGCGCGGGCTGGCCGTTCGCGTCCGTGGTCGTCGCGCGGCTGAAGAAATCGTAGTTGTACATCGTCTGGCCCAGCGTGAAGTTGCGGGCCGTCGTGCCGCCGGAGTAGCTGACGATGTGCGCCATCTCCTGCACCACGTTGGCGGGCGCCACCCAGGCCTCGATCGTGTACTCGCCCGTCGCCTTGATGAGGTCGTGGAGCTTGCGGCTCGAGGCCGTCGTGCCCTGCGCCTTGCCGCCGCGCAGGTCGATGCCCCAGCCGCCGACCCAGGTCGCGGCCCCGGACATCGTCAGGTTGGCGGCGGGCTCGACGCCCGAGGTGTCGTAGGCGACGGTGCCGGTGCCGGTCTTGAACTCGTACAGCGCGATCGCGGCGTTGTCGTAGCGCGTCCCGCCGCTCGCGACGGTGCCGTCATAGAGCGTCAGCGCCTTCGAGATCACGAGGTCCGGGTCGACCTGCGTGAGCGGCACGCCGTCGGCGAAGTCCTGGATCGCGGCCTGCATGACGTTCGCCGCGGTTGCGCAGTCCGTCCAGCAGTTGTGGAACTCGTCGCGCAGCCGCACGACCAGGCGCGACTGGGCCGGCGTGTCGAGGTTGATCCTCGCGCGCACCGCCGCGTAGGCCACGTCGACGTCGGCCTCCGCGAAGAACGGCGACTGCGGCGTGATCGCGCCCGACGAGTGGCAGCGCGAGCAGTACTGCTCGACCACCGGGTAGACGGTCGAGGCGAACAGCGCGGAGCTCGCCGGGAACGACTTGCTCGCGCCCACGTCCTTGATCGGCGGCGCCTGCAGCGGCGCGCCGCGCGTGCCGCCGAGCGTCTGCCCGGCCCAGTTGCGGATCCAGACCGTGAGCTGGTCCGCGCAGGCGGAGTCGGCCGCGAGCCAGCAGTTGTGCCCGCCCCCGACCTTGGTGACCATCTCGGAAGCCGACGGGTTCGAGAGGTCGACGACGCTGTTCGCCGCCTCGTAGGCGAGGTTGATGTCGTCGCTGCGCACGAAGCTCGGCACCTGGCCGCCCGTGCCATGGCACTGGCCGCAGCGGTTCGCGGACTGCAGGTTGTCCCAGACGTTCAGCTTGAACGCCTGCACGTCCTGGCTCGCCGGCGGCGGGCCCACGTAGCTGGCCGGCGGCGGCGAGGTCGTCGGCGGATTCTCGCTCGTCGAGGCGCCGCCTCCGCAGCCCGCGAGCGCGAGCGCGGCGAGCACCGGCGTGCAGGACGGTGAGGAATCGCATACGGAGCCCTGTCGCAGCGGTTCATCGTCGTTCCCTCAGTCGCCCATGCAGTACGTGGCGGCATCGGCGAAGGCCTGCTTCAGCCGGTAGCCGCTGCCGCGGAACGAGCTCGCCATCGAGGCGAGCTGGCCGCGATCGGCCGCGTCCTGCGGCGCGCGCAGGCAGACCGTGCGGAACACCTTCTCGACCTGGCAGGACGCGAACGCGTCGCTCGCGCCGAATTCCTCGCCGAGCGACTTGGCGCCGGTGCCGGAACCCGGCAGCGAGGCGTCCCAGCCGAGCAGCGCGTTGTGGCCCACGCGCCAGCGGTTCTCCCAGCGGTCGTCCGGCGTGCGGAAGCCGTACGCGAAGGTCGTGTCGTTGTTGAAGTACTTCGGCTGCACGGTGCCGCCGGTGTACACCAGCCGGCCCTGCGCCTCGTCATAGGTGTAGTACGCGAAGGCCTGCGCCATCGGGTCCATGCCCGCATGGCAGCCGACGCAGTTGTTGAGGAACAGCCGCGCGTCGCCGCCGGGGCTCCGGCTCACGTCCTGGCGGATGCGGTCCGGCGCGCCGCGAGGTGTCCTGCACCTCCTCGAGGTCGCGGCACATGTAGTTCATCAGCGTGAAGCGGAACATCGCGCGGTTGGTCCCGGCGACGAAGAACGACTGCGCCGCGGCGCGCGTCGTCAGGATGCCCGCCGTCGCGGCCGGCGGCGTGCCGTACACGCCCGACTGCGTGGTGCGCTGCAGGCCGGTCAGCAGGTTGACGCCGCGCGTCTCCATCTGCTCGTAGTGGTCGTTGCTCGACGCCGATACCGCCGGCAGCCCGAGCCCCGCGTTGCCGACGTAGAGCACGTCGGACGAGAGCACCTCGTTGAACGGCAGGTCGTCGCGCACCATGCCGATCACGGTCGCCGTGTAGTCGTTGAGCGGCGCGAACACGGTCTGCTCGCGGTTGGTCCAGGGCGTGACGAGGTTCTTCAGCGTCACCGAGTAGAAGGCCGGGTTGTCCATCGCGATGAGCGCTGCCGCATCGGCGCGCCGCCCGCGATCTCGGTTTCCATCTGGCTCGAGTACCGTGGCCGAGGGCGGCACGCCCGCGATGCGATCGTGCATGCGCTTCGCCTGCTCGCGCGGCCCCGCATTCGCGGCGGCTGCGCATGCAGCGAGCGCCACGACTGCGGCGATTCGCTTCACGAACTTGTCTGCATCAACTGGCGACCAAAGCATGGACGTGCTCCACTCGCTCGCGGTTTTCCGAAACTGCGGGCGAATATATCGGCGGGTTCCCACGTGGGTAATGTCTCTGAACCGCGACATTCACCCGCGACGCCGGTCAAGGTAGGCTCGATCCGTGACTGGACGTACTGCGTGCAAATGCTTGTATTCAGGGGACACGAAGTCGTTTCCGTGGACCGTGACGCAGTCGCGTGCCTGCATTCTGTCGTGAACTAACACCTGTCGGGACTGGAGTGAATTGAGATGCGTGTCACGAATAAGGCATCGCGGATTCTGTCGCTTGCGGCGATTGCACTCGCCGGTTGTGCCACCGGGCACGACGGCGACGTGAGCATCGGCAGCGGGCAGTCGCCGGATCCGGTCGTGCTCGACATCCCGGTTGCCTATGTCAGGGGCCCGCTGCCGGAGGACCTCACCGATCTCGAGGACCTCGACGTGCGCGAGCTCGAGACGTTTTCCGCGGGCGCGGACGTGTGGCTGCGCGACCGCGCGGCTCCCGACGTGCCCGAGACGAACATCACCGAGCGCGTCACGGGCGGCCTCTGGGACGTGCGCGACATCGACGCTTCCTACGACGGCACGAAGATCGTCTTCGCCATGCGCATGCCGCTGATCCCGGGACTCATGGACAGCGAGCAGCCGACCTGGAACCTCTGGGAGTACGACCTCCCGACCGACACGCTGCGCCGCGTGATCCAGTCCGACATCGTGGCCGAGGAAGGCCACGACATCGCGCCGCGCTACCTGCCGGACGGGCGCATCGTGTTCTCGTCCTCGCGCCAGCGCCAGTCGAAGGCGGTGCTGATCGACGAGGGCAAGCCCCAGTTCTCCGCCGAGGACGAAGACCGCAACGAGCATGCCTTCGTGCTGCACGTCATGAACCCGGATGGCTCAGGCATCCGCCAGATCTCGTTCAACCAGAGCCATGACCTCGACCCCGACGTGCTCGACGACGGGCGCATCGTGTTCAGCCGCTGGGAGAATGCGAGCGGCAGCTCGATCCACCTCTATACGGTGAACCCGGACGGCAGCGGGCTCGAACTGCTCTACGGCGCCAACAGCCACGCGACCGGCACCGGCGGCCCGGTCACGGCGCCGGCGATCCCGGGCGCGACGGAAGTCCAGTTCCTGCAGCCCCGTCCCGGCGAGGACGGCCGGCTGGTCGCGCTGCTGAAACCCTTCCAGGGAACCGACCACGGCGCGGACCCGGTCGCGATCGACACCACGGCCTTCGTCGAGATCGAGCAGGCGAACCTCGCGAACGCGGGCCTGCAGGGCCCGGCGCAGGAGCGCCTCGCCATCAGCGACGTGCGCACCGATCCGGGCCTCTCGCCCGGAGGGCGCTACTCGTCCGTGTTCCCGCTGCGCGACGGCACCGGCCGCCTGCTCACGACCTGGACCATGTGCCGGCTCAATGACGACGCCGGACGCACCCTGCCCTGCACGCCGGAGAACCTGGCGGACGCCACCCTCGTGCCCGCACCACCTTTATATGGTGTATGGCTCTACGACCCGCGCGACCAGACCCAGCGGCCGGTGCTGCAGCCGGTCGAAGGCATCCGCTACACCGAGGTCATCTCGCTGGCGCCGCGCGCCGTGCTGCCGGCCACGATCCTCGACGCGGTCCCGGGCATCGACTACGACGCGGTCCTCGCCTCCGAGAACGTCGGCATCCTGAACATCCGCAGCGTCTACGACTTCGACGGCGCCGACCTCGCCCCGGGCGGCTATGCCTCGCTGATCGACCCGGTGCAGACCACGGCCGACGAACGCCCGGCGCGCTTCGTGCGCATCGAGAAGGCGGTCGGCCTGCCGGACGACGAGGTGCGCGACTTCCGCGGCAGCGCATTCGGCGTCGCGGGCGGCTACATGCGCGAGATCCTCGGCTACGCGCCGGTCGAGCCGGACGGCTCGGTGCGCATCAAGGTGCCGGCCGGCGTGCCGTTCGGCGTCACGGTGCTCGACGTCAACGGCCGGCGCACGTCGCCGCGCCACCTCAACTGGCTGCAGCTGCGCGCGGGCGAAGTGCTGACCTGCAACGGCTGCCACATCCCCGCGGGCGCGCAGCCCGGCGGCCTGCCTGCCGTCTCGCACGGTCGCCGCGAACTGTTCGTCGCGGTCAACGCCGGCGCCGCGACCACCGGCCAGCCGTTCCCGAACTCCAACCCCGCGATCTTCGCGGACCAGGGCGAGACGATGGCCGAGGCGCGCGCGCGCGTTTCCTGCCAGACCGACTGCGCGGCGCTGCTGCCGTCCGTCGACATGGTCTACGACGACGTCTGGACCGACCCGATCGCCTCGGGCCGCGCACCGGACGCGCCGTTTGCGTACCGCTACGCCCAGCTCACGACGCCGGCGCCGACCTCGGCAACCTGCCAGTCCACCTGGTCCTCGTTGTGCCGCATCACGATCCACTACCCGGACCACATCCATCCGCTCTGGTCGGCGCCGCGCCAGGTGCTCGACGCGATGGGCGCGCTCGTCCAGGACAACACCTGCACGAGCTGCCACACGCCGACGGACGCCATGGGCGCGCTGCGCGTGCCCGCGGGGCAGCTCGATCTCTCGGGCGGCGCGTCGCCGGACGAGGCGGACCACCTCGTCTCGTACCGCGAGCTGCTGTTCGGGGACAACGCGCAGGAACTCAACATGGGCGCGCTGCAGGACATCCTGGTGCCGGGACCGCCGGATCCGGTGACCGGCCTGCCGACGCTGGTGCCGGTGCCGGTCGCTTCATCGATGAGCGGCGGCGGCGCGCGTGCATCGGTCACATTCTTCAGCCGGTTCGACGCGGGCGGCACGCACGCGGGCTGGCTGACGACCGCGGAACTGCGACTGATTGCCGAGTGGCTGGACATCGGCGGCCAGTACTATAACGATCCATTCGTGGCGCCGATCAACTGAGGAAACTATGCCGCGGCTCGCGGCCTGCGGGCTGCTCATACTGCTGACGCTGGCGATGCCGGTCCGGGCCGAGGGCCCGACGGTCACCGTCGCCGATCCCTACCTCGAGATGCGCTCGGGTCCCGGGCGCGGCTTCCCGGTGTTCCACGTCGTCGAGCGCGGCGAGTCCGTGCGCGTCGACACGCGCCGCACCGACTGGTTCCAGGTGGTCGATGGCGACGGCCGCGAGGGCTGGGTGCACCGCGAGCAGATGGCGCAGACCCTGCTCCCGGCGGGCGAGAAGCTCCCGATCGACGACCCGGCGCGCGAGGATTTCGGCGCGCATCGCCGCGAGGTCGGGCTGCTGCTCGGCGATTACGGCGGCGCCAACGTCGTGACGGTCTACGGCGCCTACGCGTTCAACGAGCACCTCGCCGCCGAGCTGGCGCTGGGGCACGTGCTCGGGGATTTTTCCGACGGCCAGTACGCCACGATCGGCGTGACGCACGTGCCGATGCCGGAGTGGCGCATCCAGCCCTTCCTGTCGATCGGCACCGGCGTGATCCGCATCCGCCCGGAAGGCACGCTGGTCGGGACGGAGGACACGGACGGACCAGATCGCCTACGCAGGCATCGGCGTGCGCGCATACATCGCGCGCCGCTTCATGGTGCGCGGCGAATTCAAGGAGTACGTGGTCTTCACGGACCGCGACGAGAACGAGGAAGAAACGGAATGGAAAATCGGCTTCGCATTCTTCTTTTGAGCCTCGCGCTCCTGGCGACGGGCTGCTCCAGCATGCCCTGGCGCCGCGGCGACGCCGAGGTCGAGCCCCCGCCGCCGCCCGAGAGCGCGGGGACGCCGGTCGTCATCGACCCGCAGGTCGAGCGCCGCGACGTCAAGACCGCGAAGATCGACACCGAGAACTGGGAGGCCGGGCCTTACGTCGGCTCGCTCTCGGTCGAGGACTTCGAGGTCAACCTGGTCTACGGCGCCCGCCTCGCCTACCACCTGAGCGAGGACTTCTTCGCCGAGGCGATCGCGGGCACCAGCGACGCGGGTCTGTCGAGCTACGAGCGCCTGTCCGGCGGTGCGCCCCTTTTGACCGACAGTGAGAGGCAATTCACTTATTACAGCCTCGGATTCGGCTGGAATGCGCTGCCGGGCGAGATATTCCTCGGCGGTGATCGCGCCTACAACAGCGCCGTTTACCTGACGCTCGGCGCGGGCAGCACGCAGTTTCGCCGGGGCCGACCGCTTCACCATCACGCTGGGCGCCGGGGCCCGGGTGCTGTTCAGGGACTGGCTCGCCATGCACCTCACGATCCGCGACTTCGTCATGGATGTCGACGTGCTGGGCGCCAACAAGTCGACCCACAACTACGAAGCGACGCTGGGCCTCACGGCGTTCTTCTGAGGAGGCCGCATGAAGAAGACATCCGCATTTCCGGTCGCCGCGCTGCTCGCCGCGCTCGCCGCGTTCGCATGGCCGGCGTCGGCGACGGACGGCGCCGTGCCCGCGCCCGCCTTCACGCTCGCGAGCCGCGCGGGCGGCGAGGTCTCGCTCGCCGACCTCAAGGGCCAGGTCGTCATGATCAACTTCTGGGCGAGCTGGTGCGGGCCCTGCCGCAAGGAATTCCCGGCGCTCGACCAGATCTACGCGAAGTACAAGCCGATGGGCTTCACCCTCGTCGCGATCAACGTCGAGAGCGATAAGGCGGACGCGGAGAAGTTCCTCGCCACGACGCCCGCGAGCTTCCCGATCCTGTTCGACCCCGACAACAAGGTGAGCGGCAGCTACGGCGTCAGCGCCATGCCGACCACCGTGCTGGTCGACCGCCAGGGCCGGGTGCGCTGGCTGCACCGCGCCTACAAGCCGGGCGACGAGGCCAAGTACATCGAGCAGATCCGCGCCGCGCTCAGGGAGAAGGCGTGAAGGCGGCCCGCATCGCCGCCCTGCTGCTGCTCGCGGCCGCGGCCTGCGGCTGCTCGCGCGTCGAGCCGTGGGTGAAGCCCTACGAGCGCGAGAACATCGCCGACCCGATCATGGCCTGGGACCGCGACCCGGTCTCCTCGTCCTACATGCGCCACGTGTTCGAGGCGCGCGAGGGCGCGCGCGGGGCCCTGGGCGCGAGCGGCGGGGGCTGCGGGTGCAACTGATCCGCGCCGCCGTCATCGCGCTCGCGCTGCTGCCGCTGCCCGCGGCGGCCGCGGTGCTGCCGGACGACCGCGCCGACCTGATGTACCACTACTACGACGGCGGCGGCGTCACGATCGACGGCCCGTCGCTGCTGGTGCGCAAGAAGTTCGCGGAGAAGTACGCGGCCAGCGCCAGCTACTACGTGGACATGGTCTCGTCGGCCTCGATCGACGTCATCACGACCGCGAGCCCGTACTACGGAGACGCGCACGCAGTACGGCGTCGGCTTCGAGTACCTGCGCAACAAGGTGACCTACGCGGCGGCGTTCAGCAATTCGAGCGAGAACGACTACGAGGCGGACACCGCGACGCTCTCGATCAGCCAGGACATGTTCGGCGACCTCACCACCGTTTCGCTGTTCTTCACGCGCGGCTGGGACGACGTCACCCGGCGCGGCGATGCGACCTTTGCCGACGAGGTCGACCGGCGCATCTACGGCGTCGACATCTCGCAGGTCGCCACGAAGAACATGGTCCTCGGCCTGTCCTACGAGACGATCACCGAGGAGGGATTCCTCAACAATCCCTACCGCCAGGTGCGCTACCTCGACCCGGACGCGGCGGTCGGATTCTCCTTCGAGCCGGAGCGCTACCCGCGCACGCGCACGGGCAATGCCCTGTCGCTGCGGGCGCGCTACTTCCTGCCCTATCGCGCGGCGATCCAGGGCGACTACCGCTTCTACACGGACACCTGGGACATCCTCGCGCACACCGCGGAGGTCTCCTACACGCACCCGCTCGACGACGAATGGACCTTCGACGTCCGCTACCGCTTCTATACGCAGGACGCCGCCGAGTTCTACTCGGACCTGTTCCCGCGCGCGGATTTCCAGAACTTCCTCGCCCGCGACAAGGAACTCTCGACGATGACGAGCCACACGCTCGGCTTCGGGGTCGCCTACGACGTTCAAGTCGCCGCGCATGTCGTTCCTCAACCGCGCGTCGCTGAACCTGCGCTACGACCGCATGCGCTTCGAGTACGACGACTTCCGCGACATCAGCACGACCGGCTTCGCCCCGGGCACCGAGCCCTTCTACTCGTTCGACGCGGACGTCATCCGCTTCTTCTTCTCCGGCTGGTTCTAGGAAAGGGGACAGTACACCTTTTAAACGGGACAGACACCTTTAGAGGTGACTGTCCCCTTTAAAAGTGACTGTCCCCTTCTCCTCACGGCGCCGCCAACCCCTTCGAGTAGAGCACCTTCCCCTCCGCGGTCACGACGACGGCATCCGCGTCGGGCTGCGATCTCGACCAGCGCGAGGCCGCGCTCCGGCCCCATGATGAACACGCTCTTCGTGAGCCCCTCCGCGAGCGTCGAGGTCGGCGCGATCACGGTCACGCTGCGCACGCCGTGCGGGCTCTTCCCGGTCTTCGGGTCGATGATGTGGTGGAAGCGCACGCCGTCCTCGTCGAAGAAGCGCTCGTAGTCGCCGGAAGTCGAGATCGCCGCGTCCTCGATCGGGATGCGCGCGATCACGCGCGCGCGGTCGTCCGGGTGCCGGATGCCGACCATCCAGGGCCGCCCGCGCCGGTCGCCGAGCATGCGGCTGTCCCCGCCCGCGGTCACCGAGGCATGGGTGATCCCGCGCGCCGCGAGGATCGCGATCGCGGAGTCGACCGCGTGTCCCTTGGCGATGCCGCCGAGGTCGATGCGCACGCCCGGCTTCAGGAAGCGGACCGTCGAGGCATCGAGGTCCACGACCACGTGACGCCAGTTGATCGCCGGCAGGGCCGCCTGGATCTCCGCCTCGGTCGGGTGCTTGCGGCCGCGATAGTCGTAGAGGTAGCCGACGCTCGCATAGGTGATGTCGAAGGCGCCGCCGGACAGCTCCGAGAACTCGAGCGCCCGGGCGATCAGGCGGGCGAGTTCCGGCTCCACCTTGACCGGCCCGGTCGCGGCATCGCGATTGACCTCCGAGAGCCGGCTCTCGGGCTTGTACACCGACATCAGCGCGTCGATGCGGTGCATCTCGGCGATCACCGCGTCGATCGCCGCCGTCGCCGCGGCCGGATCCTCGTGCCAGACCTCGACGGCGATCCGCGTGCCCATGATCGCCTCTTCCCGCGCATGCCACTCGGCGCTGCGCGGCGGCATTGCCAGCGACGAGCAGCGTGACCGCAAGCAGGAATCGGCGCATCATGGCGCCCCAGTGTGGACGATGAATCCGACCGTCGCACAACGGCTACACTTGGCCCACGCCCGCCGTCCGCGGAACCTGTCACCCTGCGTGCGGTCTGTGCGGATGGGCACTGAACAGGAATGACCTCATGAATCTGATTTCGAAAACCCTCGGCGCGCTTGCCGCGGCGAGCCTCCTTTCCCTGCCGGCCCAGGCCGAGACGGCGCGAAGAGGCGACGATCAACAAGGCGCTGACGGTCCTGCGCGACCTGCAGGCCATCCCGGACACGCAAGATCCCGGACCTGCTGCTGTCCAAGGCCGAGGGCCTCATCATCCTGCCGGCCAACGTGAAGGTCGGGCTCATCTTCGGCGCGCGCTTCGGCAACGGCGTGATGCTGGTGCGCAACGAAGACCGCAGCTGGAGCAACCCCGTGTTCGTATCGACCGGCGGCGGCAGCTGGGGCTTCCAGGCCGGCGGCCAGGTCTCCGACATCGTGCTGGTCCTCACGACCCGCGACAGCGTCGAGGGCATCACCGACGGCAAGCTGACGCTCGGCGCCGACGCCTCCGTTGCCGCCGGCCCGGTCGGCCGCACGGCGATGGCCGGGACCAGCGTCACCTTCGACGCCGAGGTCTATGCCTACGCCAAGTCGCAGGGACTGTTCGCCGGCGTCTCGCTCGAGGGCAACGGCATCTTCATCGCCAAGAAGGCCAACCAGCGCTTCCACGGCGACCGACAGCGCGGCCGACATCCTCGCCAGCCGGACGCCCGCGCCGCCGCCGGCGCCGGAGCTCGTCGCTGAAGTGACGAAGCTGACCTCGGGCGCGACCGCGGCGGTCGCAAGCCCGGAGGCCGGCGCAACCGGCGCAGCCTGCGGCAGCGCCCGCCGAGGCCAAGACCTATCCGCTGCCGGATCCCGAGCCGGGCGCGGAACCGCCCGGCACCTGACCAGGCCACGGCGCCGGGACCGGCGACGCCCGTCCCGTCGAGCCCGCAATGACTGCGGCTGCCATGCGCAAGCTCAAGTCCGACCTCTTCGGCACGGTGTGGCGCGGCGAATCCGGGGACGGGAATTCGTCCTGCGCGACACGGTCGGCGCGCGCTGGTGGTCGGCCTGGCTCGCGCGCGCCCTGTGCCGCCGGGAAGCGCGCGCCCTCGCCCGCCTCGACGGTCTGCCGGGCACGCCGCGCCTGCTCGACGCCGATCGGCGGACCCTGCGCCGCGAATGGATCGAGGGCCGGCCCATGCAGCTCGCGCGTCCGCAGGACCCCGCGTACTTTCGCGCGGCCCGCGCCCTGCTCGCCCGCCTGCACCGGCGCGGCATCGCGCACAACGACCTGGCCAAGGAACCGAACTGGCTGGTGACGCCGGACGGCCGGCCGGCGCTCGTCGATTTCCAGCTCGCGCTCGTCGCGCCGCGTCGCGGGCGCCTGTTCCGGATCCTCGGCCGCGAGGACATCCGCCACCTGCTGAAGCACAAGCGCAGCTACTGCCCCGAACGGCTCACCGCGCGCGAGCGGCGACATCCTCGCGACACCGTCCGCGCTGTCGCGCGCCTGGATGGCCACCGGGAAACCCGCCTACGTTTTCGTCACCCGCCGGATCTTCGGCTGGTCCGACCGCGAGGGCGCGGGTGACCGGCGATTCTAGTATCGTGTGCCGATGGCGATCTCGAACGAGCACAACCTGAACGCGCCGCCCCCGCCGCGACGCCCTGGGGCATCCGCGTGCGGCTGCGCGCACGCGATCCCTTCACGCGCCTGGTCGGCGCCGACTGGCAGAAGCTGCACTGGTTCGCCACCGAGCGCGAGCGCGACGCGGCGCTCGCCGACATGGCCGCCCGCCATCCCTATTCGCGGCGCGGCGACGAGCCTTCGGTCATCTACGAGCGCGTGTCCGAAGACGCCCGGCGCTGAGGATCCTCAGCGGATCCGGCCGAGCAGCAGGTAGAACGACCGGTCGCCGCCCTCGCCGAAGCCCGCGGCGAGGTAGATCGGCCCCAGGAACGTGTCGAATCCCAGGAAGGCCGAGCCGTTGAAGAGCGCCGAATCGACGCTCACGTCGCCGCGCCGCTGCCAGACGTTGCCGAGCTCGAGCGAGAAGCCGAGGTAGGTCGGCACGTCGAACAGGCCGTCCTGCCCGCTGCCGATGCGCCGGTAGTAGAGCCCGCGCACGATGCCGAACTGCGGCCCGCTGATCTCGTCCGGCGACAGTCCCGAGAGGTCGAAGAGCCCGCCCAGCGTGTAGAAATCCTGGACCTGGTCGGTGGGACCGGACACGTGCGCGCCGCCCGCCGCCGAGAGGATCACCGTGTTGCGCCCGTAGGAACGCGCGTGCGTCCAGTCCAGCGACACGCGCTGGGCATTCGTCTCCGCGCCGAGGCTCTCGCGCGCCGCATTCCATTGCAGCGTGAACAGCTCGCCGTCGCGCGGGAAGAAGACGTTGTCGAGCAGGTCCACCGAGAAGCGCGCCATCAGCTCGCCGCGGTCGAAGCGCGTGCGCGGCGGCAGGTCCGGGTCGTCCGGGTCGCCGACCAGCAGGTTGCGATTGCCCTCGCCGACGATCACGCCCGCGCGCGCCTCGCCCCAGCTGCCGAACTCGCGCCCGAAGTCGAAGGCGGCCTCGCGGTTCTGCACGCGGTAGGTCGCGAGCCGGCGGTCGCCCTCGAAGATGTCGAAGTTCTGCCGCTCGACGAGCAGGCGCGGCACGACGAACCAGTCCGAGCTGTAGCCGATCGGCTGGTAGAACTCGGTCCGGAACAGCGGATTGGCGCCGACCTTCAGGTCGGTCTGCCACTCGGCGCCGTAGCGGTTGACCTCGGTGACCTGCGCGCGCACGCCGGCGCTGAAGCTGTTGCCGCCCTCGAAGTCGTCCTGCAGCTCGAGGCCGAAGCGCAGGAAGTTCGGGCCCCAGCTCTTGCGGCGCGCGCTGACCTCGAGTCCGGTCAGCACGCCCTCGTGCACCAGCCGGTAGTCCAGCGCCTCGAAGTTGTCGCTGCCGTAGAAATGCGAGAGCCGCTCGTCGAGCGCCACGGGATCGAGCGGCTGGCCGATCACCGGCCCGAGCTCGGCCTGGATGCGCTCGCTGTAGCGCTCGGACTTCTCGTCGGTGCGCACGAAATGCACGACCGGCTGCTGCGGCTCGATTGCGCGCGCCGCCAGGTACTCGCGCCAGGGCTCCTCGGCGAGCGACAGGCGCGCGAGGCGCTCCGCGCTCGCGCGCGTCGCGTCGAGTCCGAGGCCGATCGTCCGCTTCGCGGCGCCGAAGTCCGTCGACTGCAGGTCCCGAGGTCGGGCAGGATCAGGACGTCGTCCGCGGACAGCAGCGCGCGCTGCCGCCCGGTCTCGCGCTGCATCATGATCGTGATCGCCTGGTTCGAGACCGCGAGCGCGGAGGTCAGCTCCTTGCGCGGCGACCGGCTGGAAGCCGACGTCCACCGCGATCACGATGTCGACGCCCATCGCCTTGCGCGACGTCGACCGGCAGGTTCTCGACGATGCCGCCGTCCACCAGCAGGCGGCCGTCGATCTCGACCGGCGCGAACACGCCCGGCGCCGACATGCTGGCGCGCATCGTGGAAGTCAGGTCGCCGCGCTCGAGCACGACGCGCGCGCCGGTCTCGAGGTCGGCCGCGACCGCGCGGAACGGCGTCGGCAGATCGTCGAAGTCCTCGACCGCGGCGACCGGCATCGTCTCGATGCGCAGCGTCTGCGTGAGTCGCTGGCCCTGGATCAGCCCGCGCGGCACGCGGAAGCTCCCGCCCTGGATGCCGAGCGGGAATCGCACGAGGAACTCGCGGTCGTCCTGCTTGCGGCGGAAGTTGAGCGTGTTGCGCGCCGGGCGGTCGCGGAACACCGCGTTCCAGTCGATGCCGCGCATCAGCGTCGTCGATCTCCGTCGGCGGTCATGCCCGAGGCGTACAGCCCGCCGACCACCGCGCCCATGCTGGTGCCCGCGATGGCGTCCACCGGGACGTGCAGTTCCTCGAGCGCCTTCAGCACGCCGACGTGCGCGAGCCCGCGCGCGCCGCCGCCGGACAGCACGAGCCCGACGCGCGGCCGGGGCGCTTCCGCCGCCGATTCCTGTGCCGCCGACCGGCGCCCGGACCGGCAAAGTCGCCAGCAGCCAGAGGAGCGGCGTCGCAAGTCGGAACGTCGGGAGGCTCATCGGGTCGGGAGGATGGTAGCACGGGTCCGCGAGCCGGCCGTTCGCGGGAATCTATAATGAAGCCGCATGAGTCGCGACACCGTTTCGCATGCCGGGATTTCGCCCTGGCGGGATTCCTGTTCGCCGCGGCGGCGCCGGCCGCGACGCTCGAGGAAGTGGTGGTGACGGCGACGCGGAGCCCCGTCGCGCTCGAGCGCTACGCCGGCAGCGCGACGCGCATCGACCGCGGAGACCGTCGGGCTCGCGGGCGCGACGCACGCGCTCGGAACTCGTCAACCGCGCGGCCGGGCGCGATGATCCAGCGCGGCAGCGGCGAGGAATCGCTGACCGCGCTGCGCTCGCCGGTGCTGACCGGCGCCGGCGCCTGCGGCGCGGTGCTCGTGCTCGAGGACTCGATCCCGATCCGGCCGGTCGGCACCTGCAACGTCAACGAGCTCTTCGAGGTGAACTTCGAGCAGGCGGCGGCCATCGAGGTGCTGCGCGGCCCGGCCAGCGTGCTGTACGGCTCGAGCGCGGTGCACGGCATCATCAACGTCATCCCGCCCCGGCCGGACGAGATCCCGGTCTTCGGCGCCGCGGCCGAGTACGGCAGCGACGCCTGGCGACGGCTGCGGCTCGCGGCGTCGCACGAGGAGGACCGTCACGGGATCGGCATCGTGATGATCGGCACCGACGACGGCGGCTGGCGCGACGCCTCGGGATTCGAGGAACAGAAGCTGAACGCGGTGTCGACGCGGGCACTCGCGGCCGGATCGCTCAAGCTGTCGCTCTCGGGCTCGAACCTCGACCAGGAGACGGCGGGCTTCATCCAGGGCGAGGACGCGTATCGCGACCGCGCGCTCGCGCGCTCGAATCCCGACCCGGAGGCCTACCGCGACGCGACCTCCCTGCGCTTCGCCACGCAGTACTACGGCGCGACGGGCAACGAGCTGCGTTTCGTCCTGCGCAGCTCGCGCATGGATTTCCTCCAGCACTTCCTGCTCGGCCAGCCGGTCGAGGACAACGGCCAGGACAGCGGCGGCCTCATGTTCATGTCGGCCGGGCGCCCGCTCGCGGGCGGCGAGCTGGTCGCGGGCGTCGACGCGGAGTTCGCGGCCAGCACCCTGCTCCAGTACCAGTCCGGGCCGACGACCGACGGGCCGCCGCCCGCCAACGCGATCCGGCCGGCCGGCCGGCACTACGACTACGCCGTCGATTCGGCGGTGCTCGCGGGCTACGCGAACTGGCGACGCGCCGCTCGGCGAGCGCGGCTCGCTGGAGGCCGGACTGCGCCTCGAGCACGCGCGCTACGACTACGACAACCGCATGATCGACGGCAACACGGACGAGAACGGCGTCCCCTGCCCCGGCGGATGCCTCTATTCGCGGCCGGCCGACCGCACCGACGATTTCACGAACCTGGCGCCGCGGCTCGCGTTCCTGTGGAGCGCGAGCGACGTCGACGACGGCGTACCTGACGCTCGCCCGCGGGTTCCGCGCGCCGGAGGCGACGGAGCTGTACCGGCTGCAGCGCCAGCAGTCCGTCACGGACCTCGACTCGGAGACGATCGACGCGGCGGAAGTCGGGCTGCGCTGGCGGGCGGAGACGGCCTCGCTCGACCTCGCGCTCTTCCACATGGACAAGGACGACGTGATCCTGCGCGACTCGGCGGGATTCAACGTCAGCGGCGGCAAGACGCGACACCAGGGGCTCGAGTACCAGGGCGACTGGTCCTTCGCGGAGGACTGGTCGCTGTCGGCGACGGGCACGTTCGCGCGCCACGAGTACCGCTTCACGGCCCTGGTCGAACAGGGTGAACAGATCACCTCGGGCAACGACATGGACACGGCGCCCCGCGACATCCACGCGCTGCGGTTGCGGTACGGCCTGCCGCGGCTGGAGGCGGAACTGGAATGGCTGTGGGTCGGCGCCTACTGGGCGAATGCCGCCAACACGGCGCGTTACGACGGGCACGACGTCGGCAACCTCAGGATCGCGTTCGAACCCGCCCGGAACTGGACGGCGACGCTGCGCGTCACCAACCTGCTCGACACGGCCTACGCGGACCGCGCGGACTTCGCCTTCGGCGATTTCCGCTATTTCCCGGGCCGCGGTCGCGCATACTTCCTCGAACTCGGCTGGCAGAAGGACTGACCCATGCAACTCGGTGCCATGGTGGCCACGGCGCTCGTGGGTGCGACGCTCGCGCTCCAGGTCGGCATGGCCGCGACGATGAGGGGCCACGTGGGATCGCCGATGGGAGCAGCGCTCGTCAACTTTGCGATCGGAACGATTTTCCTGTTCATTGCCGTCGCGCTCGGGCGCGGCTCGCTCGCGGGGCTCGCGCAGGTCGGGGCGGCGCCCTGGTGGGCCTGGGGCGCGGGCATCCTGGGCGGCCTCTACATCACCGCCTCGGCGGCCTTCGGGTCCTCGCTCGGCGGAGCGACGTTCCTCGCCCTGGTGGTGGCCGGCCAGATGACCGCGGCGCTCGCACTCGACCACTACGGCCTGCTTGGCTTCCCCGTGCGCCCGCTCGACGCCTGGCGCGTGGGCGGCGCCCTGCTCGTCATCGCCGGCATGCTCCTGCTGGCGCGAGGATAAAAGGGGACGCACCCCTTTTTCGACGGAAGGCAGACGCCGCACCAACGACGTGCGAGAAAAAGGGGTGCGTCCCCTTTTATCCTTTCGGCTGCTGCTGCGTGATGCAGTGGATGTTGCCGCCGCCGAGCAGGATCTCGCGCGACGGCACGCCGATGACCTTACGGCGCGGGAACAGCTTGGCGAGCGTCGCCTTCGCCGCGCGGTCGGTGCGCGGATCGAGCAGCGGCATCACGATGTGCCGGTTCGCGATATAGAAGTTGACGTACGACGCGGCAAGGCGCTCGCCCGCGAACCGCCTCTTGCAGCCCGGTGCCCATTCGATGCCCGCGGCTTCGGCCTCGCTCATGTAGAGCGGGCCGGGCTGCTGGAGCTTGTGGATCTTGAGCCGGCGGCCGCGCGCATCCTTCGCCTTCATGAGGACCTCGAACGCGGCTCGCGAGATGTCGTACTGAGGGTCGTCCGGCTCGTCGCACCAGGTCAGCACGACTTCGCCCGGACGCACGAAGCAGCAGAGGTTGTCCACGTGCCCGTCGGTCTCGTCGTTGAAGACGCCGCGACCGAGCCAGATGATCTCGCGTACGCCGAGGTAACGCTCGAGCAGGCCCTCGATCTGCGCGCGGCGCAGCGTCGGGTTGCGGTTCGGATTGAGCAGGCATTCCTCGGTCGTCAGCAGCGTGCCCTGCCCGTCCACGTGGATCGCGCCGCCTTCGAGGATGAAGGGCGCCCGGTAGCGCGGCTTCGACTCGATCTCGAGCACCTTGGCCGCGACCTGGTCGTCGAGTTCCCAGTCCTGGTAGGCGCCGCCCGCCTTCCCGCCCCAGGCGTTGAACATCCAGTCGACGCCGCGCACCCGCCCGCGCCGGTCCGTGAGAAAGGTCGGCCCCACGTCACGCATCCAGGCGTCGTTGGAGGACATCTCGACGACCCGCACGGCGGCCGGCAGCATCGCGCGCGCCGCGGCGAACTGCCCGGCGGAAACGCCCATCGTCACCGGCTCGCCCTTGGCGATGGCCGCAGCGACCGCCGCGTACGCGCGTTGCGCGGGCCGCGCCTGATCGCGCCAGTTGTCCGGGCGCTCGGGCCAGAGCATCCAGGCGCCCGCGTGCGGCTCCCACTCCGCGGGCATCCGGAATCCATCCTTGGCAGGCAGCGGCATGGCGGCGATTCTACGCGACGGGGTGATATCATTCGCCGATGAGCGAAAAAATCCGCATTTCGAACGGCAAACTGCAGGTTCCCGACCACCCGGTCATCCCCTTCATCGAGGGCGACGGCACCGGCCCCGACATCTGGCGCGCGAGCGTGCGCGTGCTCGACGCGGCAGTGAAGAAAGCCTACGGCGGCAAGCGCCAGATCGAATGGAAGGAGGTGTACGCCGGCGAGAAGGCGAACAAGCTCCTCAACACCTGGCTGCCCGACGAGACCGTCGCGGCCTGCCGCGAGTACCTCGTCTCCATCAAGGGCCCGCTGACGACCCCGATCGGCGGCGGCATCCGCTCGCTGAACGTCGCCCTGCGGCAGATGCTCGACCTGTACGTCTGCCTGCGGCCCGTGCGCTGGTTCCGGGGCGTGCCCTCGCCCGTGCGCGCGCCGGAGAAGGTCGACATGGTGATCTTCCGCGAGAACACGGAGGACATCTACGCCGGCATCGAGTTCGAGGCGGGCTCGGCCGAGAACGCGAAGTTCCTCGCGTTCATGAAAGAGCAGTTCCCGAAGTACTACGGCAAGATCCGCTTCCCGGACTCGAGCGGCATCGGCATCAAGCCCGTCTCGCGCGAGGGCACCGAGCGCCTGGTGCGTTCCGCGATCGAGTACGCGATCGCGAACAAGCGCAAGAGCCTGACCTTCGTGCACAAGGGCAACATCATGAAGTTCACGGAAGGCGCCTTCCGGAACTGGGGCTACGCCCTCGTGGAGAAGGAATTCGCGGCCCAGGTCTACACCTGGGACCAGTGGGAGCGCACCCGCGCCGCCAAGGGCGACGCCGCCGCGAATGACGAGCAGAAGAAGGCGCTCGCGGCCGGCCGCGTGCTGGTCAAGGACGCGATCGCCGACATCACGCTGCAGCAGGTGCTGACCCGCCCCGAGGACTTCGACGTCATCGCGACGATGAACCTGAACGGCGACTACCTCTCCGACGCGCTCGCCGCCCAGGTCGGCGGCATCGGCATCGCGCCGGGCGGCAACATCAACTACGAGACCGGCCACGCGGTGTTCGAGGCCACCCACGGCACCGCGCCGAAGTACGCCAACCTCGACAAGGTCAACCCGAGCTCGGTGATCCTGTCGGGCGAGATGATGTTGCGTTACATGGGCTGGACCGAGGCCGCTGATCTCGTGCTCTCGGCGATGGACAAGACCATCACCGACAAGGTCGTCACTTACGACTTCGCGCGGCTCATGGAAGGCGCGACCGAAGTGAAGTGCAGCGAGTTCGGCGACGCCCTGATCCGCAACATGGCTTGAGCGACGCGCGCGCCGCCGATTGCGCCGCCGCGATCGTCGCGGCCTTCGCCCGTTACAACGCCGAGTTCCGCGCGATCACGCGCCGCGCGCCCGAGCGCTTCGAGGGCCGCGACTGGAAGGGCAGCCAGTCCGACGTCGTCGAGCGACTCGAGCTCTACTCGACGATGGTCGATGCGGCGGTCGCCGAGCTGCGCCGCATGCTCGGCGACTCTGCGCAGGACACCGCGCTCTGGACCGACATCAAGGCGGTCTATGCCAGGCGCATCGCCGCCCTCGCCGACCCGGAGTTCCTGAAGACGTTCTTCAGTTCGATCACGCGGCGGTTGTTCGATACCGTCGGCGTGGACCCCGCGGTCGAGTTCTTCGCCCTCGAGCTGAACCCCCTGCGCGGCGCCGACGCCGCCCGAGTGACCGAGCACTACGTCAACCGCGGCTCCCTCGACCTGCTGTTCGAGGAACTGCTGTCCGACTACCGCTTCCGGACGCCCTGGCGCGACTTCGAGAGCAGCGTCGGCCACGTGACCGCGGACGTGGAGCTGAAGCTGAAGAGCCTCGGGGAGACGCGCCCACTGCGAGAGGTCGAGGTGATCCGCCCCGTCTTCTACCAGCTCAGCCGCGCCTACGTGGTCGGCTGCCTGCACGGCGACGGCTGGAAGCTTCCGCTGGCCATCGCCTTCCGCAACTCGCCGCTCGGCGTGCTGGTGGACGCCGTGATGCTCGCCGTCCCCGACGTCTCGATCCTGTTCAGCTTCACGCGCTCCTACTTCCACGTCGACCTCGAGCGCGTCAGCGATGCCGTGCAGTTCCTGCACGGGATCCTGCCGGCCAAGCCGGTCTCCGAACTGTTCACCGTGCTCGGGCGGGCCAAGCAGGGCAAGACCGAGCGCTTCCGCGAGATCTTCCGGCACCTCGGCGCGACCTCCGACCGCTTCGTGCGCGCCCCGGGCGAGCGCGGCCTGGTCATGGCCTGCTTCGCGCTCGAGAACGCCGACGTCATCTTCAAGGTGATCCGCGACAAGTTCCCGGCGGTCAAGAACGTGCGCCGCGAGGAGGTCATGGCGAAGTACGACATGGTCTTCCGCCACGACCGCGCCGGCCGGCTGGTGGATGCCCAGGAGTTCAAGCGGATCCGCCTGCCAAAGGCCCGCTTCGAGCCGGGCATGCTGCAGGAGCTGCTCACCGAGTGTTCCGAGAACGTGCAGGTCGACGGCGAGGACCTGATCGTCAACCACGTCTACATCGAGCGGCAGATGACCCCGCTCAACCTGTTCGTCAGGAGCGCCACGCCCGAGCAGGCGGAGCTTGCCGTGATCGACTACGGGCAGTGCATCCGCGACCTCGCCTACACCAACATCTTCGCGGGCGACCTGCTGCTCAAGAATTTCGGCGTCACGCGCCACCACCGCGTGATCTTCTACGACTACGACGAACTCTGCCGCGTCACCGACTGCCGTTTCCGGGACGTGCCCCAGGCGACTTCCGACGAGGACGAGATGCGGGCCGAAAGCTGGTTCTACGTCGGCGAGAACGACGTCTTCCCGGAAACCTTCCTGAAATTCCTGGGCTTCGAAGGCAGGCTGCACGAGGCCTTCGTCGGCAAGCACGGCGAGATCCTCGATGCCGGCTGGTGGCGCGCCCTGCAGGAACGACTCGCCACCGGCGACCTGGTCGAGGTCCTCCCCTATCACCCGCACCGCGTTCGGGTGGCGAGCAGCATATAAGAGTAGACAAGAAGTTGGATCATGTTCAATTCGAGTCGAAACAGATACTTACTGCATGGCAGGGTGATTGGTTGGCATGAATGACGTAAAACATCACGTCATTGATGACCACTAATTGTAGTTAGACATCCGAATCGTGAAGTTCAAGAACGACTTCGGCCTCAGCCCTAAGACTGTTCTGGTTGGCTCGCTGTTGCTTACAACGCTATTTGCGGCCGTTGGTGTCTTGCTAGTTGTTGAAAGAGGATGGGAATTGGTGCCGGTCGCACTTGTATGCGCAATCGCAGCATTCGAAGGCGGCCAGGTAGCCCTATCGGCGTTTCGCGAATTACGAAAGGATGACGAATGAGCGATCATTCCTTCCCCTTGGATCAGGGATTCGGATCTCTAACTATGCGTTGGAGCGGTCCGTGAAGACTTGCGGGTGGCGCGCCGCAGGCGCACGGAGAGATTTTACGCCTGCGGCGCGCTGGAACAGTTTCGCGCGGCCCGCTCAACGCGGACGTTAGACGGCAAGGGTACAGCCCCAGTGACGACGTCGGCTTTTGACCCGAAGCGGAAGTGCGCGACTGTCGCTGGAAAGTCTTCAATATTGACATCATCGGGAGACGTAAACATGGATACGGAACCGTGACTGAACGCAAACTAAATGTTTGGGTTGCAATTGCGCAGATTATTTCTGCAGCGGCTGTAGTGATTTCTTTGATTTATGTCGGCCTCGAAATACGTCGAAGCACCCTTGAGTCAGAAGCCGATGTTCAGTCGGAGTTGCTATCGTATACCGTGCAAAGGAGGATCTTGGTAATTGAGAGCAGCGACTTGTCCTCATTACTGGCAAAGGGATATGCCGATCCTACTCGGCTCTTGCCTGACGAAACGCTGCGGTTTCAAAGCTACATTGAGCTGTTCTACGTCGCCTGGGAGCGGGCCTACATGACAAATGCCGCTGGAGTTCTCTCGGACGAGCTTTTTGACCCATGGAATACCTGGTTTATCTCGGTTGCGGAACGTGACCCCGCATTCGTGTGGCCCATGGTGCGCGACTCACAGGGTTGGCTTCCAACTTTTGTTCAGCACGTCAATAAGTCACTAGGCCACCCGAAGTCAGATATGGAAGAAGACTAACCGGCCGCTCCTGGCCGATGGCAGACACTTGAGGAAGCGCGCATGCCGTCTAACAAATCGCTGCACCGGCTCGGGCGTTAGACGGCATTAGGTGAAAGCCGACCTCATGCCAGACGCAGTGCCAGGAACAATTATCGCCAAGCCTAAGCTGCACTTGTGGGTAGCTATTGCTGCCTTGTTTGTTGTGGCGAGTTGCGTGCAGGTCCTCTTTTACGGTGCTCCAACGTTTCTGGGCTTAGGCGGCTACAACTTGCCGCGTTGGCTCTATGAACCAATCGTGTTGGCATTCTTCTTTGCACCCTCAGCGACCGCGCTCTTTGTCAGCCTCCGTCTCTTGAGATCCGCCGTTCGTCACGCAGATCGTGGTTTGGGTGCTTGGCCCGTGGTGACAGTAGCGTCATTGGCAGTATTGAGCGCCTACATTGGCGTATTTGTTTCCTTCAATACGTGGGGCACTTAGCCAGTGGGCTTGCCGTCTAACTCTGAGTTGGAGCGGGCCGGGATCTCGACCCAAATTGGTTGACACTCTGGCCTAACCCGGCGGCCCAGATTGCAGCGAGGACAACCCACATGCTGATAACCACCACGCCGAACATTGAAGGCAAGAAGATCGTCAAGTACTGCGGAGTGACCGCTGGAGAGGCAATTCTTGGCGCCAACGTTTTCAAGGATCTCTTCGCGAGCGTCCGAGACATCGTCGGTGGCCGCTCGGCCACCTATGAAAAGGAATTGCAGCGAGCCCGGGACATCGCGCTCACGGAACTTCAGGAGCGCGCAAGATCGTTGGGGGCAAACGCTGTCGTTGGCGTCGACCTGGATTATGAGGTGCTCGGGCAGGGCAACAGCATGCTGATGGTGTCAGCCAGCGGCACGGCGGTCGTCGTCGAGTAAGCGGCCCGCCGCTGGCCCCTACTCCGTGACCCGATCCAGCGCCGCCTCGAGGTCCTCGATCAGGTCCTCCGGTGTCCTCGATGCCGATCGAGAGCCGGATCGTCCCCTCTCCGATGCCCGCCTTCGCCTGCAGCTCCGGGCCGAGCCCGCGCACCTTCAGCAGCTGCGGCGGCATCACCAGCGACTCGACCGAGCCGAGGCTCGGCGTGATCGCGAAGAACTCGAGCGAGTCCACGAACGGCCGCACGGCCTCCGCGCCGCGCGCCAGGTCGAAGCTGACGATGGAGCCGAACTCCCGCATCTGCGCGCGCGCGAGCGCGTGGCGCGGGTGGTCCGGCAGTCCCGGGTAGTGCACGCGCGAGACCGCCGGGTGCTCCGCGAGGAACTGCGCGATCTTGTGGGCCGATGCCGCCTGCGCCTCGTAGCGCAGGTAATAGGTCTTCATGCCGCGCATCACGAGGAAGGCCGCGTGCGGGTCCAGCAGCGGGCCGAGCAGCACGCCCTCGCGGCGGATCGCCTGCGCCAGTTCCTTGCGCGCGATGACGGCGCCGCCCATCACGTCGCCGTGGCCCGAGGCGTACTTGGTCAGGCTGTGCACGAAGATGTCGACGCCGTACTGGCCGTGGTTGTGGAAGCCCGCGAAGGTGTTGTCCATCACGGTCAGCGCGCCTGCCGCGTGCGCCGCCTTCGTGATGCGCGCGATGTCGGCGATCCGGGTGACGGGGTTGGTCGGCGACTCGAAGTAGACGATCCTGGTCTTGCGCGCGGCCAGCTCGCGCTCGATGCCCTCGTCGTCCTCGATCGTGAGCATCGTGTGCGTGACGCCGAGCCGCGCGAGCGTCCCGCGGATCAGGCCGAGCGTCGGCCCGTAGGTCTCCGCGAAGCACAGGATATGGTCGCCGGCGCGCAGCTGCGAGATCAGCGCGGTGGCGACCGCCGCGGCGCCCGAGCCGGTCGCGACGCAGTCGTCGCGCTGCTGCAGCTCGGCGAGCAGCAGCTCGAGCTGGCGCGTCGTCGGGTTCGCGCGGCGCGTGTAGAAATAGCCCTCGCGCTCGCCGCGGTTGAAGCGCAGCGTCTCCTCGAGGCTCTCGAAGGCGAACTTGACGCTCTGGTGGATCGCGCCGACCAGCGCCCGGTTGTCCGCCGGCAGCGGCGCTTCCGGCGGATGGTTGACGCGCGTGCGGCCCTTCATCGCAGGCGCGTCCGGGTCCCGCTCAGACCCGCGTGATCCAGCCCGCGGGCGTCGGGATCTCGCCCCGCTGCATCGAGACGAGCGCCTTGCGCAGGCGCCGGGTGTGCGGGCCGACCTCGCCGGTGCCGACGGCGAATTCCTGGCCGCCCTCGCGCACCAGCGTGCCGACGCCCGAGAGCACGGCCGCAGTGCCGCACAGCGCAGCCTCGCCGTCCTTCACCCAGGCCAGCATCTCGTCGACGCTGAACTGCCGCTCTTCGACGGCGAAGCCGAGTTGCGGGGCGATCGTCAGCAGCGAATCGCGCGTGACGCCGTGCAGGAAGGTCGTGTCGAGGCTGCGCGTCAGGATCTTCCCCTCGCGGATCAGCAGGAAGTTCGCGGCGCCGGTCTCCTGCACGGAGCCGCCCGGGCAGAACAGGACCTGGTCCGCCTGGTACTGCTGGCGCGCCGTCAGCGTCGGGCCGAGCGCCGCCGCGTAGTTGCCGGCTGCCTTGACCTGGCCCATCAGCGTCGAGGTGCGCGTCAGCTTCTCCTCGACGAAGATGCGCAGCGGCTTCTCGCCCTTCGCGAAGTAGTCCCAGACCGGGCTCGCGAGGACGACCAGCATCGCCTCGGTCGCGGGCGAGGTGGCGCCGCCGATCGAGGCGCCGGTGCCGAACAGCGTCGGGCGCAGGTACAGCGCGCCCGGGGCCTCGGGCACCTCGCCGCGCACGCGGTCGATGACGCCCGACACCATGGCCGCGGCCTGCGTCGCGTCCGGCTTCGGCAGCATCGAGGCAGTCGGCGCTGCGCTGCAGCCGCGCGATGTGCCGGTCCATGCGGAACACGTTCACGCTGCCGTCCGCCCAGCGGTAGGCCTTGAAGCCCTCGAAGCAGGCGCTGCCGTAGTGCAGCGCGTGGATCGCGGGCGACAGCTCGAGCGTCCCGTACTTGCGGAACTCGTGCTGCGACCACTTGCCGTCCTTCCAGGATGCGACCGCCATCTGGCTCGCGAGCACCGTGCCGAAGGCCGGCCGGGCCGTGGTATCGGTGACGTTCGTCGTCGGCATGACCTGTGCATTCATCGCTGTCAGTCCTGTATGAAGATGGTGGCGGGATGCTCGAGCTTTTCCTTGAGCGCCTGGATCATCGCGGCGGCGTCGAAGCCGTCCACGAAACGGTGATCGAATGAGGACGAGAGATTCATGATGCGGCGGATCGCGATCGCCCCGTCCAGGACGACCGGCCGCTCGACGGCCTTGTTGACGCCCACGATCGCGACCTCGGGGGCGTTGATGACCGGGGTCGAGGCGATGCCGCCGAGCCGGCCGAGGCTCGTGACCGTGATGGTGGAGCCCGTGAGCTCGTCGCGGGTCGCCTTGTTGCTGCGCGCCGCCTCGGACACGCGGCGGATCTCGGCCGCCAGGTCGTGCAGCGAGCGCGCCTCGGCGTGCTTCACGACCGGCACCTTCAGCCCGTCGGGCGTCTGGGCCGCGACGCCGACGTGCACCGCCGAGTGGCGCAGGATGAGGTTCCGTTCCGCGTCGTGAGGTCGCGTTGCACTGCGGGAACTTCTCGAGCACGCGCACCAGCGCGGCGACCAGGAACGGCAGGTAGGTCAGCGAGGGCGTGCCCTTCGGCTGGCGCGCGTTGAGGTACTGGCGCAGCGACTCGAGCTCCGTGACGTCCACTTCCTCGACGTAGGCGAAATGCGGGATGTTCCGCTTCGCCGCGCTCATGCGCTCGGCGATCACGCGCCGCACGCCGATGATCTTGATCTCCTCGACGCCCTGCCGCCGCGCCGCGGCCTGCGGCCGGGCGGCGCCGCCCTTGCCCGAGATCGCGGCCTCGATGTCCTGGGCGGAAATGCGCCCGCCCGGGCCCGTGCCGCTCACGGCGGCGAGGTCGACCCCGGCGACATGCGCCTTGCGGCGCGTGGCCGGCGACGCCATGACGCGCGCGTCCGTTGCGGCGGGCAGCGCGGCGGCCGGGGCGGTCGCCTGCGGTTTCGCGGCCGCAGCAGGCGGCGGCGGCTGCGGCCGGCGCAGCAGCGGGCGCAGCGGCAGCAGCAGGCTCCGGCGCAGCCGCGCCCGAGGTATCGAACGCGATCAGCTCGGCGCCGACGGCGACCATCTCGCCCGGCTGGCCCGTGAGGGACAGCACCCGGCCGGTCACCGGCGACGGAATCTCCACCGCCGCCTTGTCGGTCATCACCTCGGCGATGACCTGGTCTTCCTGGACCATGTCGCCGACCTTGACCTTCCACTCCACGACTTCGGCGGTGACCGTGCCTTCGCCGAGGTCCGGCATCTTGAAGACGTAGCGGCTCATGAAGCCTCCATGACGGCCTTCAGGGCTTTGGCGACGCGCGCCTCGCCGGGGAAGTATTCCCACTCGAAGGCGTGCGGGTAAGGCGTATCCCAGCCCGCGACGCGCAGGATCGGCGCCTCGAGGTTCCAGAAGCAGTTTTCCTGGATCGTGGCCGACAACTCAGCCCCGAAACCCGCGAAGCGCGTCGCCTCGTGCACGACGACGCAGCGCCCGGTGCGCGCGACCGAGTTGCAGATCGTGTCCGTGTCGAGCGGCACTATCGTACGCACGTCGACGATCTCCGCGTCGAGCCCGAGGCTGCGTGCTGCAGCATCGGCGACGTGCACCATGGTGCCATAGGTGACGACGGTGAGGTCGCTGCCCGCGCGGGTGATTTCCGCCTTGCCGATCGGCACGGTGAAGTGCCCGTCGGGCACGGCGCCCTTCGGATGCGTGCTCCAGGGCACGGCCGGCTTGTGCGGGTTGCCGTCGAATGGCCCGTTGTAGATGCGCTTCGGCTCGAAGTAGATGACCGGGTCGTCGTCCTCGATCGCGGCGATCAGCAGCCCCTTGGCGTCGTACGGGTTCGAGGGCATCACGACCTTGAGGCCCGCGACGTGCGCAAAGAGCGCCTCGGGACTTTGCGAATGGGTCTGGCCGCCGCGGATGCCGCCGCCGCAGGGCGTGCGCACGGTGACCGGGGCCGTGAAATCGCCCGCGCTGCGGTAGCGGATGCGCGCGAGCTCGCTGACGATCTGGTCGAAGCCCGGGTAGATGTAGTCCGCGAACTGGATTTCGGCGACCGGCCGGAGGCCGTTCACCGCCATGCCGATGGCCGCGGCGATGATGCCCCCCTCGGCGATCGGCGTGTCCATGACACGGCTCTCGCCGTACTTGCGCTGCAGCCCGTCGGTCACGCGGAACACGCCGCCGAAGTAGCCGACGTCCTCGCCGAGCACGACCACCGACGGGTCCTGGTCGAGCTTGATGTCCATCGCCGAGTTCAGCGCCTGGATCATGTTCATCTGGGCCATGGCGCTATTTGCCCTCGATCTCGGCGCGCATCTCGGCGGCCTGGCGGCGCAGGTGCGGGGGCGTCTCCTTGAAGACGTCCTCGAACATCAGCCCGGGATCGAGCCGCGGCGGGTCGGTCAGCGTGCCGTAGCTGACGGCCTCCTTCCAGGACTTCACCACGTGCTCCTCGAGTTCGGCGGTGAGCGACTTGTGCCGCTCCTCCGACCACTCGCCGATCCCGATCAGGTGGTTCTTGAGCCGCTCGACCGGATCGCCGAGCGGGAAGCCCTGGTAGTCGTCCTTCGGCCGGTAGCGCGCGGGGTCGTCGCTGGTCGAGTGCGCGGCGGCGCGGTAGGTCACGTGCTCGATCAGCGTCGGGCCGCGGCCGGTGCGGGCGCGCTCCGCGGCCCACTGCGTGACCGCGTGCACCGCGAGGAAGTCGTTGCCGTCCACGCGGATGCCCGCGACGCCGTAGCCGGGTCCGCGCGCCGCGAAGGTCTGGCGCTCGCCGCCCGCGTGGCCCTGGAAGGTCGAGATCGCCCACTGGTTGTTGGTCACGCACAGGATCACGGGCGCCTTGTAGACGGAGGCGAACAGCAGCGCGTGGTGGAAGTCCGCCTCGGCGCTCGAGCCCTCGCCGATCCAGCTCACCGCGATGTCGTCCTGGCCCTTGATCGCGGCCGCCATCGCCCAGCCGACCGCCTGCGGGAACTGCGTCGCGAGGTTGCCGGAGATCGAGAAGATGTTGCCGTCGCGCCAGTGGTACATGACCGGGAGCTGGCGGCCCTTGCACATGTCGCGCGTGTTCGAGAGCAGCTGGCACATCAGGTCGAGCATCGGCCGGCCGCGCACCACGTAGATCCCCTGGTTGCGGTACGAGGGGAACAGCATGTCGGACGGCTTGAGCGCCATCGCCATCGCGACCGAGACGGCCTCCTCGCCGAGGGAGCGCATGTAGAAGGAAATCTTCCCGGAGCGCTGGATGCGCTGCATGCGGTCGTCGAACACGCGCGTCAGCAGCATGTGGCGCAGCCCCACCTGCAGCTCGGACGCGTCGAGGTGGGGATGCCAGGGGCCGACGGCGCGGTGCTCCTCGTCGAGCACGCGCACCAGCTCCTCGGAGAGGTAGCGGATCTCGGTCGCCGCGCTGGCCACGTCCGGGCGGGCGACCTTGCCGGCAGGCGACAGCTTGAGATAGCCGAAATCCGGGGCATCGCCGGGACGCGCGGGCGTCTTGGGGACGTGCAGGCGTGACTTCGCGACCATTCGGCTCCCTCGCTGCGCGGCAGGCCCGGGCTTAGCCGCGCATCGTACCCGTCGTCGCAGGCCCGACGGTGGTTTCTTGTGCTGTCCTGCAAAATAGTGAAAGAATCATTGCGTTTTTGTCACGAAAATGAGACAAATCTTTCAATGTCTATCGACTCTACGGACCGCCGCATTCTCGACGAGCTGCAGCGCGACGGCGCCCAGTCGGCGGCGGACGTCGCGACCAAACTCGGACTTTCCAATACCACCTGCTGGCGGCGCATCCAGCAGCTCGAAACCGACGGCGTGATCCGCCGGCGCGTCGCCCTGCTCGACCGCACGGCGCTCGGGCTCGACGTGATGGTGTACGTGCACGTGAAGCTGCGCAGCCAGGGCCGCGACGCCCTCGCCCAGTTCGAGCGCGCGATCCGCGACCGGCCCGAGGTGCTCGACTGCTGCACGCTGACCGGCGAGTGGGATTTCCACCTGCGCATCGTCACGCACGACATGAAGGAATACGAGGCCTTCTTCCTCGATCACCTTTCGCGCATCCCCAACGTGCAGTCGGTGAACTCGTCGATCGTCGTCACGGTGATCAAGGAATCGACCGTGCTGCCGCTCGCGAGGAGCTGACCGGGTTCAATCGCCCGCTTCTTCTTCGCAGCTTTCGACTTCGGTTTCCGCGGCGAGCTTTTCCAGCTCTGCCGCATGCTTCCGGAAGAACTCCACGTTCGCCATGGAAACGCCGGCCGGCAGTTTCGCGCCCGGCGTCTGCAGCGTGTACGACGCAAGGCCGTTCTGGACCAGCGAGAAGACGAACACGACGTACTCCCGGCTGGTCATGCCGGCCGCCTGGACCGCGGCCTTTGCACGCGGCTCGGCGTCGATCTTCGCCGCCGCCTCGGCGAGGCTGCTGACCTCCGAGTCGTCGTCGCAGTCCTGGAATCTGCACGCCGTTCAGGCTGCGCGTCGCCTGCGTGTACCGGGCGAGACCCGCCTCGGTCAGCACGTAGTTCTGGACTTCGCGCGCATCGGCGTCCGGCAGGAGCTGGCCATGGGCGGCCGGCACGACCAGCGTGAGGATGGCCAGCAAGGCGAGCGCGCCAGGACGGACGTCTGCTCATTCCGACGTCCCTGAGCCTGTCACGGCCGGGCCGTGACATTCTACGCCCGCCTCGGTTTAAAATGCCGCCGGCCTCGCCATGAGCAACCGCCTCTTCAAGCCGCTGCTGGAATCCCTGCTCGCGGGTTCGGGCGTTGCCATCGGCGGCGACCGGCCCTGGGACATCCAGGTCCGTAACGACCGCCTGTACCGCCGCGCGCTGCGCGGCTCGCTCGGCATCGGCGAGTCGTACATGGACGGCGACTGGGACTGCGACGCCCTCGACGAGATGTTCCGCCGCGTCCTCAGCTCGGATGCCCAGCAGCGGCTGCTGGTCCGCGCCGCCGGCGCCCTGAAGGCGCTGCAAGCCCGGCTGACGAACCTGCAGACGAAACGCCGCTCGCGCGCCGTCGCGGAAGAGCACTACGACATCGACCACCGGATGTACGCGCTCTTCCTCGGGCCCTGGAACCAGTACACCTGCTGCTTCTTCGACGGCACGACGGACCTCGAGCGCGCCGAAGTCATCAAGCTCGAGATGCTCTGCGACAAGCTGGAACTCAAGGCCGGCGACCGCGCTGCTCGACATCGGCTGCGGCTGGGGCGGCTTCGCGAAGTACGCGGCCCAGACCCGCGGCTGCGAAGTCACGGGCATCAGCCTCTCGGACGAGCAGATCCGCTACGCGGTGGAGTACACGAAGGGCCTGCCGGTCACGATCAAGCGGCTCGACTACCGCGACCTGCCGGAATCGGGCCTCGCGCCCTTCGACAAGATCTCGATCGTCGGCATGATCGAGCACGTCGGCTACAAGAACTACGCCGGCATCATGGACGTCGTGCACCAGATGCTGAAGCCGGGCGGCCTGTTCCTGCTGCACACGATCGGCAACTGCGAGGAAACGACGGTCGTCGATCCCTGGATCGAGAAGTACATCTTCCGGAATTCGATGGTCCCGGCGATGCAGCAGCTGTCGGATGCGGCCGAGGGCAAGTTCGTGATCGAGGACTGGGAGAACTACGGTCACTACTACGTGCCGACGCTGCAGGCCTGGTACGACCGCTTCAACGCGAACTGGGACCGGATCCGCGCGCTGCCGACGAAGCGGCCCTTCGACGAGCGCTTCCGCCGGCTGTGGAACTACTACCTGATGTCCTGCAAGGCGGCCTTCGACGTCGAGAAGCTGCACCTGTGGCAGCTCGTCATGACGCGCCGCAATTCCGGGCGCGGCGTGTACGGCCGCGTGATGCGCAGGAGCGCCGACCAGCCGCTGCCGGCAGGCAGCCAGGAATCGCGCGAAGAAGGCGCTCGACGCCGCCTGAGCGCCGGGGTCGTCAATCCGTGAACTGGAGCTCGCGGATCTCGCCGCGGCCGTAATCGAGCAGGTACAGCTCCCCGTCCAGGTCCTCGGCGAACGACGAGATGCTGAGGGCGCCCGTCGCGCCTTCCGGCGCGCAGCCCTGCGGCACGTGCTCGACGATGTCGAAGCCGCCCGACGCCGTCCGGCGCGAGCGAGGAAATCATGCCGCCGAAGTCGCCGAACACGTAGCGGCCCGCGACCGTCGGTCGCCTGGCCGCCGCGGTACACGTAGCCGCCGGTGATCGAGAAGCCGGCGTCGTGGTCGTACTCGGCGACCGGGTCGATGAGGCCCGCGGTCTGGCAGCCGCTCGCGGGCTCGAAGCAGTGCGCGCCCTCGCGGATGTCCCAGCCGTAGTTGCCGCCGGCCACGACGAGGTCGATCTCTTCCCAGTTTCCCTGGCCCACGTCGCCGACCCAGAGATCGCCGTTCTGCCGGTCGAAGCTCCAGCGCCAGGGATTGCGGAAGCCGGTCGCATAGATCTCCGGGCAGTTCTGCAGGCCGGTGCCGCCGGCGTTGCAGAGCGGGTTCGCCGCGAACGGGTTGCCGGCGCGGGATTCCGTAGGGCGCGCCGCCCGGCCGCGTGTCCACGTCGATGCGCAGCATCTTGCCGAGCAGGCGCTGCGGGTTCTGGGCGTTGCCCTGCGGGTCGCCGGAGCCGCCGCCGTCGCCGAGGCCGACGTAGAGGAAGCCGTCCGGGCCGAACTCGAGGTTGCCGCCGTTGTGGTTGGTCGCCGGCTTCGTGACCGTCAGCAGCACGCGCTCGGAAGCCGGCGCGAGCGTCTGGCCGCCGTCCGCGCTCGCGAACTCCGCCGTCACCGAGCGCACCACGCCGCCGACCAGCTCGCTGAAGTTGAGGTAGACCAGGCCGTTCGTCGCGAAGTCCGGGTGGAAGGCCATGCCGAGCAGGCCGGCCTCGCCGCTCAGCGTGCACGCGGCCGCTGCAGGTCCACGAAGTCGGCGGCCGTGTCCGCGTCCGGGTCGTTGTCGAACGCGCGGATCCGTCCGCCCTGCTCGGCCACGAACCAGCGCGAGGCGTCGTTCGGCGCCTGCTTCATCGCGATCGGCGAGTCGAACGCGAGGCTCGCGAAGGCGCGCGGCGTCTCGAGCCCGGTGGCGCAGGAAGGCGGTCCGGAGTCCGGCGGCGGGACGTTGCCGCCGTCGCCATCGCCGCCGCCGCAGGCGACGAGCGCGAGCGCGACGGCGGCGGGCACTGCTTTGCGGGGATTCATGGGCGCGTTCCTTGCGTGGGCCTTCTCTGCTGACCGCTCACACGGCGCGAAGTTTCGCCGCCGCGGCCTCCAGCGTGCTGTCCTCCTTAGCAAAGCAGAAACGGACGATGCGCGCTGCAGGAATCTCGTCGCAGAAGGGCGACAAGGGAATGGCCGCGACCCCGTGGCGGCGCGTCAATTCCTCGCAGAATGCCGTATCCGGCAGGTCGGAGACCGCCGAATAGTCGGCCAGCATGAAATATGTCCCATGGACGGGCCGCGAGCCGGAAGCGTGAGCCTGTCGAGCAGCTCCGCAAAGCGGTCGCGGCGCGCCTGGTAGAAAGGCGCCTGGCCGTCCGCGAAGCCCGGCTGCTCGCGCATGAAATCCGCGATCGCGTACTGCACCGGCGTCGACACGGCGAAAGTCAGGAACTGGTGCACCTTGCGGAACTCCGCGGTGAGCGGCGGCGCGGCGACGCAGTAGCCGACTTTCCAGCCGGTCGCGTTGTAGGTCTTCCCGAAGGAGAACACGGCGAAGGCGCGATCGCGCAGGCGCGCGTTGCCGAGCACGCCCGCGTGACGACGGCCGTCGAAGACCAGCGCCTCGTAGACCTCGTCCGACAGCACGAAGACGTCCCGTCCTTCGAGCAGGTCCGCGATCCGGTCCCAGTCCGCGGCGGTCAGCACGGAGCCCGCCGGGTTGAGCGGCGTGTTGACGATCAGCAGGCGCGTGCGCGGGGTGATCGCCTGCGCGAGGCGCTGCCAGTCGATGCCGAAATCCGCGATCGCGAGCGGCACGTGCACGACGCGCGCGCCGGCGAGCTCGGCCGCGGGACCGTAGGAGTCGTAGCTCGGGTCGAGCAGGATCACTTCCTCGCCCGCGCGCACGACCGCATGGATCGCCGCGAAGATCGCCTCCGTGCCGCCCGCGGTCACCGTGATCTCCGTCGCCGGGTCGATGCGCCAGCCGTGCCGGCGCAGCGCCGACTCCGCGATCGCATCGCAGAGCGCCGGCAGGCCGGCCATCGGCGCGTACTGGTTGTGCCCGGCGGCGAGGTGCTCGCGCCACGAGCTGGCGCAGCCGCTCCGGCGGCTGGAAGTCCGGGAAGCCCTGGCCGAGGTTGATCGCGCCGGTCTCGGCCGCGAGCCGCGACATCACCGTGAAGATCGTGGTGCCGACCCGGGGGAGCTTCGAGTCCGGCATCACTCGTTGGCCGCGACGGCTCGCTGCACTTCCAGGTCGCGCCGCTTCTGCTGGCGGATCATGTACAGGCCGAAGACCGTGGTGAAGATCGCGACGAACAGCACCAGGATGCGTCGCCAGCGCATTGATGTCCGGGCTCACGCCGAGCCGCACCTTCGAGAAGATCACCACCGGCAGCGTGCTCGAGCCCGGGCCCGTGACGAAGCTCGTGATCACGAGGTCGTCCCAGGAGAGCGTGAAGGCGAGCAGCCAGCCCGCGAGGATCGCCGGCAGGATGATCGGCAGCGTGATCAGGAAGAACACCTTGGCCGGCCGCGCGCCGAGGTCCATCGCGGCCTCCTCGAGCGACTCGTCGAGCGTGGCGAGGCGCGACTGCACGACGACCGTGACGTAGGCCATCGAGAACGTCATGTGCGCGATCGTGATGGTCGTGATGCCGCGACCCTCCGGCCAGCCGATCGCCTGCTCCATGGCGACGAACAGCAGCAGCAGCGAGAGCCCGGTGATCACCTCGGGCATCACCAGCGGCGCGGTCGCGAGCCCGGTCAGCAGCGGCCGGCCGCGGAAGCGGCCGAAGCGCGTGAGCGCGAGGCCGGCCAGCGTGCCGAGCACGGTCGCGCCGGTCGCGTTCATCGCCGCGATCTTGAACGACAGCCAGGCGGCGCCGAGGATCTGCTGGTTGCGGAACAGCTCGCCGTACCACTTCGTCGAGAACCCGCCCCAGACCGTCACCAGGCGCGACTCGTTGAAGGAGAAGACGATCATCAGCACGATCGGCAGGTACAGGAACAGGAATCCGGCGATCATCATCGCCGTCACGAACCGCGAGCGGGAGCCGTTCACGGGTGGCCCCCGAGCTGCTGCCCCTGCGAGCGCTGGTAGATCATGATCGGGACCACGAGCAGCAGCAGCATCGCGATCGCGACCGCGCTCGCCACCGGCCAGTCGCGGTTGTTGAAGAACTCCTCCCACAGCACGCGGCCGATCATCAGCGCGTCGGGCCCGCCGAGCAGCGCCGGGATCACGAACTCGCCGACCGCCGGGATGAAGACCAGCATGCAGCCGGCGATGATGCCGGCCTTGGTGAGCGGCACCGTGATGCAGGAAGAAGGCCTTGACCGGCCGGCAGCCGAGGTCGGCCGCCGCCTCGAGCAGCGAGTTGTCGAGCTTCTCGACCGCCGTGTAGAGCGGCAGCACCATGAACGGCAGGTAGGAATAGACGATGCCGATGTACATGGCGAAGTTCGTCTGCAGCATGACGATCGGCTCGTCGATGATCCCGAGCGCCATCAGCACATTGTTGATCACGCCGTTGTTCTTGAGGATGCCGATCCACGCGTAGACGCGCAGCAGGAACGAGGTCCAGAACGGCAGCATGACGAGCAGCAGCAGCAGGTTCCGCCAGGCGGCGGGGCTGCGCGCGATGCCGTAGGCCATCGGGTAGCCGATCAGCAGGCAGATCACGGTCGAGATCGCGGCCGTCGTGATCGAGTTCAGGTAGGACTTCCAGTACAGCGAGTCCTTCAGCAGGAACGCGTAGTTCTCGAAGCTGATCCGGAGGGCGACGACGCCGTCGGAGATCCAGGTGACGAGCGGCTGGTAGGGCGGCATCGCGAGCTGCATCTCGGACACCGAGATCTTGAGCACGATCAGGAACGGCGCCAGGAAGAACAGCAGCAGCCACAGGTACGGCACCGCCGTGACCAGCGTGCGACCCGAATAGCCGCGCGAGCGCAGTCCCTGCGAGGCCCAGCGCCAGGGCCCGTGCGCGCGGATCCAGGCCATCAGCTCGCCCAGCAGGAAGGGCTTGCTCACTGCGTGACCACCACCGGGCTCGAGGAATCCCAGGAGAGCCACACGCGGTCGTCCCAGCGGACGCGGTCGCCCGCGCCCTGCCGCAGCGTGTTCGGCTGCGTCACGCGCATCTGCCGGCCGCTCGCGAGCTTGACGAGGTAGATGGACTGGTCGCCGCGGTAGGCGACCTCGGCGACGACGCCCTCGACCCGGTTGTCGCCCGTCGCCCTCCGGCCGCTCGCGCGTGAGCGACGATCTTCTCCGGCCGCAGCGCGACCCAGACAGTCGCGTCCGGCGCCGCGCTGACGCCGTGCCCGACGTGGAAGGTGGCGCCGAGCTCCTTGGAGTCGACGCGCACGTAGTCCGGCTCGTCCTCGACGATCCGGCCCTCGAACATGTTGACCGAGCCGATGAAGTCGGCGACGAAGCGCGAGCCCGGGTACTCGTAGATGTCGCGACGGCGTGCCGATCTGCACGATCTCGCCGTGGTTCATGACGCCGATGCGCGTGGCGAGCGTCATCGCCTCCTCCTGGTCGTGGGTCACGACCACGAAGGTGACGCCGAGCGTCTCCTGGATGTTCAGCAGCTCGAACTGCGTGTGTTCGCGCAGCTTCCGGTCGAGGGCCGCGAGCGGCTCGTCGAGCAGCAGCAGCTTCGGGCGCTTCACGAGCGCGCGCGCGAGCGCGACGCGCTGGCGCTGGCCGCCGGAGAGCTGGTGCGGCATGCGCTTCGCGAACTGCTCCATGCGCACGAGCTTCAGGATCTCCGCGACCCGCTCGTCGACCTCGCGGGTCGCGACCTTGTCCTGCTTCAGCCCGAAGGCGATGTTCTTCTGCACGCTCATGTGCGGGAACAGCGCATAGGACTGGAACATCATGTTGACCGGGCGCTCGTAGGGCGGCGCGCCCGTGACGTCCACGCCGTCGATCCAGATCTTGCCCTCCGTCGGCCGCTCGAAGCCCGCCATCATGCGCAGCAGCGTCGTCTTGCCCGAGCCCGAGCCGCCGAGCAGGCAGAAGATCTCGTTGCGGTAGATGTTGAGGGAGACGTCGTCGACGGCGACGAAGTCGCCGAACTTCTTGGTCAGCTTCTCGAGCCGTACGTAGGGCTGGGCGCCCGGGTCCTTCCAGGGCTCGTTCTTCTGGTCTGGTCGTGGGCTGGCCATGGTTCCCCCTTGGACCGGGAGTCTACTGGCCCGTCTTGATGCGAGTCCACGCGCGGCTGGCCTCGCGGATATAGGCCGGCGATGTCGCGTCGTGTCCGGATGCAGCTTCTCGACCGATCTCCTCGGGCGGATAGACGGCCGGATCGTCCCGGACCCGCGCGTCCAGGAACGGCAGGGAGGCGAGGTTGCCGTTCGCGTAGCCGATCTGGTTGCTGACCTTCGCGATGACCTCGGGCTCCATCAGGTAGTCCAGGAAGGCGTGCGCATTGTCCGGGTGCGGCGCGTCGGCCGGCATGGCCGCCGTGTCGAACCAGATGAAGCGTGCCTTCCTTCGGGATCGCGTAGACGATCTTCACCGGCGTTCGCCGCCGCCGCGCCGCGGTCGCGCGCCTGGATGATGTAGCCGTTCCAGTTGACGGCCACGCAGATCTCGCCGCTCGCGAGGTCGTTCACGAGCTGCGAGGTGTTGAAGTACCGGATGTACGGCCGCGCCCGCTTGCAACAGGGCCTCCGCCGCGGCGAGATCCTCCGAGGTTCTGGCTGTTCGGGTCGCAGGCCCGAGGTAGATGCGCGCGATCATGAAGTTGTCCTCGGGCACGTCCATGAACGCGATGCCGCACTTCGCGAGTTTCGATGCGATCGCCGGATCGAAGACTGCGCTCCAGCTGTCGATGCGGTCGGTGCCCGAGCACCTTCGCGACCTTGGTCCGGGTTGTAGCCGATGCCCGCCGTGCCCCACATGTAGGGGATTGCGTGCGCGTTGCCGGGGTCGTTGCAGCGCGATGCGTTCCATGGCGACGGGATCCATGTTCGACGAGGTTCGGCAGCTTCGACTTGTCGAGCTTGCCGAGCGCGCCGGCCCCGATCTGGCGCGCCAGCGGAACAGCCGACGGGAACACGACGTCGTAGCCGCGTGCGGCCCGTCAGCATCTTGGTCTCGAGGATCTCGTTGGAATCGTAGGTGTCGTAGACGACCTTGATGCCCGTCCTCGCCTCGAAGTCGGCGATCGTCGTCGGGCCGATGTAGTCGACCCAGTTGTAGACGTGGACGACCTTCTCTTCGGCGGCGGGCTGCATCGGCGTGTCGTCTGCCGCCGCCGCAGGCGGCGAGCGTGCAGCGCCGGCGAACGAGCGGCGACCAGCGGATCGGCTCATGCGCGAGAATCACTGCCCCGACTTGAACCGCGTCCACGCGCGGTTCAGCTCGCGGCTGTAATCCGGCGTGTGACGCCTTGGACGGGATGCAGCGTCTTCACTGTACTCCGGCGTGCGGATACACGGCGGGTCGTCGCCCTTGAGATTCGTCCATGATCGCACGCGCGGCGGCGTTGCCGTTCGCGTAGCGGATCTGCTGGCTGATCGCCGCGATGACTTCCGGCTCCATCAGGAAGTTCAGGAAAGCGTGCGCGTTTTCGGGGTGCGGCGCGTCGGCCGGGATCCCGATCGCATCGAACCAGAGCGTCGAGCCCTCCTTCGGGTTCGCATAGGCCACTTCGACGGGGTTCGCCGCCTCGGCGCCGCGCTCCCGCGCCTGGATGACCTGGCCGTTCCAGCTGAGCGACACGCAGATCTCGCCGCTCGCGAGGTCGTCCACGTGCCGGTAGGCGATCGATGTAGCGGAAGTACGGGCGCACGCGCAGCAGCAGCGCCTCTGCGGCCGCGAGGTCCTCCGCCTTCTCGCTGTTCGGGTCGCGGCCGAGGTAGACGAGCGCGGAAGCGAAGACGTCCTCCGGCGCATCCAGCAGCGCGATGCCGCATGACGCGAGCTTCGACGCGACCGCAGGATCGAACACCGCGCTCCAGCTGTCGATCGTGGCGGTCCCGAGCGCGCGCTCGACGCGCTCCGGCACGTAACCGATGCCGATCGTGCCCCACATGTAGGGAATGGCGTACGCATTGTCCGGGTCGTTCAGCGCCATGTTCCGCATGACCCAGGGGTCCATGTTCGCCAGGTTCGGCAACTGCGCCTTGTCGAGCTTGCGGAATGCGCCGGCATTGGCCAGCCGCTCGAAGTTGGTGAGCGAGGGAACGGCGATGTCGTAGCCGGTGCGCCCGGTCAGCAGCTTGGTCTCGAGGATCTCGTTGGAATCGTAGGTGTCGTAGTTCACCTTGATTCCGGTCCGTCGTCTCGAAGTCGGCGAGCGTCGTCGGCCCGATGTAGTCGGCCCAGTTGTAGACGTTGACGACCTTTTCTTCCTGCGCCGCCGCCGGCCGGCAGTCCAGTGCCGCAGCGCGGCCGCAAGCGCGAGACGCCGAACCCGCCGAGCGTCGCGCGCTCACGCGGTCACTGGCCGCTGCGGATGCGCGTCCAGGCGCGGTTGAGCTCGCGGCTGAATTCCTGCGACTCGACGAGGTCCGGGTGCAGGCGCGCGCGCACTTCGGCGTCGGGGTAGATGCCCGGGTCGTTCTTGATCGCTTCCTCCACGAACGGCAGCGAGGCGGCGTTGGGGTTCGCGAAGCGCGTCTTGTTGGTGACCTTCGCGATGACTTCCGGGTCCATGAGGTAATTGAGGAAGGCGTGCGCGTTGTCCGGGTGCGGCGCATCGGCCGGGATGGCCAGCATGTCGAAGTAGTTGATCGCGCCCTCCTTCGGGATCGCGTACTTCACCGTGACGGGCCTGGCCGCCGCGGCGCCGCGGTCGCGGGCCTGGAGGATGTCCCCGCTCCAGCCGAGCGCCACGCAGATCTCGCCGGCGGCGAGGTCGTTGATGTACGACGACGAGTGGAAGTAGCGGATGTACGGCCGCACCTTCATCATCGCGTCCTCGAAGGCCTTGAGGTCCTCGGGCTTCTCGCTGTTCGGGTCGAGTCCCAGGGAGATGGCGACCGAGCCGAACACGTCGGTCGGCGCGTCGAGCACCGCGATGCCGCACTTGGCGAGCTTGGCGGCGTTCGCCGGGTCGAGGATCGCGCTCCAGCTGTCGATCGTGTCCGTGCCGAGTGCCTTCTTGACAAGCTCCGGGTTGTAACCGAGGCCGATGGTCCCCCAGAGGTAGATCAGCGAGTACTGGTTGCCCGGGTCGTGCGCCGCGACCCGCTGCATCAGCTCCGGGTCCATGTTCTTGATGTTCGGCAGCTTCGACTTGTCGAGCGGCAGGAACACGCCCGCCTTGATCTGGCGCTCGAGGAACGGCGCGGTCGGCACGACGACGTCGTAGCCCGAGCGGCCGGAGAGGAGCTTGGTCTCGAGCACCTCGTTGGAGTCGAAGACGTCGTAGGTGACCTTGATGCCGGTCGCCTGCTGGAAGTCCGCGACGGTGGTGTCGGCGACGTAGTCGGACCAGTTCAGGACGTTGACGGTCTTTTCCTCCGGCGCCGCGGCGGTTGCCGCAGTCCCGGTTTCCTGCTTGCCGCCGCAGGCGGCGAGCGCCGCGAGCGCGGCAAGGGGCCAGAGTCGAATCGCGCGCGTCATTCCCCTGTCCTCCTCAGCCGATGCCGATGTCGCGGGCCGTCAGGTCGAGGCACAGCCTCGCCTTCGTGACCAGCTCGTCCACGTTCTCCTTGGTCATGACGAGCGGCGGCGCCATGATCATCGTGTCGCGCACCGCGCGCATGATGAGCCCGTTCTTGAAGCAGTGGTCGCGGCACACGAGGCCGACCGCGCCGCGGTCGCGGAAGAAGGTGCGGCTGCCCTTGTGGGCGACCAGCTCGATCGCGCCGAGCATGCCGACGCCGCGCACCTCGCCGACCAGCCTGTGCTCCGCCAGCTCGCGGATGCGCTTCTGGAAATACGGCGCGATCTCCTCGCGCACGCGCTCGACGATCTTCTCGCGGCGCATGATGTTCAGGTTCTCGATCGCCACCGCGCAGCAGACCGGGTGGCCCGACCAGGTGAAGCCGTGGGCGAACTCCCCGCCCTTCTCGATCAGCACTTCGGCGACCCGGTCCGAGACCATCGCGCCGCCGAGCGGCTGGTAGCCCGACGTGAGGCCCTTGGCGATCGTCATGAAGTCCGGCTCGATGCCGAAGTAGTCGCTGCCGAACCACTGCCCGGTGCGCCCGAAGCCGCAGATCACCTCGTCGGCGATCAGCAGGATCCCGTACTCGCGGCAGATGCGCTGGATCTCCGGCCAGTAGGTCGACGGCGGGACGATCACGCCGCCCGCGCCCTGCACCGGCTCGCCGATGAACGCGGCGACGCGCTCGGGCCCGAGCTCCTCGATCTTCTCGGCGAGCCGCCGGGCGGCGCGCAGGCCGTATTCCTCCGGCGAGACGTCGGTGCCGTTCTCGTACCAGTACGGCTGCTCGATGTGCGACGATGTCCGGGATCGGCAGCCCGCCCTGGGCGTGCATGAAGGCCATGCCGCCGAGGCTCGCCGCCGCCACCGTGCTGCCGTGGTAGGCATTGATGCGGCTGATGATGACGTTGCGCTTCGGCTGGCCCAGCAGTTCCCAGTAGCGGCGCGTCATGCGCAGGATCGTGTCGTTCGCCTCCGAGCCCGACTGCGTGAAGAACACGCGGTGGAACTGCGGCGGCGTCAGCTCGTCGAGCAGCTGCGCGAGCTCGATCGCGGGCGGGTTGCGAGCTCTTGAAGAAGCTGTTGTAGTACGGCAGCTCCCGCATCTGGCGCGCGGCGACGTCGGCCAGCTCGTTGCGCCCGTAGCCGATGTTCACGCACCACAGCCCGGACATCGCGTCCAGGATCTTCTGGCCCTCGGAGTCGTACAGGTGCACGCCCTCGGCGCGCGTGATGACGCGCGAGCCCTCGGCGGCGAGCGCGCGGAAGTCCGTGAACGGATGCATGTAGTGGCGGGCGTCGAGTTCCTGCCAGTCGCGCGTTCCCCTTCCGGTGATCTTCGGCTTCGCGCTCATGGCAGTTCCCCCGCTCTCAGACGTTCAGCAACAGGTGTTCCCGTTCCCACGAGCTGATCACCCGCGAGAACGTTTCGTACTCGTTTTCCTTGACGGCACAGTATGCCGCAACGAAGCGTTCGCCGAACACCTCGACCAGCGTCTTGCTCGCCTGCAGCATCGCCAGCGCGTCGGCGAGCGAGCGCGGCAGCGAGAACGGCAGGTCGTAGGCCGAGCCGGTGATCGGCGCCGTCGGCTTCAGTCCCTCGATCATGCCGAGGTAGCCGCAGGCGAGCGACGCGCCGATCGCGAGGTAAGGATTCGCGTCGGCGCCGCCGAGGCGGTTCTCGACGCGCCGCGCCTGCGGCTCGGACACCGGCACGCGCAGTCCCGCGGTGCGGTTGTCGAAGCCCCACTGCACGTTGATCGGGGCCGAGTTGTAGCGCGTGATGCGCCGGTAGCTGTTGACGTTCGGCCCGAACAGCGACATCGCCGAGGCCAGGTACTTCTGCAGGCCCGCGATGAACGACTCGAACAGCGCCGTCGGCTTGCCCTCCGCGTCGCTGAAGATGTTGTCGCCGGTCTTCGCGTCGACGATGCTCTGGTGGATGTGCATCGCGCTGCCCGGCTCGCCGGCGAGCGGCTTCGCCATGAAGGTCGCGTACATCTTGTGCCGCAGCGCCGCCTCGCGCGCCGTGCGCTTGAACAGGAACGCCTGGTCGGCGAGGTCGAGCGCGTCGCCGTGGATCAGGTTGATCTCCATCTGCGCCGCGCCTTCCTCGTGGATCAGCGTGTCGATGTCGAGGTTCTGCGCCTCGCAGAAGGCGTAGATGTCGTCGAACAGCGGGTCGAACTCGTTGACCGCGGCGATGCTGTAGGCCTGCCGGCCGATCTCCGCCCGGCCCGAGCGGCCGATCGGCGGCTTCAACGGGTAGTCCGCGTCGATGTTCGGCTCGACCAGGAAGAACTCGAGTTCCGGCGCGACCACCGGCCGCCAGCCCTTCGCCGCGTACAGGTCGAGCACGCGCCGCAGCACGTAGCGCGGCGCCATCGGCACCGGGCGGCCGTCGTCGTAGAAGCAGTCGTGGATCACCTGCGCGGTCGGTTCCGCGGCCCAGGGCACGACGCGGATCGTCTTCGGGTCGCCGGTGAGCGCGATGTCGATCTCGGAGGGGTGGATCGAGCTGTCGTCCGACGGGTACTCGCCCGTGACCGTCTGCAGGAAGATGGATTCGGGCAGGCGCATGCCCTCGTCTTCCGCGTACTTCGCGGCCGGCATGACCTTGCCGCGCGCGACGCCCGCCATGTCCGGCACGAGCGCCTCGACCTCGGTGATGCTGTGGTCCTTCAGGAACTTCTGGATGTCGCTCATCGGGTCCGCCTGCTTGCATGTTCACGCCCCGCCTGGCCGAAGGCGGCGAACAGCGCGCGTGAGAACGGGTTTTCCATCACCTTCCATTCCGGGTGCCACTGCACGGCGAGCGCGAAGGTCTTCGCGCCGTCGATGCGGAAGGCCTCGATCACGCCGTCGCTGGCCGTCGCCTCGGTCACCAGGCGCGGCGCGAGCCGCTCGACGCCCTGCGAGTGCAGCGAGTTGACCTTCATGCTGGCGGCGGCCCGCGATCTTGTGCAGGACGCCGCCCTCCACCAGGTCGATCTCGTGCGCGGGCGCGTACTGCTCCTCGAGCGGAAGTTCCTTGTCCTCGCGGTGATCGAGGTGGCCCGGCAGCTCGTGCAGCTTCTGCGCGAGCGTGCCGCCGAGCGCGACGTTGATCTCCTGGAAGCCGCGGCAGATGCCGAGGATCGGCAGGCCGACATCGAGTGCCCCGTTGATCATCGGCAGCGTGGTCGCGTCACGCTCCGGGTCGTGCCAGGTGCCCGGCGCCGACTGCGGCCCCAGGTAATGGTGCGGTTCCACGTTCGAGGGGCTGCCGGTGAACAGGATCGCGTCGAACGCCCCGAGCCACTCGCGCATGTAGCGCTCGCCGAGCGCCGGGACGAGCACGGGCACGCCGTCGGCCGCCTGGACCACGGCGTTGATGTACTTCTCGCCCACGCAATGGAACCAGTGCGAGTTCAAAAGGCGGCGATCGGCGGGAATTCCGATGATCGGCTTTCGCATGTGCATCTGTTAATTATTTTGAACGGTCCCCGGTATGGAGACCTGTTCACGGGGTCCATTGTCTCACAACCAGGGGGTGCGGCGCCCCGCAGCTTGGCAGGCCCGGGGCCCGTTCTGTCAGCCCTCAAGGGGGCATTTTGACCCGATTATGTTGCGCTGCATGAACCTTGCCCGCGGCAAGGGGGGCTGGTTATCCTGCCTTGCGGCCACCCCCGGCTCGCGATACAAGATTTTAAACGCCCGGTGACGCATGGCCCTGGTCCGCGACGATTTCTCCAATGCCGAGGCCTTTCTCGCCGCCCATCCCGCGGTGCAGTTCTTCGACCTCCTGCTGCCTGATCTCTGCGGCGTCCTGCGCGGCAAGCGCATCGACCGCGCGGACCTGCCGGGCATCTACCAAAAGCGGCATGTTCCTGCCCGGGTCCATGTTCGCGCTCGACGTCCTCGGCGACACGATCCAGACCACCGGCCTCGGATTTGACGAAGGCGACGCCGACCGCGCCTGCGTCCCGATTCCCGCGGACACTGCACCCCGCGCCCTGGATGGGCCCGGCCGTCGCCCAGCTGCAGGTGCAGATGCTCGACCATGACGGCGGCCCGTTCTACGGCGACCCGCGGCAGCGCGCTCGGCGCGGTGCTCGACCGCTTTGCGGCGCGCGGCTGGCAGCCGGTCATCGCCGTCGAGCTCGAGTTCTATCTCGTCGACGTGGAACGCACGGCCGCAGGCCACGCCCAGCCGCCGCGCTCGCGTTACACCGGCCGGCGCGAGACGCGCACGCAGGTCAACTCGATGGCCGACCTCGAGTCGGTCTCCGACATCCTCGCGGCGATCGTGGCCGCCTGCGAGGCGCAGGGCGTGCCGACCGGCGCCGCGCTCGCCGAGTGCGGCCCCAACCAGTGGGAAGTGAACCTGCGGCACGTCGCCGACGCGCGCGAGGCCTGCGACCAGGCCATCCGCTTCAAGCGCATCGTCAAGGGCGTCGCGCACGCGCACGGCGTCGAGGCGACCTTCATGGCCAAGCCCTACGCCGACGCGCCGGGCAGCGGCATGCACCTGCACGTGAGCGTGCTCGACCGCGCCGGGAATAACGTCTTCGCTTCCGACGACGTGCTCGGCAACGACCTCCTGAAGCAGGCCGCGGCAGGCCTGCTCGAGACGATGGCCGACGGCATGGCGATCTTCGCGCCGAACGCGAACAGCTACCGGCGCCTGCGGCCCGAGCTGTACGTGCCGATGAACGCGACCTGGGGCTACAACAACCGCGGCGTCGCCGTGCGCGTGCCGGTCTCAGGCGCCTCCGACCGCCGCCTCGAGCACCGCGTCGCCGGCGCCGACGCGAATCCCTACCTGGTCGCGGCCGCCGTGCTCGCCGGCATGCTGCACGGCATCGAGGAGAAGCTCGTGCCGCCCGACCCGCTGGTCGGCAACGCCTACACGCAGCGCCTCACGGCGCCGCGCCTGCCCGGCGACTGGCCGACGGCGCTCACGCGTTTCGGCGAGAGCGCATTCGTCCGCAAGTATTTCGACGGGCGCTTCGTGACGCTCTATGAGCTGACGCGCCGCGGCGAGATGCAGAGTTTCAATTCGCACCTGACCGCGCTCGACTACAGCTGGTACCTGGAGCAGGTGTGATCCTGCGGCCCGCCGACAGCTGGTACGAGGCGACCGCCGGCCGCGGCGCCCCCGCGCCGCCGCTCGAGGGCGACGTCGAGGCGGACGTCTGCGTCGTGGGCGCCGGGCTCTCCGGCTGCTCGGCCGCGCTGCACCTGGCCGAGCGCGGCTACAAGGTCGTGCTGCTCGAGGCCGACCGCGTCGGCTACGGCGCCTCCGGGCGCTCCGGCGGCCAGATCATTCCCGGCTATGCCTGCGGCATGGCGAAGCTCGCCGCGCAGCTCGGCAAGGCCGATGCGAAGCGGTTGTGGGACATCAGCGTCGAGGCCGTCGGCCTGACGCGCGACCTGGTCGCGAAGAACCGCATCGACTGCGACCTCGTCTGGGGCCACATGCACGTCGGCATCAAGCCGCGCCAGCGCGAGGAGCTGCTCGAATGGCAGCGCGAGCAGGAAGGCGACTACGGCTATCGCCTGCTCCGCTTCATGGAACGGGACGAAGTGCGCCAGTGGGTCGCGAGCGAGCGCTACCTCGCGGGACTGCTCGACAGCGGCGCGGGCCACCTGCATCCGCTGCGCTTCACACTCGGGGTCGGCCGGGCCGCGGTCGCCGCGGGCGTGCGCCTGCACGAGCACAGCCGCGTCACGCAGAGTCGAGCATGGCGCGACCGTCACGGTACGCACGGACAAGGGGAGCGTCCGCGCGAAGTTCGTCGCGCTGTGCGCCAACGTCGGGCACGAGGAACTCTCGCGCCCGCTGGCGCGCCGGAACATCGGCGTCGCCTCGTACATCGTCGCGACGAAGCCGCTCGGCGCGGAGCGCGCGCGGGCGCTGCTGAAGGACAACGTCGCGATCGCAGACCTCAACTGGATCATCGACTACTACCGGCTCTCGTCCGACCACCGCCTGCTGTTCGGCGGGCGCGTCAGCTACTCGGGCGTCGACCCGCTCGGCACGGCCCGTGCGACGCGGCAGCGGATGCTCAAGGTGTTCCCGCAGCTCGCCGACGTCGAGATCGACTATGCCTGGGGCGGGATGATCGACATCTCGATGAGCCGCGCGCCGGACTTCGGGCGGCTCGCGCCGAACGTGTACTACCTGCAGGGGTACTCCGGCCACGGCATGCTGCTCGCGCCGATCGCCGGCAAGATCGCTGCCGAGGCGATCGCCGGCCAGGCGGAGCGCTTCGACGTCTTCGCGCGACTGAAGCACCAGGACTTCCCGGGCGGCAAGCTGTTCCGCCGCCCGACCCTGGTCGCCGCCATGACCTGGTTCCGGCTCCGGGACCTGATGCCGTAACGAAGGGGAAATCGAAGGGGAGCCCCCTTTTCGTCCCTTCGTTACGGGCGCGCGAAGTCGGCCTCGTTGAACTCCGCGTTGATCGCGAGCGCCTGCACGGCGGCGCGCCAGCTGCCGTCCGGCCGCGCGACCCAGGCGGGATGGTGGATGCCGTCCTGGACGAAATTCCACGGGCCGCTGATGCTGCCGACCTCGTCGTCGTGCGCGCCGAAGGCATAGGGCTCGCCGCGCGCGTCGAGAGCGAACCAGGCGATGCGCGCCGCGCCCTCGTGGACCTCGAGCCGTCCCTTGTCATTGACGGCCACCCGCAGCGCCGGGTCACGCGCCGCGACGCGATGGATCGTGCGGTACACGTGCCCTGCATGCCAGCGCCGGTCCTCCGCAAGGATCTCGGCCGGCACGTCCTCCACCACACCGGCCCGGTTCAGCCGCCAGTGGCGCTCGCCGTCCATCACGCGCGCGAGCGTGAGCCCCGGCGCGGTCGTGTCGACCCGGAAGCGCGGCTGCGTGAAATCCATGCGGATCACGGCCCGCACCACGAATGGCTCCTCGAGCCGGAACTGCAGCGAGTCGTTGACCGTGTTGCGCAGACTCGCCCAGCGCTCTCGCCCGCCGATCGCGGCGAGCATCCGGTCCGCGAGGACGTCGGCACCGCCAGCCGGACTCTCGGCCGGGGCCGAGTCCGCGAAGAAACCGCAGGAAAGCAGCAGCAGGGCGGGAAGTCCGTAGCGCATCGTCGATTCCTCCGGGTTCGGGGTCCAGATCGAGCGTAGGGACCGCCCGGAACCGCCGCAACCAACCTGCGACGACCGGTGCGCGGTCCGCGGCGGCCCGCGGTGCGCCCGGCCTTGACCGGTTCTGCATATTTATGCATGATGAATGCACATTTATGCATCGCACGCCGCGAAACCCTCCGTCGCATCATCAATGGCTCGCCGATCGGGCGGCAGGAAGACCTCGTGCGCCTGCTCGGCAAGGCCGGCTACCCCGCCACGCAGTCGAGCGTGAGCCGCGACCTGCGCGAGCTCGGCGTCGCCAAGCGCGGCGACCGCTACGTGCTGCCGGACGACGCGGCGCCGGTGGTGGACGATTTCGCGGCCGTCGCGCGCTTCGTGCGCGACATCCGCGCCGCCGGCCCGAACCTCGCCGTGATCCGCACCACGGTCGGCGCCGCGCAGAGCGTCGCGATCGTGCTCGACCGCGCCGACTGGCCCGAGGTCGTCGGCACCCTCTCCGGCGACGACACGATCTTCGTCGCCACGGCGAGCGCGGCGACGCAGCGCCGCCTGCTCGCCCGCCTGCACGACAAGCTCCGAGCCTGAGGCCCCCATGTCCGCACATTCGCCGGGCGCGCCCGCGCCCATCCTCCTCGCTTTCTCCGGTGGCCTCGACACGTCGTTCTGCGTGCCCTGGCTCACGGAAACCTACGGCCGGCCGGTCGTCACCGTCACGGTCAACACCGGCGGCATCGACGACGCCGCGGCCGCCGCGCTCGCGGCGCGGGCGCTCGCGCTCGGCGCCGTCGCGCATCACCTCGTGGACGCACGCCGCGAGTACTTCGAGCGCGTGCTGAAGTGGCTGCTGGTCGGCAACGTGCGCCGCGGCCAGCTCTACCCGCTCTGCGTCGGCGCCGAGCGCACCGTGCAGGCGCAGGTCGTCGCGGCGAAGGCGATCGAGCTCGGCTCCGCCACGATCGCGCACGGCTGCACGGCGGCCGGCAACGACCAGGTGCGCTTCGAAGTGGCGCTGCGCACGCTCGCCCCCGACATCGAGATCCTCGCGCCGGTGCGCGACCGCGCGTTCAAGCGCCCCGAGCAGCTCGCCTACCTCGAGGCGACGCGGCCTGCCGGTGCCGCCGCACGGCGCGGCGTACTCCACGAATCGCGGCCTGTGGGGCGTCACGATCGGCGGCCGCGAGACGCTCACCTCCGCGGGCAGCATCCCCGAATCCGCCTGGGTGCTGTCGCCGGGCGCCTTCGACGCGCCGCGCGCGCCGAAGCAGCTGGCGATCGGTTTCGAGCACGGCGTTCCGGTCTCGCTCGACGGCGCGGCGCTGGACCCGGTCGCGCTCATCGAGGCCGATCGAGGCGGCGGCGGGACCCGTACGGCATCGGCCGCGGCATCCACCTCGGCGACACGATCATCGGCACCAAGGGCCGGGTCGCCTTCGAGGCGCCGGCGGCCGCGGTGCTGATCGAGGCCCACCGCGAGCTCGAGAAGCTCGTGCTCAGCGCGCGCCAGCAGCGCGTGAAGGACCTCGTCGCCGCGGCCTACGGCGACCTCGTGCACGAGGGACAGAACCTCGACCCGGTCTGCCGCGACATCGAGGCGCTGTTCGCCTCCTCGCAGGCGCGCGTGACCGGCACCGTGACCGTGCTGCTGCGCCAGGGCTCCGCGTTCGTCGAGGGCGTCGAATCCCCGCACTCGCTCATGAAGGCGAGCCGCGGCGTGTACGGCGAGGCCGCCGGCGAGTGGACGCCCGAGGACGCGCGCGGCTTCTCGAAGATGCTCTCCCTGCCGGGCCTGTTCTGGAGCCGCGCCAACCCATGAAAGGCTTCCTCGACCTCGCCGACTTCAGCCACGACGCCGTCGTGGACATGCTCGCGCTCGCGACGCGCCTCGCGGAACGCCCGGAGCCCGCGGCCCTCGCCGGCCGCACGCTCGGCCTCGTGTTCTTCAATCCCTCGCTGCGCACGCTCGCCTCGATGCAGGCGGCCATGGCCGCAGCTCGGCGGCCACTCGTTCGTGATCACGCCGGGCAGCGGCAGCTGGGACCTCGAGACGGGCGACGGCGTCGTGATGAACGGCAAGGCCGCCGAGCACATCCGCGAGGGCATTCCCGGTGCTTGCGTCCTACTGCGACGTGCTCGGCGTGCGCGCCTTCGCCGAGGGCCGCGATCTCGCCACGGACCTCGCGGAACCGATGTTCCGGAAGATCGCCGCGCTCTGCGACAAGCCGCTCGTCAACCTCGAGTCCGCCGTCAACCATCCCTGCCAGGCGCTCGCGGACTGGAAGACGCTCGACGACCTCGCCGTGCCCCGGCGCGGCAAGTTCGTGCTGTCCTGGGCGAACCACCCGCGCGCGCTGCCGCTCGCCGTGCCGGCCGCCGCCGCGCACATGGCGGCGCTGCGCGGCATGGAAGTCGTCGTCCTGCGGCCCGAGGGCTATGCCCTGCCCGAGCCGATTGATGAAGAAGGCGCGCGACGCCGCCGCCGCGACCGGCGGCAGCATCGTCGAGACCGACGACCGCGAGACCGCGCTCGCCGGCGCGCACGTCGTGTACGCCAAGGAGTGGGGATCGACCGCGCACTACGGCGACGCCGCCGGCGATGCCCAGCTTCGCGCCTCGCTCGGCGACTGGACGCTGCGTGAGTCCTGGTTCGCCAGGGCGCGGCCCGACTGCCGGCTCATGCACTGCCTGCCGGTGCGCCGCAACGTCGCGGTCGCCGACGAACTGCTCGACGGCCCGCGCAGCGCCGTGCTGCCGCAGGCGCACAACCGCCTGGTCGTGCAGCGCGCCGTGCTGCACCGGCTGCTTGCGAACCGCGGCCGCGCGGCGATCGCGGCATGAGCCGGCTCTGGGACAAGGGAGCGCCGCTCGACGCGCGCGTGCTCGCCTTCACCGCGGGCGAGGACCACGCGCTCGACGACCGCCTCGTCGCCTACGACGTGCGCGCCTCGATCGCGCACGCCGAAATGCTGGCGGAGGCGAAACTGCTCCAGCCCGCCGATCTCGAGTCGATCCGCGACGGACTCGCAGCGGCTCGCCGAGGCACACGCGCGCGGCGAGTGGCGCGTGACGCTCGAGGAAGAGGACGGCCAGACCGCGCTCGAGGGTCGCCTGACCGCGCTGATCGGCGCGGCGGGCGCGCGCATCCACCTCGGCCGCTCGCGCAACGACCAGGTGCTGGCGGCGCTGCGCCTGTACCTGCGCGACGTCGCCGGGCGAGCTCGCGGCAGGCGCCGACGCGCGTCGCCGACGCGCTCGAGGCGCTGGCTGCGCGCCAGGGCGAGATCGCGCTGCCCGGCTACACGCACATGCAGCAGGCGATGCCCTCGAGCGTCGGGCTGTGGGCGCGCGGCTTCGCCGCCGAGGTGCGCGACGATGCCGAGGGCATCCGCCAGACCGTGCGCCGCATCAACCGCAATCCGCTCGGATCGGCCGCCGGCTTCGGCACGCCGGGCCTGCCCGTGTCGCGCGAGGCGACGCGCGCGCGGCTCGGCTTCGCGGAAGTGCAGGAGCCGGTGACCGCCGTGCAGCTCTCGCGCGGCAAGGCGGAAGCGCAACTGCTGCTCGAACTCACGCTGCTGCTCCAGGACCTCGGCCGCCTGGCGGCCGACCTGCTGCTCTTCTACACGCGCGAGTTCGGCTACGTCACGCTCGCGCCGGAGCTCACGACCGGCTCCTCGATCATGCCGCAGAAGCGCAACCCCGACGTGCTCGAGCTGATCCGCGGCCGCTCGGCGACCGCCCTCGCCTGCCTGGTCGAAGTGCTCGGGATCTCATCGAGGCTGCCGTCCGGCTATCACCGCGACCTGCAGCTCATCAAGGCGCCGCTGTTCCGCGGCATCGACATCGCCGCGCAGGTGCTCGACCTCGTGCCGGTGGTGCTGGAAGGCCTGGCGTTCCGGCCGGAACGCATCCGGCTCGACGACGACATCCACGCGACGGCGCGCGCGAACGCGCTGGTCGTGGAGGAAGGCATTCCCTTCCGGGAAGCCTACCGGCGCAGTCGCTACGGCGAAGCCGGCCTAGCGCCCGCCCGTTCGCGGCGCACGCGCTCGATGAGCGAATCGACGAGCGCGAGCTGGTCGCGGAAATCGCCGTCGTCCCGGATCGGCACGAGATACCGGCCGTCGATGACGATCGTCGGGACGCTCGGCAGGCGGACCTTGCGCGACTGCTCGTCCGCGCGCCGCACCTGCAACCCGACGCTGAACGACCGGAGCCATCTTCTCGAACTCGGCACGATCGATGCCCTGCTTCGCGACCCAGGCCGCGATCGCCGGCCTCGTCCGTCAGGCCGAGCCGCTGGTCCGGTGGATGGCGCCGAAGAAGGCGTCGTCGATCGCCGGCACCTTCTTCATGGCCGACAGCGCATAGAAGGCCTGCGCGGCGGGCACCCAGCCGGCATGGCCGATGGAAACCGCGGCGCGCTCCGACCTTCACGTCCGCGGGCAGTTTCGCGGCCCAGGCCGCGTACGGCTTCTCGAACTTGTAGCAATGCGGGCACTGGTACGAGAAGAACTGCGTCACGACGATCTTCGACGGATCCGAGGTCGCGACCGGCGGGTTGATGCGCTGGTAGTCCTTGCCTTCGACCGGTTCGGCCGCCCCGGCAGATGCGCCCGAGAACACGATCGATGCAAGGAGCGCGAAGGGGCGGTGGTTCTTCATGGGCGTTCCTCTCGAATCAAGGTGAGTTCCCGTCAGTGCTCGCTTTGCAACTCGCGATCGGGCCTGAAAGTTCGCCAGCTCGATCGGCAGGTTCCGCCGTCCACGATCTCCTGCGCGACCTGCGTGCCGACGACCGGCGCGAGCGTCACGCCGCTGTGCATCACCGCGAGATAGACGTCGCGGCGCGCGGGCGAGGCGCCGAGCACCGGATATCCGTCGAGCGGCATCGGCCGCCAGCAGACGCGGACGTCCTCGTATTCGAGCGCCGGAAGGCCAGGCACGATAGCGCTGCGCGGCCGCACGCATGCGCTCGGCGTGCTGCAGCGCAATCTCGCGCACGGGAAAATCGTTGGGATGCCCCTGCAGGCGAAGCGCATGCGCCTCGCCGGGCGGCGGGCCCGCCTCCGCGCCGAGCACGATGCGGCCGTCGTCGCGCTGGTGCAGGTGCACGCCCGGCAACCACAGCACGCGATTCACGAGGCGCGGCATCGGCGTCGTGACCGTCGTTGCACCCGGGTTCGTCGCGTTGCGGGAGGTCCCAGTCCGCGAAGCGCCGGCCGCGTCGGCCGCGGCGCCGGTCGCGAGCACGAGCCGGTCCGCCGGAATGTCGCCACGGCTCGTACGCACCGCCGTCAGGCGGCCCGTCGCCAGCGCAACGCCGGTCAGCTCGCAGGGATACTCGACCCGCGCGCCGAGCGCGACCGCGGCGGCCAGGAACACGCGGGTCGCAGCCACCGGATCGGTCGCGCCGTCGTTCGCGGAGTAGACCACCTGGCGGAGCGCTGCTGAAGTCCACGTTCGGCTCCAGCGTCGCAAGCTCGGCGCTCTCGACGAGCCGCGTCGTTCTCGCCCCAGTCCCGCTGTTCCGCCACGCGCAGGATGAGCTTCGCCTCGAACGCCGCGTCGGCGTTGCCTTCGAGCGAGCCGCCCCAGCGCACCGGCAGCTTGAGTTCGGGCTGCAGGCTGCTTCCAGGCCGACACGCCGGCCTGGTTCAGCGCGTGATACGCCCGCGGCTGCTTCGACCAGGTGGCGTTGATCCAGGCGAACGAGCCGCGGCTGGCGTGCGTCGCGGGACCGTCGCGATCGATGACCGTGACCTCCGCGCCGGCCTTCGCGAGATGCCAGGCGACGGACGCGCCGATGATGCCGGCGCCGGCGACGACGACGCGCAACCTCGGCGCCGCGTGCGCCGCGGAGCCAGCGCCGCCGCCGCGCACAGTTCCAGGAAGCGGCGCCGGTCAAGAACGGTCATATGCCTGCCGCTCGAACCAGTTGTCGCGATAGCAGCGTCGGCCGCAGGCGAGCTGCCAGAGGCTGGAGGCCGCAGTACGCCGGCAGGAAGAGCGGTCCCCACTGCTCGTACTGGCGCACGTGGACCTGCTCGTGGGTGCGCGACGCAGTCGAGCGTTGTCCGCATCCGTAGCCGAGGATCACGTGGCCGAGCGTGACGGCCCGGAACGGGCAGGCGAGCCAGGGCGCCGCGAAAAGCCTGCCGAGTCCACCGCCGGAGAATTCGAAGACGCCCTGTCGCGGGCGGAGCTGCGCGCCGAACAGGACTGCCAGCAGGCCGAACGCGAACCCAATGGCCGTGTTCGGGCTCGCCCAGGCGTACGACCAGATTCTTTCGACCATGAATGCTATTCGAGAATCGCGCGGATCTTGTCCGCAACCGCAAGCCCGATCTTGCGGTGCGCCGCTTCGCTCAGGTGGATGCCGTCCACGCCGTCGGCGCTCGTGACCGCACCGACGTCGAAGAATGCGGCACCGGTTGAATCTGCGACTGCTTCCAGCTGCGATGCGAGCGCCCGCGACTTGTCGACGCCGCCAGCGAGGATCGCGGCCGGGAACCTCTCCGTCTGCACGAGCGGCGGCGGCGAAAGCACGAGTACCCTCGGCGCCGGATATTCGGTCCAGGCGCCGCGGTCGATCCTGCGGACCCGCTCGATGAGCCCGCGCACGCCCAGCGCGATGGCCTCCGGCGAGCGGTCAAACTTGGTCTTGAGGTCGTTCGTACCGAGCATGATGACGACCAGGTCGAGCGGCAGGTGCGAAGCCACTGCGGCGGGCAGGTAGGCGCTGCCATCCAGGCCGGCCCCGGACAGTTCCTTCACCGTCGGATCGCTGTCGAAGAGATCCGTCGTGCGTCCGCTCAATCCTTCTTCGATGATCTCGAAGCCGTCGCCCAGCACGGCCTGCGCGACGCCGGGCCAGCGCTGGTCGGCTGCGTAGCGCGTGGTGGGAATCCCCCGCTCCACGGGTATCCAGCCCCAGGTGTTGGAATCGCCGAACACGAGGACGCGCTTCGTCGCGGCGGGAGCCTCGCGCCGGAACCTGAGGTCCCAGACGCGGTCCTGCACGACGCTGAGCGCCGTCACCGCCCCGGCGGCGTCGCGCCGGAAGACGATCGTGCCGAGCTCGCTGTCGAATGCGTCTTCATAGAGCGGCGCGAGGCGATACGCCGTGGCGGGACGCTGCGGCGAGTTCGAGCGCACCCTCGCGCACGCGCGCGGTGAAAGTAGTCTCCGCTTCATCGCTGACATAGCGGCCCGCGAGCGTTTCGAGCTCCGCCAGCGTCGGCTGCACGGCCGGCACGCGTTCGAGGACGATCGGCGCGCCGCTGCCCTCATCCATCAGCCCGCGGCCCGTGCCGTCGAGCTCGATGGTCGTGCCCTCCCCGTCCGTGAGGCGCAATCGGCAGACAGCGCAAAGAGCGGTGTCTCGCCGCCCAGGCGGAGCCTGTCGCCATCGCGCTCGATCCGGATGACGTCGCCGCGATCGACGTTGCGGTACAGTCCGGCGATCGCATCGAGCTCGGCCCGGAGAGCTTCACTGCCCTCGGCGCCGGGTCGGGCTTCAGCGCATCCGCCGAGGTAGAGATCCGCGACCGCGTGCAGCGACTGCCGCGGCATGCTGTCGCCCGCGTTGCAGAGCACGGCGACGGAGAGCTGCTGCTCCGGATAGCGCGCGAGGAAGGCGCGGTAGCTTCCCGTCGTGCCGCTGTGCCGCACCTCCGGGACGCCCTGGTAGTGCCCGACGCCGAGTCCGAAGCCGTAGCCGGTCTCCGCGCCGCCCTCGAGCCGCCCGGACGCCTGCATCGTGCGCGCGAAGTCCGGCGCCGCCGATCTTCGGCGTCGCGAAGTTCTCGTTCCAGCGCAGCAGGTCGCCGACCGTCGTCAGCAGCCCGCCGTTGCCGTGCACGTTCTCGAACGGCATGTCGAGCACGTAGCGGTCGCCGGACTTCGCGTACGCGACCGCGCGGTCCTTGACGACGCGCGTGAAATCGTCGCGCCAGGACGTGCGCGTCATGCCGAGCGGCTCGAAGAGGCGCTTGCGCGTGAACTCCGCGAAGGATTCGCCGGCGACGCGGGAGACGATGATCGCGGCGAGGTTGTAGCCCGAGTTGCTGTACGACCAGCGCGTGCCCGGCGCGAAGTTGAGCGCTTCCTGCCGGCCCAGGATGTCGAGCACGTGGTCGTGCGTGTGGACGCGCGTGCCGCGCGGCCAGCCGCCGATCCAGGCGACGTTCCCCCAGTCGCGCAGGCCGCTCGTGTGATGCAGCATCTGCCGGATCGTGATCGCCGCCGCTGATACTCCGGCAGCTCCGGCACGTACTTGCGGACCGGATCGTCGAGCGAGAGCTTGCCGTCCCCGGCGAGCAGCAGCACGGCCGCTGCCGTGAACTGCTTCGACACGGAACCCGCCTCGAAGATCGTGTCGGGGCGGTTCGGCGACGCCGTGCTCGAGGTCGGCCATGCCGTAGGCGCGCTCGAGCACGATGCGGCCGTCGTCCGAGACGCCGACGGCGCAGCCGGGCGTCGACGATGACCAGGCCGCGAAGTGCGCATCGACCGCGGATTCCGGCACGGGCGGCGCAGCGCGCGAGCTGACCGACGCCGCGAGTGCGAGGAGGCCCGCCAGCAGGGCGATCGATGGCTTTCCGTGATCAGATCATTGCGGCTGCGCTTCGTCCGGGATGCGAGCATTGCGGCGCCTATTGCAGGCAAGGCAAGGACTCCAAACAGGATCAATCCCAGCGGCGCCAGGTTGCCGATCTCGCCGGCGAGCACGGCCATTGTCACGAACTGCGCGGCGAAGAGCGCGAGACACCAGCGCCATGGCCGGTCGGGAAACAGGTATCCCAGCAGGCCGCAGGTGATGATCGCGGCCGGATAGAAGATCGTCCAGTAGCTGCCTGAGTCCCAGGCCTCGCGACGGTCCGAAAGCGCGGAGCCGACCGCCCAGAGCGTTGCACCGGCGATGACGGCGAGCGCGTATGGCAGTGCAGTCGATTTCTTCACGCAGTCTCTCCCGCAAGCGCACGGAGCTTCAGCGTGGTCGCCAGGTTTCGGGTGGTCGCCCGCCGGCCGATCTTGCCGAGCAATGCCTCGCCGGCCTTGCTCTTCAGGATACCCTCGGCGCAGTGCAGGTAGGCCGCATGCCGGCCGATTGCGAAGCGCTCGGGGGGCCTGATGAGCGACTCGATCGGTGCGAGTTCCGCGAGCGTTGCAGTGTCCTGCGTGAACGCGACGAGGAATCGCGAGTGATCCGAAGCGCCGACCTCGAACGGATTGTCCGCCACGACTGCCGCGAACTCCTTCGCCGACTTCACGATCACCGGCACTTCCACTTTCAGCTTGCGGGAGATCGCCGTCGCAATGTCGGACGCGATCCGGGCCGGCGCGACCGATTTCGAGCGGAACACCGCATTGCCGCTATTGAGCAAGGTGACGACGTCCTCGTGACCGAGCCCAGCCAGGAGCTTTTTGAACTCGGCCATCGGCACGCGCTTCGCCTTGCCGATGTTCACGCCGCGCAGGAGAGCGACGAAGGTCGTCACTTTTTCGCGCCGTACAGAAAACGCGCATAGCCGATCTCCGCCGCGTTCTTGGTCAGCTCGATGTTGACCCAGGCCACGACGTCCCCGAACGGCCGATCTGTGAACGGCCAGCGCGTCCTCCCGCTCGATTGCAGGTCATCCGCGCCGAGTTCGCCGACCCGGCGTTGCCACTGCTCCGATAACTCCGCGATCCAGCGGCGCGCTGCGTCGGCCGACCCTGGCCAGGTGACGTCCTTGCGCGTCAGGGTGCCTGGACCGAACGAGTGGTCCAGCGTCATCGACCACCACAGACCGATGTGCCAGGTCAGCCAGGCGATGCTGGGCGGGCCGAGTTCGTATCCCTCGTGCTCCGGCCACTCACCGTGCCACTGGCCGTCGGCATCCCTGACGACATGCAGGCCGCGCTGCGCCGGTCGCCACAGGCATTCCTCGGTCGTCAGTCCATCGAGGTGATACGTCGCCAGCTTCCAGGCGATCTGAAACTGCCGGCGCAGGCCGTCCGAAGCTTCATTGTCCGCCGTCACGCGTTCGCCCAGCATCGGCGCAATCGAGTCGTACGGAAGGAACCTGAGCGCCACGCCATCGAATGGAAAGCTCCTGACCGGGATGTCCGGCATCCTTTCCTGCGCGCGCGTCTCGAGCCCGAACCAGGATTGGCAGGTCTCGCTCTCGGCAGGAGGCAGGATTCGGTACACCTCATAAGCATTGGAATACTCGCCGCGCGTTGCATCGAACCGGGAAAGGAAAAAATAACAGCCCGAGGCGCTCGTGCACAGCATCGCGCGAGGCACGTCGTCAAAGTCGCGGTACTCGGCGTGCAGCCAGTCGGTCACCGGGCGCAGGCCCAGCAGCCGGCGGAAGGTCGGGCATTCCAGATGGCTCGGTGCCGGGCACACGGCGGCATGGCGCAGGCCGCGCCGCATGGCGCCGAGGCGCCGGATCGTGTCGCCCAGTTCATCCGCCTTCGCCGCGAGCATTTTCCGGTCGATGCGCAGGCGACCGTCGGGCGCGAACATGCGCTTGATCTCGTGCCAGCGAAAATCCTGCGGAACGCCCGAGCGCGATCAGCGCCAGCCGCTCCAGCACGCCCTGGTCGAAGAGTCGATACAGGCCCCGCCTGCCGATGGACCGGATGAGGCCCTTCTTCTCGTAGAAGCGCAGCGTCGAGGCAGGCACGCCGGACTGCCTCGCGACCTGCGCAATGTCGAGATTCTTCACCCTCTTGACCTCAAGTGGACTTCAAGTGGCATCGTGCGGCCTCGAGGGATTTAAGGCAAGCGAACGGAGGCTTCAATGGATTTCATGGTGAGCGTGCTGCTGGTCGGTATCGGCGCGACTGCCGCTGACCGATCTCTGGGCCCTGGCCCGCAAGCGCCTCCTCGGCGTCGCGCCGCCGGACTTCGGCCTCGTGGGCCGGTGGCTCGCCTGCATGCCGCACGGGCGCTTTCGCCACGAATCCATTGCGGCCACGCCGCGCCGTGCGCGGCGAGCGACTGGTCGGCTGGATCGCCCATTACCTGATCGGCATCGCCTTCGCCGGCGTCCTGCTCGGCGTCTGGGGCATCGAGTGGATCCGGCAGCCGAGGCTCGTGCCCGCCCTGCTCGTGGGGATCGTCACCGTCGCTGCGCCGCTGCTCCTGATGCAGCCGGGCATGGGCGTCGGGTTCTCGGCCGGCCGCGCGACGCACAGCCTGGTCACGCACCTCGTATTTGGAGTCGGCCTCTACGCGGCCGGCTGGATCACGAACGTCATCTTTTACTAGGAGAACGACATGCGCATTCCCGCCCGATTTGCACCGATCGTCTTTGGAGCCTTGCTGTCCGTGTTCATGGTTTCGATCGTATCCGCCTTCGTGCTGGCGACCAGCCAGGGCGTGGGACCGGGATTCGCGGCGCAGTGGATTCGCAGTTGCGCCACGACCTGGCCGGTCGCCTTCGTGGCAGTGACGCTCGTGGCGCCCTGGGTGCGGAAGGTCGTCGCCCGCGTCACCGCCCCGGTTAACGCCGGATCGTGATCACGGCGCGGGCTCCGTCATGGCGGAGCCCGAGTTCCGGCAGCCCGAACTGCGCGGTCTGCTTCACGATCTGGTCGGTGATCTCGCGTGCGGCCGCACCGTCCGTGACCAGCCGCGGGATCCCGCTCATCGTCAGCCGGTCGCCGTAGCCGAGCTCGACGGGATGCAGCACGACTTCCGAGAGCTCGTTGCCGCTGAAGCGGACCTGTGCAATCACGCTCTGGAACGTGAAGGCATTCGCGAAGTATCCCGCGTTGAGCGGTGCGGTCAGGTCGTACTCGGTCGCACGCTGCGGGTTCTGCCAGGTCTTGGCGAGCAGCTCGCGGTTCCTGGCGAACAGGTCGGCCGGCAGCAGCTCCTGCACGTCGCTCCAGAAAAAGTTGCCGAGCCCGTAGAAGATCGGCCGCTTGCCGCGATTCGGCGAATCGTAGATCTCCATCGGGCCGAGATTGTGGTTGCCCGTGGTCACGAACATGTCCGCGCCGGAGTCGATCGCGCCGCGCGCCAGTTCCTTGAGGAAATCCGCCGCCCCGCGCGGCGCGTTGTCGCCGTCGCAGCCGAGCGAGCATTCGTGCGCGTGGATCGCGACGATCACGAAGTCGGCATTGAGCTGGGCGGCCCGGACGGCGGCATGGATCTCGGCGAGATCGCCGGGATCCATCGTGTACTCGTACGAGAGGCGGTCGGCCTGGCGGTACGAAGTGCCGAACAGGCTGCCCTGCTTCGGCGCGCCATCGCAGTGCTTGCCGTTCAGCGCGCACTGCGCCCTGGCGAGCGCCTCGACGGCGGACTTCGGCGCCGCGACGGTCGCGCGCACGCGCAGCGCGCTGAGCCCCGGCCGGCCCGGCGCGGTCGGCGCGGGCGGCAGCGACTCGCTGGTCGGCCGGAACGTCGAGGCGATCGACACGAGCCCGATGCGGCCCGCCGGACTTTCGAAGTACGCGGGCGCGCGCGCCATGCGGTGCGAGTCGCCGGCGCCGGCGTGGGCGATGTCGGCGTCGTCGAGCCACTTCGCGGTCTCGCGCATGCCTTCGAGGCCCCAGTCCTGGCTGTGGTTGTTCGCGCGGCCGACGAGCGAGAAGCCCATCGACTTCAGGTCGTAGGCGACCGCCGGCACGGAGGCGTTGGTCCAGTCGCCGTCCCAGGAGTACGGCGCGCCCTCGAAGGTGCGCGGGTCGAAGATCGTCGTCTCGAGGTTGCCGAAGGTGACGTTCGTGCCGCGCAGGATCTCGATGACGGCGGCGAAGGCCGGCACCTGCGGCGCAACCTGCGACAGCGGGCGCGAGATGATGAGGTCGCCGACGGCGGCGGCCGTGAAGCCGTCCGGCACGCTCGCCTGCATCTCGGCCTCGATCGGCCGCTTCGGATCGAGCTGGGTCGCATCCTTGACGACCGGGTCGGCAGGCCCGAAGCGCTCGCCTTCGGCGATGACGCCCGGGGAGCCGAGCGCGAGGGAAAGGACGGCGAGCGAAAGCGTGCGCTTCATGATTCAACCCAGCAGTTTGGAGTCATACGGATACCGGGAAAGTACCACCGGACCTGTCGGCGGACACCCAGACTTCGTCCTCGAGCTTGACGCCGTCCCGCGCGCCGACCTTGCCGGCGTAGCACTCGACGGCCAGGACCATGTTCTCCCTGAACTCCCCTTCCGGCATCTCGGTGTAGGGATCGCCCGGCAGCGGAATGTTCGGCGATTCGTCGTCCACGCCGATGCCGTGCAGGATCACGCCGTAGCCCTGCTCGCGATACGCCGCCGGAAGCACCGGGCAGCGCGCGACGAAGTCCGAAAACGCGAGTCCCGGCCTGATCAGCTCCGAGCAGCCGCGCACGAAGTCGTGGGCCACCTTGTAGGCTTCGCGCTGTTCCGCACTCGCCTTCTCGCCGCACAGGAAGGTGCGCGAGAAATCGGCCACGTAACCCTCGGGACCGATCGTGTCCGTATCGATGGCGACGAGATCGCCCGGCTCGACGAGCTTTCCGTCCGCCTCGTGAAGCCAGGGATTGGTCTTCTGGCCGGAGACGAGCAGGCGCGTGAAGCAATGCTCGCCGCCCAGCGCCAGGATCCGGTGCCAGAAGATGGCGAGCAGCTCGTTCTCGGAGATCCCGGGACGGATCGCCTGCTCCATTTCGGCGAGCGCGGTCTCGACGACCGCGCAGGAGCGGCGCATCAACTCGACTTCGTCCGGCAGCTTGATGATGCGTGCCGTGGACATCGCCCGGTCGGCGTCCGCGAGCTGCAAGCCGAGCGCCTGCAGGGACGCAATACCCGTTGTAGTCGAGCACGTCGATGCCGATCCGCTCGCCGGCGAGGCCTTTTTCCCTGAGCACGCCCTGGATCTGAACCGCCCAGGCCGCCGCCTTGCCCGGCGAATCCGAATCGGTCACGCGCGCCTGCCAGAACATCGAGGGCCGCACGTCCGGCCAGAAGGCGCGCTGGCGGAACTCCGCCCCGCCGTACTCGAAGATGACCGGATCGCCCGTGACCGGGACGACCACGTAGTGCGCGATGTTGACCGCCGTCCACAGCGGCATGACGGCGACGCCCGTGCAGTAGCGGATGTTGACGATGTCCGTCAGGACGAGCGCGCCGAGGTCGTGCGCGGCCATGGCGCGCTGCACCTTCGCGAGGCGGTCGCGCCGCAAGCGAGCCAGATCCACCACGTATTCCCCTTTTCACGATTATGATGGCGCACCGTTCTGCCAGCAATCCGGAGCCCGCATGAAATCGAGCGTCGCCCTGTTGTCGTTGTCGGCAATCCTGTGGTGCGGCCTGGCCGCTGCCGAACCCGTGGCGCTCATTGCGGAACGCGTGATCGACGGCGTCGGCGATCGCGCCCGGACCAACACCGTCGTGGTCGTGGACGGCGAGCGCATCGTCGCGGTCGGCGACCGCTCGGTCATTCCCGCGGGCGCGAAGGTCATCGAGCTGCCCGGCCAGACCCTGATGCCCGGCTTCATCAACTGCCACGAACATCCGCTGATGTACGGCGACGACTACCAGAACGCGCACCTGCAGGCGTCCTCCGCCTACAAGGCGCTGATGGGGCTCGCCGCGCTGCAGCGCCAGCTGCTCGCGGGCTGGACGACCGTGCGCGTCATGGGCGATGCGGACGTCTTCTACGCGAACCAGGACATCCGCAAGACCGTCGACAACGGCATCTTCATTGCGCCGCGCCTGACCGGCGCCGGTCACTACATCTCGATCACCGGCGGCGGCGGCGACGTCAACTACATCTCGCCCGAGCAGCACGTGATCGCCGACGGGCTGGTCGCGGACGGCCCGGAGGAGATCCGCAAGGCCATCCGCGAGGAGATCAAGTTCGGCTCCGACTGGATCAAGCTGCTGGTCACCGGTGCCTACCAGTCGGTCGGCGACGACCCGCGCAACGTCGCGTTCAGCCCGGAAGAGCTGCGCGCGGCCGTCGAGGAAGCGAGCCGGCACAACGTGCCGGTCGCCGCGCACGCCCACGCCGCCGAAGGCATCAAGCAGGCCGTCGCCGCCGGCGTGCGGTCCATCGAGCACGGCACCTTCATCGACGACGAAGGCATCCAGATGATGGCGGCGAAGGGCACGTTCCTCGTGCCGACCATCTACGTCGGCGACTACTACACGGAAGGCGACAAGCTGCGCGCGCAGGACAAGCAGGACGACTACGCCGCGAACCAGCGCCCGCAAGTTCCTGGCCGCCGTCGGCCGCGCGCACCAGCAGGGCGTCAAGATCGCCGTCGGCGTGGACCTCGGCGGCTACATGACCGACCCGGTCGTGTTCGTGCGCGAGATGACGGTCCTGGTCGAGGCCGGCCTCACGCCGATGCAGGCGATCCAGGCCGGCACGCGCGTCGGCGCGGAACTGCTGCGCTGGGACGACCGGCTCGGCACCGTGCAGGCCGGCAAGCTCGCGGACCTCGTCGCCGTCAGCGGCAACCCGCTCGAGGACATGAAGGCGCTCGAGCGCGTCGAGTTCGTGATGATCGGCGGCAAGGTGGTGAAGTCGCCGGGCGGCGCGCAGGCGCCCCGCGGCACGCTGTCGAACTAGCGCCGGGAATCCGATGAGCAGCTGTCGGGCAACTTCCCTGGCTCGCGCCGACGCTCGGGGCGCTCTTCGCCTGGGGACTCGCGCAGGGCCTCGTCAAGAAGTACATCGGCGAAGTCTCCGCCGCGCGCTTCTGCCTCTACTACGCGATCGCCAACGCGATCGTGAACGTGGCGTTCTGGTCGCTTCCACGATGCGCCGCCGCCGTTCGCGGCCGAGGGCCGGGAGTTCGCGTTCTGGGGACTGCTCGCCTACGTGCTCGACGGCATCGCGTGGATCTTCTACTACCAGTCGCTGACCTACGGCCCGATCTCCATCGTCGGCACGCTGTCCGCGGCCTACCCTGCCCTGACCGTCATCTTCGCGCGCTACTTCCTGGGTGAAGACCTGACCGCGATGCAGGGCCTCGGCGTCGCGGCCGTGCTGGCCGGCTGCCTGGCGCTCGCCTGGTCGCCGCCGGACTCGAGCGAAGCCGACGAGCGGACGCTGGAAGCTCTACGCCGGCGCCGCGCTCGTCATCTGGGGCGTGAGCGGCACGCTGATCCGCTACGCGTACAGCTTCCCGGCCGCGCACGAGGCGAACCTCGCGCTCTTCATCGCGATCGGCGGGCTGATGACGCTCGGCCTGTATGGTGTTGCTGCAAGGCGCCGCGCGCAGCGCGACGCGCGCCGAGTGTTGTGCGCTCGGCCGGGCCGATGGCGACCATGGCGCTCGGGAGCCTGCTGGTCGCGATCGCCTACAAGCACGGGCCCGCGTCGCTGGTGACGCCGCTCGCAGGCGCCTACCCCGTGGTGACGATCGCGTTCGCCTGGGCAGTGCTCAAGGAACGGCCCACCCGGCTGCAATGGGGCGGGATCGTCGCCGTGCTCGTCGGCATGGTGCTGACGACGGCGGTCGCGACCGCTTAGCCCGACACGCGATTCAGAAACTCGAGCCCGGCGTCCGGAGGAATTCGATTTCCTCCGGCGTCGAAGCGCGTCCGAGAATCGCGTTGCGGTGCGGGTAGCGCCCGAAGCGGTCGATGATCGCCTTGTGGCGCAGCTCGAAGTCGAAGTTCTCGGGCGGCGCGTGCTCGCGGTACAGCGCTTCCGCCTGCGCGTGGATCAGGCGGGACTCGCTGTGCATGTACGGCAGCAGCAGGAAGGCGCGCTGGATCGGCGGCAGCTGCGCCAGCGCGCCAGCCGCGACCGCTTCCTGCGCCAGGACCAGCGCCATGGCGTCCTGCGCGAACGCCCGCGCCGTATCCCGGTGGATGTTGCGCGAGAACTGGTCGAGGACGACGATCTCCGCGAGCCTTCCGCGCGCATCGATCCGCCAGCTGTTCAACTCGCAGGCAGCCGCCCGGCACAACAGCTCGCCGAAGCGCGCCGTCAGCGTCCGGTCGAACGCCGCATCGACCGTCCACCAGGCCTTCGGCGGCGTTTCCTCGAACCAGAAGCGGAGTACCTGGTCGGGCGTCACTCAGGCTCGGTCGCCGCTGCCGCCGATGATCCGGTAGACGACCGCGCCGAGCATGCCGCCCAGGATCGGCGCCACCCAGAAGAGCCAGAGCTGCGAGACGGCCCAGTCGCCGACGAACACCGCGACGCCCGTGCTGCGCGCCGGGTTCACCGAGGTGTTGGTCACCGGGATGCTGATGAGGTGGATCAGCGTCAGCGCGAGGCCGATCGCGATCGGCGCGAAGCCCTGCGGCGCCCGCTTGTCCGTCGCGCCGAGGATGATGACCAGGAACATCATCGTCATCACGACTTCGGTGACGAGCGCGGCCTGCAGCGAGTACCCGCCCGGCGAGTGTTCGCCGTAGCCGTTCGAGGCGAAGCCGGCCGATGACGTCGAAGCCCGCCTTGCCGCTCGCGATCAGGTAGAGCACGCCGCCCGCGACGATGCCGCCGAGCACCTGGGCGACGATGTACGGGACGAGCTGGCTCGCCGGGAAGCGGCCGCCCGACCCAGAGCCCGATGGAAACCGCCGGGTTGAGGTGGCAACCGGAGATGTGGCCGATCGCGAAGGCCATCGTCAGGACCGTGAGGCCGAAGGCGAGCGAGACGCCGAGCAGGCCGATGCCGACCTCGGGAAACGCCGCCGCCAGCACCGCGCTGCCGCAGCCGCCGAGCACCAGCCAGAACGTGCCGAAGAACTCGGCGAAATACTTGTTCATGCCACCCCCCTGTTGAGACGCCCGGATCTGGGTCCGGCCGGCCGCTACGGTACGCCAGGGGAAACCGGCGCGCCATACCGGCGTCTAACGAGCGCAAATACCACGGCGACCAGCAGCACGCCAGCGGCGGCGACCTCAAACCAGATCGTGAAATTCATTGCGACCGTGTGTGCGCCGAAGGGAGCCCGGGAGTAATGGAGGAGTCCGTCGAAACCGAAGGCAGCGAAGAGTCCGATGAGCAGGAGACCAGGCGTCTGCCGACCGCGGAGATAGAGAGCAAAGCCGACCACCCCGATGGCCGCTTGCCCCATCCAGACGAAATAGACATCCGACCGAGTCAGCCCGGTCGGCAGATTGGGGTAGTCGCCGAGGAATTCCGCGTTATGCGCGAAGTGCAGGAGGCTGGCGACCAGATACACCATCAGAAGCACAGCCAGGCGTATGAGTTGGTCGCGCGATTGCGCGAGCGTCACGAAGCTGGCTCGATGAGGACAGCGGTGCCGTAGCACAAGACCTCTGCAGCGCCGACCATTGGGCCGGTGTCATACCGGACCCCAACCACGGCATTGGCGCCCAGCTGCTTTGCGTGCGCCTTCATGAGCTCGAAAGCCTCCTCCCTGGCTGTTTCGCACAGCGTCGTGAAGATGCCGGCCTTGCCGCCGAATATCGTGCGAATTCCACCGACGATGGTCATGGGAAGCGACCGCGTCCTGACGGTGATTCCGCGAACCACTCCCAATGACTTCACGGTTCGCGCTCCGGTTATCTCGAACGTTGTCGAAGTGAGCATCGATCTGTCCTTACGCAGCAAGCTGCGTCATCATTTCGCTTCGTCGACCATCTGAATGGTCTTTGCCTCGACCTCGTTGGCAACCTGTACCAACGCCGCATCCTTCGACAGGGCCGAAAGCATCTGCACGGGCTTGATGAGGCCGATCTTCGTCTTGCCCTTCTCCGTGAACACCGATATGCGACACGGCAAGGCCATATTCAGGCGCATGTCGGTGGACAACACCCTGGCAGCCTGCTTTGGATTGCAGACCTCGAAAACCTTGCACTGCTCTTCAAATGCAATCCCCTTGCTCCGAAGCGTGGTGCCCAGGTCGTGGACATGCAGGACTCCGAAGCCCAGGCGATTGACTGCCGCTTCAAGATCTGCCGCCGCCTGGTCGAATGATTTTCCGGTCTCAACGAGGTAGTACATGGATCACCTGACTTTGATTCTTGCGCGCACCAGTTCCTGACTGAGTGCCTTGAAAACGTACAAGGCGTTGTCATTAACGACTCGACCTTCCTGAAGTAATGCCCGGCAACCTGCCCCATGGCGAATGAATGCACCCACATCGGAGCAAGGGTGCCACTTCGCCACGTCATCCCTCCTAACGTCCGCGTCGAGCAGGCTGCTCGGGGCACGTCACCCGCAAGGCTTCACGGACTGCTCCAACGCATGGTCAGGTGTCATTGACCAGTCAGCAGATCCGTCATTCGATCGTGCCAGAAGAAGGAATTCAGTACCCAGCCATCCGGCGTATCTATAGAAGTAGAAAATCCACGGTATGGCATGGCGCTCCGTCATTTCGATATATGTCAGCTTCAACAAGGACTGGCCGCTGCGTTTCTCACTGATGAATTCATAGCCAATCGTGGCGCCAAAGCGCGTGCCAACCAGGTCGCGCTGCGACTTCGATTGAAGTGCAGCCGCATCGAACTCCGTTGGCGGGATGATGGTGTACGGCTTCATTTCGGCGAACGCACCTGGCAGATCGGCCTTCGCGACCTTTGCCATGACGCGATCAGCAAACGCGCGGACGTCTGCATCGGCCTGGAGTGTCGCGGCCTCGGCGGTGACGAGTCCCAGAGCCGCCACCAGTAAGATCAATAATCGCCTCATGCAACCTCCAAGCTGAATGACGTCTGACGTCCGCGTTGAGCGGCGCACGTGCGGCCGTTGCAGCGCGCCGCAGGCGTAAAATCTCTTCGCGCGCCTGCGGCGCGCCACCCGCAAGCTCTCACGGACCGCTCCAACGCATAGTTAGACCGCATCGCGCGGCGGACAACCGGACGGCTTGAAAGTGCGACGGGTCGATGCCGGATGCCGCTGAAGCAATTCGATAGGTCGAGGAGGACGCTGCATCAGTTTGCCTCCGCAATTCGGACACTTGCCGTGAAGTCTGGTTTCCGCACATGAACGGCAGAAAGTGCACTCGAAGCTACAAATGTAGGCATCTGTCGCATCTGGCGGCAGGTCGACATCACAGCACTCGCAACCCGGCCGAAGTTCTAGCACCAAACCTCCGATGTGGTCTAACGTCTGTTGGGTCTGAACCTGACGCAATGTTTTACGTCATTCCCAGCCGAATATCATCCGCCCGCCTGTCAAGTCGTTGTTCCGGCTCAGTCGAATCGGACCTGACTTAATCGGGGCTGAAGTTCGACCCCACTACCGCCAGACATCCGTCCAAATGGCAAAACGGACGCCTTGCAGGCATCCTACGCACTCTTTTTTTCAAGCCGGGACAAGAAACCATGCCGCCGTCGAAGGGAAGCCTCAGCAATATCGAGATCGCCCAGCACGCCAAGATGAAGCCGATCGTTCCGCTCGCGAAGGAGCGGCTCGGCATCCCTGAGGAGCACCTCTCCCCCTTCGGCCACTACAAGGCCAAGATCTCGCTCGACTACTGCACCCACCTCGAGGGCAAGCAGGACGGCAAGCTGATCCTCGTCACCGCCATCTCCCCCACCCCGGCGGGCGAAGGCAAGACGACGATGACGGTCGGCCTCGGCGACGCGCTGAACCGCATCGGCAAGAAGGCGATCATCTGCCTGCGCGAGCCGGCGCTCGGCCCGGTGTTCGGCATGAAGGGCGGCGCGGCGGGCGGCGGCTACGCCCAGGTCGTGCCGATGGAGGACATCAACCTCCACTTCACCGGCGACTTCTCGGCGATCGCGCTCGCGAACAACCTGCTCGCGGCGATGATCGACAACCACATCCACCACGGCAACGCCTGCGGCTTCGACGTGCGCCGCATCACCTGGCGGCGGGTCGTGGACTGCAACGACCGCGCGCTGCGCGACATCACGGTCGGCCTCGGCGGCCCGGGCAACGGCTTCCCGCGCCAGGACGGCTTCGACATCGTCGTCGCCTCCGAAGTCATGGCGATCTTCTGCCTCGTCGACCAGCCTCAAGGACCTCAAGGAGCGCCTCGGCAAGATCGTGGTCGGCTACACGCGCGACCAGAAGCCGATCCACGCGCGCGACATCAAGGCCGCGGGCGCGATGGCGGCGCTGCTGAAGGACGCGCTCGCCCCGAACCTGGTCCAGACGCTCGAGAACAACCCGGCCTTCATCCACGGCGGCCCGTTCGCGAACATCGCGCACGGCTGCAACTCGGTGATGGCGACCAAGACGGCGCTCAAGCTCGCCGACTACGTGGTCACGGAGGGCGGCTTCGGCGCCGACCTCGGCGCCGAGAAGTTCGTGGACATCAAGTGCCGCAAGGCGGGCCTGAAGCCCGCCGCCGCGGTGATCGTCGCGACGGTGCGCGCGATCAAGTACCACGGCGGCGTCGAAGTCGCGGACCTCGGCAAGGAGAACCTGAAGGCGCTGCAGGCCGGCATCGCGAACCTCGACCGCCACATCGACAACGTGCGCGACGTCTTCGGCCTGCCCTGCCTGGTCGCGATCAACCACCGCGCCGAGGACAGCGAGGCCGAGCTCAACTGGCTGCAGGAGCGCGCGACGCACCACGGCGTGAAGGTCATCGTCGCGAAGCACTACGCCGAGGGCGGCAAGGGCGCCGTCGACGTCGCGAAGGAAGTCGTCGAGCTGTGCAGCCACGCGAACTACTTCAAGTTCGTCTACGACGACAAGGACACGCTCTGGGACAAGATGAAGGCGGTCGCGACCAAGATCTACGGCGCCGCCGAGATCACGGCCGACAGCAAGGTGCGCGGGCAGATCAAGCAGCTCCAGGAATCGGGCTACGGCCACTACCCGGTCTGCGTGGCGAAGACCCAGTACTCCTTCTCGACCGACCCGAAGCTGCGCGGCGCGCCGCACGGGCACGTCGTGAACATCCGCGAGGTGCGCCTCGCGGCCGGCGCGGAGTTCATCGTGATGATCTGCGGCGACATCATGACGATGCCGGGCCTGCCGGTGACGCCGGCGGCGAACAACATCGACGTGACCGACGACGGGAAGATTACCGGGCTGTTCTAGGCGCCGACCACGCGGTCGACCCAGTCGTCGCAGAGCGCGGCGGCGTCCTTCGGGCGGATGCTCGTGGGATCGAGGCAGAGCTGCAGCCACAGGCCGTCGAGCAGCGCGGTGAGGCCGGTGACGGCGAGGCCGAGGTCCACGGACAGTGCCGCCGCGCGCTTGCGCGAGGTCGGACAGCAGCTGCCCGAGCACCTCGCTGTAGCCCTTGCCCTCCTCGTCGCGCACCGCCTCATCTCCGGCGACACCTGCACCAGGCTCCAGTACACGACCCAGGCCGTCAGCACCTGCGGGTTGAGGTTCGGGCCCGAGAAGAACGCGTCGAGGTAGGCGCGCAGCCGCGCGCGCGGGTCCGGGCCCGCGGCCGCAACCGCCGCCTCGAAGTTCGCGGCGAGCCGGCGCCCGAACGTCCGGTAGCTCTCGGCGACCAGCGTGTCCTTGTTCGGGAAGTGGTGGTTGATCAGGCCGATGGAGACGCCGGCCTCGGCCGCGATGCGCCGCACCGACAGGCCCTCGTAGCCGTAGCGCTTCAGGCTCTCGATCGCCGCGTCCACCAGCGCCTCGCGCCGGTCGCTCGCGACCTGGCGCTCGTAGCGGGGCTTGCGGGCCGCGCCGCTCACTGGGGCCGCGGCGCCTTGCGGTTGATGCTCCAGCCCTTCGGCGGCGGCGCGCCCTCGCGCGCCTCCGGGAACAGCGCGCGCATGCGCCGGCCGAAGCTGCGCAGGCACACCTCGCCCTCGCCGAGCGGGCCGACCGTGTAGCTGGACGACGCCATGCCGGCCTGCACGCGCTCGATCAGGTCCTTGTCCTCGAGGTTCACCAGCCGGTTGATGCGCCAGTTGAGGTAGCGCGCGGCCTTCATCTCGCGCCGCCCGTCCGGCAGCCCGTAGTTGATGTAGCGCAGCTGCGTCTCGGTCGGCGAGACCGGGATGAACTGCATGAAGTCGATCTGGTCCGGGTACAGCTCGATCGCCGCGTTCGGCCAGAGCTTGTAGTAGGCCCACTTCGCGCCCTCGGCGAGGCCCATGTCGTGCATGAGCTTCTGGTACATGCGCTCGGAGGCGTGCGGCGAATCGTGCTCGACGAGCTCGCCGGACATCTTGTCCACCCACTCGCGCGCCTCGATCGCGTAGCTCTTGCCGAAGATGCGCATGAGGCCCGGGTGCGCGACGGGGATGTGCAGGCCGTCGGAATAGTTGTCCGCGACGTTCTTCCAGTTGACGTGGCGCGTCTGCACCCGCGGCGGGCCGAGCGGCACGAGGTCCTCGAGCGGTGCGCCGGCGAGTTCGGCCGCGTACGGCGCCATCTGGTCGTTGACCGACGGCAGGCCCGGCGCGAAGCGCACGAACACGAAGCCGCGCCAGATCTCCTGCTCGACCTCGGCGAGGCCGTAGTCCTCGGTCTGCATGCCCGGGTAGCTGGCGCGCAGCGGCACGCCGACCAGGCGACCGTCGGTCGAATAGGTCCAGGCGTGGTACGGGCAGGTGATGCGCTTGCCGCAGTTGCCCTGCTCCCCGTTCACGAGGCGCGCGGCGCGGTGCCGGCAGACGTTATGGAAGCTGCGCACGCGGCCGTCCGTGCCCCGCACGGTCAGGATCGACTCGTTCAGGAACTTGAAGGTCAGGTAATCGCCGGCCTCGCGCAGGTCGTTGACGTGGCAGACCAGGTGCCAGCTCTTCCTGAACACGACCTGGCGCTCGAGCTCGAAGAACTCGGGGTCCCAGTAGGTCCAGCCGGGCAGGCTGAAATCGTCTTCTGTGCGAAGATCGGGGGTGGCGGAGCGGTCGGCATGGATACGTGCATTCATTGTTGAACGATCGTACAATAAGCCCGGCCGCAGCGCAACGGGGGAAGTCGTGAAATGAGACCGACGATCCAGATTCTCGAGCCTGACCAGATCGCCGCGGTGCTCGCCGAGGCGAAGCGGATCATGGCCGAGACCGGCATGGAGATCCGCGGCGCGAAGATGCGCCAGCGCCTGATCGACGCGGGCCTGCCGACCGATGCGACCGGCCGCGTGCTCTTCCCCACCGCGGTCGTGGACCGCGCGATCGCGACCGCGCCGAAGTCCTTCACGCTCTACAACCGCGACGGTGAGCCGCACGCGGAAATCGGCGGCTGGAACGTGCACTTCATCCCGGGCTCCAGCGGCCTCAAGATCATGGACCACCGCACGGGCGAGACGCGCCTTGCGGACTCGACGGACTTCGTCGAGTACGCGCGCCTCTGCGACGGCCTGCCGCACATTCCCTACCTCGCCACGGCGTTCTCGACGAACGCCGACATCGAGCCGCAGGTCTCCGACGTCTGGCGGCTCTACATGGTGCTCACGAACACGAAGAAGCCGGTCGTCTCCGGCGCCTTCGGCGAGCACGGCGTGCCGCGCATGGCGGAGATGATGCAGCTCTTCCGCCGCGACCGCGCGGAGCTCATCGCGAAGCCGATGTCGATCTTCACGATCACGGCGACCGGCAACTTCCGCTTCGGCGAGGACTCCTGCCAGAACCTGCTCGACTGCGTCGAGGCCGGCATCCCGGTCGAGATCGTGCCGGTCACGCTGATGGGCCTCATCGCGCCGGTCACGCTGATGGGCGCCCTGGTCTTCCACTGCGTGGACGTGCTGACCGGCATCACGATGGCGCAGGTGATCAAGCCCGGCGCGCCGGTGCTGTTCGGCGGCGCGCCCGCGACCTTCCACATGCGCGCCGCGAGCGCGCCGATGGCGGCGATCGAGGCGCAGCGGCTGAACGTCGGCTATGTCGCCATCGCGAAGTCGCTCGGCCTGCCGACCCAGGCCTACATGGCGCTCTCGGACGGCAAGTTCCTCGATGCCCAGGCGGGCGCCGAGACGATGTCGAGCGCGCTGCTGGCCGCGCTCGCGGGCGTCAACTCCGTTTCCGGCCCCGGCATGCTCGACTTCGTGCTGACCTTCAGCCTGGCGAAGCTGCTGTTCGACAACGAGGTCTGCGGCCAGTGCCTCAACTTCGTGCGCGAGACGAAGGTGCTGGAGGACGTGCCCTGCGGCAATCTCGTCGCGGAAGTGCGCGCCAACGATCACCTCATCACCTCGCCGCACACGCTCAAGTACTGGCCGCAGGAGCTGTACCTGACCGACCCGGTCATCGACCGCGAGAATCGCGAAACCTGGATCAAGCAGGGATCGCGCGACCTGCAGTCCCGCGCCGTCGAACAGGTCGAGAAGCGCCTCGCGGCCTGGGTGGAGATCCCGACCGACGCTGCCGTGGATGCCGAGATGCGCCGCATCGTGATGTCGGGCCTGAAGGACCAGAAGGAACTGCCGGTCCTGCCGCCGCCGCCCGACCACGCCCTGGCGGAAGCCCCGCTGCAACGTCGCCGCTCGGGTCGCCGGCCGCGATGAGCGCACAGCACCACCTCGATTCGGTGCGGCAGGTTCCGATCGATGCGATGCGGGACGAGCACCTGATCGCGCGCCAGGACCTGGTGGTCGTCGAGGAGCCGCTCGAGATCCGCGTCGCCGGTGCCGGCGACGAAGGACCGGGAACTTCACTGTCGGTCACGATGCGCACGCCCGGGCACGATGTCGAGCTCGCGGTCGGCTTCCTGCACGGCGAGGGCATCGTCCGGTCCCGTGAGGACGTCGCCGGCAGCCGCATCAGCGGCCTGGACGGCAACATCGTGCGGATCCAGCTCGCCGGGGGCGTCGACTTCGATGCCGCAAAGCTGCAGCGCCACTTCTACATGACTTCGAGCTGCGGCGTCTGCGGCAACGCCTCGCTCGCCGCCGTCGAGCGCATGCTGCGCTCGCCGAGCGTGGACGGAAAACTCCAGGTCTCGACCGCGCTGATCGAATCCCTGTCGGACCGCGCGCGTGCGGGCCAGGACGTGTTCCGCGAGACCGGCGGACTCCATGCGTCCTGCCTGTTCGACGCCGAGGGCCGGCTGCTCGACGTGCGCGAGGACGTCGGCCGCCACAATGCGCTCGACAAGCTCGTCGGCGCGCGCCTGCTCGCGGGCGAGCTGCCGCTCTCGGACAGCGTCCTGTTCCTGTCGGGACGCGCGAGCTTCGAGCTGCTGCAGAAGGCCGCCGCCGCGGGCATCCCCGTGGTCGCCGCGGTCGGCGCGCCCTCCTCGCTCGCCATCGACCTCGCGCAGCGCACCGGCATCATGCTGGTCGGCTTCCTGCGCGGTCGCTCCTTCAATGTCTATGCCCACCGGGAGCGCCTGCAATGAGCGCCGTCGCCGCGCCGGCCGGCCAGGTCGATGAGGGCCGGATCCTCGCGATCGTCGCGCAGCACCGGCACCAGGACGGCCCGCTGATCGAGATCCTGCACGACGTGCAGGCGGCCTTCGGCTGCGTGCCGCCGGGCGCCGTGCCCGTGCTCGCGCGCGCGCTCAACCTCTCGCGCGCCGAGGTGCACGGCGTCGTCACCTTCTATCACCACTTCCGCACCCGGCCGGCGGGCCGGCAGGTGCTGCAGGTCTGCCGCGCGGAGTCCTGCCAGGCCGCCGGCGGCAAGGCGCTCGAGCAGCACGCGCAGAAGCGGCTCGGCATCGGCTTCGGCGAGACGACGCCGGACGGGCGGGTCACGCTCGAGGCGGTCTATTGCCTCGGTCTCTGCGCCTGCTCGCCTGCCGCGATGCTCGATGACGAAGTCCACGGGCGCGTGACGCCGGAACGCCTCGATGCGCTGCTCGACGCAAAGGCCGGAGTGAAGTCATGAGCGTCACGGTCTGGATCCCGCGCGACGCGGGGGCGCTCGCGCTTGGCGCGGAAGCGACCGCGAAGCGCCTGGTCGCGGAAGCCCGCGCCGCGGGCGTGGAGATCAAGGTCCGACGCAACGGCTCGCGCGGGCTCTACTGGCTCGAGCCGCTGGTCGAAGTCGAGTGCGCAGACGGCCGCATCGCCTACGGCCCGGTCACCGAGCGCGAGGTGCCGGATCTCGTCGCGAAGGGGCTGCTGAAGGGCGCCGCGCATCCGCTTCGCCTCGGCAAGATCGAGGAGCATCCCTGGTTCGCCTCGCAGCAGCGACTGACCTTCGCGCGCGTCGGCCGCATCGATCCGCTCGACCTCGCGGCCTACCGCGCCTCGGGCGGCTACGCGGGACTCGCGCGCGCCATCGAACTCGGGCCCGACGCGACCGTCAACGAAGTGCTGGAGTCCGGCCTGCGCGGCCGTGGCGGCGCGGCCTTCCCGACCGGCATCAAGTGGCAGACCGTGCTGCGCCAGCCGCCCGGCCAGAAGTACGTCACCTGCAACGCCGACGAAGGCGACTCGGGCACCTACTCCGACCGCATGCTGATGGAAGGCGACCCGTTCTCGCTCATCGAGGGCATGACGATCGCCGGCGTCGCGGTCGGCGCGACGAAGGGCTACGTCTACCTGCGCGTCGAGTATCCGCACGCGTACAAGGTCCTGAACAGCGCGATCGCGGTCGCGCGCGAGGCCGGCCTGCTCGGCGCGGACGTGCTGGGCAGCGGCAAGGCCTTCGACCTGGAAGTGCGCCTCGGCGCCGGCGCCTACATCTGCGGCGAGGAAACCTCGATGCTGGAAAGCCTCGAGGGCACGCCGCGGCGAGATCCGCGTGCGCCCGCCGCTGCCGGCCGAGAAGGGCCTGTTCGGCGCGCCGACGATCGTCAACAACGTCATCACGCTCGCGACCGTGCCGACGATCCTCGCGAACGGCGCGGCGACGTACAAGGACTACGGCCAGGCGAAGTCGCGCGGCACGCTGCCGCTGCAGCTCGCCGGCAACATCCGCCGCGGCGGGCTCGTCGAGCGCGCCTTCGGGCTCACCGTGCGCGAGCTGCTCGAGGACTACGGCGGCGGCTCGATGAGCGGGCGGCCGATCCGCGCGGTGCAGATCGGCGGGCCGCTCGGCGCGTACCTGCCGGCCTCGCAGTTCGACACGCCGCTCGAGTACGAATCGCTGTCCGCCATCGGCGCGTTGCTGGGCCACGGCGGCGTGGTCGCCTTCGACGACACCGTCGACATGCTCGAGATGGCGCGTTATGCCATGGAGTTCTGCGCCATCGAGTCCTGCGGCAAGTGCACGCCCTGCCGCATCGGCTCGATCCGCGGCGCCGAGGCGCTGGCGGCCGCCGGCCGGGGCGAGGACCGTGACCGGCAACTTGCCCTGGTCGAGGAACTCTGCGATACGATGTTGAATGCGTCCCTGTGCGGACTCGGGGGCATGACCCCCTTTCCCGTGCAGAGCGCCATGAAGCACTTCCCGGAAGACTTCAGGGCCAGGGCGCGAGGAGGCTAGATGTATTCGATCGACCATCGCGACCTCGGCACGCCGCCGGCCACCTCGGCCGACTCCGTCACGCTCGAAATCGACGGCGCGACCGTGACCGTCCCCGCGGGGACCTCGGTCATGCGCGCCGCCGCGCTCGCCGACACGCAGATTCCCGAAGCTGTGCGCGACCGATTCGCTGAAGGCCTTCGGTTCCTGCCGCCTGTGCCTGGTCGAGATCGAGGGGCGCAAGGGCTTCCCGGCGTCCTGCACGACCGCCGTCGCGGCCGGCATGAAGGTGCGCACGAACTCGCCGCGCATCCAGCAGCTGCGCCGCGGCGTCGTCGAGCTGTACGTCTCCGACCACCCGCTCGACTGCGACGACTGCCCCGCCAACGGCCACTGCGAGCTGCAGGACGCGGCGGAAGTCACGGGCGTCACGCACTCCCGCTGGGCGAAGGGCCAGACCCAGCGCGGCGCGGCGCCGGACGTCAGCAACCCGTATTTCGACTTCAACCCGGACCTGTGCATCGTCTGCTCGCGCTGCGTGCGCGCCTGCGACGAGACGCAGAGCACGCTCGCGCTGACGATCGAGGGCCGCGGCTTCGGCTCGCGGGTCTCCGCGAGCGAGCACCAGCCTTTCCTCGCCTCCGAGTGCGTCTCCTGCGGCGCCTGCGTCGAGGCCTGCCCGACCGCTGCGCTCAGCGAGAAGTCGCTCGCGACGCTCGGCCAGCCCGAGCGCGCGGTGGCGACCACCTGCGGCTACTGCGGCGTCGGCTGCTCGCTGAAGGCGGAAGTCAAGAGGAGACCGTCGTGCGCATGGTCCCGAACCGTGCAGGCCAGGCCAACCAGGGCCACGCCTGCATCAAGGGACGCTTCGCCTACGGCTACGCGACCCACAAGGACCGCGTCACGAAGCCGATGATCCGCGCGCGCATCACGGATCCCTGGCGCGAAGTGAGCTGGGAAGAGGCCTTCGAGTACACGGCGCGCGAGTTCCGCCGCATCCAGCAGAAGTACGGCCGCGACTCGGTGGGCGGCATCACCTCCTCGCGCTGCACCAACGAGGAGACCTACCTCGTCCAGAAGCTGGTGCGCGCTGCGCTCCTGACCAACAACGTCGACACCTGCGCCCGCGTCTGCCATTCGCCGACCGGCTACGGCCTCAAGCACACGCTCGGCGAATCCGCCGGCACCCAGGCCTTCACCTCGGTGCAGAAGGCGGACGTGGTCGTCGTGATCGGCGCGAACCCGACCGACGGCCACCCGGTGTTCGGCTCGCAGCTCAAGCGCCGCCTGCGCCAGGGCGCGAAGCTCATCGTCATCGACCCGCGCGCGATCGACCTCGTGAAGACGCCGCACATCGAGGCCGCCCAGCACCTGCAGCTGCGGCCCGGCACGAACGTCGCGGTCATCAACGCGCTCGCGCACGTCATCGTCACGGAAGGCCTCGCGAAGGACGACTACGCGCTCGCGCGCTGCGAAGTCGAAGTCCTGGCGCGAGTGGAAGGACTTCATCGCCGACCCGCGCCATTCGCCGGAGGCGACCGAGGCGATCACGCGGCGTTCCGGCCGCGCGGTGCGCGAGGCCGCGCGCCTGTACGCCGCGGGCCCGAACAGCGCCATCTACTACGGCCTCGGCGTCACCGAGCACAGCCAGGGCACGACCATGGTCATGGGCATCGCGAACCTCGCGATGGCGACCGGGAACCTCGGGCGCGAGGGCGTCGGCGTGAGCCCGCTGCGCGGCCAGAACAACGTGCAGGGCTCCTGCGACATGGGCTCCTTCCCGCACGAGCTGCCGGGCTACCGGCACGTGTCGGACGCCATCGCGCGCGGCGTGTTCGAGTCGGCCTGGAACGTCTCGCTCGGCGGCGAGCCGGGCCTTCGCATCCCGAACATGTTCGAGGCGGCGCTCGACGGCAGCTTCAAGGCGATGTACATCCAGGGCGAGGACTTCGCCCAGTCGGACCCCAACACGAGCCACGTGGCCGCCGCGCTCACCGCGATGGAATGCGTCGTCGTGCAGGACCTGTTCCTGGTCGAGACCGCGCGCTACGCGCACGTCTTCCTGCCGGGCGCGTCCTTCCTGGAGAAGGACGGCACGTTCACCAACGCCGAGCGGCGCATCTCGCGCGTGCGCAAGGTCATGGAGCCGCTCGCCGGGCTCGCGGACTGGGAAGTCACGATGCGCCTCGCGCAGGCGCTCGGCTACCCGATGGAGTACGCGCACCCGTCCGAGATCATGGACGAGATCGCGCGCCTGACGCCCGACCTTCACCGGCGTCAGCTACGAGAAGCTCGAGCGCCTCGGCAGCATCCAGTGGCCCTGCAACGACAACGCGCCCGACGGCACGCCGACCATGCACGTCGGCAGCTTCGTGCGCGGCAAGGGCAAGTTCTACCGCACCGAGTACGTGGCGACCGCGGAGCGCTCGACCAGCCGCTACCCGCTGCTGCTCACGACCGGCCGCGTGCTGTACCAGTACAACGTCGGCACGCAGACGCGCCGCACGAAGAACGTCGTCTTCAACAAGGAAGACGTCCTCGAGATGCACCCGGACGACGCCGAGGCCCGCGGCATCAAGCACGGCGACCTGGTCGGCGTCGCGAGCCGCGCCGGCGAGATCGTCGTGCACGCGTCGCTCACCACGCGCATCGCGCGCGGCGTCGTGTACACCACCTTCCACTTCCCGGAATCCGGCGTGAACCTGGTGACGACCGAGAACTCGGACTGGGCGACCAACTGCCCCGAGTACAAGGTCACGGCCGTCGAGGTCGCCAAGGTCACGCAGCCGGACGCCTGGCGCGAGCGCGTCGCCGCGATGCGCACCACCCGCAAGGGCGCCACGGCGACGGCCGGCTGAGGGGCGCGCGGCGATGAATGTCCAGCGCCTGGTCACGATGGCCAACGACATCGCGAACTTCTTCGGTTCCGACCCCGACAAGGCGGCCGCCGCCGAGCAGGTCGCCGGCCACATGAAGAAGTTCTGGGAGCCGCGCATGCGCGCGGAGATCCGCCGTCACGTCAGCGCCGGCGGCGAGGGCCTGTCGTCGATCGCGATCCAGGCCGTCAAGAAGCTGGCGTAGCCGGCCGCGCGACGCCTACGGGACTCCGGTAGTTCGCTTTTCGGCACTTTGAGCGTCACTGCGTTACGCTCGGAACGACCCGAAAACCACATCCCGTGCAGGGTCGGACCCTCAGGCAGAGCCTATCCGCGCCGGACCTCGAAGCAGGCGTGCACCTTCGCGTCGCGCGCGAAGTCGAAGGGGACTGTCCCCTTTGTGATGTCGCGGATCTGCAGGTCCTTCAGCGCCTCGGCATCCAGCTTGAACTTGCGGAAGTTGGTGGAGAACAGCAGCAGCCCGCCCGGCGCGAGCAGCTTCATCGTCGCGCGGATGAGGTCGACGTGGTCGCGCTGCACGTCGAACTCGCGGTCCATGCGCTTGGAGTTCGAGAAGGTCGGCGGGTCGAGGAAGATGAGGTCGTAGCGTTCCGCCCGCGCCTCCGCCAGCCAGGCGAGGCAGTCCTCCTGGATGAACTCGTGTTGCGCGCCGTGCAGTGCCGTTGACCGCGAGGTTGCGCTTCGCCCACTCGACGTAGGTGCGCGACATGTCGATGCTGGTCGTCGACGCCGCGCCGCCCGCGGCCGCGTACACCGTCGCCGCGCCGGTGTAGCAGAAGAGGTTGAGGAAGCGCTTGCCCTTCGCCAGCATCCGGATCCGCGCGCGCGTCGGCCGGTGGTCGAGGAACAGGCCCGTGTCGAGGTAGTCCGTGAAGTTGACCAGGAACTTGAGCCCGCCCTCCTCGACGACCACGCGCTCGTCCACCTCCGCCATCGCCTCGTACTGCGAGCTGCCCTTCTGCGGGCGGCGCGTGCGCCAGTAGATCGCACTCGGCGGCGAGGCCCGTGCACCTCGGGCAGCACGGAGATCGCTTCCTCGCGGCGCGCCCTCGCCTTGTCCTTGTCGACCGTCGCGGGCGGCGCGTACTCCTGCACGTACAGCCAGCGGCCCGCGCTTCCCGCCGGGTCCGACTGGTACAGGTCGATCGCGAACGCGTACTCCGGCATGTCGGCGTCGTAGACGCGGTAGCAGGAGACCGCCTCGCGCTCGGGCCCAGCCCGCGAGCCGGTCCAGGTTCTTCTTCAGGCGGTTCGCGAACATCTGCGCGCCGGGCCGCGCGCGCGCCGCCTCGGCGTCGATCACCGGCGGCCGGCCGGGCTCGCGCGCCTGCACGAACTCGGCAGGCTCGATGCGCAGCCGCAGCAGCCGGCACTCGATCGGCCCGTTCATCATGCGGTGCGTGCGCCGCGCGTTGATGCCGAGCTCGCGGCCGAGCGCCGGGTTGCCCGTGAAGACGGCCGCCTCCCAGCCGAGGTAGCCGGCGCGCAGCCGCTCGCCGAGCAGCGCGTAGAGGCTGCGCAGTTCGTCGGTCTCGCCGATGCGCTCGCCGTAGGGCGGGTTCACGGCGAAGAGGCCGGTGGGCGCCGGCGCGGCCGGCAGCTTCTCGAGCTCGCAGCGCTGGAGGAAGAGCCGCTTGTCGAGGCCCGCGCGCGCGGCGTTCGCCTCGGCATCGCGGATCGCGACCGGGTCGCGGTCGAAGCCGCGGATGCGGCCCGGGCGTCAGCAGCCCGACCTGCCGGCGCGCCTCGGCGGCCGCCGCGTACCGCCGCCCAGGCATCGGCGTCGTGCTGCTTCCAGCGCTCGAAAGCCGAAGCCCGGCGCGCAGCAGGCCCGGCGCGATGTCGGCGGCGATCAGCGCCGCCTCGATGGGCAGCGTGCCGGAGCCGCACATCGGGTCCACGAAGCGAGCCGCCGGCCGCCGCGATCGCGGGCCAGCCGGCGCGGATCAGGATCGCGGCGGCGAGGTTCTCCTTGAGCGGCGCCGCGCCCGCGCCGCCGCGGTAGCCGCGCCGGTGCAGGCTCTCGCCGGACAGGTCGATCGCGAGCGTCAGCGCGCCGCGCGCGGCGTGCGCGTTGATGCGCAGCGTCGGTGAGTCGCGGTCCACGGAGGGACGGCTGCCGGTCGCGCTCGCGGAACTGGTCGACGATCGCGTCCTTGACGCGCTGCGCGCCGAACTGCGTGTGCGTGATGCCCGGCGACGGCGCCCGAGAAATCGACCGCGAGCGTGCCCGATGCATCCATGTGGGCTGCCCAGTCGGTCTCGCCGACGCCCGCGTAGAGCGCGGCGGCATCGGCGACCGGGAAGCGCGCGATCTGCCAGAGCACGCGCAGCGCGAGCCGCGATTCGAGGCAGGCGCGGTAGGCGGCGGCCAGCTCGCCCTCGCAGGTGACGCCGCCCTGCACCTCGCGCGCGCCTTCGATGCCGAGCGCCGCGAGCTCCGCGGCGAGCAGGTCCGCGGTGCCCGTGGCCGCCGTCACGAAGAAGGGCGCGCGCATCAGTCGTCGCCCGGGCGCACGATCTGCGCGCCGCGCAGCGGCCGGTCGAGGAATCCGGTCAGGATGCGGTAGACGTCGAGGTCGAACGGCTCGTCGGCGTGGCACCAGCGATCGAAGACGTGCGTTTCCTCATGGCCCCGCCAGTCGCGCTCGCGGATGCCGATCGGGCCGGGAAACGGCCAGTCGCGGCGCTTGAGACCCGCGAGCGCGAGCTTCACGCGCACGGCGTGGAGCGCGGGCGGCTCCTTGCCGATGCAGACGCCGCGGCAGCGCCCGAGCTGGAAGCCGAGGCAGGAGCCCTCCCCGGGCTCGAGTCCCAGCCATTTCGCGCACAGCTCGTGGGTGCGCGGCGAGCCCTTCGAGTGCGCGCTCGGCGTCCACGGCGCGCCGGAAGATCCCGTAGCTGGCGCCGGGATCGTCGAGCGCGTCCAGCTCGCGGATCGCCGGCGAGCGGCATCGCCCCGTCCTCGCGCAGGTGAATCCCCCAGAGCGCGTCGGAGCCGCGGGGCCGACGGTTGAACAGCGGGCCTTCGCGACCTTGATGAGCCGCGCCTCGGTCAGGAGCGCGCCGAACTCGCCGGCCGTCTCGATCCACTCGATGCGCCGGACGCGCCGCGCGATCTCGCCGTCGAGCTTCGAGTGCGGTTCGGCGAAATGCGCGAGCACGCGGGTCGCGAGGTTCTTCGCCTTGCCGACGTAGAGCAGCGCGTCGTCCTCGCCGTGGAAGAGGTAGACGCCCGGCCCTTCCGGCAGCTCGTCCGCGAGCCCGGGGTCGAGCTGCGGCGGCAGCCGCGGGACGGAGGTCAGCCGCTCGACCACCGGGCCGAGCGTCGCCGGCCGGCCAGCGCGCCCGCGCGATGCCGAGGAATTCCGCCAGCACGCGCGCGTCGCCGAGCGCGCGGTGGCGCGCTTCGCAGCTGATGCCGTGGCGTGTCATGACCGCGTCGAGGTTGTGGCCGCGCTCGTCGGGTGTCAGCGCGCGCGAGAGCCGCACGGTGCACAGCACCGGCGCGCGGAAACGCCGGCCGAGGCGCCGGAACTCCCCGCGCAGGAACCCGTAGTCGAAGCGCGCGTTGTGCGCGACGAACAGCCGGCCCTCGATCCGCGAGGCGATCTCGTCCGCGACCCTGGCGAACGGCGGCGCGTCCGCGACCATCGCCTCGGTGATGCCGGTGAACTGCTGGATCGCATAGGGGATTCGCACTTCCGGGTTCACGAGCGTCGACCATTCCTCGACGATCGCGCCGTCCTCGAGCAGGACGATGCCCGCCTCCATGACCCGGTCGCGCCCCGCATGCCCGCCCGTGGTCTCGAGGTCCACGCAGGCGATCCGGCCTGCGAGCGCGTCCTCAGCCCCGGCCACCGTCCAGCTTCAGCAATGGCCCGTAGAGGTCCGGGCGCCGGTCGCGATAGACACCCCAGGAATGACGGTAACGGCGGATCTCCTCGAGGTCGAAGCTTGCGGTCAGCACCTGTTCGCTGTGGTCGTCGGCCTCGGCGAGGACCGCGCCGGTGTGGTCGGCGATGAACGAGGTGCCGTAGAAGGTGATCGAGAGCTTTTCGCCCTGCTCGGTACCGATCCGGTTCGAGGCGACGAGCGGCATGATGTTGGCCGCGGCGTGGCCCTGCATCGTCCGCTGCCAGTGACGGCGCGAGTCGAGCGAGGGATCCTGCGGCTCCGAGCCGATCGCGGTCGGGTACAGCAGGATCTCGGCGCCCATGAGCGCCATCGCGCGCGCGGACTCCGGGAACCACTGGTCCCAGCACACTGCGACGCCCAGCGTGCCATACCGGGTCGGCCACACCTTGAATCCCGTGTCGCCCGGCGAGAAGTAGAACTTCTCGTGGTAGCCCGGGCTCTCCGGGATGTGCGACTTGCGGTAGATGCCGAGCGTCGACCCGTCGGCGTCCACCATCACCAGCGTGTTGAAGTAGGCGTTCTGCGCGCGCTCGAACACGGACAGCGGCAGCACCACCTTCAGTTCCTTCGCGACCTTCGCCAGCCGCTGGATCGCGGTGTTCTCGGCGATCGGCACGGCCAGCTCGAAGTGCTTCGCGAGGTGGTCCTTGCAGAAGTACGGCGCCTCGAACAGCTCCTGGATCAGGATCACGTTCGCGCCCTGCTTCGCCGCCTCGCGGATCAGCCGCTCGGCGTTCGCGACGTTCGCCTCGCGGTCCCAGCTGCAGGCCATCTGCGTCGCGGCGACGGTGACCTTCATGACAGGTCGATCCAGGTGGTCTTGAGCTCGGTGTACTTGTCCATGGCGTGCAGCGACTTGTCGCGGCCGTTGCCGGACTGCTTGAAGCCGCCGAACGGCACGGTGATGTCGTCCGCGTCGTAGCAGTTGACGTACACGGTGCCGGCGCGCAGCCGCTTCGCGACCCGGTGCGCGGTCGTGATGTCGCGGCTCCAGACCGCCGCCGTGAGGCCGTAGCTGACGTCATTGGCGATCTTCACCGCCTCCTCGACGTCGCTGAACGTGATCGTCGACAGCACCGGCCCGAAGATCTCCTCGCGGGCGATCTTCATGTCGGGCTTCACGTCGGCGAACACCGTCGGCTCGACGAAATAGCCGCCGCTCTCCTTGCGGGCGCGCTTGCCGCCGAGGCGCAGCTCGGCGCCCTCCTCCTGTCCGGACTCGATGTAGCCCATCACGGTGTTGAGCTGCACCTGGTCGACGATCGCGCCGAGGCGCGTCTTCGGGTCCAGCGGGTCGCCGGGCGCCATGGTCCGGCCGATCTCGACGATCTTCTCGAGCATCGCGTCCTTCACGGACTCGTGCACGACGAGCCGCGAGGCCGCCGAGCACATCTCGCCCTGGTTGAAGAAGATGCCGTAGGCGGCGGCGCTCGCCGCGCGCTCGATGTCCGCGACGTCGCCGAGCACCACGTTCGGCGCCTTGCCGCCGCACTCGAGCCAGACGCGCTTCATGTTCGACTTGCCGGCGTACTCGAGCATGCGCTTGCCGGTGCGGGTCGAGCCCGTGAAGGCGACGCAGTCGACGTCCATGTGCATCGCGAGCGCCTCGCCCGCCGTGTAGCCGAAGCCCGGTACGACGTTCAGCACGCCCTCGGGAAGTCCCGCCTCCATGGCCAGCTCCGCGATGCGCAACGCCGTGAGCGGCGACTTCTCGGAGGGCTTCAGCACGATCGAGTTGCCGGTCGCGAGCGCCGGGCCGAGCTTCCAGGAAGCCATCAGCAGCGGGAAGTTCCAGGGCACGATCGCCGCGACGACGCCGACCGACTCGCGCGTGATCAGGGCGAGCGTCTCGTGCGGGGTCGGCGCGACTTCGTCATAGACCTTGTCGGTCGCCTCGGCGTACCAGGCGATGCAGTTCGCAGCCGCGGGGATGTCGACCTTCATCGAGTCCGAGATGGGCTTGCCCATGTCCATCGTTTCGGTGAGCGCGAGCTCGTCGCGATGCTTGCGGATCAGCTCCGCGAAACGCAACAGCACTTTCTTGCGTGCGGCCGGCGCGCGCCGCGACCAGGCGCCGCCCTCGAACGCCTTGCGCGCGCTCGCGCACCGCGGCCTCCACGTCCGCGGCATCGCAGGAGGCGACCTGCGCGATGACCTGGCCGTTCGCCGGGTTGACGCAGTCGAAGGTCGCGCCCGAGATGGCCGGCACGTACTTGCCGTCGACGAAGGCCTGCGTGCGCGGCGTCAGGGTCTTGGCGAGCGCCTGCCAGTCGACTGTCTTCTGTTCGCGGGTCACGGCGATGTCCTCAGAGGGTCGGTGGGCTCGAGGCGCTGATGATCTCACAGCGCTCGCGCCCGCGATTGCGGAAGCGGTGCGGCACGGCGCTCGCGAAATAATAAGCGTCCCCGGGCCCGAGGACGCGGGTCTGGCCGCCGATCGTCACTTCGACCTTGCCGGAGACGACGACCCCGCCTTCCTCGCCGACGTGGCGCAGCATGTCAGAGCCGGTATCGGCCCCCGGCTCGTAGCTCTCGCGCAGGACCGTCATGCGCCGGCCCGGCCGGCGGGCGGCGACGAGCCGCAGGGAAACGGGCCCCTCGCCGAGCTCGACCAGCTCTTCCTTGCCGTAGAAGACCTGCGTGGTCCCGGCGGTGTCCATGGTGAAGAATTCGGCGAGGCCCATGGGCAGGCTGTCGAGCACCTTCTTGAGCGAGGCGACGGAAGGGCTCACGCGCCCCTGTTCGATCAGCGAAATCATGCCGTTCGTGACCCCGGCGCGCTTGGCAAGTTCGCGCTGGGAAAGGCCATGCATCTGCCGGACGGCCTTCAGCCGCAATGCGACGTCGTTCGCCATGGGCACCCCGGTCTGTCTATGATTTTAAACACGGATTTGCGTAATATCGCGTCGTCATCCCAACAGTGTCAATTATCATGAGCGCAGTCCCGACCGACCTCGACGCCTTCTGGATGCCGTTCACGGCGAACCGGCAGTTCAAGGCGAATCCCCGCATGCTCGCGCGCGCCGAGGGCCTCCATTACTGGACGCCGGAGGGACGCCAGGTGCTCGACGCCGCGTCGGGGCTGTGGTGCGTCAATGCCGGCCACGGCCGCAAGGAGATCACCGACGCGGTCGCGAAGCAGATCGCGGTGCTGGACTACGCGCCGCCCTTCCAGATGGGCCACCCGGTCGCCTTCGAACTCGCCAACGCGCTCGTCGAGATCACGCCGCCGGGGCTCGACCGCGTGTTCTTCACGAACTCGGGCTCGGAGTCCGTGGACACGGCGCTGAAGATCGCGATCGCGTACCACCGCGTGCGCGGCGAAGGCGCCCGGAGCCGCCTGATCGGCCGCGAGCGCGGTTACCACGGCGTCGGCTTCGGCGGCATCTCCGTGGGCGGCATGGTCAACAACCGCAAGTACTTCGGCATGATGCTGCCGGGCGTCGACCACCTGCGCCACACGCACGATCCGGCGCGGAACTCGTACTCGAAGGGACTCCCGGAGCACGGCGCCGAGTTCGCCGACGACCTCGATCGCCTTGTCGCGCTGCACGACGCATCGACGATCGCCGCCGTGATCGTCGAGCCGATCGCGGGCTCGACCGGCGTGCTGCTGCCGCCGAAGGGCTACCTGAAGCGGCTGCGGGAACTGTGCACCAAGCACGGGATCCTGCTCATATTCGACGAGGTCATCACCGGCTTCGGCCGCACCGGCTCCGCCTTCGCGGCCCAGGAGTTCGACGTCGTCCCGGACATCATGACCTGCGCCAAGGGACTCACGAATGGCGCCGTGCCGATGGGCGCGGTATTCGTGAAGCGCGAGATCTACGACACGTTCATGTCGGGGCCGGCAGGCTCCATCGAGCTGTTCCACGGCTACACCTACTCGGCGCACCCGATCGCCTGCGCCGCCGGCCTCGCGACGCAGAAAATCTACCGCGGCGAGCGCCTGTTCGAGCGTGCCAAGGCACTGGCGCCCTACTGGTCGGATGCCGTGCACGCCCTGAAGGGCCGCAAGAACGTCGTCGACCTGCGCGCCTACGGCCTCGTCGCCGGCATCGAACTGGCCCCGCGCGACGGGGCGCCGGGCAGCCGCGGCTACGACGCGATGGTCGCGGCGTTCAACGCCGGCCTGCTGATCCGCATCACCGGCGACACGATCGCGATGTCGCCGCCGCTCACCGTCGAGCGCAAGGACGTGGACCGGATCTTCGAAACGCTGTCGGGGATCATCGACCGCTTGGACTGAATGCGCCGCACGCGCGTATCCTCGTCCCGGGGCTCGGTGTTCTCGTACCGTCCGGGGGGATTGCGTATGAAGGATCTTTGCCTGACCTCGGTCCGCGCGGCCGTCGCCCTTGCGATGGGCTTGCCCGCTTGCGGCGCATGCCCAGCAGGAACCGCCGCCCCCACCGGCGCCCGAGTCGGAAATCGTCGGCCTCGAGGAAGTCGTGATCACGGCGCAGAAGCGCCAGCAGTCCCTGCAGGACGTGCCGCTCTCGGTGTCCGCCTTCACCGGCGACATGCTGAGCGAGGGCCGCATGGCCGACATCCGCGCCATCGTCGACTTCACGCCGGGGTTCAGCGGCAACACCGCGGACGGCTTCACCGACGCGCTCTCGATGCGCGGCATCTCGACCAACGACTTCGGCATCGGCGGCGACCCGTCCGTCGCGATGTTCGAGGACGGCATCTGGGCGGGCCGCACCGGCGGCGTCATGACCTCGATGTTCGACGTCGAGCGCGTCGAGGTCGTCAAGGGGCCGCAGGGCACCCTGTTCGGCCGCAACTCGATCGCCGGCGCCGTGAGCACCTTCACCAACCGGCCGCAACCCGAGTTCGGCGCGAGCGCGGAGCTTTCGCTCGCCGATCACGAGGAGATCGAGGCCAACGGCATGGTCAACATCCCGCTCAGCGACCAGTGGGCGATGCGCGTGGCCGGCTACGCGCTCGAGAACGACGGCTACCTCAACAATCTCGCGGGCGGCGACGACCTCGGCTACCACCAGGTCAGTGCCGGCCGCGTCTCGCTGCGCTACAGCGGCGATTCGCTCGACGCGACGCTGATCGCGGCCTACGAAGACCGCGAGCAGGACCCGTCCGTGTACTGGGTGCCGGCCGCGGGCCTCTCCGACGATGAGGTGAACATCGACCTCGGCGACGACGGCATCAACGAGTCGGACGTGTTCGAGTCGCGGCTGCTGCTCGACTGGACCCTCGGCAACGACTACACGGTCTCCTCGCTCACCGGCTACAAGAAGTTCAACTTCCATTACCTCGAGGACTACGACGGCGGCCCGGAGCGGGTGAACGACTACCGGCAGGTCAACGCCGCCGAATACTGGAGCCAGGAGCTGCGGCTCAACTCGCCGGACGACGGCCCGGTCACCTGGTTCGTGGGAGCGAGCGTCTACGAAGAGACGGTCGACGGCGTGTTCGACTACATCTACGACGAGGACGCGCTCTGCCGCGCGATCAGCATCACCGAGGCGCCGGACTTCAACGGACCCGCGGCGGGCTGCGACGACCCGAATTTCGAGGCCTACTGGGAAGACGACATCGACCCGGCCGACATCCTCGAAGGCAAGGTCGAGCGCAGTTACGTGGACGTGGAGAGCCGCGGCTGGGCCGTGTACGGCGACTTCACCTGGGCGATCAACGACCGGCTCGACCTGACCGCGGGCGCGCGCTACACCTTCGACGAGAAGGAGATGGCGAGCCGGATCCTCGATTCCGGCGGCGCGCTCGGCAACAACTTCAACTTCGAGTTCTTCACCAACGGCACCGTGAGCGACAAGGCCGACTGGAGCGACTTCACGCCGCGCATTGCCCTCGCCTACGACGTCAGCGACGACGTCTCGCTCTACGCGACGGCCTCGATGGGCTACAAGTCGGGCGGCTTCGCGACCTTCGGCTACGACCTGAACGGCGGCGAGGTCAACGACGACGGCTCCGCGCCCGACGGCACGACGCCGCTCGAGTTCGACCCGGAGCAGGTGGACAGCTACGAGGTCGGCGTGAAGTCGCGCCTGCTCGGCAACACGCTGCAGGCGAACGCCTCGCTGTTCCTGTACGACTACACGGACCTGCAGCTCGTGTTCTTCGACCAGGGCTCCTCGCAGGTCGCAAACGTGGGCGAGGCGCGCGGCATGGGCCTCGAGCTCGACCTGCGCTGGGTGCCGGACGAGCACTGGGACGCAATGGTCGGGCTGTCGCTGCTCGACACCGAGATCACCGACGCGACCGACATCATCGCCGTCGGCGCCTGCGGCGACTGCGACGGCAACAACCTGCCGTTCGCCCCGGAGGTGAGCGCCTCGACGGTCCTGACCTATCGCACCCCGATCGCCTCGGGCGAAGGCTTCTTCACCACCGAGTTCGTCTACCGCTCGAAGATGTACGGCGGCCCGGACAACATCCCGGACGCGACGGTGGATTCCTGGAACGAGTTCAACTTCCGCCTCGGCTACCGCAGCAATTCGACCTGGTACGCATCGCTCTGGGTCGAGAACGCGTTCGACGAGGTGTACTTCGAGCGCGGCTGGGAGAACGCGGACGCCGACAACCTGTTCGGCTACGGCCTGTTCAACGAGCTGGTGTGGCCGAACCGCCCGCGGACAGTCGGAGTCACGTTCGGGATGGAGTGGTAAGGCCGCTCAGGACGCGGGCTTGGCAGCCTCGAAGATCGCGTAGCGCTTGCGGGCGGGTTCGACCGACTCCCAGGTGCCCTTGAAGCCGGCGGGGATGACCCAGGCGTCGCCGGCGTTGAACTGCCAGCGCTTGCCCTCCTCCGACGTGAGCGTGACGCGGCCCTCGAGCAGGTGGCAGAACTCGTGCTCGGTGTACTCGACCTTCCACTTGCCGACGCTGCTCGACCAGGTGCCGGCGAAAAACTGGCCCGTGGGCTCGCTGAAGTAGTTCCGGACCAGCGTCTTGGGCTCACCCTTGACCACTTTCTCGGCGGGCACCGCCGATTCCTCGCCTTTCATGCTGCGGCGGAAGTCCACGATCGCGGGTGTCGGCATGGCCACTGCTCCATTTTCGTATTCGTCCTGATTGTAATCTCTGGAACGAACCGGCGTTCGGGCGTAGGATGGATTCGTGGGCAATCGACTCCCACCGATCGTCGGAAACTGGTATGCGCACCGCGACAAGGGCGCGCTGTTCCAGGTCGTTGCGCTCGATGAAAACTCGGGCACGATCGAGATCCAGGAATTCGACGGCGGCCTCGACGAGCTCGACCTCGACGAATGGCGCACGCTCCTCGTGGACAGCGCGGCCCAGCCCGAGGACTGGGGCGGACCGCTCGACGATGTCGAGCCCGACGAATTCGGCTACACCGACATGGCCGGGGACGGGGACAAGGCGGCTTCTCCCGAAGACGCCGTCACGACCTGGGAGCAGATCGTCGAAGATGACGACTTCGACGAGCCCATTCACTGACGGGAGACGATCTTGGCAAGCAATGAATCACTGGTAGCCCGGCGCCAGGCCGCGGTCGCGCGCGGTGTATCCATGGTCCACCCGGTCTTCATCGAGCGCGCCGAGAACGCGCTGCTGTGGGACGGCGAGGGCCGGCGTTACGTCGATTTCGCGGGCGGCATCGCCGTGCAGAACACGGGGCACCGCCACCGCCGAGTGCTGGAGGCGGTGCGCGCCCAGCTCGACAAGGTCACCCACACCTGTTTCCAGATCACGCCCTACGAACCCTACGTCGAGCTGTGCGAGAAGCTGAACGCCCTCGCCCCCGGCAAGGGCCCGAACAAGACGGTGCTGATGTCGACCGGCGCAGAGGCGGTCGAGAACGCGGTCAAGATCGCGCGCGCGGCGACCGGCCGCTCGGCCGTCATCGCCTTCTCCGGCGCCTTCCACGGGCGCACCTTCATGGCACTCGCGCTCACCGGCAAGGTTGAACCCTACAAGGCGGGTTTCGGCCCCTACCCGGCCGAGGTCTACCACGCGCCGTTCCCGAACCCGCTGCACGGCGTGTCGGTGGAGGATTCCTTCCACGCGCTCGCGCAGATTTTCAAATGCGACGTCGCGGCGGACCGCGTCGCCGCCATCATCATCGAGCCGGTGCAGGGCGAAGGCGGATTCTACGTCGCGCCGAAGGACTTCATGCTGCGGCTGCGCGAGCTCTGCGACCGGCACGGCATCCTTCTGGTCGCGGACGAGATCCAGAGCGGCGCCGGGCGCACCGGCCGCATGTTCGCGATGGAGCACTACGGGGTCGCGGCAGACATCTACACGCTCGCGAAGTCGATCGCGGGCGGCTTTCCGCTCTCGGCTGTCGTCGGTCGCGCGGACGTGATGGACGCCTGCGGTCCCGGCGGGCTCGGCGGCACCTATGCCGGCAACCCGGTCGCCTGCGCGGCAGCGCTCGCGGTCCTGGAAGTATTCGAGGAAGAGCGGATCCTCGAGCGCGCGCAACGCCTGGGCGAGCGCATCGGCAAGGCGCTGGACGCGCTCGCGGCGCGCCACCCCGAGATCGTCGAAGTGCGCCGGCTCGGCGCGATGATCGCCTTCGAACTCGGCGAGGGCGGCGACCCGCACCGGCCGGCCGCGGAACTCACGAAGAAGCTGACGGTCCGCGCCCGCGAGCTCGGCCTGATCCTGCTGTCCTGCGGGATCTACGGCAACGTCGTGCGCATCCTCGTGCCGATCACCGCCGAGGACGCGGTGGTGGACGAGGGCCTCGCGATCATCGCCAAGGCGGCCTCGGAACTGTTGTCCGACGCCAACGCGACCGTGCCCCGGTTGCGCCCCGCACTGTAGCGGCCCGCCCTTGCGCTGGACTCGCCGCGCCCGACTCGCGTTCCCTGCGGCGATCCTCGGCGTGGCGACGGCCTGCGCCGGCGATCCGCCGGCGGACCGGGTATTCGTCAACGCCCGGGTTTATACGGTGGACGAGCACCGCAGCCGGGCCGAAGCCGTCGCGGTGCGCGACGGCCGCATCGTCCACGTGGGCAGCAACGACGAGGTGCGTCGCCTGGCCGGAAGCGAAACCGAGGTGACCGACCTCGGCGGTGCCATGCTGCTGCCGGGCTTCCACGATTCGCACATCCACATCCTGAACGGCGTCGCGACGAAGGACGACTGCGACCTCCTGCGGCTCGAGTCGCAGGCGGAGATCGAGGCGCGGTTGCGCGAGTGCCAGGCGCTGCCGGGCTACGGGCCGGACCGCTGGGTGCTCGGTGGCGGCTGGTCGGAGTGGCTGTGGCCCGACGCCAATGCCGGCAAGGCGCAGCTTGACGCCCACTTTCCGGACCGGCCCGTGTACCTCGAGTCGAGCTTCGGCCACGCGGCCTGGGTCAACAGCCGCGCGCTCGCGCTCGCGGGCGTCACGAAGGCGACCGCCGACCCGCCCAACGGCGTGATCGAACGGGACGCCGCGGGCGAGCCGTCCGGCACGCTGCGCGACGCCGCAATGCTCCTCGTCAAGCGCGGGCTGCCGGCGGCAACGCCGGAACAGAGCCGCGAGTCGGTGCGCGCCGGGATCGACCTCGCGCACAGCGTCGGCATCACGGCGGTGATCGAGCCGGGGCTCGACGCCACACTGATCGCCCCGGTCATCGCGCTCGCAGATAGCGGCGAACTCGACCTGCGCGCGCGCGCATCGCTCTCGCCGATCAACTGGCAGCCCGGCGCCTTCGACGACGGCGTGTTCGCCTTCCTCGAGGGTCGCGAACGCTGGCGGCGGCCGAACCTCGACGTCGATTCGGTGAAGATCTACATGGACGGCGTGATCGAATACGGCACCGGCGCGCTGCTCGAGCCCTACGTCAAGCAGGTCCACGGCACCGGAACGCGCTTCTACACGCAGGAGCAGGTCGACCGCTACTTCACGCGCTTCGACGCGATGGGCCTCGCGATCCACGTGCACGCGACCGGGGACGCCGCGATCCGCAGGGCGCTGGACGGGTTCGCGGCCATGCGCAAGGCGAACGGCTTGAGCGACAACCGGCACCACATCGTGCACCTGCAGCTCATCGACGACGCCGACCGCCCCCGATTCGCCGCGCTCGGCGTCACGGCGACGTTCCAGCCGCTGTGGGCCTATCCGGATCCCGCGGCGCTCGAGCTCGACATCCCGATGATCGGCGAGCAACGCACCCAGGCGATGTACCCGATCGGCAGCCTGCCGAAGAGCGGCGCGCGGGTCGCGGGCGGCAGCGACTACTTCGTCACCGACCTCAACCCGCTGCACGCGATCGAGGCCGCGGTCACGCGCCAGGATCCCTACACGAACGACGGCCCGGTGCTGAACGCCGACGAGCGCGTGGACCTCGACACCATGCTCGCGGCCTACACGATCAACGGCGCCTGGCTGATGGGACTCGAGAAGGAACAGGGCTCGATCGAGGTCGGCAAGCGCGCCGATTTCGTCGTCCTCGACCGTGACCTGTTCGCCGGGCCCGCCTCGGCGATCAACGAGGCGAAAGTCCTGCTGACGGTCTTCGACGGCCGGACCGTCTACGACGCCCGCGCGGACTGAGCGAGGCGCCCGGTCAGGCCGCCTTGCGGGCGGCGATGTAGTCGTCGACGAGCTGCTCGAGGATCGTCAGCGACACCGCGCCGTTCTTCAGCACCACGTCGTGGAAATCGCGGATGTCGAACTTCGGGCCGAGCTCGCGCTTCGCCCGCTCGCGCAGGTCGAGGATCTTGATCATGCCGATCTTGTACGAGAGCGCCTGGCCCGGGTTGTCGATGTAGCGCTCGACTTCCTTGGTGGCTTCCTCTTCCTTCATCGGGTTGTTCGCGAGCATGTAGGCGATCATCTGCTCGCGCGTCCACTTCTTCGAGTGGGCGCCGGTGTCGACGACGAGCCGCGCCGCGCGCAGCATCTCGTTCTGCAGGCGGCCGAAGTCCTGGAGCGGATCGGTGAACCGGCCCTCCTCCTTCGCCAGGCGCTCCGAATACAGGCCCCAGCCCTCGACGTAGGAGCCGAAGTAGGCGAACTTCTGGAAGGTCGGGACGCCCTCCAGCTCCTGCTGGATGGCGATCTGGAAGTGATGGCCCGGCGCGCCCTCGTGGTAGGCGATCGTCTCCATCTCGTGCTTCTGCTTGCCGGCCATGTCCTTCAGGTTCACGTAGTAGATGCCCGGGCGGCTGCCGTCGATCGCCGGCTGGTTGTAGAACGCGATCGGCGCGGTGTCCTGGCGCCACTCTTCCACCCGGCGCACCTCGAGCGCCGCCTTCGGCAGCACGTTGAAGTACTTGCCGACGTCGGCGTAGATCGAGTCGATGTAGGCCTTCGACTGGTCGAGGTAGGCCTGGCGGCCCGCGTCCGTGTTCGGATAGAAGTTCGACGGGTCCTTGCGCAGGTACTCGAAGAACGCCGGCAGGTCGCCCTTGAAGCCGACCTTGCGCATGATGGTCTCCATCTCGCCGCGGATGCGCGCGACCTCGGCGAGTCCGATGTCGTGGATCTGCGCGGCCGTGAGGTCCGGCACGGTGGTCCAGAAACGGACCTGCGACTCGTAGTAGTCGGCACCGTCCGGCAGCGCCCAGACGCCGTGCGGACCGGGTGACTTGCTGCGCAGCGCCTCGATCGCCGCGATCATCGCCAGGATGCCGTCCTTCATCGGGCCGCGCATCGCGGCCATGCCGGCGTCGAGCAGTCGCTTCTTCTCCGCGTCCGGGATGTCGAGCTTCTCCACCTTGGCGCGGAAGTCGGCGAGGATCGCCGAGTCCTTGCCGCTGTCGTCGAACGGCGCGCCCGTGAGCACGTTGCGCGCATCCGCGATCACCGGGTCGAACGAGAACGAGGTCGGCACGACGCCGCGCCGCGCGGACTCGTTGATGCCGTCGATGAACTGCGCGTAGGCGTGCTCCAGCGCGTTGAGACGGGAGACGTAGGCCTCGGCGTCGGCGACGCTGTCGACGCCGTGGACGTTCTGCATGAACGTCACCAGCGAGGTCGCGGGATTCGACTGCGTCTGGAACGAGTAGCCGTGGAAGCGCCACTTGAAGTTCCGGACCGAGGTCTCCTGCTGCTCCTCGAAGATCCGGTAGCTGACCTTCATCTTGTCGGAGAGCTTCGCGTAGTCGAACTCCGAGCGCAGGCGCTCGAGGTCGCCGCGAGTGAGCGCATCCTGTCGCTGCGCCTCCTGGTCCGAGAAGTCGTTCCACTTGCCGTAGTCCGGGCCCTTCATGCCGAGCTGGGACTGGAAGACCGGGCTGTCCTTCAGGTTGCGCTGGAAGACTTCCTCGAAGAATGCCGCGAGCCGCGCATCCTCGGTCGCGGGTTGCGTGGCAGCCGCCTGCTGGGCGCCGGCGCGCTGTCGCGGCGAGGCCCATCAACACGAGGCCGCAGGTCGCGGCCAGTCGGCGAAGGAACGCGGTCATTCGAGTCTCCTCGTGGAATCCGGCGCCCACGCTAGAGGCTCCGGCCGGCCGGTGCAGCCCCGCCTGTCGCGGAAGCGGGGCTGCTCGTCGCAAACTGAACGGGAAAAACGGACAAATGGTGGCTAGGGAGAGAATCGAACTCTCGACCCCGGGGTTATGAATCCCGTGCTCTAACCAGCTGAGCTACCTAGCCACGCGGCGGGAAGGTACCTCGGGGAGGCGCGATTGTCGGGACGCGCCGCGTGGCTGTCAAGAAATCAAGGCGGGCAGGTCCCTTTCTCGCGGCAGAAGCCGCCGGCCTTGAGGGACCGCAGGAAGCGCTCGTCCCAGACGTGCTGGAACACGTCGACGCGCGCCCTGAGCTCGCCGAGGCGGTTGTAGGGATCCGGACCGCTCGCCGCGACCGGCAGGTACGCCTCGAAATCGGCCACGTAATCGGCCGCCAGGCCGCAGATCCACCCCTGGTAGTAATTCGACGGGTAGAAGGCCGAGTTGACGCAGAGATTGACCTTGAAGTCGGCGATGGACCAGAGCGACGCCAGCTTCTTGCACGCCGTGCTCGAGAGCGGCGCCACGCCGCCGGCGGGCACCGGATCGGCCTGCTTGCAGGCGTACTGCGCGCGCACCTCGCCGAGGTCCTTCCACAGCGACTGGACGAACCGCGCGAACACGGCGTCGTTGTTCACCGTGACTTTCGGCCCCGAGCTCTTGATCGTCGGCCCGTAGGTGTCCGGCGTCGGCTCGAGGTTGATCGAGTACAGCGACAGCCTGGAGTTCTTGGACTTGGTCGGATTCTGGCAACCGACGTTGACCGGCGTGTCCATGTAGCGGCCGCCGACGCTCTTCGCGATCTCCGACACGGTCGTGATGACATCCCAGGCGAGCAGGTCGCCGGGAATCGGCCACGCAGCCGAGCTCGCTGCCGGTCAGCGCGGACACGTCGATCAGCCCGTCGAAAGCGTCCGTGAACACGACACCCGTGTCCGTCTTGAAGAAGAAGGCGTCGATGCGGTGCTCATTGACCGACTGGCCGCGCCACCGGGGCCCGATCTCGAGGCGCGGCAGTCCGTCGGGCGGCGTGCCGCTCGCGTCGAACAGCGAGGTGACTTCGGCCGGCAGCAGGGGCGTGACGTTGAGCGCCTGCGCGGCCGGGTTCAGCTTGTTCGGGCCGTACGGATCCAGGGTCCGGATGACGCCGAGGCCGATGAGGATGGCGCGTCGGGCATCGTCGCTCGCCGCGGAGTCGCCGGCGGGCGGCAGCAGGTCGAGGCAGGCCTGCGGCACGTACCGGCAGTCGGGGAACTGCACCGGGATCACGAGCGCCTCGGTGCTGCCGCCCGGGTTGGCGGCCTGCACCGAACTCAGGCTGAAGGCGACCGTCCCGTCGACGGTCGCGACCGGGCAGCCCGTCTGCGTCGGCGCAGTCCTGCAGCTCGACGACCGTCTGCGCCGCCACGTCGATGAAGCCGATCGAGTAGTCCGAATTGCTCGAGCCGCTGCCCTGTAACGGCGAGCCGCCGGCCAGCGCCTGGAACGCGAGCGTGCTCACGGTGCCGGGAAACGGATTCTCGATCAGGAAGCAGCCGGTGCCGGTCGCCGTCGTGGCGCCGCACTTGCTGACCGTCCCGGGACCCGTCCAGTCCGCGGCCGCATCGTCGGCGTCTTGCGCACGGACAGCGTGTAGGTCGTGCCGTCGGCCGTCACCGCGGCCTTCTCGGCCTTGTCGCTGAACTCGGGGCCGTTGTAGAGAAACAGGACCTTGATCGCGACGACGGAGCGCGGCTGGCCGAATTCGACGCGCAGCACTCTCGCCGATGTCGATCTCGCCGCCCGATGCGCCGCCGTTCACGCCGAAGCCGGTGGCGCCGTTGTGCATCTTCTTCGACAGCGTGCCCGCCGACGGTCGAGAGGTTTGCGCCTTCGACCGTGCAGGCCGCGAGGCCGAAGCAACCGGCCGCGTGAAGCGCGTCCGGATCGATCGAGATCGTATTCGTGGAACCGGTCGCTCCCGCAGCGGACGCTCCCGCCAGGCCCACGGCCGCAAGGACCGCACGCACCATCGAACGTCGCGCCATGAGATGACTCCTCCCCTTTTGTCGGACGAGCGTACAACAGTCGCGATGTCAGGCGCATGACGATCGGCGATGCGCGGATCCGTGCCGGCGCGCCTCGTTATGTGAAGCGAGGCGTCCTAGCGCGAGTACGCTGCCGCTTTTTCCGGCTTGCCCCAGGCGGTATACAGTCTTGCCAGTCTTTCGCGCCCGCGTTCCGGCAGGTCGGCGATGGGCGAACCCGCAAGGGCCGGCAGGCTCGCGACCAGCAGTTTCTCGGCCTCCGCGTAGCGCCCGAGCCCCGCGAGTGCGGCGCCCTGGACGTTCTCGGCCATCGCGATCAGCCAGTGGTCCGCCGGCAGACGGGGTTTCAGGATCTGCAGCGACTCGCCCGTGACTTCCAGCGCCTCGGCGTACCGCCCGCGCGCGACCAGCAGGTTGGCCTGCACCGTCAGCGTGCTGGCGACGCTGCGGGATGGTCGTTGCCGAGCGACTTGCCTGCGGTATCGCGAGCGCCTCTACCAGCAATGACGCGGCTTCCTCGTGCTCGCCGGCAGCGGTGAGCCAGTACGCGAGGCTCGTCTCGGCGCCCGTCACGTCGGAGTGCCCGGGGCCCAGCCCTGAGCCGGCTCATCTCGATGGACTCGCGCATCATCTGGATCGCCTCGCGCCGGTCGCCCTTCGCGTAGAGGACGAATGCGAGGTTGTTCATGCTGCCCGCGATCTCGGTGTTGCTCTCGCCGAGCAGCTTGCGGTTCATCTCCAGCGACTCGCGATAGGCCTGTCTCCGCCCCGCGATAGTCGCCGCGCGTCTCGAGCACGAATCCGAGGTTGTTGAGCCCGGTCGCGAGGTCGCGGGTGGGCGTCCCCGAGCAGCTTGCGCTTCATGGCGAGCGACTCGCGATAGAGCACCTCGGCCTGGTCGAATTCGCCGAGTTCCTGCAAGCGCCCAGGCCAGGTTGTTCATCACCTCCGCCAGATCCGGATGCAGGCCCGGATGCAGCTTGCGCAGCTGTTCCAGCGCCTGGCGCAGGTAGACCTCCGCCTGATTGAAGTCGCCACGCTCGCCGAAGTTGAGGCCCAGGTCGCCGAGGCTCTCGGCGACGTCGGCGTGCATTTCGCCGTACAGGCCGCGGCGGATGCGCAAGCGCCTCCTCGATGCAGCGGCTGGCCCTCGTCGTACTTGCCCGTGTAGGACATGAGGTCGGCAATCGCGCTCAGCGTGTCGGCGACGTCGGCAGGCGTGCTGCCGAGATCCGTGCGCTGGATTGCCAGCGCATCCTGCAGCCGCTTCGCGGCCTCCTCGTATTCCTCGTTGAGCATCAGCGCCTCGCCGAGGTGGCCGAGGGTCCGGGCGATCTCGGCCGTCGTGTCGCCGGAAAGCGTCCTGCGCTTCGCGAGCGACTCGCGCATCGAGCGGGATCGCGGTCCGGTAGAGCCCGAGGTCCGGTGTAGATGGTCCCCATGCGTGTCCATCAGCGTCGCCTGGATGGCCGGCTGGTCCGCGAGCTCGGTCTCGATGCGGGTCGCGCCCTTGTCGAGGATCTCGCGCGCGCGTGATCGCGCTGCCGACCCCCCGCTCGGGTCGTAGATATTGAACAGGTCGACGATGAAGGCGGTGACCTTGCGCGACGTTCTCGCCTGGCGCACCGCCTCGTTGCGCGCGATCCAGGCCGCCGCCGCGAGTACCGAGGTGATGATCATGCCGGCGATCGACGCGGACACGAGCGCGATCGTCCGGCGCCGGCGGCGGCTGGCGTCCCTGCGCTTCAGCTCGTCGAGGCCGATGCCGAGCATGCCGGCGATCAGCTTGAGCAGCGCGGAATGCGGCCGGTCCTTGCGCGGGCGCACGTCCGCCGCGATCGGCTCGCCGCGCTCCGCCGTGAGCTGGCCGTCCGCGCCCAGCCTGTGGATCAGCGCATGCGGGAAGCATTCGAGCTGCGCCTGCGCCGGATCGGCGGACGCCCCCGGCTCGCCGTCCACGATCAGGCAGAAGATGCGGTCCTCGCGGCCGAGGCGCTTGAAGGTCAGGATCTCCTCGTTGACCCAGCGCGACTTCGCCGCGGTCCGCGAGCAGATCACGACCTGGCAGGCGCGACTGCTGCGAGCGCCGCGAGCAGCGTCGCCCCGAGGTTGGTCGCGGTGGGGAGCTCGTCGCGGTCGCGGAACACGGGCGTAGAGCCGCTGGCCGGCACGATATCCCGCGGGGTCTCGCTGCCGACCAGCCGCTTCGGGATGCGGTAGGTCTCGAGGCGCCGGTGCAGCCATTTCGCCCACTTCTCGTCGGCGTGGCTGTAGCTGATGAACGCGCGGTACTTGAACGGGCTGTCCATGGACGGCGCTTCAGGGCGACTCGGCGAAGCTCCGCAGCGAGTGCCACTCGATCACTTCCTGCAGCAGCGCCCGCTCGGTCTTGAGCACGATGTGCTCGAGGCTGTTCCAGGTCAGGCAGGCGGCGACCTCGCGCGCGGTTCGCCACGAGCAGCGCCCGCATCTCCTGGTAGCGCGCGACGCGGCGCTGCAGGTCGTTGATCGAGATGATCGAGATCAGCGAGGCCGCCACCACCGGCAGCGAGATCTGCAGGAACACGAACGCCGTCGAGTGCAGCCAGTCGGGAACCCCGATGCCGAGCGTCCTCGTCACCGCGTAGCTCGCGACGCAGACGATGGCGAGCACGGTCGCGACCCAGAATCCCGCCATGAGGCGCCGGTAGACCGGCAGCGACGCGGTCCACCTGCCGGTTGAAGTAGGCGATCTGGTCGTCGATCCGCCGCGCGAGGTAGACGGGCTTGAACTCCTCGATCGGCAGCGAGCGCGTGGCGGAGGAGCGCGTGTGCAGGACGTAGAGTGCGCGCGTCAGCCGGCCCGCGCCCACCAGGTCGAGGTCCTGCAGCAGCGGCGCCGCGCGCGGCAGGCCCCAGGTCGCGAGCGCCGAGCGGCAGAACTCCGCGGCCAGGCGGCAGCGCACCCAGCTGTGGTGGGAGCGCAGGTGCCGCCGCAGCGCGAGCGCCGCCACGAGGCCGAAGGTGACGAACATGAGCTTCGCCCACGGCAGCACCAGCAGGTGCAGCGCGTAGGCGACGGTCGCGGTCGCAATCAGCGTCGCGATGACGTGCGACATGACGGTCGCGACGATCAGGCGCCGGAAATGCGGGGCGCCCTGGCTCGCGTAGTAGTCGCACTTCTGCTGGAAGCGGACCACGCATCTCGGGCGCGCCGAAGGGATTCTCCGCGTCCGTGACCGGCGCCTCCGGCAGGGCGTTGAGTTCCGCGAGGATCGCGTCGCCGATCGCGAGCCGGTCCCAGTTCTCGCGCCGCGTCGCACCCGTGTCCGGATGGATGATGAGGACCGGCTTGCCGATCGACTTGGCGTACTGCACGACCTCGGCCGTGCCGCCCTTGCCCCGCTCGCGGTTGCCATCCCAGACGGCGAGCAGCACGTCCGCGCCGTTGACCGTCTCGACGCCGCAGTCGAGGTAGCCGTCCTCGCGGTCGCCGTACTCGTGGATCACGCGCACGTGGTCGGCGGTGGCGAGCGTCGCCTCGACGGCCGGCCACTCCTCCGGCGTGAAGTCGCGCGCGAACTCGGCGCGCGACAGCGGCAGGATCGCCGTGCCAGGAGAGGCCGGCGGCGCGCGCCTCGCGCACGAACAGCTGGTCGCTGCCGCGCGCGATCGAGGACAGCGCGATCCATTCGCCCGGCGACCTCGCGGCGCAGCGCGTCGAGCGCGGCCGCGGATCGCGCGCGCCGTGGCCTCGGGATCCGGCGAGGTGGCGGTGGCCGGTGAAGCCGACGACGTGGAACAGCGGCAGCCTGCCGGCCGTGGCTGTCCGGCAGATCGCGGTGTCCACGGTCTTCGGGCATCAGCTCAGGTACCGCTCAGGTCGCCGGCGGTCCGCCGGCGCTTCCGGCTGCAGCGAGAACTCCCCGTCGGCGCGGAACCGGTGCGTAGCCGAGCTTGCCGCTCATCGAGTAGCGGATCGGGTCGGCCGGCGCGCCGTCCTTCAGGCCGATGACCTGGCGCACCATGCGCAGCATCGACACGGTGACCGGCACCTCGACGACCGCTTCGCTGAAGCCGGGCAGCGTCCCGCCGGCGTCGCTCACGCCGGTCGCGAAGGTCTTGTCCTGGACCTCGACCTTCACGTAGGCGCCGTCGTAGACTGACCGGCGTGCCGAGTTCGGGTTCTGCACGCGCAGCTTGCACGAGCAGCCGGAGCTCGAGTCCCTCGCCCTTCTCCTGCATCGGCTCGATGCCGGCGACCGTGACCTGCAGCGGGTCCTTGCCGGCGAGCGACGTGCAGCCGGCGAGGGTGCAGGACGGCGAGCGGCGATCGCGAGGACGTGGCGGACGCATGTGCAGCTACCTCAGACGTTGAACCGGAAGTGGAACACGTCGCCCTCGCGGACGACGTATTCCTTGCCCTCGAGCCGGAGCTTGCCCGCCTCGCGCGCCCCGGCCTCGCCCTTGCAGGCGACGTAGTCGTCGAAGGCGATGGTCTCGGCGCGGATGAAGCCGCGCTCGAAGTCGGTGTGGATCACGCCCGCGGCCTGCGGCGCCGTCGCGCCCGCGCGCACGGTCCAGGCGCGCACTTCCTTGGGTCCCGCGGTGAAGAAGGTCAGCAGGCCGAGCAGCTGGTAGGCCGCGCGGATGATGCGGTCGAGCCCCGCCTCGGCGAGGCCGAGGTCGGTGAGGAAGGCGGCGCGGTCGGCCTCGTCGAGCTCGGAGATCTCCGCCTCGATCGCGGCGCAGACGGCGACCACGGCCGAGCCCTCGCCGGCTGCGAGCTTCTCGAGCGCCGTCGAGGCGCGGATTGTCCTTGAAGCCGCCCTCGTCCACGTTCGCGACGTACATGACGGGCTTCGCGGTGAGCAGCGAGAGCTCGCGCAGCCGCTCGCGTTCGAACTCGTCGAGCGCCATCGCCCGCACCGGCTTGCCCTCGTCGAGCCAGGCCCGCATGCGCTTCAGCGACTCGCGCCAGCGGATCGCGTCCTTGTCCATGGCCTTCGCGGCCTTGTCGGCGCGCTGCGCACGCGCGCTCCACCGTGTCGAGGTCGGCGAGCGCGAGCTCGGTGTTGATGATCGCGACGTCCGAGGCGGGATCGACGCGCCCCGACACGTGCACGACGTCCGGGTCCTCGAAGCAGCGCACCACGTGGGCGATCGCGTCCACCTCGCGGATGTGCGCGAGGAACTTGTTGCCGAGGCCCTCGCCCTGCGAGGCGCCGGCGACGAGGCCGGCGATGTCGACGAACTCGACCGTCGTCGGCAGGATCTTCTCCGGCTTCGCGATGGCCGCGAGCGCGTCGAGCCGCGGGTCGGGCACGGGCACGATGCCGACGTTCGGGTCGATGGTGCAGAACGGGTAGTTCTCGGCCGCGATGCCGGCGCGCGTCAGCGCGTTGAACAGGGTCGACTTGCCGACGTTCGGCAGGCCGACGATGCCGCAGCGGATGCCCATTACTGCTGCGCCGCCGGAGGCGCCGTGTGCAGGCGGTTCATCATCTTCTCCGCGCCCTCGCTCAGCAGGCGCGGGAACTCGGCGACCGCGAGCTCGATCGCCTCGCGCATCAGGCGCTCGTCCACGGCGCTCGGGCGCTCCAGCACGTAGTCGATCACCTGGTCGCGCTGGCCCGGATGGCCGATGCCGATGCGGATGCGCCAGAAGTCCTCGCCGAGGTGGGCGATGACGTCCTTGAGCCCGTTGTGCCCGCCGGCGCCGCCGGCCCGCTTCAGGCGGGCGATGCCGGCCGGCAGGTCGAGTTCGTCGTGCACCACGAGCACCTCCTCCGAGGGGATCTGCAGGTACTCGCAGAACGCGCGCACGGACTGGCCGCTGCGGTTCATGAAGCCCATCGGCTTCAGGAGCCACAGCGGCACGCCCGCGATCGTGACGCGGCCGGCCTCCGCGTTGTAGCGGCGTTCCGGCTTCAGGCGGCCGTCATGCCGCGCCCGCCAGCTCGTCGACGAACCAGAACCCCGCGTTGTGGCGCGTGTCCTCGTGCTCGACGCCCGGGTTGCCGAGGCCGACGACCAGTTGCAGCGAAAGTCCGGCCACGCCTTACTTCTTGGCGTCGCCCTTCTTCGCGTCCTTGGCGTCCTTGCCGCCCTTGGCGTCCGCCGCCGGCATCCGCGCCGGGCGCGGCTGCAGGTGCGGCGCCAGGTGCGGCCGGGGCGCCCGCGGCGGGCGCGGCGCCCGGCAGCGGCTGCTGCGGCAGCAGCCTCGTCGACGGCGGGAGCAACCTCCTCCTCGACGCGCGGCATGTGGATCGAGGCGACCGGGCCGTCGCGTCCCGCGAGCAGCTCGACGATCTCGACGCCCGCCGGCAGCTTGAGGCCGGACAGCTTGATGACCTCGTTGATCGCGAGCCCGGAGACGTCGACCTCGACGAATTCCGGCAGGTCCTTCGGCAGGCAGACGACTTCGACGTCGTTGCGCACGTGCGAGAGCACGCCGCCCTGCTCCTTGACGCCCTTGGACTCGGCGCCGCCCTTGAAGTGCAGCGGCACCTGCATCTTGATCTTCTCGTCCTCCAGCACGCGCTGGAAGTCGACGTGGACGATCCGGTTCTTGAACGGGTGGCGCTGCACGTCCTTGAGCACCGCGGCCTGCTGCGAGCTTCCGACCTTGAGCGCGAGGATGGTCGAGTAGAAGCGCTCGTTGTCCATCAGCTGCGCGAGCTTGGTGTGGTCGAGGACGAGCGAGCGCGCGTCGCGCTTGCCCCCGTAGAGGATCGCCGGGACCTTGCCGAGATGACGCAGGCGGCGGCTCGCACCCTTGCCCTGGTCTTCCCGGAACTCGGCGTCGAGTTCGAAGGAAATCTTCATGTTGGTTGCTCCAGTATTAATCCACGTACAGCGAACTGACGGATTCCTCGTCGCGAATCCGTCGCATCGTCTCCGCGAGCAGCTCTGCGACCGAGAGCACGCGGATACGCTTGCACTTCCTGGCGGCCTCGCCGAGCGGGATCGTGTCCGTCACGACCAGCTGGTCGAGCGCGGAGTTCTCGACCCGCTCCACCGCCTTGCCCGAGAGCACCGGGTGCGTGATGTAGGCGATCACGCGCTCCGCGCCCTCGTCCTTCAATGCCTGCGCGGCCTGGCAGAGCGTCCCCGCGGTGTCCACGAGGTCGTCGACCAGGATGCAGGACCGCCCGCGCACGTCGCCGATGATGTTCATCACCTGCGACTCGTTGGCGCGCTGGCGCCGCTTGTCGATGATCGCGAGGTCCGCGTTGTCGAGCCGGCGCGCGAGCGCCCTCGCCCGCACCACGCCGCCGACGTCCGGCGACACCACGATCATCTTGTCGTACTTCTGCTTCCAGACCTCGCCGAGCAGCACCGGCGACGCGTACACGTTGTCCACGGGCACGTCGAAGAAGCCCTGGATCTGGTCCGCGTGCAGGTCCACCGTCAGCACCCGGTTGACGCCCGCGCAGCCGATCATGTCCGCGACCAGCTTCGCCGTGATCGGCACGCGCATCGCGCGCTGGCGCCGGTCCTGGCGGGCGTAGCCGAGGTACGGGATCACCGCGGTGATCCGCCCGGCCGAGGCGCGCTTGCACGCGTCCGCCATGACCAGCAGCTCCATCAGGTGCTCGTTGGCCGGCGGGCAGGTCGACTGCACCAGGTAGACGTCCTTGCCGCGGACGTTCTCCATGATCTCGACCTGGATCTCGCCGTCGCTGAACCGCCCCACCATGGCGCGGCCGAGCGGCTGCATCAGGTGCCGCGCGATGTCCTGCGCGAGCACCGGGTTTGCATTGCCCGTGAACACCGCCATCGTGGACTGGTCCACGCGACTCTCCCTAATCTGGCTGGGGTGGAAGGATTCGAACCTTCGTATGACGGGATCAAAACCCGTTGCCTTACCACTTGGCGACACCCCAATTTCAAACCTTCCCGCATTCGCGGGATCGCTCCGCCGCCAGGCGCTCCTGCAGGGGCGAGCGGTCGAGCCCACGGGCCACGAAACCGCGCCACTCCGGTGGCAAGCCGTCGAGGGCCGCTTGCGCGGACCCGCGATCGGCGAATGCCGCGAACACGCAGCTGCCGGTGCCCGACATCTGCGCCTTGCCCCGCTCGGCGAGCCAGGCCAGCGCCCGGCGCACCTCGGGACTGCGCCCGGTCACCACCGGCTCGCAATCGTTGCGTCCACCTGCCTTCAGGAAGCCGCGAATTGTCGTCTCGGGGGTTTTCCTTGTCAATTCAGGAGCCTGAAACACCTCGGCGGTGCGGATCCCGACCCCCGGGAAAGACGATGGCGAAGTGCCTTTCCGGGCAATTCCAGGGGGGTCAGGCGCTCGCCGACCCCCTCGCCCCAGGCGCTTTGCCCCCGCACGAACAGCGGCACGTCGGCCCCGAGTCCCGAGCCCGATCTCCGCGAGGGCATCGACGGGCAGTCGCAAGCCCCAGATTTCATTGAGGGCGACGAGTGTCGTCGCGGCATCGGAACTGCCGCCGCCGAGTCCGCCCTGCACCGGGATGCGCTTCTCGAGCCGGATGTCGGCCCCCCGGGGCACCCGCCCGCCGCCTGGAGACTGCGCGCGGCGCGCAGGCACAGGTCGTCGCGCCGCCGGCACTTCCACCGGCCCCGCCACGCGCCGGATCTCGCCGTCCGCGCGCGGCACGAAGTGAGAGCTCATCGGCGAGGTCGATGAGCTGGAAGACGGTCTGGATCTCGTGGTAGCCGTCCGGCCGGCGGCCGGTCACGTGCAGGAAGAGGTTCAGCTTGGCGGGCGCGGGCCAGGGCGCCTCGTTCACGGCGGAACCCGCCACTCGCGAGACGACGACGCGCAGGCGCAGTCCCTCGGTCGTCATCTCCAGGCGGGCAGGCAACGCGATCGTACCGACTGCCTCGTAACGGTCGAAGCGCACCTGCCAGCCCGATTGCGCGAGCGTCGCGAGTCGCCGGTCCGCGCCGAGCGTCTCCTCGGCCGGCGCCTGCGGCGCCGGCACGCCGAGCAGCCAGTAACGCATCTGCCCGGCGGGCAACGTCCGGTCCGGACCGAAGTAGCGCGCGAGCAGCGCCTCGGCATCCTCGGGGCCGGCGTCCTGGCCGCCGACCGAGACCACGGCCCGGTCGCCGTCGACGCGAATGTTCATCGCGGATCCGCCCATCGGGCCGGACAGCTCGACGTCGGCCCGCTCGCCCGTCTGTACCCAGTCGAAGCCGCCGGAGAAGCCGTCCTCACCCGCGGCGACGGCGATGCGACCGTCGAGCGACCAGCGTCGAGCGCCTGCAGCGCCTCGCGGCGCGCCGGCCAGTCGCCGGCGTCCCCGGGCGGCGGCAGGGTCTGCGCAGCCGCCTGCGAGCAGCAGGACTGCCGCGACCGCGAAACGCCGGGTCACTGGGAGCGGCGCTCGATCGCGCGCTTGAGCGGCGGGCTGTCGGGATTGTCGGCGAGCGCCTCGTCCCAGAGTCTGCTTCGCCTCCGCGGGGCGACCCATGCGCCAGAGCGTCTCGCCCAGGTGCGCGGCGACCTCCGGATCCTCGGACCGGTCCCAGGCGCGCTCGAGCCAGCCTTGCCCTCGTCGAGCTGGCCGGACTGCACGAGCGCCCAGCCCATCGAGTCCTGGATCGCGTAACTGTCCGGCTTCGCGGCAATCGCGCGCGCGATCAGTTCCGCGCCCTCCGGGATCGAACGGCGTGCGGTCGACGAGCGTGTAGCCGAGCGCGTTGAGCGCCGTCGGGTCGTTCGGGCGGCGCTTCGCGACCGTGCGCATGTCCGCCACGGCTTCCGGCACGCGGTCGAGCCGCTCGAGCAGGAAACCGCGCGCGAGCAGCAGCCCGTCGTCAGGCAGGAGTTCGAGCGCGCGATCGAGGAGCGCGATCGCCTCCTTGCCCTTGCCCTCCTCGACGAGGATCGCCCCGACGCCCGAGACGACGTCCACCGTGGCGCCGGGCGAGGCGTCCTGGAAATCGTCGAGCAGCATCTCGCCCAGCTCGGGCGAGCCCTGCTCGCGCAGCAGCCGGAAGGCGCGCAGCTGCGAGGCGAGCGCGCGCGGACCGGACTCGATGCCCTGGTACAGGCGCACGGCCTCGGTCATGTTGCCGCGCTCCTCGGCGATGCGCGCCCGCAGCCAGCGCGCGCCTTGCGCCTGCTCCGGGTCGCGGTCCGCGTCGTTCACGAGCTGCTCGGCATCGTCGAGTCGTCCCTCGTCGAGCGCGATCGACGCGAGCGCGGAAGTCGCGTCCGACGACACCGGGCTGCCTTCGCGCCGCAGCACCTCGAACAGTGCGACGGCGTCGTCCCGGCGCTCCTCCGCGAGCAGCTGCCAGGCATGCGAGAGCCGCATGACCGGGTCGCCGGCGCCCGTAGAGCCGCGCGGACACCTCGAGCGCCTCCGCGCCGCGGCCCAGCGTCGCGCAGCGCGCGCACGCGCGCGAACTCGGCCTGCGGCCAGTCCGGCCGGAGCGCGAGCGCGCGCTCCGCCGCCCTCGAGCGCCCGGGCGCCGTGCTCGGCGCGCTGCCACAGCATGCTGGCGGCGTACTGCGCCTCCGGCAGCGAGGGGTCGCCCGCGGCGAGGCCGTCCATGACCCGCGCCGCGCCGGTCGAGTTGTCCTCCGCGGACAGGATGCCGAGCAGCACGAGGAAGCCGCGCGCGCGGTCCGCATAGGAAGTTCGTCAGCAGCTCGGTGAACTGTTCCGAGGCCCCGGCCTCGTCGTGCAGCCGCAGCAGCCCCGTCGCGAGGTAGCGGCGCGCGACCTCGCTGTCCGGCGCGAGCACGAGCCAGCGGCGCGCGGACTCGACCGCGCGCTCGAGCTGGAGATTGTCGTAGGCCGCACGCGTCGCGCGCTCCGCGACGGCCGCGTCCGGGCTCGCATGGGCGGCGCAGGCGTAGCGGCGGGCGGCCTCCGGCCAGGCGCCGCGCCCGAGCGCGCGCTCGGCGTCGATGGACAGTGACCAGGCGTCGCCGCGCGGGCAGCTCTCGCGGGCGGCCCCGGCCGGCAGCGCCGCGAAAGCGGCCAGGAGGGCCGCGGAAAGTCGCGCAGAAACGTGCATCACGGCACTATACCCCGCATGTCCCTGCTCGTCCTCGGCCTGAATCACCGCACCGCGCCGATCGAGGTGCGCGAGCGCATCGTGTTCGACGCCGAGCGGCTGCCGCACGCGCTCGCATCCTTGCGCGCGCTGCCCGGCCTGGCGGAATCGCTGATCGTCTCGACCTGCAACCGCACCGAGCTCTACGGCGTCGGCGGGACGGCCGAGTCGGTGTCCGCCTGGCTCGTCGCCGAGTCGGGCGGCAATGCCGCGCTCTCGAGCTGCCTGTATCGCATCGAGGGCCCGGACGCCGTGCGCCACGCGTTCTCGGTCGCCGCCGGGCTCGACTCGCTGATCCTCGGCGAGCCGCAGATCCTCGGGCAGCTCAAGGACGCCTACCGGGCCGCACGCCAGGCAGGCACGGCCGGCAGCCTGCTCAACCGCCTGTTCCAGACCACGTTCGCCGTCGCGAAGCGCGTGCGCACCGAGACCGCGATCGGCGCGAGCGCCGTCTCGGTCGCCTCGGTCGGCATCCGGCTGGCGCGGCGCGTGTTCGCGGGATTCGAGCGCCACACGGCGCTGCTCGTCGGCGCCGGCGAGATGATCGAGCTGACGGCGCGCCACCTGCACGCGCAGAGGATCGGCCGCCTGATCATCGCCAACCGCAGCACGGACCGCGCCGAGCGCATCGCCGAGGGCTTGCCCGCATCGGTGATCCGGCTCGATTCGCTCGCCGCCCACCTGCCGCAGGCCGACATCGTCGTGTCCTCGACGGCGCGGCCGGGTCACGTGATCCTGTTCGACGACGTCGTGCGCGCGCTCGAGGAACGCCGCCACCGCCCGATGTTCATGCTCGACCTCGCGGTGCCGCGCGACGTCGATCCCCGGGTCGCGGCGCTCGAGGACGTCTACCTCTACACGATCGACGACCTGCGCCAGGTCGTGGACGAGAACGTGAAGACGCGCGAGGCCGAGGCCGCCGTCGCGCGCCGGCTGATCGACGCCGACGTCGCCGGATTCATGGCGGCGCTCAAGGTGCGCGATGCGGTGCCGGCGATCCGCGAGCTGCGCGGGCAGGCCGAGGCGGCGCGCGATGCGGCGCTCGCCGAGGCGCGGCGCCAGCTCGCCGCGGGCCAGCCGCCGGACGCGGTGCTCGAGCAGCTGGCCACCACGCTCACGAACCGCCTGCTGCACGCACCCTCGGCGGCGCTGCGCGAGGCCGCCGAGTCCGGCGACGCGACGCTCGCCGAGGCGGCGGCGCGGCTGTTCCGCAGCGGCCGCGACCCGTCGTGAAGGACGCCATCCGGCGGCGCCTCGAGCGCGTCGCGGACCGTCGTGCGGAACTCGAGCGCATGCTGTCCGATCCGGCGGTGCTCGGCAGTTCCAACCGCTTCCGCGAGCTGTCGATGGAGTTCGCGCGCATCGACCCGGTCGCGCAGGGCCTCGCGCGGCTGACCGGCCGCGAGCGCGAGCTGGCGGCGGCGCGCGCCATGGCTGCCGAACCGGACGCGGGGCTGCGCGCACTCGCCCAGCAGGAGGTCGCCGCGCTGGAACGCGCGACCGCCGCGGACGAAGCGGAACTCGAGCGCCTGCTCGTGCCGGTCGACCCGCTCGACGACCACAACGTCTTCCTCGAGATCCGCGCCGCCGCGGGCGGCGACGAGGCGGCGATCTTCGCGGGCGACCTCTACCGCATGTACGCGCGTCACGCGGAGCGCAAGGGCTGGAGCGTCGAGCTGCTCTCGGAGAGCCGCGGCGAGCATGGCGGCTACCGCGAGGTCATCAGCCGGATCGCCGGCCGCGGCGTGTATGCCGCGCTCAAGTTCGAGTCCGGCACGCATCGCGTGCAGCGCGTGCCCGCGACCGAGTCGCAGGGGCGGATCCACACCTCGACCTGCACGGTCGCGGTGCTGCCCGAGATCGCCGAGGTCGAGAGCGTCGAGATCAACCCGGCGGACCTGCGCGTCGACACCTACCGCTCGTCGGGCGCCGGCGGCCAGCACGTCAACAAGACGGACTCCGCGGTGCGCCTCACGCACCTGCCGACCGGCATCGTCGTCGAGTGCCAGGACGAGCGCTCGCAGCACAAGAACCGCGCGCGGGCGATGGCGCTGCTGCGCGCGCGGCTGCTCGCGGCGGAGCGCGAGCGCCACGCGACGGAGAAGGCCGAGAAGCGGCGCCTGCAGGTCGGCACCGGCGACCGTTCGGAGCGCATCCGCACCTACAACTTCCCGCAGGGTCGCCTCACCGACCATCGCATCGAGCTGACCCTGTACCGCCTCGACAGCATCGTCGACGGCGACCTCGACGAAGTCATCGAGACGCTCGCGCGCGAGCACCAGGCCGAGGAGCTGGCCGCACTCGAATGATCCGCGCCGCCGACGCGATCGCCGCGCTGCGTGAGCGCCTCGCCGGCGCCTCCCCGTCCGCCGCGCTGGACGCGGAGCTGCTCGTCGCGCGCGTGCTCGGCATCGGCCGGGCCGCGCTCGCCGCCGATCCCGGCCGCGCGCTCGCGCCGGAGGAACTGTTCGCGCTCGAGTCGCTCGCGCGCCGGCGCCTTGCCGGCGAGCCCGTCGCCTACCTCGCCGGCCGGCGCGAATTCTGGTCGCTGGACCTGGAGGTGACGCCGGACGTGCTCGTGCCGAGGCCCGAGACGGAGCTGCTCGTCGAGCGCGCGCTCGCGGCGATCGCGGGCCTCGCGCGACCGGCGGTGCTCGATCTCGGCACCGGCAGCGGCGCGATCGCGCTCTGCGATCGCATCGATGCGGCCGGATGCGGCCGTGACGGCGACCGATCGCTCGGCCGCGGCGCTCGCGGTGGCGAAGCGCAACGCCGCCCGCCTCGGCTTTGCGAACGTGGCGTTCATCCAGGGCGACTGGTTCGCGCCGCTGGCCGGCGCGCGCTTCGACGTGATCGTCTCCAACCCGCCCTATGTCGCCGCGGGCGACCCGGCGCTCGCGGCGCTGGCACACGAGCCGCGCTCGGCGCTGGTCGCGGACGCGGACGGCCTCGGGGCGCTCGCGGCCGTCGCCGCGGGCGCCTGCGCCCACCTCCTGCCCGGCGGGCGGCTGCTGCTCGAGCACGGCGCCGGCCAGGGCGCCGCGGTCCGGGACCTGCTGCGGGCCGCCGGCCTCGCGGGCGTCGAGACCCGGCGCGATCTCGCCGGCCACGAGCGCGCGAGCGAAGGCGCGCGGCCGCGCGAGGCAGTAGAATCGGCGCCCCCAACGGAGTCAACGCGATGATCAAGTTCGAAACCTCCCACGGAGCCTTCACGGTCGAGGTCGACGAGAAGTCGGCGCCGATCTCGGCGAAGAACTTCCTGCGTTACGTGGACGAGGGCTTCTACGACGGCACGATCTTCCATCGCGTGATCCCCGGCTTCATGATCCAGGGCGGCGGCTTCACGGCCGACATGGCGCACAAGGACGGCCACGCGCCGATCCAGAACGAGGCGGCCAACGGCCTCAAGAACCAGCGCGGCACGCTCGCGATGGCGCGCACCAACGACCTGCACAGCGCGACCTCGCAGTTCTTCGTCAATCTCGTGGACAACGACTTCCTGGACCACAAGACGGGAAACTTCGGCTACGCGGTCTTCGGCCGCGTGGTCGAGGGCTTCGACGTGATCGACAAGATCGCGAAGGTCAAGACCGGCCGTCGGCACGGGCACGACGACGTGCCGGCCGAGTCCGTGACCGTCACGTCCGCCCGGCGCATCAGCGCCGCCTGACGCCGCCACCCCGATGCAGCGTCGCTCGCTGGCGGCGCGGATCCTGCGCACGGCCGCGGTCGCGATCCTGGCGGCTGCCGCCGCAAGCATCATCGCCGTCGCCGCATTCCGCTGGCTGCCCGTCCCCATGACTTCGTTCATGGTCGGCGAGCGGCTCGCGGCGCGCGCCGAGGACAAGCCGCTCGAGCAGAAGCAGGTCTGGGTGCCCTGGGAGCGCATCTCGCCGCATGCCGCGGTCGCCGTGATCGCCGCGGAAGACCAGAAGTTCCCGGTCCACGACGGGTTCGACTTCGAGGCGATCGAGAAGGCGATGGAGGATGCCGGGCGCGGCGGACGGCTGCGCGGCGCGAGCACCATCAGCCAGCAGGTCGCGAAGAACCTCTTCCTGTGGAGCGGCCAGAACTGGTTCCGCAAGGGACTCGAGGCGTGGTTCACGGTGTGGATCGAGCTGCTCTGGCCGAAGCAGCGCATCCTCGAGGTGTACCTGAACGTCGCGCAGTTCGGACGCGGCACCTGGGGCGTCGAGGCGGCGAGCCAGCGTTACTTCGGCAAGTCCGCCGCGAAACTCACGCGCCACGAGGCGGCGCTGCTCGCCGCGGTGCTGCCGAGCCCGACCCGTTATCGCGTCGTGAATCCCGGGCCCTACGTGCGCCAGCGGCAGCAGTGGATCCTGGGGCAGATGAACCGGCTGGGCGGGCCGCGCCTGCTCGAAACCCTGTAGCGAAGCTGCCGACGGGGTCTGACCCCTTCAGCATCCGCCATCAGGCAACGCGGCAATACCCTTTCGCTGAAGGGGTCTGACCCCTCCTCGTCTACGCCTTCTTCAACGCCTCCGCCAACTGCTCGCCGCATCGGCAGGTTGCGGATCCGCACTCCGGTCGCCGCGAAGATCGCGTTGGCGAGCGCGGGCGCCGCGGTCGGGATGCCCATTTCGCCGCAGCCCGCCGGGTCCGCCGGCGAATCGATCACGTGCACCTCGACGTCGCGCGGCATCTGCGCCATCGGCGCGAGCGGGTAGTCGTTGAAGTTCGACTGCACGACGCGGCCGCCCGCGATCGAGATCTCGAGGTTCATCGCCGTGGACAGCCCGTCGATCGTGCCGCCCTGCATCTGCGCCGCGATGCCGAGCGGGTTGATGGGGCGGCCGACGTCCACGGCGCAGACGACCCGCTCGAAGGTGACCGCACCCTGCGGCGAGACCGACACCTCGATCGCGTGCGCCGCGTAGCCGCCGAAGGTGAAGTGCGCGGCGAGCCCGATGCCGCGCCCGCGCGGCAGCTTGCGTCCCCAGCCGATGTCGGCCGCGACGCGCTCGAGCACGGTGCGCAGCCGGCCGGTGCTGAACTTCGGCCCGCCGTGCTGCGCGTAATCGAGCTCGCGGTCGGCGCCGAGCATCGCCAGGCGGAGCGCGAGTGCGTCCTGCCCGGTCGCGTGCGCGACCTCGTCCAGGAAGCTCTGCACGACGAAGGCGTTCGCCGTGTGCGCCGGCGCGCGCCAGGAGCCGCGCGGGATGCCGCTGGTCACGGCGAGCCACTCGAGCCGGTAGTTCGGCACGAGTCGCGCCGGGAAATCGTCCGGATACAGTTCCGGACCCCACATGTCCTCGGGTTTCACGTCGGCGCGGCGGTAGTACTTCGAGGTGCTGGCGAGCCGGTGCGTCCAGCCGGTCACCTGCCTGCCCGCATCGAGCGTCGCGACCAGCTCGTGATGGCCGAACGGCCGGAAGAAATCGTGCTGCAGGTCGTCCGTCCGGGTCCAGGCCAGCTTGACGGGCCAGCCGGTCGCCTTGGAGACGTAGGCGGCTTCCGCGACGAAGTCGTTGGTGAGCCGCCGGCCGAAGCCGCCGCCCGCGCGCGTCATCTCGACGCTGATGGCGGCCCGCGGAATGCCGGTGATGGCGTGGACCGCCCGCGATGCGCCGCCCGGCTGCTGCAGGGCCGCGACGACACGCGCGCGGTCCGCCATCACGTGCACGAAGGCGCAGGGCGCCTCGAGCGGCGCATGGCTCACGAACGGAATCCGGTAGCGCGCCTTGACGGTCTCGGCGGCATCGCGCCTCGCCGCGTCGAAGTCGCCGTCGTCGTGCACCACCTGGCCGGTCCCGGCAAGCAGGCCCGTCGCCTGCGCGTCGAGCGCCGCGCTCGACTCCGCGGCAAACGGGCCGCGCGTCCACTCGACCTTCAAGTGCGTTGCGGCCCTTGAGCGCCGACCACATGTCGTCGGCGACCACGGCGACCCCGGTCGCGAGGTTGGTCGTGATCGGCTCGCCGGGCTTCGGGCCCGGCACGACCACGACCGCGCGCACGCCCGGCACGGCGCGCGCGGCGGCGTCGTCGAGGCTCGCGATGTCCCCGTCGAAATACGGGCAGCGCAGCATCACCGCCGTGTACGCCCCGGGCTCGCGGACGTCGATGCCGTAACGCGCGCGGCCGGTGACGATGTCCTCGGCGTCCACGACCCGCCGCGGCTGGCCGATGACGCGATATTCGGCGGGCGTCTTGAGCGGCACCGCCTCGGCGGGCAGCGCGAGCTTCGCGGCCTGCCGCGACCAGCGCGCCGTACGCGCAGCCGGCGGCCATCGGGATGCAGCGCATGGCCCGCCTCGGTCTTCACGTCGGCGAAGGGAATCCCCCACTCCGCCGCCGCGGCCTGGCGCATCAGCCAGCGGCCCTGCGCGCCGAACTGCCGGAGCTCCGCCCAGCCGTCCGGGATGCTGGTGCTGCCGCCGGCGCCCTGCGGACCCGAAGCGCCAGCGCGGCTGTTCGCCGCTGAAGTCGATCATCATCGGCATCTGTTCGACCGAGACCTGCGACCAGTCCGCATCCAGTTCCTCGGCGAGGATCATGGGCAGCGACGTCTTGACGCCCTGCCCGATCTCGGCGCCGGTCGCGCCGATGACGATGCGGTTGTCCGGCTCGATGCGGATCAGGACGCCGAGCGGATTCTCGGGCGGCGCCGCCGGCGCGTCCTGCGCACGCGTGCAGCGCTGGCGCGAGCACGAGCGCGCCGGAAGCCGACAGGGACGCCTGGAGGAAGATGCGGCGCGAGACGACGGCCGCGAGCGCGTTCACTTCGCGTCCTTCATGTCGCGCGCGGCGCGCGCGATCGCGCGCCGGATGCGCACGTAGGTGCCGCAGCGGCACAGGTTGGTGATCGTGTCGACGTCCGCGGGCGTGGGATCCGGGTTGCGCTCGAGCAGGGCGACGGCGGCCAGCACCTGGCCGGCCTGGCAGTAACCGCACTGCGCGACGTCTTCCTCGATCCAGGCTTTCTGCACCGCGTGCAGCCCGGAGGCCCCGAGGCCCTCGATGGTGGTGATGCGCCGCCCCGCGAGCGTCGCCACGGGCAACAGGCAGGAACGCTGGGCCGCCCCGTCGATGAGCACGGTGCAGGCGCCGCAGAAACCGCCGCCGCAGCCGAACTTCGTGCCGGTCAGGCCGGCATGGTCACGCAGGTACCACAGGAGCGGCATTTCGCCGTCGCCCGCGAATTCCCGGTCGGTTCCGTTGACTGTGAAGCGGATGCTCACGCCGGCCGATGTTAACCCCAAATTCCGTGCGCTCGCGCCCCCGTTCCGCCTCGCCGGAAGCTCGACTCGCCGCGGTTTCTCTTACACTAGGGCCTCACCGGGAGAACGCGATCATGCTCGAAAAGCCCCTCGAACGCCTGTTGTTCGCCTGCCGCTGGCTGCTGGCGCCGCTGTACCTCGGACTGTCGCTGGCGCTCATCGTCCTCGGCATCAAGTTCTTCCAGGAGGCGTTCCACGTCTTTTCGCAGGTGACCCGGCTCGCCGAGGCTGACCTGGTGCTGACGGTGCTTGCGATGATCGACCTGGCGCTGGTCGGCAGCCTGATCGTGATGGTGATGTTCTCCGGCTACGAGAACTTCGTCTCGCGCATCGACCACGATGCCGGCACGGACGCCCCGGCCTGGCTCTCGAAGCTGGACTCCGGGACGCTGAAGCTGAAGGTCGCGGCCTCGATCGTGGCGATCTCGTCGATCCACCTGCTGCGCGTGTTCATGGACGCGATGCAGATCCCGAACGACAAGATCATGTGGTACGTGATCCTGCACCTGACCTTCGTCATCTCCGCCGTGTTGCTCGGCGTGCTCGACAAGCTGTCGTTCGCCTCGCATCGCAAGGAGTAAGGCCCCTCAGGGGCTGGCCGGCGACCTCGGGCGGCAACGGAAGCGAGGCCTGGCCGAAGAAGTACTTCCAGCCCGCCGACGTGCGCAGGTAGGTGTCGCTGAACCAGACGCGGCGGTCGAATGGCAAGCCTTCCTTCGTGCCTTTCAGGCGCAGCAGCGCGGTGACGACCGCGGTGTCCCCGAGCACGCGCACGACCTGGGTGCCAGGCTCCTCGTCCTGGATTTCATAGTGGATCTTCCGCTCGCGCGCCGCCGCCAGGTGGTCGGCCTTGGTGAGGATCCGCCCGTCTCCGAGCACCAGCACCATGTCCGGATGCTGGATGCGATCGATGGTCGCGGCATCGTGGCGCTTGACCGCAGCCTGGAATTCCGTGTCGAGCGCAGCGACCGTTGCGCGGTCCTCCGCCGGCGAGGCCTGGGCAAGGCCGGCGCCCAGGGTGAGCGCGGCGACCGCAGTCAGCAGTTTGTTGTTCATGACCCGAATGTAAGCGCTTCCGCGGACCGCGGATTGCAGGAAATTGCGCATCGGCGAGCCGCGCGCTAGTGCAGCCCCGGCGGCGCCGGCTGCGTCGAACCGGGTGAGAACAGGCTCGCGACGTCCACGGCGTCGAAGCGCCAGGCGCGGTTGCAGAACTCGCAGCGCACCTCGACGTCGCCGCGCTCGGCCAGCAGGGCGTGTACCTCGGGCGCCGCCGAGCGCCTGCAGGATCCCGGCGACGCGCTCGCGCGAGCAGGTGCACTGGAAGAAGACCGGCGTGCCCTCGAACAGGCGGATGTCGTCCTCGGGAAACAGGCGTCGCAGCAGTTCCCGGCACGGCAGGTCGGCGAGTTCCTTCGGCGAGACCGTCGCCGCGAGCAGGCCGAGGCGCCGCCAGGCGTCGTCGGCCGCGGCGCGCTCGGACTCGCTGTCCGCCTCGCCCATCGCCACGCGCTGCAGCAGCAGTCCCGACGCGCGATCGGGACCGGCCGCGAGCACGAGGCGCGAGGGGAGCTGCTCCGAGCGCTCGAAGTACTGCTCGAGGCAGTCGGCGAGCCGCGCGGTGACGAGCGGCACGACGCCCTGGTAGCGCTCGCCGCCGTCCTGCTGCTCGATCGTGACGGCGAGCTGGCCGTCGCCGAAGAGGCTGGTTTCGGGGAACCCGCCGGGCGGCAGCTCGTCGTGGCGCGCGACGCCGCGGATCGCGTGCCGGTGCGTGCACTGCGCGAGCATCAGGCGCACGGGCCCGGGTCCCTCGAACTGCAGCGAAAGCCGCCCCTCGAACTTGAGCGCGCCGGCCATCAGCGCGGCGGCCGACCATCGCCTCGCCGAGCGCGGCGGCAACCGCATCCGGGTAGGCGTGGTGCTCGATCGCCGCGCGCCAGCTCGCGTCGAGGCGCACCAGGTGGCCGCGGACCGGGAGATTCTCGAACAGGAACCGGTGCAGCAGGTCGCCCGGGGCGGTCATGGACCTGCGAGCATGCGCTTGAGAAGCTCGTTCAGCTGCGCGGGATTCGCCTTGCCGGCGGTCGCCTTCATCACCTGGCCGACGAAGAAGCCGAACAGCTTGTCCTTGCCCGCGCGGTAGTCGGCGAGCTGGCCGGGATTGGCGGCCATCACCGCGGCGATCGCCTGCTCGATCGCGCCCGTGTCGGTGATCTGCCGGAGGCCCTTCGCCTCGATGATCGCGTCGGCTTCCTTGCGCTCGCTCCACATCGCCTCGAACACGTCCTTGGCGAGCTTGCCCGAGATCGTGCCGTCCACGATGCGCTTCAGCATGCCCGCGAGCGCAGCCGCGCCGACCGGCGAGTCCGCGATCTCGAGGCCGTCCCGGTTCAGGAAGCCCGACAGCTCGCCCATCACCCAGTTCGCGGCGAGCTTCGGCTCGCCGGCGCCGGCGGCGACGGCCTCGTAGTAGGCCGCCAGTTCGCGGCTCGCGGTCAGCACGCCCGCGTCGTAGTCGGACAGGCCGTGCTCGCGCGCGAAGCGCGCCGCCTTGGCATCCGGCAGCTCCGGCAGCCCGGCACGCACGTCCTCCACGAAGGCCTCGTCGATCACCAGCGGCAGCAGGTCCGGGTCCGGGAAGTAGCGGTAGTCGTTCGCCTCTTCCTTGGAGCGCATCGGGCGCGTCTCGTTGCGGTCCGGGTCATAGAGGCGCGTCTCCTGCACGACCTTGCCGCCGCCCTCGATCAGCTCGACCTGGCGCTCGACCTCGTGGTTGATCGCGCGCTCGACGAAGCGGAACGAGTTGAGGTTCTTGATCTCGCAGCGCGTGCCGAACGCCGACTCGCCGCGGCGCCGCACCGACACGTTCGCGTCGCAGCGGAACGAGCCCTCCTGCATGTTGCCGTCGCAGATCTCGAGGTAGCGCACCAGCGTGTGGATCTTCTTCATGTACGCCACGGCCTCGCGCGCCGAGCGCAGGTCGGGCTCCGACACGATCTCGAGCAGCGGCGTGCCTGCGCGGTTGAGGTCGATGCCGCTCGCGCGGCCGAGCCCCTCGTGCAGGGACTTGCCCGCGTCCTCCTCGAGGTGGGCGCGCGTGACGCCGACTGACTTGCGCGTGCCGTCCTCGAGCAGGATCTCGACCGTGCCGCGCGCGACGACCGGCAGCTCGTACTGGCTGATCTGGTAGCCCTTCGGCAGGTCCGGGTAGAAGTAGTTCTTGCGCGCGAACACCGAGCGGCGCGCGACCGTCGCGCCGATCGCGAGCCCGAACTTGACCGCCATGCGCACCGCCTCGCGGTTCAGCACCGGGAGCGTGCCCGGGTAGCCGAGGTCCACGAGGTTCGCCTGCGCGTTCGGCGGCGCGCCGTAGGCGGTCGCGGAGCCCGAGAAGATCTTCGAGCGCGTCGCGAGCTGCGCGTGGACCTCGAGGCCGATGACGGTTTCCCAGTCGTTCGCCATGGCGCTCACGCGAAGCCCGGCGGGATGCGGCGATGCCAGTCGGTCGCGCGCTGCCAGGCATGCGCCACCGCGAGCAGGCGCTGCTCCGCGAAGTGCGGGCCGATCACCTGCAGGCCGACCGGCAGGTTGCCGACCAGGCCGCAGGGCACCGACACGGCGGGCAGTCCCGCGAGGTTGGCGCCGATGGTGTAGATGTCGTTGAGGTACATCAGGATCGGGTCGTCGGTCTTCGCGCCGATCCCGAACGCGGGCGTCGGGGCGGTCGGGCCCATCAGCACGTCGACCTTCTCGAACGCGCGGCGGAAGTCGGCGTTGATGAGGCTGCGGACCTTCTGCGCCTTCAGGTAGTAGGCGTCGTAGTAGCCGGCCGACAGCACGTAGGTGCCGGTCATGATGCGGCGCTTCACCTCCGCGCCGAAGCCCTCGCCGCGCGAGCGCCGGTAGAGGTCCAGGAGGTCCTTCGGGTCCTTGCAGCGATGCCCGAAGCGCACGCCGTCGAAGCGCGAGAGGTTCGAGGAGCATTCCGCCGGCGCGACGACGTAGTAGGTCGGCACCGAGAGCGGCAGGTTCGGCAGCGAGAGCTCCTCGACCGTCGCGCCCTCCTTGCGGAACGCGTCGATCGCCGCCCGCACGGCCGCGCCGGTGGCAGCTTCGAGGCCCTCGCCGAAGAACTCGCGGATGATGCCGATGCGCAGGCCCTTCACCGGCCGATCGAGCCCGGCCGCGTAGTCCGGCACCGGCGCGTCGACGCTGGTCGAGTCGCGCGCGTCGTGCCCCGCCATCGCGCCGAGCACGAGCGCTGCATCCTCGGCCGACTGCGCGAGCACGCCCGCCTGGTCGAGGCTGGAGGCGAAGGCGATCATCCCGTAGCGCGAGACGCGCCCGTAGGTCGGCTTGAACCCGGTGAGCCCGGTCAGCGCGCCGGGCTGGCGGATCGAGCCGCCGGTGTCGGTGCCGGTCGCGACCGGCGCGATGCGCGCCGCGACGGCGGCCGCGGAGCCGCCGGACGATCCGCCCGGGACCCTGGCGGTGTCCCAGGGATTCTTCACCGGGCCGTAGTAAGCTGGTCTCGTTCGACGAGCCCATCGCGAACTCGTCCATGTTGGTCTTGCCGAGCAGGACCATGCCGGCGGCGTCGAGCCGCTCGACCACCGTCGCGTCGTAGGGCGCGACGAAGTTGGCGAGCATGCGCGAGCCGCAGCTCGTGAGGATGCCGGAGGTGCAGAAGATGTCCTTGTGCGCGAGCGGCACGCCGGTGAGCGGCCCGCCCTCGCCGCGCGCGAGCCTGAGGTCGGCGCGCTTCGCGTCCTCGAGCGCGCGCTCCGCCGTGACCGTCACGAACGCGTTGAGGGCAGGGTTCGCGCGCTCGATGCGCTCGAGGAAGTGGCGGGTGACCTCGACGCTCGAGTACTGGCGCGAGGCGAGGCCCCGGCCGATCTCGGCGGCGGTCGCCGCGTGCAGGCTCACTCGATCACCTTCGGCACGAGGTAGAGCCCCGCCTCGACGGCCGGCGCATTGGCCTGGAAGGCCTCGCGCCGGTCGGATTCCGTGACGCAGTCCTCACGCAACGGCTGGACCTGCCCCTCGAGCGGGTGCGCCATCGGCACGACGTCCCCGGTCGGCGCGGCCGCGAGCTGCTCCACGAACGCGAGGATCGCCGACAGGCTGCCGACGTAGACCGGCAGCTCCGCCTCGGTGATCTCGAGGCGGGCGAGAAGCGCGATGTTTTCGACGTCGCGGCGGGTCAGCGTCACGAGCGCACCACTGCAGAAAATATGGGAAAAACGCGACGGAAATCATACACGTCGGCTTGTGGAAAGTCCCGCCCGCGGATAGACTCGCGGCGCTCCATTCAGAGCGCGTCGCGGTCCCGCCCAGCCATGTTCAAGAACCTCCGGGGTTACTTTTCCAGCGACATTTCCATCGACCTCGGCACGGCGAACACCCTCATCTACGTCCGCGGCCAGGGCATCGTCCTGAACGAACCTTCGGTGGTCGCGGTCCAGGACGAACCGGGCCGCGGCGGCAAGATCATCCTCGCCGTCGGCGCCGAGGCCAAGGGCATGCTCGGCCGCACGCCGGGGCACATCACCGCGGTCCGCCCGATGAAGGACGGCGTCATCGCCGACTTCACGTACACGGAGCGGATGCTCCAGTACTTCATCACCAAGGTGCACGGCAACCGGTGGCTGCGGCCCTCGCCGCGCGTGCTGATCTGCGTGCCCTTCGGTTCGACCCAGGTCGAGAAGCGCGCGATCCAGGAATCGGCCGAAGGCGCCGGAGCGCGCCGCGTCGACGTGATCCCCGAGCCGATGGCGGCCGCGGTCGGCGCGGGCCTGCCGGTCAACGAGGCGCGCGGCTCGATGGTGCTCGACATCGGCGGCGGCACCTCCGAGGTCGCCGTCATCTCGCTGAACGGCATCGTGTACGCGGAGTCGGTCCGCATCGGCGGCGACCGCTTCGACGAGGCGATCACCAACTACGTGCGCCGCAACTACGGCATCCTGATCGGCGAGGCGACGGCCGAGCGCATCAAGATCGAGATCGGCTCCGCCTATCCCGGCCAGCAGGTGCGCGAGATGTCGGTCAAGGGCCGCAATCTCTCCGAGGGCGTGCCGCGCAGCTTCACGCTCAATTCCAACGAGATCCTCGAAGCCATGCAGGAGCCGCTCCAGGGCATCGTGCAGGCGGTCAAGAAGGCGCTCGAACAGACGCCGCCGGAACTCGGCGCCGACGTCGCCGAGCGCGGCATCGTGCTGACCGGCGGCGGCGCCCTGCTCAAGGACATCGACAAGCTGCTGATGGAAGAGACCGGCCTGCCGGTCATCATCGCCGACGACCCGCTGACCTGTGTCGCCCGCGGCGGCGGCCGCATCCTCGAGCTGTCCGAAGAGCACCCGGGGCTGTTCGGCCTCGGCTAGAGGCCCCGTTGAGCTCGCACGACTCGGATCCACGGCCCCTCCTGCTCGGCGGTCCCGCGCTGGGACTTCGGCTCATCGTGCTCCTGGCGATGGCCGCCGGGCTCATGGTCGCGGACCATCGCCAGCATCGCCTCGCCGCGATCCGCGACGGCATCGCGACCCTCGCCTACCCGATCCAGTGGGCCGTGCAGGCGCCGGTCCAGGCCTGGAGCGCCGTGCGCGAATCGTTCGCGACCAAGACCCGCGTCGAGGCCGAGAACGTCAAGGTCGCCTCCGACAACCTGGTGCTGCGACTGAAGCTGCTGCGCTACGAGTCGCTCGAGCAGGAGAACCAGCGGCTGCGCGCGGTGCGCGAGAGCTCGCCGCGTGCCGTGCAGCGCTCGCTGGTCGCGGAAATCCTGCGCGTCGACCTCGACCCCTTCCGCCAGCGCGTGCTGGTCAACAAGGGCGCGCACGTCGGGCGTTTTCCGCGGCCAGGCGGTGATCGACGCGGCCGGCATCTACGGGCAGGTCACGCGCGCCGGCCCGCTTTCGGCCGAGATCATCCTGATCACCGACCCGGAGCATGCGATCCCGGTGCAGGTGAACCGCACCGGCGCGCGCAGCATCGCGCTCGGCACCGGGCGAGCGGGCCTGCTGTCGCTGCCCTACCTGCCGCAGAACACCGACGTGATCGTCGGCGACCTGCTCGTCAGTTCCGGGCTCGGCGGCGTCTACCCGCCGGGCTACCCGGTCGCGAAGGTCACCGCAGTCGTGCGCGACCCGGGACAGCCGCTGCTCGCGGTCGAGGCCGAGCCGCTCGCCGGCCTCGACCGCGACCCGGAAGTGCTCCTGGTCTGGTTCGACAACACGATCGTCGAACCGGAACCCGAAATGGAAACGGAAGCGGTCGCGGAAGCGGCGGCAGCGCCAGTCGGCGCGCAGCCGGAGCGCGCCTGCGCCTGCGCCGGCAACAGCGCCGGCAACTGCGCCAGTAACAGCGCCGGCGGCGCCACCGCCCGGTGAAACCCCATGATGCATGGCACGCGAATCAACTTCGGCTGGGGCCGCGTCCTGGTCCTGACCGTCCTCGCGCTCGCCGCGACCGTGCTCCCGCTGCCCGAGCTGCTCGAGCCATTCCGGCCGAACTTCGTCGCGCTGACCGTGCTCTGGTTCTGCCTGCTCTCGCCGCGCCTGCTCGGCCTCAGCTATGCCTGGATCGCAGGGCTCGCGCTCGACGGCTTTGCCGGCGTGCTGCTCGGCCAGCACGCACTGACGCTGACCGTCATCGCCTACGTCGCCTGCAAGCTCCGGTTGCAGATCCGCGCCTTCCCGCCGCTGCAGCAGTCGGCCGTGATCCTGGCATTGCTGTGGCTCAACGAGTTCCTCCTGTTCTGGATCGACGGCATCGCCGGGCACGCGATCACCGACTGGAGGCGCTGGATCACGGTGCCCGTCAGCGCAGCCCTCTGGCCGCTGCTCACGGGCTTCTACGCGCGCTTCGCCCCGCGCCGCTAGCATGCGTCGCGTGCGCATCAAGGACGAGGCCCTCGAGCAGCGCATCTATTTCCAGCGCTCGCTGATCGCAGTCGGCATCGTCGCCGCCATCGCGCTGGTGCTCGCCGGCCGGGCGTTCTGGCTGCAGGTGGCCCAGCACCAGCATTACCTCGAGCTCTCCCAGGGCAATCGCGCGCGCATCGAGCCGCTGCCGCCGAACCGCGGCATCATTTATGACCGCGCCGGGCGCGTGATCGCGGAGAACACGCCCGCCTACCAGCTCGAGATACTGCGCGAGCAGACGGCCGACCTCGAGGACACGCTCTCGCGCCTGGTGCGCTTCGGACTGCTCGAGGCCGCCGACGTCAAGCGCGTGCGCCAGCTCGTCCTCGCGCGGCGCTCGTTCGAGGCTGTCCCGTTCCTGCTCCAGCTCGACGACGAGGAAGTCGCGCGCTACGCAGTGCACCGCCACGAGCTGCCCGGCGTCCTGCTCGAGACGCGCATGGCGCGCCACTACCCCTACGGCACGGTCGGTGCGCACGCGCTCGGTTACGTGGGCACGATCAGCGAGGACGACATGAAGCGCCTGGACCGGGCGCGCTACTTCGGCACCGGCGCAATCGGCAAGACCGGCGTCGAGCGAGCCTACGAGGACGACCTGTTCGGCACCGGCGGTTACCGCGAGGTCCTGGTGAATGCCGAGGGCCGCCCGGTGAAGCTCGCCGAGGGCTCCGACCAGCCGCTGAAGACGCTCGAACCGCGGGCCGGCAAGGACCTGCGCATGACCATCGACATCGAGCTGCAGCGCGTCGCGGAAGAGGCATTCGCGGGCCGGCGCGGCGGCGCGGTCGCGATCGACCCCGCGACCGGCGATGTCCTCGTGTTCGCGAGCCTGCCCTCATTCGACCCGAACGGGTTCGCGCGCGGAATCTCGCGCAGCGACTACCTCGCACTCACCGAGAATCCCGACCAGCCGCTCTTCAACCGCGTGCTGCGCGGGACCTATCCGCCGGGCTCGACGATCAAGCCGCTGATGGCGCTCGCGGGCCTCGAGTACGACGTGATCCGGCCGGAGGACCAGGCCTACTGCGGCGGCGCCTATTCGCTGCCCGGCTCGCGCCACCGCTTCCGTGACTTCAAGCGCGAAGGCCACGGTTCGATGGACATGAAGAGCGCCGTGACGCAGTCCTGCGACGTCTATTTCTACCGCCTCGCCAATACGCTCGGTATCCAGCGCATCCACGACTCGATGGCGCGCATGGGCTTCGGCCAGCCGACCGGCATCGACGTCGCCGGCGAGCGCGGCGGCATCATGCCCTCCCCGGCCTGGAAGAAGACCGCGTTCTCGCGTGCCGAGCAGCAGGTCTGGTTCCCCGGCGAGACGGTGATCGTCGGCATCGGCCAGGGCTACTGGACGGCGACCCTGCTGCAGCTAGCCAAGGCGACCGCCCTGCTTTCGATGCGCGGCCATCATTTCAGGCCGCGGCTGGTGCGCGCGCTCGTCGACCCGGAGACCAAGGAGGTCGAGGATCGGCCACCCGTCGCGCTGCCATCGGTGGAGCTCAAGCAGGCGGAGAACTGGGAAATCATCGTGGAGGCGATGGTCGCGGTGACGACCGGCGGCACTGCTGCGCGCGCGGCCCGGGGCGCTGCCTATTCGATCGCCGGCAAGACCGGCACCGCGCAGGTCTTCTCGATCGGCCAGACCGAGAAATACAACGAGAAGGATGTCGCGGAGCGGTTGCGCGACCACGCGCTCTTCGTCGCCTTCGCCCCGGCCAACGACCCGAAGCTCGCCGTCGCGGTGCTGGTCGAGAACGGCGGATTCGGCGCCTCGGCCGCGGCGCCCATCGCGCGCGCGATCTTCGACGCCTACCTCGTGAAGCCCGCGCCATGATGTACGGCGAGCTCGGGGCTTCCCGCACGCGGCGCACCGTCACCGGAATGGCGCGGCTGCTGAAGGCCCTGCGCCTCGACGGCATGCTGCTCTCGGGCCTCGCCGTGGTCAGCCTGTTCGGCCTGTTCGTCCTCTACAGCGCCGCGGGCGACAACACCGCGCTCTGGTTCAGCCAGCTGGCCCGCATCGGCATCGGCTTCACCCTGATGATCGTCCTGGCGCAGGTGCCCGACCATTTCCTGCGCATGCTTTCGCCCGCGGGCTACGTGCTGGGTCTCGTGCTGCTGGTGGTCGTCGCGATCGCGGGCGACATCGGCAAGGGTGCACAGCGCTGGCTGGACCTCGGCGTGATCCGTTTCCAGCCCTCGGAGATCCTGAAGCTCGCGGTGCCGATGATGTGCGCCTGGTACCTGAACCAGCGGCCGCTGCCGCCTTCGCCCCGGGACATCCTCGTGGTGCTGCTGGTCATCGCGCTGCCGGTCGGCCTGATCGCCGAGCAGCCCGACCTCGGCACGGCGCTGCTGGTCGCGGCGGCCGGCATCATCGTGCTGGTACTGGCCGGCCTGTCCTGGCGCTTCGTGGCCGGCGGGGCCGCGGTGCTCGGCGCGGCGGTGCCGGTCATCTGGCACTTCATGCACGAGTACCAGCGCCAGCGCGTGCTGACCCTGCTCGACCCGGAGAGCGACGCGCTCGGCGCCGGCTACCACATCATCCAGTCGCAGATCGCGATCGGCTCGGGCGGCGTGTTCGGCAAGGGCTGGATGAACGGCAGCCAGGCGCAGCTCGAGTTCCTGCCGGAGCGCTCGACCGACTTCATCTTCGCGGTGATCGGCGAGGAACTCGGCCTGCTCGGCCTGGTCGCCCTGCTCGCCGCCTACCTGTTCGTCGTCGGCCGCGGGATCTACATGTCGCTGCAATGCCGCGACGCCTTCACACGCCTGCTCGCGGGCAGTATCGCGCTCACGTTCTTCGTCTACGCCTGCGTGAACGCCGGCATGGTGATGGGCCTGCTGCCGGTCGTCGGCGTACCGCTGCCGCTCGTCAGCTATGGCGGCACCTCGTTCGTGACGCTGATGGCGGGCTTCGGTATCCTGATGTCGCTGCATTCCAGCAGAAAGCTCGTGGGATGAAGATGACCCTGGCGATTCGTTCGCTGCGCGCGCCATTGCTGGCCCTTGCCCTCGCGGCCTCGGCGCCGGCCGCATCGCCGCTCGACCTCGGGCGCGAGGACGTGCGCGCCTTCGCCGCGGACATGGAGGCCAGGCACGGCTTCGACTCCGCCTGGCTCGAGGGCGTGCTGTCGGACGCGACGAGCCAGCCGCGCATCATCGAGATGATGTCGAAGCCCGCGGAGAAGGTGATGCCCTGGCACGCCTACCGCAAGCACTTCCTGACCGACGAGCGGATCACGGCCGGCGCTCGCCTTCTGGACCGAGCACCGGGACACCATCGCCGCGGTCGAGCAATCGAGCGGCGTCGCGGCGCACGCGATCGTCGGCATCATCGGCGCCGAGACGTTCTTCGGCCGCATCACCGGCAAGTTCCGGGTGCTCGACGCGCTCGCGACGCTCGCCTTCGACTACCCGCCGCGGTCGAAGTACTTCCTCGCCGAGCTCGAGCAGTACCTCCTGCTGGTGCGCGAGGAAGGGTTCGACACGAAGACGGTGCTGGGCTCGTACGCGGGCGCCATGGGCAACGGCCAGTTCATGCCGCGCAGCTACCGCAGCTGGGCGGTGGACGGCGACGGCGACGGCAAGCGCGATCTCTGGGGCAGCTGGCCGGACGTCATCGCGAGCGTCGCGAACTACCTCGCCGACCATGGCTGGCGCGCGGGCGAACCGGTCGCCGCGCCTGCCAGCCTGTGGTTTCCCGGTGGCGCAGGGCTCGTGGCGGGCAAGCTGGCGCCGGACTCGACCGTCAAGTCGTTGCGCGACCGCGGGCTCGCGTTCGAGACCACCCAGGGCGACAAGTCACCTGCGCTGTTCATCAAGGTGGACGGCGTGGACGCACCGGAGTTTCGCGCGGGCTTCCACAACTTCGGCGTGATCACGCGCTACAACCGCAGCGTCCTGTACGCACTCGCGATCGAGGATCTCGGCCGGCGCATCGAGACCCTCCTGCCGCCGGCCGGCGCCGCCGCGGCATCGGCGAAATGACGCGCGGTTCGCAGGCAGCCTGCGCGCTCGCCCTGCTCGCGCTCGCGGGCTGCGCGCGCGAACCCCTGCGTCCGGCCGCGCCGCCCGCGCCGGTCGACCCCTGCCGCAGGCACGGGTGCCGCGGGCGAAGGCGTGCCGCGCGACGAGCCGCGCGCGAGATACGGCAATCCGCCGTTCTACGAGGTCGACGGTCGCCGCTACGTGGTGCTGCCGTCGGCCGTGGGCTATGTCGAGCAGGGCGTCGCGTCCTGGTACGGACCCGACTTCCACGGCGGCCGCACTTCGACCGGCGAGACCTACGACATGAATGCCATGACGGGCGCGCATCCGACGCTGCCGCTGCCGGCCTGGGTGCGCGTGACGAACCTCGAGAATGGCCGCAGTGTCGTCGTGCGCCTCAACGACCGCGGCCCCTTCGCCAAGGGCCGCATCATCGACCTGTCGCGCGCGGCGGCCGAGCAGCTCGACATGGTCCGCGCGGGCACCGCGCGCGTCGAGGTCGTGAGCCTTGGCGGGTACTGCGCCGCCCGCAGCCGCCGCCCAGCCGGCGGCCTACTACGCGCAGGCCGGCGCCTACGGCAGCCGCGAGAACGCCGAGGCGCTCGCCGTGCGCCTGCGCGACGCCGGGATACCCGGCGTGACGGTCACGGATTCCTCCGCCGACGGCCGCGCGCTGTTCCGGGTGCGCGCGGGCCCCGTGGCGACGCTCCCCGATTTCGACGCGCTGATCGAGCGGCTGCGCGCCGCGGGCGCCCGGGACGCGCGCCTCGCCCTGTAATAATGAGTCCACCCCGCCCATGAGGTTCACCTTGAGAATCCTGCCCGCCCTCGCTCCTGCTCGCCGTCTCCACCGTCGCCCGTGCCGCCGAGCCGCCCGTGCCCCCGCCGCCGCAGCTCGAGGCCACGGCCTGGGTCCTCGTCGACCAGTCAGAGCGGGCAGACGCTCGCCGGGCACCGCGCGAACGAGGCGATCGAGCCCGCCAGCATCACCAAGCTCATGACCGCCTATGCCGTGTTCCAGGCGCTCAGGGACGGCAAGCTGAAGCTCGACACCGAGGTGCCGATCAGCGAACGCGCCTGGCGCTCGGAGGGCTCGCGCACCTACCTCGACCTCAACACCCGCGTGCCGGTCGAGGTCCTGATCCAGGGCATGATCGTGCAGAGCGGCAACGACGCGACGATCGCACTCGCCGAGGCCATCGCAGGAACCGAGGACACCTTCGCCGCGCTCATGAACCAGTACGCCGAGCGGCTCGGCATGACCGCGAGCCACTTCCAGAACTCCACCGGCCTGCCGGGCGACAACCACAAGATGTCGACGTCCGACATGGCGCGGCTCGCGCGCGCGATCATCCGCGAGTTCCCGGAGTACTACCGCTGGTACTCGCAGCGCGAGTTCACCTGGAACGAGATCAGCCAGCCGAACCGCAACGGCCTCCTCGCGCGCGACCCGAGCGTGGACGGCGTGAAGACCGGCATGACCGAGGCCGCCGGCTACTGCCTGGTTTCCTCGGCGAAGCGCGACGGGCATGCGGCTGATCGCCGTGGTCGCCGGCACGAAGAGCATGAAGGCCCGCGAGGACGCGAGCCTCGCCCTGCTCAACTACGGGTTCAACTTCTACGAGACGCGCGCGCTCAAGAAGGCCGGCGAGGAGCTGGCCGTGCAGCGCGTCTACCGGGCGCGCGGCGGGCGCGCGGCGGTCGGCCTCGCGCAGGGACCTCACGGTCACGCTGCCGCGCGGCCAGGCGGAACGCGTCGAGTTCACGGTCGAGCTCGCGCCGCGCGTGTTCGCGCCGCTCACGAAGTCCGACCGCGTCGGCGTCCTGCGCGCGCTGGTGGACGGCAAGGTCGTCGCCGAGGCGCCGATCCAGCCGCTCGCCGACGTGCCGCGCGGCAACATCTTCCGCAGGCTCTGGGACACGATCCTGTCCTGGTTCGCCTGAGGCCGCCGCATGCCCCTGCCGCTCGTGTGGCTCGACGGGCGGCTGCTGCCGCTCGAAGAGGCGCGCATCTCCCCGCTCGACCGCGGTTTCCTGTTCGGCGACGGCGCCTACGAGGTGCTGCCCGTCTACGGCGGCCGTGGCTATCGCTTCGATGCGCACATGACGCGCCTCGACCGCAGCCTCGCCGAGATCCGCATGGCGCCGCCGCTCGACCGCGCAGGCTGGCTCCGCGGCCTTCGGCGCCCTGGTCCACGGCAACGGCGGCGGCGACCAGCTGCTCTACGTGCAGGTCACGCGCGGCGTCGAGCCGGAGCGCAACCACGTGCCGCAGGCCGGCACGCGCCCGACGATCTTCGCGAGCGTGCAGAAGCTCCCGGTGATCCCGCAGTCGGCCATCGACCAGGGCGTCGCCGGCATCACCGCCGCGGACATCCGCTGGTCGCGCTGCGACATCAAGTCCACCTCGCTGCTCGGCAACGTGCTGCTGCGCTGGCTGGCCGCCGACGCCGGCGCAACCGAGACGATCCTGCTGCGCGACGGGTTCCTGACGGAAGGCAGCGCGAGCAGCGCGCACGTGGTGATGAACGGGCGCATCGTCACCCCGCCCCAGACCAACGCCATCCTCCCGGGCACGACGCGCGGCGTGATCTTCGAGCTCGCGGAGCGCGAGGGCATCGCCTCGGAGCGGCGGCCCGTGACCGAGGCGGAGCTGCGCTCCGCGGACGAACTCCTGATCGCCTCCGCGGGTGGCGGCATCCGCGCCATCACGACGCTCGACGGCAGGGCCGTGGGCGCCGGCGTGCCCGGTCCCGTCTACCGCCGCATCTTCGCCGCCTTCAAGGCCACGCAGCGGGAGTTCTCGACGGAACTGCCCGCGTGAGCGGCAACGACGAGCTGTTCCAGTTTCCCGAGCGACTTCCCGATCAAGGTGATGGGCCGCGACTCGGAGTCGTTCCGGACGCTGACGCTCGCCATCGTCGAGCGCCACGCGGGACCGATTGCGGCCGAGCACATCAGCGAGCGCATGAGCAGCAAGGGAAAGTTCCTCGCGCTCACCTACACGATCCGCGCCGAGAGCCGCGCCCAGCTCGACCGGATCTACCAGGACCTGACCGACAGCGGCGTGGTACTGGTCGCGCTGTAGAGCGGATATCGGAGGGGTCGACCCCTTCATATTCGCCCCGCGGCGGATACCTCGCGAATATGAAGGGGTCAGACCCCTCCGTGCTTCCACGACCCATCCCACTCAAGCCCCAACGCCTCGCAGGCCAGCGGCGCGAGCGAGCGCGCCGCGCCCGCGACGTCGCAGTTCGCGCCTTCCGTCACGAGCTGCGTCATCGCGAGGCCCGCCATGCCGCAGGGATTGATGCGGCCGAACGGCTCGAGGTCCATGTCCACGTTGAGCGCGAGCCCGTGGTAGCTGCAGCCGCGCCGGACCCTGCAGGCCGATGCTCGCGAGCTTGCGCGGCCCGACGTAGACGCCCGGCGCCTCGCGCCGGCCTGAGGCGCGAATGCCGTGACGAGCGGCCAGCGCGATCACCGAGTTCTCGAGTGCGACGACCAGTTCGCGGACGCCGATGCCGCGCCGCCGCAGGTCGACGAGTGCGTACATCACGAGTTGCCCGGGCCCGTGGTAGGTGACCTGGCCGCCGCGGTCGATGGCGACGACCTGGATGTCGCCCGGAGCGAGCAGGTGCTCGGCCTTGCCGTTCAGGCCCTGGGTGAAGACCGGGTCGTGCTCCAGCAGCCACAGCTCGTCGGGCGTACCCTCGTCGCGCGAGTCGGTGAAGGCCTGCATCGCCCGCCAGGCGGGCTCGTAGCCCACGCGGCCGAGCTGGCGGACGATCGGCGTCACGACGCCTCGACGATCTCGGCTTCGAGGTGCTTCGTGGCCGTCAGCGAGTTGGAGATCGGGCAGCCCTGCTCCGCCTTTTCCAGCAGACGCTTCGCCCGTGCCGCATCCGTGCCGGGCGGCACGACGAGGCGCACGCGCGTCGTGAGGGTCGTGAACCGGCTGTTGCCGTCGATGCGCTCGAGGACGCCCTCCACGTCGGCCGAGAGTTCGCGCCACTCGAAGCGCGAGGCTTTCGCGATCGCGCGGAAGGTCAGCATCAAGCAGTCGCCCACGGCCGCGAGCAGCAGCGTCTCCGGCGACCAGTAGCCGCCGGGCCCGCCGAATTCGGGCGGCGGCAGCGAGCGGATCTGCGCAAGCCCTTCGGAGTCGAGGCTCACCTCGCCCTCCGGGGCGATGCCGACGCGCGCGCGATAGCGGTGCGGGAACGGGTGCATCAGGCCACCGCGATGCCGCAGTTGTTGCCGGCGAGCGCCTGTTCCGCGCGGTAGCTCGAGCGCACCATCGGCCCCGCGACGCATTCGCGGAAACCGCGATCGAGGGCCGCCGTGCGAAGTTCCAGGAATTCCGCCGGAGTCAGGTAGCGTTCGACCGGCAGGTGATTCGCCGTGGGACGCAGGTACTGGCCGAGCGTCAGGATGTCGCAATCGACGGCACGCAGGTCATCCATGGTCGCCAGCAGCTCGTCCGTGGTTTCGCCGAGCCCGAGCATGAGGCTGGTCTTGGTGAGCATGCCGGGGCGATGGCGCTTCGCATGCGCCAGCACGTCGAGCGTCTGTCGGTAGCCCGCGCGCGGGTCGCGCACCGGGTGCGTCAGCCGCTCGACCGTCTCGACGTTCTGCGCGAAGACCTCGATCCCGGAATCCACGACCGTCTCGACGGCGGCGAGCATGCCCTGGAAATCCGGCGTCAGCGCCTCGACCGCGGTTGCAGGATTGGCCGCCTTGATCGCGCGCACGCAGGACGCGAGGTGCGCCGCGCCGCCATCCGGCAGGTCGTCGCGGTCCACCGAGGTCAGCACGACGTAGCCAAGGCCCATCAGCGACACGGTGCGCGCCGCATTGGCGGGCTCCTCGGGATCGAGCCAGCCGCGCGGGTTGCCGGTGTCCACCGCGCAGAAGCGGCAGGCGCGCGTGCACACCGAGCCCATCAGCAGCAGCGTCGCCGTGCCGGCGTTCCAGCACTCGCCGATGTTCGGGCAATGCGCTTCCTCGCAGACCGTGCTGAGGCGATGCTCGCGTACCGTGCTGCGCAGCGACTCGTAGCGCGCGCCGGTGGCGAGCCGCGCCCGCAGCCAGCGCGGTTTCTGCCCGGGCGCGAACGGCAGGCTGCCGGCCGACTTCTTGATGCCGTCGCGGATCGCCGTGAATCCCTGCGGCGTGACGAACTTTTCGCCGCTGTTCACGACCGGCCGCTCGACAGCGATTGGAATGCCTTTCAGATCAGCCACTTGTGGGATCCCGCGCCCGCCAGAGGGCGTATTTTAGCCGACCGGGGACGACAGGACCGGGTGTCGTGCCCGGCCGAGGCGCAACTCGGCATCGAGCGCCGCGAGCCGCGCGGGCGTGCCGACGTCGCGCCAGGCGCCGGCGTGGCGCTGACCCGTGAGCCGGCCCTGCGGCGAGCGCCGCATCCAGCAGCGGCTTGAGCGGCAGGAAACCGGGTGCCCTGGCCCGCAAACAGCGCCGGGTCGAGCAGCGAGATGCCCGAATACGTCAGCGTTTCCCGTCCGCGCGGGCACGACCGCCGGGCTCGAGCCCGTAGTCGCCGTCCGGATGATGCGCGGGTTGTCGACCAGCACGAGGTGCGCGAGCGACCCGGCCGGTGCGCGGAGCCTGCCGAGATCGAAGTCCGTCCAGACGTCACCGTTCAGCGACCAGGAACGGTTCCGCGCCGAGGAGCGGCAGTGCCGCGACGATGCCGCCGCCGGTGCCGAGCGGCTCGGGCCCCTCCTCGCTGTAACGGATCGAGACGCCGTGCGCCGGCGCCGTCGCCGAGCGCTTCGCGGATGCGCTCGCCGTGCCAGGAAAGGTTGATGACGACCTCGTGCACGCCGAGCCGGGCCAGCGAGGCGAGGTGGTACTCGATGAGCCGATGGCCGCCGACCTCGAGCATCGGCTTCGGCAGCGTTGCGGTCAGCGGGCGCATGCGCTCGCCGCGGCCCGCGGCCAGGATCATGGCCTTCAACGGGCGGGACCCGTGCGGCGGTGCACCGCGGCGAACGCCGGCACCACGTCGCGCCGAAGCCAGGCGTCGAACTCCGCGAGTTCCGGTTGTGCCCCGGTGACCGCGAGCGTGTAGTCGAGCACGCGCGGCAGGTCGCCGAGGTAGCCCGCCTTGCCGTCGCGATGCCAGAGTCGCGCGAAGATGCCGAGCACCTTGATGTGGCGCTGCAGCCCCACGCGGTCGAACCAGTGACAGGAACTCGGCACGGTCCGCGCCCACGGAAAGCCCCGCTGCGCCGGCGGCCGTGCGGTAGCGGTCGAGCCAGGCGATGAGCTGCGCGCGCGGCCAGACGACGTAGCAGTCCTTGAGGAGCGAGACGAGGTCGTAGCTGATCGGCCCGCGCACCGCGTCCTGGAAATCGACGATGCCGGGGTTGCCTTCCGGGCGCACGAGGAGATTTCGCGAGTGGTAGTCGCGATGCACCAGCACGACCGGCTGTGCGAGCGCCTGGTCGGCGAGCCAGTCGAAGGCCGCGCCGATCGTCGCTCGCTCGGCGGCGCCCGGCGACAGCGACAGGTGTCGCGAGAGAAACCACTCCGGGAAGAGTTCCATCTCGCGCATGAGCAGCTCGCGGTCGTACCGTGGAAGCTCGGCGGCCGCGGCCGGGTCGCCCGACTGCAGGCGCACGAGCGCGTCCACCGCGTCCGCATAGAGCGGCGCAGGATCCGCGCCATGCCCGAGCGCCTCGAGGTAATGCTGGCGGCCAAGGTCGCCCATCAGCACGAAACCCTGCTCGGCATCCACCGCCAGCACCGGCGGCACGTGGACGCCGGTCGCCGCGAGGATGCGCGCAACCCGCAGCCAGTCGTCGAGGCTCTCGCGCTCGGGCGGCGCGTCCATCGCGACCTGCGTGCCGCCGCCGCGGTGCACGCGGAAGTAACGCCGGAAGCTCGCGTCGGCGGACGCGGGCGCAATGCGCTCGACCGGCGGACCCGGCAGGGCCGCGATCCATCGTTCGAGTTTCAGGAGGCGAGGATCGGCGTTGTCGTTCGTGGTCATGCAGAGGCGACGGCCGGGGTGCATGCATTATAGACTGGCCGCATCCCGTGATTTCCCGACAAGTCATTGTTCTGCTTGCCGCGACCGGCATCGCGTCACCGGCGGTCGCGGCCGAATGCGCCTGGCCGGCGGCCGACTTGGCGGCAGCGGCGCGGCGCACAGCCGCCGGCCACCGGAGACCGCGGACAGGAAAGCCCGACGAGCAGCCGATCGTGATCAAAAGCGGCCGCCGATAGTGAGGTCTCCCGCGAGGGCGACGCGAAGCTCACGGGCGGCGTGACGATCGTCCAGGGCGACCGGCAGGTCTCGGCCGATTCGGCGACCTATGACGCCACCGAGCGCCGCTTCGAGGTCGAGGGCGACGTCGAGTTCCGTTCGCCGGAGCTGCGGCTGAAGGGCGGCTCGGGCAGCTGGAATGCGCTGGGCACGGGTCAGTTCACGGGCGCCGAGTTCGAGTTGCCGCAGCGGCCCGCGCGGGGCTCGGCCGCCGAGCTCGAGATGACGCGCGAGGGCAACCTGAACCTCACCGGCGTGCGCTTCACGACCTGCCCGGTGGGCAGCACGGACTGGGAGTTGCGCGCTTCGAGCATCGAGATCGACCAGCGTACGCAGCAGGGCCGGGGTCGCAACGTCCGCGTCGACCTCAAGGGCATCCCGATCCTCTACACGCCGGTGATCACGTTTCCCGTCGGGCCGGCCCGCAAGTCCGGCTTCCTGTTCCCGTCGTTCGGCAACTCGGACAAGAGCGGCTTCGAGCTGGGCGTGCCCTACTACCTCAACCTCGCGCCGAACTACGACCTGACGCTCACGCCCTTCCTGCTTTCGCGTCGTGGCTTCGGCGCCGGCGCGGACTTCCGCTATCTGACGGAGCGCAGCCGCGGCAAGTTCGACACCGACTACCTGCCCGGCGACGACCTGGCGGGCGAGGACCGCCGGTACTCGGCGCTCGTGCACCGGACCGACTTCACGGACCGGCTCCGCTTCGACGCCAACCTCGCGGACGTGAGCGACAGCCGGTACTTCGAGGACTTCGGCCTCGGTCCCGATGGGACCAGCATCATGTTCCTCGAACCGCAACCTCCGGCTCGCCTGGCTCGGCCAGGGCTGGCGACTCGACGGGCAGGTGCAGGACTTCCAGGTCATCGACCTCGACGTCGATCCGCTGGACCGGCCGTACTCGCGCCTGCCGCAGCTCGCGTTCACCGGCCTGTGGCCGTTGCCGGGCGGCCTCGAGACCTCGTTCGACGCGGAAACCGTCTGGTTCGATCGCGACGTGGGCGTCACGGGCCTGCGCGTCGATGCCGAGCCGCGCATCGCCTGGCCGGTGCGCGGGTCCGGCTACCACATCGAGCCGAGCGCGGCCTGGCGCGCGACGGCCTACGAACTGTCGGACACGGCGCCCGGAGAGGACGACTCGCCTTCGCGCGTCGGCGCCGATCCTGTCGCTGGACGCGGGTCTCGTGTTCGAGCGCGAGGCCGGCGAGCGCAAGCAGTTCGTGCACACGCTGGAACCGCGCGTGCGCTACACCTACATCCCGTATCGCGACCAGGACGACCTGCCGCTGTTCGACACGGCGCTGCCGGACCTCAATCTCGTGCAGCTGTTCCGCACCAACCGCTACGTGGGCGCGGACCGCCTCGGCGACGCGAACGAACTTGCCGCGGGATTCACCACCCGGCTGCTGCGCGGCGAAAGCGGCCAGCAGTACCTGACGGCGACCATCGGCCAGCGCTTCTATTTCGAGAGCCCGGAAGTCGTGCTGCCCGGCGAGGCCCCCGAGAGCCGCAGCGCGTCGAACCTCGTCGGCGAGGTCCAGCTGACCGCGTGGCGCAGCTGGAGCGCGCGCGCCGGGGTGGAATGGGACGGCGAGCAGTCGAACACGCTGCGCGGCGAGGGCAGCGTGCAGTACCGGCCTGCCGACAACAAGGTCGTGAACCTGGGCTACCGCTACCGGGAGGGCCTGCTCGAGCAATGGGACGCCGCCTTCGCCTGGCGGCTGTCGCCGTCCTGGCAGGTCTTCGCGCGCCAGGTCTACTCGACCAAGGAAGACAAGTCGATCGACCGCTTCGTCGGCTTCGAGTATTCGGGCTGCTGCTGGCGCCTGCGCCTGCTGGGCCGGAACTACGTTTCCAACCGCACCGGCGAAAGCGACAATTCCATCCTCCTGCAGGTGGAACTCACGGGCCTTTCCTCGGTCGGATCCCGCAGCGATACTTTCCTGGAAGGCGCCATTCGGGGATACTCCCCCGCTTCTTCCGCCACCCTGCCCTGACCCTGGATCCCATGCTGCGAATCCTGTCCACACTGCTGTCCCTGTCCCTGCTCGCAGGCGCCGCCGACGCGCAGACGCGCGACATGTCCGCGACGGGCGTTGCGCTCGACCGCGTCATCGCCATCGTCAACGAGGGCATCGTGCTGCAGAGCCAGCTCGACACGCAGTCGACGCTGATCGAGGACCGGCTGCGGGAACAGGGCTCGCAGCTGCCGCCGGCCGACGTCATCCGCCAGCAGGTGCTCGAGCGGCTGATCCTCCAGGAGATCCAGGTCCAGCGCGCCGGTCGCCTCGGCGTCCAGGTCCCGGACGAGATGCTGAACGAGGCGCTGCGCGACGTCGCGACCCGCAACAAGATCCCCTTCGAGCAGATGCCCGTCGCGCTCGAGGCGCAGGGCGTCGACTACGCGAGCTATCGCGAGGAGATGCGTCGCGAGATCATGCTGTCGATGCTGCGCCAGCGCGACGTGCTACCCGCGCATCTATGTCTCGCCGCGCGAACTCGACCAGGCGCTCGAGCGCGATGCCGGCCAGGCGGGCGTCAACACGGAGTTCGACGTCTCCCACATCCTGCTGTCCCTGCCGGAGTCCGCGACCGCCGAGGAAATGGCGAAGGTCGAGGATCTCGCGCGCGACATCCGCCGGCGGGCCGACCAGGGCGAGGACTTCGGCCAGCTCGCCCTCGCCTACTCGAAGGCGCAGTCCGCGCTCGAGCGGGGCAAGCTCGGCTGGCGTCGCATGAGCCAGCTGCCGCAGTTCATCGCGCGATCTCGTCGCGAAGCTCGAGCCGGGGCAGGTCGGCGACCCGGTGCGCACGCCCACGGGTTTCCACCTCGTGCGACTCGACGGCACGCGCGGCGGCGAAAGCGGCCCGGTACTGGTCGAGCAGATCCACGCGCGCCACATCCTGATGCGACCGAACGAGGTGCAGGACGACGCGACGACCCGGCAGCGGCTCGGGGCGCTGCGCGACCGCATCCTGGCCGGCGAAGACTTCGGCGCGCTCGCCAGCGTCACGTCCGAGGACCCGGGCTCGGCGACCCGCGGCGGCGACCTCGGCTGGGCGGTGCCGGGCACCTATGACCCGCAATTCGAGGAAGTGCTCGCGAGGCTCGCGGAGAACGAGATCAGCGAGCCGTTCCGCACCCAGTTCGGCTGGCATATCGTCCAGCTGCTGGGCAAGCGCACGCACGACCAGAGCGACGAGCTGCGCCGCCAGCGCGTGCTGAGCGCCCTGCGCGAGAGCAAGGTCGACGAGGAAACCGAGCTGTGGCTGCGACGCCTGCGCGACGAGGCCTACGTCGAGATCAGGAATCCCTGAAGACGCGTCGTATCATCGTCACGACCGGCGAGCCCGCGGGCATCGGCCCTGAGCTCGCGCTCGCCGCGGCGCTCACCGACTGGCCCGCGGAACTCGTCTTTGCCGGCGACCCGGACCTGCTCGCCGCGCGCGCCAGCGCGCTCGGCCTCGGCCTCACACCTTCCGACTGGCGGCCGGACGCGCCGCCTGCGCCGCACCGCGCCGGCACGCTGCCGGTGCTCGCGGCACGCCTGGCCCGCGAGGTCGTGGCCGGGCATCCGGATCCCGCGAACGCGCGCTACGTGCTCGCGCTGCTCGACGCCGCGGCCGAGGGCTGCCTCGCCGGCCGATTCGACGCCATGGTCACCGCGCCGGTGCAGAAAGCCTCGATCAACGACGCCGGCATCCCCTTCCCGGGCCACACCGAATACCTCGCGGCAAAGTCCGCGCGGCGCGCACCCCGTGATGCTGCTCGTCGCCGGGCGGCTGCGCGTCGCGCTGGCGACGACCCACCTGCCGCTCGCCGAGGTGCCGCGGGCCATCACGCGCGAATCGCTCGAACGCACGATGCGGGTGCTCGATCGCGGGCTGCGCGTGGACTTCGGGATCGCCGCGCCGCGCATCCTCGTCTGCGGCCTCAACCCGCACGCCGGCGAAGGCGGTCACCTCGGCCGCGAGGAGATCGAGGTCATCGCCCCCGCGGTCGCCGCGCTCGCCGCGCAGGGCCTCGCCGTCACGGGCCCGGTGCCCGCCGACACGGCCTTCACGCCGGCACTCCCTCGAGCGCGCCGACGTCGTGCTCGCGATGTACCACGACCAGGGCCTGCCGGTGATCAAGCACGCGGGCTTCGGCAACGCGGTGAACGTGACGCTCGGCCTGCCATTCCGCCGCGTTTCCGTCGACCACGGCACGGCGCTCGACCTCGCCGGCACCGGACGCGCGGACCCGGGCAGCCTGTTCGAGGCGATCCGGCTCGCCGCGCGCCTCGGCAGCGGCTGACCGCCGCCTTGCACCGCGCGCGCAAGCGGTTCGGGCAGCACTTCCTGCACGATCCCGGCGTCCTCCAGCGCATCGTCGCGGCGATCGACCCGCAGCCCGGGGAGCGCATCGTCGAGATCGGCCCGGGCCGCGGCGCGCTGACGCTGCCCCTGCTCGAGCGCTGCCGCCGCCTCGAGGTGATCGAGATCGACCGCGACCTGATCCCGGTGCTCGAGGCGAGCGCGGCCGGCAAGGGCGAGCTCGTGGTGCACGCGGGCGACGTGCTCGAGATCGACTTCGACGCGCTGCGCGGCGCGGGCAGCAGGCTCCGCGTCTGCGGAAACCTGCCGTACAACATCTCGACGCCGCTGCTGTTTCACCTGCTCGCGTCGCGCGCCTCGATCGTCGACATGCACTTCATGCTGCAGAAGGAAGTCGTCGACCGCATGGTCGCGCCGCCGGGCGGCAAGGAGTACGGGCGCCTCACCGTGATGCTGGCCGCGGCCTGCGTCGCCACATCGCTGTTCCGCGTGGGCCGCGGCGCATTCCAGCCGCCGCCCGCCGTCGACTCCGCGGTCGTGCGCCTCGTTCCGCACGCCGCGGACCCGTTCCCGCTGCCGGACCCGGGCCGTTTACGCGCGCCTGGTCGCCGTCCGCGTTCTCGATGCGCCGCAAGACGCTGCGCAACTCGCTGCGAGGCCTGGTGGACGAGGCCGGCTTCGGCGCGGCGGGAATCGACGCCGGCCGGCGCCCGGAAACGCTATCCCCCGCCGAGTTCGCGCGCCTCGCGGCTATAATGGCCGCGCGATGAGCCCCTACCGCAGGATCCTGCTGGTCGTCGATCTCGGCGAGCAATCCGAGCGCATCGGCGCGCGCGCGCGCGACCTCGCGTCGCTGATGGGCGCCGAACTGTCCCTGCTGCACGTCGTCGAGTACGTTCCCGTCGAGCCGATGGGCGAGACGCTGCTGCCCGCCGTGCAGATCGAGGAGGAACTCGTCCAGCGCGCGACCTCGCGGCTGGCCGAGTTCGCCGAGGGCCTCGGCATCGGCGCCGCGCAGCGCCAGGTCACCGCCGGCAACATCAAGGCGGAGATCGTGCGCGCGGCGCAGGAGTACCGGGCCGACCTGATCGTGCTCGGCTGCCGCGAGCGCCGCGGTCCCTCGATCCTCGTCAACTTCACCGAGGACACCGTGCTGCACGCCGCGCCCTGCGACGTGCTGGCGGTGCGCCTGCGGTAAGCGTCCCATGGACGGCAGGATCAGCGTCAACGTCGACACGCGCTACCTCGAGGACCAGTCGGACCCCGGGGAAAGCCGCTACGTGTTCGCCTACACGATCACCATCCGCAACCGCGGCACGGTGCCGGCGAAACTCCTCGGCCGGCACTGGGTCATCACCGACGCCAACGGCAAGGTCCAGGAGGTCCGCGGCGAGGGCGTGGTCGGCGAGCAGCCGCACCTGATGCCAGGCCAGGGTTTCCGCTACACGAGCGGCGCCGTCCTCGAGACGCCGGTCGGCTCGATGCAGGGGTCGTACCAGATGCTCGCGGACGATGGCGAGCGATTCGAAGCGCCGATCCCGGCCTTCTCGCTCGCGATCCCCGGCACGATTCACTGAGGCCGCGCGGGTGGCGCACTACGCGATCGGCGACCTGCAGGGCTGCCATGCGGAATTCATGGCGCTCCTCGAGCGCCTGCGCTTCGACCCGGGAAGCGACCGGCTCTGGCTCACCGGCGATCTCGTCAACCGCGGCCCCGCCTCGCTCGCCGTGCTGCGCGAGGTGAAATCGCTCGGCCGCGCAGTCACCGTGGTACTCGGCAACCACGACCTGCACCTGCTGGCCCTCGCCTTCGCACCCAAGACCGTGAAGCGCCGCGAGCCGGGAGCTCGAGGCCGTTCTCGAGGCGCCGGATGCCGGGGAGCTGCTGGACTGGCTCGCGGCGCGGCCGCTGCTGCACCGCGACGATGATCTCGGCTGGACGCTGATCCACGCCGGCGTCCCGCCGCAGTGGACGCTCGCCAGGCCGAGGCCTGCGCGCGGGAAGTCGAAAAGGCGCTGCGCAGCGACGCCGCGGCGATGCTTGCCGGGATGTACGGCGATGCGCCCGATCGCTGGTCGCCCGCGCTCGAGGGCGTGGACCGGCTGCGCTTCACCGTCAACTGCCTCACGCGCCTGCGGTTCGTCGACCGCAAGGGACGACTCCTGCTCGCGTACAAGGGCACGATCGCGGATGCGCCGGCCGGGAGCCTGCCGTGGTTCCGCCACCCCGAGCGCGCGACGCGCGGCAACGGCCTGGTGTTCGGCCACTGGTCGGCGCTCGGCTACCTCGCGGAACCGGGGCTGCGGGCGAATCGACACCGGTTGCGTCTGGGGCGGTGCGCTCACGGCGATCCGCCTCGACCGCGAAGCGAAACCGGTGCGCCTGCCCTGCCGGGGCAGCCGGCGCGCGCCGGCGACTGATCAGTCGTCGCCTTCGCTGCTCTTTTTCCTGGCCGCATCCAGGGCGTGGGCCTCGTCCACCGACCGGATGCCGGTCAGCACCTCGAAGCGGAGGTCGATGCGATTGCCGACCAGCTGGTGCGGGATGCAGTTGACGTCGCCCTGCACGCTCGCGCGTCAGGAACTTCGGCATGACGCGGTCGCGGAAGATCTCGACCAGCTCGCAGTCGCCCATGTCGAGGCCCTTGGGGGAGTTCTTCTTGATCACGACGGGCTTCCAGACGCCGAGCACCGGCTCGCCGGGATCCCGGTCGCCGGGTTGCGGGATCGAGGGGGCGTAGAAGGCGATCTTGAGCCGCGGAAAATCGGCGACTTTCTCGTAACCGAACTCGCAGCCGCGCTCGACGGATCTTGACGTCCTCGCGCACGCCCATGTGCTTGAGGAGCAGCTTGACCTTGCTCTTGAGCCCGCTGCAGGTGTAGCGCGTCGTGAAGCCCATGTACTGGAGGTCGACCTCGTGCAGGGTCCACGCGGCGGGTTCCTCGGCCGGGCGGCTCTCGTCCGCCAGGGCCGGCAGAGCAACGAACATCGCAAGCATCAGGAATGCGGCGCGGGGCGCCATCCAGGGGCTCCTCTCAGGGTACCCACCTCTGACCCGACGGCGACCCGTGGGGTTCCATGGGGTGACTATAATTGCACGTTAACCGGCACGGGCGACACGATGACAGTCATGCGATTCGAGGCGGGCGGCCGGTCGTTCCGGGTCGATTTCGGCCAACCCGTCTCGCTCGCGATTCCGCTCGACTTTGCCGGACCCCAGCCTTCCTGCTTCGGCGCCCCGCGTGCGGAATCGAGCCCGCTGCGCAGCGGCGGCTTCACGGGCGATACGCGCCTGGGCGGCAGCTGCAACTGCGAGGTCCTGACGCTCGCGCCGCACTGCAATGGCACGCACACGGAATGCGTGGGTCACGTGACCGACGAGCGCGTCGCGATCAGCGAACGCCTGGCGGGCGGCGTGCAGCTTGCGCAACTCGTCACCGTCGAGCCGGTGCCTGCGGAGGTCGCCGCCGAGGACAGCGATCCGCGCCCTGCTGCCGGGCGATCGCCTGGTGACGGCCGCTGCGCTCGAACGGGCTGCGGCAGGCAACCCCGGTCCCCGGCCCGCGGCACTCGTCGTGCGCACGCTGCGGGACGGGCAACCCCTGCGCGCCTACGAGGGTCCCGCGCCGGCGCCCTATCTGTCGCGCCAGGCGGCCGAGTGGATCGTCGCGCGCGGCATCGAGACGCTGGTGCTGGACCTGCCATCCGCGGACCGCGCCGACGACGGCGGCAAGCTGACGGCGCACCGCGTCTTCTTCGGCCTGCCGCCCGGGCTCGCGCGACGCGCGCGCCGCGAGCCGGCCGCGCGCGAGCATCACCGAGCTCGCCTGGATCCCCGCCGGAATTGCCGATGGCTACTACCTGCTCGACCTGCAGATCCCGCCCTTCGTGACCGACGCGGCGCCTTCGCGGCCCCTGCTCTTCCCGGTGCAGCCGGCATGAGCGCGGACCACTCGCTCGAGGCGGCGCGCGCGCGCGACGCGGCGGATCCGGCAACCGCCCGGCGCGGGCAGTTCCACTTCCCGCGCCGGCCGGACGGCGGCGAGGTGATCTACCTGTGCGGAAACTCGCTCGGCCTGCAGCCGCGGCGCGCGGCCGCGGACGTCGAGGCCTTCATGGGCGAGTGGCGCAACCTCGGCGTGCTCGGTTACCACGATCCCGAGGCCGACTGGCTGAACCTGCACGAGCGGCTGCTGCCGACCGCCGCCGCGCTCGCGGGCGCGAAGCCGCCGGAAGCGGTCGTGATGCACTCGCTCACGATCAACCTGCACCTGCTGATGGTGAGCTTCTACCGGCCGACCCGCGACCGGCACGTGGTGCTCATCGAGCAGGGCGCATTCCCTTCGGACCGCTACGCGGTCGCCTCGCAGGTCGCCTGGCACGGTTTCGACCCGGCGACGTCCCTGGTGCAGGTCGGGCCGCGCGCGGGCGAGCACCTGCTGCGGCACGAGGACCTCGTCGCCGAGATCGGGCGCCAGGGCGAGCGCCTTGCGCTCGTGCTCCTGCCGGGCGTCCAGTACCTGACCGGCCAGCGACTCGACATCGCGGGCCTCGCACGAGGCGGCGCATCGCGTCGGCGCCCTCGCCGGCTTCGACCTCGCGCATGCGATCGGCAACCTGCCGCTCGCGCTGCACGACTGGGGCGCGGACTTCGCCGCCTGGTGCTCGTACAAGTACCTGAACGGCGGGCCGGGCGCGACGGCCGGAGCGTTCGTGCACGAGCGGCATTTCGCGAGCAGGCTGCCCCGGCTCTCGGGCTGGTGGGGCAACGATCTCGACACGCGCTTCGAAATGGCGGAACCGTTCCGGCCGTACCGCGGTGCCGCAGGCTGGCAGGTCAGCAACCATCCGCTGCTCGGCATGGTGCCGCTGCAGGCATCGTTCGCGCTGTTCGCACAGGCGGGCCTGCCGGCGCTGCGCGAGCGCTCGATCGCGCTGACCGCATGGCTCGAGGAACTCCTGGAAGCCCGGCTGGCGGGGAAGATCGAGATCCTGACGCCGCGCGATCCCGGGGCGCGCGGCGCGCAGCTCTCGGTGCGGATCGCCGGGTCGCCGGGCGGCGGCCGCGCCCTCTTCGACCGCCTGCTGGCCGCCGGCCTCACCTGCGACTGGCGCGAGCCGGACGTGATCCGCCTCGCGCCCGCGCCGATGTACAACTCCTACGAGGACTGCTGGCGCGCGGTCGAACTGGTGGCGAGCGCGCTCAACGCCTGACGAGGGTGACGAAGCTGAACGGATGCGCGTGTCGCGCGTCGGCAGCATGGCGCTCACGGAAGGTCTCGCGCCAGCCGGCGCGATCGAATCCCTCGAGCAGGGTGTCGCCCTCGGGCTCGGCATGCACCTCGGTCAGCTCGAGCCGGCCGACGATCGGCCAGGCGAGGGAGAACACCTCGGCGCCCCCGATCACGAACAGCGTCGCATCGCGGGCCCGTGCCACGGCGTCGTCCAGCGAGGCCACCGCCTCACATCCGGGCGCGCTCCAGGCGTCATTGCGCGTGAGCACGAGGTTCCGGCGCCCCGGCAGCGCACGCCCGATCGAATCGTGGGTCTTGCGTCCCATCAGCAGCGCGTGTCCCATCGTGAGCGCCTTGAAGCGACGGAGGTCGTCGGGCAGGTGCCAGGGGAGCCCGTTGCCGCGGCCGATCACGCCGTTGTCGGCCATCGCGACGATCGCGACCGCGGACCCGTTCACGCGCGCGACTCAGACCGCAACGGGCGCGCGGATCGCAGCCAGCGGCTCGTAGCCGACCACCTGGAAGTCCTCGCTGCGGTAATCGCCGAAATCCGCCGGACGACGCAGCAGCGCCAGCGTCGGCAGCGGCAGCGGCGTGCGCGCGAGCTGCGTGTCGGCCTGCTCGAGGTGATTGAGGTACAGGTGGCAGTCGCCGCCGGTCCAGATCAGGTCGCCGACCTTCAGGTCCGACTGCTGCGCAAGGATATGCGTGAGCAGCGCGTACGAGGCGATGTTGAACGGCACGCCGAGGAAGATGTCGCAGCTGCGCTGGTACACCTGGCAGGACAGCCGTCCGTCGGCCACGTGGAGCTGGAAGAAGGCATGGCAGGGCGCGAGCGCCATCTTCTCGAGCTCGCCGACGTTCCAGGCGCTGACGATGATGCGCCGCGAATCGGGTTCGTTGCGCAGCAGGTGGATCGCGCGCGCGATCTGGTCGACGTGGCGCCCGTCCGCCGTCGCCCAGGCGCGCCACTGCCGCCCGTAAACCGGGCCGAGCTCGCCCGACTCGTCGGCCCACTCGTTCCAGATAGTGACGCCCTTCTCCTGCAGCGAGCGCACGTTCGTCTCGCCGCGCAGGAACCAGAGCAGTTCCTCGATCACGGACTTCATGTGCACGCGCTTGGTCGTGACCAGCGGGAATCCCGCTCCGAGGTCGAAGCGGAGCTGGTGCCCGAAGACCGACAGGGTGCCGGTTCCCGTGCGGTCCGCCTTGCGGGTGCCTCGCTCGCGGACCAGTCGCATCAGGTCGAGATAGGCGCGCATCAGGGGCTCAGGCGTAGTTTCCGGAGGGCTCGCGCCGAGTGTACGCGAAGGCGAGCATCGCGAGACCTGCCGCGAGCAGCGGCAGGGACAGCAGCTGGCCCATCGTCAGCCAGCCGAGCGCGAGGTAGCCGATGTCGGCGTCAGGCACGCGCACGAACTCGACGGCGATCCGGAACGTGGCGTAGAGCGCGAGGAACAGTCCCGCCGGTGCGAGCCGCGGACGGGGCCGCGACGTGAACCACCACAGGATCGCGAACAGGACCACGCCTTCGAGGGCCGCCTCGTAGAGCTGCGACGGGTGCAGGACCTGGCCGTCCACCAGCATGCCCCAGGGCAGTTCCGTCGGCTTGCCCCAGAGCTCGCCATTGATGAAGTTGCCGATCCGCCCGGCACACAGGCCGATCGCGGGCAAGGGCGCCATGAAGTCGAACACGTCCGCGATGCGCCGGCCCCGGCGCCGGGCAAAGAGCGCGACGGCGATCATCACGCCGGCAAGCCCGCCGTGAAACGACATGCCGCCCTGCCAGACGCGGATGACTGACAGCGGGTCTTCGCGGATCGAGTCGAAGCCGTAGAACGAGGATCCAGCCGAGGCGCCCGCCGGCGATCACGCCGATCGCGGCGAAGAAGATGACGTCGTCCACGTCCACCGGCTTCCAGGTCGACCCGGGCGCGGCCGCACGCCTGCGCGCGAGCCACCAGCCGGCGATGAAGCCGACGACGTACATGAGCCCGTACCAGTGCACCTTGACCGGGCCGAGCGCGAATGCGACCGGGTCGATTTCGGGATAGGCGATCACGCGTCGGTCACCCGGAACAGGAACGCGCGCAGGTAGCGCGTCTCGTCGATCGCGGGGTGCACCGGGTGGTCGGGCGACTGCGCGCCGACGGCGACCAGCTGTGCGAAGCGATCCAGGTGCCTTGCGGCGCGCTGGACGGCGTCGACCAGCTCGCCCGGCAGCAGGTGATGCGAACAGGAGCAGGACATCAGCAGGCCGTCGCGGTCGAGCAGCTGCATGGCGAGCTGGTTCACGCGCCGGTACGCCGCGAGGCCCTTGGGGTGGTCCTTGCGCCGCTTGACGAAGGCCGGCGGATCGACGACGACGGCGTCGAAGCGCCGCCGTTCGGCGGCGAGCGCCTCGAGCGTTTCGAAGGCGTCGCCCTCGAGCCGCTCGACTTCGAGGCCGTTCGCCTCTGCGGTCGCTGCCGCCGAGGCGAGCGACGGGGCGGAGGAATCGATGCAGGTCGCCGTCGCGGCGCCGGCGCGCAACGCCTGCAGCGCGAAGCCGCCGGCGTAGCTGAACACGTCCAGCACCCGGGCCCCGCCCGCCTGCCGCGCGAACAGCGCGCGATTGGCCGTCTGGTCGTAGTACCAGCCGGTCTTCTGTCCCGTCGCGAGCGGCACGCGGAAGTTCACGCCGCCCTCGGGCACCTCGACGGTATCCGGCACGGTGCCGAAGGCCGTCTCGACGTAGCGCGGCAGGCCCTCGAGCTCTCGCACCGGCGAATCGTTCTTCCAGAGCAGCGCGGACGGAGCGACGGCCTTGACGAGCGCCTCCTGGATCTGCCCCTTCATCGCCTCCATGCCGGCCGTGCCGGCCTGCGCCACCAGCACGTCGCCGTAGCGGTCGACGACGAGGCCCGGCAGCAGGTCGCCCTCGCCATACACGAGCCGGTAGTACGGCGCCGCGTGGAAACGCTTGCGCAGCGCCAGCGCCACCTTCAGGCGGTGGACGACCAGCGACTTGCCCGGCGGATAGTCGCGGTCGCGGCCGAGCAGGCGCGCGCAGATGAGCGAGTGCGGGTTGACGTAGGCATAGCCGAGGAAACGATCGCTGCTCGAACGGATCTCGGCGAGCGCACCCGGCGCGAAGTCCGCGAGCGGAGTCGCGTCCACGTCGACTTCGTTCGAGTAGACCCACAGGTGGCCGGCATGGATCCGGCGCTCCTCGCGGGGCTTCAGCACGAGGCGCGGCAACGCGCTTTCCGCCGGCGCGAAGGTATCGGGAATGCTCGACATGCGGGATCGCGGCGCCGTGGCTATAGTGGCCGCAATTCTACCCGACCCCGGCGTCATCCATGCACGACGAGCGAGCGGCAGGGCCGAAGAACCGGCTGGCGCAGGAAACGAGCCCCTACCTCCGGCAGCACGCCGGCAACCCGGTCGACTGGCACCCCTGGGGCGCGGAAGCGATCGAGCAAGCGCGCGCGCTCGACAAGCCGATCCTGCTTTCGATCGGCTATTCCGCCTGCCACTGGTGCCACGTGATGGCGCACGAGTCCTTCGAGGACGAGGCCACGGCGGCGGTCATGAATCGCCTGTTCGTCAACGTCAAGGTCGACCGGGAAGAGCGGCCGGACCTCGACAAGGTCTACCAGCTCGCGCACCAGATGCTGACGCAGCGCGGCGGCGGATGGCCGCTGACGATGTTCCTCGCCCCCGATGACCTGACGCCCTTCTTCGGCGGCACGTACTTCCCGAAGCAGGCCCGCTACGGCATGCCGGCCTTCACGGACCTGCATCGAGCGCGTCGCCGCGTTCTACCGCGACGAGCGCGCGAGCGTCGCGTCCCAGAACGCCTCGCTGCGCGGTGTCTTCCAGGAGATCCTGCCGCCGGCCGCACCGGCGGACCTCGCGATCACGCGCGAACCGCTCGACCGGGCGCGGCAACGGCTCGCCGCCAGCTTCGACCCGCGCTTCGGCGGCTTCGGGCCGGCGCCGAAGTTCCCGCACGCCGCCTCGCTCGAGTTCCTGCTGCGCGCAGGCGGCGACGCCCTGCCCATGGCGCACCTGACCCTGCGGCGCATGGCGGAGGGCGGGATCTTCGACCAGCTCGGCGGCGGGTTCTGCCGCTACTCGGTCGACCCGTTCTGGATGATCCCGCACTTCGAGAAGATGCTCTACGACAACGGCGCCCTGCTCGCCCTCTGCGCGCAGGCCGCGGTCGCGACGGGTGACGGCCTGCTGCGCGAGGCCGCCGTGTCGACGGCGCACTGGGCGCTCGGCGAGATGCGCGCACCGGGCGGCGCCTTCTACGCCGCACTCGACGCCGATTCCGAGGGTCACGAGGGCACTTTTCTACGTCTGGCAGCGCGACGAAGTCGCGCGACTGCTCACCCCGGACGAGTACCGGGTGCTGGCCCGCCGCTTCGGCCTCGATCGCGACGCGAACTTCGAGGGCGCCTGGCACCTGCACGCCTTCGTCACGCTCGAGGAGGTCGCGCGCGAAGTCGGCGATTCCCGTGGAAACGGCGAAACGCCTGCTCGACTCGGCGCGCGCGAAGCTCCTGGCCGAACGCGGCAAGCGGATTCGTCCCGGACTCGACGACAAGATCCTCACCGCCTGGAACGGCCTGATGATCCGCGGCCTCGCGATCGCGGGGCGCCTGCTCGAAGCGCCCGCGCTGGCGGACGCCGCTGTTGCCGCCATCGACTTCCTGCGCCGCGAGGCCTGGCGCGACGGGCGTGCTCTACGCCGCCTGGAAGGACGGCGCCGCGCGCTTCCCCGCCTACCTCGACGATCACGCCTTCCTGCTGGACGCGCTGCTCGAGTCCCTGCAGTCGCGCTTCCGGATCGAGGACCTCGACTTCGCCTGCCGCCTCGCCGACGCGCTGCTCGAGCGCTTCGCCGACCGCGAGCGAGGCGGCTTCTGGTTCACCGGCGAGGGCGAGGACCCGCCGCTCGCGCGTCCCAAGGGGTTCGCCGACGAGTCCATGGCGTCGGGCAACGGGGTCGCCGCCCAGGCGCTTGCGCGGCTCGGCTGGCTCACCGGGGAGACGCGCTACCTCGATGCGGCCGAAGCCACGATCCGCGGCGGCTACGCCTCGCTCGCGCGCGCGCCGGATGCGCATGCCGCGATGCTGAACGCCCTCGACGAGTACCTGGATCCGGTCGAGATCGTCGTGGTGCGCGGCGAAGCCGGGGAACTGGCAGCCTGGCAGTCGGCGCTTGCGCGCGCGTATGCGCCGCGCCGCATGGTGATCGCGATCGCATCCGACGTCGCGGGACTGCCCGAGGCGCTGGCCGCCAAGCGACCGCGCGATCGCACGGTCGCCTACGTCTGCCGCGGGCCGGTCTGCTCGGAGCCGATCGATCGACTCGATGCGCCCGGGCTCACGCAGGCACGTCCTTGAACTTCGCGAGTCCCGGGTCGTCGCTCGTATAGCGCGGCAGCGAGTCGCCCACCTGGACCCAGTCGGCGCGCTGGTCGTAGAAGACGTGGCACTGCGGCTCGCGGTCGATCGGGCCCGGGAATCGCCGGGCGCGCGACGTGGATCTCGCCCGGGGCATGCCGTCGAGGCGAAGAAGAGCGTCGTGCCGCAGGTCGCGCAGAAGCCGCGCCGGCTCTGCGGCGTCGACTGGAACCATGCCGGCTGCGCGGATCCCGGCAGGAAACGGAAGCGCTCCTCGGCCGCGCCCACCCAGCTCACGAAGGCGGCGCCGTGCGCCTCGCGGCACCAGCGGCAGTGGCAATGGGCGAAGAACAGCGTCGGTGCGGCGACGGCGAATCGCACCGCGCCGCAGAGGCAGCGTCCCTCGAACTCGCTCACGCCGTGATCCTCGCGAAGAACGCGATCCACATGCCGAACAGCAGCAGCGTGCTCGCCACGTAGACGAGGAAACGGTGCATCACGCGGTTGTAGGTGACGTGGATCAGGCTGTGCAGCGCTCGCAGCGCCACGTAGGCCCAGGCGGCCGCGACGAATGCCGGCGTCGAGCCGCCATTCACGGCGAGCGCGACGCACAGCAGGTAGAAGAGCACCGGGACCTCGAACAGGTTCCGGAAGTTGTCGGCCGCTTCCGGGCGCTCGAGCCGGCCCGCCGCCGCGCGTGCCGTCGCGAGTTCCTGCGGATCGATGCCCCTCGCGCGCATCTCGCCGATCCGGTCCCCGTAGAGCTTCACCCAGACGAGGGCGGTCAGGCCGACCATCGCGGCGCAGGGCAGCCAGATCGGGTCGTTCATGCGCGTTGCTCCTTGCGGGCCGCTTCGCAGGCTCGCGGCGACATTCAGCAGGACGCCGCCGAACAGCGCATACAGCCCGAGCATGCTGAAGGGCCCGGGCGCGCGGCCCGCCATCGGTTCGGCGAAGAAGGCGAAGAAGAGCAGGACGCAGCTCGCGAGCGCGAGCAGCGAGCCTGCGATCGCGGCGCCGCGGCGGGCGGCGCCCTCGGGCAGCGCGTAACGGATGCCGAGCGAGAGGTTCACGAGTCCGGCCGCGAGGATGTAGATGTGCCGGGAGCGGAACAGCAGCCGTTCGCCCCAGTCGAGCGTCGACAGGGCGGCTCGTGCCCGTACATGACGAGCCCGGTGACCAGGAAGGCGCCGACCGTGATCGCGCCGACGACGAGATGTGCCGTGCGCAGGGTGGGCTGCATGCGGCTAACATAGCATCCGGTGAACGCGCAGCACGAATCCCTCCCCCTCCCCGGCCTCGCCGAGATCGAGGCCGCCGCTGCGCCGGCTCGCCGGCGTCGTGCGGCGCACGCCGCTGCTCGCGGGACGCCGCTCGACGAATCGACGGGCGGTACGCTGCTGTTCAAGGTCGAGTCCCTGCAGCGCACCGGCTCGTTCAAGTTCCGCGGCGCCTACAACCGGCTGGTCCAGCTCGATGCCGCCGGGCGCCGCGCCGGCGTGGTCGCCTTTTCGTCCGGCAACCACGCCCAGGGCGTCGCCGCGGCGGCGCGGATGCTCGGCATCCCGGCGACGATCGTGATGCCCGCGAATGCGCCGGCCATCAAGCTCGCGAACACCCGCGCGCTCGGCGCCGAGGTCGTGCTCTACGACCGCTTCACCGAGGACCGCGAGGCCATCGCGCGCCGGATCGTGGCCGAGCGCGGCGCGACCCTCGTGCCGGCCTACGACGACCCGCACATCGTCGCCGGCCAGGGCACGGCCGGGCTCGAGTTGATGCAGCAGGCGGCGGAACTCGGGCATGACGCCGGACCAGGTGCTCGTGCCGACCAGCGGCGGGGGACTCACCGCAGGCACCGCGATCGCGGTGCGCGCCCTGGCGCCGGCGACGGCCGTGTACGGCGTCGAGCCCGAGGCCTTCGACGACACGCGGCGCTCGCTTGCGGCCGGGACGCTGCTCGCTGAATCCGCCCGAGGCGCGCTCGATCTGCGATGCGCTGCAGTCGTCGCCGCCAGGACGGCTCACCTTCGCCATCAACCGCGAGCGGCTCGCCGGCGTCCTGACGGTCAGCGATGCGGAAGTGGAAGCGGCGATGGCGCGGGCTTTCCGCGACCTCAAGCTCGTCGTCGAGCCGGGCGGCGCGGTCGCGCTTGCGGCCGCCCTGTCGGGCAAGGTCACGCTCGCCGGCCGCACGACCGCGATCATCCTCTCGGGCGGGAACGTGGACCCCGCCACGTTCATCGCCGCGCTAGGCCGGTAGGGCTTCCTCGAGGAACTCGACCTTCCCGGTCTCCAGCGAATACCAGGCGCCCGTCACCACGAGCCCGTCGTTCGCGATCAGGTGTTCGATGATCGCGGAGCCGTGCCGGAGCTGGTCGACGGATGCGCGGACGTTCGCGGTCATCACCGCATGCTCGACGGCGAGCGCGCCCTCCGACTCGTGCCGGGCGACGATCTTCTCGACGCCGGGCCGGATGCGATTCACGATGTCGAGGATGTGGGGCGACGAGTCCAGCGCCGGACGGTGCAGCTCCTCGATGGTCGCGGCGATCGCGCCGCAGGAAGAATGACCGAGCACCACGACGAGCCGCGTGCCGAAGCGGTCGGCCGCGAACTCCACGCTGCCGATCAGCGACGGCGCGACGATGTTGCCGGCGACGCGGATCACGAACAGGTCGCCCGGGCCCTGGTTGAAGACGAGCTCGACCGGCACGCGCGAGTCCGAGCAGCCGAGCACGATCGCGAAAGGCTCCTGCGCCGCCGTCAGCTTCGCGCGCCGCGCGGCGGTGATGAGGGTTCCCGTGCCGCGCGCGTTCGTGGCAAAGCGGGCGTTGCCCTCGCGCAGCTTGTCGAGCGCGTCCCGGGCCGACACGCGGCGGTTCATGGCCCGATCTCCGACTCGAGCTGGGCGAGGAAGGCTCGAGGAAGCCGGTGCGGCGCTCCGCCTCGCGTCGTCCCGCGGCGGTCTGCATCGTGCCGGCGAGCTTCAGGAGCTTCGTGTAGAAGTGGTCGACCGACGCGCCGCGGTCGTCCGGCGCCCGGTTCCTGCAGAAGGGATCCACGGGTTCGTACACCGGCCGGCCGAGCGCGGCCCCGACGGCGATGCAGCGCGCGAGCCCGATGGCGCCGAGCGCATCCAGCCGGTCCGCGTCCTGGACCACCTGCGCCTCCAGCGTGCGCGGCGCGATGCCGGCGGAATAAGCTGTGCGCCTCGATCGCGTGGCGCGATCTCCGGCAGGCAGTCGCGCGGGTAGCCGGCCGACTCGAGGAACTGCAGCGCGTGGCCCGCGGCGAGCCGCGAGGCGCGCGCGCGATCGGGCGAATCCTTGGCGACGTGCACGCAGTCGTGCAGCCAGGCGGCCGGCAGCACGATCTCGGGCCGCGCGCCCTCCTCCGCGGCGAGCCGCAAGCGCCGTCGCGACGACGCGCTCGAGGTGCGCCGGCCCGTGGCCGGGATCGGCTCCCGGCTGGTCCGGCGACGAACGCGCGGAAGCGCGGCTCCCAGTCGCGGCGCAGCGCGAGTCGTCGGCATCCTCCGGGCAGCGCGCTCATCGGCGCGCCCTCTGCCGCGCGGCGGCGCGCGCCTGCGCGAGGGCCGCCGTGCGCGCTTGGCGAGCGCGACGCCCAGGGCCTCGCGCGCCCAGGTCGCGAGTTCGTCGGGATCCTCGAGCACCTCGGCGGGCACCTGCCAGTACGCCATGGTCTGCTCGGGCCGGTCCGGGAACGGGCAGAAGGGCTTCGATTCCGACCGCTCGTAGCGCGCGCGGGTCGAGTCGTCGGCCTTGAAGTACAGGGTGTCGTCGTCGATCAGCGCGAAGAACAGCCCGTCGAGGTAGAGCCCGACGCCGCCGAACATCGCCCGCGGCGTCACCGCCCCGCGGCGGCGAGCTGCTCGAGCACGAAATCCCGGTAGGCGTCGCTGACGGCCATCGCCGTAGTCTACAGTCACCTTAAAGGTCACTGCCCTTATCGAACGCGCCGAGGACGCCGGCGACGTTCTCGCCGATCTCGGCGACCGCGTAGCCGCCCTCCTGCACCAGCACCGTCGGCAGCCCGAGGCCGGCGAGCAGACCGCCGATGAGCGGGTAGTGCCGGCCTTCCAGCTTGAACGCGCTGATCGGGTCGGCCGCGAACGTGTCCACGCCGAGCGAAACGACGAGCGCATCCGGCGCGTAGCGCCGGATCGCGTCGAGTGCCGTGTCGAGCGCAACGCCGGTAGCCGTCCCAGCCCGTGCCGGCCGGCAACGGCAGGTTGAGCGTATGCCCCTCGCCGCGGCCGGCGCCGCGCTCGTCCGCATAGCCGAGGAACCAGGGGTACTCCGTCTCGGGGTCGCCGTGCAGCGAAACGAACAGCACGTCGTCGCGCTCCCAGAAGATCTCCTGGGTGCCGTTGCCATGGTGATAGTCGACGTCGATCACGGCGACGCGGCGGCGGCCCTCGTCGAGCAGGTACTGCGCGGCGAGCGCGGCGTTGTTGAGGTAGCAGTAGCCGCCGTACGTGCTGCGCGCGGCGTGATGGCCGGGCGGCCGGCAGAGCGCGTAGGCCGCCGGCTCCCCTTCCGAGACGATGGCCGCCGCGGTCATCGCCGAGCGCGCCGCGGCGAGCACCGCGTCCCAGGTGCCCGCGACGATCGGCGTGCTCGCGTCGAACGCGAAGTAGCCGAGCGAGCCGCTGATGCCGCTCGGCCTGCGATCCCGCCGCAGGCCGCGCGCCGGGAAGCCGCTCGGGATCACGTGTCCCTGGCGGCCCTCCGCACTGCCAGCGCGCATACGCGCCGCGCAGGAACTCGACGAACTCGGCGTCGTGGACGCCGAGCAGCCGCGATTCCGGGATCTCGCGCGGCTGCACCAGCTCGTGACCGGCCGCCTCGATCGCCGCGCGAATGATCTCGGCGCGTTCGGGCGTCTCGAAGGTCGGCACGAGCTGGCCGCGATACAGCTCGAAGCCGCCGTCGTGGCGCGCATGCAGGGGCGAGTAGACGGCTTTCATGGACGGGCGTCCTCAGGCGTGCGCGACCGAGCGCGGCGTGGATGCGGTCCTGCAGGTCGCGGTGCAGGTCCGGGTCGAACGCGGGCGCGGCTTGCCAGTCGTAGGCCCAGGGCTGCGCGGTGCGGAGCCCCTCCGGCTCGTCGTGGAAGCGCGGGATGACGTGCGCGTGCAGCGCGGGATCCAGGTTGCCGAAGATCGCGTAGTTGATGCGCACCGCGCGCGTGACCGCGAGCACCGCGTCGCCCAGCGCCGCCATGTCGGCCAGGAAAGCGGCGCGCTCCGCGCCCGTGAGGGCATTCAGCGTGGGCACGACCGGGTCGGGCAGCAGCAGGCAGTAGCCGGGCAGCACCTGGCGCTCGCCGAGCACGGCCCAGCCCGAGGCGAGTCGCGCAACGAAAGTCGGGTCGCGGCCGGCGCGCAGCGCGTCGACGCGGCGGTGGATGGAGGTCGTCACGTGCCGCGGAACACGAAGTACACCGCCCCGACGATGCACAGCGCGGCCCAGAGGTAGTCGAGCTTGAGCCCCTGCTTCATGTACAGCACGACGAAGGGCACGAACACGAGGAGCGTGATGACCTCCTGCAGGATCTTGAGCTGCGGCAGGCTCATCACCGTGTAGCCGATGCGGTTGCCGGGCACCTGGAACAGGTACTCGACGAGCGCGATGCCCCAGGACACCAGGGCCGCGAGATACCAGGGCTTGTGGTTCAGCTCCTTGAGGTGCGCGTACCACGCGAAGGTCATGAACACGTTGGACAGCACGAGCAGCCCGGTCGCCTGCCAGAACGCCTGCGGCATGGCCTTACCCCCGTCCTTCCGCGCGCTCGACGTTGACGGCGATGACCTTGGCGCGCGGGAAGAAGTTGAAGTCCGTGGCGGTCGCCATCGTGTAGGCGCCGATCTGGCGCGCGAGCAGCCGTTCGCCGATCTCCAGCACCGGCATCGGCAGGTCCTCGGCGATCACGTCGAGGCTGTCGCAGGTGGGCCCCGAGAGCACGCAGGGCTCGCGCGGACGGTCCGGGACCGGCGAGCGGCTCGATCGGGAAGTGCATCTTGTCGTACAGCTGGCCGCTGAAAGTGCCGTAGATGCCGTCGTCGAGGTAGTACCACCAGCGCCCTTCGCGTCGCGCGCGGCCCATGACCGTCGAGATCGCGATCACCGCCGGGCCGGCGATGAAGCGGCCGGGCTCGGCGATGAGTCGCAACCCCGGCGGCAGGCGCGCCGAGCGCCGCGCGGATCGGCGCGCAGTAGCGCGTCGATCGCGGGCGCCGGCTCGCAGGTAGTCGATCGGGAAGCCGCCGCCGATGTCGAGCGCCTCGAGCGGGAAGCCGCGCGCGCGCGCCTCGGCGATCAGCCGGCCGCAGGTGTCGATCGCCTCGACGTACTTGTCGGGCTTCATGAGCTGCGACCCGGCGTGGAAGGAAAAGCCGACGATCGCGGATGCCGCGCTTGCGCCGCGAACTCGACGAGGTCGACCGCGGCGTCCGCGTCGCAGCCGAACTTGCGCGACAGGTCGATGAGCGTGTCGGGATTCCGGAACGAGATGCGCAGCAGCAGCCGCACGCGCTTGCGGCAGGCGTCGAACTTGGCGATCTCCTCGGCATTGTCGACCACGAAGGTCTTCACGCCGCAGTCGAGCGCATGGCGGATGTCGGAGCCGCGCTTGATCGGGTGCGTGTGGATGCAGCGCGCCGGCGGGATGCCGGCGTCGCGCACCAGGTCCACCTCGCCGTTGGTCGCGAGGTCGAACCAGGCGCCCTCGCGCGCGAGCACCTGCACGACCGTGCGGTCCGGCAGCGGCTTCAGGGCATAGTGCAGGTCCACGCCCGGCAGCGCCGCCGCGAGCGCGCGGTACTGGCGGCGCAGCCGCTCGCAGTCGATCACGAACAGCGGCGAGCCGAACTGCGTCGGCCAGGGCCTCGAGGGCCGCGGGCTCGTACGGCTCGGACAGTTTCAGGTCGGTCTTCAATCCGGGTTCTCCCTCAGGCGAGCAGCGGGTCGACGAGCGTCAGCAGGCGATCGAGCGCGCCGCGGTTCGAGTCGAGCACGGCCTTGCCGGCCGTGCCCATGACCTTGCGAAGCTCGGCGTCGCCGAGCAGCCGGGTGACCGCATCCGCGAGCTGCCGCGTGTCCGAGACGACGAGTGCGGCGCCGGCGTCCACCAGCAGCCCCGCGATCTCCTCGCCGTTGAAGTTGTGCGGCCCGGTCAGCACCGGCAGGCCGACCGAGGCGGGCTCGAGCAGGTTGTGGCCGCCGATCGGCACGAGGCTGCCGGCGACGAATGCGACGTCCGCGGCCGCGTAGAACTTCATGAGCTCGCCCATCGTGTCGCCGAGCAGCACGCGGGTTCCCGGCGGCGGCGCATTGCCCGATCGAGCGGAAGGCGGCGGCTTCGTGGCGCTTCGCGAGCAGGTGGCGCACCACGTCGAAGCGCTGCGGGTGGCGCGGCACCAGGATCAGCAGCGCATCGGGAAACCGCTCGAGCACCTGGCGGTGCGCGTCCAGCACGATCGCCTCCTCGCCCTCGTGCGTGCTGCCCGCGACCCAGACCGGCCGGCCCGGCAGGTTCTCGTCGCGCCAGCGCCGGCCCAGCGCCTCGATGCCCTCGGGAGGCTGGAAGTCGAACTTGATGTTGCCGGTCACGTGCGTGCGTTCCGGCGCGCGCGCCGATCGAGCGGAAGCGCTCGGCATCCGGCTCGCTCTGCGCGGCGATGACGATGCCGTTCGAGAGCGTCTTGCGGAACAGCGACATCAGGCGCCGGTACTTGCCGACCGAGCGCGGCGAGACCCGCGCGCTCGCGAGCACCAGCGGCACGGACCGCCGGCCGCACTCGCCGTAGAGGTTCGGCCAGAGCTCCGTCTCGAGGATCATCGCGAGCTTCGGCTGCACCCGGTCGAAGAAACGCCGCACCGGCGCCCGGCAGGTCGAACGGCACGTAGCGCAGCAGCACCTGGTCGCCGAACAGCAGCCGCGCGCGCGCGGCGCCCGTCGGCGTCACGGTCGTGAGCAGCACCTTGTAGGCCGGATGGCGCCGGCGCAACTGCGCGACGAGCGGCTGCGCGGCCTGCACCTCGCCGACCGACACGGCGTGCACCCAGATCACCGGGCCCGCGATGGCGGGGCCGAAGCCGAACCGCTCGCCGAGGCCGCCGCGGTAGCTCGGGTCGCGCAGGCCGCGCCAGAGCTGCACGAGGATCGCGACCGGTGCCGCGAGGTAGATGAGGACGTTGTAGAGAAAGGACATCGCGTTCTAGGCGTCGTGCGCGCAGGCGCAGCAGCGCGAAGCCGGCCTGCCAGTCGGTCGCGCCGGCCGTCGACTTCGCGAGGCTGCGCGCGAGCCGGTCGAGCACGCGCTCGCGCCAGGCGCCGGGTTCGCGCAGCCGGCCGCGGTCGAAGTCCAGCACCCAGGTCTCCCCGTGCTCGCCCAGCATGATGTTGTCGGCGTTGAGGTCCGCGTGCTGCACGCCGGCGTCGTGGAAGCGACGCAGGCAGCGGCCGACGGCCGACCAGCGCGCGTCGTCCATGCGCCCGGCCGCCAGCATCGCGGACAGCGACTGCGACGCCCGGCAGGCGCTCGGTGATCAGCTCGGCGCGGTAGCTCACGAGGCCCCGCCGGTAGCGCGCGGCCACGGGCGCCGGCACCGGCAGCTTGCGGCGGCGCAACTCGCCGAGCAGCCGCAGCTCGCGAAACGAGCGTGTCCGTTCCTCGCCGAGCCAGAGGTAGCGGTCGCGGACGACCCGCGCCGCCATGCCGCCGCGCAGGTAGCGCCTGAGGACCCAGCGCACGCCGTCGCCGTCGAAGTAACAGGACCGAGCCGCGTCCGCCGCGCGTCCTCGCTGAGCGTACCGCGCGCGCGCAGGGCCTCCGGGTCGAAGAGCTGCGGCATCGGGCACGGCAACGCGCTCCGGATCGAACAGGATCGCGCCGCGGTCGATTGACTGCCGATCAAACATCGGCGGTCAGCGGCTGAGGACGTACTCGGCGCTGCAATACGGGCACTTCGCGAAGCCCGTCTGTTCGATCGGCAGGTAGACGCGGGGATGGCTGTTCCAGAGCGACATCGCGGGCATCGGGCAGGCGAGCGGCAGGTCGGCCGCGGTCACCTCGTAGCGCGCGTGCGCATTCGGCTGCTGAAGGGGACTCTCGGGCTGCATCGCGGGATTATACGGGCGCGGGGTCCTCGCCCGCGACCATCACGCGGTCCCAGACCGCGGCGACCCCGGCGCGCAGCGCCGCGAACTCGCCCGCGTCCACGATCGCGGGGCGCTGCTCCAGCGAGAGGTGGTGGGCGGCACTGCGGCAGGCGCGGTACGCGTCCACGAGCCGGTCGATGACCCGGTGGTCCACGAGCGCCGCCGACCCCACCGACTCGAGCTGGCGGATCGTGTCGGAAAACTCGGCGAGCGGCGGGTGCTCGCGCACGTGGCGCAACACCCAGTACTGGGCGAGGAACTCGATGTCCGCGATGCCGCCGCGGTCGTGCTTGAGGTCGAACTGGCCGTCGCGCGGCTTGCCGTGCTCGGCGCGCATGCGCTCGCGCATGGCGAGGATGTCTTCGCGCAGGCGCTCGAGCCTCACCGCCTCGGCGAGCACCGCGCGCCGGACCCGCGCGTAGGCCGCGCCGAGCCTGGCACTGCCTGCGACCCAGCGCGAATGCAGGAGCGCCTGGTGCTCGAAGGTCCAGGCCTCGCGCCGCTGGTACTCCTCGAACGCGCCGACCTGGGTGAACGCGAGGCCGCCCTTGCCGGAGGGGCGCAGGCGCACGTCGACCTCGTACAGGCGGCCGGCCGGCGTGTGCACCGTCAGCACGTGCACGAGGCGCTGCGCGAGGCGCAGGAAGAAGACCTCGTTGTCCACGACTTTCGGCCCCGCCGTCTGCTGGTTGCTGCCCGCGGAGTCGTGCAGGAAGACGAGGTCGAGGTCGGAGGCGTAGCCGAGCTCCATGCCGCCGAGCTTCCCGTAGCCGGCGATGCCGACGCGCGGCGTGCGGATCCCTTCCGCGTCCTCGCAGCGCGGCTCGCCGTACTGGGCCGCCGTATGCCGCCAGGCGAGCGACAGCGCCTGCTCGAGGATCAACTCCGCGACGTCCGTCAGCCGGTCGCTCACCTGCATGAGGGGCAGCCGGCCGGTGAGGTCCTGCAGCGCGACGCGGAACATCGCGGCCCGGCGGAAATGTCGCAGCGCATCCATGCGCTGTTCCTCGTCGTCGCCGGCGTGCTCGAGCCGCGCCGCGAGCTCGGCGGCGAACTGCGCGCGGTCCGGGAGGGTCTCGAATACCCGCGCGTCGAGCAGCTCGTCCAGCAGCAGCGGATGCGCGGCCACCTGGCGTGCGAGGTAGTCGCCCATGCGGCAGGCCTGCACCAGGCGCTCGAGTGCCTGGGCGTTCTCGTTCAGGAGCGCGAGGTAAGCGGTTCGCCCGGCGATCGCCTCGACGACGCGCAACAGGCGCGTCAGGACGGGCTGCCCATCGGCCCCGTCCGCCGCTTCCACGCGCGCGACCGCGGCGAGGATGCGCGGCACCAGGGTCGCGAGCCGCCGGCGGCCGTACGCGTCGAGCCGGCGGTAGTAGGACGACTGCCGCAGCTCCAGCAGCACGCGCGCCGCCGCCTGCGGATCGGCGAGGCCGAAGCGCACGACGTCCTCCGCGACGCGCTCGAGCACCGGCCCATCCATCCAGAGCGACTCGAGCAGGCCCGCGAACGCCGGGTTCGCCGGCTCGCCGCGGCCCAGCACGACGGCGTTGAAATGCGCCGTCACGCGGCGCCGGTGGGCGTCGAGGGCCGCGATGAAGGACTCCCGGTCATCGAAACCCATCGCGGCGGCCAGGCGCTCCCGGCCCGCCGTGTCGCCCGGCAGCGCGTGCTCCTGCGCGTCGTTCGCCATCTGCAGCCGGTTCTCCACGCGGCGCAGGAAGCCATAGGATTCGGCGAGCTCGGCGACGGTCGCCGGGATCCAGCAGCTTGGCGCCGGCAAGCCTCGGCAGCGCCGCAAGCAGGGACGGCGTCTGCAGCCCGGGTTCCGCGCCGCCGCGGATCAGCTGCTGCGACTGCACGATGAACTCGATCTCGCGAATGCCGCCGGGGCCGAGCTTGACGTTGTCCTGCAGCTCGCGCCGCTCCACCTCGCGCGCGATCATCCCCTTCATCTCGCGCAGGCTCTCGTAGACCCCGAAGTCGAGGTAGCGCCGGTACACGAACGGGCGCACGACGTCGTCGTAGAGGCCGCGGTAGCGCTCGCTGCCCGTGACCGCGCGCGCCTTGATCCAGGCGTAGCGCTCCCAGTCACGCCCGTGCTGCTGCAGGTAGTCCTCGAAGGCGGCGAAGTTCATCGCCAGCGGCCCCGGCTCGCCAAGCGGCCTGCAGGCGCATGTCCACGCGATAGACGAAGCCCTCCGGCGTGCGCGCATCCAGCAGCCGGATCAGCATCTGGCCGAGGCGCGTGAAGTAATCCTCGTTCGCGACGCTGCGCGCGCCGTCGGTCTCGCCGCCCTCCGGAAACAGGAACACGAGATCGATGTCGGACGAGAAATTGAGCTCCCGGCCGCCGAGCTTGCCCATGCCGATCACGAGCAGCTCCTGCGCCTCGCCGGCCGCGGAGCGCGGCGTGCCGTAACGCGGCGCGAGGGCGCGGCTCGCGAACGCCAGGGCGGCGGCGATCGCGGCATCCGCGAGTGCCGACGTCTCCGCAAGCGTCTCGGCGAGCGACGCCGCTCCCGTCAGGTCGCGCCAGGCGATGCGCACCAGCTCGCGCTTGCGCAGGCGACGCAGCGAATCCATGAACGCCGCCTCGTCGCCTTCGGGGATTCCGCGGGCGAGCGCGTCGATCTCGCCCGGGGTCCGCGGCCGCCCGAGTTCACCCGAGGAAGCGAGGCCTGCAAGGAGACCGGGGTCGCGCAGCGCCGCTTCCTCGACGAAGCGGCTCGCGGCGAAGACCGCCGGCCGCGCAGCTTCGATCGTGTCCGGCAGCTTGGCGGGCGCGCCGTTCAATCGCCGTTCGCCGCCGCGGGTCCGCCGCTCGCCGGCCGCGCGGTCTTCAGCGCTTCGTCCAGCATGCCGACCAGCGCGTCGCGGCTGTAGGTGTGGGAATGGCCTTCGTTGAGCTGCACGAGTTCCTGGATCGCCTTGCGGATCGTGACCTCGGCTTCCTGCTGGTTCGGCACGACCATGTAGCGGCGTTTCGGATCCGGCTCGAAGAGCGCACGCTCGACTGCCTCGGCGACCTCGTCCGGCTGCTTGTAGCGCGAGCGGTCACCGATGCCGGTGGCCGCCCCGTCCGCTTCTCGGCCGACGCACCGATCTGCGAATTGTAGTTGCCGGGTTCCACCAGGCTGACCTTGACGCCGAGCGGTTCCATCTGCACGGCGAGCGAGTCGCCGAAGGCCTCGATCGCGTGCTTGCTCATGCTGTACACGCCGAGATTGCCGGAGGACAGGATCCCGGAGATCGAGCTGATCGTCACGATGCGACCGTTCGCCTTCGCGATGAGCGGGATGAACGCCTTGGTCACGCGGAACGGCCCGTAGGTGTTCACGTCCATCACGAAGTCGAAGTCTTCCTCCTTCAGGTCCGCGAAGGGCCCGGTGACCGCCACGCCGGCGTTGTTGACCAGTCCCCAGAGGCCTCGCCCGCCCGCCGTGACGGTCGCTACTGCGGCAGCGATCTCGTCCGGTTTCGTGACGTCGAGGCGGATGGCCTGCACGTTCTCGATGGCATTGAGCGCTTCGAGATCGGACTCCTTGCGCGCACCCGCGTAGACGAAGTGGCCGTCAGCTGCGAGGCGCTCGGTGATCTCGCGGCCGATACCGGTGCTCGCGCCCGTCACCAGGACGGCCTTGCGGGCCCCGGCGGCCGGCCCTTCCGCGGCCGTCGCGGGAACGGCGAACGACAGCGTGAGCAGGACGATTGCAGTGATTCTCATGTAATTGCTCCGGCGTGCAGGGCCTCAGGCGTTCAAGGGCGGGACGGGCGTGGCGATCGACGGCCTCGCGAAGTGCCGAGGACGCCGCCGCCCGCTTCGCTTCGGAGTCGCCCGTGAAGGCGGCTGGGCGCGCGACCGGCGCCTTCGAATTCATCAGGGCGGCGGCCTGCATGCGCGCGCGCAACGCCGCGTCCACGGTGAGGCCGAAGCGCGGCGCGACGCGATCCCAGAGCGCGACGGGCAGCGCGCGATAGTCGACGAGCGTGCCTCGCGCCGGACCGAGTCGGCTCGCCGCATCGCAGAACGCGGCGTAGATGCGTGCGACATACTCCTCGCGCGAGCGCGCCGCGCCCTCGGGGTCGACCAGCTTCGCAAATGGCGCCGAGGGCAGCTCCCCTTCCCAGATCCAGCCCGCGGGCCGCTCGATCAGCGACACGGCGACCTCCAGCGGGTCGCGCAGGCACAGCACCCAGGGCGTGGCGGGAAAAGCCTCCGCGACGAGGTCGCAGAAGAGCGTGTTCCAGCTCGTGAGCTTCAGCACCCAGGGCTTGCGCGCGTGGCGCGCAAAGGCGGCACCCAGGGAGCGCAATGCCGCGACCGTCTCGGCGCGCGACCACCGGTGCGGCGGCAGCAGGATCTCGTTCACGGGCAGCGGCTCGGCATAGACGACCAGCCCCACGTGCTGCTTCAGGAGCTGCGATACGAGCGTCGAGCCGCAGCGCGCGACGTGGAAGACCACGCCGGCCGGCGCGGTGCCGGCCGCACCCTTGCCGACGTCCTCGCGAGCGACCTGCACGACCGACTCGCGCGCCGGGATGCGGGCGATCGTCTCCTGCATGAAAGGATCCTGCAGCTCGGCGGGCCGGATCTCGCGCAGCGAGAAGTAGAGCCCGGTCGAATGCAGGGCCGCGCGCGCCGGTAGCCAGTCGCCTTGCATTGCTTGCATGGACGGCCAATGGTAACGTCCGGGCGCCATGGATTTCGCGGAATTTCTCGCGCCGTTCGCTGCGGACACGTTCCGCTCGCAGTACTACGGCAGGCAGCCGCTGCACGTCCGCGGCCACGGCGCACGGCCGTCGCTCCTGCCCTGGGCGCGCTTCAACGAAGTGCTTGCCCTCACGCCCTACTGGAACGAGGAGACGCTCAAGGTCTACTTCAAGAGCCGGGCGGCCCTGCGCGAGAACTACTGCGACACGGCCGAGCTTCGCGCCGGCCAGCCGGCGCCCGTGAACCCGGCGAAGGTCAAGGCCCTGACGGACCTTGGCGCAAGCCTGGTCGCCAACCAGGTGCACCGCATCTGTCCCGAGATCGGCGCGGTCGCGGCAATGCTCGAGCGCCAGTTCGCGTCGCGTGTTTCGGCGAACGTCTACTGCTCGTTCCAGGGTGTGCAGGCCTTCCAGACGCATTTCGACCTGCACGACGTCTTTGCCGTGCAGGCGGAGGGCGAGAAGACCTGGCGGATCTACGAGGCGCGCGCGGACGCGCCGGTGAACCCGGTCCCGCCGGGGGACGAATGGGAAAAGTGGCTGACGGACACCCGCGGCAAGCTGCTGTTCGAGGCCCAGATGAAGCCGGGCGACGTGCTCTACCTCCCGCGCGGCCAGTACCACGATGCACTGACCGGCGATCGCGCGTCGCTGCACGTCACGTTCGGAGTCTCGCCGGCAACCGGGCTCGCCCTCTTCAAGCTCCTCGAGGCTGCCCTGTCGCGCGAAAGCGATTTCCGGGCCTACCTGCCCGATGCCCGCGACGAAGGCGGCTTGCGCGAGCGACTGGCGAAGCTCGCGGACCGCGTGCGGGCCGTAATGACTTCTCCCGCCTTCGCGGTCGACGTCCTGAACCACCAGCGGGACCTCGGCCGCGCCCCCGCCGACTACGGGCTGCCCGCCCGGCAGCCGCCTGCCTGGTACTCGGTAGCGCGCCGCGCGCAGGTCGTACGGCGTGATGCCGGCTTCGTAGTCACCCACGACGGCGGCGAAATTCCCGTCGGCGCCACCTACCCGACGCTCGAGTGGGCGCTGAAGCAGCGCATGTTCTCGGCCGACGACGCCCTCGCGCGCCAGCCGGGCACAGACCGCGCGGCGCTACTGGCCGACATCGAACGCCTGGAGCGGGCGGGCATCCTCGTCGCCACCGAGATGCGGTGAACCTTCCTCCCTCGGTCGAGGCGATGGCCGGCGAGGCGACACGCGCCTTCGCGCAACAGCGCTACGCGGAGGCCGCCGCCGGCTATGAACGTTGCGCGGCACTCATGCCGCAGGCGCCGGTCTTCCACTTCAACCTCGGCACGGCGCGCGAGAAAGCAGGCGACCTCAACCGCGCAGTGTCGGCTTATCTCGCGGCCTGGCGCCTGAACCCGAAGGATGCGCGACTCGCCCTGTTCGCGGGAGCGGCGCTCGAGGCCGCCGGGCGTCGCGAGGACGCGGCGACGCTCTTCTCGATCGGCGACGACCTCGACCCGGCGGTCCGCGGTGCCAAGGACCGGCCGGATCTCGACCCGGAGATCCGTCGCCGGTCCGCGACCGCGGACCGGGTCATGCGCGAGCACTTCACGCGCCTGCACGAACGTGCGGTCGATGAGTTCGCACGCCGCGGCGCAGGGACCGGTCTTGCGCGCGTCCGTGGGGCCATCTGGGTCCAGACCCACGACGTCCCGGTGGTTTTCCGCACGCCCGGCCAGCGGCCGAGCCTTTTCTACATGCCGGAACTTCCGGCGCGCGAGTTCACGCCGCGCGACGAACTGCCATGGGCAGCGGCCATCGAAGCGCATACGGCGGCGATCCGCGACGAGTATCTCGCTGCCGTCGCCGACGGTGCGCAGCACGCGCCCTACGTCGAAGCCGGCGCGCGTTCCCCGATCTGGCGCGAGTTGCGCGGCAACCCGGACTGGTCGGCCCTGCACCTCTACAAGCTCGCCGAGGAGATGCCGCTGGCCCGGCGTTTCCCGAGGACGCTGCAGGCGCTCGCGGCAGCCGACGTCGTGCGCATCGAGGGCCGGCCGATGGAGCTTTTCTTCTCGCGCCTGAAGCCCGGCACCCACATCCCGCCGCACCACGGCATTGCCAACAACCGCATCACCGTGCACCTGCCGCTCATCGTGCCGGGCGACTGCGAGATCCGCGTCGGAGGCAGCAGGCACCGCTGGCGCGAAGGCGAGATCATGGCCTTCGACGACAGCTTCGAGCACGAGGCCTGGAACCGCGCCGGCGCCGACCGCGTCGTGCTCATCTTCGAAGCGCATCATCCGGATCTCTCGCCCATCGAGCGCGAGGCGATCCAGGACGCCATTGAGGTCCGCGGGCGGTGGCTCAGGGAGCGGCGGGTGCCCGCGGAATGAAGATCGCCGCCCTGCTTGTCCTCGCCGCCCTGCATGCCGGCAACGAAATGCCGCGCACGTCTGCCGTACCCGGCGGTGTCGTGACGCTGCCGATCGAGGCGCCCGCAGACGCGCGGCCGGTCGCCACGCTCGACGGCGCGCGTGCCCTGGTGCTGCGCAGCGAGGGGCAGTGGCTGGCCGTCGTCGGCGTCCCGCTGGCGACCAAGCCGGGGCGCCAGGAGCTGGTCGTGAGCCACGGCGGCAGGACCGAACGCCTGGGATTCGACGTCGCCGCGAAGGAATACGACGTGCAGAAGCTCAAGGTGGCGCCAGGACAGGTGGACCTGTCGAAGCGCGACCTCGAGCGCGTGGAAAAGGAGAAAGTCCGGATTCGCAAGGCGCTCAAGGGGTTTTCGGACCGCGCGCCTGCGACGCTTCGGCTCGTGCAACCGGTGCCGGGCGAGCGCTCGAGCTCCTATGGCCTGCGCCGCTTCTTCAACGACCAGCCACGCAGCCCACACACCGGCATGGACATTGCCGCGCCGACGGGCACGCCGATCCTCGCGGCCGCCGCGGGCAAGGTCGCCGAGGTCGGCGATTTCTTCTTCAATGGCAACACGGTCATCCTCGACCACGGATCGGGATTCGTGACCATGTACTGCCACCTGAGTCGCATCGACGTCGAGGCGGGCCAGGCCGTCGGAGCCGGCGAGACGATCGGCGCGGTCGGCGACCACGGGCCGCGTCACCGGCGCACACCTGCATTTCGGCGTGACGCTGAACGGCACGATGGTGGACCCGGCGCTGTTCCTGCCGGAAGCGGCTACTGAATGAGTCCCAGTTGCTTGAGCAGCGCGTACTGATCGAACGACGACCACTCCTCGATGATCCGGCCGTCCGCTAGCCGGAAGATGGTCATGCCGCGCACGCGTATCGTCCGACCCGTCGCGGGGAAGCCGTTGCCCTCCCCCGTGTTGGTGCCGCTGCCCTCGAAGTGGGCGGCGACGTAGTCGCAGTCGGACACGAGGTGCAGGACCTTCATCTGCAGGTCCGGCGCCATGCTGCGCCAGCCTTCGCTCGCCGCGCGATCCTCGGCACGGGTCGCATCGCGGGTCATCCCGCGCGCCACGAAATCGGGGTGATAGATGTGCTCGTTCTCGGCGATCCGGCCCTTGCCCAGGATCTCCTCGAAGACGATCCGCACCGTGGCCTCGTTCTGCTGGCGCGATCTCGGCAGTGCAGGCGAATGCGTCGTCCGCCCGGGCGTCGCCCGTGGCGATGCCGGCAGAATTGCAGCGGCGGCAAATATCGAAATGCGCGTCATGGTCTCGTCCTCTGGCTTACGACTGTAAGGGTGCTGGTCACCATAAGTCTTACACTGTAAGATGTCAAGATGAAACCCGGCAGGCGACAGCGCAAGGCGACCACGGGGCTCGGCCGCGAACGAATCGCCCGAGGCTGCGCTGGCGCGCATCGAGGCGGGCGGGCTGGCCGACCTCAGCCTGCGTCGCCTCGCTGCGACCTCGGTTGCGAGGCGATGTCCCTCTACCACCATGTCGACGGGATCGACGGCGTCCTCGACGCGGTCGTCGACGAACTGTTCGATTCGCTGCTCCGCGGCTACCGAACCCGGTCCCGATCCGCGCAAGGTCGCTCGCGGCCTTTGCCGATGCCTACCTCGCGCTGGCCGCGAGGCCTGTCCCAATGCGTTCCCGCTGGTCGCCACGCGCCTCCTGCACACGCCCCGGGCCCTCGCCGCGGTCGGCCGGGTGCTCGGGCTGCTTCACGGCGCTGGGGCTCACGCCCCGGGCCGCGCTGCGGCAGGCGCGCGTGCTGGCGGCGTACCTGAACGGTGCCGGGCTCGCCCTCGCTGCCTGGCGTCTGGCAGCCAGGCGGCGGGCGCGGAGCGCACAGGCCGCTGAAGGCGATCCAGTGCTCGGGCCGCTGATGCCCGAGGTCAACTCGCAGGCCGTGCATGCGGACCTGAAGTCGGGTCTCAGGCGCCTGCTCGACGCACCTCTGAGGTGAAGAGCGCGCCGGGCTTCGCCCGGCTTGCAGGTATCATTCCGGCAACAACGGCTCCGGAGACGCAGCCCGTGAATTCCGCACTCGCACGCATCCTGGGCCTCGCCCTCCTCCTCACGTTCGGCCCGGCTTCTTCCGGGCGCGTCAGCCGCCGAGCCGCCCGCGGACGGCATCTACCTGCCGGCCGCCACGGCGGCCCAGTCCGAAACCGACGCCTACACGCGCTACGAACTGCTCGCGCCCGAGAGCGGCAAGTTCAGGATCACCTACGAGGTCACCGCCACGACCGCCGGCGCGCGGACCTTCTACAACCCCATCCGCAAGGGCAGCGTCGCGAGCGACGAAGCCGTGCTCGACGCCATGACCGGCCAGCCGCTGCACTTCGAGGTCGTGAGCGGCGCCGACGCGCGTCGGGACCCGCTGATGCCCGACGCCGACCTCGACACCGACTACATCAAGGTGACGCTCGCGCGCCCCGTGCCGGCGAACGGCCAGGCCCGCCTCGTCATCCTCAAGACCTACGAGGACAAGAAGAGCTACTACGTAGACGGCAACACGATCGTGTTCGACCGGCCGCTCGGCATACGCCGCAACAAGGTCGTGCTGCCCGCGGGCTACGAGGTCGTCGGCCTCACCGTGCCTTCGCAGATCCTCACCGAACCCGACGGCCGGATCGGCATCAGCTTCGTCAACGGCACCGAAGGCGAAGCGCCGCTCGTGCTGCGCGCGGCGAAGGGTGCGCGGACCGGCGCGGCGGCGGCGCCGAAAGCGGCGACGCAGCAGCGCAGCTGGGAATCGCCCTTCGAAGGCGAGACCGAGGAGGATCGCCTCGCCGAGCGCGCGCACCAGGACCGCGACATCGTCTACTTCCTGCAGCAGCCCGAGTCGCACGCGTTCCAGCTCTACCACGACTACACCGAGTCGCGCCCGGGCATCAACGGCTACGCCAACGTCGTCCGCACCGGCAGCACGGCCAGCCATCCGTCGGCGCGCATCCTGGATACCGGCGAGCCGCTGGAGGCGAAGGAGATGAGCGGCGCCGAAATGGCCGCAATGAAGATCAATGCCGGCGAAACGGTCGAGCCCGACGCGCGCGTCGTGGTGATTCCCTTTCGCGCCCGTGAAGCCCGGGCAGTCGCTGCGGCTGCGGATCACCGAGACCTACACCGCGCCGGTCAGCTACCGGCTGGACGGCGACGAGCTGGTGTTCGACCGCAGCCTCGGCAGGCCGCGCAACGCCGTCGTGCTGCCGTCAGGCTGGTACTGCTCGTTCCAGTTCGATTCCCGCGACGGTGAGCCGGCTTCCCGACGGGCGCGTGCGCCTCGATTACTGGAACGGCCGGCCGGAACCGGTGGCCGTGCTGCTCAAGGCGCGTCGCCGCGTCACCCCATAACAAAAAAGGCCCGGGAGTTGCCTCCCGGGCCCTTAGGTACCCCAAGCCGTGTGATTCTCAGCAGCTCGCTTCGGAGGGGCAGTTCTTGATGGCGGCCGAGCCGTGGCCGTTCTGGATATACATCTTGTTGTAGAAAGCCAGACGATCGACAAAGGCCGTGCCCTCCTCGTCCATGATGAGGTACGCAGCTCCGAGCCACGACATCACTTTGTGTGCCGGGTTGGCGTCCGCGTACACCTTCCATGCCGAGCGCGTGCCGTCCGAAAAGTACTGCACGTTGTCAACCCATATCGAGCAGGCGTTCAATGCGGTCTGCCCGGTGAAGTCCGCGCGGCTCCAGCCGGCGTCGGTGGTCGTGCCCTGGCAGTAGAACGCGGAGAGGAATGCCGAAAAGTCCCAGTCACCGTCGCCATCGCTGTCGATGTCAACGGAGAAGCGCGGCGCGCCTGCGCCGATGTGCACGTACGGCTCGGCAGTGTCATTCAGGAAATCGAAGGACAGGTTCCTGACGGCGCCGACCAGTTTGCCCTCGATACCCGTGCAATTCGAGTACGCGCCGGCCCAATCGTCGCTGTCCTGGCGGAGGAGATGCACCAGCAGCCGCTGGGAGTTCGTATCGAGCGGCGAATCGAACCGCTGGTTCTGCCACAGAATTCCGCCCGTATCGCTCGAAAAGAACTGCAGCTTGCGAAAATCCGCGTTGTTGCAGTTGGTCGCGTTGGCGGCACCAGCCGCCATCAGGGCCACTCCTGCGAGCGCCCAGGCACATAGCATTCTCATTTGGATTTCTCCCCTAGCGTAGTCGGTGAGTTCGGAGCAACTCCCTCTGCGGCGGATATCGTCCCTGATTGATAGTTTGGGGATACGCCTATGCGGCCCGGGAGTCAACGAATGTCGGCGCGCCGCGCTTTACATAAGCGGGTGGTCGAATCTGGATGCGCAAAAAGAAACCCCGCCATTCGGCGGGGTTTCCGTATCGACCGTAAAGCCCTGCGGCCTTACATATCCATTCCGCCCATGCCGCCCATGCCGCCACCGCCCATCGGCGGGTGGTCATGGTCGTCCTTCGGAGCCTCGGCGACCATCACCTCGGTGGTGAGGAGCAGGCCCGCAACGGACGCGGCGTTCTGCAGCGCGAGACGGGTGACCTTCGTCGGGTCCAGGATGCCCATCTCGATCATGTCGCCGTACTCGCCGGTCGCGGCGTTGTAGCCGTGGCTGCCCTTGCTCTCGCGCACCTTGGCGAGGACGACCGAGCCGTCTTCACCGGCGTTCTGCACGATCTGGCGCAGCGGCTCTTCGATCGCGCGCGACAGGATGCGGATGCCGACGTTCTGGTCCTCGTTGATGCCCGTGAGCTTGTCCAGCGCCTTCTGGGCGCGGACCAGCGCAACGCCACCACCCGGGACCACGCCCTCTTCGACTGCGGCACGGGTCGCGTGCAGCGCGTCTTCGAGGCGGGCCTTCTTTTCCTTCATCTCGATCTCGGTGGCCGCGCCGACCTTGATCACGGCGACGCCGCCGGAGAGCTTCGCGACGCGCTCCTGCAACTTCTCCTTGTCGTAGTCGGAGGTGGCGTCCTCGATCTGCTGGCGGATGTTGTCGACCCGCGCCTTGATGTCGCTGGCCTTGCCGGCGCCGTCGATGATCGTCGTGTTTTCCTTCTCGGCGACGATCTTCTTGGCCCTGCCGAGGTCGTTGAGCGTCGCCTTCTCGAGCGACAGGCCCACTTCCTCCGCGATCACGGTGCCGCCCGTGAGGATCGCGATGTCCTTCAGCATTTCCTTGCGGCGGTCGCCGAAGCCCGGCGCCTTGACCGCGCAGACCTTCACGATGCCGCGGATGGTGTTCACCACCAGCGTCGCGAGCGCCTCGCCCTCGACGTCTTCGGCGATCACGAGCAGCGGCTTGCCCGCCTTCGCGATGCCCTCGAGCAGCGGCAGCATCTCGCGGATGTTCGAGACCTTCTTGTCGTACAGCAGCACGTACGGGCTGTCGAGTTCGCTGGTCTGGTTCTGGGCGTTGTTGATGAAGTACGGCGACAGGTAGCCGCGGTCGAACTGCATGCCCTCGACCACCTCGAGCTCGTTGTCGAGGCCCGAGCCCTCTTCGACGGTGATCACGCCTTCCTTGCCGACCTTCTCCATCGCCTCGGCGATCTTCTTGCCGATCGCCTCGTCGCTGTTCGCCGAGATCGTGCCGACCTGGGCGATGGCCTTCGAGTCCTTGCAGGGCTTCGAGAGCTTCTTGAGCTCCTCGACGGCCGCGATGACGGCGAGATCGACGCCGCGCTTGACGTCCATCGGGTTGATGCCCGAGGCGACGGCCTTCATGCCCTCGCGGATGATCGCCTGCGCGAGCACGGTCGCGGTCGTCGTGCCGTCACCGGCCTCGTCCGAGGTGGAGGAAGCGACTTCCTTCACCATCTGCGCGCCCATGTTCTCGAACTTGTCCTTCAGCTCGATTTCCTTCGCGACCGACACGCCGTCCTTCGTGACGGTCGGGGCGCCGAAGCTCTTCTCGAGCACGGCGTTGCGGCCCTTCGGGCCGAGCGTCGCCTTGACGGCGTTCGCGAGCAGGTTGACGCCGCGCACCATGCGGGTCCGCGCGTCATCCGAAAATCTGACTTCCTTGGCTGCCATGATTCGTGGTCCTCTGGATTACTTTTCGATGACGGCCATGACGTCTTCCTCGCGCAACACGAGGAGCTCTTCGCCGTCGACCTTGACTTCGTTTCCGCCGTACTTGCCGAACAGGATCCGGTCGCCGACCTTCACGTCGAGCGGACGGACCTTGCCGTCTTCCAGGATCTTGCCCTTGCCGACGGCGACGACCTTGCCGCGGATCGGCTTCTCGGCGGCGGTATCGGGGATCACGATGCCGCCAGGGGACTTGCGCTCTTCATCTTCGCGCTTGACGATCACTCGATCATGAAGCGGACGGATCTTCATGGGTCAACACTCCTTGGGAATTCGGTTGGCACTCGGGCCTGACGGGTGCTAATGATAGGGATCGGCACTGCAAATTCAAGCACTCTCGGTGCGTCGAGTGATAACGCCGCGCAACTTATTGAATATGAACACATATTCTGCCGTGTCGCGAGGGCCCGACGGTGCGGCGATGCGGAAAACGGGCAGGCCGTCGCGACAATTGCCGAGTTGGGCCGCTAACCTCTCGGCCGCGATGAAGAAATTCAGGCTCCTGATCTGCCTCTTCGGCCTCGCGATGGCGGGCGCCGCCGCCTGCCCAGGGCCTGCTCGGCCCGGTCTCCAACGAAGACCAGTTCCTGCCGGTCGACCAGGCTTTCGTCTTCACGGCGATGCCCGACGGGGGCGATCAAGTGCTGCTCGACTGGCAGGTCGCGCCCGGCTACTACCTCTATCGGCACCGCGTTTCGGCGAAAACCGCGACACCCGGCTTCGTGCTCGGCGAGATCGCGATGCCGGACGGCAAGAAGAAGACGGACGAGTTCTTCGGCGACGTCGAGGTCTATTACGACCTCCTGACCGCGACCGTGCCGGTCACGCGGCCGGAGGGCGCCTCGAGCTTCGAGCTCGAGGTGAGTTACCAGGGCTGCGCGGACGCGGGCCTGTGCTACCCGCCGGTGACCCGGACGGTGTCGATCACGATGCCGCCGCCCGGCACGGCTTCGCCGCGCGAAGCGGCGGCGCCCATGGTCTCCGAGCAGGACCGCCTGTCGGGACTGATCGCGGACGGCAGCCTGTTCGTGGTCATGGCGAGCTTCTTCGGCTTCGGCCTCCTGCTCGCCTTCACGCCCTGCGTGCTGCCGATGATCCCGATCCTGTCGGGCATCATCGCCGGCCAGGGCGCGGCGGCGACGCCGCGGCGCTCCTTCCTGCTGTCGGTGGTCTACGTGCTCGGCATGGCACTGACCTATACGGCGGCCGGCGCCGCGTTCGCGGCCGCGGGCCAGCAGGCCCAGGCCTTCTTCCAGCAACCCTGGATCATCATTACCTTCGCGGCGCTGTTCGTGGTCCTCGCGCTCGCGATGTTCGGGCTCTTCGACCTCAAGATCCCGGCGGCCCTCGAAACGCGCCTCGCGGGCGTGTCGGGCCGGCAGAAGTCCGGCAGCTTCATCGGGACGGCGATCATGGGAGCGCTTGTCGGCGCTGGTCGTGACGGCCTGCGTCGCGCCGCCCATGGTCGCCGCCCTCGCGGTGATCGGCCAGACCGGCGACGTCCTGCGCGGTTCACTCGCCCTCTTTGCGATGGGCATCGGCATGGGTGCCCCGCTCCTCCTGGTCGGGGTCGCGGGCGGGCGTTTCCTGCCGCATGCCGGACCCTGGATGACGACGGTCAAGGCCCTGTTCGGCGTGCTTTTCCTTGGGGTCGCGGTCTGGATGCTGGAGCGCGTGCTGCCGGGCTCGCTGACGCTGGCGCTCTGGGCGCTGCTCGTGATCGTCGCCGGCTATTACTTCGGCGGCTTTGGCCGCACGGCCGCGGGCTCCGATGCGTCACGCCTGTTGTCGAAGGGCTTTGGCCTCGCGGCCATCGTCTGGGGCGTCATCATGATGATCGGTGCAGCGGCCGGCGGTCATGACCCCTTGCAGCCCCTGCGCGGCGTGGCGCTGCCCGGCCTCGGGGGCGCGACGACTTCAGCGGCCGTGGAATCGCTGCCATTCCGCAAGGTCGCTTCCATCGAGGACCTCGACCGCGAACTCGCGGCGGCCAAGGCGGCAGGCCAGCCCGCGATGCTCGATTTCTATGCGGACTGGTGCGTCTCCTGCAAGGAGATGGAGAAATACACCTTCTCGGTGCCCGAAGTGCAATCGGACCTCGCCGGCTTCGTGCTGCTGAAGGCGGACGTGACCGCGAACAACGAAGCGGACCAGGCGCTGTTCCGGCGCTTCGGCGTCTACGGCCCGCCCACCACCGCCTTCTTCAGCGCCGACGGCCGCGAGTGCCGGCCGTTCCGCCTGGTCGGTTTCGTGAACGCGGAAGACTTCCGCGCGCATCTCGCACGCCTGGCGCGCGATTGCTGAAGATGGCGGGCCCGGGCCGCTGGATCCTCGTTGTCCTGCTGGCGCTCGGCGCAGGCGCCGCCGCCTTTCTCGCGAGCCGCAGCTGGCTGGCGCCCGAGGCTGCCGCCCCGATCGCGGCTCCTGTGCCGGAAGCGCCGGCCTCCGTGATCCCCGACCGGCGACCCGACGTCACGCTGGCGGACCGGGACGGCAAGCTGCGCAGCCTCAGCGAATGGGACGGCCGGCCGCAGATCATCAACTTCTGGGCGACCTGGTGCGCGCCCTGCCGGCGCGAGATCCCGATGCTGAACGAGCTCGCGCGTGACCCGGCGCTCGCGGAATTCGCGCTGATCGGCATCGCCATCGATTTCCGCGAGGACGTCCTGCGCTTCCTGGCCGAGACCCCGATCGAGTACACGGTCCTGATCGGCGAACAGGACGGCCTGGACGCCTCCGCGGCGTTCGGCATGCGCTCGCTCGGCCTGCCGTATACGGCGTTCGTTGACCGGAGCGGCCGGATCGTGACGATCCATCTCGGCGAGTTGCATCGTCCGCAGGCGGACGTCATCCTGTCCGCCGTCCGGGCGCTCGATGCCGGCGAGATCGACCTGCAGACGGCCCAACAGCGAATTCGAACCCAGACCCCCAAGATCGGGTAATTTGACGACCGTTCGACGCCGTTCGCTACATAATCTAGAATGATCCGGTGCACCGGATCCTGCTCATCAATGGACCCAACCTGAACCTGCTCGGCCGCCGCGAGCCGGGCTGGTATGGCGACGTCACCTTGCCGGCCATCGAAGAGCGGCTGAAGGCGCTCGCGAGTGGGCGCGGCGCGGTACTCGAGTGCTTCCAGAGCAATGCGGAACACGAACTGGTCGACCGGGTCCAGGCCCTGGCGGCCACGCCCGCCGACTATGCGATCGTAAACCCGGGTGCCTTCACCCACACCAGCATTGCATTGCGGGACGCGCTGCTCGCGGTCGCGGTCCCGTTCATCGAAGTTCACCTGTCCAACGTCAACGCGCGGGAGCCCTTCCGCCGGCACTCGTATTTTTCGGACATCGCGGCGGGCAGCATCGTCGGTCTCGGTGCGCAGGGCTATGAGCTCGCGCTACAGGCCGCGCTGGACCGCCTCGATGCGGCAACCGGGGAGATAAAGAAATAATGGATATCCGCAAGATCAAGAAGCTCATTGAACTCCTCGAGGAGTCAGGGCTCGCCGAAATCGAAATCACCGAGGGCGAAGAGTCCGTGCGAATCGCGCGCACGAGCCAGCACCCCGCGCTCATGGCCCAGGCGATACCCGCCGCGCCCGTGGCCGCCGCCGCCCGCGCCGGCCGCCGCACCGGTGGCGGCGACTGCGGCGCCCGCCACGCCTGCGGCGCGCGACGAAAACCTCGTCACGGCGCCCATGGTCGGCACCTTCTACGGCTCGCCCGCGCCCGGCGCGAAGTCCTTCGTCGAGGTGGGCCAGGAGGTCCGCGTCGGCCAGGTGCTCTGCATCATCGAGGCGATGAAGATGATGAACCAGATCGAGAGCGAGCGCGCCGGCCGCGTGGTCGCCGTGCTGGCCAAGAACGGCGAGCCGGTCGAGTTCGGCCAGCCCCTGTTCGCGATCGAGTAGACCGGTGCTGGACAAGGTCGTCATCGCCAACCGCGGCGAGATCGCGCTTCGCATCCTGCGCGCCTGCCGCGAACTCGGCATCAAGACGGTCGCCGTGCATTCCACGGCCGACCAGAACCTGAAGCACGTGCTGCTCGCCGACGAGACGGTCTGCATCGGCCCGCCCTCCTCGCGCGAGAGCTACCTCAACATGCCGGCGATCATCAGCGCCGCCGAGGTCACCGACGCCGTCGGCATCCACCCGGGCTACGGTTTCCTGTCGGAGAACGCGGACTTCGCCGAGCGGGTCGAGAACAGCGGCTTCGTCTTCATCGGGCCGAAGAGCGAGACCATCCGGCAGATGGGCGACAAGGTCTCGGCGATCCGCGCCATGAAGGAACACGGCGTGCCCTGCGTGCCGGGCTCCGACGGCCCGCTCCCCGAGGACCAGGACGAGTGCTTCCGGATGGCCCGCGCGATCGGCTACCCCGTGATCATCAAGGCCTCCGGCGGCGGCGGCGGGCGCGGCATGCGGGTCGTGCACAGCGACGCGACGCTCGTCAACGCGATCAACGTCGCCAAGACCGAGGCCCTGGCCGCGTTCGGCAACGACACGGTCTACATGGAAAAATTCCTGGAGAAGCCGCGGCACATCGAGTTCCAGATGCTCGGCGACAACTACGGCAGCGTCGTCTGCCTCGGCGAGCGCGACTGCTCGCTGCAGCGCCGCCGCCAGAAGATCATCGAGGAATCGCCGGCGCCCGGCATCACGGCGAAGCAGCGCGGCGAGATGACGGATCGCCTGGTCGCCGCCTGCACCGCGGTCGGCTACCGCAGCGCCGGCACGCTCGAGTTCCTCTACGAGGACGGCAACTTCTACTTCATCGAGATGAACACCCGCGTGCAGGTGGAGCACCCGGTGACCGAGCTCGTCACGGGCATCGACATCGTCAAGATGCAGCTGCGGATCGCGGCCGGGGAGCCCTTGCCCTTCAAGCAGGAGGACATCGTCCTGCGCGGCTGGGCGATGGAGTGCCGGATCAACGCCGAGGACCCGAAGACCTTCGCGCCGTCCCCGGGGCCGGTGCGCCTCTGGCACGCGCCGGGCGGTCCGGGCGTGCGCGTGGACAGCCACCTGTACTCCGGCTACAACGTGCCGCCCTTCTACGACTCGCTGATCGCCAAGCTGATTTCCTACGGGGAGACCCGCGACACGGCGATCGCGCGCATGCGCAACGCGCTTTCCGAGATGGTCGTGGAAGGCATCAAGACCAACGCGCCGCTCCACCTGGAAATCTTCGGTCACTCGGCCTTCCGCCAGGGCGGGCTCGACATCCACTACCTCGAGCGCCGACTCGGGCTCAAGTAGACCCGGTCGAGTGCGTCGATGCCATTCCACCAGCTCGTCATCGAGCTCCCGGGCCGCGACCTGGCGCGCGCCGAGGACGCCTGTCGCGCAGCTCGGGGCGATCGCGCTGTGGCTTGCTGACGCGGGCGACGAGCCGCTGCTCGAGCCGGCGCCCGGCGAGACTCCGCTCTGGCAGGAGGTCCGCCTGCGGGCCTTGTTCGACCTGGCCGCAAAACCGGCGCTGATCGCAGCGACGCTCGAGGCGGTCCTCGGACTCGCCCCGGGCCGCGTCGTCGCTGAACGCGTCGAGGACCGGATCTGGGAGCGCGAGTGGCTCAAGGACTTCCGGCCGATGCGGTTCGGCCGGCGCCTCTGGGTCTGCCCGGCCGGCCAGCGACCCGGGGAGCCGGACGCCGTGGTGCTCGAGCTCGACCCCGGCCTCGCCTTTGGCACCGGCACGCACGCAACCACGGCGCTGTGCCTGGAATGGCTCGACGGCGCGATCCGGGGCGGCGAGCGCGTGCTCGATTACGGCTGCGGTTCCGGGATCCTCGCCCTCGCCGCACTCCGGCTCGGCGCGGCCCGCGCGACCGCCTTCGACATCGACCCGCAGGCCCTGCAGGCGACACGCGAGAATGCGGCCAAGAACGGACTCGCCGATCGAATCGAGATCCCCGCGCGCGCCAGCGACGTGGGCGGCGGATACGACGTCGTGCTCGCCAACATCCTTTCCGGGCCGCTCGTCGCACTCGCCCCGGATCTCGCGTCGCGTGCAGGCCAGGGCAGCGCGCTGGTGCTCGCGGGCCTGCTGTCGCGCCAGGCGGGCGAGGTAGCGCAGGCCTACCAGCCGTGGTTTGATATCGGCCCGGTGGCGGAACGCGATGGCTGGACCCTGCTCGCGGGCCGGCGCCGCGTGGAGTAGGCGTGTACACCCAGTGCCCTGATTGTGCGACGGTCTTTCGCATCACCGCGGAAGCCCTGCGGGCCGCGCAGGGCGACGTCCGCTGCGGCGTCTGCTCCACCAGTTTCAATGCGCTCGAGAACCTGAGCGAGCGGGAGTTCAAGGCGTCGGCCGAGGACGCGGCGCCCTCGCCGGACGACTCGATGACGGTCGAGGAACTGCCCGGCAGCGAGAACATCGAGCTCTCCGCTCCCATCGAACTCGTCGCCGTGCCCGATGTACCCGACGCGCCCGCCTCCCCGCCTTCCGCGGAGACCGGGGACGACGAGGCACTGGCGATGGAGTTTCACGGCGGCGCCGAGGACCTCGATCGCCTGTTCGTGGTCGAGAATCCCGCGCTTGCGACCTTCGATCCGGGCCAGGCAGCGGCGAACCTCGCCGTCGCCGAGCCGCCGATCGACCTCGACAGCACCGACGAACACCCGATCCTCGTCCTCGAGGAGAGTGACGATCCGGACCCGGCGAAGAAGAAGCGAAGAAGAAGAGGTCGATGCCGGCGAGTCCATCGTGCTCGAGACACTGCCGGTCCCCGAACCGGAGGCCGAGCCTGCGCCGCAGCCCCTCGCACCGCCCGCACCCGCCGGACTCACCGCGCCGCGCATCCTGATTCCGGAAGAGATGCGCAGGCGCCTCGCGGAGGAAGCCAATGCGCGGGCCGAGGCCGCGCGGGAATTCGAACCCGACGAGCCGGAAACGTCCTCGCTCCTGGACCAGCGCTGGCCGTGGGTGGCGGGTGTCGCGATCCTCGCCCTCGTCTTCGTGCTGCAGGTCGTGCATGCCGGGCGCAACGACATCGTTCGCAACGAGACGTTCGGCCCGGCGCTCGCGGGCGCCTACGACTTCCTCGGGCTCTCCGTCCTCGCGCCGACCGACCTCTCGGCCTACGAACTGCGCCAGTGGGGCGCCGCCAGCGATCCGCGCGAGGCGAACCGCCTCATGCTGCGTGCGAGCATCGTCAACCGCGCGAGCTACGCGCAACCGCTCCCGCTGCTGCGCCTGACGCTCCAGGACCGCTTCGGCGGAACGCTCGGCCAGCGCGACGTCGGCCCTGACGATTACCTGCCGGGCAGCGGGGCGCCGAGCCTGCTCGCGCCGGGCCAGCGCGCCGACGCCCTCATCCGCATCGTCGACCCGGGTTCCGAGGCGGTCGGATTCGAGCTCGACGTCTGCCTGCCGGCCCAGGGCGGCGTGCGCTGCGCGAACCAGATCAAGACTGCGCGCCAATGAAGATCGGCCCTTACGAGCTCGCGGCGCCACTCGCGCTCGCGCCGATGGCCGGCGTCACGGACCTGCCGTTTCGTCGTCTTTGCCGCAGCATGGGCGCGGGCGTCGCCGCATCCGAGATGGTGACGTCGGACGTCAGGCTCTGGAAAACGGCCAAGTCGCGTCATCGGCTCGACCATAGCGGCGAGCCCGAGCCCCGCGTCGTGCAGATCGCGGGCTACGACCCGGCGATGATGGCCGAGGCCGCGAGCATGAACGTCGGATCTCGGGGCGCAGGTCATCGACATCAACTTCGGCTGCCCGGCCAAGAAGGTATGCAATCGGGCGGCCGGCTCCGCGCTCATGCGCGACGAGTCGCTGGTCGGTGCCATCCTGGCCGCGGTGGTCGCGGCTGCGCGCGTGCCGGTCACGCTCAAGATGCGCACGGGCTGGGACCGCGAGAACCGCAATGCCGTCGCGATCGCGCGCATCGCGGAGCGTGAGGGCGTGGCGGGCCTCGCCGTGCACGGCCGCACGCGCGCCGATTTCTTCTCGGGCGAGGCCGAGTACGAGACGGCAGCCGAGGTCAAGCGTGCCGTCCGCCTGCCGGTATTCGTGAACGGCGACATCGATAGTCCAGCCAAGGCCTTGAAGGCGCTGGAACTAAGCGGAGCCGACGGCGTGATGATCGGTCGCGCCGCCCAGGGCCGGCCCTGGATCTTCCGGGAACTCCGCGCGGGCCTCGCTGGAAACGCCGCGCCCCGGCCTGCGCTCGACGAGGTCCGTGGTATCATGCTCGCGCACCTCGAGGCCCTTTACTCGTTTTACGGCGGGGAAAAAGGAGTCCGCGTGGCGCGCAAACATCTCGGCTGGTATTGCCGCCTTCATCCGGAGGTCGGGCACTTGCCGGTCGGGCTGTTGACGACGGAATGCGCGAGGGAGCAGCACCGGCTCACCGGCGAGTTCCTGTCAGGACTGATCGGCCGCGTTGCGCGGGCAGCCTGATCGATGATGACGAGCGGAAATCGGGGACCAATTGGCAATGACCGCAAAGCACCGGGCCCGTCCCGTGAACGGGCACTCCCGCGCAATCCCGCTGCGCGACCACACCGAGCAGGCCCTCAGCGACTACTTCGACAGCCTGAACGGCCATCGACCGGGCCGGCTCTATGACCTCGTCATGCGCGAGGTGGAATTGCCGCTGTTCCAGGCCGTGATGGACTACGCGGAGGGCAACCAGAGCCGCGCCGCGACGATCCTCGGCATCAATCGGGGCACGCTGCGCAAGAAGTTGCGCGAGTACGGCCTGGCCAACTGAGCCGATGGCGAGTCCCGGCGCCCGGCGGGCGTTGCTCTCCGTTTCCGACAAGACCGGCATCGTCGAGCTCGCGCGCGAGCTCGCAGGCCGCGGCTTCGAGCTGATTTCGACCGGCGGCACGGCACGCGCGCTCGCATCCGCCGGGCTCGCCGTGACCGAGGTCGCCGCGCTGACGGGCTTTCCCGAGATCATGGACGGGCGCGTCAAGACGCTGCACCCGAAGGTGCACGGCGCGCTGCTCGGCCGCGCCGGCACGGACGACGCCGTGATGCGCGCGCAGGGCATCGCCCCGATCGACGTCGCTCGTCATCAACCTCTATCCGTTCGCGGAGACGATCGCGAAACCCGACTGCACCTACGAGGACGCGATCGAGAACATCGACGTCGGCGGCCCCGCGATGCTGCGCGCCGCCGCCAAGAACCACGCGCGCGTCACCGTCGCTGGTCGATCCCGCGGACTACGCGGGCGTGCTCGCCGAACTCGCGCGCGGGCGGCGTCAGCGAGGCAACGCGCCGGCGACTCGCCGCCAAGGCCTTCGGCCACACGGCACAGTACGACGCGCTGGTTTCCGGCTGGCTGCGGCGCCAGCAGGGCGACGACGCACTTCCCGGAGTCCCTCGCGGCCGGCTTCCGCAAGAAGCAGGACCTGCGCTACGGCGAGAACCCGCACCAGCGCGCCGCGTTCTACGCCGACCCGCTGGCCGCGGGCGCGGGCGTCGCGACGGCGCGGCAGCTGCAGGGCAAGGAACTCTCCTTCAACAACATCGCGGACGCGGACACCGCCATCGAGTGCGTGCGCCAGTTCGACGCGCCCGCCTGCGTGATCGTCAAGCACGCGAATCCCTGCGGCGTCGCCGTGGCGGCCGGCCTGCACGAGGCCTACCTGCGTGCCTACGAGCCGGACCCGACCTCGGCCTTCGGCGGCATCATCGCCTTCAACCGCCCGCTCGACGCCGCGACGGCCGCGGCCATCGTCGAGCGGCAGTTCGTCGAGGTGATCGTGGCGCCGGCCGTGCGAGCCCGGCGCGCTCGAGGTGCTCGCGGGCAAGCAGAACATCCGCGTGCTGGAAACCGGGCCGCTCGGCCGGCGCTGCCGGGCCGGCGATCGAGCTCAAGTCCGTCGCCGGCGGCCTGCTCGTGCAGACGCGCGACGACGGCCGGTCGACGCCGCCGACGCTCAAGGTCGTCACGCGACGCGCGCCCTCGGCCGCCGAGCTCGCGGACCTGCTCTTCGCCTGGCGCGTCTGCAAGTTCGTGAAGTCGAACGCGATCGTGTTCGCGAAGGACGGCCGCACGGTCGGCATCGGCGCCGGGCAGACGAGCCGCGTCGTCTCGACGCGCATCGCCGCGATCAAGGCCGCCGACGCGAAGCTCGACGTCGCGGGCTGCGTCATGGCCTCGGACGCCTTCTTCCCGTTCCGCGACGGCCTCGACGCCGCGGCGGAGCTCGGCATCCGCGCCGTCATCCAGCCGGGCGGCTCGCTGCGCGACGACGAGGTCATCGCGGCCGCCGACGAGCGCGGCATCGCGATGGTCTTCACCGGCATGCGCCACTTCCGGCACTGAGGCCGATGAAGGTCCTGGTCATCGGCGGCGGCGGCCGCGAGCACGCGCTGGCCTGGAAGCTGGCGCAGTCGCCGCGGGTCACCGAGGTCCTGGTCGCGCCGGGCAACGCCGGCACGGCGCTCGAGCCGAAATGCCGCAACGCGCCGGTCGCCGGCGACGACATCGCCGGGCTCGTCGCCCTCGCCCGCGGCGAGGGCGTCGCACTCACGATCGTCGGGCCGGAGGGGCCGCTGGTCGCGGGCGTCGTCGACGCTTTCGAGGCGGCGGGCCTCGCCTGCTTCGGCCCGCGGCAGCTTGCGGCGCGGCTCGAGGGCAGCAAGCAGTTCACCAAGGAATTCCTGGTGCGCCATCGGCATCCCGACGGCGCGGCTACGCGGCGTTCACGCGCGAGACCTTCGACGCCGCGCGCGATCCGCGCACAGCGCCCGCCGATCGTCGTCAAGGCCGACGGCCTCGCGGCCGGCAAGGGCGTGATCATCGCCGCCAGCGCCGAGGAGGCGATCCGCGCCGCGGAAGGCATGTTCGCGGGCGACTTCGGCGAGGCCGGCCGCGTGGTCGTCGTCGAGGAGTTCCTCGAGGGCGAGGAAGCGAGCTTCATCGTCATGGCGGACGGCAAGCACGTCCTGCCGCTCGCGACCTCGCAGGACCACAAGCGCCTGCGCGACGGCGACCAGGGCCCGAACACGGGCGGCATGGGCGCCTACTCGCCCGCGCCGGTCGTCACGCCGGCGCTGCACGAGCGGATCATGCGCGAGGTGATTCGACCCGACGCTCGCCGGGCTCGCCGCCGAAGGCATGCCGCTACACGGGATTCCTCTACGCGGGCCTCATGATCGCGAAGGACGGCACGCCGAACGTGCTCGAGTTCAACTGCCGGTTCGGCGATCCCGAGACGCAGCCCGTGCTCGCGCGACTGAAGAGCGACCTCGTGACGCTCGTGCGAAGCCGCCCTGGCGGGCCGGCTCGACTCGGTCCGAGGCCGACTGGGACCCGCGCGCGGCGCTCGGCGTCGTGCTCGCGGCCGCGAACTACCCGGACGAGCCGCGCACCGGCGACGCGATCGACGGCCTCGACGAGGCCGCGAAGCTGCCCGGCAAGGTCTTCCACGCGGCGACGAAGTCAGTGGGCGGGCGCGTGCGTCACCGCGGGCGGACGCGTGCTGTGCGCGGTCGGCCTCGGCGACGGCGTTGCGGCCGCGCAGAAGGCCGCCTACGCGCTCGTCGACCGCATCCGCTGGGATGGCATGCAGTACCGACGCGATATAGGCTGGCGTGCGCTATGAGCAAGATCCACCTGCGCCGCGAGCACGACCTGACGCCGAAGGCGGCGCGCAAGAAAGTCGAGCGCGTGGCGGAAGTGCTGGCGAAGAAGTTCGACGCCGAGTGCGCCTGGAAAGGCGACGTCCTGTCGGTCATCCACCCGAGCGTCAACGGCAAGGTGACGGTCGGCAAGAACGACGTCGTCGTCGAGGCCAAGCTCGGCTTCCTGGTCGCGATGTTCCGCGACCGCATCGACGAGGAGCTGGTCCGCATCCTCGACAAGGAATTCCCGGACGCGAAGGCCTAACGGGCGTCCAGCGCCTTGCGCATCGCCGCAATGTGCTCCGGCGTGCTGCCGCAGCAGCCGCCGATGACGCGCGACGCCGAGCCGCGCCATCGTCCGCGCGTAGTCCGCCATGACCTCCGGCGTGCCGCCGTAGGTGATGCGGTCGTCCTTCCAGCGCGGCATGCCGGCGTTGGACTTCGCCATCAGCATGACACCCTCAGGCTGCGCCTGCGACATCTCCGTCAGGACGCGCTCGATCTCCGCGGGGCCGTTGCCGCAGTTGGCGCCGATCACGCGCACGCCGAGGCCCGCGATCGCCGCGAGCGCCGTTGACCGGCTTGACGCCCATCATCGTGCGGAAGTGGGTGTCGAAGCTCATCGTGACGACGGCAGGCAGCCCCGCCTCGCGCGCGCCTGCCACCGCCGCCTCGACTTCCTCGAGCGCGCTCATCGTCTCGATCAGCACGAAGTCGACTCCGCCGGCCTTGAGCGCCCTCGCCTGTTCGGCGAACGACTCGCGTGCGCCGTCCGGCGTCAGGAGGCCGAGCGGCTCCATCAGCTCGCCGGTCGGGCCCATCGAGCCGGCGACCAGGCGCTCGCCCGCGGCCTCGCGGGCGAGCCGTGCGCCCGCCTCGTTGAGTTCCGCCAGGCGCGCCTCGAGCCCGTCGAGCGCGAGGCGGTTGCGCGTGCCGCCGAAGGTGTTGGTGGAGATGAAGTCGCTGCCGGCCTCGACGTAGGCGCGGTGGATCGACGACACGACGTCCGGCCGCTCGACGTTCCAGCGCTCCGGCGCGCCGTCCGTGAGCCCGGCCCGGTGCAGCATCGTGCCCATGGCGCCGTCGCCGAGCACGGTGCCGCGGCGGGCGATCAGTTCAGGAGCTTTTCCACGCGCTTCCCTGTCGAGATCCACCGCCCGCCAAAGGTACCACGACGCCGTCGTGCGGTACGGCGCCCAGCGCTCGCCGAACTTCGCGAGCGCCTTCGGCTTCGGGAGCGCGCGCTTGCCGTAGGCGATGCGGAAGCCGCTCTGCACCCCGTAGTCGTCCACCGGCAGCACGTCCGGGCCGGCCGAGCGTGAACATCAGGAACATCTCGACCGTCCAGCGGCCGACGCCGCGCGCCTCGACCAGCCGCTCGATGATCGCGTCGTCCTTCATGCGCGCGAGCGAACGCCGGGGCGGGATCGTGCCGTCGAGCGTCTTGGCCGCGATGTCCTTGAGCGCCGCCGCCTTGGCGCGCGAGAAGCCGCAGGCGCGCAGCCGCTCGAGCGGGCGTCGCGACGAGGTGCGCGGGTTCCGGGCAGCAGTCGATGCCGTACAGCGCGTAGAAGCGCCCGAGGATGGTCCTGGCCGCCTTGCCCGTGAGCTGCTGGTGGGCGACCGCCGCGACCAGCGCCTCGTAGGCGCCGGTCGCCGCGTTCGGGCTTGACCGCGTACGGACCGGCGCGGCGAATGAGCTGCGCCATCACCGGGTCGACCCGGCGCAGGTGGCGCAGGGCCTCGCTCATCCGCGCTTCATCGAATCGAAGAACTCCGCGTTGGTCTTCGTGTCCTTCATCTTGTCGATGCAGGAACTCGACCGCCGCCAGCTCGTCCATCGGGTGCAGCAGCTTGCGCAGGATCCAGATCTTGGCCAGCTCGTCCTGGGTCGTGATCAGTTCCTCGCGGCGCGTGCCCGAGCGGTTGATGTTGAAGGCCGGGAAGATGCGCTTCTCGGAGATGCGCCGGTCGAGGTGGATCTCGCTGTTGCCGGTGCCCTTGAACTCCTCGTAGATCACGTCGTCCATGCGCGAGCCGGTGTCGATCAGCGCGGTCGCGATGATCGTCAGCGAGCCGCCCTCCTCGACGTTGCGCGCCGCGCCGAAGAAGCGCTTCGGGCGCTGCAGCGCGTTCGCGTCCACGCCGCCGGTCAGCACCTTGCCGGAGCTCGGCACCACGGTGTTGTAGGCGCGCGCGAGGCGCGTGATCGAGTCGAGCAGCACGACCACGTCGCGCTTGTGCTCGACCAGGCGCTTGGCCTTCTCGATCACCATCTCGGCGACCTGCACGTGCCGGCTCGCCGGCTCGTCGAAGGTCGAGGCCACGACCTCGCCCTTCACCGTGCGCGACATCTCGGTCACTTCCTCGGGCCGCTCGTCGATCAGCAGCACGATCAGGTAGACGTCGGGGTGGTTCCAGGTGATGGAAGTCGCGATGTTCTGCAGCAGCATCGTCTTGCCGGCCTTCGGCGGCGAGATGATGAGGCCGCGCTGGCCCTTTCCGAGCGGCGCCATCAGGTCGATCATGCGCGCGGTCAGGTCCTCGGTCGAGCCGTTGCCGCGCTCGAGCTTCAGCCGCTTGGTCGGGTGCAGCGGCGTGAGGTTCTCGAACAGCAGCTTGTGGCGCGCGCTCTCGGGCGTGTCGAAGTTGATCTCGCCGACCTTGAGCAGCGCGAAGTAGCGCTCGCCGTCCTTCGGCGGGCGGATCAGGCCCGAGATCGAGTCGCCGGTGCGCAGGTTGAAGCGGCGGATCTGGCTCGGGCTGACGTAGATGTCGTCCGGGCCCGGCGAGGTAGGAGCTGTCGGCGGAGCGCAGGAAGCCGAAGCCGTCCTGCAGGATCTCGAGGACGCCGTCGCCGTAGATGTCCTCGCCGCTCCTCGCATGCGTCTTCAGGATCGAGAAGATCACGTCCTGCTTGCGCTGCCGCGCCATGTTCTCGAGGCCCATGGACTCGGCCATGGTGCACGAGCTCGTGGACCGGCTTGTTCTTGAGGACCGTGAGGCTCATCGCGCTGCGCGACGCTGCCAGTTCCTCCGGCGAGATGATGTCGCCGTCGCCGCCTTCCATCGGGTGATCGTCGACCGGGAGACCTTCCTGGCCGTGCCGCGGGCCGTTCCCGCCGCCGCCGCCGCGATTGCGATGGCCCTTCTGGCGGTTGCGCGCCTGGTTGCCGAGATAGCCCCTCACAGGTGCTGGTCCAGCAGGGCGGTCAGCTTGGACTTGCCGACCAGGCCGACCTGCTGCGCCTCCGGGGTGCCGTTCTTGAACAGGATCAGCGTCGGGATTCCGCGCACGCCGTACTTCACGGGCGTCTGGCGGTTGTCGTCGATGTTGAGCTTCGCCACCGTCACGCGGCCCGCGTAATCCTTCGCGATGTCGTCGAGGATCGGGGCGATTGCCTTGCAGGGGCCGCACCATTCAGCCCAGAAATCGAGCAAAACGGGTGTTTGGGACTTGATGACGTCGTTCTCGAACGTCGCGTCGGTCGTATGGACGATATTGCCGCTCACGCGGGCATTTCTCCTGGTTTCAAGTTGATCAGTGACGGGCGAATGCCCGATGCGGCACAATATTCAGCGCGTTTGGGAGCAATACGTGCGGGGAACCGCACCGCTAGGGCCCTTTTGTAGCGCGTCGGGGTTCTTTTTTCAAGTGATGACGCCCAAAGTAGAGATCAGTTGACACATCAGCAATTTTCGGACCTTTCCTTCACCGGCCTTCACCTGCCTGAACCCGTAGCCCGCGGCATCGCCGATGCGGGCTTCGAGCGGTGCACGCCGATCCAGGCCCAGACCCTGCCGCGGGCACTCGCGGGCTTCGACGTCGCGGGCCAGGCGCAGACCGGGACGGGCAAGACCGCCGCGTTCCTGGTCGCCCTCTTCACGCACCTGCTGCGCTACCCGGCATCGCCGGACCGGCCCGTGACCTCGCCGCGCGCCCTGGTGCTCGCGCCGACGCGCGAGCTCGCGATCCAGATCCACCGCGACGCGGAGATCCTCGTGCAGTACACCGGCCTCTCGCTCGGCCTCGCCTTCGGCGGCGTGGACTACGACAAGCAGCGGCGCACGCTCGAGGCGGGGGTCGACGTCCTGATCGGCACGCCGGGCCGCACCATCGACTTCCTGCGCCAGCACGTCTTCGATCTCCGGCACGTGCAGGTCATGGTCCTCGACGAGGCCGACCGCATGTTCGACCTCGGCTTCATCAAGGACATCCGCTTCCTGCTGCGCAGGCTGCCGGCGCCCGAGCACCGGCTCAACATGCTGTTCTCGGCGACGCTCTCGCACCGCGTGCTCGAGCTCGCCTACGAGCACATGAACGACCCCGAGCTGATCCGGATCGAGCCCGAGCGCATCACCGCCGAGCGCGTGCGCCAGATCATCTACTACCCGGCGATGGAGGAGAAGGCGGCGCTGCTGGTCCATCTCCTGCGCAAGGGTGCGGCGACGCGCACGCTCGTGTTCGTCAACACCAAGCGCCTCGCCGAGCGGCTCGAGCGCCTGCTGCGCGCCAACGGGATCGTGGCGGCCGCGATGTCGGGCGACGTGCCGCAGCGCAAGCGCATGCGCATGCTGCGCGAGTTCCACGACGGCAAGCTCGCGGCGCTGGTCGCGACCGACGTCGCGGCGCGCGGCCTGCACATCCCGGACGTGAGCCACGTGTTCAACTACGACCTGCCGCAGGACCCCGAGGACTACGTGCACCGGATCGGGCGCACGGCGCGGGCCGGCGCGGCCGGGCGACGCCGTCAGCTTCGGCTGCGAGCAGTACGTCGAGTCGCTGCCGGACATCGAGGCCTTCATCGGCCACCGGATCCAGGTCGGCAGCTACGAGCCGGCCGAGCTCGGGGAGCTGAGGCCCGCGCACTACGCGCCGCGCTCCTTCGGCGACGAGGAAGAAGACGGTCCGCCGCCGCGTGAACTGGAGCGCCAGCAGGGCCGCGGTCATGGCGGCGGGTCGCGTTCGGGATCGTCCGGCGGCGGGCGCCGGCGGCGCTAGCCCTTCGCCGAGCCGCGAGGCCCTGCGCCAGCTCGAGCACCGACTCCACGCCGGCGAAGCCGTTCGCCGCGCGCACCGGCGCGCGCAGCACGGGCCGGTGCACGGCGTACAGCCAGCGGATGCCGTGCTGTCGCGCCGCGCCGAGCACCGCCGCGTTGTCGTCCACGAACATCGTTCGCGCCGGATCGTGCGGTTCGCGCGCGGCGAGCCTCCCCCAGAACTCCACGTTCTCCTTGGGTACGCCGAACTCGTGCGAGGAGTAGACGGCGTCGAAGCGCCGGCGGATGCCGAGGTGCGCATCCTTGATCGCCAGGATCTCGGGGTGGGCGTTGGTGACGAGGGCCAGCCGGCGCCCGGACGCCCTGACGCGATCGAGGAAGGCGCGCGCATCCGGCAGCCAGTCGATCTCGTGCCGCGTCGAGCGCTTCAGGGCGGCGATGTCGAGCGCGAGCGCGCGGCTCCAGTAGTCGATGCAGTACCAGTCGAGCGTGCCCGCGGTCGATTCGAAGATCGGCCGCATCAGCCGGTGCGCTTCCTCGACCGGAACGCCCCGGCTCTCGGCGAAGCGCCGCGGCAGGTGCTCCTGCCAGAAGCGCTTGTCGTAGGCGAGGTCGAGCAGCGTGCCGTCCATGTCGAGCAGGACGGTGTCGATCGCGGACCAGTCGGGCGGATTGGCGCGTCACCTGCACGCGCCTATGATATAACGCGCCGTTCTCCGGAGCCGACATGACCTACGATCCGAAACAGATGCTGCTCGAAGTGACCGCGCTCGCGCGCGAGGCCGGGCGCGCGATCCTCGAGGTCTACGCGTCGTCGTTCAGCGTGCAGGAGAAGGAGGATCGCTCGCCGCTCACCGAGGCGGACCTGCGCTCCGAGAAGCTGATCCTCGCGGGCCTCAGGCGCATCTCGCCGGAGATTCCCGGTGCTCTCCGAGGAGGCGGCCCAGGCGCCCTACTCGACGCGCCGGAACTGGAGCCGGCTCTGGATCGTCGATCCGCTCGACGGCACCAAGGAATTCGTGCAGCGAAACGGCGAGTTCACCGTCAACATCGCGCTCGTCGACAACCACCGCCCGGTGCTCGGGATCGTGCACGCGCCGGTGCTCGAGCGCACCTACTACGCCTGCGACGGTGTCGGCGCGTTCCGTTCCGACCGCGAGGCGACCGGCCAGCCGATCCGCGTCGCCAGGCGCGGGCCCGGCCCCCGTGCGCGTGGTCGGCAGCCGCTCCCACCGCGGTATCTTCGCTCGACGCCTTCCTCGAGCGCGTCGGCGCGCACGAATTCGTGGAAGTCGGCAGCTCGCTGAAGCTGTGCCTGGTCGCCGAGGGGCTCGCGGACGTCTATCCGCGCATCGGGCCGACCAGCGAATGGGACACGGCCGCCGGTCAGTGCGTGCTCGAGCAGGCCGGCGGCCAGGTGCTGAAGCTCGACGGCGAGCCGCTGGAGTACAACCGCGAGAACACGCTCAACCCGAACTTCGTGGGTTTTGCCGACGCCGATACGGACTGGCTCGCGCTGCTGCGATGACCTGGGAGCTGCTGCTCTCGGTCGCCGCGCTCGGCCTGCTGGGGCTGTTCTGGCACTCGAGCCTTGCGGCGCGCGAGATCGCGAACCGCGTTGCGCAGGAGACCTGCAGCAGCGCCAGCGTGCAGATGCTGGACGGCACCGTCGCGATCCATCGGCTGCGCATCGTGCGCAGCGACGACCAGCCGCTCGCCTGGCACCGCACCTACGTCTTCGACTACACCGCCGACGGCTACGCCCGCCAGCGCGGCTTCGTCGTCCTGACCGGCGATCGCGTGGACACCGTGGGCCTCGGCCCGCGCGCCGTATGAACGCGCCCTCCCCGGTCGACCTGCACCTGCACTCGACGGCGTCCGACGGCATGCTCGATCCCGCCGCGCTCGTCGCGCACGTCGCGGCCTGCGGCGTGAAGCTCATGGCGCTCACCGACCACGACACGGTCGCAGGCGTCGCGGCCGCCGCAGACGCCGCGCGCGGCGCACGGCATCGGCTTCGTCGCCGGCGTCGAGCTGTCGGCCGCTGGCGCGGCCGGACCATCCACGTGCTCGGACTCGCGCTCGACCCGGCCAACCCGACGCTGACGCTCGCGCTCGCAGCGCCAGCAGGCGCTGCGCGAACGAGCGCGCGGAGCGCATTGCGGCCCGGCTCGACGCGGCAGGCGCGCCGGGCAGCCGCGGCACTCGCCGTCGATCCGCGCGGCGGGAAGCCTGCCGACGCGCACCCATTTCGCCCGGGCACTCGTCGCCGCGGGCGCCGCGGCGGACGTCGAGCGCGGCCTTCACGCGCTGGCTCGGCCGCGGCCGGCCCGGAAACGTCGCGAGCGAATGGCCGGGCCTCGCCGAGGCGACCGGCTGGATCGTCGCGGCCGGCGGCAAGGCCGCGATCGCGCACCCGATGCGCTACACGCTCTCCGCCGGCGCGCGGCGCGAGATGTGCACCGAATTCGCCGCGGCCGGCGGCCACGGGGTCGAGGTCTCGACGGGCGGCGGCGGCGTCCACGACCGCGAACAGGCGATCTCGCTCGCCGTGCGCTGCCGCCTCGAGGGCTCGGTCGGCTCCGACTTCCACGACCCCGCGGTTCCGTGGAATCCGCCGGGTCGATTGGCTAAGCTTCCGGACTCCATCCGGCCAATCTGGTCCGACTTCCTGCCGGCATGACGGACGAAGACAAGGTCAATACCGAGCTTTTCGCGCGCATGCAGCGCCTGCGCGAGCTGCGCATCGAGCATCGCGACCTCGACGACGTGATCTGCCGCCTTTCGCTCGACATCTACATCGATGAACTGCAGCTGCGGCGGCTCAAGAAGCGCAAGCTGCTGCTCAAGGACCAGATCCTGCGGCTGGAGAGCGAGCTGATACCGGACCTGAACGCATGATCGAGCGCCTCCAGGCCCTCCTCGCCGGCGCCCGGGACATCGCCGGCAATCCGCAGTTCCCCGATGATCGCCGTGACCGACCGTCCTGGTCGTGGCGGGCGTGCTCTGGGGCCGGCGCTGGTACCTTGTCGCGCACCAACGGCCACGCGGGCGGCGTCCTCTCCGACGCGTTCGCGGTCGTCGCCCCCTACCTCGCCGGCCTGGTGGTCATCGGCCTCGCCCTGTTCTTCGCGGGCGGCAAGCCGCGGCCCTGGTACGAGACGGCCGCCACGCTGCTCGCGCTGCTCGCGTTCATCCGCATCGTGACCTTCCTGCTGCGCCTCTCGCTCGGCAAGAGCCGCACGATCAAGGCCTGGGAGCTGCGCGTCACCCTCATCGTCTGGGCGCCTGATCGCCGCCGAGATGCTCGGCCTGCTCGACCCGATCATCGCCGCGCTCGATTCGATCGGCCTCACCACGGGCAAGACGCGCATCATCGATCTGGTCGGTGCTGAAGGCCATCGCGCTGGTCACCGTTCTTCGTCGTCGTGAGCGTCTGGATCGCGCGCTGGATCGACCGGCGCATCAACGCGATCCAGGAGCTGGCGCCGTCGACCCGCATCGGCATCGGCAAGTTCGCCTACGCCTTCCTGATCGCCCTCGGCGTGCTGATCGGCCTGCAGTCCGCCGGCGTCGAACCTGACCGCGCTGACCGTGTTCTCCGGCGCCATCGGCCTCGGCCTCGGCTTCGGCCTGCAGGCGATCGCCGCGAACTTCGTGAGCGGCTTCGTGCTGCTCGATCGACCGCTCGATCAAGCCCGGCGACGTCATCAGCTTCACGGGCTCGACGGGCACCAGCACGACCGGCTTCGGCTGGGTCGAGGAGCTGCGCGGCCGGCACGTCGTGGTGCGCGACCGCGACGGCGTCGCGACGCTGGTGCCGAACCAGAACGTGATCACGAACCCGCTGATCAACTGGAGCTACGGCCACCCGCGCGTCCGGCTCCGGCTGCCGGTGCGCATCGCCTACCACGACGACGTCGAGCTCGCGCTGCACCTGCTGCTGCAGGCCGCCGATCACCCGCGCATCCTCAAGGACCCGCCGGCCGTCGCGCGCCTGCTCGAGTTCGCCGACTTCGGCATGGAGATCGAGCTGCGCTTCTGGATCGGCGACCCCGCCGAGGGCGTCAACAACGTGCGCTCGGACGTGAACCGGCGCATCTGGGCCCTGTTCCGCGAGCACGGCGTGACGATCCCGCCCGCGCAGCGCGAAATCCGCATCCTGGAGGGCGGCAAGTCCGCGTCCATGCTCGCGCCGCGGACGGCTCGGCCGATCACGCCCATCGACCGACGGCCAGGACTAGAGCGTGATTCCCGAGGGCGAGTACACGCTCTCCTACGTGCGCAGCCCCGGCCCGGGCGGCCAGAACGTCAACAAGGTCTCGTCGGCCTGCGAGCTGCGGTTCCGGGTCGGCGCGACTTCGCTGCTCGACGAGGCCGGCCAGGAGCGGCTGCGCGTGCTCGCGGGGCGGCGGCTCACGCAGTACGACGAGATCGTGATCGAGGCGCATCGCCACCGGGGCCAGGAAGCGAACCGCCGCGACGCGATCGAGCGGCTCGAGCGGCTGATCGAGCAGGCGCGCCACGTGCCGAAGCCGCGGAAGAAGACCCGGCCGAGCCGCGCGGCGAAGGCGCGGCGGCTGGAGGGCAAGCGGATGCAGCAGGACGAAGAAGCGGCTGCGCGGGCGGCCGGCGCTGGATTAGCGCAGGCGCGCGAGGCGCCTCATCCCGCCGACCTTGGCCCTCGGCAGCAACCACGCCCCCAGCGCCGGCAGCAGCAGCATCGCGCCCAGCATGTTCACGAGGAACATGAAGGTCAGCATCAGGCCGACGTCCGCCTGGAACTTGAGCGGCGAGAACACCCAGGTCGCGACGCCGATCGCGAGCGTGACGCCGGTGAAGAAGATCGCCGCCCCGGTGACGCGCAGCGCCCCCAGGTAGGCGTCGTGCACGCTCTGCCCGCGGTTCAGGAACTCCTGCATGCGGCTGAACAGGTAGATGCCGTAGTCGACGCCGATGCCGGCGCCGAGCGCCACCATCGGCAGCGTGTTGACCTTGAGGCCGATGCCGACGAAGGCCATCACCGCGTAGACGAGGATCGACACCAGCGCGAGCGGGATGATCACCATCACCGTGCCGATCACGGAACGGAAGTTCACCAGGCACATGATCGTGACCGCCGCGAACACCCAGCCGAGGATCACGAACTCCTTGGCCTTGACCTCCTCGTTCTGCGCCGCCATGACGCCGACGTTGCCGGTCGCGAGCCGGAACTTCACGTCCGGCGCCGGGTTCTCGTCCCGGTACTCCTTGACGGCGCCGACCACGCGCTCGATCGTCTCGGCGCGGTGGTCCGACAGGAACAGCATCACCGGCATCACGCTGCAGTCGCGGTTGAGCAGCCCGGTGCTGGTCTCGACGAAGCTCTGCGCCTGCACCAGCTGGCGCTCGTCGCGCGGCAGGTTGCGCCACTTGAGGCTGCCCTCGCTCCAGCCCGCGCTGACGACCTTCGAGACGCCGGCGAGCGACATCACGTCGCGCACGCCCTCCACGTTCGCCATGTGCCAGGCGAAGCGGTCGATCGCGTCGATGACGGCGAAGTCGATGCACCCGTCCGCCTTGGTCTCGACGATCACGTTGATGATGTCGGTGCCGACCGAGAACCGGCTGCTGATCAGGTTGCTGTCCTGGTTGTAGCGCGAGTCGGGCCGCAGCTCCGGCACGCCCGCCTGCGTGTCGCCGATCGGGGTCTCGAGGCCCTTGATCGCCCCGAGCACGCCCAGCACGACCGCGACCGCGATGATCGCCGCGGCGGGCCCGCGGTGCGTGATGCGCGCGAGCCGCTCCCAGACCTTCTGCAGCGCCTGCTGGCGGTGCGCGACGCGCTCGCGGAACCTGCCCGTGATCGGCACGTAGGAGACGAGCACCGGCAGCAGGATGAGGTCGGTCAGGATGATCACGCCGATGCCGAGGCTCGCGGTGACCGCCATCTCGCGGATCACCTGCACCGGGATCAGCAGGATCGTGATGAAGCCGACCAGGTTCGCGAGCAGCGCCACGATCGCCGGCAGGAACAGCAGCCGGAAGGTGCGCCGCGCCGCCTCGTTGCTGTCCGCGCCGCTCATCGCCGCGTCGCTCACGGCGCTGATCTTCTGCACGCCGTGGCTGGTGCCGATGGCGAAGATGATGAACGGCACGAGGATGCCGAGCGGGTCCACGCCGTAGCCGAGCATCACGAGCAGTCCCAGCATCCACACCATGGCGACCAGCGAGGAGATCACCGGCACCAGCGCGATGCGGAACGACTGGATGTAGATCCACACGAACAGCAGGGTCAGCGCGACCGTGACCACCGCGAACGTCACGACCGACAGCGCGCCGTCGGCGACGTCGCCGACCACCTTCGCGAAGCCGATCATGTGCACCGAGACCGGCGCCTCGACCGCGACCGCGACCTTCTCCCGCTCGATGCGCGCGCGCACCTTCTCCTCGAGCTCCTTCGAGATCGCGATGTAGTCGACCGGCGCGCCGGTCTCGGGATCGGCGTCGAGCAGCTGCGCGCTGACCATCGCGCCGGAGAAGTCGTTCGCGACCAGCCGACCGACGATGCCGGCCTTCAGGATGTTCTCGCGCACGCGCGCGAGTCCCTCGGCGTCGGGCTGGAAGTCCGAGGGGATCACGTCGCCCGCCTCGATGCCGCCCTCGACCACCTCCGTGTAGCGCGTGTTCGGCGTCCACAGCGACTGCACGCGCGAGCGGTCGACGCCCTTGATGAAGAACACCTCGTCGGTCGCGATCTTCAGCGCCTGGAAGAACTCCGGCGTGAACATGTTGCCGTCGCGGGCAACCACCGCGATCAGCAGCCGGTTCGCGCCGCCGAACTCCTCCTTGTGGTCGAGGTAGGTGCGGATGTACTCGTGCTGGAGCGGCAGCTGCTTGTTGAAGTTGGTGTCGAGGCGCAGCCCCGTCGCCGCGATCTAGCCGAGCGCCAGCGTGACGAGCGCGAACAGCGCGATGATGATCGTCCGGTGCCCGAAGACGTGCGGTTCGAGCCAGGCCGCGATGCGCGCGTCGCCGGATTCCCTCATGGCGCCGCGCTCCCCGGCAGCGGCAGGCGGCGCACGCCGCCCTCGCCCGCCACGATCAGCGCGCCGTCGCCCGAGGGCACGACCGCCGAGATCGCCTTGCGGTCGTCCTGCTGGTGGAGGGCGAAGCTCCGGCCGCCGTCGCGGCTCACGAGGATCACGCCCGCCATGCCGACGACGACCACGGTGTCGGCGTCGACGCTGCGCGCCGCCGTTGAGCAGCGCCGTGGTCCCGGTCGGGACTGCGGACCAGGTGCGCGCCGCCGTCGTCGGAGCGGAACAGGTTGCCGCGCAGGCCGAAGGCGAGCAGCGCGTCGCCGCCGAGCGGCAGCACGCCGTGGAAGGAGCCGTCGTACGGCGACGGCAGCTCGCGCCAGTGCGCCCCGTCGTCGTCGGAACGGAACAGCCGGCCCGCTTCCGCGCCGATGTACATCCTGCCCTGCGGGCCGCGCGCGATCGCGTTCAGGTGGAACTCGAAGCCGAGGTCGACGTCGGCCTCCATCTCGTCCGGCGCGGCCGCGACCTTCTCGGCGCCGGGGAGCGCTTCCGGCTCGAATGGCACCTGGCTCCACACGGACCCGCCGTCCGTCGGTCACGTAGATCACGCCGTAGGCGCCGACCGCGACGCCGCGCGCGGCGTCGGCGAAGGCGACGTCCAGCAGCGGCTGCGGATTCCCGGGCTCGAAGTGCGTGAGCCGCCAGGACTCGCCGCCGTCGGAGGTCGCGAGGATGGCCTCGACGTGGCCGACCGCCCAGCCGTGCTTGTCGTCGGCGAAGTACACGGCGGTCAGGGTGGCGCTGGCCGGGACCGGCGACTGGACCCAGGTCTTGCCGGCATCGTCGGAGTGCAGGATGTGCCCGCGCTCGCCGACGGCGAAGACGCGCGGGCCGGCCCAGGCGAGGTCGAGCAGGAGTGAGCGTGCCGCGAGCGGCGCGATGTCCGCGGGGTCCGCCGCGGGATCCTCGCGCTCGACGTCCTGGGCCGACGCCTGCGACGCCAGCACGAGGGCGAAGGCCGCGAGCGCGAGCCTCAAGCGCGGCCCCGTGCGCGGCCTAGCGGGTGCCGCGGTTTGCGATCGCGGCCGGCGTGAAATCGGCGGCCGTCCGCTTGGCGTTGAAGTTGACGGTCACCGGCTCCTCGTTGTCGAGCCCGAGCGCCAGGTAGCGGCCGGCCTGGAGGTCGTAGGTCGTCTCGAGCGTCGTCCAGAAGGTCGGGATCTCGAAGTAGTTGATCGAGTGGCCTTCCTGCACGCGCCAGAGCTGGTCGCGGTTGTCGTAGCAGTCGACGACCAGGATCTGCCAGGAATCCTCGTCGATGTAGAACGTGCGGCGCTTGTAGATGTGCCGCTGGCCCGACTTCAGCGTCGCGTCCACCACCCAGACCCGGTGCAGCTCGTAGCGCGCGTGCTGCTGGTTGATGTGCAGCGGCTTCAGGATGTCGCCGTTCTTGAGCTTGTTGCTGTGCAGCGGGTAGGCGTTGTACGGGACCAGGATCTCCTGCTTGCCGACCAGCTTCCAGTCGTAGCGCTCGGGGCTGCCGTTGTAGATGTCGAACTGGTCGGAAGTGCGCAGGCCGTCGGACCCGGTGCCCGGGTTGTCGAAGGCGACGTTCGGCGCGCGGCGCACGCGGCGCTGGCCCGGGTTGTAGAGCCAGGCCTTGCGGTGTTCCTTGGTCTGGTCGAGCGTCTCGTGCACCAGCAGGATCTCGCCCGCGAGCCGCGCCGGCGCGATCGTCTCCTGGATGAAGTAGAGGATCACGTTGTCGAGCGCGGCCTCCGTCGCACCCGGCAGTGCATAGCCGACGTAGGTCTCGTCGTGGAACTTGACCATGTTGTAGGTGCCGCCGCGGGTCACGGCGGCCTGGCCGATCACGCGCTCGGCGACGTCCGCGCGATAGCGCAGGATGTGGTTCCAGATCACCTCGACGCCGGACTGCGGGATCGGGAACGGCGAGCCGCCGATCGCGCCGGTGACGCCGTTGCCGCTGCCCGTCAGCTTCGCGGAGGTCGCGTTCGCCTTCACCGCATCGTAGATGCGCTGCGGAAACGCGGCGCTGCGGCGCGCCGGGTAGACGTTCATGAAGTAACTGCCCTTGTAGGCAGCGAGCAGCGCCTTGTGCCCCGCGGTCAGGTTCGCCGCGTATTGCCCCATGTTGGAGGCGTCGACCTTGAACAGCGGCTTGTCGGCGGCGAACGGGTCGGGATGGTGTCCGCCCGACTTGAAGCCCGGCGCGTTCGCGTCGGCCGCCGACTTGAGCCCGCCGGTCCAGGCGGGAATCGTGCCGGCCGCGTTGCCGGCCCGCTCGGCGCCCATCGGCGTCAGGTCCGTGCCGAGCCGCGCCGCCTGCTGGGCGGTGACGCCGGCGCTCGCCAATGCGGCCACGCCCGCGGCTGCCAGCAGCCCGGGAACGAGAAGGTGCCTGAACTTCATCATGTCGTGTCTCCGGACCGGGTCAGAACGAGTACTTGATCGTCGCCGCGACGAAGTCGCGGTCATTCAGATCGTTGTAACGCCCCGCGCCGCCGAACGCGGTGTAGCTGACGTCGAACTCGAGGCTGGACTGGTAGCTCGCGAGCACGCCGAAGGTCGCGCCGGTGCGGTCCTCGACGAAGTTGCCGCCCGGGCCCGGCGTCGTGCCGTCGACGTCGTGCGACCAGACGAAACGCGGCGAGAAGTTCCAGGCGCCGATCAGGCTGAGGTAATCGAGGCGCAGCGCCGCGCGATAGCCCCAGGAATCCGCGTCGGCGAAGCGGTCGAGCGGCTCCACCTCGCCGAAATGCCGGCCCGCGAGCTCGGGGTTGCCGGAAACCGAGGTGCCCGGGCCGTTGAACCGGAGGCCGCGGCCGTTCGGTCCGCCGGTGGACTTGTCGGGCATGCTGTTCACGTGCGTGTACCCCGCCTCGACTACGGCGACCAGCTGCGCGGCGCCGAGCATCGGCGGGAATGCCTTGGTCGCGGTCATCTGGCCCTGCCAAACGTCGAACTGATCCCAGCCCTTGACGACCTGCTCGAGGCCGTAGGCGCCGAGCTGGCCGCAGCGCGCGAGCGTCGTCAGCGGCGCCGCGCAGGTGGCGGGGACCGGGATGCCCTGGGCGCCGAGCGCGGCCGCCTCGAAGGGCGTCAGCGCCGCGAACAGGACTTCCACGTCGTCGTACTGCAGCGGCACGTCCATGCGGTAGGACACTTCGCCCTGCAGCGCAACGCCGGTCGTCCCGAGCTGCGTGTTGAACGACACGCCGAGCATCTGGATGTCTTCCGGGAACTCGGTGAAGTAGCGCGCGGTCTGCGCGTACTCGTGGGTCGCGAGGTTCGTCGCCTGGCTGGACACGCTGCCCCCGCCGAGCGCGGTGTTGCCCGCGATCGTCGCGTAGCCGGCAGCCGTCGTGAGCGACAGGTCGCCGCCTGCGTTGGCCGCCGCGTTCGCGCCCGCATTGGCGGCGATGGCGACCGCGGTGTCGAACGGCAGGCCGGAGGCGAGCCCCTGTGCCGTCGCGATGGACGCAGTCAGCGTGCCGATCGCGTTGCCGATGCCGGCCTGGGTGCCGGTGCGGCCGCTGATGAGCGGCAGCTTGCTGTGGTAGTTGACGAAGTAGAAGCCGAACTCGGTGCCCTGGGAGAAATCCGGCAGGAACCATCGCAGCGCGGCGCCGTACTGCCCGGAATCGGAAGGGGTGATCGTCTCGCCCCGCGGCACGCCCTGGAAATTCTCGATGAACGGGCCGCCGAGCGGCGTGAAATCCGTGCCCTGGTCCGAGAACGCGCCGAAGCCGAGGAACACCTGCTCGCCGCCCGCGCGGCACGAAGTCGTTGGTCGAGAAGTACGTGCCGACCGGCTCGGGACGCGTCGAGTTCCAGTCGAAGATGCCGAGCGCCTCGACGGTCACGTTATCGGTCACGCCGAATCCGACCTTCAGCATCTCCTGCGGCAGGTAGGCTTCGCGCAGTTCAGACCCGGGAGTGCGCAGGGCGGAGACGTCGAAGTGATTGATCGCGTTGTTGATGCCGCCCTGGATGAAGGTGCTCTCGCCCCAGTTCACGACCTGGCGCCCGGCCCGGATGTCGAGGTCGTGGCCTGCGAGATCCCAGCGGCCGTACACGAACGCGTCGAGCAGCCTGACGTAGGAGCCCGCCAGGTCCTTGCCTGCTTCGGAAATCGGTGTGCGGTCGGTCTGCGAGTCCTCGACCAGCGTGTCGTACAGTGCCGAGCCGCGGACGAAAATGCCGAAGTTCTCGCCGCGATCGAGCGAGAGCTCCGAGACCATCTTGTAGGCGCTCGAGACGCGGCCCTTGCGGTAGTTGAGGTTGCCGTCGTCGATGTTCGGCGAGCGTCCGGTGCCGCCGTTCGCGGTGGCGATCAGGCTCGGGTCGCGCGATTCCTCGCGCCAGGTCTGGCCGAAGGAAACCGTCGTGTCGAAGCTCCCGTTCCAGCCCCCGGCAGCGAAGTCGACTGCCTGTGCAGCGTTCGGCGCCAGGATCGCGGCAACGAGGGCGGACAACGGGCGCGAAAGCGACTTGGTCATGTGGTTCCCCAGGGCCAGGACCGGTCGGAAGTTGGCGCAAGGATATAACAGCGTCTTGGCTTTGCACTGCAAAACGCAGTCGCTGATCAACTGTGGGTGACCTGCAGGATGCTGTTGCGGATCTGCTCGGAAAGGACGATGCGCGCATCCTGGGCGACGGCCAGCAGCGCATCGTCATAGTCGAGGCGGCCCTCGCCGTCCAGCCGGATCACGCCGCGCTGCCGCAGCAGGTCGATGAAATCGCGGAACATGGCGCGGTCGAAGAACTCCGGGGCCGCGAGGCCGTAGAGCATGGACATGCGCTGTGCCATGGCGACGCAGCGCTGCTCCAGCGCCTCCGGGCTCAGCGCCGAGCGCCCGGCCCGCAGCAGGAGCGCGATCGCGAGGTAGTAGCGCTCGATCGTCTGGATGGTCGCCTGCGCGAGGACCGACAGGCGCACCGCCTCCGCACTGCCGGTGGTCGAGCGGCGCCAGATGGCTCCGTCCGCTTCGCGCTCCAGCAGCCCGAGCTGTTCCAGCGCCGCCAGCACGCCATCGACCACGCCCGGCAATTCCTCCTCGCGCCAGCGCAGGCAGAGTTCCGCGCGAACGTACGGATACACCCGGTTCATCAGGCGCTGGATGTCCTCGTGGCGCATGGCCGCGTTGTTGAGGAATGCGCAGGCGACCAGCGAGGGCATCGCGAACAGGTGCAGGACGTTGTTGCGGTAGTAGGTGGCGAGGACGGCGTTGCGCTCGTCCATGCGCAGCACGTCGCCGAGCGGATGCGCGCGTCGCTCGAGCAGGCCCATCTGCGCGGCGTAGCGGATGATCGAGGCCCCGTCGGACGCCACGACCGACACTTCCGGCGAGTAAGGAAACGTCTTCAGGAGTTCGATGTAGAGCTGCAGCTGCCGTTCGAGGTCGGTCTCGAGCATCGCCTGCCGCGGCGCCGCGAGCAGCGCGACCGAAATCAGGTTGACCGGCGTGACGGCGGCGGCGGCATTGATGCGCCGCATGATCTCGCCGGCGACGGCGTCGACCGCGTCGCCGAACCAGGCCGGCCGCGAGTTCTCGTCGTTCGGCACCTGGCGCCAGTCGGGCTGTGTCTGGTCGAGCATGCCGTCGAGCAGCAGCGGCTCGCCGAACGAGACGTAGACGCTGCCGTGCTGCCGGCGACGGCGCAGCTGCGGAAGCACGCGCAGGATGCCGCCGATCGTCTCCTTCTTCTTCGGCCGGCCCATCAACTCGTCGATGTAGGTCTCCCCTTCCAGGAGCTTGTCGTAGCCGAAGTAGACCGGCACGTAGGCGACCGGGCGGCGCGTGTCGCGCAGGAAGCTGCGCACGGTCATGCCGAGCATGCCGGTGCGCGGGCGCAGCAATCGGCCCGTGCGGCTGCGTCCGCCCTCGATGAAGAACTCGATCGGGTGGCCGCGGTTCATCATCACGTCCACGTACTTCATGAACACGATCGGGTACAGCCCCGAGCCGCGGAAGCTGCGACGGATGTAGAACGCGCCGCCCTTGCGCAGCAGCCGGCCGATCACCGGCAGGTTGAGGTTCACGCCGGCAGCCACGTAGGGCACGGCGTAGCCGCGCTGGTAGATCACGTACGAAAGCAGCAGGTAATCGAAGTGGCTGCGGTGGCAGGGCACGTACACGATCTCGCAGGCAGGCGGCAACCGGTCGAGGTACTCGGCGTTCCTGACCTCGATGCCGTCGTAGACGCGCGGCAGGAAGCGGTTGAGGATCCGCTCCGAGATGCGCACGAAGGTGTGCGAGTAGTTGGCCGCGATCTCGAGCGCGTGCCTGCGCGCGGCCAGCAGGCCGTCGCGCCGCGTGCGCTTCGTGCCGCCGATCTCCTGGCGCACCGCCTGGCGCACGGCCCGGGTGCGCAGGACCTGGGCGATGATCGCGCGCTGGCGCGAGAGATCGGGCCCGAGCGTGTCGGCCCGCATGTGCCGGAACTCGGCGCGCATGTCCTTCAGCAGCCGTCGCGCGCCGCGGGCATCCGGGCCGGCCGTCGCGTAGCCGCGTATCGAGCGCGGCTCGCCGAAGCGGATCAGCGTGCTGCGCCCGTTGAACACGATCGAGAGCAGGCGGCGGAACGGGCCGACGAATGCCCAGTTCTCCGAGAACATGAGGCCGAGCCAGGATTTCTCGCGCTGCGGCGCGCGGCCCCAGTAGACCGCGACGGGCACGACGTCGAGCTCGAGCGCAGGATCGGCGCCCGCCGCCGCCACCACGCGCGAGAGCTCCGGCGGCGTGCGCCGGTCGGCGCGCTTGCGCAGTACGCCGGCGCGGCGCTCGAGGGCGACGGCGGAGTGCGGCAGGTCGAGCTCGCGCAGCTTCAGGCGCTTGCCCGGCCGGCGAAGGCCACCGTCCATGCAGGCGATCTCGAGCGCGAGCAGGTCGGAGGTGCTGCGCTCCTCGAGCACGTACAGGACCGGCCGCGCGCGCCCGTGCAGGCGCGAGAGCGCGTCCTCCGGCACGACCGCCGGGCGCACGAAGACGCGCATCAGGCTGCGCAGCATCCACATCAGGGTGCGGTTCAAGTGCCTTCGTCTCTCCTCGAGGCGTCTTCTTCGAGGTTCTCGCGATGCTCCTCGACGGCGGCGTTCGTGCGGTCCCGGGCCTTGTCCTGGGTCCCGATCAGCGGCCCGAACGCGGTGTCCTCCACCTTCATCGGCGGTTCTTTCTTCTTCTCCGGCTCGTCCGAACCGCCGCAGCCCGCAACGAGCAGCGCGGCGGTCATCATTCCGATCGTCACGTAGATGCGCATTTCGGCACCTCCCTCTGCGATCCGGCGGCAAGCATAACGCGTAATCCGCGACGCGGCAGCATTCCGCGCGCGCGGCCGGCGCGGCACGGCGCCGGCCCGCGTCGCGGCGTTCCGCCGCGAACTCTGTCGACGTTCGCTCGCGAGACCCGCCCCTCGCCGGCCGCGCGCGATCGCCGCGGCCCATCACGCGCGCGCGTGAAGCGCCGCGGCACCGACGCGCGCGGACGAGCCGCCGGGACCCGCGAGTGAGCGACTAAGTTCCGGCGGAGCGAACGAGCGGAGTCCCGCGGCGATGTCCGCGCGCGCCAGTTCAGCGGCGCTTCGGGAGGTCGAGCGAGACGAGGAAGTACTCGAACAGGTAGTTGACGAACGAGAGCTCGCTGTGGAGCCGATGGTCCGAGTCGAGGATGTGCAGCGTCGCCGAGTGCTCGCGCGCGAACTTGATGCTGTTCTCCACCGGCACGACGTCGTCCTTCCACCCGTGCACGATCGTCTTCGGGCAGGGCGCGGGCTTCGACGTGAGCTGCTCCATGCCCGGCATGTAGAACGCCGGCGCCATCAGGAACAGACCGCGCGCGTGCAGCAGCGCCGAGGCCGAGGTCGCGACGTAACCGCCCATGCTCGAGCCGACCAGCACGAGGTCGCCGCGCAGGTCGCGGCAGAAGCTGAGCAGGCGCGTCACGCGGTCGCGCGGATCGTTGACGCCGCGGTAGTCGACCGAGTCGACGTTCCAGCCCTCGCTCTTCGCGACTTCGGACATCGCGGAGATCTTGGTTCCCCACGGTCCGCTTTCCTGCCCGTGCGAGAACACGACATGACGACTCGCCATGGGCCGATGTTATCAGTCCGCGCGGGGACGCCACAGCAGGGCATCGAGGTCGGCGCCGCCGGCCTTCCCGAGGTCCACCCTGCCGTTCCGGAACACGACGCCCTCCTCCTCCAGCAGGCGCCGCTGCATCCGGTGCGCCTTCGAGCCCGCCGGCAGGCTGATGCGGCCTTGTGCGTTCAGCACGCGGTGCCAGGGCAGCTTCAGGCTGGCCGGGGCGACCTTGAGCGCGTGCCCGACCAGCCGCGCGCGCCGCGGGGCGCCCGCGCGGCGCGCGATGCCGCCGTAGCTCGCGACCTCGCCGCGCGGAATCGCCGCGACTGCGCGCCAGATGCGCTCCAGCAGCTTGCGGTCCGTCACAGTCATGGGCGCCGATTCTAGCGGCCCGGGAAGCGCGTGCTATCGTCCCGATGCCGTGGAAGCCGAGGACGACCGGACCCAGATCGACCCGCGGGCCAACCCCTGGGCGATGCTCGCGGCGCTGCCCCTTTTCTCAGGCCTCCCGAAAAGCGTCGTCGACGAGGCCGTCGCCGAACTCGAGTGGATGTCGCTGCCCGGCGGCGGACTCCTGTTCGAGTCGGGCGACCCCGCCGACGCCGTGTACTTCGTCGTGAGCGGCTGTCTCGGCGTGTACGGGCCGGGCGGCGAACTCATCGGCCGCATCGTCGCGGGCGAGACCGTCGGCGAGATGGGGCTCATCGTGTCGCGACCACGCACCGCGACCGTGCGCGCGCTGCGCGACTCGGAACTCGCGACGCTTTCCTCCGCCACGTTCGGGCGGGTCCTGCTCGGGCACCCGGACGCGATCCTGCGCCTCGCGCGCCTGTCCGTGCAGCGCCTCGTCGATCGCGAGCGCGAGCACGGACACGGCCGTGCTGCCGAGGACGATCGCGCTCGTCCCGCTGGATGCCGGCATCGAGCTTCGCGAGCATGCGCGCCGCTTCGTCGACGCCCTGGCACGCTTTGGCCGCGTGGATCTCGTCGGCCGCGAGCGCGCGGGCCGGCACAGCCCGCAGTGGTTCCACGAGCGCGAGGCGCAGAACGACTTCGTCGTCTACGCGGCCGACGCGGCGGACTCGCCGTGGACGCGGCTGTGCCTGCGCCAGGCGGACGTCGTGCTGCTGCTGGCACGCGCCGCCGGCGACGACGCCGGATGGACCGGCGGGCAGTGGCAGGACGGCGCCATGCGGCGCGCCGAGCTGCTCCTGCTGCATGACCGTGACTTCACGAACGGCGCCGCGGCGCGCTGGCAGGCGCGGCTGCCCGGCATCCCGCACCACCACGTTCGCGGTCCCGCGGACTACGACCGGCTGGTGCGCATGCTGACCGGACGCGCCGTCGGCCTCGTGCTGTCCGGCGGCGGCGCGCGCGGCTTCGCGCACCTCGGCGTCGTCAAGGCGCTGCGCGAGCACGGCGTACCGATCGACCTCGTGGGCGGGACCAGCATGGGCGGCATCCTGGCCGCGGGGGTCGCGAGCGACTGGGACGACGGCGAACTCGCGGAGCGCTTCCGGCGCAGCTTCGTCGACACGAATCCGCTCTCCGACTTCACGCTGCCGGTCGTTTCCCTGGTCTCCGGGCGCAAGGTCGGCATGTTGCTGCGCCGCGAGCTCGGCGACATCGACATCGAGGACCTGCCCCTGCCCTTCTTCTGCGTGTCGTCGAACCTCACGACCGGACGCATCGCGGTGCACCAGCAGGGACCGCTGTGGCGCTGGCTGCGCGCGTCGGTCGCGATCCCCGGCGTGCTGCCGCCCGTGTTCCACGGCGGCGAGGTCTTCGTCGACGGCGGCGCGATGAACAACCTGCCGGTGGACGTGATGCGTGCCAGGGGCCGCGGTCCGGTGATCGGCGTGGACGTCGGCACGGACCGCGCGTTCACGACCGACGTCGAGTCGACCGAGACGCCGTCGCTCTGGAACCTCTTCCGCGGCCAGCGCCGGCGTCCGAACATCCTGCGCATCCTGTGGCGCGCCGGCATGGTGAACAGCGCCACCGCGACGCTCGACCGGCGCCGGCAGAGCGACCTGCTGATCACTCCTTCGCTCGAATCGATCGACCTGCTCGACTGGAAGGGATTCGGGCGCGCGATCGAGATCGGCTACCGCGACGCCTGCGAACGCCTCGCGGGCGGCGCACTCGAGCAACTCCGGAAGGTCTACGCCGGCAACCCGCTATCCTGAGCGCCATGGGGCAGCGGCGCGGCTGGCAGTTCTGGATCGACCGGGGCGGCACGTTCACGGACATCATCGGCCGCGCGCCGGATGGCCGCCTGCACGTCGGCAAGCGCCTGTCCGAGGACGGCGCGCCCGTGGACGCGGGCGTCGCGGGCATCCTCGCCCTGCTCGCTCGCGAAGGCGGGCCGGATGCGCGCATCGACGTGATCCGCATCGGCACGACCGTGGCGACCAATGCGCTGCTCGAGCGCCGCGGCGTCGCGACCGCGCTCGTGACCACGGCGGGCTTCGGCGACGCGCTCGCGATCGGCTACCAGAACCGGCCGCGCCTCTTTGACCTGCGCATCTCGCTGCCGACGCCGCTCTATGCGCTGACCGTCGAGGCGGACGAGCGCGTCTCCGCGGAGGGCGAAGTGCTCCGGCGGCTCGACGAGGCGCGGCTCGCCGCCGACCTCGAGCGCGCCCGCGCGCGCGGCATCGAGAGCGTCGCGGTCGTGTTCATGCACGGCTTCCGCCACCCGGCGCACGAGCGGCGCGCCGCGGCGCTCGCGCGCGGCCTCGGGTTCGGCGAGGTGATCGCCTCGCACGAGGCCTCGCCGCTCATCCGCTTCGTCAGCCGCGGCGACACGACGGTCGTCGACGCCTACCTCACGCCGCTCCTCGCGCGCTACGTGCGCGCCTTCCGCGCCGGCCTCGGCGAGCGCCACGCGGGCACGCGACTCGAGTTCATGCAGAGCAACGGCGGGCTGGTCGCGCCGGAGGCGTTCCGCGCCTGCAACGCCGTCCTCTCCGGACCGGCCGGCGGTCTCGTCGCCACCGCGCGGATCGCGGAGCGACAGGGGCGGCGGCGCCTGATCGCATTCGACATGGGCGGCACCTCGACCGACGTCGCGCTCTACGACGGCGCCTTGCCGCAGCGCTTCGAGACGCAGGTCGCCGGCGTGCGGCTGCAGGCGCCGATGATGAACATCCACACGGTCGCGGCCGGCGGCGGATCGGTGCTCGCCTACGAGGGCGGGCGGCTGCGGGTCGGCCCGCGCTCCGCGGGTTCGAGTCCTGGGCCGGCCTGTTACCGCCGCGGCGGCCCGCTCGCCGTCACCGACGTGCAGGTGCTGCTCGGCCGCATCCGGCCCGGACAATTTCCCCGCGATCTTCGGCCCCGGCGGCGACGCAGCCGCTCGACGCGGCGGCCGTGCGTCAGCGCTTCGACGCGCTCGCGGCCGAAGTGGCGTCCGCGACCGGCGACGCGCCGGACGCCGAGCGCCTCGCCGCCGGTTTCCTCGACGTGGCCGTCGAATCCATGGCGCGCGCGATCCGGCACGTCTCGGTCCGCGAAGGCCACGACCCGGCGGAGTTCGCGCTCCTCTGCTACGGCGGCGCCGCGCCGCAGCACGCCTGCCGCGTCGCCGACGCGCTCGGCATCGCCGAGATCCTCGTCCATCCGCTCGCGGGCGTCCTCTCCGCCTGGGGCATCGGCCTCGCGGACCGGCGCCTGATGCGCCGCCAGAGCCTCGAGCGGCCGCTCGACGAGGCGACGCATGCCGGGCTCGATGCCGCGTTCGCGGCGATCGCCGCGCGATCTCGCGGCTGCGATGGGCGCACAGGGCGCATCACCCGATGAAGTGCGGATCCACTGCGCGCTCGAACTGCGCGCGCCAGGCACGGAGACGGCGCTCGAGATCGCCCACGGGTCGCTGCCCGACGTGCTGTCGGCGTTCCGCGCGGAGTTCGCGCGCCGCTTCGGCTTTGCCGCCGCCGGCGGCGGCGCCGCAGGTTGCGACGCTGCGCGTCGAGGCCGTGGTCGCGGGCGATGGCGGCGACGCGATGCCGGGCGACGCAGGACCTGCCGCCGCAGCGAGCCGCGTGCAAGCCTGGTTCGGCGGCTGGCGCGAGGTGCCGCTGCTCGACCGCCCGTCGCTCGTGCCGGGCGAGCCGGTGCGCGGGTCCCGCGCTCATCGTCGAGCCCAACTCCACGACCGTCGTCGAGCCCGGCTGGTCGGCCGAGCGCCTGCGCGACGGCATGCTGCGGCTGGTGACGAAGGGCGCACGAATCGCGGGCAGCCAGCGCGCCGAATATGAAGCGGTGCGGCCCCTTCATTTCCATCCCGCGCAGCTCGAACTCTTCAACCACCGCTTCATGCAGGTGGCGGAACAGATGGGCGCGGTGCTGCAGGCCACCGCCGTCTCGGTCAACATCCGCGAGCGGCTCGATTTCTCCTGCGCGCTGTTCGACCCGGCGGGGGCGCTCATCGCCAACGCGCCGCACATGCCGGTTCACCTCGGTTCCATGGGCGCGAGCGTGCGCGCCGTCATCGCGGCGAACGCGGACGGCCTGCGCCCCGGCCGTGCCTGGATGCTGAACGCGCCCTACGCGGGCGGCACGCACCTGCCGGACATCACCGTCGTGAGCCCGGTCTTTGCCGGTCCCGGCGAGCGGCCCGGCCTTCTTCGTCGCCTCGCGCGCGCACCACGCGGACATCGGCGGGATCACGCCCGGATCGATGCCGCCCGCCTCCCGGACCATCGACGAGGAAGGCGTGCTGTTCGACAACTTCCTGCTGCTGGAGGACGGCGAGATCCGCGAGCAGGCGCTGCGCGAGCGCCTCGCGGGCGGCCCCTGGCCGGCCCGCAACCCGGACCAGAACGTCGCCGACCTCAAGGCCCAGCTCGCCGCCAACGCGCGCGGAATCGCGGAGCTCGAGGCGCTGATCGCGCGCACCGGCCTCGAGACCGTGCAGCGCTACATGGGCCACGTGCAGGACAACGCCGAGGCCTGCGTGCGCGAGGTCATCGGCAGGCTCGCCGACGGCCGGATGCGCTACGAGATGGACGACGGCAGCGCGATCGAGGTCGCGGTGCGGGTCGATCGCGCGAGCCGCAGCGCCGTCGTCGACTTCGCCGGCACCTCGCCGCAGCGGCCGGGCAACTTCAACGCGCCGCTCGCGGTCTGCACGGCGGCCGTGCTCTACGTCTTCCGCGCGCTGGTCGACGCCGAGTTCCCGCTCAACGAGGGCTGCCTGCGGCCGCTCACGATCCGCGTGCCGCAGGGCTCGATGCTGAATCCCGTGCCTGGCCCGCCGCGGTCGTCGCAGGCAACGTCGAGACCTCGCAGTGCATCGTGGACGCGCTCCTCGGCGCGCTCGGCGCGCTCGCCGCATCGCAGGGGACGATGAACAACCTCACCTTCGGCGACGCCGGCCAGCAGTACTACGAGACGATCGCCGGCGGCGCGGGTGCGGGACCCGGTTTCGACGGCGCCTCCGGCGTGCAGACGCACATGACCAATTCCCGCCTCACCGACCCCGAGGTCCTCGAGAGCCGGCACCCGGTGCTGCTGCGCGAATTCCGCTACCGCCGCGGCTCGGGCGGCGCGGGACGGCACCGCGGCGGCGACGGCCTCGTGCGCCGCATCGCGTTTCGCGCGCCGATGACGGTCGCCGTGCTGTCGAACCACCGGCGCATCGCGCCCTTCGGCCTCGCGGGCGGCGCGCCGGGTGCGACCGGCATCAACCGGCTGGTCCGCGCGGGCGGCGAGTCGATCGTGTTGCCGGCCTGCGCGGCCGAGCGCGTCGAGGCCGGCGACGAGATCGTGATCGAGACGCCGGGCGGCGGCGGTTTCGGCTAGGGCAGCCCGACGAAGGGCTCGTCGAGCCCGGCGAGCACCTGGGTGAGACCGGTGTCGGGCAGGTCCGCGAGGTTCGGGCTCACCGTCTGTACGCGGCTGCCGCCGGCGCGGTGGCTCACGAGCCAGCAGTGGAAGCCGCCCGGTCGCATGGCCGGGAATGCCGAACAGCAGGTTGAACGATGCCCTGCTCCCGGTGCCGCTCGCGGTTGACGCGCTCGTCGCAGACCACGAACCAGCGGTCGCCGACTTCGCGCTCCGCAAAGGCGTCGCGCTCCTCGAGCGTGGCCGAGGAAACTGCGCACCTGGCACTCCGCGCGCCGCCAGGTCGACGGCTCGTTGGGCTCGAACACCATCCAGCGCGTCCCGCGCTCGATGCTGTTGACGACCAGCAGCGCGAGGCGCCGGGCCGCCAGCGAACGCCAGTCGGGAAAGGTCGCGCCGGGTCCCGCCAGCGTGCAGGCCCTCGGGCCCTCGCGCCCGGGGCGCCGCACGATCTGCACCGTATTCACGCCGGCGGCGGCGAGCCGCGCACGCTGCTCGTCATCCACCGCGCAGGCGAGCTTGAGGCCGGGCCGCACGATGGCATCCTCGCCGCCGGCGCCGGACCAGACCGGCCAGTGCTCCGAGGCGCGCGACATCGTGCCCGCCACGGCGCCCGAGGGCGCGAAGACCTCGAAGCGGCCGCGCAGCTTGTCGTAACCGAGCAGGCGCGGGAAGAACATGCAGGCCGAGTCCGAAGGCAGCGGCCAGTGGCGCATGTCCGCGAGCGCCTTCGCCGCGCTGTCCCAGGCGACCGGCGGGTCGACGAACAGGATCGCGCGACGCTCGCGGCAGTAGCGGTTCGCGACCAGGAGCGTGCTCGCCCCGACGTCGACGTCGCGCGTCAGCGGCGGGATGCACAGGAAATTGAACCCGTCGACGGCGTCGAGCGCGAACAGTCCCGTGCCCCGCGCGGCGGAACCGATGATGTCGTAATCGGTGAGCGGCGCGCCGTCGTCCGCGTCGGCGCCGGAGAAGACGTAGCCCGCGATGCCGCGCGGGTCGTGGCGCGGCGTCGGATCCGGACGGAGTGGACGGCAGCGGCGCCGGCGATGCGGGCGAGCCCGATTCGGCGAGCATCACCGCGGCCGAGCGCGGCGAGTCCGGGTCGATCGAGACGCCGGCGGTAGATCTCCTGGTCCTCGATGTGCTCCGAGCCCGGCGTGCGCACGCGCTGGATCACGAGGTTGAAGCAGTCTTCCTCGTTGTCGCCGATGCCGTCGTAGTCGACGGCCGCGCGCAGGAACTCGCGCGTGCCCGGCGCGAGCGCCTCGAGCACCAGCGACTCGGCCGCCCGCGGGCAGTCCGATCGTGCAGCAGCGCGCGCCGTTCGTGACGCGCACGACGATCGCGGTCCGTCCGCCGTTCTCGAAGTACTGCTCGACCGCGTAGGACAGCGTCGAGGGCTGCCACAGGCCGCCGAAGATGCGCTGGAATTCGTTGAAGCCGTCGATGCGCACGGGGCGGTCGACCGGGCCGCGCAGGCAACGGCCGACGAACGCCGTGACGGCCGTCGGCGTTTCCGCGATCGATTGCCCGGAGCCGGCTTCTTCTTGAACCTGGATGCCGGCCAGTCGTTCCGTCACGGCTGACTCCCCCAGCTGGCGCGCAGACTATCATGAACGGGCATGTCAGGCGGCACGACGAACTCGCGGCTCGGATTCACGCTCTCGCTCACGACGGCCGCTCTCTGGGGCGTGCTGCCGATCGCGCTCAAGGTCGTGCTCGAGGGCATGGATGCGTACACGATCGTCTGGTGGCGATTCGCCGCCGCGATGGCCGGGCTCGGCGCGTTCCTCGCCTGGCGCGGCCAGCTGCCGCGGCTCGCCGGCAGCGGCCGCTTTGCACTCGCCCTGCTCGCCGTCGCGACGCTCGCGCTGATCGGCAACTACGTGCTCTACCTCGTCGCGCTCGACCACGTGACGCCCTCGGTGACGCAGGTCGTGATCCAGCTCGCGCCGCTGATGCTGCTGGTTGGCGGCGTACTCGTCTTCCACGAGCCGTTCCGGCGCGCGCAGTGGGCGGGATTCGCCGTCCTGGTCGCGGGCCTGCTGCTGTTCTTCAATGAGCGGCTGCCCGAGCTCGCGCATCCCTCGCGAAGGGCTCGGCCTCGGCGTCGCGCTGACGGTCGCGGCCGCCGTGTCCTGGGCGGCCTACGGCCTCGCGCAGAAGAAGCTGCACGAGAATTTTTCCTCGCAGCAGGTGCTGTGGATCATCTACGTCGGCGCCGTCGTCCTGATGCTGCCCGTGAGCGCACCGGCGACGATCTTCGAGCTCGACGGGCTGCAGCTCGGCATGCTCGCCTTCTGCTGCGTCAACACGCTCGCCGCCTACGGCTCGTTCGGCGAGGCGCTCTACCACTGGGACATGTCGCGCGTTTCGCGCAGTGATTGCCACGGCGCCGCTGTTCACGATCGGCGCGATGTGGGCCGTGGAGCGCTCCGGTCTCGCGCTCGTGCCGGCCGAAGGACTGAACGCCCTCTCGATCGCCGGCGCGCTGCTGGTGGTCGCGGGCTCGATGACCTGCGCGCTCGTGCCGAGAAACTGAAGGGCGTCAATTGAAGGCGCCGCATCCGCATTCAAGGTCGGCCCCTTCAATTCCCGGTGCTGGCCTTCTCGCCTTCCGCGTCGGCGGGCTTCGCGAACTGCGGGTCGCCGGCGTACTGGTCCTCGACGCCGTTCCAGGTCGCGCCCACCGGCAGGGCGTTGCGCACGCGCGGTGCCGCGGCGATCGTCGCCGCCGATGTCGCGGCCCGGACCCGGGCCCACGTCGAGCGGCGATCCCGCGAGGCTCCGCCGCGGCGGCCCGCACGGCCTCCCAGTCGATCGCCTCGTCGTGCTCGGCGACCCTCTTCCACAGCGCCGACTTCGGCTTCTTCAGCTTCTGGCGCAGCGCTTTCGGCACGTCTTCCCAGTTGCGCTTGTCGTCCACGAGCGGCTCGTAGGCCTGCACCAGCAGCCGGTCGCCCTGCCAGCCCAGCAGGAACGGCTGGTTCACGACGGTCACCTTCGTGCCGTCCGGCACGGCCTCGAAGATGAGCGCGATGTCCTCGGGATAGAGCCGGACGCAGCCGGCGCTCGCGCGCATGCCGACGGCGGGCGGCTTGTTCGTGCCGTGGATCAGGTAGCTCGGCCAGCCGAGCCGCATCATGTGGCGGCCGAGCGGGATTGTCCGGCCCGGGCGGCACGGTCGCCGGCAGGATGTCGCCTTCCTTCGCGTGCTCCTTGCGCACGGAAACCGGCGGCGTCCAGGTCGGGTCCTTGACGTGCGAGACGACCTTGGTCGTGCCCTCCGGGCGTCGCCCAGCCGACCTTGCCGATGCCGATCGGGTGCGTGATGACCTCGACCGGGCCGTCTTTCGGCGCGCCTTCTCCGGCTTCGGGAAATAGTAGAGCCGCATCTGCGCGAGATTGAGCACGAGGCCCTCGCGCGGCGCGTCCGGCAGGATGAACTCGGTCGGCAGCACGATCTCGGTGCCCTCGCCCGGCAGCCAGGGATCGACGCCCGGGTTCGCGCGCACGAGTTCCGTGTAGCCGACGTTGAAGCGCCGCGCGATGTCGGCGAAGGTGTCCTCGTGCTTCGCGACGGTCACCTGCACCTGGCCGATCACGTCCTGGTCGGGCGCGATGAAGAAGCGATGCGTCGCCTCGGCGAGCGGCAGCGGCGGCGGCGCCTTGGCCTCGGCCTCGGCCGCCGGCTTCTCGCCGGCCTTCGGCTTCTTCCAGAGCGATTCGAAAGGCGTGCAGGCGGCGACGAGCGCCGCCAGCACCGGAATCGCGATACGGAGCAATGCCCGGGTCATGACCCGGGCATTATCCCCGGCAAGACCTGCATTCACCAGATCTTCACGCGCTCCGCGGCCGGCCGCCACAGCTTGTCGCCTTCCTTCACGTCGAAGGCGGCGTAGAACTCGTCGAGGTTGGCCACGACGCCGTTCGCGCGGAACTCGCTGGGCGCATGCGGGTCGGTCAGCACCACTTCGCGCATCAGGCCGTCGCGCCACTTCGTGCGCCAGGCCTGGCTGTAGCCGAGGAAGAACCGCTGCGGCCCGGTGTAGCCGTCGATCACCGGCGCCTCGGCGCCGCCGAGCGAGCGGATGTAGGCGCGATAGGCGACGGCAGCGCCCGACAGGTCGCCGATGTTCTCGCCGAGCGTCAGTTCGCCGTTGACGTTGAGGCCCGGCAGCGCCTCGAAGGCGCCGTACTGCTTCACGAGCCCCGCCGCCTTCGCCTTGAACTTCTCGTTGTCCTCCGCCGTCCACCAGTCGCGGAGATTCCCGTCGCCGTCGTACTGGCGGCCCTTGTCGTCGAAGCCGTGGCTGATCTCGTGACCGATCACCGAGCCGATCGCGCCGTAGTTCGCGGCGTCGTCGGCCTGCATGTTGAAGTACGGCGGCTGCAGGAAGGCGGCCGGGAAGACGATCTCGTTGTTGGTCGGCAGGTAATAGGCGTTGACCGTCTGCGGCGTCATGAACCACTCGGTCGGGTCCTTCGGCTGGCCCGCGCGGGCCGCCTGCCAGTTCCACTCGAACTGGTTCGCACGCATGACGTTGCCGACGAGGTCGCCTGGCGTGATTTCGAGGCCGGCGTAGTCGCGCCACTTGTCCGGATAGGCGATCTTGACCTTGATCTTCTTCAGCTTGGTGTGCGCCTCGGCCTTGGTGGCGGGGCTCATCCAGTCGAGCTGGTCGATGCCGCGGTCGAACTCCGCGAGCAGGTTGTCGACCAGCGTGACCATGCGCGCCTTCGCCTCGGGCGGGAAGTGGCGCTCGACGTACGCGGCGCCGATCGCCTCGCCCATCGCGTTGTCGGTCTCCTGCACCGCGCGCTTCCAGCGCGGCCGCAGCGCCTCGGTACCGCGCAGCGTCCGCGAATTGAAGTCGAACGAGGCGTCGACGTACGGCGAGGACAGCACGCGGGCGTAGGCGCCGATCGTGCGCACCTTCAGGTAGTCCTTCCACACCGCGAGGTCGGTCGCGTTCAGGTGCCCGCCGAGCGCAGTCGCGTAGCTCGGCTGGCGCAGCACGAAGTCGCCCGCGGGCAGACCCGTGGCGGCGAACCAGGCGTTCCAGTCGAAGTCCGGCGCGAGCTTTGCGGCCGACTCGAGGCTGTGCTTGTTGTAGGTCTTGACCGGGTCGCGGTTCTCGACCGGCGTCCACTGGTCGGTGGCGAGCCTCGTCTCGAGCTCGAGGATCTTCGCGGCGCGCGCCGCCCCATCCGGCTCGCCCGCGAGCGTCAGGAGCTTCGCGAGGTAGTCGACGTACTTCTTCCGGAATTCGACGTACGTGTCCTCGGTCTTGAGGTAGTAGTCGCGGTTCGGCAGGCCGAGGCCGTCCTGGTCCAGGTAGGCGACGTTGTGCGTCGAATTGCGCGCATCGGGATAGACGTAGACGCCGAGCGGCGTGCTGATGCCGCGGCCCTGGGCGCGGCCGAAGTAGCGCGCGAGCGCGGTCGGCCCGTCGATCGCCTCGATCTCGGCGAACAGCGGCTTCAGCGGCTCGATGCCGCGCGCTTCGACGGTCGCCTCGTCCATGAAGCTCGCGTACATCGTCGCCGAGCTTGCCCTTGTCCTCCAGCAGGATCGCCTGCACGTCGGACTGCGCCTTCTCGAACAGCATGATGCCGACGCCGGCGCTCGCGTACTCGGCCGGGAACGGCGTGTTCGCGAGCCAGGTGCCGTTCACGAAGCGGAACAGGTCGTCCTGCGGCCGCACGGCCTTGTCCATGGCCGCGGGATCGATCCCGGAGGCGGGCGGCGCGGGCGCGCTGTCGGCCAGGGCGGCGACCGGCGAAGTTCAGGCACAGGACCACGGTCAGCAGCTTGCGCAGGGACATGCGATAGGGCTCCAGTCTGGGAGGGCGCGGAGTATAAGGCAGCCCATTGCCGCCCGGGTTCCGTGCCGCGACCAAGCGTGGCTCAGGCGCGACCAGCCCGCAGCGTCAGGGGCCAGCGCATCTCGCGCGACCCCGCGCCCCAGGCTGCCGTAAGCGGCGCGGCGATCACCGCCAGCGGATCGCGGCCGGTGCGTGCGCGGCAGCGCCTGACGGCGGACCAGGTGTCGAGATAGCCGAGCATCGCGGCGACATCCCAGTTCGTGCGCATCGCGAAGTCCGGCGTAGCGAGCGGCGGGAACGGCAAGCACGAGGTCGCGGTACCCCTCCTCGACGTGGCGGCGCTCGCGGGGCCACTAGGGTCCGACGACATCGCGGAAGAAATCGGCGAGCAGGCCGTCGATGCCGGGCGTGACCTCGCAGTTGCCGTAGCTCCAGATGGCGAGCACGCCGCCGGGGCGCAGCACGCGGGCCGCCTCGGCCGTGAACCGCGGCCAGTCGAACCAGTGGGCGGCCTGGGCGACGACGACGAGGTCGACGCTGCCCGATGCGAGCGAAATCGCCTCGGCCGGTTCCTGCCGGTACGTGACCCGCGGATGGGGCCGTGCCGAGTCGAGCTGCGCGGCGGAAGGCTCGGTGGCGATGACCGCGTCGAAATGCGCCGCCAGCGCGACCGCCGCCTGGCCGTTGCCGGTCGCGACGTCCAGCGCCAGGCTGCGACCTGGTGCGACGCCGGCCAGCCATTCGAAGAGCGCCTCCGGGTAGTCGGGCCGGTACTTCTGATAGGCAGCCGACTGGCCCGAGAAATGGTCCTTGAACACGGGGGGCGATGGCACGTCGCGATTCTAGCGACCAAAAAAATGCCCCGGGCTTTTGGCCCGGGGCCGAAGTGCGGACTTTCGGTGAAGGGAAGGAAGTCCGCTAGGGGATACTGACGTAAGCAAGAATGACGGCCCCAAGCCTAGCCGCCGGCTTGCAGGGCTAACGTGACCCGGGCCACAGTTTCCGGACCGGATTCTGGAAAATCGGGAAAACGCCACGAATTCATATGGTTAAGGAACAGTCCACAGCCGGGTTCGAAGTACGCGACCCCCGAAGGTGCGAGGCGCCTGCGCGCCGAGCTCGACGAGCTCTGGCGCGTGGAGCGCCCGGCCGTGACCCGCGCGGTCGGCGAGGCCGCCGCCATGGGCGACCGCTCCGAGAACGCCGAATACATTTATGGAAAGCGGCGGCTGCGCGAGATCGACCGGCGTGTGCGGCACCTGCGCGGACGCCTCGACGGCCTGAAGGTCATTTCCGGCCCGCCCGCCGACCGCGGGCGGGTGTTCTTCGGCGCCTGGGTGACGATCGCGGATGCGGCCGGCGCGACCCGCCGCCATCGCATCGTGGGCCCGGACGAATTCGACCGCGAGCCCGGCTACGTCAGCATGGACTCCCCGCTCGGCCGCGCCCTGCTCGGCAAGCGCGTGGACGACGAGGTCGAGGTCAGCCTGCCGGGCGGCGCGCAGGTCCTGGCGATCGTGGCGATCGAATATCTAAAAGGGGACGCACCCCTTTTCGCGTCAGGCAAGCCTGGTGGTCAAGCTCTTGCTGAAAAGGGGTGCGTCCCCTTTTAGATTACGCGGATGTTCTTGAACTGCCAGGGATCGCTCTCGTCGAGGTCCTCGGGAAACAGGCGCCCGCGGTCGAAGAGCGGCGTCCAGTCCGTGTACTTGCCGACCACCGGCCCGAGATAAGGCAGGCAGATCTCGAGGTTGCGGCGGAAATCGATGTCGTCCGGCTCGACCAGCCCCGCACCCGGGTTCTCGATCGCCCAGATCATCCCGGACAGCGCGGAGACGGTGACCTGCAGGGAAGTCGCGCTGTTGTAGGGCGCGAGCTTGCGCGCCTCGTCGATCGAAAGCTGCGAGCCGTACCAGTAGGCGTTCTTCTTGTGGCCCGCAAGCAGCACGCCGAGCTCGTCGATGCCCGTCGTGATGTCGCCCATCATGATCCGCTTCTTTTCCTGCAGCTGGTAGTTGCGGCCGGCGAACTCGTGGACGGAAAGCACCGCGTTGTCCGACGGGTGGTAGGCGTAGTGCACGGTCGGACGGTACACGGCGCGGTCGTTCTGGCGAACCGTCAGGAAATCGGAGATCGAGATCGACTCGCCGTGCGTGATCAGGAACCCGTGGAAGTGACCTGCCTCGGGCGTCCAGGTGCGCACGCGCGTCGCGCAGCCGGGCTGCGTCAGGTAGATCGCGCTCTTGCGGCCGAAGTCGTACTGCCGCGCGTCGCGCGGGAAATGCCGCTCGTGCGTGCCCCAGCCGAGCTCGGCCGGCTGGCTGCCCTCGCTCACGAATCCGTCGACCGACCAGGTATTGACGAACTCGCCCGGCATCTTCGGCCGGTTCGAGACCTGCGTGTCGCGCTCGGCAATGTGGATGACCTTGATCCCGAGCTCTTTCGCGAGGTTCGCCCAGTCGTCTTTGCTTGCCGGGTTGCCCGCTTCGTGGCCGGTGTCCTCCGCGATGTCGAGCAGCGCCTGCTTGACGAAGTGCGACACGAGCCCCGGATTCGCGCCGTGCGTGATGACCGCGGTCGGGCCGTTGGTCCAGGCCTTGCGAAGCTCGAGCACTTCCTCGCGCAGCGCATAGTTCGTGCGCCGGCTCGCCGGGATGTTCGGGTCGGTATAGCCGCCCGGCCAGGGCTCGATGCAGGTGTCGAGGTAGAGCGCGCCCTTCTCGTGGCAGAGCTTGATGAGCGCGATGCTCGAGACGTCGACCGACAGGTTCAGCACGAAGTCGCCGCGGCCGATCAGCGGATCGAGCACGTGGCGGTAGTTTTCGCGCGTGAGCGGATGATTGACGAACTTGATGCCGAACTTGGTCGCCTCGTCGCGTCCCGCGTCGTCGGCCGTCACGATGGTGATGCGGTCCGCAGTGAGCCCGCCGACGTGGCGCAGGATCAGCGGCAGGACACCCTGGCCGATGCTGCCGAAGCCGATGAATACCAGCCGGCCGGGAAAATGCGTGTGGACCGTGTGTTCGCTCATAATCGCAGAATGTACCCCAAATCAGCGTCTGCGTGGCGCTGCCCGGCGGGCCTGCTCGCGGCTTACGCCGTCCTCTGGCTCGCGCTCGCGATCGATCCCGTTTTCCGCAAGGACTGGCTGCTCGAGAACGCGATCGTGTTCGCCGCGGTGCCGCTGCTCGCGCTGACCGCGCGGCGGCTGCGCTTCAGCAATTTCGCGTATGGCTGCCTGTTCGTGTTCTTCGTCTTCCACGCGATCGGCGCGCACTACACCTACTCGCTCGTGCCGTACGCCGATTGGTGGGAATCGCTCGGCGGGGCCGCGCTCGAGGGGCGCAATCACTACGACCGTCTCGTGCACTTCCTCTACGGCCTGCTCGTCGCGCCCGCCGCCGTCGAACTGTTCGCGCATTACGGCCGCTACGCGCGGCCCTGGCATTTCATCTTTCCGTGGATGTTCATGGCGGGGCACGCGACGCTCTACGAGCTGATCGAGTTCGCGGCCGCCGGCGTGTTCGGCGGCGATCTCGGCCAGGCTTACCTCGGGACCCAGGGCGACATCTGGGACGGACAGAAGGACATGGCGCTCGCGCTCGCCGGCACGACGATCATGCTTGCCTGCCTGGGCGCGGCCGGAAAGCTGCCGAAGAAGTAAAAGGGGACGCCCCTTTTAGTCGCGGCATGCGGATCGGCGCGGCGGCGCCTTACTTCTGGAACGGAAACGGCGCGGGCCGGCCGCAGCGCTGGCGCCGGCGCTCGGCGGCCACGGCGCGGCGCCAGAAATCGCGCTCGTCGTTCGTGACGACGGGGAGCGACAGGTGCCCGCGGGGCTCCTGCCTGTCTTCCGCCTCGCGCAGCGCCGTCGCCTGTCCTTCGTCCATGCCGGTTAAGATGCGGCGGGCGGAAAAAAGGTTGCAGACTCCCCTCATAGCGACGCGGACCCTCGCGGAGCGGCTGTCCGAGCCGGGATGGTTCGTGGCCGACTGCCGCTTCGAACTCGGCAAGCCGGACGCCGGCCGCGAGGCCTGGATCGCGGGCCACATTCCCGGCGCCGTCCACGTCGACCTCGAGCGCGACCTCTCGGCGCCGGTGACGGCCGCCACCGGCCGGCACCCGCTGCCCGCGCCCGATGCGTTCGCGGCGACGCTTTCCCGCCTCGGCATCGGCAACGAGACCAGGGTCGTCTGCTACGACGCCGGCCCCGGCGCATACGCCGCGCGGCTCTGGTGGATGCTGCGCTGGGTGGGTCACGACGCGGTGGCCGTGCTCGACGGCGGCTTTGCTGCCTGGGTCGCCGAGGGCCGGCCGGTGGCGACTTCCCCGACGCCACGTGCAGAGGCACGCTTCCTGGCTCGCCCGCGGCCGGAACGGGTGGTGGACGCCGCCGCTGTCGCCGGCGCGCTGCGCCGCGGCGAGACGCTCGTCGACGTGCGCGGCGCCGAACGCTTTGCCGGCAAGGTCGAGCCGCTCGATGCGGTCGCCGGCCACGTGCCGGGCGCCGTCAACCTCCCCTTCCTCGAGAACCTCGATGCCGCGGGACGCTTCCGCGCGCCCGCGGACCTCGCGGCGCTGTGGCACTCGCGCACGGGCGCAGGACCGGGGCGCGCGCCGATCTGCATGTGCGGCTCGGGCGTCACCGCCTGCCAGGGCCTGCTGGCGCTCGAGGCGGCCGGCATCCCGGGCGGCCGCCTGTACGCCGGATCCTGGAGCGAGTGGATCCGCGACCCCTCGCGGCCGGTGACGCGGGGTGACCGATCCCGAATCGGTAACCCCCGGGCAATAGCAGCGAAACATTGCATCGCTATCCTCGTCAGCAACCTGAAAGGAGAGCGAAGTGAAGAACCAGACCCAGCCGAACAACCGGTACGTGGCCGCGCTTGTCGCGGCCGCCGGTCTCGCCGTGCCGGCAGTCGCGGACGCCGGCGAAAGCGTGACCGTCAGCTACCGCGACCTCGACCTCGCGCAGCCCGCGGGCGCAGCTGCGCTGCAGGGCCGGCTGCGCGCCGCCGCCCGCGCCGTGTGCGGTGCTCCTGAGCGCGAGGAAGTGCGCGCCCACTTCGCGCGGCGCGATTGCTACGAGCAGTCGATCGAGCAGGCACTGCACGACCTGAGGCCGCACCGAGGCTGGTCGCTTCCCTGCGTCCGTAGTCCGGCGGCGAGGCGCGGTGCAGGGCCCCTCGCGGGGTCCCACATCCGCGCCGGTTCTGGTATCGTCCGCGCCCTCTGGACTCGAACGGGACCGGGAATTGGACAGCCTGACGCGCGGCGCAGTCACCCCTCGGTCGGCCTGGAGCATCGACGATTCCGCGGAGCTCTACGCGGTCGGCGCCTGGGGCACCGGCTACTTCGGCATCAACGCCGCCGGCCACGTCGTCTGCCGCCCGGACCGCAACGGCGAACGCGAGATCGACCTCTACGAAGTCGTGCGCGAACTCGAGGCGCGCGACCTGACCGCGCCGGTGGTGCTGCGCTTCTCCGACATCCTCCGCGACCGCCTGCGCTGGCTGCACGATGCCTTCGCCGCGGCGATCACCGAGAACGACTACAAGAACCGCTACGCCGCGGTATTCCCGATCAAGGTCAACCAGCAGCGGCTGGTCGTCGAGGAGGTCTATCGCGGCAGCGCGGAACTCGGTTTCGGGCTCGAATGCGGCAGCAAGCCGGAGCTGCTCGCCGTCATGGCGATGACCGGCGACGCGCCGGAGCGCCTGATCATCTGCAACGGCTTCAAGGACGACAGCTACATCGAGGCGGTGATACTCGCGACCAAGCTCGGCCGCTCGATCATCCCGGTGATCGAGAACTTCTCCGAGCTCGGCTACATCCTCAAGCACGCGGAAAAGTACCAGGTGCGGCCGAAGATCGGCGTGCGCGTCAAGCTCGCGGCCGAGGGCGCAGGCCGCTGGCGCGAGTCGGCGGGCGACCGTTCCAAGTTCGGCCTGTTCACGACCGAGATCCTCGAGCTGATCGAGGTCCTGCGCTCGCACGGCATGCTGGACTGCCTGAAGCTGGTCCACTGCCACCCCGGATCGCAGCTGCACGACATCCGCCGCGTCAAGGACGCGGTCAACGAGCTGGCCCACGTCTACGCGGAGATCGCGCGCCTCGGCGCCGGCCTCGAGTACATCGACGTCGGCGGCGGGCTCGGCATCGACTACGACGGCACGCGCACCAACTTCGAGTCCTCGACGAACTACTCGCTGCGCGAGTACGCGAACGACGTCGTCTACCGCATCGCCAGCGTCTGCAACGCGCGCGGGCTCGCGCACCCGATGATCATCAGCGAGTCGGGCCGGGCGATCACCGCGCACCACAGCGTGCTGGTGTTCAACTCGCTCGGCGCCGCGCGGCTCGACCGCTTCAGCGTGCCGGAGCGCCCGGACAAGGCCAGCCTGCCGGCGCCGGTCGCGGACCTGTACGACGCCTGGCAGACCGTCAGCGAACGGCGCCTGGTCGAGTGCTGGCACGACGCACAGCAGGCGCGCGAGCAGGCGCAGCAGATGTTCAGCCTCGGCTACCTCACGATCGAGATGAGGAGCCTCGCCGAGCGGCTCTACTGGGCCACCTGCGCGAAAGTGCGCGACGCGACCCGCAAGCTCGACCGCATCCCGGAGGAGCTGGAAGACCTCGAGACCGTCCTCTCCGACATCTATTTCTGCAACATGTCGGTCTTCCAGTCCCTGCCCGACAGCTGGGCGATCGACCAGCTGTTCCCGATCATGCCGCTGCACCGGCTCGACGAGCGGCCGGCGCGCAGCGCGGTGCTCGCGGACATCACCTGCGACTCCGACGGCAAGATCGACCGCTTCGTGTCGCAGCGTGAAACCAAGCGCGCGCTCGAAGTGCACGAGCTGGTGCCCGGCGAGGAGTACTACCTCGGCGCGTTCCTGGTCGGCGCGTACCAGGAGACGCTCGGCGACCTGCACAACCTGTTCGGCGACACGCACGTCGTGCACATCCGCCTCGACGAGGCGCACGGCTGGTGGATCGAGGAGATCGTCAAGGGCGACACCGCGGGCGCGGTCCTGCGCTACATGCAATACGACCCGGGCGAGCTCTATCCGCGCTTCGCGCGCGACTGCGAACGGGCCATGCGCGCGGGCAGCCTCTCGGTGGCCGAAGGCCAGGCGCTCAAGCGCTTCTACGAGTCCGAGCTCGCCGGATACACTTACCTGGAGCCGGATGGCGCCGGTTGAACATGCAAGCAAGGAGCATTCGAATGAGCAAGACGCATCGCATCGCCCGGACCGGCATCGCCGCGTTCGCCTGCCTCGCCGCCTTCGCCGCGGCGGCCTCGAGCCCGCCCGCGACCGACGCGGCGACCCTCGCCACCCTCGACAAGGTGCTTGCGGGCGACCACCGCAGCGACGCGAACCGCGCGCGCGACAAGTACCGCCACCCGAAGGAAACCCTGGAGTTCTTCGGCCTGCGCCAGGACATGGCCGTCATGGAGGTCTCCCCCGGCGGCGGCGGCTGGTACACCGAGATCCTCGCCCCCACGCTGCGCGACCACGGCCGGTACGTCGCCGCGAGCTTCGACCCGAAATCGACCAGCGAGTACGTCAAGAAGAACTCGAAGAAGTTCGCGGACAAGCTCGCGAAGCAATCCGGAGCTCTATGACCGCGCCGAAGGTCACCGCCCTGCAGGCTCCCAACGCCCTGAAGCCGGTGCCGGACGGCAGCGTGGACATGGTCGTCACGTTCCGCAACATCCACGGCTGGATGGGCAACGATTCGGCCGACGCGATGTTCAAGGCCATGTACGCGGCGCTCAAGCCGGGCGGCATCCTCGGCGTCGTCGAGCACCGCGCGAAGGCCGACAAGCCGCAGGACCCGAAGGCGGAATCCGGCTACGTGCGCGAGGACTACGCGATCGCGATGATCGAGAAGGCCGGCTTCAAGCTGGTCGGCAAGAGCGAAGTCAACGCCAACCCGAAGGACACCGCGGACCACCCGAACGGCGTGTGGTCGCTGCCGCCGACGCTCGACGGCGGCGACGTGGACCGCGACAAGTTCCTCGCGATCGGCGAGAGCGACCGCTTCACGCTGCGATTCCGCAAGCCGGAGTGAAGCGCGCGCTCGCCGGCGCCTGGCTCGCGCTCGCGCTCGCAACCCACGGCCCGTCCGCGGCGGCCGCCGCAGCCGGACGAGGCCGTGACGCTGCGCGTCATGAGCTTCAACGTCTGGTACGGCGGAGAGCAGGTCAGCCTCGAGCGCATCGGCGAGGCGATCCGGGCGGCCGACCCGGACATCGTCGGCGTCCAGGAAGCCGACCGCAACCTGGCGCGCATCGCCGAAGTCGCGGGCATGCCGTACGTCGACCCGCGCCGCCGCCTGCTGTCGCGCTGGCCGATCTTCGATTCGGGCTCCGGCATCCGCACCGCGACCGGCGCCTTCGCTCTACTCGACGACCGCGCTCGATCCGGACGCGCTGCATGCCTGGGTGATGGTGCGGCCGGGCAAGGTCGTCGCCGTTTCCAATGTCCATCTCTCCAGCGGATCCGATGAAGCCGCCATCCGCCTCGCGGAGGCCGAGCCGCTGGCGGCGCTCGGCCGCCTCGCGGCCGACGGCACGCCGGTCTTCCTGACCGGCGACTTCAACTCGTCCTCGCACCTCGATCCTGCCGGCACCCGGCGCCGCGGCCGCGCCGACGGCGAGGACCCGCTCGACCGGGCGGTCACGCGATTCCTGGCCGACGCCGGCCTGCGGGACAGCTATCGCGAGGCGAATCCGGACCCGGCCGCGCGCCCGGGCCTACACCTGGTCGCCGGGCGCGCCGCACCCGCTGGTGGACACGGAAGGCAACCGCAGCCGCATCGACTACGTCTTCACCGCCGGTCGCAGCGACACGCTCGCGTCCCAGGTCGTCGGCGAGATCGGCGGCCCCGTCACCGACATCGCGGTCTTCCCCTGGCCGTCCGACCACCGCGCGGTGGTCTCGACGTTCCGCGTCGTGCCGGTCGACGCGCCGGCGCTCATCGCCGCGACGCCGCGCAGCGTGCAGGAAGGCGCGCGCCGTGATCCGTGCGCACCTGGGATCCCGAGGGCCCGGCGTGGACGGCGCTCATCGTTCGCCGCGGCGGCACGCCGGCGGATGCGCTGACTGGCGTGCGCGACATGCAACACGACTGGCAGCGCATGATCCCGATCTCGACGATCGGCCTCGCCCCGGGTGACTACGACGCCGCTACTCGTCGGCGAAGACGGCAGCCTGCTGCGGCGCTCCGCGTTCAGCATCGCGACGCCCGGCGCGCGGCCCGGAAGTCGAGGCGATCACGGCGACCGTGAAGCAGGGCGAGCACGGTCCGGGTGCGCTGGCGCCACGCGCCCGGCGACCTGCGCGACTGGATCGGCGTGTACCGCGCGCGGCGAGACGGACGTCTCGCGGTACCTCGGTTTCGTCTACACCGAGGCCGCGTTCGCGGGCGAGGCGAGTTTCCCGCCCGGCCCCGGCGGCGAGCCCCTGCCGCCCGGCGAATACGAGCTGCGCCTGATGCACGACGAGTCCTATGTCGTGCTGGCCAAGGCTTCTTTCACGCTGCTGCCGTGAGCGCCTGTATGGGCGTCCAGCCCCGGGAATCGCGGGCGCCTTCATTATGTGAAGCGCTTTCGCGGAACGCCCGGGGGGCGTTCGCTACCGTGTGGCAGATGGGCGGAATGCCGCGCGCGGTAACCCGATGGGCGACAAGGACAAATCGCAAAAGATCGGCGACTCGATGAAGGAGATGGCCCACTACGCCGAGGAACAGCGCCTCGGCCACGGGCGCATCGAGTTCGACGAGCTCGGCAACGCCGTCTGGGTGCCGGCAGACGCGAACGCGAGCGACGAAGTCATGCGTCGCCTGCTCGACGATCCGACGCTCGCGTTCAGCGACGGACTATTCCGCCGGCACGGTGAAGCGGATCCAGCAGAACCAGGTCGGCCTCAAGAAGGGTTACGACCCCTACGACAGCGGCCAGCTGGTGAAGAAGCAATGGAAGAAGAAGAAGGACCTGCGCAAGCTTTCCGACTGGATAAAGTCGAAGCGTCCCAAGGACGAATGAAGGGTTGACCCTCCGGGCCGGGACGCGCAGTCTCGGCCGCATGAACGCGCTCACGCTGGTCGTCGGGAGCCGCAACTACAGTTCGTGGTCGCTGCGGCCCTGGCTGCTGCTGCGTCATCTCGGCCTCGAGTTCGAAGAGCGCCAGTTCCACCTCGACACGCCGGAATTCGACGAGGAGATCGCGAAGATCTCCCCGACGCGCCGCGTGCCGGTCCTGATCCACGGCGAGCTCGTGGTCTGGGAGTCGCTCGCGATCTGCGAGTACGTCTCGGAGCTGGCGGGCGGCCGCGGCTGGCCGGCGGAGCCCCGCCTGCGCGCGCTTGCACGCGCCGTCGCGGCCGAAATGCATTCCGGGATTCGGCGCGCTGCGCGCGGCCTGCCCGATGAACGCCCGCGCCACCGGCAGGCAGGTGCCGATGACGCAGCCGCTCGCGCGGGAACTCGCGCGCATCGACGCGATCTGGTCCGGCTGCCGGCGCGATCACGGCGAGCTCGGTCCCTGGCTGTTCGGCGATTTCAGCATCGCCGACGCGATGTACGCGCCGGTGGCGTTGCGCGTGCGCAGCTACGGCCTGCCGCTCTCCGGCGCTCGCTTCGCGCTACTTCGACACGATGCTCGCCGACGTCCACCTGCGCGACTGGATCGAGGCATCGTGCCCGGGAAGCACGGGTGATCCCGCACGAGGAAGTCGGTGCCGGCGCCTGAACGGCGCGGGTCGATGTCCTGGACGAGCGCCATCGGGCTCGGCGCGCGGCTCGAGGCCGCCATCGACCGAGGCGGCGGCCAGGTCGCCGCGATCCGGGCGGCAAGCCGCACGACCTCGCGTCGCCTTCGTTTCCGCTGCCTACGGCACGGCGGTCGAGCGGCTGCCGCAGCTCCTGCGCCCGCCGCTCGGCGACTGCCTGCTGCTCGGCTGCAATGCCGGCGGCCTGATCGGCGGCGGCAGCGAGGAAGAGGACGAACCGGGCATCGCCCTGCTCTGCGGCCGGCTGCCGGATGCCGTGCTCTCCGCGGTCCACCTCGAGCAGGCGACGCTGCCGCCGCTCACGGCCTCGCGCGAGAGCTGGTGGCGGCTGCTGGACCTCGGCCCGGAGTCCGAGCCGAGCTTCATCCTGATCGCCGATCCGGCAACGATGGACGCCGAGGCCTGCGCGCGCGGGCTCGATCGCGCGTTCCCCGGTTCGACCGTGGTCGGCGGACTCACGGGCGGCATGCTCGGGCCCGGCACCGCGCGACTGGTGACGGGCGGCGACGTGCACCGCTCGGGCGGGACGCTGCTCGCGCTCTCGGGCAACGTCATCGATCGATTCCGTGCTCGCGCAGGGCTGCCGGCCGGTCGGCGATCCCCTGTTCGTGACCGCGTGCGAAGGCAACCTGATCAGCGAGCTCGACGGACGCCGGCCCAAGGAGATCATCATCCGCCCTGTTCTCGACCCTCGACGAGGCGGACCGCGCGCGCTTCGGCGACGCGCTCTGCATCGGCCTTGCGTTGCCGGGCCCGCGCCAGACCGTCGGGGCCGGCGATTTCCTGATCCGCAACGTCCTCGGCCTCGACCCGGACAGCGGCGCATTGTGGGTCGGCGCACGCATCGCGCCGGCCTCGATCGTGCAGTTCCACCTGCGCGACGGCGAATCCGCTTCCGGGGAGCTCGAGAGCCGGCTCTCTGCCTCGCTCGCCGGCCACGCGCCGCCGTCCGCCGCCCTGCTGTTCGCCTGCGCGGGCCGCGGCAGGAACCTGTTCGGCGTCAGCGGCCACGATTCCGGCACGCTCCGGCGGATGATCGACATTCCGGTCGCGGGCATGTTCAGCGCGGGCGAGATCGCGCCGATCCAGGGCGCGACCTTCGTGCACGGCTACTCGAGCGTGTTCGGGCTCATCCGGCCGAGGGCCGGGAGGTTGTGATGCGACGATTCCTGCTGGCCGCGGGCCTCGCGGCCCTTCCGCTACTGGGCGCGGCCGCGCCGCACGGCCTCACGGCCGCGGACCTCGTGTCGCTGGCACGCAGTCTCCGAACCCGCGCTGTCGCCGGACGGAAGGCAGCTCGTGTTCACCCTGCGCGAAACCGACATCGCGAACGACCGTGGGCGAACGGACCTGTGGCTGCTCGAACTCGACGGCGACGCGCCCGCGCGGCGCCTGACGAGCCACGAGGAGAACGACGGCGCCGCGGACTGGGCCGGATCGGATCGCGGCGTCTATTTCCTGTCCGTCGCGCAGCGGACTCGCGCAGGTCTGGTACCTGCCGCTCGGCGGCGGCGAGGCGACCCAGGTCACGCGGCTGCCGCTCGAAGTGACGAGTTTCCGCGCCTCACCTCTCGGGAATCGGCTCGTGGTCGCCGTCGAGGTGTTCCCGGATTGCAGCGACCTCCCCTGCACGGCGAAGCGTCTCGAGGAGACGAAGGCGGCGAAACAGCGCGGGCAGGCGCACGACCGCCTGTTCGTGCGCCACTGGGACCGATGGATGGACGGGCGGGTCTCGCAGCTCTTCTCGATCGCGCTCGATGCCGGCCCGCGCGCGCGGGGCGAGCCAGTGCCGCTCACGGCCAGGGTCGACGCCGACGTCCCCACGATGCCGCTCGGCGGCCGCGAAGACTTCGCGTTCAGTCCCGACGGCGCGCAGGTGGTGTTCGCGGCACGCGTGCGCGGACGCATCGAGCCGATCTCGACGAACTTCGACATCTGGCGCGTGGCGGCGGACGGCAGCGCCGCAGCCCGTCAACCTGACGGCGGACAATCCGGCCTGGGACGCGCAGCCGGCGTTCTCGCCGGACGGCCGCCTGCTCGCGCACCTGGCCATGGAGCGGCCCGGGCTTCGAGGCCGACCGGTTCCGCCTCGTCGTGCGCGACGCGACAAAGCGGGAAGATCCGCTTCACGACCCGGGACTGGGACCGCTCGATCGGCGGCTTCCGCTTCTCCGCCGACGGCAGGGAGATCTACGCCGTCGCCGACGACCTCGGCCAGCACCCGCTGTTCGCGATCGACCTCGGCAGCGGAGAGCGCCGCAAGCTGACGACGCCGGGCAACGTCACGGACTTCGACGTCGCGGGCGAGCGGATCGTGTTCGGCATGCAGAGCCTGTCGGCGCCGGCGGATCTCTACCTGATCGACGGCCGCGGCCCCGGCGCTGCAGCGTGACGCACGTCAACGCCGCACGGCTTGCCGAGGTGCGCTTCGGCGAGTACGAGCCGTTCAGCTTCGCGGGCGCGGCGGCGACACCGTCTACGGTTACGTCATGAAGCCCTGGAACTTCACCGCCGGGCAGCGCTATCCGATCGCGTTCATCGTGCACGGCGGACCGCAGTCGAGCTTCGCCAACACCTGGAGCTACCGCTGGAACCCGCAGGTCTATGCGGGCGCGGGCTACGGCGTCGTGTTCGTCGACTTCCACGGCTCGACCGGCTACGGCCAGGCATTCACCGACTCGATCAGCAGGGACTGGGGCGGCGGGCCGCTCGAGGACCTGCAGAAGGGACTCGCCGCGGCCGTGGAGCGATTCGGCTGGCTCGACGGCGACCGCGCATGCGCGCTCGGCGCCTCCTACGGCGGCTACATGGTCAACTGGATCGCGGGCCAGTGGCCGGATCGCTTCCGCTGCCTCGTGAACCACGCCGGCATCTTCGACAACCGTTCGATGTACTACACGACCGAGGAACTCTGGTTCCCGGAGTGGGACCACGGCGGGCCCTACTTCGAGAATCCCGAGGGGCACGAGAAGTCGAACCCCGCGCAGTTCGTGACGGCCTGGAAATCGCCGATGCTCGTGATCCACGGCGGGCTCGACTTCCGCGTGCCCTACGCCCAGGGCCTCGCGACCTTCACCGCGCTGCAGCGCCGCGGCATCGAGAGCCGCTTCCTGTTCTACCCGGACGAGAACCACTGGATCCTGAAGCCCGCGAACAGCGTGCAGTGGCACGCCGAAGTGATCGGCTGGCTCGACCGTCACCTGAAGTAGGCGCAGCGTTCGCCGGAGGGGTCTGACCCCTTCAGCGAAGCTCCGCAGCACGACGTGGGCTAGGGGTCAGACCCCTCAATCTCCCGCCATTCCGCCCGGTAACCGCGCCCCAGCGTGATGAGCTTCTGCAGCAGCGCCGGATAGGCGATGCCGTCGTGCCGCGCGGCTTCCGCGAAGTCCTCGGCGCGCTCGAGATTGGGATTGGCATTCGCCTCGAGCACGAGCGGCGTGCCGTCGGCGCGCACCCTGAAGTCGATGCGCGCGTAGCCGGTCATGTGCAGCGCCCGGTAGATGCGACGCGCGAGCCGGTCGAGCCTGTCCGCGAGACCGGGCGGCAGGTCCTCGGCCTTGCCGCTCGTGATGCCGTGGCGCTTCTGGTACTTCGCGGTCCCACTTCGCCTTGCGCGTCGCGATCGCGGCGCGGCCCTGCTTCAGTTCACCGAAGATGAACTCCCAGGGCGTCAGCGTGCGGATCCGCTCGTTGCCGATCACGCCGACATAGAGCTCCCGTCCCGCCACGTACTCCTCGACCAGCGCGTCGGACTGCGTGTGCGCGTGGATGAACTCGACGCGCTCACGGAGCCTCGTGGCGTCCTCGACTATCGAGGCCTGCGAAATGCCGAGCGAGGCGTCGTCGGTCGCCGACTTCACGAACAGCGGGTAGCGCAGCGCCTTCGGGATCCTGAGCGCGCCCCCGCGCCGGAACACGGCGAAGTGCGGCGTCGCGATGCGGTGGTAGGCAAGGATCTGCTTCGACAGCACCTTGTCGCGCGAGAGCATCATGCCGCGCGGGTTGCAGCCGGTGTAGGTCTGGCGCAGCAGCTCGAGAAAGGCGACGACATGCTGGTCGTAGGTGACGATGCCGCCGAACTCCTCGAGCAGGTTGAAGCAGACCTGCGGCTGCCAGTCCTGGATGGTCGCCCGCAACTCGGTCAGGCTGTCGCCGATGCCGATCGGTCGCACGTCGTGACCCATCTCGCGCAGGCAGCTCGTGACGTCGTACTCCGTGCGGAACTCCGCGGCGTCCTGGTCGCGCACGCCCACGAGCGTCTCCGGCGGGACCAGCGTCTCGTGGACCAGCACGAGTATGCGCAGCTTCTTCACAGCGTATGCCGCGGGCCGCACTGATACATCGAGCGGGCGACTTCCGCCGCGACCAGCCGCTCGAGACGCGGCCGCGCCGTCCTGCGGCTGGCCCGGAGCTGCAGGTCCGAGTGCCCTGCTGCGCGCGATCATGCGTAACACGACCTCCTGCACCAGATATTCGCTGACGCCGAGCTGCCGCGCGATCCGGCGGCGCAGGCGAGGCAGGTCCTCGCGCATCATGCGCGCGCCGCTGGCGCGTCGCCGGCCCGTGCCGCGGGGCGCGAACAGTCGCCGCAGCGCCGCGTCGATGCGTGGCGCGCTGGGGCCCTGCCGGAGGCGCGCGAGGCGCCGAAAGTACTGGCCGAGCGTGAGTCGCGACGCGCGCGCCGGTTCGACCACGCGTCGCGAGCGGACCGGCGGCTCGCGGCCGCGCAGTTCGCGCATCGTGGCGTCGACGAAGCGCAGCTTGGCGAGCGCCGACGGCCAGCCGGCGTAGCGGCGCCGCCAGTCCGATCCCGGCGTGAGCCACACCGCGAATGTCTCGGCGAAGTCCTCGGCGGGATGGCTCTGCGAGTACCAGCCACCGAGATGCTGCACGTACCTGCGGCTTCCCGGCCTCGGCCGGTAGACTCCCGCATAGCGCCGCGAGGAAGGACCGAATGCCGCCCGCCAGCCTGCGCGGCGCCGCAGGCGGAATGCGTTGTCGATCGCGTGACCGGCTTCGTGACGCAGGATGCGCATGAGTTCCCGCGCGTTTCCGCCCTCGACCTCACCGGCGAACCGGCGCTGCAGCGCCTGCAGCCGCGGGTGGAGCAGGTAGAACGGCACGGCAATCCCGGGTACGCCGTCGGGCGAGAACCACTCGAGCGCGATCCAGCAGTGCGGCCGGAGCCGGAGCCCGCGGCCCGCGAGCTCACGGTGCATGCGCCGCACGGCGCGCTCGACCTGCGTGCCGCGCAGCGCGAGATCCAGGCCCGAAATGCGGCGTGCCAGCAGCCGTTCCTCCGCAAGGTCCTCCAGGCCCGGATTCCGGCGCTTCAACGCCCGGGCTCCGCCAGGGTGCGGTCGACGAGCGCGTCGGCGAGCGCCTCGATCTCCGCGGCGCGCGCGAGTCCATCGCGCAGCGCAGCCGGCATCGCCGCGGCGCCGTAGTGGGCGCCCGCGAGCTGGCCGGCGATGGCCGCCGCGACCGGCGCGTCGCCGGGCCGCGAGGCCGCGGCGGCCAGGCACTGCTCGAGGTCGGAGCCTTCCTCGAAGGCCGCGAGCGCCGATTCCAGCGCAGCGACGACCGCGTACTTGCCGCGCAGCAGCCGGCGCGGCGCGCGGCCGCGCCAGGCGCCGCCCGCGAGTTCGCGCACCGGGGAGCGCAGCGAGTCCGGGCGCCATGACTCCGGCGCCGGGCTGAAGTCGGCCGCGAGCAGCGTGGCCTTGTCGCGGCCCGCGAGCGCGCCGGAGAGCAGCGCGGCGAGGAAGCGCACGGAATCGAGCGTGAGCGGCGCCTGGTGCGTGACGCGCGCGCAGTTGACGGCCGCCTCGATACCCTCGAGCGGCGATCGCGCTGAACCAGGCGACGGCCGGGCCGATGCGCGCGAGCGGCTCTGCATCGGCGTGCGCCGGGTCGTGCGACCCGGCGTAGGGATTCCCGCTCCATTGCGCCGCCGCGAGCGCGCGGCTGGTCGCGGCGCTGAGGCCGACGCAACTGCCGGTGCTCGACCAGAGCCCGTTGCGCTGCCAGTCGCAGTAGCGCGCGACCTGGTCCGCAGCGTCGGGCCCGTCGCACGCGACCAGGCTGTCCGCGAGGCAGAGCGCCATCGCCGTCTTGTCCGACCAGGCGCCGGACGGCAGGCCGTGTGCGGCAGCCCCGAGCGCATCGCCGGCGGCGAGCCCGAGCAGCATGCCGCGCACCCGGTCGCGCAGGTCGACCGCTCGCGGGCAGGTGCGCGCGTCGCCGCGGCAGCCGCGGGAACCACGGGCGGCTGCGCCCCAGCGGCGGACGAAATCGGCCTGTGCAGCGGTCTCGGGAATGCGCGGTCCAGGTGCGCGAACGCGCATTGCCGCCCAGGCGCGATTCAGCCGCTCGAGCGCGGCCTCGCCGTCGCCGCCGCGGCTCGCGATCCAGCAGCCGGCGACGAGATTGGTCCGGCCGATCCCCGCGCGGCAGTGCAGGTACACGCAGCGTCCCTCCGCGAGCGCGTGCATCGAGCGCGTCGAGGATCTCCCGCATGCCGGCATCGCGACTCCGGCACGCCGTGGTCGCGGATCGGCCGGCGCAGGTACGGCGCCGCGTCGCCGCCGCGCACGGCGGCGAGCAGTGGCTCGTAGGAGTCGAGCTCGCCCGGCTCGGTCAGGTCGAGGAAACAGTCGATGCCGGCGCCGAGCAGCTTGCCGAGCCGCTTGCGCGTCGCCTTGTCGTCGCTCCCCGAGGGATGCTCGCCGGCGAGCAGGCGGCCCGGCTCGATCCAGTGGCTGTTCGGCAGCGGCGTCGCGCGCCACTAAGCGCCCTCCTCCGGCGCCGTGCGCTCGAGCGCGGCGAAATCGAACGCGCCCGGGTCCGCGAGGTGCGAGGGCTCGACGTTGCAGAGCGCGGTGAAGATCGAGTCGACGCGCCCGGGGCTCTCGCGGTCCCAGTCCGCGAGCATCCGTGCGATCGCCTCGCGCTGCAGGTTCGGCTGCGAGCCGCACAGCGTGCAGGGGATGATCGGGAAGCCGCGCGCCCGGGCATAGCGCGCGATCTCGCGCTCGGGCACGTAGCAGAGCGGGCGGATCACGACGTTCGCGCCGTCGTCGGACAGCAGCTTGGGCGGCATCGCCTTCAGTCTGCCCGCCGTGGAACAGGTTCAGGAACAGCGTCTCGACGATGTCGTCGCGGTGGTGGCCGAGCGCGATGCGCGTGAAGCCCTGCTCCCGCGCGAAGCGGTAGAGCGCTCCCGCGGCGCAGCCGGCTGCACAGCCCGCACTGCGTGCGCCCCTCGGGAATCACGCGCCGGACGACGGAATAGGTGTCCTGCTCGATGATGTGGTAGGGCACGCCGAGCGATTCGAGGTAGTCGGGCAGCACGCGCTCCGGAAAGCCGGGCTGCTTCTGGTCGAGGTTCACGGCGACGAGCTCGAAGCGCACGGGCGCGGCGCGCTGCAGCGAGAGCAGCATGTCGAGCAGCGTGTACGAGTCCTTGCCGCCGGACAGGCAGACCATCACGCGGTCGCCCTCCCCGATCATGCCGAAGTCGGCGATGGCCTTGCCGACCAGGCCGCGGATGCGGGCCGCGAGGCGGCGGAAATTCGCGGAGGTCTCGCTGGTCGCCGGAATCATGCCGCCATTCTAGGATTCCGCGAGGTACTTGCGCTCCAGGTAGCGCAGGAACGGCGCGGCGGTGAGCGGCCGGCCGGTCGCATGCTGCACCAGCTGCGGCACGCCGAGGCTCGCGCCCATCGCGTGCACGCGCTCGCGCAGCCACGCCAGCAGGCTGCCGAACTGCCCGGCGGCGATCTCGGCCTCGATGCCCGGCTGCTGCTCGCGGATCGTCTCCCACAGCTGGCCGGCGATGACCGCGCCGACGCCGTACGACGGGAAAGTGGCCGAACGAGCCGATGGCCCAGTGGATGTCCTGCAGGCATCCCTCGACGTCGTTCGCCGGCACGAGCCCGAGCCGGTCGGCGGACAGCGTAGTTCCAGGCGTCGCGCAGGTCCTTGACCGCGAGCTCGCCGGACAGCAGCCGCCGCTCGAGCTCGTAGCGCATCCAGATGTGGGTCTGGTAGGTGAGCTCGTCGGCGTCCGTGCGGCTCGGGCCGCGCGCGACGCGGTTCAGGTGGCGGATAGAGGTTTTCCTCGGTCCACTCGGGGCCCGCCGCGCCGTAGTGCTTCTCGAGCAGCGGCCGCAGGAAGGTCACGAAGGCGCGGCTCCGGCCCACCATCATCTCGAGCAGCAGCGACTGGCTCTCCTCGATCGCCATGCCGCGGTCCTGGCCGACCGGCTGGTCGACCCATTCGGCCGGCAGTCCGAGGTCGTAGAGCGCCTGGCCGGTCTCGTGCAGCGCGCCGAGCAGGCCCTGGAACGGGTCCTTCTGCACGAAGCGCGTGGTGACGCGGATGTCGCCCGGCACGCCCTCGGTGAACGGGTGGTCGCTCTCGTCGAAGCGGCCGCGGTCGAACGGGAAGCCGAGCGCCTTCATGACGTCGGTGCACAGTCCCCGCTGCCGGCTCGCCGAGAAACGGCCCTCGATCGGCAGCGCGGGCGCCGCGGCCTGGATCTCGATCGCCTCGGTCACGAGGCCCGGCAGGCGCTGCGCGAGCGGCGTGAAGATCGCCTCGATGTCGCGCGACAGCAGGCCCGGCGTGAACTCGTCGGCGAGCGCATCCCAGGGATCGAGCGAGAAGCGCTGGCCGAGCAGCTCCGCCTTGCTGCGCACGAGCTTGACCGTTTCCTCGAGCTGCGGCGCGAGCACGTTGAAGTCGTTGGCCTCGCGCGCCTCGCGCCAGCGCGACTCGGCGCGGGCGAAGGCCTTGGCCATGCGCGAGATCAGCGACTGCGGCGTCGCGATGGCGTGGTCGTGGAGCCGGCGCATCTCGCGCAGGTTCGCCGCCTGCCAGCCGGCGAGCGACTGGGCGCCCGCGTCGGCCCGGTCGAGCAGCCGCGAGATGCGCGGCGAGACGAGGAGCGTGTGGGTCTCGATCTCGAGCGCCGCGAGCTGGTCGCCGCGCACGTCCGCGCTCGCCCGCGGCATGGTGATGGCGGCATCCCAGCGCAGGAGCGCGAGCACGCCCCGGAAGGCGTGAAGCCGCCGGAATTCCTGCTCGAGCTGCTGATAAGGGGTCGCCGTCGCCACGTTCGATTCTACCAGCGGACGCCCTCGTCGAAGCGGCATCGTCGGTCAATAGACCCTATTATGAATCAACGAGTTACGTAAGCATACCCGGCTTGACACCGGGGCGCCCGGCAGGCGCCCGGCTCAGGCGTGGCCGGCGGCCTCGGGCGTCTCGGCCTCGAGCCGGTCGATCTCGTGCGAGAGCGCCTCGGGCGAGCCCGTGTACGGGCGCCAGCAGCGCATAGAAGGACGGCACGACGTAGAGCGACAGCAGCGTCGAGAACGCCACGCCGAAGATCACCACCACGCCGATGGTCGAGCGGCTCGCCGAGCCCGGGCCGCCGGCGACGACCAGCGGCACCGCGCCCACGATGGTCGCGATCGAGGTCATCAGGATCGGCCGCAGGCGCACCGCCGACGGCCTCGACGATCGCGTCGCGGACCGAGCGGCCCTCGTCGCGCAGCTGGTTCGCGAACTCGACGATCAGGATGCCGTTCTTCGCCGCGAGGCCGACCAGCATGACGATGCCGATCTGGCTGAAGAGGTTCAGCGTGCCGCCGGTGAGCCAGGAGGCCGAGCAGCGCGCCGGTCACCGCGAGCGGCACGGTCAGCATGATCACGAACGGGTGGATGAAGCTCTCGAACTGCGCGGCCAGCACCAGGTAGACGATCAGCAGCGCCATCGCGAAGGTGAACAGCACGGCGCCGCCCGCGGTCATGAACTCGCGCGACTCGCCCTTGTAGTCGATCTGCGCGATGTCCGGCAGTTCCTCGGCCGCCGTCGTCCTGCACCCAGCGGATCGCCTCGCCGAGCGTGTAGCCGTCGGCGCGAGGCCCGCCGCGATCGTGATCGCGCGCAGGCGATTGAAGCGGTTGAGCGTGCCGGGCTCCGCGATCTCGATCAGCGTCACCAGCGCGGACAGCGGCACCAGCTCGCCGCTGCTGCCCGAGCGCACGTAGAGGTTCTCCAGGTTCGCGGGCGCGGCGCGGTCGTCGGCGCGCGCCTGCAGCACCACGTCGTACTCCTCGCCGTCCTCGACGAAGGTCGTGACGCGGCGCGAGCCCATCATCGTCTCCAGCGTGCGTGCCGATCTCCTCGGTGGAAACGCCGAGGTCGGCGGCGCGCTCGCAGTTGATCTCGACCCGCAGCTGCGGCCGCGTTTCCTTGTAGTCGGAATCCGCGTCGAGGATGCCCGGGTTCTCCGCCATGCGCGCGAGCATGCGGTCGCGCCACTGCGGCGAGCTCCTTGTAGTCCGGGCCGCCGAGCACGAACTGCAGCGGCTGGCTGTTGCTGCGGACGAGGCCGGTGCGCACGAACGGCGTGGCGCGCACGCCGGGATCGCGGCGAGCTCGCCGCGCAGCGACGCGACCACCTCGCCGGTCGTCACGTCGCGCTTGTCCCAGTCCTGCAGGAAGATGATCGCCTGGCCCGGTGTTCATGTCCTCGCTGGCGCCGAAGAAGCCGGGCACGCGCGTGTTGACGCGCTGGATCGGCTTGTCGTCGCCGATCAGCGGCGCGAGCACGCTTCTCGACCTTGCTGGATCTGGCGCGACCGTGTAGTCGAAGCCCGCGCCTTCCGGCGCCTCGATCGATGATGAAGAACGCGCCGCGGTCCTCGGCCGGCGCGAGCTCCTTGGGCACGATCGTAGAACAGCAGCGACGCTCGCGCAGCGCGCTGCCCGACGAGCACCGCGCCGAAGATCACCGGCTTGCCGATCGGTGGCGGCGACCTGGCGCCGGTAGCCGTCCGACAGGCGCGTCGAGCTGGCGATGCGATCCAGGCATTGAGGCCGCGCGGCTCGGCGTGCGGCGCGGATCAGCTTCGAGCACATCATCGGCGTCAGCGTCAGCGCGACGAAGCAGGAGATCGCGACCGCGCTCGCGAGCGCCACCGACAGCTCGCGGAACAGGCGGCCGGTGTTGCCCTCCATGAACCCGACCGGCAGGAACACCGCGACCAGCACGACCGTGGTCGCGATCACCGCGAACGCGACCTGCGCGGTGCCGCGGCGCGCCGCGACCAGCGGCGGCTCGCCGAGGTCCGCGCGGCGCTGGACGTTCTCGACCACCACGATCGCGTCGTCGACGACCAGGCCGATGCACAGCACGATCGCCAGCAGCGTCAGCAGGTTGATCGAGAAGCCGAAGGCCCACAGCGCCGCGAACGCCGTCATCAGGCAGACCGGCATCGTGACCGCCGGGATCAGCGCCGAGCGCGCATTGCCGAGGAACAGGTAGATGACGACGATCACCAGCGCGATCGCCTCGAACAGCGTCGTGAAGACGCGCTTGACCGCGGCGTCGATGAACACCGTGCTGTCGAAGGCGACGAAGATCTCGCGTCCCGTCCGGCAGGCTCTTCTGGATCTCCTCCGCCGTCGGCGCGCGCCGCGCGCGCGACGTCGAGGCTGTTGGCCGTCGAGGTCTTGACGATGCCGATGCCGAGGTTCTCCACGCCGTTGCTGCGGAAGTAGGCGCGGCGCTCCTCGGAGGCGCGCTCGACGCGTCGCGACGTCGCCGAGCCGCACCAGGTAGCCGTCCTCGCCCTTGGCGAGCGTCAGGCGCGCGAAGTCCGCCGGCTCGCGGTAGCCGCGCTCGCACGCGCAGCGTGAAGTCGCGGTCGGTGGACTCGATGCGGCCGGCCGGCAGCTCGACGTTCTCGCGCTCGAGCGCGGCCTCGACGTCGGCGACGGTGAGCCCGCGCGCGGCGAGCGCCGCGCTGTCGAGCCAGACGCGCATCGCGTAGCGCTGGCCGCCGCCGACGCGCACGCGCGAGACGCCGTCGAGCGACGAGAGGCGGTCCACGACGTAGCGGTCGGCGTAGTCGGTCAGCTCGAGCGTGTCCATCTGCGTCGAGCTCATGTTGAGCCACAGGATCACGTCGGAATCCGACTCCGCCTTCTCGATCTCGGGCGGGTCGGCCTCCTCGGGCAGGCGGTCGACGACGCGGCTGACCGCGTCGCGCACGTCGTTGGCCGCGGCCTCGATGTCGCGGTCGAGCGAGAACTCGATGCTGATGCTGCCCTCGCCGTTGCTGCTCTGCGACTCGATCGTCTCGACGCCCTCGATGCCGGACAGCGCGTCCTCGAGCACCTGCGTGATGCGGGTCTCGACGACGGCCGCGGAGGCGCCCGGGTACTCGACCGACGACCGAGACGATCGGCGGGTCGATCGCCGGCAGCTCGCGCAGCGTCAGGCGCGTGAACGCGATCACGCCGAGCACGACGCAGCAGCAGGCTCATCACGGTCGCGAAGACCGGGCGCCGGATCGAGAGGTCGGACAGGACCACGTCAGGCCGCCGCGCTGCCGCGGAGCCGCGGGCGCCGCGGCGCTCGGCGACGCGCGCGCCGTCGCGCAGCTTGACCGCGCCCTCGGTGACGATCGTGTCGCCATCCGCGAGCCCGGAGACGACCTCGACCTCGCCGCGGCGGCGCGAGCCGAGCTCGACCCTCGACCGCTCGCCGCGGTCTGGTCCTGCGACACGCGGTAGACGAAGGCGTCGGTGCCGACCTGCAGCACGGCGATCTCCGGCACGACGATCGCCTGGCGCGCGCGCCTGGTAGAGACGCACGCGACAGCAGCATGCCGGGGCGCAGCAGCCGTTCGAGGTTCGGCAGCTCCGCGCGCACCGTGACCGAGCGCGTCACCGGGTCGACGCGCGAATCGACGCTGGTGACCTTGCCGGTGAACTCGCGGTCCGGGTAGGTCTCGCTGTGCGCCACGATGTCCTGGCCCTCGGCGAGCACGGCGAGGTAGCGCTCGGGCACCGTGAAGTCGAGCTTGATGACGGAGATGTCGTCGAGCGTCGCGATCGCCGTGCCCGGCGTCACGAGCGTGCCCGGGCTCACGCGGCGCAGGCCGAGGATGCCGTCGAAGGGCGCCGTGATCACGCGATCCGAGAGCTGCGCGCGCACGACGTCCATGCGCGCCTTCGCGGCATCGCGCGTCGCGCGCTGCGTGTCGAGCTGGCTCTCGGAGATGATCTTGGACTGGCGCGAGTTCCTGCCCGCGCGCGAGCTGGCGCTCGGCTTCCTGGTAGGCCGCCCTCGCCTCCTCGAGCCCGGCGAGCTGCGCGCCGCTCGAGAGGTCGACGATCACGTCGCCGGCGCGCACGATGTCGCCGCTGTCGAAGGCGACCTTGCGCACGGTCTCGCTGACCTTTGCGGTCAGCGTGACCGATTCCTTGGCCGGGCCGTGCCGAGCGCCTCGATCGTGTCGCGCCATTCGACCGGCGCGACGCGGGCCATGACGACGGTCGTCGCCGGCGCCGCCTCGGCCGCCGTGGCTGCGTCGTCGCCGCAGCCGGCGAGCATGCAGTCCCGCCAGCGCGGCGGACAGCAGGCAAACCCGAAAAAATCGACAGTGTCTGGGCCTCGTTCATCGAGTCATCCATGCTAACCGAAGCCCCGGACCCTCGCCTGTCAGCGGCTCCGCAGCCATTGGGCGATGGTCCGCGGCAGGAGTTCCTGCGCACTGCGGCTGACGTAGATGCCGATGTGCCCGCCGTCGAATTCGAACGGCGTGTAGTCGCTGCTCGAAACGAGTCCCGCCGAGCGGCCGCGAGGCCGAGGGCGGCACGAGGTGGTCCTGCTTCGCGTAGACGTTGAGGATCGGGCAGTGGATCGCGCGCGGATCGACGCGCCGCCCGCCGATCTCCAGTCCGCCCCGCACCAGCCGGTTTTCCTGGAAGAAGTCCGCGGATGAACTGCCGGAACGCGGTGCCGGCCTGGTCCGGGCTGTCGTGGATCCAGCGTTCCATGCGCAGGAAGTTCTCGAGCGCGCCGCGGTCGTGGGCGATGTCGGCAAGCCCGGCGTACTTGCGCACGGTGAGCCGGAGCGGCATGAGGGCGACGAACGCGGCGTTCAGCAACTCGCCCGGCACGTTGCCGAGCGCGTCCACGATGGCGTCGACGTCGAGCTTCCGCGCCCACTTCGCCAGCAGGTTGTCGTCCGTGTGGAAATCCACCGGCGTGACCATCGTCACGAGGTTCCGCACGCGCTCCGGGATGGAGCGCCGCGTGACAGATCGACATCGTGCCGCCCTGGCAGACGCCGAGCAGGTTGACTGACGGGATTCCGTGCGTCGCGGCGCACGTGGTCGATGCAGGCGCCGAGGTAGCGGTTCACGTAGTCGTCGAGCGACAGCGCGCTGTCGCCGCGGTCCGGGTAACCCCAGTCGACCAGATAGACGTCGAGGCCGCGCGCAAGCAGCCCGCGGATCAGCGAGCGGTCGGGCTGCAGGTCCAGCATGTACGGCCGGTTGACCAGCGCGTAGCAGATGACGAGCGGCGGCAGGCCGGCGTCCGGCGCGGTGCGCGCGTAGCGCCAGAGCACCGTCTTGTCGCTCGCGGTGCACTTCGGTGCGCGCGGAACAGCCTTCCGGCCGCACGTCCATCGTCGCGAGCTGCTGCATCGCGAGCGCCATGCGGCCCGTCAATTCCGCCGCCTCCGCCGCGACGCGCGCCGGGTCGAGTGCGAGGCGTGTCACCCGGCCTGCCCCGCAGCGCGCAACGCGACCCAGCGCGGCCAGCAGCTCCGCCTGCGCCTCCGCAAATTCCTCGCGGTGGGCCGCGGCCGACCAGGCGGCCTCGCCGCAGTCGATCCAGAGCGCCTGCAGTTCCCGCAGGGACGTGATCGGCGAGGCGTCCGGCCCGTCGGCGGCGAGTGCCGCGTCCAGTCGTCGCGCCGCGTCGGCTGCAGTATCGGTCAGCAGCTTCCCGACCCGTTCCGCGGCCTGCTGATAGCGCCGCATGGATGCACCGGGTGCCCCGGTGCCTGCCCCGGCCGCCGGGAGGCCCGCCAACGCGAAAAGCAGCCGGTAGGGCTCGGCGAACGACGGCGGTACTACGCTCGCTGCAGGATTCGTCGCGAGCGCAGTCCCGGCCAGCCGGGCCAGGGCCTGCTGGGCCTCGAGCCAGGCCGCCATGAAAGGCGGCGTCCCGGAGCTCCCGCTCATGCGCTCAGGTCTCCATTCCGGTGTGTGCGTCGCAAAACGCACGGCCACTACCTCGTCCGCTTCGTGAACTTCAGAATGTGACTTAACCTGATTGATTTATAACATCTTTATGTCGATCTACTGATCGGCTCCGCGCCCGAAGTTTGATTTCCTGTTGCACTGCAACACAACCAGCGCCTATACTGCGCCCCTAACGAAGCGGCTTTGCCGAATTCAAGGATGCCAGAAATGACCTACCAGACTTTCGACTTCAACGCGTTCATGGACGCCAGCAAGAAGGCCTTCGCCCCGGCCGTCAAGCTGAACGAGCTTTCAGCGGCTGCCTTCGAGCGCGTCGCGCGCCAGCAGTACGCCTTCGTCGGCGAAATGCTCGAGTTCTCGCTGAAGCAGATGCAGCTCGCGAGCACCGCGCGTGACCTCAACGACCTGACCTCGCGTCAGATCGAGCTGTCGACGCAGTTCGCCGAGCGGGCGACCCAGCGTTCGCAGGACCTGATCAAGGTCTCGACGGAGAACCAGGCCGAGCTGACGAAGTGGTTCGACCAGACCGTTTCCGAGTCCGCAAAGGGCGCCAAGAAGGCCGCCTGACCGGATTCAACCCTCCCCCCTCGGGACGGCGTGCCTTCAGGCCGCCGTCCTTTTTTTTGCTCTGCGGTAGACTGACCGGCATGAGCAAGGAACGGCTGATCAAGAAGTACGCCAACCGGCGGCTCTACGACGCCTCCATCAGCAAGCACGTGACGCTCGAGGACATCCGCGACCTGATCGTGCGCGGCGAGAAGATCAAGGTCGTCGAGGACAAGACGGGCGAGGACATCACGCGCCTGATCCTGCTGCAGGTGATCGCCGAGCAGGAGCAGTTCGGCAAGCCGATCCTGACCACCCAGCTCCTCGAATCGATCATCCGCTACTACGGCGGGCCCGATGCAGGACTTCATGGCCGGCTACCTCGAGCAGAGCGTGGCGGCATTCATGAAGCAGCAGGAAAACGTCCAGCAGCAGATCTCCCAGATGCTGACGAACGCGCCGCCGCCGATGAACACGATGGCCGAGCTCACGCGCCAGAACATGGAAATGTGGAGCCGGATGCAGGAGGGCATGCTGCAGATGCTCGTCCCGGCCCGTAAGCCGCGCAGCGGCGCAGAATCCGACGAGCCCGCCGACTCCGACGGGACGAATCCTTAACGGCACCTCGAAGGGGTCGCACCCCTTCATATTCGCGAAAGGGTCAGTCCCCTTTACGAATATGAAGGGGTGCGACCCCTCCGTGCTTTCAGCTGGCACCTCGCGCGTGTTCCCACGCCAGCATCGCCCGTTTGCGCTCGACACCCCAGTGGTAACCGCCGAGGTCGCCGTCGCGCCGTAGCACGCGGTGGCAGGGGATCAGCCAGGCGACGGGATTGGCGCCGACCGCCTGCCCGACCGCACGGCTCGCGGCCGGGTTTCCGATCGCTTCCGCCACCGCCCCGTAACTCGTCGCCCCGCGCGCGCCGAGGTCGAGCAGCGCCTGCCAGACCTTGACCTGGAAGTTCGTGCCCATCGGCGCGAGGACGATCCGTCCCTCGCGTTCGTGGAAGACCTGCCGCGCGATGCGGGCGACGCCCGCATCGTCGCGCGTGAGCACCGCACGCGGCCAGCGGCCCGCGAGCGTTGCGATTGCGCGCTCATCGCCGCCGTCCACGAAGGCGAGCCAGGCGAGCCCGCGTGCCGAAGTCGCGGCGTGGATGCGGCCGAACGGCGAACTCGCAAAGCCATGCATCAGCTCGAGGCCCGCGCCCCCTGCCTTGTATTCGCCTGGCGTGACAGCCTCGAACTGGATGAAGAGATCGTGCAGCCGGCCACCGCCCGACAGCCCCGCCGCCCAGGCGGCGGCCAGCACCGAACCGCGGCTGTCCAGTTCGCGCTTGGCGGTCGAGAGCGACAGGGTTCGCAGGTAGCGTGTCGGCGACAGCCCCGCCCAGCGGCGGAACTCGCGGGAAAAATGGAACACGGAGAGTCCGGCGATGCGCGCAAGTTCCGCGAGCTGCGGCTGGCGGCCGGCGTTCCGGTCGATGTGGGCGATCACCTTGCCGATGCGGTGAAAACTGGCGGATTCGTTCATGGGCACCAGCGTGACGCCAGGGCCGGGGCCCGGCAACCCGGATCTTGCTGTCCTAGCTTCCTTTGCCTTTCTTGCCGAGCAGGTCCGAGATCGGCAGGTTGCCGGCCTGCTCGAACGGAATCGTGCGCAGCATGCCGATCCGGGTCGATAGCTTGCCCTTGAGGCGATAATCGATCTCGCGCGACTTGCGATCGCCGCCCGCGATCCGGAGCAACGCCGGCGCGGCATTCGCGGTCACGTTCATGTCGAACTCCGCTTCACCCAGGGCGGGCACGACGAACTCGCGCGCGGATATTCCGTGCGCGAACGGCTCGCCGGCCAGCTCGATGTCCACTTCGAGCCCGTTCACCGGGAGCTCGATGTCGTTCGGATTGCGCACCTTCAGCCGCACCTCGAGCTTCTGCTCGAACACCGACGCCTCGATCGAACGCAGGCCGACGAACGACACCTCGGGGGTCTGCAGGTTGCGCGGGATCGCAGCGCAGCCTGCAAGCGCGAGGCATCCGGCCAGCCCAATGAAAAAGGTCCGCATCGGTAGACGGACCATGCCTGATCTGGTGCGTCTTTCAAGACAGTACTTGACTACTATTCGCTTAGTAGTACTATCCACTCACATACTGCTGCTCAATGAGTGATCATCTGTGCAAGCTGATACCGACGAACAGGAGCGCCTGTCCCTCAAATTCCAGCGCGAGCTCAACGCCGGGCTCGTGGGACTCGTCCTGCTGGCCATCCTCGACCGCGCCGAGGAGGACCTTTATGGCTACCAGATCGCCAAGCGACTCCAGCAGGCTGCCGACGGCAACCCGCCCGTGAAACAGGGCGCCCTCTATCCCGTGTTGCGACAGCTCTCGGCCAATGGCCTGCTGGCGAGCCGCATCGTGCCGTCTTACGCTGGCCCGCCGAGGCGCTACTACCGGATTACCGAGACCGGGCGCGCGACCCTCGCCGAGTGGCACGGGATCTGGCGCAGCACACGCGATTTCGTCGATGGGTTTACGGAAGCGAACGGAGCCTCCCCATGAACGACAAGCCTGCCCCCCGCTCCATTGACCAGTACCTGGCGGAGCTGCGTACCGCGCTCGCCGGGGAAGATCCGGCGCTCGTCCAGGACGCGCTGTACGACGCGGAGGAATACCTGCGGGCCGAAGTGGCGGCGAATCCCGGCGCGCAGCGAATCCGATACGCTCGAACTCATCGCCAGCACCTACGGCGCACCGGAAGAAGTCGCCCTCGCCTATCGCACGACCGAGAAGCAGGTGCGCACGGCGCTCGCCCCGCCGCCGCGCAAGCAGTCCCGCACCGCGTTCGGGCGTTTCTTCGGCGTCTACGGCGATTCGCGCACCTGGACGGCGCTCTTCTACATGCTGCTCGCGCTCGTCACCGGCGTCTTCTACTTCACGATGACGGTCACTGGCCTGTCGGTTTCCGCAAGCCTGCTGGTGCTCATCGTCGGCATCCCGTTCTTCCTGATCTTCGTCGGCTTCACGCGCGTGCTCGCGCTCGCGGAAGGCCGGCTGGTCGAGGGCCTGCTCGGCCAGCGCATGCCGCGCCGGCCGCTGTATCCCGCCAAGGGCCAGCCGATCCTCGAGCGCATCAAGGAAATGCTCGTCGACCGTCGCACCTGGACGACGATGTTCTACTTCCTGCTGATGCTGCCGCTTGGCATCCTCTACTTCGTGATCGCGACCGTCGGCATCAGCGTCAGCATCGGCCTCATCGGCGGCTCCATAGCCGCACTGCTGATGGCTTTGGACATCGGCGGCGGCAGCATTTCCCTGGACGGGCACGGCGTCTATCACGGGCCGTCCGCCTGGGCGGCGCCGTTCCTGCTGCTTGCCGGCATCGTGCTGCTGACGGGCGTGATGCACCTGGTCCGCGCCATCGGCCGCGGCCACGGCACGCTCGCCAAGCACTTCCTGGTCGCGCGCTCGGACGCCGGCTGAGGTCCCGCGCGCCGCATGCTGGCCGCACTGCTGCTGACGCTCGGGACGACAGCCCGCGGCCGCGATTGAAACCCCGCCGGCACTCCGGTGCCTGCCGGACCGGGCCGGGTTTCTCGACGATGCGCCTGCGCGGCAGCATCGAGGAAGACATCCGCTGGACTGAACCTGCGCTCGCCTGCACGGGCATGTCGAGACCTGACGGCCGGGGCTTTCGCCTGCGGTTTGCCGCGGACCGCGGCGGCGGCGAGCTGGCTGTCGTCTTCGCGGCGCCGGAGCTCGGCATCGGTGCATCGGGACGCGGCGTTCCCGTCAACGTGACCCTGCTCGACGGCGCCGGGCGAACGCATCTACGGGACCCAGGGCGACAGCCGCTGCGTCTTCGACGAGGTCGAGCAGCAGCCGATCGAGGACCCGAACCTGCCGCCGCGCAGCTACCGCGTCGCGGCGCGCGGATTCTGTGTCGCGCCGGCGCGCGCGCTGGACGGCGAAGGTTCCGTGCTGCTGACGCGCTTCGACTTTGCCGGTCTCGTGAGCTGGGCCGCGGACGACGCCGTGCCAGAGCCCGTCGTGGCGCCACGCCCATGAAGCGGGCTGCGCTCTATCTCGCCGGTGCGGCGCTCGCGGTTGCCTGCGCGAACACCCCGGCCCGGACGCCGGATCCCTTTCCCGAACCTGCCGCAAGCCGAGATCGAAGTCGCGGCCGCCGGCGGGACCCACCGATTCCGGGTCTGGATCGCTGACGATGATCGAAGCCGCACGCGCGGACTCATGTTCGTCCGCGAGATGCCCGCCGACCGCGGCATGCTGTTCATCTTCCAGGTGCCGCAACCGGCGGCCTTCTGGATGAAGGACACCTATCTGTCCCTGGATCTCATATTCATCGACCCGCAGGGCCGGGTCCTCAACATCGCACGGGATGCCCGGCCCTTCTCGCTGACCCCCATCAGATCTGACGGACCGATCATCGCCGTCCTCGAATTGACTGGCGGGAACGGCCGCGCGCATCGGTCTCGCCCCGGGCGATCGCATCGAACTGCCGGGTTTGCGAACGACATTTCCGCCCGCGACCCCGTTCTAGTTGATCGGAACGCGGTTTCTCGCGCTCTGTTGACCCATAAGTGGGTTCACTGATTTACAAACGACGCCTCGACCGATCGATATGGTGGGGGAACTCGGCTTCGAATCCGTGATTTCCCCCGGGGACGCCATTCCCTACCCCGCGCATCTGTGGCCTTCCAGCAACAGATGTATTCAAGTAGACGGCGTTCGCGGTAACGATTTTCCACCCAGAAAGTTGCGTCCCGGCAACCAGACTCGGCGAGCGGTTTCCCCGCAGTTTCGCTCGCTTTCGTTGTTATTTCACAACGATTGTTGCGTGCTGAAACAATGTTGTTATGATCCCGCCATCCAACGTGGCGGGTAGACCGTATCTAAATCGCCACGGCGGCATTCGAGTTGTTTGGTTGACATGTCAACTCAGTAAATCAATGAACGGCGCAGCCGTTCGCGGGAGGACGTAAGCAATGGAACGTAAATACCAGGTCGCGTCGGCGGTACGTCGCGCACTCGTCATGGGTGCACTGACGGCAGCCGGTGCGGCACCTGCGCTCGCGCAGGAAAACCTGGGTGAGATCGTCGTCACGGGTTCGCGCATTCGCTCGGCGAACCTCGAGTCGACCACACCCGTCACCCAGGTCACCGCCGCGGATGTCGTGACGCAAGGCGTCACCCGCATCGAAGACCTCGTGAACCAGCTGCCGCAGGCCTTCGCTGCGCAGAACGTGACGATCGCCAACGGCGCGACCGGCACGGCGACCCTGAACCTGCGTGGTCTCGGCTCTCCCCGCACCCTGGTGCTGATCGACGGCCGGCGCATGCCGTACGGCGGCGTCACCTCGGCCTCTGCGGCACCGGACATCAACCAGATCCCGACCTCGATGGTCGAGCGCGTCGACGTGCTGACCGGCGGCGCATCCGCGGTCTACGGCTCGGATGCCGTGGCCGGCGTCGTCAACTTCATCATGAAGAAGGACTTCGAGGGCGTGCAGGTCACCTCCCAGTACAACATCGTACTGGCACGAGAACGACTTCGGCGGCCCGGGCGAGGTCAAGCTGCGCGACGTGATCGCAGGACGTGCCGCGACGAACCCGGCTGAGTTCGCGCTGCCGGACGACACCGTGACCGACGGCGAGGGCAAGGAACTGTCGCTGATGATCGGCGTCAACAGCGGCGACGGCCGCGGCAACATCACCGCCTATGCGACGGTGTACGACGGCGACGAGATCCTGCAGGGCGACCGCGACTACTCCGCCTGCTCGCTGAACCCGGCGACCGGCGCGTCGTTCGCGTGCGGCGGCTCGTCGACGAACGCCGGCGGCCGGTTCACGGACTTCTCGACCTACGACCTGACGACCGACACCGCGACGGACCTGCGTCCCTACAACGGCGCGACCGACCAGTACAACTTCGGCCCGCTGAACCACTACCAGCGTCCGGAGCGCCGTTACAGCCTCGGCGCGATGGGTCACTACGAGTTCAACGAACACGCCGACGTGTACACGCAGCTGATGTTCAACGACTACGAGTCGATCGCCCAGATCGCCCCGTCCGGCAACTTCTTCGAGACCAACTCGATCAACTGCGACAACCCGCTGCTGCCGGCGAGCATCCTGGCGACCATCGGCTGCGATGCGGGCGCGATCGCCAGCGGCGACTCGGTGACGATGTACATCGGCCGGCGCAACGTGGAAGGCGGCGGCCGCCAGCAGTCGTTCGCGAACAACTCGTTCCGCGCGGTCGCGGGCGTGCGTGGCGCGATCAACGACGCCTGGGGCTACGACGTCTCGGCGCAGTACTCGAGCGTGTCGGTCAACACGTCGACGCTCAACTACTACGTCACCCCGCGCGTGGCCCGTGCGCTCGACGTGACGTCGACGTCGGCGGCGTGCCGACCTGCCAGTCGGTGCATCGACGGCACGGACGCGAACTGCGTCCCCTGGAACCCGTTCGTTCCGGGTGGCATCACGCAGGACCAGCTGGGCTACCTCCAGGCAGCGGGCCTGCAGATCGGCCGCATCAGCCAGGAGATCTACAACGGCATCATCACCGGCGACCTCGGGGTCTACGGCATCAAGTCGCCGATGGCCTCCGACGGCATCCAGCTCGTGTTCGGTGCCGAGTACCGGCGCGACGACGCTGAGCAACAACGTGGACGCGCTCCAGGAAGCAGGCCAGCTCGGCGGCTCCGGCGGACCGACCATCCGCATCAGCGGCTCCACGCTAGGTCAAGGAGCTGTTCGTCGAAGCGCGGGTCCCGATCGCCCAGGATCAGGCCTGGGCCGAGAGCCTCTCGTTCGACACCGCGTACCGTTACTCGGACTACGGCAGCGGCACGCAGACCGACACCTACAAGCTCGGCCTCGAGTGGGCGCCCATCCAGGACGTCCGGGTCCGCGGCAGCTTCCAGCGTGCGGTCCGTGCGGCCAACATCGTCGAGCTGTTCACGGCTCAGGGTTTCAACCTGTTCGACGCGCCGGGCGACCCCTGCGGCGCGCAGGCGCGTGACCCGGACGCCTGCGACGCGGAGTGCATCGCGACGGGCGTGCCGGCGGGCCTCGTCGGGTGCCGGTTCGCTCGACAGCCCGGCGGGACAGTACAACTTCCTGCAGGGTGGCAACACGGAACTGACGCCCGAGGAGTCGGACACGGTCTCCTACGGCGTCGTGTTCACGCCGCGGTTCGCCCCGGGCCTCGCGATCACGGTGGACTACTTCGACATCGAGATCACGGACACGATCTCGACCTTCGGAGCCAACAACATCCTGACGGCGTGCTACTCGGGCGGCGATGCGCAGGCCTGCTCGGCGATCCAGCGCAACCCGGGCACGGGCCAGCTGTGGATCGGCACGGGCAATGTCGTGGACCTCAACACGAACATCGGCTCGCTCTCGACCAAGGGCTGGGACTTCAACGTCGGCTACACGGGCCTGGAGATGGGCCGCTTCGGCAGCCTCGCGATGAACCTGACGGGTACGTACCTGGAGGAGCTCATCACGCAGCCGGTGCCGGGCCTCGACATCGATCCGACGGATCGCGTGCGGGACTACTATGACTGCACGGGCTTCTACTCGACGGTCTGCGGTACGCCGAGCCCGACGTGGCGGCACCGCTTCCGGACGACCTGGCAGACCCCGTGGGACGTGGACCTGTCGGCCACCTGGCGCTACTACCACAGCGTCAAGGGTCTCGACGGCGCCAATGACCAGATGTCCGAGAACAACCTCGACTATGAGCTGCCGGCCGAGAACTACTTCGACCTCGCCGCGAACTGGGCGATCACGGAGAAGGCGGCTGGTGTCGCTCGGTATCAACAACGTGCTGGACGACAACCCGTCGCTCAGCGGCGCGGTCGGTACCACGGGCAACGGCAACACGTTCCCGCAGACCTACGACGCCCTCGGTCGTTACGTCTTCGTGCGGGCGACGCTGGACTTCTAAGACGTCCACTCAGACGAATCGTTTGACAATTCGGCGGCGGTCCCTCGGGACCGCCGCCTTTTTTTTGCGTACCATAGGCCCATGAACGCAGCCCGGGCGAATGTCGCAACGGACCTTGGCGCCCTGCTGCCGGCCACCCCGGATGCCTATCCGCAGGCCGTCGACCTGGTGCGGCGCCTCGTGCTCGTGATCCGCCTGGACAGGCAGGCCTATCGCACAGCCAGCTTCCTCGACGACCGCATCCTGTCGCCCGGGACCGCAGGGCGCCTGGCTGCCTGGGCCGCGGTCGCGGAGGCCGCGCGCCGGGTCACGGCCCGCAGGCCGCTGCATTTCATCTTCCACACCGGCCACGTCGGGTTCGACGCTCCTCTCCCGGCTGCTGGACGAGACCGGCGCCGTCCTCTCGCTGCGCGAGCCGCTTGCCGCTGCGGACGCTCGCCGAGGCGCAGAGACGCTCGACCGCCCGGAGTCGCTGCTGTCGCGCGCACAGTTCGACGGACTCCTCGACATGCTGCTCGCGCTCTGGAGCCGCGGCTACGAGTCGACCCGCGCGGTCGTCGTCAAGGCGACCAGCAGCGCAGGCCGCCTGGCGCCGGCCATGCTCGACCGCGCGCCGGCGGCGCGCGCCATCTACCTCAACCTCCGCGCGGAGCCTTATCTCGCGACGCTGCTCGGGGGCGCCAATTCCGCGATCGACCTGCGCGGCCACGGCCCGGGGCGCATGCGTCGCCTGCTCGCGGGACGCAGCCTGCCGGTGGCCCCGCTGCACGCGCTGTCCACGGGCGAACTCGCGGCGCTCGGCTGGCTGGTCGAGAGCCTCGCGCAGGACGCGGCAAAGTCGGCCGGGGCGCGAACGCGTGCTGGCGCTCGATTTCGACGAATTCCTCGCCGACGTGCAGGGCGGCATGGCGCGGGTCATCGCGCACTTCGGGCTGCCGCGCGACCAGGCCTTCCTCGCCGCGGTCGGCCGCAATCCGGTGCTGCGCCAGTATTCCAAGGCGCCCGAGCTGCCATTCCCGCCGGGCGAGCGCGGCGAGCGACTCGCCGCGGCCCGCCGCGAGCAACGCGCGGAGATCGCCCGGGGCATCGCCTGGCTCGAGCGGCTCGCGCGTGCCGATGCCGGCATCGCTGCCGTCGTCGCGGAGGGCCTGGCATGAGCGCCGGACCGAGACCTCGAACTGGCGGCGGGCCTCGAGCGGGCGGGCCGGCACGCGGACGCGGAGGCTGCCTACCAGCAGGCCATCGGCGAGACGGCCGCAGGATGCCGTGGCGCGCTTCAATTTCGCCTGCTTCCTGCGGCGCCGCGGCCGGCTCGAGGAGGCGCTCGAGTCGCACCAGGCGGCACTCGACCTCGCGATCGAGAAGCCCGAGGAGGTGTTCTCGAACATGGCGGTCATCCAGGCGGAGCTGCGGCGCGACGCCGCGGCGAAGCTGCTGCTCGAGCGCGCGCTCGCGATCAACCCGCACTACCTGCCGGCGCTGTTCAACCTCGCCCTGCACTTCGAGGAACACGGCGAGCGGGCCGCGGGCACTCGCGCTGTTCCGCCGGATCCTCGAGATCGATCCGGCCTGGCACGACGCGCTCGTGCGCATCGCGTACGCCGAGACGGTCCGCGAGGCCGACGGCGAGGTCGTCCGCCGCCTGCGCCGGGCGCTGCGCCGCTCGAACCTCGAACCGCTCATGCGCGAGAGCCTGCACTTCGCGCTCGGCAAGGCGCTCGACGACTGCGGACGCTACGACGAGGCCTTCGAGCAGTACACGCTCGGCAACGCCGCGAGCCGGCCGCGCCTCTCGCGCTACGACCACGGCGTGGTCAGCGCAGGGCGTGGAACGCGTCATCGAGACCTTCGTGCCGGAGCTGCATGGCGCGGGCGACCCCGGTGTCCGAAGCGCCGCTCGTCTTCATCACCGGCATGTTCCGCTCCGGCTCGACGCTGTTCGAGCAGGTGCTCGCCGCGCACCCGGCGGTCACCGCCGGCGGCGAGATCGAGTACTTCATGCGCTTCCCGCTGTCGCTCGACCCGGCGGACTGGCCCGCGTCGCGCAGGGCTACGTCGACTACCTCGCGCCGCACGTTCCCGGGCAAGGACATCGTCACCAACAAGCGGCCGGACGCCTATCGCCTACCTCGGCATGCTGCAGCGCCGCGTTCCCGAACGCGCGCTTCGTGAACACGGTGCGCGACCCGCGCGACACCGCGCTCTCGATCTTCTTCCAGCAGTTCGACGGCCGCATCGGCTATGCGGCGGACCTCGCCGACATCGCGCACCACCACCGGCAGTACCGGCGCCTGATGGCGCACTGGCGCGGGCAGTTCGGCGACGCCATCTTCGATGCCGACTACGACGCCTACGTGCAGGACCCGCGCGGCGTGACGGAGCGGCTGCTGGCATTCCTCGGGCTGCCCTGGCACGAGGGCTGCCTCGAGTTCCACCGCAATGAAAACCGGGTCAGGACGGCGAGCGTCACGCAGGTGCGTGAGCCCCTCTACACGCGCTCATCGGGACGCTGGCGGAACTACGAGCGGCAGCTGGCGCCGTTCCTGCCCGCGCTCGATGGCGGGCTAGCTCGTCGACCACATCCTGAGCAGGTTCTGGCGGACGACGTCGAGCCGGACGCGGCTCTCCGGGCTCATGCGCAGGCCCTCGAGCGCGGCGATCTCGTTCAGTTCGTAGACCTGCATGCGCTGGTGCTGGTCGGCGACGTGGCTCTCGATGAAGGTGATCGACACCAGCCGCTGGCCCGAGCGCACCGGCACGACCTCGTGCAGCAGCGTCGACGGGTAGACGATGGCCTCGCCCGGCGCGCCCTTGAACGCGAGCGTCTGGTTGCCGAGCACCATCGCGAGTTCGCCGCCCTCATAGGTCGACGGGATCGCCGATGAAGACCGTGCAGGAGAGGTCGGAGCGGAGCTTGACGTTCGGCAGCTGGATGATCGCGGAGTCGGCATGCGAGCCGTACTTCATGCCGGGCTCGTAGCGGCACAGCAGCGGCGGCGCGACGCGCTTCGGCATCGCGAAGCTGCCGAACTCGCGCGAGCGCGCCATGCGCGCCGCCCACGATCTGCACCGACTCCGCGTACTTCGGGTCGGCCGGGTCCGCCTGCAGGTTCTGCTTGCTGGTATTGGCGGGGTTCGAGACGCGTCCGTCCACGAACTTGAGCTCGCCCGCGAGCGCGACGAGCCGGGCGCATTCCTCGGCGGTCAGCAGGTTCTTGATCTTGAGCAGCATGGCTGCGCGAACTATATCTGAGCGCCGGGCGCGGTGCCGCGGAAGGCGTCGGTCGCGGCGATGACGGCGCGGATCGCGTCGCGCTCGTCGGGCGAGAGGCGCGGGCTCCAGATGTCGCAGATCAGGATGATCCGGATCTCGTCGCTTTCGTTCCAGGCCTCGTGCTCGATCGTGTCGTCGAACACCCAGGCCTCGCCGATGCGCCACTCGCGCGTCTCGCCGCCGACGCGGAAGCCGCAGTGCCCGCGGCAGCACGAGCGGCAGGTGCACGACCAGGCGGAAGTTCGCGATGCCCGTGTGCGGCGGGATCCGCGTCTTCGGCTTCAGCACCGAGAACATCGCCGTCGGCGAACGCAGGTCGACCTCCGCCTGCGGCAGCGCCGGATCGGCCGCGCATCGTCGCCGGCGCCCGCGCGCAGCGTTCGGCGATCTCGCGGCCCTGGTCGTAGAAATGGAATGCGCTCCAGCGCGGCGACTTGTTGAGCTCCCGCCACTGGTCGAGCGGCAGGTGGTCGTCGTACTGGATGTAGGGGCTGAACCCCGCCTCGTCCTCGACCAGGATCCGCGCCGAGCTCGCGCTGGATCTCCGGCGTCGCTGCCTCGAATTCCGGCAGCCACGGAAACTCCTCGCGCTCGTAGAACTCGATGTCGGGCAGGCCCGGGTAGTAGTACTCCATCGGCTCCTGGCGGTAGCGCTTGCGCACCCGCAGCGTCGTGTCGATGAACGACTCGAGGCGGCGCGCGCTCCGTGCCGGAGTGCGCGTCGCGCGCGCCGCCGACCTGCTCGCGGATGTAGCGGCCGAGTTCGCCGACGTGCTTCGCGTGCACTTCGCGCGCGCGCGCGACCGCCTGGCGCGTCGGCGCATCGAGCTCGGCGTCCGGCGGCGCCTGGACCAGCGCGATTCCGTAGGCCGTGCGCCGCGTCCTTCGCCCGGCCGAGCCGGTCGAGCAGCGTCGCCTGCATCAGCAGCGCGGCGAAGTTGCGGTTGTCGAGCAGCAGCGCCTCGCGCAACGCGGCGAACGCGCCCTCGAAGTCGCTGGAGCTGGCGCCGGACGACGGCCAGGTTGAGCCAGAGCCGGAAGTCCGCCCGGTCGCGCGCGAGCGCGCCCTCGAGCAGCGCCGCGGCGCGCCGTGCATGTCGCCGGCCGACATCGCCTGCAGGGCGGCCTTGTTCCGCGCGTCATCGGCCTCTTCGTTCATGGCGCGGCGGCCTAAGGTTTTGCCGCTCCTGCGCTGCCCCATAATTCCGCCGGATGGCAACACCCGCTGCCGCCGGCGAATGTCGCCGCCCTGCGCGAGCGCGGGCGCGACTGCCCGCAGCGGGGCGATGCGCGCGCGGCGCAGGCGGCGGCGCTCGACCGCGCTCGCTGGCTGCCGCCGATCCGCGCAACATCCTGGCGCTGATGCAGCGTGCCGACCTCTACGCGGCAGCGGGCGACGCGCGCTCGGCGTCCGCCTTCTACCTGACGGCGATCCGCTCGGCGCCGCCGTCGGGCGTCCCGAAGGAGACCGCGGCAGAACTCGCGCGCGCGAAGCAGGCCTGCGACCGCTATGCGCGCGAGTACCAGGACTACCTGCTGCGCAACCTCGCCGCCAGGGGCTTCGACGCAGCGCGCTCGAGCCCGCGCTTCGCGCAGTCGGTCGACCTGGTCCTGGGCCAGCAAGCGCATCTACCTGCAGCAGCCGAAGTACTACTACTTTCCCGGGCCTGCCGCAGGTCCAGTTCTACGATCGCGCCCGTCTCCCGTGGTTCGACGACGTCGAGGCGGCGACGGCCGACATCCGCGCCGAACTCGAGGCGGTCATGCAGCGAGCCCGGCGCCTTTGCACCCTACGTCCAGGGCCATGCCAACCGGCCGACGAGGACGCAGATGGGGATGCTGAACAACCCCGCGTGGAGCGCCTTCTACCTCTGGAAGAACGGCGAGCCGGTCGCGGAGAACGCGGCGCGCTTCCCGAAGACGCTGCGCGCGCTGCGGAACGCCCCGCTCGCGCACGTGCCGAACCGCTCGCCGTCGATCCTCTTCTCGCTGCTCCGTCCCGGCGCGCACATCCCGCCGCACAACGGCCTCGTCAACACGCGTCTCATCTGCCACCTGCCGCGTGATCGTGCCGGGCAACTGCCGGTTCCGCGTCGGCAACGAAACGCGCGAATGGGTCGAGGGCAAGGGCTGGGCCTTCGACGACTCGATCGAGCACGAGGCCTGGAACGGAAGCGACCAGACGCGGGTCATACTGCTGTTCGACGTCTGGCGGCCGGAGCTGACCGACGAGGAGCGCGAGCTGGTCGTGTCGCTGTTCGAGACGATCGACGCGCACAGCGGCAAGAAGCCGGACTGGGAGATCTGAGATGCGGCAGCGCCGGACAATCGCCTTCACCTGGCTGGTCGTGCTCGCGGCCGGGCCCGCATCCGCGGCGGACGGGATCCGCGCCGAACTCGACGCCTGCCGCGTGCTGGCGGACGACGCGGAGCGCCTCGCCTGCTACGACCGCGCCGCCGGGCGAATCCTCGCCCAGGCCGCGCACCCGAAGCGGCCACTGCGGCCACGCCCGCGGCCGCGGCGACGGCCGCCGCGACGGTGGCTGCGACGCCAGCTGCGGCATCCACCGCGGGCGCCGCGGACAACTTCGGCCGCGAGCGCGTACTCGCTGCCGAGGAGGCCGAAGCGCCAGCAGCAGGAGACGCGCGATATCGGCGAACTCAGCGCGACGGTCACCGACATCGACACGCGCATGGACGGGCTGATGACGATCACGCTCGACAACGGCCAGGTCTGGCGCCAGGTCGCGCCCGGACTCGATGTTCCGGCTGAAGACCGGCGATCAAATCCAGATCCAGCCCGGCGCGCATGAATTCATTCATCCTGTCGGGGCCGAGCAAGAGGTCGACGCGGGTATCCCGCGTGCAGTGATGGGCGTCGCCGCGCTCGACTGCTGGAAGTGCGGGGCCCCGCTCGCCGACATGCCGCTTCCGGTCGGCCGCACCGAGTATTGCCGCGCCTGCCGGGCGGAGATCCACGTCTGCCGGATGTGCCGGTTCTACGACCTTTCGAAAGCGCGCCATTGCGCCGAACCGGTCGCCGACCCCGTGCAGGACAAGGGGCGCGCGAACTTCTGCGGTTATTTCGTGCCGGTTGCCGGCAGGTTCAAACCCGGCAACTCCGCCGCAGACGAGGCCAGAGCGGCCCTCGACGCGCTGTTTGGGCCGAAAAAGTGACGTAGTCCCCGCTCCGGGGTAGGCAGTGGGCACCGGTTCGGCCACAATGTCCGCTCCCCAAGTCCGATGGAATACCCGGGATGAATGCGACCGCTGAAATGACGAAGCCGCCCCTGAACTGGTCGCGCGTCCTGATGTTCGGGCTGACGGCCGCGGTCTCGGTGACCGTCGTGCCGTGGTACGGGTTCACGCACGGCTACAGCGCGGCAGCCTGGATCTGGTTCGTCGTGCTGCTCTATGCGAACGGCCTTGCCATCACGACCGGCTACCACCGCCTCTGGTCCCACAAGACCTACGACGCGCACTGGAGCGTCCGCCTCGTCCTGATGATCTTCGGCTCGATGGCGCTGCAGAACAGCGTCCTGCACTGGGCCGCGAATCACCGCTACCACCACCAGTTCGTCGACGACAACGAGCGCGATCCCTACTCCGCCGGTCGCGGCCTCTGGTTCTCGCACATCGGCTGGATGCTGAGGAGCTACCCGAGCGGCGAGGCCGATTTCTCCACCGTGCGCGACCTGCAGAAGGACCCCATCGTCGCCTTCCAGCACCGCCACTACCTCAAGATTGCGCTCGGCCTCAACGTGGGCCTGCCGCTCGCGCTCGGCTGGCTGCACGGCGACCTCTGGGGCGTGTTCCTGCTCGCCGGCGTACTGCGGCTCGTCGTCAGCCATCACTTCACGTTCCTGATCAACTCCGCCGCCCACGCCTTCGGCCGCCAGCCCTACAGCGACGAGCACAGCGCGCGCGACAACGGCTGGCTCGCGTTCCTGACCTATGGCGAGGGCTACCACAACTTCCACCACCAGTTCGCCCATGACTTCCGCAACGGCATCCGCTGGTGGCAATGGGACCCGAGCAAGTGGATCATCAGCTCGCTGTCCTGGGTGGGGCTCACCACGAGACTCAAGCGGACCCCGGACGTCGTGATCCAGCGCGCGCGCCTCGACATGCAGTTCCGCCGCGTGAAGGTCGCGCTCGAGCACAAGCGGGCATCGCTCCCGCACATGGATCTCGAGCGCATCCGCGCGACCGTCGCCCACGAGTACGAGCAGTTCGCCGCGACCCTCGCAAGGTGGTCGGGCTTGACCGACGCCTGGTACCAGAAGACGCGCGAACAGCTCGTCCAGCGCTGGGACGAGGCGAACTTCCGCTCCGAGACGCGCGCCCTGCTCATGGAGCTGCGCCTGCAGCACCAGCGCCTGAAGCTGCTGGACGCCCAGCTCGCCTAGGACCATGCCCCGGCTCCTCGCCTCTGCGGCGGGCGCCTTCTGCGCGATGCTCGCCGCCTGCGGCGGCAGCGGCAACGGGGGCGGCGCCGCGCCCGGCGGCTGTTCCGACACGCGCGAAAAGCGCTTCGTGCTGGACACCGCACGCGAGTGGTACCTGTTCGATGACCAGTTGCCGGACCCGGTCGACCCGGGCAGCTACGCATCCGCAGCTGAATTGCTCGATGCGCTGACCGCCGACGGCCCGTGCCGACGGCAAGGACCGCTTCTTCAGTTACCTCACGACGCGCCAGCAGGACGATGCCATCCTCCAGGCCGGCCAGTTCATCGGATTCGGGCTGCGCACGCGGATCGAGGGCGAGCGGCTTTGGCTCACAGACGTCTACGAGGACAGTCCCGCCGAAGATGGAGGCCTCGCACGGGGCGTCGAGATCACCGAGATCGACGCGGGTAACGGCTTCATTCCGGTCGCGACCCTCCTCGCCGAGGATCCCGCGCTCGAAGAGGCCTTTGGGCCGGCCACCGAGGGCACGGCGCGCGGCATGCGCTTCGTGCTGCCGGGCGGCACGGCCGCGGAGGCGGTATTCACGAAACGGCTGGTCGAGATCACGCCGCTCGCCGGGGGCGGCCCAGCCGTACTCCCCCTGCCCGCGAATCCGACCGTCCCGGTGGGGTACCTGAACCTGCGTTCATTCATATCGACCGCCGAGGAACCCCTGCGCGAGGCCTACGCCGCGTTCCGCGCGCAGGGCATCGAGTACTTCATCTTCGACCTGCGCTACAACAGCGGCGGCCTCGTCAGTGTCGCCGAGCTGATCGGGGACCTGAATGCTGCAGCCCGCGACGACGCCGATGTTTACCTGGAAATGCGCTTCAATGACCGCAAGGCCTCGGGCAACGACGTCGTGCGGCGATTCCGCCCGCAGGCGGAATCCGTGGCACCGGTGCGCATTGCCTTCATCACGACCGGCCTCACCGCCTCGGCCAGCGAGATCGTCATCAACTCGCTCGCCCCCTGGGTCGAGGTCGCGATCGTGGGCGAAGACACGCTCGGCAAGCCTGTCGGCCAGTCCGCCTTCGACCTCTCGGGCTGCGACCTGCGGCTGCGGCTGATCTCGTTCCAGTTCACGAACGCGGATGGCCAGGGAGGCTATTACGACGGGCTCGCATCCACCCTGCCCTTCGCCTGCCGCGCCGAGGATGACCTCGGCCGGGCGCCCGGCGACGCCGCGGAAAGCTCCACCGCCGAAGCCCTTTCATGGCTGGGCTCAGGCGCGTGCACGGAACTCCTGACGGCCGGCGGCGGCCCGTCCAAGGGGGAGGCGCGGATGCGGATTCCCCAGCTTCGCCGGCCTGCGGCCGCCCAGGTGTACCTGCCCGGCCTCTATTGACGGTTTGGTCCGACGGTTACTGTCGCAATTCGGCGACAGCGCCCGGACTACAACTAAACGTCAACGCGCACTCGCCCGCTGACAGCCAAGTGGCTACTCTTACCCTCCCCCAACGGAGGATTCCCCATGGCCATCTGGAAGGACATCGTCGCAAAGGATTCGACCCAGCCCGAAGGGGCCGCCGCAAGTCCGCCGCCCGTGAACCGGCCGCGCCCGGAAGCGGTGCCGAGCGCTGCGCCGCCGGCGTCCAATCCTGCCCCTGCGGTCCGCAAGGACCTCAAGGAATCGGTCATCGCCACGGGCCTCACCTTCGAAGGCAAGATCGAGGGCTCCGGCCACGTGCGGATTTCCGGCCGCTTCAAGGGCGACGTCAACGTCGATGGCACCCTGACGGTGGAGGCCGGGGCGCATCTCGCCGGCGCCGTGCGCGCCGGGGCAGTCGTCGTCGCGGGCGAGATCGAAGGGAACATCGAGGGCGCACAGCGCGTCGAGCTGCACCAGAGCGGCGTCGTGAACGGCGACATCAGCGCGGGATCCCTGACCGTCGCGGACGGTGCGCGCATGCGCGGCAAGGCCGAGTTCGGCTGGAGCGAGACGGGCGGCAAGGGCGGCGGTCACCGCTAAACCATGGCTCGGGCAGGCGAACGGCGCGCGACGGTCGGCAAGACGCGGTCATGCCCGCATTGCCGGGCCACGATCCTCGAGAGCGCCGCGGTCTGCCCGGCCTGCAAGCATCACCTCCGGTTCGAGAACCGGCGCGGGGAGGAACACCGTCCCGCGAGCCAGGTTGCGCTCAAGGTGTCGGGTGAGTTCGCGCGCAAGGGCTCGGAACCCGGGGAATACCACGTCGTCGTCGTGATCCGCGATGCGGGCGGCGCCGAGCTCGCGCGCAAGGTGATCGGCGTGGGCGGCCTGGCGCCGGGGGAAGAGCGCAAGGTCGAGCTCAGCGTCGAGATCTTCGACCCAACCGACTCATGACACTGCGGATCGCGGAACTGCACCATTTCACGGTGCGTATCCCGCCGGGGCCCGACGCCGCCGGCGCGGCACTGCGCTTCTACAACGACGTGCTGGGCCTCGAGTCGGACCACGCCAACTCGGACCGTCCGGGGGACGGTTACCGCATCAACGCGGGCCACCACGCCCAGGTTCACCTGCTGCCCGGGACTTCGAGGACGCTTGCGGCCGGAGAGCTCGACGTAACGTCCCCACACCTCGCCTGCGCCGTCGAATCGATCGATGAAGCCCAGGCCGAGCTCGACCGGCTGGCGGTGACCTACCGGGTGGTCCATGGCCGCCTCGGGCCGGACTCGCGGCGGCTCTTTCTCGCCGACCCTGCCGGAAACCTCATCGAACTGCACCAGCTCGGCACCTGCCGCTGCACCGGCCGGGCGCGCGAAGGCATCGGACAGGCCCGCGTGTCCGGGACAGTGCTGTTCGCGGACATGCGCGGGTTCACCGCGGTTGCCGAGCGGCTGGCGCCCTGCGATGTCGTGCCGCTCCTCAACGAGTATTTCTCGATGCTATCGGCGGTCACGCGCGATCATGGCGGCACGGTCTTCCACATGGCGGGCGACGGACTCATGGCAGGTTTCGGCCTGCCGCTGCCCGCTGACGATGCGAGCGGAAGGGCGATTGCCGCCGCCCGCGGGATGATCGAAGGCTTCGGCAGGCTCGCGGCCGACTGGAAGGCACGTCTCGGGATCGAGGCCGGCATCGGCATCGGCATCAATGCCGGCGACGTGATCGTCGGCGACGTCGGTGCCCCGGAACGGCCCAGCTACACCCTGATCGGCGACACCGTCAACGTGGCCGCCAGGCTCGTGCAGCGCGCGCGGGCAGGCGAGGCCCTCTTCTCGCTCTCGGTCAAGCGTTCGCTCGACCCCGTGCCCACCGGCATCGTGGAACTGCCCCCGCTGGTGCTGCGCGGGCGTACCCGGCCGGTCGAAATCTACTGCATGGAGTCGCCGACCCGCATGGACCTGCGCCCGGCTGCGGCCTAGGGAAGCTCTGCACAGGTCGCGTGGGCGCGGCCGGTGCAGAGCTTCCCTGGGCTCCCGGGTATAATGCCGCCGCTTCCGCAGGCTCGAATTCGCGGAACTGTCGCTCGCCGCGGCCGTCTATCGGTCGCCAGAAACCACTGATACGGGGCTTCACGGGAATGGGATTCGCAACAAGAGCCGCTGGCCGGGCGGCAACCGGCTTTTGCACCCTCTGGATCCTGGCCGGGCTCGCGGGCTGCGAGGGTGCCCTGGGAACCAGCCCGCCGCATGCCGCGCCCTCGAATCCATCCGCGGAAGGCGAGGACGGCGCCGTGGCCCTGTCCTGGGGCGCGGTGACGGACGCCACCCGGTACGTGATCCTCTGGGACACGGCGGCCACCGGCGCCACCTTCGCCAACGAGATCACCGGCATCGAGGGCACGAGTTACACGCACACGGGCCTGCAGAACCTGACCCGCTATCGTTACCGGATCGTCGCCGAGACGAGCGGCGGTCGCGGTCCCGAGAGCCATCCGGTGGCGGCCATACCTGGCCCGGTGCCGGGAACCATCGAGTGGACGGCGGTCACTGCCCAGGCGCCGGGTCACACGATCTATTTCCCTCCGGCCGCGAACGCCACGCACTACCGCGTATATTTTGGGGGCTCGGAGGCACTGATGTTGGGGCGACGCCCGGGTGCCCCTTTCAGGGAGTTTGACGCCTCCCCGGCGGTGCGCGAGGAGATCCCGGTGACTACGTCGGGCTACTACCGCGTGGTCGCGATGAACGAGACGCGCATCGGCATTGGCGGGCCGATCGTCGTCGCACCGGCGAGCATCATTTCGGCGCATACGCTCCCGGTCGCCGGCACCGCGTTCGGGCTCGTGACCGACGACGACTGCCTCGACCTCATCACCGCAACGGGCGGCCTCGACACCGGCGTCTGCTCCGGGAGCTACACCGCCCGCGTGCTCGCGGACGTCGGACTCGGCAACCTGATCGCCGCGCCGCGCGTATTCGGCGACGGGCGACTCGTCGATGTCAACGGCGACGGTTTCGACGACCTGTTCAGCAATACCTATTCCGCCGCCAGCGTGACCGGTTCGGTCGCCCTGCTGCACGTCAACCAGGGTACCGGCAACTTCCAGACCTCGGCGCCGATGACGGCGCTCGGCATCGGCGGATTCGGCGGCACGGTGCTGGCAGCCGACTTCGACAATGACGGCGACGTCGACATCTTCAGCCCCAATGACCAGTCGCGCGGCGACGGGGCCCTGAACTGGTACCTCGTCAACAACGGCAGCGGGACATTCGCCGATGCGGCTGCCGCCGCCGGGGTCGCGGCCAATCCCGCCGGCGCACCCTATGTGCCGCGCGGCGGCCAGGCCGTCGACTTCGACGAGAACGGATTCGTGGACCTGATGTTCGGGTCGCGCCTGATGCTCAACAACGGCGACGGCACGTTCACGGACGGCAGCGCGGCGGCGCGCATGCCTGCGATCGGGGACAACGGCCTGCGCCTTGCCGATCTCGATCTCGACGGCGACCTCGACCTCGTGCACCACACGGGCATCGGTGACGCGCCTCTTCCGCAACACCGGGGGCGTCTTCGACGACGGCGAGGTCATCGGGGACGTGCCGGGCGACCAGTTCGGCTTCGGCCTCACGGCCTGCGACATCAACGGCGACGCGTTCGAGGACGTCGTGATTGCCGACAATGCGCATGCCCTCCGGTCTCGGGGCGCCCAAGATCCTCATCAACGTCAATGGCGAACTCCTGCTCTCGGCGACCCAGGAAGGCACGCCGGCGGATCCCGACAGCCTCGTGAGCAGGAATGACTACCTGGCCTGCGGCGACCAGAACAACGACGGACTCGCCGACGTCCTGGCCCGGTGGGGTCCTTCCTACCGCCTGTTGCGCGGCCCAAACCCGCTGTCGAGGCGCATTCGCCTGCGCATCGTCGGCGGCGACGGCGACCGTAACCAGCAGGGCCGCATCGTCCGCCTGGTACCCGAAGGCCAGCCGAACCGCATTTTGACCCGGGTCGTCGAATCGGGGTCCGGACTGCGCTCGCAGGGCATGTACGACGTCCTGGTCGGCGCTCCGTGGCCGGGCGATTACGACGGTGACCGTGGGCTTCGCGGCGGGCGACGTGACGGCGACGCTCAAGGCAGGCGACGCCAAGATCATCTTCGCCGACGGCCGCGTCGAGGATATCGACCCGGAGACCTGAGCCCGCTCAGCCGAGCGCCGATTCGAGGTCGGCGATGAGGTCTTCGACGTCCTCGATCCCGACCGAGAGCCTGACCAGCGAGTCGCTGATGCCGAGCTTCGCGCGCGCCTCGGCAGGCAGCGAGGCGTGGGTCATGATCGCGGGGTGATCCACGAGGCTCTCGACGCCGCCGAGGCTTTCGGCGAGCGTGAAGACCTCGACCCGCTCCAGGAAACGACGCGCCTCCGCGAGCCCGCCTTTCAGGAAGAAGGTGACGACGCCGCTGCCGCCGCGGCCCATCTGCCGCCGCGCGAGCGCGTGCTGCGGGTGGGACGGCAGGCCCGGGTAGAGCACCCGTTCGACGCCCGCGTGCTTCTCGAGCCGCGAGGCGATCGCGAGCGCCGATTCGCTCGACTGGCGCATGCGCAGCGGCAGCGTCTTGAGGCCGCGCAGCGCCAGGAAGCTGTCGAACGGCCCGCCCACGGCGCCGATCGCGTTCTGCAGGTAAGCCACGCGCTCGGCGAGTCCCGCCTCGCCGACGACGGCGACGCCGCCCACCATGTCCGAATGCCCGTTCAGGAACTTGGTCGCCGAGTGCATCACGATGTCGGCGCCGAGCTCCAGCGGCCGCTGGATCCAGGGAGTCGCAAACGTGTTGTCCACCACGACGAGGATGCCGCGTCCGCGCGCAGCCTCCGCCACGGCGGCGATGTCGACCAGTTTCAGCAGCGGGTTGGTCGGCGTCTCGATCCAGATCATGCGCGTGTCCGGCCTGATCGCGGCCGCCGCGGCCTTCGGGTCCGAGAGGTCCGCGAACGTGAAATCGAGCCCGGCCGAGCGCCGGCGAACCCGCTCGAAGAGGCGGAAGCTGCCGCCGTAGAGATCGTCCATCGCGACCACGTGGGAGCCCGAGTCCACGAGCTCGAGCAGCGTCGCGGTCGCCGCCATGCCCGAGGCGAAGGCGAAGCCCTGTGTCCCGCCCTCGAGGTCCGCAATGCAGCGCTCGAAGGCCATCCGCGTCGGGTTCTGGGTGCGCGAGTATTCGTAACCCTTGTGCACGCCGGGGCTCGACTGCGCGTAGGTGGAGGTCGCGTAGATCGGCGGCATCACCGCGCCGGTCGTCGGGTCCGGCGACTGGCCGCCGTGGATCGCGCGGGTTGCGAAGCCTGCCTTGCGCTGCGTGTCTTTCATGACATCTGCCGCCGTAGGTAGTTGAGGACGTCGGCACGGGTGATCAGGCCGAGGAATGCGCCGCTTTCCATCACGGCGGCGTAGGGCTGCACGTCGAGCATCGCGACGAGGTTGTGCAGCGACAGCGTCGGCTCTACCACGAGGAAGTTCGTGTGCATCGCCGCGCTCACGGGATCGTTGAATCGTTCCGGCTTGCCGAACGCGTGGCGCAGGATGTCGTCTTCCGCGATGAAACCGACGAGGCGGTCGGCCTGCATCACCGGCAGCTGGCTGAATCCGGCATTGCGCAGCCGGTTGTGCGCCGTCGTGAGCACGTCGGCGGGTCCCACCGTGATGGTGGCGCGCTCGCCGTGCAGGCGGCCGATCAGGTCGCGGAGGTCCCCGTGCTGCGGGCGCTGGATGAAGCCCTGGTCCTCCATCCAGAAATCGTTGAAGAGCTTCGACAGGTACTTGTTGCCCGTGTCGCAGGCAAAGGTCACGACGCGCTTTTCCGAGTCCTGCTCGCGGCACCAGCGCAGCGCCGCCGCGACCAGCGTCCCGGTCGAGGAACCGACCAGCAGGCCCTCGCGGCGCAGGATATCGCGCGCCACGGCGAACGACTCGGCATCCGGGATGCTGTAGCCCTTGCGGCACATCGAGAAATCGCAGATCTCCGGGATGAAGTCCTCGCCGATGCCCTCGACCAGCCACGATCCCGCCTTGCCGTAGCTGCCCTTGTTGACCTGGTCCGCCAGCACCGAGCCCTCCGGGTCGGCGAGGATCATCTCCACCGACGGCAGCCGCTCGCGGAAGAACTGCGTGAGCCCGGCGATCGTGCCGCTCGAGCCGACGCCGACGACGATGGCGTCGAGACGGCCCTCCATCTGCTCGAGGATCTCGGGGCCCGTCGTGGACGCATGTGCCTTCGGGTTGTCCGGATTGCCGAACTGGTTGATGTGGTAGTAGCCGCGCTCGCGCGCGATGCTCGCGCCGAGGTCCTGGTAGTACTCGGGATGACCCTTCTCGACGTCGGAACGCGTCAGGATCACCTCCGCGCCCATCGCGCGCAGGTTGAAGATCTTCTCCTGGCTCATCTTGTCGGGCAGCACCAGCACGACGCGGTAGCCCTTCTGCAGCGCGACCAGCGCGAGCCCGAGGCCCGTGTTGCCCGCGGTCGCCTCGATGATCGTGCCGCCGGGCTTCAGGGCGCCGCGCCGCTCCGCCTCCTCGATCATCGACAGCCCGATGCGGTCCTTGATCGAGCCTGCCGGATTCTGCAGCTCGAGCTTGAGGAACAGCCGGCAGGGCCCGGTGTCGATCTGCCTGACCTCCAGCATCGGCGTCCTGCCGATCATCTCGAGCACGTTGCGATAGACTTTCATGTCGCAATTGTAGCGGGAGACGCGCAGTGGATTCGCGGATGTGCGTGGGGGCTCAGGCGGTTGCCTGGGTGCTTGCGGGGCTCATGGCCGCGACCGGCTGCACGGGCGCGCGGCCCCACCCGTCCCCGCCGGCCACGGTGCGTGACGACGCGCGGTTGCAGGCGGCCGTGGAATCGGCGCGGGCGGACTTCCTTCCCGCCGGGCGGCTCGACCGCCTGGACGTCACCGTGCTGCTGGCCGCGCCGGACGGGTCCTGGCTGCGCGGCAGCGTCGGCGGGCAGGCACCCTGGTACCCGGCGAGTTGCGTCAAGCTCGGCTTCGCGATCGCGGCCGTTCACTGGTGCGAGTCGCAGGGCCGCGCGGCCGGCTGCCTCGACGTGCACGTGGCGCCGATGCTGCGGATATCCGACAACGTGGAGACCGGATTCGTCGTGGACGCGATCACGGGCGCGCCGAACGGGCCGGTCGAGGGCGCCGAAGTCGAGGCCTGGATCGCGCGCCGACTGTCCACCGAAAGGCTGCTCCAGGAGCACGGGCTGCTCGACGGCCAGCGCTTCATCAACAAGACCTACCCCACCAATTCCGGCGAAGAGCCTGCCGGCCTCGAGGCGCTCGCCCGTGAGCGCCATGGCCGGAACATGATGCATGCGGACGGCGGCGCCAATCTCATGCTGGCAATCGTCACGGCGCGATTCGGGCAGGCGTCGACGGACTACCTTCGCCCGTTGCTGCGCCGCCCGCCCGTGTCGTCGCACAGCTTCATGGGCGGCGGCTTTCCGGAGGGCACCCTTTACGAGAGCAAGGTCGGAGATGCCTACGACACGCTCGCGGAGATCGCCTACGCCGAACTGCCCGACGGCCGCCGCCTCATCGTTTCCGCATTCTCCAACGGACGCGACCCGGAAGGTCCGGACGAGCAGGACCTGACCGCGCTTGCCGGCTTCGCGCGGCGGCTGGTCCAGCGTCTGCCGGTGGTCGATGATTGACCAGGACCGCCGCTTGCGCGGCATCGTCCTCATGTTCGTCGCCGTCGCCGTGTTCGCGGTGATGGATGCGCTGCTGAAACATCTCGCCACGAGCTACCCGCCGATTCAGGTCGCGTACCTGCGCGCCGTGAGCTCCCTGCCCTTCGTGTTCCTGACCTGCGCGATCACCGGTCGAATGTCCGAGCTGCGGCCGCGGCGCCCGCTGCTGCACCTCGCCCGCGGCGTCATCTCCATCCTGATGCTCTGGTGCTTCGTGTGGGCGCTCGCGCACCTGAGCCTGGCGAACACCTACGCGATCACGCTGAGCGCGCCGCTCCTCGTCGTGCCCTTCGCCGCGCTGTTCCTGGGCGAGAAGGCCGATGGCCACACATGGTTCGCCATCCTGGCGGGACTCGCGGGGGTCCTGGTGATACTCAAGCCGACGGCGGCGGGCTTCGTGAACCTCGCGGGCATCGCGGCGCTCGGCACCGCCGTCTGCTGGGCGATCGTCGTGGTGATGGTTCGCTTGATGTCCAGCACCGAAACGACGGCGGCGATGGTGTTCTGGTTCCTGCTGCTTTCGGCCCTGGGCGCGGGCGCGCTGGCGGTGCGCGGCTGGGTCGCCATCGATTCGCACCGACTGGGCGTGGATCGCGGCGCTCGGCCTCTCGGGCTGGGCGGGCCAGCACCTCATCACGGAAGCGTTCCGGCTGGCGCCCGCCTCGACGGTCGCGCCCTTCGAGTACATGTCGATCGTCTGGGGCGCCTGCATCGACTGGATCGTCTGGCAGACGGTGCCTGGCGCGCGCATGTTCGCCGGTGCCGGCATCGTCGTCGCTGCCGGCTTCTACCTGATGCACCGCGAACGCCTGCGGATGGCGCCGGTGCCGCCGCCCTGATGGGCGTTCAGCGCGAGAGATCCTTGATCAGGCTGCGCCACTGGACCAGCGCGCCGTCGATCGTCGCAACCGGCACGCGCTCGTTGAGCCCGTGCGCGAAGCTGTCCTTCGGGTGCATGAACGCGCCGCCGACGCCGTAACTCGGCACGCCGGCATTGCGGAAGTGCAGGCTGTCGGTCGCGCCGGCCGACATCGAGGGAACGATCGGCAATCCCGGCGCGCGCAGGTCGATGGCCTTGCGCAGCGCCTTCATGACGTCCTCGCGCAGCGGCGACGGGTCACTCGGCACTGCCGGGTAGAGCAGCCGGATCTGCGCGTTCGGGTCGTCGATCACTTTCGCCAGCGTCGACTGCACGTACTCCACCGATTCGCCGGGGAAGACGCGGCAGTTGATGCCGACCGTTGCGCTCTGCGGCAGCGCGTTCGGCGCATGGCCGCCGCGCAGCATCGTCGCGACGCAGGTCGTGCCGACCTGCCCGACGTATTCCGGGTAGGAAGCCAGCAGCTCGTAGGCTTCCTTGTCGTCCGGGTTCTCGGCGTAGCGCAGCATCGCGGGACCGGCCGGCGCCGGCGTGATGCCTCCCGCCGCCTTGAAGTAGGCCCTCGTGATCTCGTTGGACTTCGGCGGGAAAGCGGAATGCCGCGAGGCGGTCGATGATGCGCGCGAGGTCGTAGATCGCGTTCGTCTTGCCCGGGCCGGCTGCTGTGGCCGCCGGGATTGGTGGTCGTGACCTCGAAGTCCATGTAGGTCTTCTCGGCTGCCTGCATCCCGTAGACGATGGGCTTGCCGTCGTCGCCCAGGTTGGCCCCGCCCGCGTCGGTGTTCAGCAGCAGCTCCGCACCCTTCAGCTCCTGCGCGAGCGCCGCCGTGGTCGTCCATCGTCGTTTCCTCGTCGCCGGAGAACACGAGGATGACGTCGCGCCGCGGCTTGAAGCCTTCCTGCTTGAGCCAGATGAGCGCCACGGTCGAGGTGACGAGGCCGAACTTGTTGTCGGACGCGCCGCGCCCGAACACGAATCCGTCCTCGACGACGGCGACGAACGGGTCGCGCTCCCAGTCCTCGCGCTTCGCCGGCGACCACGTCCATGTGCGAGGCGACCAGGATCGGCTTCAGCGACGGATCGGTGCCCCGGAAGCGCGCGGTGAGGGTCGCGGTCTCGCCGCGCGGCGTGATCACGATGTCCTCGGCCGCGAAGCCGTGCGCCCGCAGCTCGCCCGGCGAGGTACTCGGCAAAGGCGGGCATCTGCCCCTCGCCTTCCACGGTCTTGAAGCCGACCGAGCGCTTGAGCATCTCGAGCGCCCTGGCGGAGATGTCCGGCGGAACGGCCGCGTCCTTGCCGGCGGCGGCCGCGAGCGGGATGAGGCACAAGAGGATAGCGCCCAGGCGGCGCCCGGAGATCATGGATGACATGGGGCAGGTCCCTTCGGAGCAGGTGCCGTCATTCTGCTGTAGAGTACGCGCGTTGCGCAAACGGGGGGTCACGTGACGATCATCGTATTGCTCGCCGCGCTCGCGGCCCTCGGCATCGCCTTCACCATCGTCTTCATCTCCACCGCCGTGAAGCGCGGCGAAACCCGCACCAATCCCGAGGCCATCGCGCTCGGGGCGGTCACGAACTTCTTCGACACGCTCGGCATCGGCTCCTTCGCGCCGTCGACGGCCTGGATCAAGTTCCGGCACCTGGTCCCGGACAGCTTCATTCCCGCGATCCTGAACGTGGGCCATGCGCTGCCGACGTTCGCGCAGGCCGCGATTTTCCTCGTCATCCTCGGCGTGAGCGTGGACCCGGTGCTGCTCACCTCCTGCATCGTCGCCGCGGTGGTCGGCGCGCTGATCGGTGCCCCGCTCGTCGTCCGCGCGCCCGTGCGTCTCGTGCAGGCCATCGTCGGCGTCGCGCTCCTGATCGCCGCCTGCCTGTACGCGATGAGCAACCTGAACCTCATGCCGATCGGCGGTACCGCGTCGGCGCTGCCGGCGATGGAGATGGGCATCGCCATCGCGGTGCACTTCCTGCTCGGCGCCCTGATGGCATTCGGCATCGGCCTGTACGCGCCGTCGCTGATCCTGCTGAGCCTGCTCGGCCTCGACCCGCGACTCGCCTTCCCGATCATGATGAGCGCCTGCGCCTTCCTGATGCCGACCACCGGCTTCAGCTTCATGAAGAGCAAGCGCATCGACATGAGGCTCGCGATCGGCATGGCGATCGGCGGCGTCCCCGCCGTGCTGCTCGCGGCATTCGTGGTCAAGAACCTGGATATCGTCGGTGCTGCGCTGGGGCGTGGTCGTGGTCGTGCTGTATGCCGCCTTCCTGCTGCTGCGATCGGCATTCAGGGGAACCCGTGTCATGGCCGGAGAATCCGCATGATGAACCGCCGTCATTTCTTCCAGTCCTCGGTCGCCGCTGCGGTTGCCTACGCGCTGCCTGCGCCGCGTCTCTGGGCGCTCGACCAGGCGGCGTCGCAGGCCGCGGGCGGCCTCGCCGCCGTCAGGCTCGACGGCAGCGCGACGATCATCGAGCAGGCCGCGCTCAAGGAGCTGCAGCGGAAGCCTGCGCGGGCCGGTCCTGCTGGCCGGCGATGCGGGCTACGACGAGGCGCGGCGCGTCCTGAACGAGTCGATCGACAGGCATCCCGCGCTCGTCGTCCAGCCGACCGGCGTCGCCGACGTCCAGCAATGCCGTGACCTTCGCGCGCGAACGCGAGCTGCTCGTCGCGGTCAAGTGCGGCGGCCACAGCCCCGGCGGCAAGTCGACCTGCGACGGCGGCATGCAGATCGACCTGTCGCGGCTGCGCGGCGCACGCGTCGACTCCGCAGGCGCGCCGCGCGTGGGTCGACGGCGGTAGCCTGCTCGGCGAAATCGATCACGAGACGATGGCGCTCGGACTCGTGACGACCTCCGGCACGGTGTCCCACACGGGCGTCGGCGGACTGACGCTCGGCGGCGGATTCGGCCGGGTCGCGCGGCGCTACGGCCTCGCGCTCGACAACGTGCAGGCGGTCGACATCGTGACAGCCGACGGCAGGCTGCCGGCACGCGAGCGCGACGAGAACCCGGACCTCTACTGGGCGGTCCGCGGCGGCGGCGGAAATTTCGGCAGTCGTCACCAACTTCGAGTTCGGCCTGCACCCGATGCAGCGGGAGGTCGTCGCAGGCGAGGTCGTCTTCCCGATCGAGCGCGCGAAGGAACTGCTCGACTTCTACGGCGAATACAGCAACGCGGCGCCCGACGAACTCTACGTGGACGCCATCGTCACGGCCGCCGCGCGGCAGGTCCGGGCATGTTCATCATCGCGCCCGTCTGGTCCGGACCTGCAGGCGAGGCCGAGCGCGTGTTCGCGCCGATCCGCAAGCTCGGCACGCCGCTGCGGCGACTCGATCAAGGCCTGGGACTACGTCGCGCTGCAGCGCAGCACCGACGACAGCGACCCGCGCAACGAGGGCACCTACCTGAAGTCCGGCTTCCTCGATCGATTACACGGCCGACCTGCCGGCCGCGATCATGGACGGTTTCCGGGCGGACCCGAAGCGCGACACGGTGTTCTTCTTCCAGCATTCGGGCGGGGCAATCGGCCGCGTCGCGGCCGACGCCACGGCCTTCCCGCACCGGCGCGCCACGCACAACATGCTCTCGGTCGTGAACTGGAACCTCGACGACGACGCGAAACCGCACATGGACTACCTGCGCGGCTACTGGCCGGCGCTCGAGCGCTTCACTGACGGCTACTACACGAACGAAACGGCCGACGAGGGCCAGGCTGTCGTGGACGACAACTACCAGGGCAACCTGCCGCGCCTGCGCGAGATCAAGGCCAAGTACGACCCGAAGAACCTGTTCCGGCTGAACGCGAACGTCAAGCCCGCCTGATCAGTCGGGCCCGGAGGCGAACTCCGGGCTGTAGGCGAACCCGAGCTGCATGCCGACGTCCGGCGTGTTGTTGAAGTTCTGCAGGTTCTCGGTGAACGCGAAGGACAGCACGCCGCGGCCGATGCGCCGGTAGATGCCGATGCTCAGCTGGTACTTCATGCCGAGCAGTTCGTCGAGGTCGGTGTCCTCGCGGGTGTAGACGCTGTCGCTGGCATAGGCCTGCAGGACGAGGTGTGTCTTCGAACCCAGGTGCCGCTCGTAGCCCAGCACCAGGGTCGGCACGACCTGCGGGTCCGTCGGCGTGATGCTCGACCTTCCGTCGTAGTAGACCGCGGAGGCGCCCACGTACCAGGCATGGTGGTCGCCGAAGCGCTGCAGGGTCGCCTGCACGCCGTAGTCCGACTCCCCGGTCGACAGGAATTCCTCCTTTCCCTGCAAGGCGAGCTTCGCCGCGGCCTCGAGCACGAAGTTCCAGCCCTTGACCTGCTCGGGACTCGAATAGCGGATGCCGATGGTCGGATCGAGCAGTCCGCCGCTCGTCGGCGCGTTGAAAACGGCGATGTTCGCGGTCTTGAGGTCCGCGATCAGGTTGACGTCGTTGCGGCGGACCGCGGGCCGGCCGTTGTTGTCGAAGCCGAAGGCGTCATGGAAGCTCTCGATCGAGGAATCCAGGAACCCGCCGCTGTAGTTGACGCCGCTCATCACGAGGTACCCGCCCCAGCGCTCGGTGAACTTGTAGTGCAGCGTCATGTCGAGCGTGGCGAGCTCCATGTCGAACACGTAGTTCTCGCCCGGCAACGCCAGGATGTCGGCGACCTCGCCGGGCCCGAGCGCGCGCCTGCCAGGCAGCGCATCCAGGTAGTCCCTTGCCCCGCGGGAGAGCGCCCAGGTGTTCTGGTGCGCGAGCTCGGCTTCGATCGCCCAGGTGCCCGCGGGCGCGTGGATCGCATGCGCCGGGCGCATGTCCAGGCGCAGGAAGCCGAAGGTCGTGAGGTCGCGGGCGCGCAGGAGGCCGAAAAAGTCGTTTTCAGCCATGGCCGGCGGCGGCGCGAGTGCCGCTGCCGCAAGCAGTGACGCAAGTACATGCCTACGCACCCGCACAGGATTTCAACCTGCCGCCGTCAGCCATGTGGGACAACAGCGCAAGAATCCGCGTTCCCGGCGCTCAGAACTCCCGGGTCACGCGCACCCCGAACTCGCTCGCGTCGTTCGACAGGATCACGATGATGTAGTCGCCGGTGTTGAGCCGCGCGTTGTCGTAGCGCTCGTCCGTGACGTTCCTGCCGTAGGCGGAGACCGTCCAGTTGCCGTCGTCGGGTGCGTAAGTGATGTCGAAGTTGAGCAGGTCGCGGCTGTCGATCTGCGTGAACCGGCCCGGGTCCGCGCTCGGCTCGCCGTACATGTCGTCGCGGAACGTATAGTCGGCGCGCGCGATGATGGTGCCGCTGCCGAGCGCGAAGCTGTACTCCGGGCTGAGCGAGAACGTCAGTTCCGGCGTCAGCGGCGCCACGGCCTGCGGCGGCGGGTTGTTCGGGTCCGTCACCTGCTCGTCGGCGTCGGTGTCGATGTAGCCGAGCGTCGAATGGATCCGGAACGCGTCGGTGACCTGCCAGGTGCCTTCCCACTCGAAGCCGATCGAGGTCTGGTCCACCAGGATGTTGCGCGTGTCGAACCCGGCGCCGGGCAGCGTCTCGCTGACCTGGTACGGCAGGTCGGAATAGTCCGTGTAGAACACGGCGACGCTCATCTGCAGGTTGTCGAGCGGCTGGCCCTTGAGCCCGACCTCGTAGTTGAGCGCCGTGACGTTGTCGTTGGCCTCGAAGCAGTTGTCCGGATTGAGGGCCGGCGGGTTCTGCGAGAAGTCCACGAAGCCGAACAGGCAGAACGGCCGCGGCGGGAACTGGCCCGACTGGTAGCCGCTCTGGATCGTGCCGTACACGTTCATGTCGTCGTTCAGCGAGTAGTTCGCGGACACGTCCCAGCTCAGCTCGGACCAGTCGCGCGAGGACGTATCCACGATCAGCCCGCTGTTGATGTTGATGCCGGCGGTCTTGTCGTCCTGCGTGTAGCGCAGGCCCGCGGAGACGCGCAGGTCATCCGAGATGCGGTAGCCGAGGTTGCCGTAGATCGCCTGGCTGTCCATCTCCTGGCTCAGCAGGAAGTCGCCCGGACCGCCGAGGAAGATCGTCGGGTCCTGGAAGTTCTCGCCCTCCTCCTCGAACCAGTAGAGACCGGCCACGTAGTCGAAGGCGCCGAAGTTGCCCGTCAGCTGCAGCTCCGCGGACTTCTGGTCGGCCTCGCCGTCCTCCGGGAAGCTCAGGAAGTCGTCGAAGAAACCGTCGTCGTCGAGGCCCGCCTGGTACTCCGAGTGGCGGTCGCTCAGCAGCAGCTTGGCCGCCATGTTGCCCGAGATCTCGTAGTCCACCGTCAGCGAGACGCCGCTCGCCTCGTTGGTCACGGCGATCTGGGATTCCTGGCCGGTGTTGTTGTTGTAGGGATTGGCGGCGCCGTCGGAATTGCGGTAACCCGCGGCGTACACGCCGCCGTTCGGCACCTCGTCGATCAGGGTGTCGTAGGGCCGGAGTCCCCCGTCGCCATTGTTGCCGTCCGCCGACAGCAGGAACGACAGGCGGTCCGTCGGCGACCACTTCAGGGCGACGCGCGCGGAGACGTCCTCGAACTCGCCCACTTCCCTGCGCGGGTTCTCGAGCAGCAGGAATCGGCCCAGGCCGTCGCGGTGCTGGAAGGCGCCGGTCACGGACATGGCGAACTGCTCCGAGAACGCCATGTTCGAGTAGAAATCGGCGTTGAGGCGCCCGCGGCTGCCCGCCGTGAGCGACACCCGGCCGCCGTCCTCGTCGCCGGGCTTCGCCGTGATGATGTTGATGGCCCCGCCGATCGAGTTGCGGCCGTACAGCGTGCCCTGCGGGCCGCGCAGCACCTCGACCCGCTCGATGTTCGCGAGGCTCCAGTTCTGGCCGACCTGGCGGCCCAGGTAGACGCCGTCGACGTACACGCCGACGCCGGGGTCGGTGGTGATCAGGTGATCCTGCAGGCCGATGCCGCGGATGAAGGGATTCGCCGAGGACGTGTGGCCGGCCGAAAACCCGGTCACGTTCAGGTTCGGGACGAACTTGCCGATGTCGACCAGGTCGTTGATGCCCTGGCGCTCGATCTGGTCGGCGGTGAACGCGCTGATCGCGACCGGGACCTCGTAGATGCTCTGTTCGCGCTTCTGCGCCGTCACGATCACCGGCTCGAAGACCGGCGTTTCCTGCGCGAGGACCGCCGGCGAGGCGATGAGGCTGCAGATCGGCATGGCGCTCGCCAGGAGCGCGCGGTTTTTCTTGTGCACTGCGAAAACCCCTAAGTTCGGTAGCGGAGTGGCGGGATGATAAACCCGCCACCCCGGTTTTGCCGAACTAGAAGTTCGCCGTCACTCCTACACGGACCGCGAGCGGCGACCCCGGCGTGATGTTGTTGTTGTTGTGGGCGTTGGGGTAATAGCGCTCGTCGAGCAGGTTCTCGACATTGACCTGCATGCGCAGTCGCTCGTTGAGCGTGTAGTACACGCCCGCGTCCACGCGCGTGAAGCTCGGCAGCGTGACCGCGTTGTCCGCCGCCGCGTACATCTCGGTCTGGTGGATGACCCCGAGCCCGACACCCCAGCTCTGGTTGAAGTCGTATCGGTTCCACAGCGAGAACGACGTGCTCCGGCAGCTGCGCCAGGGTCGTCCCGCCGAGCTGCTCGGTCAGTTCGCCGTCCTGCCAGGCATAGCCGCCCTGGATGCTCCACGAGTCATTGACCTGCCCGCTGACGCCGAGCTCGACGCCGTCGGTGCTCTGGCCGTCGACCAGCAGTGAATTACCCGGAATGTTCGGGTCAGCGATGATCACGTTCTTGCGGTCCAGCTGGAACACCGCCGCAGTCACGGCAAGCTGCGGAGAGACATCCCACTTGGCGCCGACCTCGACGTTCTCGAACTCCTCGGGATCGAAGGCCGCGTTCGTCGGGGTGAGCGAGGCGAGCTGCGCGCCGGAGCGCGGGACGTAAGTCATGCTGTAGCTCGCGTACAGCGAGACGTTCTCCGCCGGCTTGTAGATGAGCCCGCCGCGCGGCGACACGAGGTCGTCCGAGGTTTCGATCCGGACTCCCTCCCCGCGCCGGTCCGTGAAATCCATGTCGAAGCTGTCGTAGCGCAGGCCGACGACCGCCAGCCAGTTGGGCGTGAACTGGATCTGGTCCTGGACGTACAGGGCGGCAATCGTCGCGCGGCCGCGGTTGGTGTTGTCGGTCGCGGTCGGCGCGAACGTGACCGGCACCGAGACCATCGGATCGGTCGCCGGGACGAAGATCGCGGCGTCGGTCCCGTTGAAGAGCCCGGTCATGCGCTGGTTCTCGGTCGTCTGCTCGCCAAGCTCCACGCCGACCAGGAACTCGTGGCCGATCGAGCCGGTGGCCGTCGAGAACGTCAGGTCGGTCTGGTTGAAGATGTTCTCGCGCAGCTGTTCGTTGTTGTACGCGGAGAGCTGCACGAGGCCGGTATCCGCATTGACGGCGCCGCCGGCGAAGACGTTCTGGTAGAACTTGTCGAAGTCGGCGTACACGGTACGGTTGCGCAGGCGGACGTTGTCGTTGAAGGCGTGGTCGATCGTGACCGAGCCCTGGTTCACCGTCGCGTAGGTCGGGCTCTGGTCCGGGTCGCCGAAGAACGTCGACTCGCCGGTCCGGAACGGCCCGCCGTCGAACGACGGGATGCCGCGGTCCGCGACGCGGTCGTAGTCGAAGTACTCGTAGGAGAAGCGCAGGACCGTGGCGTCGCCGATGGCCAGCGCGAACGTCGGGTTGATGCCCTTGCGCTCGAGCTCGACGCCGTCGCGGTAGCTCTCGGAATCCTCGTACACGCCCATCACGCGGGCCGAGAAGCTGTCGCTGACCGCGCCGCCGACGTCGAAGCTCGCGCGCCGATTGTCCCAGGACCCGCCCTGCAGCGTGACCTCGCGCACCGGCTCCCAGTTCGCCTGGCGCGACACGCGGTTGACGACGCCGCCGGCGCCGCCGCGGCCGAAGATCATGGCGTTCGGTCCCTTCAGGATCTCGACGCGGTCGATGTTGTACAGGTCGCGGAAGTACTCCACGTCGTCGCGCACGCCGTCCAGGAAGAAGTCGCTGGTCGAGCTGTTGCCGCGCAGGATGATCGCGTCGCGGTTGCCCTCGCCCTGCGCCATGCCGGCGCCCGGGACGTAGCGCGCGACGTCCATGAGGCTCTGCATCGACTGGTCCTGGATCAGGTCTCGCGTGACCACGGAAACCGACTGCGGCACGTCGACGAGCGGCGTGTCGGTCTTGGTCGCCGTGCGGCTGCTCTCGGCGAGGTAGCCGTCGGACATCGTGCTCGGCGGTGACCGTCACCCGCGGCAGGGATGTCGGCGTCGCTCGCGGCAGCGTCATCTGCCGATGCCTGGCCCGCAGCCATCGAAAGGACGGCGATGATCGCGATACGAAGACGCATGGGTACTCCCTGCCTTGCTCTAAATGAGAACCATTCGCAATATCGTAGCGAATGGCCGAGGGCCTGTCGATAGGAATACGAATTATTCGCGTTTAGACAATATCCGGGCGCAGTGGGCCGGCGCACAATGCCGCGGTCGCCGAATGGAGTCGTATCTGACAATGAATCCCGAGCGAGACTCTCCGCTTCCGTGGAATTGGCCTGCTGCTGGCAGTAGCCCTGCTGGGCGCCTGCGGCAAGGACACCCCGGAAGTCGCGACCGCAACGACGCCCGCCGCTCCTGGAGCTGAGGCCGCGATTGAGGCGACGCCCGAAGTCGCGATTCCGGATACCGGCGTCGCAGCGGTCGCACTCGCGAAATGGACCGGCGACCTCGACGGCATGATCGAGCGGCGCTACATCCGGGTCCTGACGACCTACTCCAAGACCCAGTTCTTCATCGATCAGGGCACGCCACGCGGCCTCGTGCCCGACGCCTTCAAGCTGTTCGAGGACGACCTCAACAAGCGGCTCAAGAACAAGCACCTGCGCGTACAGGTCGTTTTCGTGCCCGTCGCGCACGACGAGCTGGTGCCCGCCCTGCTCGAGGGTCGCGGCGACATCGTCGCGGCCGGGACCCTGATCGACCGACTGGCGTCGCGAGCAAGGTCGACTTCACGAACCCGACGCGAACCGGCATTGCGATCATTCCGGTCACCGGTCCCGGCGTGCCGCCGATCGCGGGCGTGCAGGATCTCGCGGGCCGCGAGACTGTACCTGCGGCCGTCGGACGTCCCCGAGGAGCGTCGTCGAGCGTTTCAACGCCGAGCTCGCCGCCGGCGGGCAAGGCGCCGGTGCGCGTGCGGCCGGCGCCCGAAGTGCTGTCCGACGAAGACATCCTCGAGATGGTCGCTGCCGGCCTCGTGCCGATGACGCTGGTCGAGGACCACATCGCCGGGTTCTGGCAGCAGGTCTTTCCCGACCTCGTGCTGCATCCCGCGGCGGCGGTGCGCACCGATGCCGCGACCGGCATGATGGTCCGCAAGGACAGCCCGCAGCTGCTCGCGGAGCTCAATGCATTCATCGCGCGCTACCCGGAGGGCTCGCTGACGCGCAACGTCCTGCTGCAGAAGTACCTCAAGAGCGTGAAGTACGCGAAGCCGGCGACGTCGGAGGCCGACTTGAAGCGCTTCCGCGACAGTCGTCGAACTGATCCGGAAGTACAGCGACCAGTACGAGCTCGACTACCTGCTGATGGCCGCGCAGGGCTACCAGGAGTCCGGCCTCGACCACGAGCGCCGGAGCCGGTCGGCGCCATCGGCGTCATGCAGGTCATGCCGAAGACCGGCGCCGAGCTGAAGGTCGGCGACGTCCGCCAGCTCGAGCCCAACATCCACGCGGGCGTCAAGTACATGCGGTTCATGATGGACCGCTACTACGCGGACGAGCCGATGGACGCGCTCAACAAGGGCCTGTTCGCCTTCGCGTCCTACAACGCGGGCCCCGCGCGCATCCGGCAGCTGCGCGAGAAGGCCGCCGCACGCGGGCTCGACCCGAACAAGTGGTTCAACAACGTCGAGATCGTCGCGGCCGAGAGCATCGGCCGCGAGACGGTGCAGTACGTCTCCAACATCTACAAGTACTATCTCGCCTACCAGATGGCGATGGAAAACATGAACCAACGCACCGAAGCGAAAGCAGCCGCCCAATGACAAACCGCCTGCGGACGATTCGCGCGGCAATTCTCGCAGTGGCGGCCTGCGTGTCGCGGCCGCATTGCGGCCCCACCGGTCGCGGCCCAGCCCGCGGGGTCGATCTCCGACCCCGTCGCCACCGCGATCGCGGCGGAGCTGGATACCCTGATGGCGGCGGAGGTCGACAGCATCCAGGGCACGCGCATCGCGTTCCGGGACCTGCTGCAGGAATTCTACGCGCGGCGCGCCTTCCGCCCGGCCTGGGGCGATGCGCGAGAACGCCGCGGACCTGCGCCGCGCCGTCGCCGACAGCGCCGCGGACGGATTGAATCCCGCGGATTACTTCCTGCCGCTGCTCGACGACCTCGCGCGGCAGGCCAGCGGGCCGGCTGCGACCCCGACGCTGCTCGCGCAGCAGGACATCCTGCGGACCGAGGCCCTGCTGCGGCTCGGCTATCACCTGTCGTTCGGGAAGGTCGACCCCGAGTCCTTCGACCCGCGCTGGAACTTCGGGCGCACGCTCGACGACCGCGACGTCGCGGGCAGGATCGAACGGACGCTTGCCGCCCGCGACATCTACCAGCGCATCGAGGCGCTGAAGCCGACGCACCGCCTGTACCTCGCGCTCAAGGACGAGCTCGCGCGCTACCGCGCCGCCGCCGGCGCGCCCCAACCCGCGCCGGTTCCGGCAGGACCCTCCGCTGAAACCGGGCGCGACCGATCCGCGCGTGCCGCTGCTGCGCGCCCGGCTCGCCGCGAGCGGGGACCTGGCGGCGGCTGGTGCCGACGCTTCCGACCTCTACGACGCCGCGCTCGAGGCCGCCGTGCGCAGGTTCCAGCAACGCATGGGCCTCGAGAGCGACGGCGTCGTCGGTGCGGGAACGGTTGCCGAACTCAACGTTCCGGTGGCTGAGCGGATCCGCCAGCTGCGCGTGAACCTCGACCGCGGCCGCGTGCTGATGCACGACCTGCCCGAGCAGTTCGTGATCGTGAACATCGCCGGCTACACGGCCTACCTCGTGCGCGGCCAGGACATCGCCTGGAGCGCGCGCGTGCAGGTGGGCAAGACCTACCGCAAGACGCCGCTGTTCCGCTCGGAGATCAACTACCTGGTCTTCAACCCGACCTGGACCGTGCCGCCCGGCATCATCGCCAACGACATCCTGCCCGCCGCGCGGAAGGATCCCGCGTCCATCACGCGACGGGGCCTCAAGGTGCTCGACTCGAGCGGGCGCGAGGTCGATCCCGCCTCGGTCGACTGGTCGCGGTTCCGCAGCGGGCACATCCCGTACACGCTTCGCCAGGACCCGGGCCCGAACAACGCGCTCGGCCGCGTCAAGCTGATGTTCCCGAATCCCTACCTCGTGTACCTGCACGACACGCCGTCGCAGGCGCTGTTCGACCGCGCCGAGCGTGCCTTCAGCTCCGGCTGCGTGCGGGTCGAGCGCGCGCTCGAACTCGCGGAACTCGTGCTCGACGAGCCGGACAAGTGGAACGCGCAGTCGGTCGCGGCGGTGATGGCGGGCGGCAAGCTGCAGAACGTGACGCTCAAGCGCCGCATGCCCGTGCTGCTCGCCTACTGGACCGCGTGGGTCGACCCGGAGGGCCGCATGAACTTCCGGCGCGACCTCTACGGCCAGGACGCGCAGTGGGCCGAGGCGCTGGATGCGCCTTTCCGGGTCCGGGCGAGGCCGTTGTTCTCCGACGCCCCTGCCGCTACGGGCTAGCGTTGCTCCATGGGCGCAATGCCATGCGAAGTCTGTTCGTCCTGATTTTTTCGGTAGCCGCGCTGTCCGCCTGCCAGCGCGAGAACCCCAAGGTCGCCAGCTACCAGTGCGGCGACCTCACGGTTTCGGCCGTGTTCCGCGGCAGCGACCGCGTGGTGCTCGTGATGGGGAACGAGAAACTGAATCTTCTCCTCGTGCTCGCCGCATCCGGCGCGAAGTACGCCGACGGTGCGGGAAACGAGTTCCGGACCAAGGGTATGGACGAGGCGATGCTGACGCTCGCGGGCGAAGCGCCGCGAAGCTGCACAGCTCAAGCGGACTGAATCGTGTCGCCGCCTGCGCAGCAGGCGCCTCGATTGGCGGGAAATTCCGCCGGCGCGTATCATTGGGGATCAGCCGATCCACGCCCGCCGGATGTTGACCGTATCATCGCCTCTCGGCGCCTGCCTCCTGCTGCTTTCTGCATGGGGCCTGATCGGAGTCGCGGGCCTGATCCGTCCTGGCTCGGTGATTTTCGTCGCGCGCTTGCTCTTCCCGGCCGGCGCGCTCATCGGCGCCGCGATAGCGTTCGTCGCCGCAGGATCGATCGGATCCGCGCCCGAGCGCATGATCCTCCCTGTCGGGCTGCCCGACCTGCCGATGCATCTGCGCCACGACGCGCTGTCGAGCGTCTTCCTCGTACTGCTCGGTGCAGCATCGACGGGCATCTCGATCTTCGCGGCCGGCTACTTCCGCCGCGGCCAGGGCACGTTGCCCGGACTCCTGTGCCTGCAGTACCACCTGTTCCTGGCCAGCATGGGTTTCGTCCTGCTCGCGGATGATGCATACGCTTTCATGGTTGCGTGGGAGACCATGGCACTGTCCTCGTACTTTCTCGTCACGGCCCAGCACGGCATACCGGACATCCGTCGTGCCGGCTTCCTGTACCTCCTCATTGCGCACGTCGGCGCGATCGCCATCCTCCTGTCTTTCGGCGTCATGCAGGGTGGAAGCTGGCAGTTCACTTTTGACGCGATGCGCGGTGCCGAACTCGACCCTCAATGGGCGACGGTTGCGTTCCTGCTGGCGCTCTTCGGCTTCGGCGCAAAAGCCGGGCTCGTTCCGCTGCACGTCTGGCTGCCCGAGGCCCACCCGGCCGCGCCGTCTCCCGTGTCCGCGCTGATGAGCGGCGTCATGCTGAAGACCGCCGTTTACGGCGTACTGCGCGTTTCATTCGACCTGCTCGACGGCGCGCAATGGTGGTGGGGCCTCGTCCCGCTCTCGCTCGGGCTCTTCAGTGCGGTGTACGGCGCAGTGTTCGCGGCGGTGCAGACCGACATGAAGCGGCTGCTCGCCTGGTCGTCGATCGAGAACATCGGAATCATCTTCACGGCGCTCGGCCTCGCCATGGTGTTTCAGGGCGTCGGAATGCATGCGCTCGCCGCACTGGCGCTCGTCGCCCTCCTGTACCACTGCCTGAACCACGCATTCATCAAGAGCCTCCTGTTTCTCGGAACGGGCGCGGTCCTGCACGCGACTGGTGAGCGCAACCTGGGCCGGCTCGGCGGCCTGATCCGGCGCATGCCCTGGGTCGCATGGCTCATGCTGGTGGGCGTTCTGGCGATGGCCGGGCTGCCGCCTCTGAACGGTTTCGTGTCCGAGTGGCTGTTGCTCCAGTCCTTCCTGTTCGCCCACGAGGTGCCGCAGTCGTTCGTCAACATGCTGCTGCCGATGGGGGCGGCTCTGGTCGCCCTGTCTGCCGCGCTCGCCGGATACGTGATGGTGAAGTTTTACGGCGTGGTATTTCTCGGCCAGCCTCGCGAGCAGGCTCTCAGCCACGCTCACGATGCGGGTTTCCTTGAACGTGCGGGTCTTGTCTGGCTGGCCGTGGGCTGCGTTGCGCTCGGGCTTTTTCCGACGCACGTGATTGCCTCGTTGCAGGCCGCCACGCTTCAGCTTACCGGTTACGGCCTGCCGGCGAGCGAGGCGCCCTGGTGGCTGCTGTTTCCCCTGCCCGAACGCCAGGCATCGTATTCTGCGCCGATCTTTCTCCTGGCCGTTCTGGCAGTCGTGATCCTGACGGCCGCAGTCGTCCGCTTCCTCTATCACGGCCGGATTCGCCGTGCACCGCCATGGGACTGCGGTTTCGCCCGGACGGATGCGCGCATGCAGGACAGCGCGGAAGGCTTTGGCCAGCCCATACGCCACATATTCCAGGCCTTCTTCGCGATGGAGCGCGAGTTGCCTTCGCCGACGGATACCGCGCCGCGTTACAGCGTCACAGTCCGGGACCGCGTATGGCGCGGCCTCTACGAACCCCTCGGCGCCACCGTGCAGCGCATTGCGGAGAGCTTGGCCTGGCTGCAGCAGGGTCGCATCGCCAGCTACCTGCTCTATAGCTTCATCACCCTGATCGCGCTGCTCGCGCTCGTGCTATGACGTACCACGAGATCTCGGCCCAGGCATTGCAGCTCATAGCCGCGGTCGTGGCGGCGCCGCTGTTCGCCGGCTGGATTGCCATGTGCCGCGCCTGGCTGCAGAACCGACGGGCGCCAGGCCTGCTGTTGCCATACCGCGGCATCCGCAAGCTCTTCCACAAGGATGCCGTGATCGCCGAGACCGCTTCTCCGCTGTTTCGCCTGTCGCCATACGTCGTGTTCGGGGCGATGGTGCTGGCGGCGGCGATCGTCCCTTCGCTGAGCACGCGGCTGCCTTTTGCGTCGGCGGCCGACGCGATAGCGCTGGTCGGCCTGCTCGCGACCGCGCGGGTGTTCATGTCGCTTGCGGCGATGGATGTCGGAACGGCATTCGGTTCGCTCGGGGCGCGCCGTGAAATGATGGTCGGCTTCCTGGCGGAGCCGGCACTTCTCATGGTCGTATTCGTCGCGTCGCTCATTTCCGCTACGACCGCGCTGCCAGCGATCACCGAGGACCTCGCGACGCAGCGCCTCGGTCTCTACCCGAGTCTCGCATTCACGGCAGTCGCTTTCACGATGGTGCTGCTGGCGGAGAACGCCAGGATCCCGATAGACAATCCGGCCACGCATCTCGAACTCACCATGATCCACGAGGCCATGATTCTCGAGTATTCGGCGCGCCACCTGGCGCTGATCGAATGGGCCGCAAGCCTCAAGTTGTTCGTCTACGCCTGCATCGGCTTCTCGCTGTTCGCGCCCTGGGGCGTTGCGACGGAGTCAGGCGGACCGCTGTCCCTGCTGACCTCGATCCCGGTACTCGTCGCGAAGCTCGCGCTGGCCGGGGCCGGACTCGCGCTGATCGAAACCGTTTCCGCGAAGCTACGCGTCTTCCGGGCGCCCGAGTTTCTCGCCAGCGCCTTCATGTTCGCGGTTCTCGGCCTCCTCGTGCACCTGCTGCTGGGAGCCTGACCGTGGCCGGCATGCCGTTCGACATCCAGCTCCTGAACATGATCGCGGCACTGTTCCTGCTGCTGTCGTTCGCGATGCTCGCCCAGCGACGCATCGTGACGCTCGTCAATCTCCTGGCGGTCCAGGGAGCGCTCCTGTTTCTTGCGACCCTGCTCCTTGCGTGGCGCACCGGGCAAACCCACCTTTACTTTTCCGCGGCGCTGACTCTCGTCCTGAAGGTCGTGCTGCTGCCATGGATCCTCCACCGCCTGATTCGTCGGCTCGCCGTCTACTGGGACAGCGAGACGCTGGTGAATCCCGCGGGAACGATGTTGATCGGCCTCCTGATCGTGGTGTTTGCGTTCGGTCTGGCGCAGCCGATTTCGGAGCTGGCCAGCACGGCCTTGCGCAACTCGATCGGGATCGCCGTCGCCGTCGTACTGCTCTCGTTCCTCACGATGATCACCCGCAGCAAGGCGATGTCGCAGGTTGTCGGGTTCCTGTCGATGGAGAATGGCCTGTTCTTCGGAGCGATGAGCGCGACCTACGGCATGCCGATGATCGTGGAACTCGGCGTGGCGCTCGACGTGCTGGTCGCCGTCCTGGTTCTCGGCATCTTCTTTTTCCAGATCCGCGAGCAGTTCGACAGCCTCGACCTGCATCATCTGGAGACGCTCAGGGAGCAATCGCCAATTGAGCGCAAGTAACGTGGAACTCGCGCTGCTCCTCGCTTCGCCCCTGGCGGGTACGCTCGCAATGGGTTTCCTGGGCGCGCGCCGCCGCGCGCCGGACCTGAATGCGGCAGTCAGCCTGGCCACGTTTCTCGCCGCCTGCGCGTTGACCGCGCAGGTGATCCGTGAAGGCAGCCTGGTGCTCTGGCGCGAGCAGTTCTTCCTCGACCCGTTCAACGTCTTCCTGGTCACGCTGACCGCATTCGTCGGCCTCACGACCGCCCTGTTCTCGCGGCCCTACATGCGCGTCGAGCTGGAGCACGGAAGGATCGGACCGGGCCAGATGCGGCTGTACCACAGCATGTACCAGCTCTTCATGGCGACCATGCTGATCGCTCTCACCACAAACAACCTGGGATTGCTGTGGGTCGCCATGGAAGCGGCAACACTGTCCACGGTGCTCCTGGTCACGCTGTATCGAACGCCGGCGAGCCTGGAGGCTGGCTGGAAGTACTTCATTCTTTGCGGGGTCGGCATCGCGCAGGCCCTGTTCGGCACGATCCTCCTCTACTTCGCATCCGAACGGGTACTCGGCGCCGAAGGCGTGAGCGCCCTTTTGTGGACCCATCTCGATGCTGTCAAGGGTCAACTCGAACCGGCAGTTCTCGCGCTTGCGTTTGTATTCCTGCTGGTCGGCTACGGAACCAAGGTGGGCCTCGCACCTCTGCACAACTGGCTGCCCGATGCTCATGCGGAAGGTCCGACACCCATCTCTGCCGTGCTCTCCGGGCTGCTCCTGAACGTGGCGATCTACGCCGTCGTGCGCTGCAAGGTGCTGGTCGAGGGATCCCTGCAGTCGGAGTTGCCGTCGCGCATGCTCATGGGTTTCGGCCTGCTCTCGGTAGTGCTCGCCGCATTCTTCCTCTGGCGACAGCGCGACATAAAGCGGCTGTTCGCCTATTCCTCGATCGAGCACATGGGCATCATCACGTTCGCATTCGGCATGGGCGGGGCAGTCGCAAACTTTGCCGCCCTGTTGCACATGACGGTTCACTCGCTGACCAAGTCGGCGATATTCTTCGCCGTCGGCCATGCCGCGCAGAAAGCCGGCTCGCAACGCATGACGGACATCCGCGGCCTGATCACGCTGAGTCCCACGATTGGCTGGGGTCTGCTGCTTGGCTCGCTCGCCATCCTCGGCATGCCGCCATTCGGCGTATTTGCGAGTGAATTCCTGATCCTCACCACCGCCATGCGAGAGCAGCCTTGGGCGACGCCGATCCTGCTCACGGCGCTTGGCGTCGCATTTGCGGCGATCTTCGGCCGCGTTCAGCCCATGGTGTTCGGAGAGACGACCGCGCGACGGCTGCCACATCCGCCCGCACTGCTGCCGGTATTCGTCCACCTCGGACTCGTGCTCATGCTGGGCCTCTACGTACCGCCGTACCTCGCGGACTGGTATCGCGCCGCGGCGCGGATGATCGGCGGAGAGTGACGTGCCGCTTCGCAGCTGGATATCGCGTGCGACTCCCCAGGCTGGCGCCGACGGCTTGCGCGCGCTCCGGGTCGGGCGAGACGAGTGGCGCCTCCTCGCGGAATCGGTTGCCGGCAGCAGACGGCTGGCTCGCAGCCTTGTGGGCGGACCGCCAGCCGGGTCGCGAGGCACGCGTGCATGCCGCCTACCACGCGGCGGGCCAGGGACTGGTCGCGACGCTTGCGGCGGAAGCGGAATTTTCGTGCCCCGGAATCGAGGACATCTTTCCGTCAGCGGCACGGATGCAGCGCGCCATGACCGACTTGACCGGCGTCGCGACGACTGCGTCCGACACGCGCCCCTGGCTGAGGCACTCTACGTGGCCGGAGAATCACCATCCGCTGGTCGATCCGCCGCTGGAGGTGCCTGGCCCAGCCGTCGTCGATCGGTACGATTTCGTCCGGGTCGAAGGCGACGGCGTGCACGAGATTGCCGTGGGCCCGGTGCACGCGGGCATCATCGAGCCGGGACATTTCCGCTTCTCGGTGGTGGGCGAGAAGGTGCTGCGCCTCGAGGAGCGGCTCGGGTACACGCACAAGGGCATCGAGCGGCTTTTCTCCGATCTCCGCGCGGAGAACGGACATCGACTCGCGGCGAGGGTCTCCGGCGATTCTGCGGCGGCTTTCTCCTGGGCCTATTGCCAGGCTTTCGAGGCGCTCGCCGGTTGCGTCCCACCCGCACGCGCCGCTCACCTTCGCGCGCTCTACCTCGAGATCGAGCGCATCCAGAACCACCTCGGCGATCTCGGCGCACTGGGAAACGACGCCGGGTTCGCATTCGGCCTGGCGCAATTCTCGATCCTCAAGGAGCGGTGGCTGCGCGTCACGGAGGCAGCCTGCGGGCAACGCTACCTGATGGACGCGATCGTGCCGGGCGGGACGCGCGCCGATCTTCTCCCGGATGCGAGCGAAGTCCGTTGCCAGCCACGCATCGAGGCTGGCGGCCGACGTGCGCGAGATGCGCGAAATCTACGATGAGCATGCAGGTGTCAGGGATCGCTTCTTCGGCGCGGGCGAGGTCAAGCCGTCGCTCGCCCGGTGGCTCGGCCTCACCGGCATCGCGGGACGTGCCAGCGGCCAGGAGTTCGACTCGCGCATTGACCTGCCGACGCCGCCGTACGACCTGTTGCACCCCACGCGCGTAGTGCACCACGGCGGCGATGTCGCCGCGCGGGTAGCCGTGCGATTCGACGAGCTGCAGGAATCCTGCCGGCTCGTGGCGCAGATTGCCGATACGTTGCCAGAAGGTCCGCACCGGTGCGAAACAGGCGCAGCGTCCCCGGATACCCTTGCCGTGGGCTGGATCGAGGGATGGCGGGGCCCCGTGATCGTGGCGCTCGAAGTTGCGCCGGACGGCCGCGTGCGCCGATGCCATCCGCATGATCCGTCCTGGCAGAACTGGCCCGCGCTCGAACACGCGGTGATCGGCAACATCGTTCCCGACTTTCCGCTCATCAACAAGTCGTTCAATCTCTCATACAGCGGACATGACCTCTAGGATCCGACCATGCTGAAGACGCTGCGGCGGATTGCATCGACCGGCATCGTCAGCGAAGATCCGCCCGACGCCGATGCGGCCCTGCGCCTGCGCAGCGATCTGCACGAGCGCATCCTGTCGATCGTCGGGCGCGCGCTGTGCATACGTCATGTCGACGCCGGCTCCTGCAACGGCTGCGAGCTCGAGCTTCATGCGCTCAACAATCCTCTCTACAACATCGAGGGGCTGGGCATCCGTTTCGTCGCAAGTCCCCGGCACGCGGACCTGCTGCTCGTCACGGGCCCCGTCGCGCGACACATGGAAACGGCGCTGTTGCGGACCTTCCAGGCGATCCCGGATCCCAAACTGGTCGTGGCCATCGGTGACTGCGGCTGCACCGGCGGCGTCTTCGGGGAAAGCTATGCGAGCTGCGGTCGCGTATCAAACGTGATTCCGGTCGACGTCGAGGTGCCGGGCTGCCCGCCGAGTCCCACTCGCCTGATCCAGGGAATTCTGGCGGCCGTCGTCGCGACGTCACGATGCGGCCTGAATCCATGATCCTGGACGGCGGACTGGCCACCGAACTGGAAGCCCGGGGCTGCGACATCTCCGGCTCCCTGTGGTCCGCGCGCGTGCTGCGCACGGCGCCGGAAGCCATCGAGCAGCTCCATTACGACTACTACGCCGCCGGCGCCGATTGCGCGATCACGGCGAGCTACCAGGCGAGCTACGAGGGCTTTGCGGGCATCGGGCTCGACGCCGACGAGACGACGCGGCTGCTGCGCCTGTCCGTCGAGCTCGCACGGTCCGCGCGGGCGCGGTACCGGCGGGATCACCCGGAGGATCGCCGCGAGCTGTTCGTCGCGGCCTCCGTCGGCCCCTATGGCGCGATCCTGCACGACGGCTCCGAATACCGCGGCGACTACGGCCTGACGGCGGCGCAGCTGGTCGCGTTCCATGCCCGGCGCTTCGAAGTGCTCGCGTCCGCCGGCGCCGACTTCCTCGCCTGCGAGACGATCCCGGTGCTGGAGGAGGCGCGCGCCTACGTGGAGCTGCTCGCGCGGCATCCGGACGCGCAAGCCTGGCTCAGCTTCACCTCGCCGGATGGCGTGCACACCTCGCACGGCGAGCCGCTGGTCGAATGCGCGCGCCTCATTGACGCCGTTCCGAACGTGTTCGCGGTCGGCGTGAACTGCGTGAAGCCCGAGATCGTCGGCGACGCGATCCGCGCGCTCGCGTCCGGCACCGGCAAGCCGATCGTCGTCTATCCGAACTCGGGCGAGCGCTGGAACGCGGGCAACGAGTCCTGGCACGGCGCGCCGGGGCACGGTACTCGCGGCACTCGCCCGCGCATGGGCCGGCGCTGGAGCGCGTCACATCGGTGGATGCTGCCGCGTCGGGCCGGGACAGATCGCGCAATTGAGGGCGGCGCTGCAGCCTCCCGCGATCCGGCCGGCGACCGCGGCGGACCTGCCGGGCATCCGGCGGCTGCTCGAGGGCAAGCGACTGCCGACCGCGGATCTCGAACACTCCGACCCCGTCCTGTTCGTCGCGCAGGACGGCCCGATGCTCGTCGGCGCCGGCGGGTTCGAAGTGCACGGACAGTCCGGGCTGTTGCGATCGGTCGTGGTCGCGGACCGGCTCCGTGGCACGGGCCTCGGCCGGACGCTCGTGGAATCGGTCGAAGAGGCCGCCCGGCAACGGGGCCTGCGCGAGCTCGTGCTGCTCACGGAAACGGCGCGCGACTTCTTCGCGCGGCTCGGTTATGTCGACATCGCGCGCGAAAGCGCGCCCGAGGCGATCCGGAAAAGCGCGGAGTTCAAGTCGCTGTGCCCGCAATCCGCGCGCTGCATGTCGAAGCGGCTCGCCGTCCGGTAAACTGGCGCCCCATGGATAATTTCTCGATCGGCGGCTTCGCCTGGCGGATCGCCTTCGCCCTCGCCCTCGTCCTGCTGACCTTCAACCCGGCGGGCTGGAGTTACTACCACTGGCTGAGCGGCAACTTCCCTGCGATCACGCCGATGCAGGCCGTGGTCGGCGTCGCGCTGCTCGTGCTTTGGATCTTCCTCTGGCGCTCGATGATGCAGGCGATCGGCATGCTGGGCCTCATCCTGATGGCCGCATTCACGGCGGCGCTGGTGTGGCTGTTCGTGTCCTGGGGCTGGCTCGACGTCGGCAATGCGACGACGATGACCTGGGTCGTGCTCGTCGCGCTCGGCCTGATTCTCGGCGTCGGCATGTCCTGGGCGATCGTGCGGCGCGAACTGACCGGCCAGGCGTCGGTCGACCAGGTCGAGGAAGATCACTGAGCGGCGGCCGGCGCCTCCAGCGACTCATTGTCCTTTCCGGTCGAGAGGTTGTACTGCGCCTCGACGATCGGCGTCTTGAACCAGATGTTGAACAGCAGCGCCCGCATGCTGTCGTCGCCCGTGAAGCGTTCCTCGACCGGTGACCAGTCCATGGCGGTGCGCGTCTCGTCCAGCGACTTGCCGGCCTTCGCCTGCGCATCGACCTGGTCCGCGACGAAGTCCATCGTCTCCGCGAGCAGGTCGAGATAGGCCGTGTCGGTCATGATCTCGCCGTGGCCGGGGACGATGTACCTGGCATCGAACGCCTTGAGCTCGCGCAGCACGGCCGCCCAGCTCCGCGGATAGCTGAAGAAGCCGTAAGGCGTCGGCCGCACGACGATGTCGCCGGTCGCGAGGATCCTCTCCTCCGGCAACCACAGGAACATGTCGCCCTTGGTGTTGCCCGGCGCGATGTGGCGCAGCTCCGCCGTCCTGCCGCCGAGGTCGATGACGAGCCGGTCGGTCATGGTCCGCGTCGGCCGCGTCACCTGTCGACGTGCGACCTCCTCGCCCACGAAATCGAAGTCCGCCAGCAAGTCCGTGTAGAAGGCGCGCATCGTCGGCGTGACCGGCGTTCCGTCGGAGCGAACCCCGGTGGCGAGCGCCTTCTCGACCCTGGCCCGGTACTCGTTCTCCGCCTTCGTGTCGCGCGGCGGAACGCTGTCCATGTTGGGGCTCGCGATGTAGCGTGCCGTGAACTCGTGCGAGATCACTTCCGCGTCCGGAAAGCGCTCGAGCACCTTGTGGACGCCCATGCTGTGGTCGCCATGCCAGTGACTGATGGCGATATGCGTGATCGGCTTGTCCGTGAGCTCGGCCACCTTCTTCACGAGCCGCTCGCCCTGGAGCGCGAAGCCGGCGGCGTCGAACACGAGCACGCCCTTCTCGCCGATCACGACCGTGGTGTTGGTCATCACGGGCGAGCGATAGGACACGGGCCGGATGCCGACCCAGACGTCCCGCGCCAGCTCGCGCCATTCCATGTCGAACGCGTCGCCGGCGCGGGCGGCGGGTGCGACCAGCAGGGCCGCAGCGAAGAATCCCAGCAGGCGCAGTGTTCGTGCTGCGCCGGAGTCGGTGGTCATGCGATGGCCTTTCGCGATTGGGAACTGCGCCAGATGCTAGGGCGTGGCGCGACCCATGCGCGCGGCGATGCGACGGAACGACGGACCGATACGGCCGGCCGAGCCCGTCAGTGGGCGACCGGCAGCAACAGGCGCGATGCGTGTCCGGCGCCGTGGTGGATTCTTATCTCGGCAGACCGGGATTCAGCGGAGTCGACCTCGGACTTGCCCGTCTGCAGGTTGCGCGACAGGTGCGGATCGAAGGTCGCGGAGATCTGCACGCGGATCCGGTGTCCCCTGCCGAATCGGTGGCTCGTCATCAGGGGCGTGCAGCGCTGAGCTCGTAGATGCGGCCGGGTTCCAGCGGCTGCCGGCCTGCGGCGGGCACCCGGTAGCTCGCGCGGACCACGTCGTTGCCCGGGCCCATCAGGTTGTATGCGCTCCCGTCCGGATGCACGTCCAGCAACCGCACCCACAGGTCGAAGTCGCGGCAATCGCAGGACGCACGGATCATCCGCCGTCACGTCGCCCGACAATCCAGCTCGTCGAGCGTCAGCGGCTCGGTGTCGAAAGTCAGGACATCGTCCCGGGCTGCGAGCGCGCGATAGTCGTGCGCGCCCGGGCTGCCATGCGGATCGACGACAGGGTGCTGCGGATCCGCCCGGAAGGCGCTCCAGGAATCCCGATCGGCCGAAGGTTTCGTCCGCAGGTGGCCCGGACTGCGTTCGCCGGAAGCACCCAGGTAGAGCGCCTCGACACGACTCCGCGGAGGGCGGCCACGCGGCCGCATCGCGCCACTCGTTGACGCCCATCGACGAAGTAACGCACGGCGGGCTCCTTCGCGAATCGATTGGCAATGCCGCGGACGTAGTGGTCGTGAAAGTCGAGCACCAGCGCGTCGTAGTCGAAGGCGGCCCACTGGCCCGAAATCCAGGTCCCCCGCGCGGCCGTCCGTCGCCGATGGCACGCCGTGCACCCAGGGGCCGAGCACGAGGTGCGAGCGTGACCGCTCCTGCCCCTTCTCGCCTGCACGAGGCCATTGTGGTTCGTCGCCGCGCCTTCGACGCCATACGCATCGTCGTACCAGCCGCTCAGGTTGAGCACCGCGGCCGAGACGCGGTCGTAACGGCCGCGCAGTTCCGCCCAGTCCCACCACGGGTCCTCCGGCGGATGCGCGAGCCACTCGAAGTAGTAAGGCGCTTCCTTCCGCAGCCAGGGCAGTTCGCGCAGCGGCAGGAACGACTGGAACTCGTCCGCGACCTCCGCCAGCTCTCCTCCGCATCGCCGCCCACCGGCATCCCCAACCGACGGCGCGCATCCGGCGCGACGTTCTGGTAGATCCACGGCAGCCAGGAGCGGTCGAAGATGCCGTTCATGTAGAAGAAGCGCCGCGGCGAGGAGAACGTCATCGCCGGCGCCATCGCGAGCAGGTGCGGCGGCTTCTCCATCGCGGCCAGCCATTGCACGGCGCCGGGATACGACAAGCCCGTAGGTTCCGACGCGGCCGTCCGACCAGGCCTGCGACGCGGCCCACTCGATCGTGTCGTAACCGTCCTTGCCCTCCTGGCGGTACGGGTCGAAGATGCCCGTCCGACGCGTAGCGGCCGCGCACGTCCTGCAGCAGGACGACGTAACCGCGCTCCACCGCCTTGCGGTGCACGCCGTCGCTGTTCGCGGCGAAGTGCTTGCCGTAGGGCGTGCGGAACACGAGAACCGGATACTTGCCGTCGCCTGCCGGGCGATAGACGTCCGCGCGCAGCACGACGCCGTCGCGCATGGGGACCGCAACGTCCCGGTCGATCGTCACGCCGACGGCGGGAGCGCAGACGGCCAGGGCGCAGAGCCACAGGAGCGGCAGCAACCACGTCTTCATTCGAGCCGACCTCTCCGGCCGAGGTACTCGGCGCAACTCCAGCACAGAAGCGCCCACGCCGTACCCGCCGACCAGCCAGCCAGCACGTCCGTCGGCCAGTGCACGCCAAGGTAGACCCGGCTGATCCCGACCGCCACCGTCAGCAGGACGGCGAGAGCCATGATGTAGGCACGCATCGCATGCGTCTCGAGCGTGGCCGCGAGCAGTGCGCCGAGCGTCAGGAAAGTCAGCGCGGACATCATCGAGTGTCCGCTCGGAAAACTGCTGGTATAGATGACCTGGCCATGAGCGACCAGGTCCGGTCGCGGCCGGTCGAATCCCCATTTCAGCAGGGAGCTCAGCAGGATGCCGGTGACGACCGCGGCGACCAGGTACAGGGCACGGTGCGACTTCCCGCGCAGCAGCAGGAAACCGGCCGCCGCGGCCGTCAGGAAAGCCAGCACCGCGGCGCCGCCGACGCCCGTCACGTCGCGCGCGAGTTCCTCGACCCAGGCTTGGCCGATCGGGTCGTTTCGGTCCATGTCCGAACGGAAGGCGAGCAGTACCGATTCGTCGAACCGGCGTGTCTCGCCTTCGAACACCTCGTCCGCGATCTCGAGGAACAGCCATACGGACAGGGCCGCCAGGAACGCGGCAACCAACGGGACAGCATGAACGCGAAAGGCCGGGTGCGTCATGCGCGGCGTGGTCTAGTTCCCGCCATCCGCGTACAGCTTCACGACCTCGTGCAGGAACCGGCGTCCGTCCATCAGCGACTTCACGTTCATGCGCTCGTTGAGTCCGTGGATGTAGTCGCCCTCTGCGTCCTCGAACAGGCCCGATATCCCGTAAGTCGGGATGCCTGCTGGATTCAGGTACTTCCCGTCGGTGTAACCGGGGAGCATCGATCGGCACGAGCGTGACGCCGGGCCAGATCTTCCCGGCCACCTGCCGTGCGGGCCCCAGGATCGTCTCCGTCAGCGGCGGTATCGGTGACTGCACGCCGCCCTCGCCTTTCGGCGAGATCCGGATCGCGTCGTCGGCGACCACCCGCGCGATCTCGGCCTGCACGTCGGCGACCGGCGTGCCCGGCAGGATGCGGCAGTTGACGGTCGCCTGCACGTGCTGCGGGATCGCGTTCGGCGCATGGCCGCCCTCGATCTCGCTGACGATGCAGGTCGTGCGCAGCATCGCATTCCACAGCGGATTCGCTGGCCCACAGCCGCGTCGCGGCGGCCGCATCGGGCGGCGTTTCGAGCACCGCGCGCATGTCGGCCGCGACCGCCGGTTCCGCGAGCTTCGCCATGGTCTCGAAGTAAGCGCGCGTCACCGGGTTGAGCCCGATCGGGAACTGGTGGGCGCCGAGCCGCGCGAGCCCGGCGCAGAGGCGCACGATCGCGTTGCCCGGCTTCGGCAGCGAGCTGTGGCCGCCGGGATCGGTCACCTCGAGCGTGAAGTCCTGGTAGACCTTCTCGCCCGCCTGGACCTGCAGGACGATCGGCCTGCCATCCTTGTCGTACTCGCCGCCGGCGCCCTCGTTGATCGCGAACTCGGCGGCCAGCACCTCCGGCCGCGTCTGCACGAGCCAGCGCACGCTGTCGAACAGGCCGGCGCCCGCCGTCTCCTCGCCGCAGGTGAGCGCCAGCTTGATGTCGCGGCGCGGCGTGTAGCCTTCCTGCCGGTAGCGGATCAGGCTGTCGGTGAAGATCGCGGCCATCGACTTGTCGTCGCTCGCCGCCGCGCGCATAGAACCAGCCGTCCTCCTCCACCAGCTTGAACGGGTCGCGCACCCAGTCCTCGCGCTTCGCCTCGACGACGTCGATGTGCGCGAGCAGGAGGATCGGCTTCAGCGCTCCTGTCGCTGCCCGCGCAGCACGGCGATGAGCGCGCCGTCCTTCGGCGCCTCGGGCGGCGCGAGGATCTGCATGTCCTCGGCCGGGTAACCCGCCGCGAGCAGGCGCTGCCGCATGGCCTCGGCCGCCCGCGTGCAGTCGCCGACCGAGCGCGTCGTGTTGATCTCGATCAGCTCCTTGTACAGCTCGCGGAACGCCGCTTCGCTCGCGTCGGGCGATGCGGATTCGGCATTCGCGGCGCCGATTCCCGCGCAAGCCGCCGCGACGGCCGCCACCGCGGTCTTCCACTTCATCGATCTGCTCATCGGGATCCCCTGTTCAGATTTCTCAATCGCCGGACAAGGCGGCGACCAGCGCCAGGTCCGCCGACGCACCTTGCCGACGTCGAATTTCTTCGCGGCAGCCGTCATGCGCGTGAGCGCCGCGGCGATCGGCATCGGCGGCTTCGTGTCGCCCGTCTTGGTGCGGATCCACCGCACCGGGTTGATGCGCGCGACGACGAAGGTGCGCAGGTACGGCGACTTGAAGCCGCGCGCCTCCAGCGCCTTGACGATCTTGCGCACCTGCGCGTCGATCTCGCGCAGGCGCGAGGCGTAGCCCTCGCGCTCGCGCAGGCTGACCGCGAGCGTGCGGTCGGAGAAGCGATCGACCTTCCTCAGAAACGACCCGTACGCGCCGCCGGCGAAGCGCGCGTCCTTCGCGTAGAGGATGCCGAGCGTCAGGAACTCGGGCGACTCGAACTGTGCGGCGAAGTCGCTCTCCTTCGCGCGCGGCTCGCGGCGCGCCAGCGCGCGCGCCATGCGGATCACCTCGAGGCTGCGGTCCTTGAGGTTGTGCGCCTTCTCGGTGTTGAGCGCGAGGATCCGGAACGCGAGCCCCTCGTCCGGCGAGACCAGCGCCGTGATCTGCTTGAGGCCGAGCACCTTGGACGCCGCCAGGCGGTGGCGCCCGTTCGGCGTCCAGAACTCGCCGTCCTCGCCGCGCACCACGATGATCGGGTCGAGGAACGAGCCCGCCTCCTCGATCTTCTGCGCGAGGCGCTTGGTGTGCGTCGGCGAGAGATCGCGCTGGAAGGGCGTCGGCTGGACCGCCGCGAGCGGCAGCGCCGCCACCAGCACGGTGCTGCCCGAGAGCGGCTCGCGGTAGGCGCCGATCGGTGCGCCGCCGCGCTCGCGCACCTGCGCGGCGAGGCCGGCGATGCGCTCGTCGTCGATCGCGAGCGCGATTTCCGCGGCGTCGAGACCGCGTTTCGCCTTGCCCGGCGCGAGCGACTTGCCGCGGGACTTGGCCTTTGCGCTGCCGGGCTTGCGGGTTCCGGCCTTCCGGGTCGCCATAAGTCGCCTCGCCGATGGATGCTCCACCCGGTACGTTAAACTAATCCATGGCCGATGTTTTCGTCTCCTATGCCCGCGTGGACAAGGCGCGGGTCGCCCCGATCGTGGCCGCGATCGAGGCCCAGGGCTGGACGGTCTGGTGGGACCCGGAGATCGCGGCGGGGCAGCTTTTCGACGACCAGATCGAGACGCAACTGGCCGGCCGCCCGGTGCGTGCTGGTCGTCTGGACGCCGACTTCCGTGGCCTCTCGCTGGGTCCGCGGCGAGGCCCGCGAAGCCGCTGACCGCGGCATCCTCGTGCCCGTGCGCTTCGACGAGGCGCGCCTGCCGATGGACGTGCGCGCGCTCCACACGACGGACCTCGACAAGTGGGCCGACGATCCCGCGAGCCCGCCCTTCCAGGAGGTGCTGCGTGCGCTCGGCGGCATGATGGCGCGCAAGGCCGAAGCACGGACCGCGGCCCCGCTCCGCCGGCGCCGCCCCCGCCGACGTCAAGTCCTCGCGCGTCTCGATCTGCGTCCTGCCGTTCGCCAACATGAGCGGCGACGCGGAACAGGAGTACTTCAGCGACGGCATCAGCGAGGACATCATCACCGACCTCAGCAAGGTCTCCTCGCTCGCCGTCGTCTCGCGCAACACCGCCTTCAGCTTCAAGAGCCGGAACGTCGACATCGCGCAGATCGGGCGGCAGCTCAAGGTCGGCTACGTGCTGGAGGGCAGCGTCCGCAAGGCGGCCGGCCGGGTGCGCATCACCGCCCAGCTGATCGAGGTGTCGAAGGACAACCACGTCTGGGCCGAGCGCTACGACCGCGACCTCAACGACATCTTCGCGCTGCAGGACGAGATCTCGCAGGCCATCGTCAAGGCGCTCAAGCTGAAGCTGATGCCCGAGGAGAAGAAGGCGATCGAGCAGCGCGGGACCAGCAACCTCGAGGCCTACAACCTCTACCTGATGGCGCGGCAGTTCAGCGTCACCGGCAGCTACGGCAATGTCCGGCGCTGCGAGGCCATCATCCGGCTGTGCCGCAGCGCCACGGAGATCGATCCGGCCTACGCGACGGCCTGGGCCCTGATGGCCGTCGCTCAGGCGGCCTTGAAGTTCTACTTCAACGGGCCCGGGGACGGCGGGCTGGCGGCGGCCGAGCGCGCGCTCGCGCTCGACACCAACCTGGCGCGAAGCGCACGCCGCCAAGGCGCGCGTCCTGACGTCCGAGGGCCGCTACGACGAGGCCTTCGTCGAGATCGAGGCGGCGCTTGCGCCTCGACCCGGAGTCGTTCGAGGTCAACTCGGCCGCTGCCCGCCTGTACTTCACGCAGGAGCCGCCTGCCCGGAGGCGATCCGTACTACGAGAAGGCGGCGGCCCTGATGGAGACCGATTTTCCCTCGGTCAGCCTGCTGACGACCTGCTACAAGGCGCTCGGCGACATGGAAAAGATGCGCGATGCCGCGAGGCGCACGCTGGCGCGCGCCGAGAAGATCACGAGCCAGGAGCCCGACAACGGGCTTGCGCTCGGGTATGTCGTCTGGGCGCTCTGCATCTCGGCGAGGTCGAACGCGCCAAGGATCTCGCCAAGCGCGCGATGCTCCTCGACCCGGACAACCGACGATGCGCTACAACTTCGCCTGCGGCTTCGCGCAGATCGGCGAACGCGACCTGGCGCTCGACCTGCTCGGGCCGGTGTTCGAGGGCGACGGCGCCGAGACGGTGAAGTGGGCCAAGGTCGACCCCGACCTCAATCCGGTGCGCGATGACCCGCGCTTCACGGCCATGATGGACAAGGCCGACGCCCGGCTCGCTGCAGCGAGCGACTGACGGGCCTCAACGCGGCTTCTCACCGGCCGTTCCCGCCGTCAGGATCGAGAAATGCTCGAACCGGTACAGGCGCCGGCCCTCGTCCGGCCGGCTCGAAGTCCGCGCTGCCGCTCCGGATATCCAGCGAGCGCCTGTCTGCAACTCGAGCAGCCGGCGCGGCTCGGCCACCGGCGGTCCATGGGCAGGCAGCAATGTATCCAGTCCCGGCTCGAGGCCGGCGAGCCTGTCGATCGATGCCGTGTAGGCGGACAGGTCCGTTTCCGGCGTCCACAGGTAGATTTCGCCCGAATAATAGGTGTCCCCGGTAAACAGCAGCCCGTTCGCGCGGTCCAGCAGGCGAGATCGAATCGGGCGTATGCCCGGGCGTGCCCAGGACCTCGAGCCTGCGATCCCCGAGGTCGATCGTCTCGCCATCCCGGACGTGGGCCGCGATCTGCCAGGTCGGGATCGCGTACTCACGGCTCGTGACGCCGGCGGGCAGCGCCCCGCAGACCCGATCCTCCGCGAGCGTCGCGCTTCGCGTACTCGCGCAGCGACTCGCCCACGCTCGCCGCGCGCGCTTGCGCGGCTGTAGGGGCTGTCGAGATTACGCACGTCGCGTGAACTCGCCATTGCCGCCGACGTGATCGAAGTGCGTGTGCGAGTTGAGCACCGTCACGGGCAGCGCCGTGAGCCGCTCCACGACTCCGCTGATCGGCACGACGCCGAGGCCCGAATCGAACAGCACTGCCCGCCCGGCGCCGACGATCAGGAAGGACGTGACGCCCTCGTACTGCCGCGTCTCGGTGATCGAGAAGACGCCCGGCCCGACCCGGCGAACGTCAAACCAGTCTTCCCCCAGGTCGACCTTCTCGAGCGCGTCAGTCCCGGCCGCCGGCGGCGCATTGCACCACGAATCGGCGACGGCTCGCGTGGCCAGTAGGCTGACAACCACGGTGACCAGGGGCGAAATGCATCGGGACAGACACGCGGGGGATCCGTCGAGCAGAAGGTCAGAGCAGCTCGTTGAACAGATAATACATCTGGTCGACGAGCTTGTGCGCCACGCTCCGCCGGCTCCACCGCTCCAGTTCGATGTCGTTTCCATCGGCGGCGTAGCGCTCGAAGATCGCGTCGAACCGCCCCGCGATCTCGACATCGACGAATGCGACCATGATCTCGTCGTTCGTCTCGAACGACCTGTCGTCGAAGTTGGCCGAACCGATCGCGCACCACGAACCGTCGATCGTCATGATCTTCTGGTGCAGGAGCGCAGACGGGTACTCGATGAGCCTTACGCCGCACCGCAGCAGCTTCTCGAAGTTCCGGTGACCCGCATGCTGGACCATCGGATTGTCGGAGCCGGAGGTCGAAGGCATCAGCACGCGCACGTCCACGCCGCGCGCCACGGCCTCCCCCAGCGCGTCGATCGCATCCGGTTCCGGAAGGAAGTAGGGGTTCTGGATCCAGATGCGCCGCTTTGCGCAGCAGATTGCCGCATGGTGAAGGATCTTGACCGCCGGCGCCGAGCCTTCCGGCTTGGCGAACGCGGCATGAATGGCGATATTCCCGGCGCGCTCAAGGCGCGGAAAGTAATCGTCGCCCATGAAGAGTTCACCGGTGCGGCCCACCCAGTTCTCGCTGAAGGCGGACTGCATGGCGTGGACGATCGGCCCTCGCAGCCGCACGCTCACGTCCGCGACGTGACCCTCGGATTCGGGTTCGGCCTGCCACTCGTCCACGATGCAATGACCGCCGGTGAAGGCCACACGGCCATCGATGACCGCGAGCTTGCGGTGGTCTCGCTCGTTGAGGACGCCGAGGTTCGCGAGCTTGAACCTGTGGAACCGGCACAGCCGGCAGCCGGACTCGCGGAGCCGCTTCTCGACCTGCTTGCCCATCTGCCGGGTGCCGTTGGCATCGAGCAGCAACCTCACGGGAATGCCCGCGCGCGCGCGCTCGACCATGGCATCCGCGAGGCGTGAGCCGAGTTCGCCCTCCTTCCAGAGAAAGGTCTCGAAGTGCACCGAGCGACGGGCGGCGCGGATCTCGCCGATCAGCTCGTCGAAGAACGCGCGGTTCTCCAGAACTTCCACGCTGTTGCCATCCACCACGGTACCGAGCGTGATGCCCGCGAGGGACCGCACGAGGTCGCCGATGGAAGCGTCGCAGTCGACCTTGAGCCTGGGATCGCGGTGACGCTTGATCGTCCAGATCAGGAAGATGAAGAACGCGACGGTGCCTACGCTCACCAGCACCACGACGGCTGTTGGAATCTCCAGATCGCTCATCTACCGCTCCCCGGTATAGGGTAGATGCATGTCATGGATTCGCGTGCTCACGCTCAATGCGCACCAGGGCTTTCGCGCGTGGCGTCGCCAGGGGCGCGCTGCTGCGCATCCGCGACGCACTGCGTCGCTCGGGCGCGGAGATCGTTTTCCTGCAGGAAGTTGGCGCTGCCGCCGGCGTGGACCCCGCCGTCCATGCAGTACGAGGTGCTCGCGGATGGGGTATGGACGGAACATGCTTATGGCCGGAATGCCGTGGTCACCGGGGGGCATCACGGCAATGCGCTCCTGTCGAAGTACCCGATCACCTCGTGGCAGAACGTCGACGCATCGGTGGGCACTGGCGGAACCGCGGGGGTTCCTGCACGCCGTCATCGCGCTTCCGCAAGGCCGCGGGGCCCTGCACGCGATCTGCGTGCATCTTGCCCTGCGGGAGGCGCATCGCCGCATCCAGGTCGCAAGACTGCTCGAGCTGGTCGCCGGCGAGATTCCGCGCAGCGCTCCACTGGTGCTCGCGGGCGACTTCAACGACTGGCGCGGGCACTCCCATCGCCTTCTGCTTCGAGGAGGCGAGTTTACTGAAGTGCACGACGCGGCCGGCGGACGTCCGGCGCGAACATTTCCGGCGCGCGCCCCGCTGCTCCGGCTCGATCGGATCTACGTTCGCAACCTTGAACATCGCCCCTTTGACATGCGCGCGCGGGAATGGGCAAATCTCTCCGATCATGTGCCGCTCGCCGCCGAACTCATGCCGCCGCAACCTTGACCCCTGGGTGATCGATGATCGTGCGGCCCGAGACGCGCCGCTCGAAATCTTCCCGTGACAACGCCTTGTTGATGCCGAACGCCGCGCTGGCCCCCTCCGCCGCCGCCACGATCGCGAGCTGCACGTCCTTGATGATGTTGCCGGCGACGAAGACGCCGGGCACGCTCGTCGCCTCGTAGCGTCCGCAGCGAACGCCCCCTTGCCGGGTGAACTGGCATCCCAGCGACCGCGCCAGGAGCGACTGGCTCGGAAACGGGGGTGTCGAAGAACATCGCGCGTCGCTCGCCAGCCTGCTTCCGTCCTTGAAGACGATTTCGCGCAGCTTTCCCCCGTCCGCCGACGAGTCCGGCGATGTGCGCCTCGTTAACCACGACGCCATTCCGCGCGAGTTCGTTCCGCTGGTTTGCCGACAGGATCGCCTTGCCGTCACTGCACAGCACGACATCCCGGCTCCACGCCAGCAGCGCACGCGCCATGTCGAATCCGCGTCGACCCCTGCCGTAGACCGCGAGGGGCCGGTTCCGGTACTCCCAGCCGTCGCAGTACGGACACTGGAATACGCTCCGCCCGAAATAGTCGGCGATTCCCGGTATCGTCGGCAGCCGGTCGAACACCCCGGTAGCGATCAGCAGTTTTCGGCATCGCACCCGCCTCCCGTCGTCCTGGAGGATCAGGAAGCCGCCTTTTGGTGCACGCTTCGCCGATTTGACTGTCGCCACGCCGAAACTCGACGTTCGGGTAACGGCGCAGCTCGGCGCGCGCCATCTTCCGGAATTCGACCGGCGGAACGCCATCGCGCGTCAGGAAAAGCGTGCATCGCATGCGAAGCCCAGCTGCGCGGCGTGCCGGAGTCGCAGATCAGGACGCGACGACAGGCCCTGCCGAGGATCAATGCCGCGCTCATGCCGGCGGGTGCCTCGCCGACGATCACCACGTCCCACGCTGACGGGCCTCGGCGCGGCGACCGCCATGACTTCGTCTCCCTGCGACTGCTAGCGCCACCTTAATCCCGCCGGCACTACGTGCCAGCCGGCGCGCGGCCGACTTGCGGGGTGTTCGCGTCCTACACGGACCCTGGCGCGCCAGGTCGCCGCTTACGGACCGCTGATAGACTCCCCGGATGCTGAAGACCGTGCTCATCTACGGCCTCGCGCTGGCCGCGGGGGCCGTCGCGCTGCAGTGGCTCGAGTACCAGATCTGGGCCCGCGCGCACGCGGGCACGATCTACGTCGCGCTGATCGCGGCGGCATTCATGGGGCTCGGAATCTGGGTAGGCGCGAGGCTCTTCCGCAGGAGCCGCGATCCGGTCCGTTCACGCCGAATGAGCGTGCGCAGTCCTCGCTCGGCATCACGGAGCGTGAACGGGAGGTCCTCCAGTTGCTGGCGGATGGCCGCTCCAACAAGGAGATCGCCGCGCGGCTCGGGTTGTCTCCCAACACGGTGAAGACCCACGTTGCGCGCCTGTTCGAGAAGCTGCGGGTTGCAAGGCGGACCGAGGCCATTTCGCTTGCCCGCGAGCTCGGCCTCGTTCCATAGTCCGTCAGGCCGCCGGGATTTCGGGTGACGCGGCCTGAATCACCCTTTCGGGCGATGGCCTGGCGGGCGCGCAGGGTGCGTAGTGCCGGCAACTTGAACCTGGGAGTCCCGACATGACCCGCACGATCCTGGTCTTCGGCGCCATCGCCGGCCTGCTTGTCGCCGTCCCGATGTGCCTGATGGTGGCCAACAGCGAGCCCGGTTCCGCCGCGACTTCCCATTTCACGGGCTACCTGGTCATGGTGCTCGCCCTCAGCCTGATCTTCTTCGGCGTCAAGCGGCTGCGCGACCGTGAGCATGGCGGTGCGATCCGTTTCGTGCCCGCGCTGCTGGCAGGTCTCGGGATCAGCGCGGTCGCCGGCGTCATCTACGTGATCGGCTGGGAGATCACCCTGGCCGTCACGGATTTCGCATTCATCGATTCCTACAGCACCGCCGCAGTCGAGGCGGCGCGCGCCAAGGGAGCGTCGGCGACGGACATCGAGGCGCTCATCGTGCAGATGGGCGAGTTCCGCCGGCAGTACGAGAATCCGCTGTTCCGGCTGCCGATCACCTTCATCGAGATCTTTCCGGTTGGCGTCCTGATCTCGCTGATCTCGGCGGCGCTGCTGCGCAACCCGCGGTTCCTGCCGGCTACGCCCGCGCGGCAACTTCCCGGGTAACGTCGAGGATCGCATCCACGTCCGCCGGGCTGACGTACAGGTGCGCCGACAGGCGCACTCCCCGCTCGTCGGACTGGGCGCGCACACGCACCTTCTTCTTCCAGAGTGCGTCCTGCAGCGCCTTGGCCTTCACCCCATCGACGCGGAAGGTCGTGATGGCCGCAGTCAAACGCGGATCAGCGGGCGAAGCGACGTGGACGGCCGGAATCTCCGCCAGGCCGTCGCGCAGGCGCTTCGTGAGGGCCGCGTCCCAGCGCTCGATCCGCGGCATGCCGATCTTCTCGATGAAGCGAAGCGCGGCCACGAGGCCATCGACCACGGGCACGCTGCCCGTGCCGTACTGCATGAACCGGAAGGCGCCGTCCTCGTGGTTGTCCCACTGGTAGCTCGCGAGCGTCGTCCAGAACCGGTCCTGCACGTCGCGGCGCAGGTACATGAAGCCGGTGCCCTTCGGCGCCATCATCCACTTGTGCGGACTGCCGACGTAGGCATCGCAGCCGAGCGACTGGACATCCACCCGGATCTGGCCGACCGCCTGGGCGCCGTCGACGATGGAAAGCGCGCCGCCGCGGCGCGCCAGCGCACACAACTCGTGCGCCGGCAGCAACGCACCCAGGCCCGACGTGATGTGGCTGAACATCACGACCTTCGTGCGCGGCGTCATCGCGGAGTCGAACAGCGCGACGATCGCTTCCGGACCGTGCTCGAGTGCGGGCCCCAGCGGCAGTTCCTTGACCACGATGCCGCGGCGCTTGGCGAGCAGGCGCCAGGGCGAAATGCCGCCGCCATGTTCCTGGTCGGTGCTGATCACCTCGTCGCCCGCGGCAAGGTCGAGTCCGTTGGCCAGGAAGTTGATGCCCATGGTCGCGTTCTGCGTGAGCGCGATGTCGGCGCCCGGCGCATTGACGAACTGCCCCACCGCCTGGCGGACTTCGGGCAGTTTCTGGTAGCCGGTCAACGGCTCCCCGTCCGGCTGTTCATAGGGCCAGGCCGCGAGATCGGTCTCGAGGCGGCGGATGCCTTCGGTCAGGGCGTTCACCACCTCCCACGGCGATGCACCCAGCGTGCCGGTGTTGCAGTAGGCGACGCCTTCGGGGATCAGGAAGTGCCCGCGCGCCGCCGCGAACACGGCGGCATCGTCCGCCGCGGGTTCGGGTTCGAATGCCGCGGCCCGGGCGAGCGCCGTGAGCGACGGTGCGGTACCGAGCAACAGGCCGGGTGCCACGAATGTGGAAAGGAAGCGTCGCCGCGTGCTCACGGGTCCCCGGTCGCGACCGCTCGTCCCGGCAAGTCACCCGCCTCTTCCTCCGGCGTGCGCGGATGCGGCGTTCCGCCGTAGGGCGTCGCGCGCGGCAGCGGACCGCTGCCTGCGAGCGCTGACTTCGACTCCGGCAGGATGAACACCTGCGTGAAGGTCGTGCGCAGCGCCGAGGAGATCGCGGTGTTGGCGCCGGTCCGTGGATCCGGGTAGGCGTCGGCGAGCCGGCGCATCGCCTTGTAGATCGACATGGCCGACTGCTGGCCGTAGCTCTGGCAGTGCGTCGACTGCGACTTCATCATCTGCAGGTGCCAGGACTCGACGTCCGTAAAGCCGGCAATCAGGCCTTCGGCGCGCGTCGGCGAGAGAGTGAGGCGCAGCCTCGCGTCGCGCAGGTATTCGTCGGCCGGCAGGTTGAAGACCGCCCAGGGAAGGAAGAGATCCGACGGTTCGGTGGTCAGGACGCCATCCACGATCTTCCCGTCGAGGCGCTGGATGAACTTCCTGCCCCAGCGCACGTCGACCCGCTGCGTCCCGCCCGGCAGGATGTCCTTGCCGCCGGCGTCCGTGTGCAGCGCATCGAGGCCGCGGTAGATCATGACCTCGACTGCATCGTCGTTTGCGAGGTCGTCGACCCCGTTCAACTCGACCAGCGTCCGGTTGTATTCCTGCGACACGATCTCGCCGCTGTTCAGGGAGTCGTTGATGCCCTGCGCGTCGCGATGGCTGTTGATGCAGCCGAGCGCCCGGTACATCTGGTTGTCGATGCCCGGCTCGCCGTCGAGACTCGTGAAGTCCTCGGGATCGACCTTGCCGTCGAGGTTCAGGCCGAGCGCCTGCGTGCCGCCCGGCTCGCGGAACGGGAAATAGTCCGGCCGCGTGGTCGGGAACCAGTTCTGGATCTCGCGCTGCAACTGGGTGTCGGCCAGCGCGCGGGGCTTGCCATCGCCCGGGAACAGGGCGGCGAACTGCTCGCGCGGTCCGTCGTTCACGCCGTCGGGGCAATCGACGCGGGCGTCGGGCTTGAGGTAGGTCGCCCAGCGCAGGCTCGTCATCGCGTAGGCGATCGTGCCGTCCTTGAGGTACTGGGCCGAGGGCATGCTGCCGGCCGTCTCCGCCTGCGCCGCCTGCAGCGATGCAATCAGCAGCGCCGCCACTCCCGCCACCTGTGCCTGTTTCGCCATGCGTTCTAGCCGGGCCCGGGCTTGTCGCCGTTGAAGAAGTCGTCGCGCAGCCAGAAAGCCTTGAAGCCGTTCCGCTGTCCGCGGAACTCCCCGTGGCCGTCCGCGAAGGCGTCGCCGGGGCGGCGATCCCCGGCGAAGGTATAGACCGGACGATCCCGGAATGCCCAGACACGGAGCGCACCCTGCTGCTTCGGGCTCGCGTAGCGGCCGGTCAGCGGATCGATGTAGATCACGCTCCAGGCGCGGCTGGTGGACTTCGCGTCCTCTGGCGCGGGCACGTACGGGAAAGTGCGCAGGCAGCGCTCCGGCTCGCCGCCGCCGCAGATCGCGAGCCGATACACCTGCGTCTGCGTCGGGTGATCGCAAGCCGACTGGTCGAACGCGTCATCGCCGCAGAAATAGGTGTAGATCGTCATGCCCTCGGCATCGGCGAGCACCTGGCCGACGGTCGTGTCCTGGACGGTGAATCCCTGGGGCAGCGCCGGCGCCCGCTGCAGGTAGACGTTGTTCCAGCCCGGCACGTCGCTGCCCTTCAGCTTGTTGGTATCGCCGTCCAGCCGGTACGTGTACAGGGGTCGATCCCGGAAGGCCCATTGCTTGACGCCCGCGGAGCGCTCCACCAGCGACCACTCTCCGTGAGGACTGGCGAACGCCGGGGCGAGCACCGGTAACCAGGTTTCCGCGCAGGCGGCGTCGCAGTTGGACTTGCCGGGCGCATCGTGATCGGACGAGTAGACCGAATATCCCTTTGCGTTGACGAGCAATCGGCCGGAACTCATCGTCGTGACGGCGAAGCCGGGCGGCACGTCCGGCGGCGGCTTGATCGGCTCGCGCATGATCGGCGAGTCCCCGCCGCGCTTGTCAGACCGGCCGCCGAGGACGTCGCCCGGACGGCGATCGAGCGCGGAGGTGTAAACCGCGAAGCCTTCATAGGCCCACTGGAGCGAGCCGTCCTTCCGCTTGAGGATGGTCCAGTCGCCAACGGGCCGGGAGCGTTCATTCGCCTTGAGCGGCGGCCAGAGGTCGGTGCATGTAGGACGCTGCTCGAGATCGGGAAGCCGCAGGCCGCCCGGGTAAGGGCTCATGAGGCCCGCGCTGACCTCGGTTCGCTCGTCGTTGCACTCCGACTTGCCGGGCGGATCGCCCGTAGGACCGTTGCGCAGCTGGCCGAGCGGCCACCGGTACAGCGTCCGGCCCTTCGCGTCGGCAAATACCGGGCCTTCCAGTTCGGTCGCCTGCACGCGAACGCCCGGCGGCATCGGCACGCTACGGTAGCCTTCCTGCGGGCTCGAGGCGGCCAGGACGGAAATCGGCAGTAATGAAAATAGCGCGCAAGCGATGCTGCGATTCAAGGAATTGCACCATGCCCCATGCGGCGTCATTGATAGTACATTAACCGAGTTGGCCCATCGGATCACAAGTCGACGTCTCGCGTGTGTGCCCGTTGCCCTGGCGATGGGCCTGCATGCTGCACTGGGCCTTGCCGATGCTGCGGTCGACGCCACCTCGCCCGCACAGGTGCGGTTGATCTCGCAGCAGCAGTACGTCAACACCATCGCCTACGTTTTCGGCCCCACCGTCACCGTGTCGGCGCATTTCGCGCCCTTCCGCCGGATCGACGGCCTGCTCGCGAACGGCGCCTCCGTGGCCGGCGTCACCTCCGGGCAGATGCAGGAATTCCAGCGCACCGCCGAATCGCTGGCGAACCAGGTCGTGAGCCCCGAATACCGCGATTTCCTGCTCCCCTGCAAACCCGCTCGCGCTGACGCCGCCGACAAGGCGTGCGCGACGAAGTTCGTCGGCTCGGTTGGCCGCCTCCTGCATCGGCGCCCGCTGGACCCTGCCGTCCAGGCGCGCTTTGTCCATGAGGCCGGGGAAGCCGCGACCGAGCTGAAGGACTTCTACGAGGGCCTCGCCGTCGGCCTCGACGGCATGCTGGTCTCGCCGTCGTTCCTGTTCATCGTCGACTGGACCGAGCCGGACCCGGCAGCGCCCGGCCAGCGGCGGCTCGACGCCTAGTCGCTCGCGAGCCGCCTCAGCTTCTTCCTGTGGAACACCGCGCCGGACGACGAGCTGCTGAAGGCCGCGGAGCGCGGCGAGCTGCACAGACGCAAGGCGGTCGCGGGCAGGTCGAGCGCATGCTCGCCAGCCGCGCCTCGAGACCGGCGTGCGCGCGTTCTTCAACGACATGCTGGCTTTCGAGGACCTCGCGAGCCTCGCCAAGGATCCCGGGATCTACCCGGCGTTCACGCGGCGTCACGATCGCGGATGCGCGCGAACAGACGCTGCGCACGATCGTCGACCAGCTGGTCACGCAGGAGCGCGACTATCGCGACCTCTTCACCACGCCGCGAGACCTTCATTTCCGCCGCGCGCTCGGCGATCTACCGGATGGCGTGGATCGCGCCGCCGGGGCTGGGTGCCCTACGAATTCCCGGACGACGATCCGCGCGCAGGCCTGCTGACGCAGGTCAGCTTCCTCGCCGGCCACTCGCACCCGGGCGCAGCTCGCCGACGCTGCGCGGCCAGGCGATGCGCGAGCTGCTGCTGTGCCAGATCGGTGCCGGGCCCGCCGCCGGAACGTCGACTTCTCGCTGTTCGACGACCCGACTCGTCGCCTGCCCACCGCGCCGCGAGCGCCTGACCGCGCACCAGGCCAAGCCCGTCTGCGCCGGCTGCCACAAGATCACCGATCCGATCGGGCTCGCGCTCGAGAACTTCGACGGCGCCGGCCAGCTCCGCGCCGACGAGCGCGGCGAGCCGATCGACGCCAGCGGGCGCGCTCGACGGCATGACGTTCAACGATGTCGCGGGACTCGGCGAGGCGATGCGCGAGAATCCGGCCGTGCCGGCCTGCCTCGTCAAGCGGCTCTATGCCTACGGGATCGGCGGATCGCCCGCGCAAGGAGGCGAGAAGTCATGCTGCCCGAGCTGCGCGATAGAGTTTGCGCGAACGGCTATCGTGTGCCGGAGCTGGTGCGCGAGATCGCGGTCAGCGACGGCCTTTTCGCCGTCGACGGCCAGCCGTCCGTGCAGTCGGCTGTCTGCCGGAGGCGACTGAGGACGCATGAAGGGTCGCGCAAGATCGAGCACGTGACCCGCCGCCGCGTCCTGCGGGGCGTGCTGCGGAGGCGCCGTGACCCTCGGCCTGCCCGTGCTCGACTGCTTCCTGAACGAGAACGGCACTGCGCTCGCCGTCCGGCGCGCCACTGCCCGTGCGCTTCGGCACCTGGTTCTGGGGCCTCGGCGATGGCCTGGCAGCGTTCGTGCCGAAGAAGACCGGCGCCGGATACGACCTCCCGGAGGAGATCGCAGCGCTGGACGGCGTGCGAGACAGCACATCAACCTCTTCACCAGCTTCAACACTTCCGCGACGGCTCGCCGAACCTACTGCCACTTCTCCGGCTGGGTCATCACGCGCACCGGCAGGCGCCCGTCGAACGGCGACGACCTGCCCGGCGAGACGCATCGACGTGACGATCGCCGACCAGATGGCGCAGACGCGCTTCCAGACGCTCGACCGCACGGCGACCGGCGACGTGCGCACGAGCTACAGCGACGAGAACGTCAACTCGCCGAACGTCGCGGAGCCTTCGCCGCTCAATTTCTACCAGCGCGTGTTCGGCGCCGATTACCAGGACCCGAACGCCCCGAGCTTCACGCCCAACCCGCGCGTGATGGTGCGCAAGAGCGTGCTGTCCGGCGTGCTGGACGAGACCCGCGAGCTCGATGGGCGCCGTCGGCGTCCGAGGACCGCGCGCGCCTCGACCAGTACTTCACCGGGCTGCGCCACCTCGAGAACCAGTTCGACCTGCAGTTGAAGAAGCCGGAGCCGATCGCCGCCTGTCACCCGGTCACGCCGCCGACCGAGGACCCGAGGCAGCGGGATCGAGGTCGACACGGTGGCGCGCGCCACCGCATGGTGCACCGACCTCATGGTCATGGCCGTGGCCTGCGACCAGACGCGCGTCTTCAACATGGCGTATTCGGCGCCTTCGCCTCGCACATCGCCGGCCGGGCTACGAGAAGCCGCACCACCCGACGACGCACGAGGAGACCGTGGACCAGGGCCTCGGCTACCAGCCGATCGCGTCCTGGTTCACCCGCCAGGCGATGGATGCGTGGGCGTACTTCGTCGAGGCCTTCGCGCAACATCCGCGAGGGCGACGGCACGCTGCTCGACAACGTGCTGATCTTCGCGACCACCGGACGCTCCTGGGCGCGCGTCCACTCGCTCGACGGCATCCCTTTCTTCACGGCGGGCCGCGCCGGCGGGCGGGTCAAGACCGGCCTGCACGTGGTCGGCAATGCAACCACCGCCGCGCGTGCCGGCTATACCGCGCTGAAGGTCTGCGGCGTCGACGTGAGCGCCTGGGGCACGAAGAGCAACGGGACTTCACGCGAGATCAGCGAGATGCTCGTGTAACGAGGAGATGAGACTTGGAAAAAATCGTCGTAAACCTGCTGGATGACTTCGAGCGCGGCCGTATCACGCGGCGCCAACTCGTCCAGAGTCTCGTCCTCGGGATGATGGCGCCCGCCGCGCTCGCCGAGAGCGCGGGCGGCTTCAAGGCCATTTCCGTCAACCACATCTCGCTGCAGGTCGCCGACTACCGGCGCACCCGCGACTTCTACGCCGACCTGCTCGGCATGAAAGTCGGCAACGACACGGGCCAGCAGGTCGACCTCACGTTCGGCGACACGGTGCTGATCGCGCGCAACGCGAAGGATGCCGGCGCGGCGCCGCTCGTCGACCATATCGCGTACAGCATCGCGGACTGGGATCGCGAACGCGTCGAGGCCGAGCTCACGCGCCGCGGCCTCGACCCGAAGCCCGATTTCCAGGGGAGCTTCCACGTGCGCGACCCGGATGGCTACCTGCTGCAGATCGCCGCCCCGGAATTCATGACGATGACCGAGTAAGGCGAAGAGGGAGCCCGATCCGATGGGACGTTTCCCGCAGGCGATCCTCGCCGCCGTGACTTTGACCCTCGGCGTCCCCGGCGCGGCCTCGGAGGCCGATCGAGGACGCGATCGCCTACCGTCAGCACATCATGCACTCGCTCCAGGAGCAGACCGCGGCGCTCGGCAAGATCATGTCCGGCGCCGTACCCGACGACAACGCAGTCGCCCACATGCAGGCGCTCGCGTTGATCGCCTCCACCGCGCTGAAGTCGTTCGAGCCGAAGGTGCCGGGCGGCGACTCGAAGCCGGAAGTCTGGGGCGACTGGGCCGACTTCTCGAAGCGCATGGAAGAGTTCGCGCGGCTGACCGCCAAGATGTCGCAGGCCGCCCAGGACGGCGGCAAGGATGCCGGGCTCTCCCACGCGATCGAGGCCCTGAACTGCAAGAGTTGTCACGACGTCTACCGCAAGCCGCGGCCGCGCTGACCGCGCCCGCCGCATGGGACGACCGGCACTCCTCACGCTGATCGTGCTGCTCGCGAGTGTGCCAGCTGCGGCGCTCGAAGCGAGTACCGAGCGCGGCAAGTACCTCGCCGTCGCCGGCAACTGCGGCGCCTGCCACACGCGCGAGGGCGGCGCGCCGTTCGCGGGCGGCGTCGCTTTCGACACGCCGTTCGGCACCATCTACTCGAGCAACATCACGCCGGACGTGAGGACCGGCATCGGTCGCTGGAGCGCGGCTGACCTGCGCCTCGCGATGCACGAGGGAATCGCCGCCGACGGCTCCCGGCTTTTCCCGGCATTCCCCTACGCCTCGTACACCAAGGTCACGGATGCCGACGTCGATGACATCCATGCGTATCTCAAGACGCTGAAGCCCGTCCGCTACGTCCCGCCGGACAACAGCATCCTGTTCTCGATGCGGTGGGCACTCGCGGTCTGGAACAAGATGTACCTGAAGCCCGGCCGCTTCGCGCCGGATCCGCAGAAGTCGGCGCAGTGGAACCGCGGCGCCTACCTGGTCGAGGGCCTCGGTCATTGCGGTGCCTGCCACACGCCGCGCAACGCGCAGATGGCCGAACTGCCGGAAAAGGCACTGCAGGGCGGCATCATCCCGGGCGAAGTGGCGCCGGGCAAGCTCCGCGACTGGTTCGCCGTCAACCTGACGAATGCGAAGCACGGGCTCGCCGCCTGGTCCGAAGCGGACCTGGTGCGGTACTTCCAGACGGGAGTCAGCCCGCGCGGCAGTACGCTCGGCCCGATGAACGAGGTCGTCAGCCACAGCCTGAAACACCTGACGGAAGACGACCTGCGCAGCATGGCCGTGTACCTGAAGAGCCTCGCGTCGCCGGCGTATGCCGGCCCGACCGTTGCGGCGGAGGAAGCGCGACTCGGGGAGTCGATCTACACGGAACGCTGCGAGGAATGCCATGGCCCCTCGGGCCGTGGCGGATTCTTCACCGGTCCCCCGGTTGCCGCGAGCGCCATCGTGCAGGGCGAGAATCCGGCCACGCTGATCAACGTGATCCTGTACGGATCCACTGTCGCCAGGGACGCGGCGCACAGCACCTGGGAGAAGATGCCTGCCTACCGCGACACGCTCGACGACTCGGAAGTCGCCGCCATCAGCAACTTCCTGCGTGGCAGCTGGGGAAACCGCGCGGCGCCTGTGACGGCGGAGGACGTCCAGCGACAGCGGTAGGCCGACCCCTACTTCGCGGGGGCGCGGTAGACCTCGTGGCAACCCTTGCAGTCGAGCGTGGCCGGCAGCTTCGCCGCCGCGGCGGCCGCGTCTCCGGCCTGCGCGGCCTGGGCCAGTTCCTGGGCACCCGCGACGAACCGGTCCAGGCGCTGGCTGAAATCCTCCCAGTTCGCCCACACTTCCGGCTTCGACCGGCCGCCGGCCACCTCGGCGGTGAAGGCGCTCTTCGCCTGCGGCGCCGTGGCGGCGATGGCCTGCAGGTGCACGGCCAGGTTGTCCGCGGGCACGCGATTCTCGAGGATCAGCTGGATCGCCCCCACCTGCTCGCCGATCGTCTTCATGACGTGCTTGCGGTAGTCGATCACGTCCTGGTCGTCCGCCAGTGCACCTGCCGAAACCGCAAGCAACGAAGCGACGAACATCACCCTGGAAAAAATCATCGTCTATCCACCCCGCATAGCCCAGGAATCGCAGACCCCCGTCTCGTCGACGGGCCCGCTCATGATCACGCAGTTGCCGCAGCCCTGCTTCGACTCGTCGCCCGTAAAGAACCCGCAGCCGCCGCAGGCCTTCGAAGGCTCGGCGGACACACTCGAATAATTGAGCGAGGCGCGCAGCGACTCCGAGCCCGGATCGACGCAGGATTCCGCCGCGATGGCGATGCGCGCGCAGGCCGGCGAGATGACCACCACCGCGATCGACTGCAGCAGCTGCCGGATCGCCGCGCGACGGGGCACGTCGGTCACGAATGGGCTTCCCGTAAACGAAGCGTCATGTTCATGCTGGCGAGTTCGTGCTTAACTTGCAACATACGGACTGCCGCAGGTTGCCACAGATGAACCACAAATGGATGCTGGCGGCGCTCGCGATCGGACTCCTGCATGCGAGTCTGGCCGCCGGCGCGGTCACGCTGTTCCAGAACGTGCGAATCTTCGACGGCAAGAGCAGCGCGCTCTCCGGGCCGAGCAACGTGCTGGTGCGCGGCAACACGATCGAGCGCATCTCCGCGGGCCGATCCCGACCGATCGCAGGCGCCACCACCGTGCTCATCGACGGCGGCGGGCGCACGCTGATGCCCGGGCTGATCGACGCGCACTGGCACGCGATGCTGGTGCGGCCGACGCCCGCGCAGCTGCTCACGGGGGACGTCGGCTACCCCAACCTGGTGGCCGGCGCCGAGGCGACCGACACGCTGATGCGCGGGTTCACCACCGTTCGCGACGTGGGCGGGCCGGCGTTCGGGCTCAAGCGCGCCATCGACGAGGGCATCGTCGCCGGCCCGCGCATCTATCCCGTCCGGCGCGATCATCACCGTCACCAGCGGCCACGGCGACTTCCGCCAGCCGTTCGAATTGCCGCGCACCCTCGGCGCCCCGCAGTCGCGCGGGGAACAGACTCGGCGGCGCATGATCGCCGACAGCCCGGACGAGGTGCGCGTGCGCGTGCGCGAGCAGCTCATGCTGGGCGCGATCGCAGATCAAGCTGACGGCGGGCGGCGGCGTGGCGTCGCCGCACAGCCCGCTCGACGTGTCCACCTTCACCGAGGCGGAGCTGCGCGCCGCCGTCGAAGCCGCCGAGAACTGGGGCACCTACGTCACCGTGCACGCCTACACGCCCGCCTCGATCCAGCGGGCGATCGCCGCCGGCGTGAAGTGCATCGAGCACGGCCACCTGATGGACGAGGCGACCGCCAAGCTGATCGCCGAGAAGGGCATCTGGCTGAGCACTCAGCCGTTCCCCGACGAACTGGCCGATGCGTTTCCGCCCGGCTCGCTCGAGCGGGCCAAGGCGATGGAGGTGTTCGCCGGCACGGACAAGACCTACCGCTGGCGAAGAAGTACAAGATCAAGACGGCGTTCGGCACCGACATCCTGTTCTCCCCGGCGCTGGCGCAGCGACACGGGCGAGCTGCTGGCCAAGCTGGTGCGGTGGTACACGCCCGCCGAAACGCTCGCCATGGCGACCGGGACCAACGCCGAACTGCTGGCGCTGTCCGGAAAGCGCAATCCCTATCCCGGGCAAGCTCGGCGTGGTCGAGGAAGGCGCGCTGGCCGACCTGCTGCTGGTCGACGGCGACCCGCTCGCGAACATCAAGCTGATCGAGGATCCGGACAAGAACCTGCTCGTCATCATGAAGGACGGCAAGATCTACAAGAACACGCTGCGATAGTCTTTCCGGCGGCGAATTCGCGCGTAAGATAAGCGCGCGATCGGTCTCACGAGGGTAAATCGCATGCGTCCTGCATCAGAAAGGCGTTCTTCGCTCATGCACCGGTACCTCGACCCGGCGTCGAGCCTGGGCGAGATCCTGTTCGGCCTGATCATGACGCTGACGTTCACGCTTGGCGCGGGCGTGATCATCGAGGACGAGGGCCGCGAAGGCGCGCGTCAACTGCTCATCGCCGTGATCGGCTGCAACATCGCCTGGGGCATCATCGACGGCATCCTTTACGTCGTCGGCCAGCTGTTCGACCGAGGCCGGGTCCGCAAGCTCGGCATGGCCATTCGCGCGGCGCCGGACAATTCCGCCGCGACCAGGCTCGTCGCGGCGGAGCTGGATCCCGTGGTCTCGGACGTGCTCAGCCGGGCTGAAAGCGAATCCCTCTATGCCCGGATCGCCGACAACATCATGAAGAAGCCGGCCGCCGCCGGCGGCGTCACCCGGGAAGACTGGCTGGGCGCCTTCACGAGTTTCTGGCTCGTCGTCATCACGAGCGCCCCCGCCGCGATACCGTTCCTGCTGATGGACGATGCGCGTCTGGCCCTGCGCATCTCGAATGCAATCCTCCTGGGACTGCTGTTCCTGACTGGCTACTGGTGGGCCCGCTATACGCTCGGCAGGCCGTGGGTCGCGGGTTTCATCTTCCTGATTGGCGGAATCCTCCTGGTGCTGGCGGCGATTGCGCTGGGGGGCTGACGAGGGAGTGCAGCCATGAAGCTTGCGGCCGGTATCCTGCTCGCGCTGGCGACGGTGCCCGTCTACGCCGAGGATCCGGCGGCCCCCACCGTGCCCGGCCTGCCGGCAGCAGTCGATTGGACATTCAATTTCGATGCCAGCGCAGGCACCTTCGGTTTCGACAACTCCCTGTACACGGACCCGAGGCCCGAGCAACCGTCCGGCGACCTCAGCGACAACTGGTCCGAGGCATCGGTCAAGCCGGCGCTCAGCGCGGAGTACACGACGGGGAACTCCTCGCAGATCTACGGAAAGTTCAGCGCCGTCGGGACGCGCACGTTCGGCGCTGCGCCGGACCTGGTGGGCAATGACGAGTCTTACTTCGACATCGAGGACGCCTACATCGGCTGGCGGTCCGGCACCAGCCTCGAGGGTCTCGGCGAGGACGCGCTCGACTTCACGATTGGCCGCACCCAGTACCAGCTCGGCCAGGGAATGATCCTGTATGACGGCTCGGCGGACGGCGGTTCGCGCGGCGGCTACTGGACCGGTGCGCGCAAGGCCTTCGAGTTCGCCGCGATCGGTCGCTTCAAGCCCGGCAATCACCTGTTCGAGGCGTTCTACCTGGACAAGGACGACGTGCCGGAAGCCGATTCGGATTCGCAAGCTCTGGGGCGCCAACTACGAGTACGCGATCGGCGAGGATACGACGCTCGGCGCCACCTACATGAGCTGGTCCGCCGATGCCGATGAAGCGCCGCAGCGCGACGGCCTCGACGTCTACAACCTGCGCGCCTACACGGCGCCGTTCCCGGGCCTCGAGGCGCTTGCCTTCGAAGCGGAGTACGTCAAGGAAGACAATGGCGATGCGCTCGACTCGAGCGCCTGGAGCGTCCTCGCCGGCTATCAGTTCAGTTCAGCCTGGGAGCCCAGGCTGACGTACCGCTACGCCATCTTCGAGGGCGACGATCCCGCGACGGCGAAGAACGAGGCTTTCGACCCGCTGCTGACCGGCTTCCACGATTGGGGCACCTGGTGGCAGGGCGAGATCGCCGGCGAATACTTCCTGTCCAACTCGAACCTCATCTCGCACCAGCTGCGATTGCACGTGGCGCCGAGCGACGCCATTGAAACCGGGCTCATCCTCTACGACTTCCGGTTCGACAAGCCCGCGTCGCTCGGCCCGCAGGTCACTTCCGACGACGTCGGCGTACGAGCTCGACTGGTACATGGACTGGTCGGTCAACGACAACATCACGCTCAGTTTCGTGGCCGCCATCGCGGAGCCCGGGGACGGCATCGAGCAGTCGTCGGATCGCACGGATACGTTTTACTACGGCATGATTTTCGCCGCCTACAGCTTCTGAGCGTGCCGCGATCCGGGCCTCCGATGGGGAGTCCGTGACCAGAAGAAAGTCGGTGCTGGTGTGGCTGGTCACCGCGAGTTACATCGCCGGCGCGATCGCCGCCGTCGATGCGATCATGAACACCCGGACTGAACAGGGCGCGATTGCCTGGTCCGTCTCCCTCCTGTCGATGCCATTCGTCGCACTGCCCGCCTACCTCGTGTTCGGACGCAGCAAGTTCGAAGGCAAGATGGTTGCCTACCAGGAGCGCAAGCACGAGATCGACGCACTCGTCGCCACGATCCGGGAGAACCTGCGGCCGTGGAACGCCGCCGGCGAAGATGAACCTGGCGCTTACCTGGCAATCCAGAAGCTTTCCGGAATGGACCTCACGCGCGGGAACCAGGTTGAACTGCTGATCGACGGTCCCGCCACCTTCGACAGCATCCTCGCGGGCATCGCGCAGGCCAGGCACTACGTCCTGGTCCAGTTCTACATGATCCACGACGATGGTCTCGGTCGACGCCTGCAGCAGGCGCTGATCGAACGGGCCCGCGGCGGGGTTCGCGTGTACCTGTTGTATGACGAAGTCGGCAGCAATGGCCTGACCGAAGCCTACCTGGAAGAGTTGCGTGCGGCCGGTGTCGAGGTGTCGGCATTCAAGCCGACGCAAGGCGTGGGGAACCGCTTCCAGCTCAATTTCCGCAATCACCGCAAGATGGTGGTGGTGGACGGGCTGACCGGCTGGATCGGCGGCCACAACGTCGGCGACGAGTACCTCGGGCTGGATCCGGAAATGACACCCTGGCGCGACACTCACGTTCGCATCGTCGGTCCAGCGGTGCTGCAGCTTCAGGCCACCATCCTTGGCGACTGGTACTGGGCAACACGCAGTATCCCTGAGCTGAACTGGCAGCCCGAAGGCCGCTGCCGGCAGCGACCAGAAGGTCATGATCGTGCCTTCGGCGCCGACCCAGGAACTCGAGACCGCGGGCCTGTTGTTCGTCACTGCCCTGAACTCCGCCGATGAGCGCTTCTGGGTTTCCGCGCCGTACTTCGTGCCGGACGAAGCCGTGATGAAGGCGCTGACGCTGGCGGCGCTGCGCGGCGTGGATGTCCGCGTGATCACGACCGGCCAGGGAGACAGCCTGCCCGTCCAGCTCGCGGGCTTCTACTACATCCAGAAACTGCGCGGCCTGGGAATACGGTTCTATGCCTACGCGCCCGGCTTCCTGCACGAGAAGGTCATGCTCGTGGACGATGACGTTTCCGCCGTGGGCACGGCCAACTTCGACAACCGGTCGTTTCGACTCAATTTCGAGGTGACTGCCCTGATCGTGGATCGTGAGTTCGCCGCCCGCATGCAGGCGATGTTCGAAGACGACTTCGCGCACGCGGAACTCATCGACCCGCTGGAGTTCGATCGCAAGCCGTTCTGGTGGCGATTCGGCGTCAACCTGTCGCGCCTTGCATCACCCGTTCTGTAACTGCCCTTTCGGGGTTCCACTACTCCGCTAGAACCCGGTACGCGCCTCAGTTGTAGGACGCGGTCGGAGGAGTCCGTCAGTGCATCGGGGAAATCACCCGATGCGTTCAGCGGCAATTCAGGCCAACTATTGGTTAATGGCGCCACCAGGCCCAAACGCGAGTCATGACAATGACAACTGAAGTCCGCGCACTGTTCTATACGACCCTCCTGGGTTCGCTTCTGGCCATTTCAGCCCTGCAAGCTGAAGGCCAGGTTCCGCCGCCGCCTCCGGAGCAGGCCGCCGAACCAAATAAACCCAAGGAGACGGACGAAGAGAAGAAGAAAAAGAAGAAGCAACAGGAGCAGCAGCAGGCGCGCGAACGCCAGCAGGCACTCGAGGAAGAGCAGAAACCCAAGCAACCGACCCCTGAAGAGCGTCAGCAGCAACAGGCGCAGGCTCAGGCTCAGAAAGAGCGGCAACGCCAGGTCGAGTTGCAGAAACAGCAGCAGCTAGAGGCCCAGCAGAAACGAGAGCTGCAGGCGCGGCAGCAGCAGCAAGCGCAAGAACGCCAGCAACCGGTCGATGCGCAGCAACGCACAAACGCAGGCGCAGGACCAGAAGGCGCGGCAACGGGAAATCGAGTTGCAAAAGCAACAGCGAACGAGAGCTCCAGCAGAAGCGGGAACTGCAGGAACGACAGCTAGCAGCAGAAACGCGTCTCGCAACAGGAGCAGCAGGAGCGGATCCGCAAGCAGGAGCAGCAGCTGGCGGTCTACCGCAAGAACATCGCGCTCCAGGAACAACTGGCCGCGCGTGATGCGCAAATCCTGCGCCAGCAGAATCGCATCCAGCACCTTCGCTTCCAGCAGCAGTACGAGGAGCGCCTGCACTGCGCTCCCAGCAGCAGTATGAGGAGCGTCTACGCGCACAACGTGCGCAGGTGACGAGGGCGCGGTACGACTACGACAACGACCCGTACTACTACACGGCCCCGAACTATCAGTATCGCCGGGATGGCCGTAGCTACAAGACCAATCAGTATGGCATCCAGAAGCTGGAGAAGGCTCTGCAAGCCGGTTACAACGAGGGCTTCAGGGCCGGCCGCGCCGACCGCGAGGATCGATGGCGGTACGACTACAGATCAGCCTTTGCGTACCAGGACGCCAATTTCGGTTATGACGGTCGATACATTGCCCAGGACGAGTACAACCACTACTTCCGCGAGGGATTCCAGCGCGGCTACGATGATGGTTATCACGACCGTCAGAAGTACGGCCGAAAAAACGATAGCGGCGGCATCAACGACGAATGGCTGATTGCCGGTGGAGTCATCGCCGCAATCCTTGGTTACCAATTGCTGACAGACTAAGAGGGGTTAGGATCGCGCAATGAACAAGAACACCCTGTGCCTGTGGTACGACAAGGACGCCGAGGAAGCCGCGCGCTTCTACGCGAAGACCTTCCCGGACAGCCGCGTCGGCGCGGTGCACCGCGCACCGAGCGACTTCCCGAGCGGCAAGGCGGGCGACGTGCTGACCGTGGATTTCACGGTCTGCGGCATCCCCTGCATGGGCCTCAATGGCGGTCCCGCATTCCGGCACAGCGAGGCGTTCTCCTTCCAGATCGCGACCGACGACCAGGCGGAGACGGACCGGTACTGGAATGCCATCGTCGGCAACGGCGGCACGGAGAGCGCATGCGGCTGGTGCAAGGACAAATGGGGCCTGTCGTGGCAGATCACGCCCCGCGTGCTGACCGAAGCAATGGCCAAGGGCGGCGATGTCGCCAGGCGCGCGTTCGACGCGATGATGACGATGCGGAAGATCGACGTCGCGAAGATCGAGGCGGCCGTTCGGGGCAGATGAACTCCCACTAACTCTTGGCGAAGTCCTCCTCGCCGAAAATCTGACGGATCTCGATCACGTCGCCTTCCGCGGCGGGGCACCGCTCGCGTCCATTTCACGAGTTCTTCCTTCGAATCGGCTTCCACGAGCCAATAGCCGCCCAGCACTTCCTTGGTTTCGACGAACGGTCCATCGGTCACCATCGGCTTTCCCTTGCCGAACGAGACCCGCACTCCTTTGTACAGCGGATGGAGCCCGTTCAGCGACAGGATCTTGACGGCCTTGCCCATCTCCTCGTTGAAGCGGCCCATCGCTTCCATGTCCTTGCGCTCGGGTGCAAAGCCCCCCTCGTGCTCCTTGTTGCCCCTGTAGGCGTTCGGGATCATCAACATCATGAATTGCATGGGATTTCTCTTGGGCCACTTTCCGGTTCCGATACCTGGTCGATCGGCGCCACCTGGAATCGACACGCCATCAGTAGAGCGGCTCCCGGACCTTGCCGCCGAATACGCGGTGCGCATACGCCGTGTAGGCGACCAGGAACGGCAGGACGACCAGGAACCCGCCCAGCACGATCCGGAGTGAAGATGGATGCGCCGCCGCCTGCCAGATCGTCAGCCGATCGATCACGACATACGGGAACACGCTGTAGGCCAGGCCCAGGAAAGCGATCGTGAAAATGGCCGCCGCGCCCGCCAGCGGCGCCCAGTCGTCGCGCCCGGAATGCGCGTCAACGAGTCGGCCCGTCGCGCGCCAGATCCAGATCCAGGCGCCGAGCGCAGCGGCAGGCAACAACATCAGGGCGAAGGTCCCGGGAAAATCGAACCAGCGTGAGAAGACGCGCGCGCTCACGAGCGGCGTCGCGATGCTGACCAGCAGCAGCGCCAATCCCGACCACAGGAGGCCCCAGCGGGCCCACAGCAGCGCCTTGCGGCGAAGCGGGCCCTCGGTCTTGAAGACCAACCACGCGGCGCCGATCAGGACGTAAGTCCCGCACAGCGATGCCGCGCATAACAGCGAGAAGACCCAGAAGGCGAATCCCTGCTCGAACCCCGTCACGTAGCGGCCGAGCATCCAGCCTTGCGCGAATGTCGCCAGGAACGAACCGAACCAGAAGAGCCAGTTCCACAGCTCCCCATGCCATCCGACGGCCTTGATGCGGAGCTCGAATGCGACGCCGCGCAACATGAGACCGGACAGCATCGCCGCGACCGGAAGATAGAGCGCGCCCAGGACGACGCCGTGCGCCACCGGAAACGCGGCCAGCAGCACGCCGATGCCGAGTACCAGCCAGGTTTCATTCGCGTCCCAGAATGGGCCGATTGATGCGACCATCAACGCCTGCTCGTCGCGCGTGGCGGCCGGCATCAGCATGCCGATGCCCAAGTCGAATCCGTCGAGAAGCACGTAAAGCAGGATGGCGAATCCCATCAGGCCCATGAAGATGAGTGGAAGGTCGATGCTCATCGCGGCAGCTGCGGGATGGCTGCGGCGCCGGACTGCGCCCCCTGCCCCGCCAGGTGCACGAGCACGACCAGGTAAGCCAGCAGCATCACGGTGTACACGAAGAGGTAGCCGGCAAAGCTCGCGCCCAGGTAGTGGGCCGGCACGTCACCGGCTGCGTCGGCCGTTCGCAGCAATCCGGTCACCAGCCATGGCTGCCGCCCGATCTCCGTCACGAGCCAGCCGGCGATCGTCGCAATCCAGCCGGAGATGCCCATGGCGGCCATGGCCCAGAGCATCCGCCGGGACGGCATGCGTCCCTTTCGCATCGCCCAGGCGCCGGCCCAGGCGACCGCGACCATCAGCAGGCCGATTGCCACCATCACGCGGAATGCGAAGAACACGGGCACTACCGGCGGGATGTCCGGCTCGAAATCATTGAGTCCCTGCACCACGGCCTCCGGGTCATGCCTCAGCACGAGACTCGCCGCGCGGGGAATCTCGATCGCGTACCGATTGGCGCGCGCCGCTTCGTCGGGAATCGCCATCAGCACCAGAGGCGCCCCGCTTCGCGTTTCCCAGAGGCCTTCCATCGCCGCGATCTTTGCGGGCTGGTGCTCGAGGGTGTTGAGCCCGTGCAGGTCCCCCAGCAGCACCTGCAACGGCGCCAGGACCGCCGCGACCAGGATGCCGGTCCTGGCGACTCGGCGGGCTGCACCGTCATCCGGCGCGCGCAACAGCCGCCAGGCCGACAATCCGGCAACGACGAAGGCGGTCGTGAGCGCCGATGCGTTCAGCATGTGGCCGAGCCGATAGGGGAACGACGGATTGAAGATCACCTCGCTCCAGTCGATCGCGATCAGCTGCCCGTCCTCGAAGCCGTGTCCTGCGGGCGTATGCATCCAGGAATTCAGGGCCAGGATCCAGAAGGCGGAAAGCGTCGTGCCGACCGCGACGAGTGCGGTCGCGGCAATGTGGAAGCCCGCGGATACGCGGTTCATCCCGAAGAGCATGACTCCCAGGAATGTCGCCTCGAGAAAGAACGCGAACAGCACTTCGAATGTGAGCAGCGGTCCGGCGATGTTCCCGACCCTGAGCATGTAGCCGGGCCAGTTGGTCCCGAACTGGAATGACATCGTGATGCCCGAGACGACGCCCATCGCAAAGGACAGGGCGAAGATCTTCACCCACAGCCGGTAGATCGCCAGCCACTGTTCATCCCCGGTCTTCTCGTAGCGCAGGCGGAAGAAGAGCAGAAGCCAGGCGAGGCCAATGGTCAGGGTCGGGAACAGGATGTGGAAGCCTATGTTCAGGCCAAACTGTGCCCTGGCGAGTACCAGCAGGTCGGGGTCAGCCACGGGACCGGCGCAGCTACCCGCCCGGCTGCGCGCCGCCCAACTCGACGGCCAGGCGATGGATGTGCTGCAGGCCGCGATAGAACGCTGCGACCGGAATTCGTTCGTTGAGCCCGTGCGCGTACATTTCGCTGGGCTTGGTGAACAGCCCCGAGCTCGCGAACGTCGGAATGCCCGCGGCGCGATAGACCTTGCCGTCCGTACCGCCGGACTCCAGGTAGGGAACGACCATCACGCCGGGATAGTCTGCATGCACCGCCCTTGTGATCGCGGCCATCACGTCCGGTCGCATTTCCGAGACCGGGCTGGCTTCGGGCTTCCCGCGCACCGTGACTTTCACTTCAGGGTCGGCGACGGCCGCAACGAGCGCATCCCGTACCGCTTCGACGGCGACGCCCGGGAAAATGCGGCAGTTGACGGCAGCTTTGGCTGTCTGCGGCAATGCGTTCTCCGCGTGGCCGCCCTCCAGCATCGTGGCCACGCACGTGGTGCGCGTCGTGCCGGCGAACTCCGGTGACTTCGCCAGTGTGTCGGCGGCATCGGCATCGGTCGGGTCGGCAGCAAAGCTCCGCAACGCCTCGCCCACCGGCCCCGATTGCGCCTTGCCGACGGCACCGAGGTAGGCACGAGTCAGGTCATTGGCCATCACCGGAAAGCGATAGGCCTCGACCTTCCCGAGCGCTTGGGCGAGCTGGTAGATCGCGTTGTCGCTGCGGGGACGCGAACTGTGCCCGCCGGGATTGGTGACGACGACGTCGAATGTCGCGAACGTCTTCTCGGCGCCCTGCACGAGATAGATGAGCGGCTTCGCGGTCGCCTCATCCAGGATCCCGCCGCCGGCATCCGTGTTGATGGCGAACTCGGCATTCTTCACCCACGGGTGCGCCGCGATCTGCCGCGTCGTGTTCATGCCCGTCTCTTCATCGGCGACGAAGGCGAAAACGAGATCCCGCGCAGGCTGCAAATTCTCCGCCTTGAAGCGAAGGATCGTCGACACGAGCGCCACGACGCCCGCCTTGTTGTCCGAGGTGCCGCGACCGTAGAAATTGCCCTCCTCCTCGATCAGCTCGAAGGGACTGCGCTCCCACTCCTCCCGGCGCGCATCGACGACATCCATGTGCGCCGAGAACAGGATGGGCCGGCCCTGATCGCGTCCTGGCAAGCGTACGATGAGCGCGCGCTCGCCCTCCAGGTCGAGCGTCGCGATGTCCGCCTCCGGCACGCCGCCAGCCTTCAGGACTTCGACCAGATAGGCCACCATCGCGGGCGTCTGCTTCTGGCCGGCCGCCGTCCGCAGCGAAATCACTCGCGCGTAGATCTCCCGCGCTTGCACTTCGTGTGCGGCGGATTGCGCGGCTGCCGGGCCTGCGAACACGGCTGTCACTGCAGCTGCCGCAAATGCAATCAGCTTTTTCATTCCTTGCGCCCTGTGTGAAACTGGCAGGAAGGATACGTGAAATCGATGGTCATTCGCGCAACAAAGCGGCCCGCCACCTGGAACCTGCTCGCCTTGCTGGTCGCGATCGGCATTGCACACCCGGAAGTCGCGCAGGCTGCTCCGCCGGAGGAATACGCGACCCAATGGGAGATCCCGCCGGGCGACCCGCTCGAACTTGAGACCGCGGGTTTCGCCAAACTGCTGTGTTCAGTGCTGTTCATCACGGGGCGAAGCCTCGAGGCGGCGATCGAGGAAGACGGATCCTTCGTGAAACCACCGGAGGCACGGCGAGCGGCGCACGCGGCGCGCGTGGACCGGGAGGCACGCAGCGTGAGTCTCACGCTGCCGAACGGGGTCACGCGCACGGCCAGGGAGTTCGCCGACCAGGGCTGCGTGATCCTGCCACGCGGGCACGACGACGTTTTCTTCACGCCGAGACGGCTCCATTCCACGCTGCCGGATCCCGCGAGCCAGCCCTGGCCGATGGGCGATCTGCTGCCCGCCACGCCGCTGCCCGCAGACATCGATACGACCAAGCTTGCGCAGGCAGTCGAGGCTGCGTTCGAACCGCCCGAGGCGCTTACGGCGGCGTTCGTCGTCGCCTGGCACGGACGGATCATTGCCGAGCGCTACGCGAACGGAATTGATCACGCGACGCGCCTGCCGAGCTGGTCCATGGGCAAGAGCCTGACCGCCACGCTGATCGGGCAGCTGGTTCTCGACGGTACCTATGACCTGTGGAAGCCCGCTCCGGTCGCTGAGTGGCAGGGCGAGGGCGATCCGCGCCGCGACATCCGCATCGCGGACCTGTTGCGCATGTCGGGAGGTCTGCGCTTCGTCTCCTCGTCGGACCCGGATTACGACCCCGCGCGCGGATACGCCGACCACGACTACATCTACACCGGCGCGATCGACACCTTTCGTTGGGCCGTGACACGCCCGCCGCAGTGGCCGGCGGGCACCGTCGGGCGCTATCGCAACTCGGATCCGCTGGTGCTGAACCATCTGATACGGCAGGCCGCAAACGCGCGCGGCGAAGACTACCTCGGCTGGCCGCAGCGCCACCTGTTCGACCGCCTCGGCATGCGCCGCATGGTCCTCGAGACCGACCCGTACGGCAATTTCGTGCTGACCGGCTACGACCTCGGCTCGGCGCGTGACTGGTTGCGCCTCGGCATGCTTTACCTGCAGGACGGCGTGTGGAGCGGTGAGCGGCTGCTGCCGGAGGGCTGGGTCGATTTCGTGCGCACGCCGGCGCCCGCCTGGGACCAGCCGGAGTACGGCGGCCTTTTCTGGCTGAACCGTACCGGCGCATGGCCGGTGCCGGAAGATGCGTTCTACATGTCGGGCGCCGGCGGTCAGAGCACGATCATCATTCCCACACACGATCTGGTCGTGGTGCGGCTCGGCCACTACAAGGGCGAAGTGCATGCGGCGAAGGCACTGGCGCGTGCATTGGAGCGGCTGCTCGAGGCAGTGCCGCAGGCGCGTTGATCGCGGAGTTTCGCACCACAGGAGTGGCTACCAGGCGATCGGCCTACCCCTCTGGTCCAGAAACCCTCCCGAAGCCATGGGGTTCAGCGCGTCGAGCACGGTCAATATGCGCTTCGCCGCTTCGTCCGGAGACTGGACCTCAAGACCCGATTTTGCGAAGTGCTTTGACAGTCGCGTGTCAACCGTACCTGGATGCAGCGCGACGCATACGGCATTCGGGCGCGTGCGACGCAGTTCAATCGCTGCGGTGCGCATGATCTGGTTCAGCGCAGCCTTTGACGCGCGATAGCTGTACCAGCCGCCAAGCCGGTTGTCGCCAATGCTGCCAACGCGCGCGGACAAGGTGGCAAATACGCACTTGCCTCCGCGCGGCAGCATAGGCAGAAAATGCTTCATTAGCAGCGCCGGACCGATCGCGTTGACCATGAACGCACGCGACATGGCAGCTGGATCCAGCTGCCGCCAGGATTTCTCGGCGACGCACCCGTCGCCTTCAAGCACGCCGGTAGCGTCGATCAGCAGTCGTACATCCGCCCCGCAACGTCCGACATCTGCGGCGACCGCTTCAATGCTCGACTCCACGGCCAGGTCGAACGCAATCGCGCCCGAGCGCGAATAGTCCGACACCATCGAGAAACCACGATGAGCATGGAGCCGGGTGGTGAGGGCGCGGCCTATCCCGCCGCTGGCCCCGAATACGACGGCGATTCCGCCTGGCGGGAAAGGTACCGGGCAGTGCAGATCGAGGGTCATCAGGCAGGCAGCGATATGCCTTCCGCCTCGACGACGCGTACCAGTGCCTCTTCCAGCAAGGCACGGGCGTTTCCCGTCACCTCCTTCAAGTAGTGATGTAGCGCAGCATCGGCCGGCGTGCGGCTTTCGCACTCGGCGCTGTACGTCTCGAAGTTTCCAAGCTGTACCAACAGCTCGGCAATGTGATGCGGGCACTCGCAGTTCAGGACGACGGATGCAAGGGAGATTTCGGCGAGCGTCTTGTGGTCAAAACGCCGCGGTGCGGCAGGGTCGATTTCCGGCAACAAGTCCGGAACGCGTGACCGGGCCGCGGCGGGCTGGAGGCGACACAGCGATTCCAGCTCGTCGATGTCCACGGGCGCATGCACCAGGCTGCAACCCAAGGCGCGCAACTCCTGCTCCACCCGCTGCGCGCCGAATCCGTACTCGACGATGACCTTTTGCGGCCCGACTTGCTGAGCCAACGAACGAATTGCCTGGGCCGAGTCGCGATTGAGGGTCGGTAATGCGACAAGAAGCACATCGGCGGTCAGGCCTCTCAGGGCTTCGACAGCACCTTCTGGCCGGGGGGTCGTAGCCACGATCTGCAGCGCGGCGAGGTGAAAATGCTCAACGCGCATTGCGAGTGCTTCGCCAACGATCACCACACGCACCGGCGTCATGGCGGCCGAACCGGGTGCCCGCGCGACCTTTGCGAGCATGGACTGCAAGCTATCCAGGTCGAGCGTGGCGATTGAGCCGATGGCATGCCCCGAGTCGACCAGCCGCTTGATGACGGTGAGCCGAGCAACATCTTCGGGGGAGTACTGGCGTTGTCCCGTCGCGCTCTGGCGCGGCCCGACGATCTTGTAGCGCCGTTCCCAGACACGCAGCGTCTGTACGGGGATGCCCGTGAGTCGGGCGACCGCACCACTGCGATATACGGCTCCGCCAGCCGCGTTCGGTCGATCATTCCGCATAAATAGCCCCCTCATGAACTGTATTTGTACTCACTTTAACAGAACTTTTCCTGTTCATGTGGTCACAATTACTGTACATTCTCGCTTCATTACAAGTTCATCTAACTTTCACCCAAGGATACGCCATGAAAAAGTTGATCTCCGCCGTAGCCGTTTCTTTCTGCCTGGCTTCCGCCGCCCATGCCAAGGACATCGTCGATACCGCCGTCTCAGCGGGCAGCTTCAACACGCTCGCAGCCGCCCTGCAGGCTGCTGATCTCGTTGACACGCTGAAGGGCGAGGGCCCGTTCACGGTGTTTGCGCCGACCGACGCAGCCTTTGCAAAGATTCCCAAGGCAGATCTTGATGCATTGCTTGCCGACAAGGCCAAGCTGTCCGCGGTCCTCACCTACCACGTCGTACCGGGCAAGGTGATGTCCAAGGACGTCAAGGCCGGCATGGTCAAGACAGTCGAGGGCTCGTCCCTGACCGTCAGCACGATGGGCGGCGTCAAAGTCGACAACGCCAAGGTCACCGCCGTCGACATCGTTGCCGACAACGGCGTCATCCACGTCATCGATACCGTGGTGATGCCCAAGTAGGAAAACGCACAGCGCCCGCGAGAGCGGGCGCTGTCTTTGACTGCAATCTACCAAGCTGGATGCTTACACGAAGGAAACGACAATGGACATCGTCGACACCGCAATTTCTGCTGGCAACTTCAAGACACTTGCAACCGCCCTGCAGGCAGCCGACCTGGTTGACACGCTGAAGGGCACAGGCCCGTTCACGGTCTTCGCGCCAACTGACGCAGCGTTCGCCAAGGTTCCCAAAAAGGACCTGGATGCGCTGCTTGCCGACAAGGCCAAACTAACCGCAGTTCTTACCTACCACGTCGTTCCGGGCAAGGTGATGTCCAAGGACGTCAAGGCCGGCATGGTCAAGACGGCGCAGGGCTCCTCGCTGACCGTCAGCACGACGGGCGGCGTCAAGGTGGACGGTGCCAACGTCACCGCCGTCGACATCGCTGCTGCCAACGGCGTCATCCACGTCATCGATTCCGTGGTAATGCCCAAGTAGGACACACAGCGCCCGCGAGAGCGGGCGCTTTTTGTTGACCGTGAATCACCAGGCTCAACGCCTCCACTAAGGACAACTTCAATGACCGGCACTCTGGCAAAAGTTCTGCGCGACACGGATACAAGCCTGCAGGTGCTGCGGGAGTTGGTTGAGGCAAGTTATGACTCGATCCTGATCACGGAAGCAACCCAGTCAGCAAAGATCATCTACGCCAACAACGCATTCAGGACTCTGACTGGCTATGCGCCCTCGGAAGTCATCGGGAAAACCCCGCGCATCCTGCAGGGACCCGGCACCGACAAGAAGGTGATTGCCCGTCTCGGCAAGGCACTGAAGAAAGGCGGCAAGTTTGAAGGTCGGGCCATCAACTACAGGAAGGACGGAACCCCGTTCATCATGTACTGGCGCGTGATGCCGGTGAGGATTGCCGGCAAGACGAAACTCTGGATTGCAATTCAGCGCGAAGGATTCTCGACCGCCCGGAACGCCTGAATCGGCGCACTTCGCAAGCGACGTGGAAACGAACAAAAGCCTCTTCAGAAAGCTGCTGATCCTTGTCGGCAACTCCCTGACGCTGGTCGGATGCGCGGGCCTGACGCTCGTTGCCACCGGACTGGTCGATGCGGAATCGTTTGCCCACGGCATCTCGTCGGGCGTTCGCATCGTCGGTTCGGTAGCGATCGCCGGCTGCCTGTTGAGCGCCATTGGTTATGGATTTGTGGACTACCTGGAAAAGTAGAGCTCCTGGAGAGATTGTATGTTTAAGAAATCGGATTTCTTCATTCTGATGGCAGTGATGGTTTCGTTTGCCATCTCCGCCTACTTGTGGTTTGTCCTTGAAGACAGAGAGCAGGCGATTTTCACGGCAATCTGGGTACCGTCCATTTTCTGCTTCGGCATCTACTTCAAGTTGACCGCGCTCATGGCGAGGAAGCCGTGATGCCGGACAATCTTTTGTTGCTGGGCATCTATGTCTTCGTGATGCTGCTGATCGGCCTGGCATTCACGGTGAAGGAATTCCGTGACATGTGATCCTGAGCTCTTTAAGTCCGATCTTGAATGGTCCCGACTGCTTGTCCGAAATGAGCACGCCAACGTACCGCACGTCTCCGAATTGAACGGGTGGCGCAGCAACGGCGTGTCCGCGGAAACTTGCCTGGAAATCTGCCGGTAGGAAACGCAAAGTTTTCCACTCCTGCGATGCGACAAACCCCGCCTGGTACTGAGCCGTGCCGGGGCGGTCATCGAGCTTGAGGGTCAGCTTGTATCGCCGCCCATCGCCCCGCACCGTCAACAGCAACGCTGCCGCATCCGCCGAGAACCTGACGGGTCCCCTGAAGGATGCAAAGCCGCCGTTGTTCTCAAGCGAGACCTCGCCTTCGAACGACATGAAACCGGACGCCAGCTCGAGCCGCGACCTGGACAAGCCGCCCATGACGCCATCGTTAATGACCTGAAAAGTCCGTACGACGTCCGGACTCGAGAAATCAAGCAACGGCATTTCCCAAAGTACTGAGGCTAGCGCGCTCGACCCGGCAGTTGCGCGCGGAGGCTGCCCAACTGCGCTTCCAGATCGTGTATCCGGTCCAGAAGCGAGATGACCAAAGCCACGCCGTGCGGCTCCAGGTCGAAGCTGACGCGCAGCCGGCACGCCACGCGAATGGTCGGGAGACACTGTCCCGGGAATAGCCAATCCGACGACTCCGGATTGACCGGCGTGATGGCGCCGTACTCGACGAGTTCCTGCAACTCTTCTACCGTCGACCCCGACAGCTCGACGAGTTCAGACAACGAAAACCGGGACGCCTCGGTGAGCCACTGGGCTTCCGCATGTTCAGTTTTCACTTTTCAGCTCCTCTTGAAAGCGCCCGCGCGGATTGAATGTCGAGCCCTGCGCGAGCTCCCTGAACAATTCCCGTTCCCGTTCGCTCGTCGCGGCAGGCACGACAATGTGCACGATGGCGTAGAGATCGCCTTCCGCGCCGTGCGGCCTGGGCAGCCCGCGCTTCGCGAGCCGCAACTGCTGTCCGGCTCGTGCGTTCGGCGGTACTTTCAGGTGGACGGGCCCGGCCAGCGTCGGGACCTCGACGGTCGCGCCCAATACCGCTTCCCACGGGGCCAGGGGCAGGTCGAAGTACAGGTCATGTCCTTTCACGCGAAACAGCGGGTGCGGCTGGACCGTGATGTTGAGGTACAGGTCGCCATCGCGACCGCCATGTAACCCCTTGCCGCCTCTTCCGGGCAGACGCAATCGCTGGCCATCGGTAGCACCCCGGGGAATGCGCACCTTGAACGTGCGCGGCACTCGGCGAACGAATCCATCTTCGTCGTGCTCAGGCACGGTCAAATTCAGTTCCACCTCGGTGCCGCGATACGCTTCCTCGAGCGAGATGCTGGCCGTGACCTCGTAATCCTGGCCCGGCATCCGGAACTGTCCGGCCCGTTGCCCCGGACGATGCCGGCCCGCCGCCAGCCCCGCGAACAGGTCCGCCAGATCCACGCCCTCGAAGGAAAACTGCTCGTCCCCGAACTGCTTGCCCCAGTCCGGCGGCGGCTGGAAATCCTGCCCTGGCCGGTGGGTGCCGAGCTGGTCGTAGGCAGCGCGCTTTTCAGGACTCTTGAGGGTCTCGTACGCCTCGGCGATTTCCTTGAATTTCTCCTCCCCGGCCGGATCCTTGGAAACGTCCGGGTGGTACTTGTGCGCGAGCTTGCGGTACGCCTTCTTGATCTCGTCGCTGCTCGCGGTCCGCTGAACGCCCAGGATGGCGTAGTAGTCCTTGTACTTCACCTGACTTCCCTTGCACACTTCACGTCGTTCGAGCGCATGCGGCATCTTGCACCGAATGTAGAATCGGGTCATCCATGAGACTCCTCGACGTCAGTCACACGGTCGAGTCAGGCATGCTGACGTACAAGGGTTTGCCGGCACCGCTGGTCTGTGACTACCTGTCACGCGAGGCCTCGCGCAAGCTCTATTCCGCGGGCACCGAGTTCCAGATCGGACGCATCGAGATGGTGGCCAACACGGGCACCTATGTGGACAGTCCGTTCCATCGTTTCGCGAATGGCAGGGACCTGTCCGAGCTGCCCCTGGAATCGCTCGCCAACCTGGACTGCCTGGTCGCTCGAATCGAGCCGACCGGCAGTCGCGCGATCGACGCCCTGCCGTTTGCGGCGACGGACATCAGGGGCAAGGCCGTGCTGATCCATACCGGATGGGCACGGCACTGGCGGACAGAAAACTACTTCGAGGGATTTCCATACCTCACGGGCCGACTCGCGCAATGGCTGCGCGACGCCGGCGCGGTGATGGTCGGCATCGATTCGCACAATATCGACAGCACGGATACCGGCGAACGGCCGGTGCACTCCGCGCTGCTCGGCGCAGACATTCCGATCGTGGAGCATCTTTGCGGACTCGAAGCCGTGCCGGAACGGGGTGCGAAGTTCTTCGCCGTGCCGGTCAAGGTCAAGGGGTTCGGAACATTTCCCGTGCGCGCGTTCGCGGCGGTTGAGGGCTGATTGAACGTGACCGCTGCGGCCGCCCTTGTCCTCGCTGCAGCCCTGCTTGCGCCGGTCGCCGGCGCACAGACGTGCCCGCCCGCAGGAATGTCACGCCAGCAGCTGGTGGATCTGAAGGCTCACGGGTTCGCGGTGCCGGATGAAGCGCGCCGGCAGTCGCTTGCGCTCGATCTGCTGCCCTGCCTCGGCAGCAATGATCCGCAGCTGCGCGACGGCATCGCGTTCGAAGCGCTGTCGAAATGGCTGCGAGACAAGCAACTCACTGCCGCAACGGCCGGCACTATCCTGGAACGACTCGTGATGCGGCTCGCCCCCGATCACCCGGACCCGGCCGGCGTGGAGCGGCCATTCGCTGCGCTGACGCTCGCGGAGATCGTACGCTTTGACCGTATCGAGCCGTTCATGACCGACCGGCAGCTCCAGCAGCTCGTCGACGCCGGCACGCGCTACCTGGAATCCATCCGCGACTATCGAGGCTTCGACGAGCGCGAAGGCTGGCGTCATGGCGTGGCACACACCGCTGACATGATGTTGCAGTTGGCACGTGAACCCCCGCACCTCCAAGGCGCAACTGGACCAGATGCTCGCCGCGATCGCCACTCAGGTCGCGCCGGCGGGCGAGCACTTCTACATTTATGGTGAAGGTAATCGGCTCGCACAGGCGGTGTTCTACATTGCGAAGCGCAAGTTGCACACGGCCGATGAATGGCGGAAGTGGTTTGAGCAGGTGAGCGCCCCCGCGCCGCTCGCGACCTGGGGCGACGCGTGGACCTCGCAACGCGGCATCGCCAGGCACCAGAACACGATGCAGTTCCTCACGACGCTGTACCTGTACGTCCAGGAGAGCGGCTCCGACTTTCAGGATCTGGTGCTGCCGTCTATCGTCGCCGCGATAAAGCCGATGCTGTAGGCGTTGAATGCAAGAGCGCCGGCCTGGCCTCCCAGGTGATTCCGGGACCAGTGGCATTTGCGGAGATGGTGGCCAGGGCCGGAATCGAACCGGCGACACGCGGATCTTCATTCCGCTGGGTGTGTCGCCTCTTCGAGCACCTTCTTGCAGGCGTCCACCTCACCCCTTGCGCGGTCCGCGAGTCCTTGCGCTACCACCGACACGCCGCCGGTTGCAACGGCGACTGCGCCTGACATCGCGCCCTTGGCGCCGATTGCGATCCTGGGGTTCGCGAGCGTCCCTTCGAGCTTGATGAATGGGTTGGTGAACATTCCCGGGCTGACTCCGATGCCCTCCCGCGGGCTGGTGTTGAAGTCGACCGTGAGATCCTCCGTGTGAAGGTCCACCTTGCCTTCCGCGGTGACGGTGATCTTCTCGGACTGCATCAGCACAGGCTTGACCGTCGCATGGCCATCCACGATGTCGACCCGGGCCACCGTGCAGTCCAGCTGCGTGTACGGGTCCTGCGCCGAGAACGGGTTCAGCTTGCCGGCAAGCTGGCCGAGGATGCCGCTCCCGTACGCGCCGAGCAGGCCGCTCTTGATCTTGCCGGGTCCCTGCGTCAGCAGAACCTGGCCGTTGGCGGACGAGGCCAATCTGGCGCGCAGAGTCGCCGCTCGACCGGAGATGCGCCTCGACGTTCGTCGGTGGAACGAGGCTGGGCTCGATGCCCTCGGCCATGCCAAAGCCGGCGCGCATGTCCTTCAGGATCAATTTGAGTTCCATGTCGGCAGCTCGGCCGCCCGCCGATGTCAACTTGAACATGCTGTCGAGCGTGCCACCGAGGCCGCCCTTGGCGCGTCCCTCGAACATCACTTGTCTGGCTTCGACGACCAACGTGCCATCCACGTCCTTCAGCATTCCCTCGGCAAGCTTTACTTCATGCGCGACGAAACGTAGCTTCGCGTCGGCACCGCCAGGCTTGCCCAGTCCCAAGGGCGCTTCGCTGAACACGTACTTGGCCTTCGGCTCCTCCGGCGAATGTTTTGCGTCCGCAGTCGGGGCGCTCGCGCCATCAGCAGGCGACTTCGCGCCGCTGTCCGGCTCTTTGTCGAAAAACGGCGTCAGGTCGATGCGCGCCGTTGTCACTTCGGCTTCGACGTGCCGCTTTTCGTCCTTGTTCATCGAAGCCCATCCGGTCAGCTCGGTTTCGCCAATGCGCGACGTGACGTCCTTCAGCTCGAGCTTGTCGCGGCTCTCGACGTAATTGCCGCTCATGGCGAACGGTATGTCCGGCAGCCCCTTGCGCAGCCTCATCAGGTTTTCGGCGTCCAGCTCGAACTGGATATCCGCGTCCCGGTCGCCGGCCTGGCGAAACGTGCCTGTCCGCCTTCACGTGCGCCCCGGCCAGCTCGACACGGAGTCCGCTGAACGTGATTTCCTTCGCCGTGGACGCTACGCGGCCGCTGGCCGACAGGGCTTCCGCCGGCACGTCACTGACATTGAAGACCCGCGCGAGCCGGGCGGCGTCAGCGACCGACGATTCGAATTGCAGGTCCGAGCCGGGCAACCCGAGCGTCTGGAGGGTTCCATTTGCCTGGCCGTGATATCGCCGAGCCTGGCATCGAGATCAAACTGCGTCGGCTCACCGGCGTCCTTCAATCGGGCGTCGACGTTCAGCGTACCCGTTGCGACTACCGGCAATCGAAGGTTCTCGAGCATCCCGCCGAGATCCGGATGCTCGAGCTTCAAGGCGAGGTCCGCACCGTCCAGCGGATCTAGACGGCCAAGGCTGCCCTCGATGCCGAGTTGCAGCCTCTCGATCGCAGCCTGTACCGATATGCGGATGTTCCGCCCGGAGAAGAGCGCATCGATGGGTCCGATGTGTCCGCCCACTTTCGTCCTGTACTGGTCCAGTCTTCCATCGCCGGAGATCGCCAGCAGGCCGTCGGTGCCGGGTTCGATCGTCAAGGTCTCGAGAAGCGCGACGCGGTCCGTCACCTCGGGCTCGCGAAAAGTGACCGCCACGTTGCTGAGCTGCGCGTGCTGGATGACCACCGGAAACTCGGTGATGCCCGAGTCGGGCAGGGTCGCCTCATCCACCGTGTCCGCGCCGGTGAAGGTCCAATTGCCGTCGCCCTCGCGATTCCTTTCGAGGAGTATTGAGACGTCGCTCAGCTCCAGCGAGCGGACATCGACGGGACCCGAGATCAGCGACCACAGCCCGACGTGCGTCGAGAAGCGCCCGATCTCGAGCATCTGCGGCTTCGAGCCCCATTCCGCGTTGCCGATGCGGACGCGCTCGGCGAGCACGGAGACCGATGGCAGCACCTGAAGCTCGAATGCCCCGTCGATCGCGAAGGGCCGGCCCAACTGCTTCGTGACCAGGGCCTCGACCTGGCCCTTGTGCCGGCCCAGGTCGGCGAGCGCGACATAGAGCAAGATCGCAAGGAGCATGGCTCCCGCGAGCGAAAGTACGACGACGACGACACGGCGCAGTGACACGTGGCTGTCAGCACCCTGATTTTAGTTGTGCACAAACTCCCTCGTGTGCAGCCTGCGGGGCATCCAGGGGACTGTCGAGATGTACTTTGGACCTATATCGATGCGGACTTCTCCAGGCATCAGCTGGTCCTCAAATCGCCAGGCAGGTCAAGGCTGCTGCGGCGCGTCCGGTTCGTTCATCGCATCACCTTTTGTTGGTCGCGATGACGAAGGAGTCTAACTGGCGTTACTGACCGTCAGCCAGTGCTTGATGGGAATGGTGGCCAGGGCGGAATCGAACCAGCGACACGCGGATTTTCAGTAGCAGATTCAGCCGCCCTAGCCGCTCGTAAGTCGAAGACTCGGCAGAGTTTATCCAGGGGCGTCGGCGCGGGTCTTGCACGCAGC